>JANQPB010000044.1 GCA_028285495.1 Acidimicrobiales bacterium
CCAAGCCCGCCTCGAGCACCGCACCCCCGCCGAGACCTACGCTGCCTCAGCAGCATGAACTGACAACCACCCCTGTCTCACGTAGCGGGGGAACTCCACACCGGACCAACCAGGTGTGCTCACACCAACCGCCACTCCGCATCACCTCCGGCTAGCCACGCCGATCGAGGTAGTACTTGTGGCGGTTCCGGGCCGACTCGGTGGAAGTGTTGAGCGCCCCGGCGATCTCGGCCCAGGGATGCCCCGCCTCGCGAGCGACGGCCACAGCCTCCTGCACTGGATCACCGAACTCCTCCCGCAGGCAGTCCCAGTAGGCGACAGCCGCCAGCGGATGCGCCGGTGGACTGAGCTTCGCCAGGTCCGCAGCCGCCCGGCGACGCGCCTCCTCGCGGTGCTTCGCACCCTCGTCGAGTCGATCTCGAAAGTCGGTCATCGCAAGACCAACTTACGTGACCGGCGAACACAAGGGCGACTGCGGTGGATATTGACCGCAAAATACATTTACGCGAGGATCGCCACATGAGCTCTGTGGCTGACCACGTTCACTGGCGCAACCGGGCCGCCTGCGCCGGCCTCGACACACAGCTGTTCTTCCCCAGTCAGGGCGAGTCGATCAGCGAGGCCAAGGAGATCTGCGCCAGCTGCCCGGTCCGGGTCGAGTGTGCGGACTACGCGCTCGCGTCCGGGCAGCGCTTCGGTATCTGGGGCGGCACGACCGAGCGGGACCGCCGGCGAGAGCGCGGCCGCCGGCGGTCAGCCGCCGCCAGCAAGCTGGAGTCGGTGGCGTGAGTCGGCTCGACGAGGTGCCCGAGCCGACCGAGACCGAGCTGTGGGCCATCGAGGCCGAGGCCGACCTTTTGGTCGCCGAGCTCGCGCTGCTCGAAGCGGAGGCGACGTTGTTGGCCCGGCCCAGCAATGCCGCCGTAGCTGCGTTCCTGCGGGTGCTTCTCGACGTCGTCGACCTTCACGACTTCAATGACGACCGGCCCAGTGGGACACAGCTCGACCCTGCGCCCCGGAGGTCCAGCGCCGTGGCGACGGCCGGAGCTGCATCATGAGCGCCGTTGCGGTTCGCCATGGCCACGAGGCCAACACTCGCCGCACGGCCGCCTACGCGGCCGCTGCGTTCGGGTTGTCGTTGGCTGGCAATGTCGGTCACGTCGCTCTGACGACGTGGGAGACCTGGCCGGTTCCCGGCCCGCTCGTAGCCGGGAAGGTGACCATCGCTGCGATTGGCCCGGCGCTGATCGGTGCTGGTTTGGAGTTGGCGAATCGACGTCCGCCTGCGGTTGTCGGTGATCGTGATCTGCCGGTTGTTGGTCGGTGGCGGGACTTCCCGGTAGTCGGGTATCTGGCGATAATGGTGATCGGGTTCGCTCTGTCGTTTGATCACCTCCGGTCCCTCTCCGAGCTCGTGGGTGTGCCGGGGTGGGCGTCGTGGCTGATCCCGGTGGGGATCGACCTGGCTGCGTTCTCGTTGACGCTCGATCATTCGCAGTCGAAGCGGGCCCTGGATCGTCTCGATGTCGAGGACCTGGAGGCGGATGCGGCCCGTGCTCGTCGTGAGGCGAGGCGGGCGGAGCGTGTGGATCGTGGGCAGGGCCGGGCGCACGTCGGGAGCTCCACCCGGCGCCCGGCCCTGGCCGCTATCGCCGGCGGCTCCAAGGTCGACCAAGCGGCCACCTGGCTGGCCGCCAACAACATCGAGGCGGCGATCGACGAGGCCCTGGCGGGTCTGGGTTGGGCCGGAGACAAGGGCGATCGCAAGGCGATCCAGCGAGCCCGCAAGCGGCTGCGTGACCAGCACGCCAGCGACAGTGAGGCGGTGTTGTGATGTTCCGCTGGCGTCACTCGGAGTCTGAGCTCCGGGCCAGTATTCGCACCCGGCGTCGCTGGCATGCCCGCTCCCGCCGGGCGGCCGCATGGAAGCGGGCCGTGCTCGCTGCTCTCGACCCGTCCGAGGACGGTCCGGTGCGGCCGGCGCCGGTCGAGCGGACCGGCCCTGTCTCACCGCCCGTGTATGGGGCGAGGGGTCGTCGGTATCAGGTCGTTGAGCTGGGCCCGGGTCGCTTCGGCGTTCGGGTTGGCCGGCGGGTTGTGTCGTGCCACGCCACTGCGGCGGAGGCGAATCGTTGCATCGAACTCATGGAGGAGAACCGATGACCCTGATGACCACCGACCGACCGCCCGAAGGCAGCTTCGCCCGGCGGGCCCGGGCCCGGCTGGGTGGGTTCTTGCTCGCCGTTCCGGGCTGGCTTGGGTCGCTGCTCCGAGCCGGACCACGGGGCTTGGGCCTGGTGTTGGCGGGTGCGTTCCACTTCGCCCGCGACGAGCGCCGTGCGGCTCGGATCGATGACATGGCCGGTACCGGTCACGCCCGCCAGCTGATCGAAGAGGAGATTCACCAGCGGGCCATGAAGATCCGCACCGCCCTCATCGTGCTCCCACCCCTCGCCCTGGGCGTCGCCGTCTACGCCGGCGCCGTCGTGTTGCCGTGGTGGCAGTGGACGCTGCTCGGCCTGGTCGGCTGGTTGGTGTGTGGGTTCATCGGACTGCCGGAGGACGCGCCGAAGGTCCCAGCGGTTCTGTACATGGACTCCGGGCTGGAGCCCAAGGTCGACGAGAACCTGATCACCGATGCGCTGTCCGAGTGCGGCATCACCCGGCTGTCCAAGTCGATCGCCGAGGGCCGGGAGAAGGGGTTCCGGGCGGTCCAGTTCCACGACACCCCACACCGTGACGGCGCCGGTATCGCCGCCTCGCTGTCGCTGCCAGCTGGGGTGACGGTTCGCCAGGTCAACGACGACGATCAACGCGAGGCGTTTGCGGGGGCGATGAAGCGGGCCGAGGAACGCATCCTGTTGACCCGAGGCGAGCACGAGAACCACCTCAAGTTGTTCGTCGCCGACCAGGCCCTTCGAGACGTCACCGACATCCCCTGGCCCCTGCTCCCCAGCACCGGTGGGATCAAGCCGTTCAACATCTTCGACCCCATCCCCGTCGGGGTCGACCTCTATGGTCGCCAGACCACTGTCACCCTGTTCCGGTCGGGCCGTGGCGGCCGGTTCGGGTTGATCGCCGGCGCTACCGATTCGGGCAAGACCGTGTCGGGTCGCCTGATCGTGTTGGCGGCGGCGTTGGACCCGATCGTGGAGCTCCACATCAACGACTTCAAAGGCGAGGGCTGGGACGAGATCGGTCTCCCCGTCGCTCACAGCTACCGGTCAGGGGAGACCATCGAGGACGTCGAAGCCTTCGTCGAACGCCTGGAACAGACCCGCATCGAGATCCGCCGGCGCCGTGAGGTCCGCAAACAGCTCCGCCTCGACGAACCCGAGCTCTACGCGTCGGGGTACTCCGAGGCGCTGGCTCGTCGCAAGGATCTGGGGTGTCACCCGATCGTGATCGTGGTCGACGAGCCCTACCCGTTCGTGGTCGACAAGTCGAACAAGGCCGAAGCCAAGATCAAACAACAGGCCCGCCACCTCGTCTACGAGGTCGGCCGTCAGGGCCGCTCGATGGGCGTTGTCGTTCTCGTCATGTTGCAGTCGGTGAAGGACGAGACGATCCCCAAGGTCTTCTCCGACAACGCTGGCCTTCGGGCCTGTTTCGCTATCGAGGGCGACAGCACCAGCGTCAACCAAGCCCTCGGCGACGGCGCCGCCGGCAGGGGTTACCGGCCCGATCGGTTGTCCGCCCAACACGACCCCGGTGTGGCCTACATCCGGGGAGAGGGCACCGACATCCAGATGACCCGGTTCGCCTATGTGGACAACCCTGCCGACCTGACCGCCATCGCCGAAGCCGGCCGCCAGTTCCGCATCGACACCGGACGCCTGACCGGCATGGCCGCCGGCGAGATCGAACCAGACGACCACCACCCCGACCTGCTCGACCACTGCGAAGCCATCTGGCCACCCGAGGCACCCAACCGGGTGATCGCGTTCGTCGAGCTCCTGGACCTCCTGGCCCGCCGCTACCACGGGGACTACCAGCGGCTCCGAGACGCCGGCGACGAGACCACCCTCGGCAAGCGCCTCCGACCCGCCGGGGTCCACACACACCAGGTCACGGCCGGGCCGCTCAAGGGCCGCAAAGGCGTCCGCCTGATCGACATCCGCCGAGCCATCGAAGCCCGAGACACCGACCGAGACCCGCATAGCGGTGACCACCAGCGGGACATCGACCTGGACAACCCGGACACCGACCCGGACTGGCTGTCCACCGGGGTGTCCTCTGCGAACGGGACCGTTGTCCTCGGTCCCGGTGGGGTAGCGGAACCGGTAGCGGGCAGTAGCGGAGACGGCCATGAGTAGCGGGCCCGCTACCCACCCCGCTACCACTCTCCCCGCTCAAACAGCCAGGGAACCCGGTAGCGGTAGCGCAACCAACACCACCCGCAGGCCCCGGAACCCCCGGTCTTGGCGCCCAGAGCGCGCCTCTCGCAACTCTCCGCTACCGGGGCCTGCTCAGCGCTTTCCCGGCTCCGACGAGCGGACACCGAGCGCCCCCGTCCTCATCTGCCTGGCTGCCTTGGCCTGGACAGCTGCCTCCGTCTCGGTGGACAGCCACCTGGACAACAGCCGCTGTCCTGTCCAGCTGTCCACCCGCCCAACCCACACCAGGAGACCACCGCCCATGAACCGCACCGACGACACCTGGCCCGTCATCGACCGCCACCACCGGCACATCCGAACCCCCGACGGGTGGACCGTCATCCCCTTCCACGTCATCCACACCCTGGCCTGCATCGCTGTCGTCCTGTTCGGGGTCGAGGCCACCTTCGGGATCACGAACTGGATCACCATCCCCACCGTCATCGCCGCCCTCCTGTGGGCCGTTGAACGCTGCGACCACGCCGCTATCACACACCGCCACACCGACCACCAGGACCAGCCATGAACCACCACCCCATCCACCAACCCGACACCACACGACCAGTGGCCGCCGCCGACTTGTCCCGTGCCGGCGAGCTCGACGTCGGTCGCCAGCTGGCCGAACTCACCCCTGCTCAGCAGGCCGAGCTCCAGGCCCTCGTCACCCGAGCCGTGGCCATCGCCACCACCCAACACCTCGACCACCACAACCCACCCACCCGCCACAACAGCCAAGTCGAGCGGTCACCGTTGGCCGAGCCGGGCGTGTGGATCGTGCTCGTCATGCTCGCCCTGGTCGCCGTCGTGGCCATCGTCGCCCTGGCCGCCGTGTTCGGACTCTCCCTCATCGGCACCTGAACAACAAACGAGGGGACAGCCGTCGCAACCGGCTGCCCCCTCCACATCCCACAAACCCACTCAACGAAGAAACGGATTGGAGACAACTCCATGGTAACCCCCACCACCGCTGGGGTCGTGGCCCAACACGCCCCCACACCCGAACCCGACCCACTCGCTGCGGCGCTCGCCGCTCTCGCCAACGAGCTCCGGGCCCTCTACGCCGAGACCTACCGGCGCACCCTCGCCACAGCAGAACGCGAACCGCACCGCTGGGAGACGCCCGACGGCCCAGCCGACCCCGTCTACGTCGCCGACAACTCGGCCTGCCGGGCCGTCAATCGCCACCTCGCAACCGCAATGGCCCGGTGGCTCCCCGGCGCCCGGGTGTGGGAGCGCATCACCGAACCGGCGGTGATCGAAGCCACCTGGCTGCACCAACAGCGGCTGGTCGCCATCGACCTGGACTACACCCACGACTTCGGCGACCCCGAAGCCCTCACGGTCCGGGAGGTCACCCGATGACCACCGCCGACCGCAGCCAGCTGCTCAACTCAGCCCTCGCCTACGCCGAAGCCGGCTGGCCCATCTTCCCCCTCCGACCCGGCACCAAACGCCCCGCGTTCCCGAACCACACCGAAGCCACCTGCGACCGATCCGACCGACGCTGCCACGATGGACACACCGGCTGGGAAGCGAGGGCCACCCTCGACACCGGGCGCATCGAGGCGGCCTGGCGACACCGGCCCTACGGAATCGCCATCGCCTGCGGACCCGCCGGGCTCCTGGTCGTCGACCTCGACCCCGCCAAGAACGGTCAGCCCTCCGGAGCCGACACCCTCGCCGTCCTCGAGGAACAGGCCGGCCAGCAACTCCCCGCTACCTGGACTGTGGGCACACCCCGAGGCGGCCGGCACCTCTACTACCGCCAACCCAACATCCGGCGACCCCTTGGCAACACCGCCGGACGACTCGGACCTGGCATCGACACCCGAGGCGCCGGCGGCTACGTCGTCGCCCCACCCACCATCACGACCGGACCAGACGGCGGCCCCTACTGGCTCGTCGACGACCACGAACCGGCCGACCTCCCCCACTGGTTCAGCCAACTCCTCACCACCTCAACCCGGGCCGACCGCAGTCGGCCGATCCTCCACAACGATCAACGCCAGCTGCATCAGATCGCCGACACCGATAGAGCCCGCCGATACGTGACCCGGGCCGTCGCCAGCGAACTCGACCGCATCGTGGCGGCGGCGGATGGGCAACGGAACCACACCCTGTTCTGCGCAGCGATCGCTCTCGGCCAACTCGCCGCCACCGGCCTCGTCGACCAGGACCAGGCCGAGCAGCAGCTCCTCGACGCCGCCAGCGCCCATGTCGCCGCCGGCGCCTACAGCCACCACCAAGCCCGATCAACTATCGCCTCCGGCCTACGGCGGGGTCTGGCCGAGCCACGCCGACTCCCCGCCGACCTCACCACCACCGGGGCAGCCAGCTGATGACCGGCATCCGAGACCTCAGCAACGAAGCGGCCGAAGCGATCCGGGCCGCCAACCATCAACTCACCGAGGGCATGGTCATCGGCGACGTGTACTCAATCGTCAACCAGCTCGGCGACCTCGCCCGAAACCTGCACCAACTCATCAGCGAACTCGACCGCGTCGTCCACCACCGGATCGACACCGCCACCAGCCTGCGCCACGACCGAGACGGCGACCCCATCGCCACCCTGCACCACGCCAGCGACTGGCTGACCGCCGCCGCCCGGCCCGCCGGCGTCGCGAGCGAGTGCCTCTACGGGGCCCTGATCCCGCTCAGCCACGTCGCTGACCCACCCGTCCACTCCGGCGACGAGGACCTGGACCAGTGCGAGGGGGAGCGATGACCCACACCGCCTACTGCCTCCGAGGCTGCCCCAACCTCTTCGCCAACCTCGCCGAAGCGATGACCGTCGCCGCCCGGCTCGACCTGATGTGGGTCAACCGTCTCGACAACGGTGAGACCGTCGTCAGCTGGCAACGCACCTGCGATGGGTGGGCCGTCATCTACAACCACAGCTGGCAGCCCGGCGAGTTCACCAGCTGGTGGACCGCCGAGCCCCTCGACCAGGACGACCCGGACAACCACGCCGCCGACGACTGCGGTTGCGGGGACTGGGAAGACGGCCACTGGGACCCCCGCTGCGCAGCCCAAACCAGCTGGCGACTCGCCCTTGTTCGTGACGAAGGGGCGCATGGGACCAGCTTCGTCCGTTGGCTCACCAGCCCCGAGATCCGCACCCTCGGCCTCGCCCAGGAGACCCGATGACCATCCCGCACGCCAGCCACCAACCCACCCAGTCGCCGGCGAGCGACAGTGGCGACGAACCGCCACGACCGAAGCCGGCGGGTACCAAGTCGGCAGCGACCGAGCTGGTCGAGATGGCCCAAGCCAGCTACCGGTTCGGGACCTCCACCACCGGCGAAACGTTCGGCATCCCCCTCGACGGGCCACCGGTCACGTTCATGCTCCGAGGCGGGAAACACTCACTCCGGGCCCGGCTCGCCGACCGATACTTCGCCACCCACGCCAAAGCCGCCAGCTCCACCGCCCTCACCGACGCGCTGTTGACCGTCGAAGGCATCGGCCAAGAATGGGAAACCGAGCTCCACCTCCGAGTCGCCCCCGACGGACTCGACCGCTCCACCTGGATCGACCTCGGCGACCACACCGGCCGAGCCATCCACCTCACCGAACACGGCTGGACCATCCAGCGCCAGGCTCCGGTCCTATTCCGCCGGACCGCCCTTACCGCAACCCTCCCCGACCCTGTCGTCGGTGTCGGCATGGGTGGGCTGGAGCTGCTGTGGCAGATCCTGAACGTCGAGGAAGACGATCGGCCGCTCGTCGCCGCCTGGCTCATCGCCGCCCTCATCCCCGAGATCCCACATCCCACCCTGGCCCTCTTCGGCGAGCAAGGTACTGGCAAGACCACCGCCACCAAGCTCGTCGTCTCGATCATCGACGCCTCGCCCGTCCCGGTGAGGAAGCCGCCGAGAGACGCCGACGCCTGGGTCACCGCTGCCGCCGGATCGTGGGTCGTGGCGATCGACAACCTGTCCACGATTCCGCCCTGGCTATCCGACAGTCTCTGCCGAGCTGTCACCGGCGACGGCGACGTGCGACGCCGGCTCTACAGCGACAACGACCTCCACGTGTTCAGCTTCCGTCGAGCCATCGTGTTCAACGGCATCGACATCGGCAGCCTCAACGGCGACCTCGCCGACCGGATGCTCCCTATCAACCTCGAACGCATCCCCGACACTGATCGCCTCGACGAGACCCAACTCTGGCCGCTCTGGGCGGACATCCACCCCCACGTCCTCGGCGCCGTCCTCGACCTGGCCGTCGACGTGTTCACCCAGCTCCCACTCGTCGAACTCGCTGAACGGCCACGGATGGCCGACTTCGCCCGCATCCTCGCCGCCACCGACAACGCCCTCGGCACCACGGGCCTCGACCGCTACATGGGCAAGCAAGGCTCCCTCGCCGTTGAATCGCTCGACACCGATCCCCTCGTCGCCGCCATCACCGGGCGCATCACCAGCGGGTGGAGCGGCACCGCCGGCGACCTACTGGTCCAGCTCACCAACCTCGACGAGCCCACTCCCAAGGACTGGCCAACCAATCCGCGCGCCGCAACCGGACGGCTCAAACGCTGGGCCCCCGTCCTCCGCAAAGCCGGCTGGACCGTCACCGACGACGCCGGCCAGAACAAAGCCCGCATCGTCCGCTGGACCCTTCACCCACCCCAGGACCAGATATGACCCGCAATCCATCCCTGCCTTCCCTGCTTCCCTGCTTTCCCCAGGTCAGAGGCCCGCGAAGCCCCGGCTTCTTTCCCTGCCTCATCCCCGCCAACCAACCCGCCTTCCCTGCCTTACGCCGTACTCCCCCGCCAAGGCAGGGATGCGAAACCGGTCCGACACCCCCTCTGACCAGGGAAAGGCAGGGAAGCAGGGAAGGCAGGGAACCAATACGACCCAAATCTGTCCGCCCTCGATACCGATTGGTCGCACCCAGCGACCCACCCGGAAGGAACCAGCGCCGATGAGCAGCAACGACGCCGACAGCCCGCTGAAGCGGCGCACCTACACCGTGACCGAGGTCGCCGAGATACTTGGCATCGGGCGCAACACCGCCTACGAGAGCTGCCGAACCGGGGAGATCCCGAGCGTGCGGATCGGTGGCCGGGTCCTCGTCCCATGCTCAGCGATCGACGATCTCCTGGGCGGCGCGGCCTGATGGCGAGACCGAACCAGGACGTCCGGATCTGGAACGTCCAGGACCGTCGCGGGTCGTCCGGCTATGGCCACCGCCCGTGGGCTGTCCGCTGGCGGGTCGCCACAAGGAGCTTCCAGCGAACGTTCCGCACACGGGACGAGGCGGACCATCGACGATCCGAGCTGCTGATCGCTCAGCGGAACGGCGAGCGCTTCGACCTCGCAACCGGCGAGCCATCGTCATGGCACTCGACCGGCGATGTGACCGTCCATGGCTGGGTTCGTCGCTGGCTGGCCGAGGAGTGGGGTGAGTGGTCGCCCAGGCATCGCAATGGAACCGTCGAGGAAATGAGCCGATTCGTCCCCCTCCTGGTCCAGCCCGCTGCGCCCAAACCGCCGGCCGACCTCCGCCTCTATCTCAAGGACGCACTACGGCCTGACGCACCTCGCAATGACCGGCTGGAGCGCTGGCTCGATCGTTGGTGCTACAGGCTGGACCAGCTCGATCGCTCGATTCTCGCCGAGGTCAAACAGCAACTCGGCCTCGGTGTGACAGGCAAGCCCCTCGCCGCTACAACCGCCAACCGCTACCGCAAGGCGGCGAGGGCCTGCATCCGTCGAGCTGTCGACCTCGAACTTCTCGACCGCAACCCTTGGCCACCACCAATGAGAGGGGCGAAGAATCGGAAGGTGCAGCGGAAGGCCCGGAGCAACGCCGTCGACATCAAGCAGCTGCCCGACCCGGCAACGATGCAACGAGCGCTGGACGCTCTGATCAACCACCAGCCATCAAGCCGGATGTACCACGTCATGACCTCGTTGATGGCGCACGCCGGCCTGAGGCCCTCGGAAGTCGTCATGCTACGACCGAGAGCGCTCGCGCTACCTGAGTCGGGCTGGGGGAACATCGAGGTGACCGAGGCCGACATCGACCTCGACGAGCCCGGCGACCCGAAGACCGGTCACCGCACGGTACCGATCCCGGCCGATCTCGTCGCCCTGCTCCGATGGTGGATCGACCTGCACGACTTCGACGACGACGCCCTGCTGTTCCGCTCACGAAACGGCGGCCGGCCGTCACCCTCGAACTGGGGTCGGGCCTGGCGCCTCGCGCTTGCCAAGGTCGACCACCCGCGACTCCGACCGTACGACTGTCGGCACTTCGCCGCCACCACCTGGCTACACGCTCGCGTACCACTCGGTGCGACCGCACGACGCCTCGGCCACAGCGTGGACACGCTCGTGTCGACCTACGTCGGCGCGCTCCAAGGCGATGAACTCGTCGCCAATCAGCTGATCGATGAGTATCGCGCCAGGTCTGGAAGCTGACGCGACGGGCCGAGTCCGGCCAAACTACGAGATCCGGCCTGGACTCAGTCGTTCAGTGCGTCGACGATTCGTTCGAAGATCGATCACCGTCATTCAATGACAGCACCTCGCCGAGCAGTACATACGTGTTCAAGAAAAGGTACCGAGCTTCGCCCGGTGTAACGTCTCCATGTACGCCTGTACTGACACGATCATACAAATCTGACAGTGATCGCTTGATCTTCCTTCTTCGACTACGACTATCGATCCTGTCGTCCACGAAGGCGTTGATTCTGTTTTGAGTATGCAGCTTGGTCAGCTTGACCTGCTTCCCATCGACTTCTCGCGTCTGGTCGGTTGGCGGGAAGATCTCATCTGCTACCGAATCGATGAGCCGGCGACATGTACTAAGGGCCTGGCTGATGGCCTCGCCATCCCCCTCCGACAGCCTGCGGTAGATCGAGTCGACTTTCTCTAGCGCGGCCGACGAAAGAGGAGTCAGAAGCTCATCGATGCGCCGGCGAGCGTCTTCGAACAATTCGGCCTGGTAGCCACTGAACCGCAGCTCGTAGTAGTGCCGAGACGCGAACCCGTGTGCCTTCCTGAGGATCTTTGCCTTGATCCCGGCAAACTTCGCAATATTGTCCCTTACCGCAGATTGTGCACTTATCGCCTCACGAGTTGCAATGGTGACGTGATTTCCACTCAGATTGGGTAGTTGGAGGACGGACAGCTGAGCCTCATTGGAGGAGATGACGGCCTCAATCTGAGCAGCCGGGTACGGCCAGAAGCGGGTTTCTTTGGTTCTTCGACCAGTCTCATCGATGAGATGACTCAAACTCGCCGGCGTGTTGGAGTAGCCGCCGAGCTCCAAGTCAAGCCATGCTCGTGCCTCGTCGTCTGCCACCAGCCGAGCCAATCGGGAAGCCTTGAGCACCAGCGAGCCGAGCGGCAGTCGCTCTAGCTCGATGTCTGCAAGAAGCTCGTCAGCGAGCTCCAGGGCGTGGTCCAGCTGGTCGTGTCGCACCTGTCTGAGGGTACGAGCGCACGGGCCAAACCACGTGACAGATCCGTTCCCGCGAGCGGGCCGTGAGCGAGAGGCGTGGTCGTCGGCTCGAATGGAGCCGTGACCAGGGGAAACGCGGGGATACCCGCTCAGACTTTTAATCCATTGGTCGTGGGTTCGAATCCCACCGGGGGCACCGCGTTCAACCGCTCACCGAGCCGCTGAAGCAGGCGGGCGAGGTATGCCGCCCTGCCCCCCACGGTCCCGCCAGATCCGTCCGGTCCCTTGGCGTCGTGAGCACATGGTGAGCAGGCAGGGAGGATCAGGGAACGTGGTGCCAGCTATAGCCCAAACGCCCGCAGGGGTGAGCTGCGGAGCCGTGGACCCTCCGAACCCTCCCTGGGCCGATCTCCCCTGCCACCCGGGGTTGGTCTTGAACACCTGAGGCTGAGTCGTTGCGTCAGCGGCTTCTGGCGGTTGGCGCGGAGCCCGAGAACCATCGGCAGCCCTCCGTCACGCAGGCGGCTCGGCGCGTCCGTTGCGTCATTGCCCGCCGTGCCGCATCTCCGCCAGCTGGGCGGTCGTACCCGAAGTGAGTCCCACACGACGGCCAGATCTAGTCCACGACACCTCGTCGAGCTGGTCCTAGCTAGAGGGCGCCAGAGCAGCGTCAGGGCTGACAGACCCTGTCGAGGTGGTCCGCGGGTCCACGAGGTCGGGAGATCTCCCCTCTTGGGTCAACGCAGAAACGGCTAGAACTCAGCTTCTGCGCGACGTTTCTCGAACTGAAGCCTGGCGTGAGCCTCGCCGTCGACTAGGCGCTCGTAGTAACCGTGATCAAGCGCCCACTCTGGGAAAGAGAGCACTGGGAAGCCGACCTCACTAGCGTTCGGCCGCAGATATCCGACTACCCACGAATCCGGGATCGCCGGGTCATCGACTTCGAAGAGTTCAGCGATCTTCCATACTGGATACGGCAGGTGGTTATCATCAAGCACGTAGTACCAGGTCAGGCACTTGAAGGTCGTGACAGCGAACACCGTATACAGCTGGCCGACTGTCAGGGGGAACGCTGTAGAGCGGGCCAAGCCTAGTGCCGGGTCGATACAGCTCGCCGGCAAGCGGTCGCCGGTACTGGCCGTGCACCGTACGCGCACTCCTATCCTCCGTATCTCTGGGTGAACTTGAATTCGACGTTCTGATCGGTCGTTACTAGCTGCAGGCAAGGCAATCGTTGACGTCGCCGAGACTCTTGGCTACTCAACGCGCTCGATCCAACGGAAGCTCACGCGTATTCAGTCGCTGCTCGGAGTCGCTAGCCGCCACGAAGCGATTGCGGTGGCCGCGGTCAACGGCTGGCTCTAGTTGCTGGTCCGTCGGGCAGAAGACAAGACGGTGAGCTGGCAATCGACCCCGATAGCACCGTGCTGTCCGCAGAGTGCTTGAGGCAATCGGACGTGAGCCCCTCGCATGCGACTTGTGTCAAGACCTAGCTCGAAAGGAGATGACCGGTAAGGAAACCCGGTCTCGCCTGTGTTCGTCGAGCCAAATGGGACCCTCGATCAATGACAGCAATCCCTCATTACTCCAGCGGGCATCGCGTATCAGCTGTGACAACCCATCGGGGTCGGCCGTTGAGATGCTCTCGATGCTCGTCGTCTCCCAGTTGCCGGCGATGAGGTGCCCCCAACGATTCCCGTGGTCTGGTCAGTCTCGCCTCGACCCGCTACCGGGTCGGAGCCTGGCTGGCCGGCCAGACCGTCGAGGTCACCGTCGACCGTGGCGTGCTGAGGATCTACCACCGGCGGCGTCTGATCGAGACCCACACCCGACGACACAAGCCCGCTGCTGAGGCAAAGGGCCTGCGCCGTCAGGTCGCCCCACCAACCCCGACCCTGGAACCGGAACGGCGTCGACCGTCAGCCTCGGCTGCGTCAGTCACCCGCAAGGTCGACAGCTCCGGGAACGTCTCGTTCGCCGGGGTCTCCTACCGGGTCGGGAATCGGTTCAAGCGCCGCCAGGCCCAAGTCGCCGTGGTCGGTGACACCATCGAGATCAACATCGGGAAGGAACTGATCAAAACCCACCGCTCCCGCCACGACCGCACCCGCGAACACGGAGCCCTGGCCAACCCCGGCGGCCGACCCAACCGGACCAACGCCGCCTAACCCACGGCCAGGGTGTAACACACCTACCGGAGCTCACCGGTCACACGGGTACCGGGACTTGACAGAGGCATCGCAGCAGCGACTCCAACGAGCGGAGTCGGCGGCGACGGCCACCGGACCACGGTCGGCGCTCCCAGCCTGTTCTTGTTTCGGGCCATGATTCTTGGCGTGCAGCTCCTCGCCGCCTTCGCCATCACCGCCGCAGCTCTCACCGTCGCCGGGTGCACATCGAACTCGACCGGTGGCGTCGCCGGGCCAGTCCCATCGGACTCCGCGCCCATGACCGGGGGTGTGGCCAGGTTGCCCGAGATCGACCCGGATGACTTCGTTGAGTTTCGTCCCCTTCAGGACCGCCGCATCGAGTTCGACACTCCGGTGTCCGAGGCCGACGCGAGGGCCTGGGCCGAACGGTCCGGGTTCAGGATCGTGGCGATCTCAGGCGACCGGATCGAGACCGTCTACACCCACGAGCGAGTCGTGCTCATCCCGGACGGCGATGGCAACATCGTGGCTGCCGAGATCGGGTGAGGCCCCGGCGGGCGTGCCCGGCCCCGTCGTCGAAGACAACGGCGCAACCGCTGCGCCCGAGATGATTCGCGCCTCGGTGCCACGGCCACGCTCCGGCAGCGGTGCCGGCTCGACCTGTGGAAGGTCCGACTCGGGTTCCGCGGCTGACACCATGGTTCCGCCGAGCACTCGTTCCACTTCTCGATCAGCGGGAAGGTGGTGACGGGAGCGTTCAGGTCGGCGTGGCGGTCCGGGTCACGAGCCGGTCGGTCCGGCGAAGAGATCGTTCTGCCGGGCCGGTTCGAAACCGACGCTGAGGTAGAGCCCTCTGGCTGCCTCGTTGGAAGGTTCGAAGCAGATCTTGATGCGGGTGGCTCCGGCCTGGACGAGTCGATCGATACCAGCGGTCAGGAGGTGACGGGCGAGTCCCCGTTGCTGGTGGTCGTCTTCGGTTCGCATCGGTTCGACCACCCCGACTGCGGTCGTCGGGTTGTGCCAGAACAGACCGTAGGCGGCGACTCGATCGGCATGGTCGTAGATCACCAGGTCGAGGTCGGGGCGGTACAGCGACGTCTGTCGAAGGCGGGGCTCGGGGTCCATGTGGCCCCGGGCCTGGTTGGCCATGTGATGCCGGAGGTCGCCGGCAGCGTCCCGGTCGGCCAGCCGATAGCCCGCCTGGAGCGCGCTGATCGCAGGTCGAGCCTCGGCCTGCAGCCAGCACTCGACGAAACCCTCCTCCTCGACGACGAGACCACGCTCGAGCAGTGCGGACCGCAAGGCGTCGTCGGTCTGATCGACCTCGAGGCACACGGTCTCGATGCCGGACTGGTTGGCGTGTTCCAGCCCTCGTTGCATCACGTGGGCCGTCCACTCCGGTGTGGCGTCGGGAAGCAAGAACGGGTCCAGCTGTGTTGCGTCCCCGAAATCGGTGGCGATCACCGCCGCTTCCGGTCGCCCTTCGTCATCGAACCAGAACAGCTGGTCGAGCTCGTCGGTGATGCGCGGGTTCTGTGCCCACCACCACTGCACCTCGGCTGTCTCGTACAGGCCAGCCGTTGGGTCAGCCGCTCGAACACGGTTCAGCAGTGTCGTCACCGCTTCGAGGTAGCCGCTGCCGCTTCGGAACTGCTCAATGGGCCGGACCATCGCACGACGCTACATCGAAGCCTCGGCGCCACGTCCCCGGTTTCCGCGATGTGGGGAGCCGCAGCTCGCCAACCCGTGCCGGGCGGCGATGCCGGATGCGCCGCCGGTCAAGGTGCCCGCACGACCAGCTGCGAGGCCACCTCGACCTGGCTCAGAGTTCCCAGCCTGTGGCGGCGGCCCACGTCTCGGCCTCGTGGAGTGCGGCGGAGATGAAGGGTTCTTTGCTGTCGCCGTAGTCGTCGATCTGGCGTCCGGCGAGTTCGGACTTCTTCGCCAGGTAGTGGTCTCTGGCGTGTGGGGTGGCGCGGAGCCAGTCTCGGAACAGGAGGGCGTCGCGTGCGACTGGCCGGTCGACAGATCGGATGTTGACGTTCACGGGGCGTCCGGGGTCGGCGTCGACGCAGACCTGCTCGGGGTGGAGATCGCCGTTGCGGTCCCTGCCCTGCCACTGGCCGGCGACGTGAACGAACCCGGCTCCTGTCGCGGCCTCGGCGACCAGCGGCGCATCGTCGTCGCGTCTGACCGTCACCTGGATGTCGATCAGGTCCTTCGCTGCCAGGCCATCGACGGAGGTCGACCCGATGTGATCGATGCGCACGACATCGAGGTCGGTCAGGTGATGGTGGAGCCGGGCGATGAGCCGTTGAGCGGTCGGGGCCCACGAGGGGTCGGGCTCGGAGAGCGAAGCGATCTGGGCCCGTGGGGCTCGCCGGCCCTGTTGCCAGCGCATGACCCAGGGGACGAGTCGGTCCTCGGTGAGCTGCTCGGCCTCGGCGACGGACGCGACGGAGACGTCGGACCAAGGAGAGGGCGACGCCGCCGACGAGACCACCAGGTGGTGAGCTGCGGCGACCGGTTCGCTCGGCTCGGCGACGTGCCGCGCCTGCACCGAAGCCGCCTCGGTCATCTCGGCCAGCAATCGCGAGCCGTGGCCCGCGATGGCATCTGCGATACGTTCGGCCGCTGCAGGTCCGCAGACCACGACATCGAGGACCCGCCGAGTCATGGCCCGACCCCACGAACCGCTCGACGGCCCGAGCCCCCGAGTCGCCCCCTCGGCGCGCACAGCCCGGGGGGCGCGGAGCGCTGGTCCGCCAGGCCGAGCGGTGCTGCGTCGGACGTCGCTTCCGCACGGTTCCTCGAGCCACCGTCGCCACCCGCTCGTGACCGGCACCGATGCGGTGCCCGAGAACCCGGGTACCAGTCCACACTCGCCCTCGGGGTGGGGACCGGGTCGTCGTCTGAGCAGTGGCGCACGGCAGGCCTTCAGCAAGTTGGCTGAACGACGAAGAACTCGTAGGAGTAGCACTCCGAGTACCGACGGAAGATGTCGATCTCGGCCTCCGCTTGCGCCGCCACCTCGAGGGCAACCGGATCATCTGACAGTCGGGCTCGCAGGTCGGCCACGCGGCCCTGCATCGGTGCGTAGTACTCATCCCACCACCCCGAGGCCGGCAGCACGAACGACCCGATCGTGCGGTACGACGCAGCCGCGATCCTTGCCTCGACGCCGGCACGGTCCGACATCGGCGGATACTCCGCGGTCCACCAGGCGAGCGCCTCACCGGGCGGTGCGGCAACCAGCCACACCACCTCGCTGAACACCACGGTCCCACCGAGTCGCAACAGCGGCCGCCATCCGGTCAGGGCCTCGGTCACCCCCACGTTGTAGATGGCTCCCTCGCACCAGATCAGATCCTGGCTACCCGGCTTCACCGGCGGGGCGATCATGTCACCGGCCACCGCCTCGACCCGCTCCCCCACACCGGCGTCGGCGATGCGGCGGCCGGCCTCGGCCACCATCGACTCCAGCACGTCGACGGCGACGATGTCGGCCTGGGGCAGTGCCGAAGCGAGGGCCAGCGTCTGGGCGCCTGGCCCACAGCCCAGGTCCAACACCGTGCGTGGCGACGATCCTGGTACGAGCTCGAGAGCCCGGAGGGTGTGCTCATCGCCGCCGGGACCGGCGCGAGGCAAGGTCCCGTACACCTCGAGAAACAGGGCCGAGTATCTGGCGTCAGCATCCATCCGACGACCGTAGGCGGTCGTGAGCGGCTCGGGGGCGGAAGCGGGGATCCTGAGCTCCGGGTCACTCGACCTTCCGACGGTCGTCGGTCACCCGACGGCACTCGGCACGGCCACCACCTCGGCTCGCCCTGCCGGTCTCGACGGTGACTTCCAGCGGGTCGCGGCCAGTGTCGACCGGACAGGCATGGGTCCCGAGACCCATCCGAACACCGGCGGCGAGCATCCCGGTCACCGACGAACCCCCCGAGGCGAGCTTGGCGTCCGGCGACGGATCGTGTGTCACGGCGGCCGGGCTGGCGGGGCCCATCGACTGGATCACTAGATCACGCGGTCGCTTCCACCGTCGATGGGGATCTGCGCACCGGTGGTCGCGGCGAAGGCCGGGCCGCACAGCGCCACGGTGGCGGCCGCAACCGTCGCCGCCCGCACCTCCGTGCGGAGGAGGTTGCGGGTCTTGTACTCGTCCGGCGTCATGTCGTACTTCGAGGCGCGTTCTGCGATGAGCTCCGGCGTCCAGAGCCCGGTGTCGAACACGGCATCGGGGTGCACGACGTTCACCCGGATGCCGTCGGGCGCCCACTCGAGCGCACACACCCTGGCCAGCTGGGTGAGGGCTGCCTTCGAGGCCGAGTAGGCCGCGGCGCCGGGTCCCGGCGCCGGCGCGTTCTTCGACCCGATGATCACGACCCGGCCCGTTGCCGGCGAGTCGCACAGGTAGGGGTGGGCCTCGCGTAGCAGGGCCGAGACCGAGTCGACGTTGACCGACATCGCCCTGCGCCACTGCTCGTCGTCCAGGTCGGCGATGAGCTCGCTGGCGGGGAAGACGCCGGCGCCGACGACGAGGACGTCGATGCCCCCGAATTGTGTGACCCCCGCGCCGATGGCGGTCGTGATGGCCGCCCCGTCGGTGACGTCGCGCTCGAGCCCGAGGTAGGCGTCGGCGTCGAACGTCGTGGCCACCGATGGATCCAGGTCGACCCCGACCACGGCCGCTCCGGCGTCGAGCAGCGCTCGGGCACACGCTCGACCGATGCCCGACGCCGCGCCGGTCACGACCGCGACCTGGCCGGCCATCGCCGGTGGCTGGCCGGCTCGCCGGAGCTTCGCCTGCTCGAGGTCCCAGTACTCGACGTCGAAGATGTCGCCTTCGCCGAGGGCGACGTAGCCGCCGAGCCGGCCTTCGACAGCCGGAAGCACCTCGATGGTGTGGCGGTAGATGTCCTCGGCGATCCCGGAGTCCTTGACCGTCGCCCCGGCCGTCAGCATGCCGAGCTCGGGGTCGAGCACGACCCGCGGGGCCGGGTCGAGCATCGAGAGCTCCTGCGTCGTGCGCGATCGGTTTCTGTCGAAGTACCCGCGGTAGGCCTCGGCGTACCCGCCGACGTCGGTGCCGACCATCGGGACGCGCTTGGTCCGGATCACGTGGTCAGGGGTGAGGGGGCCCCGGGTGGCGATCTCCCCCAGGTCGGGGCGAGCGACGAACCCCGCAACCGCGGAGTCGACGTGCTGACGCACGATCATCGGCCTTCCCGCGACCTCGCTCAGCTCACGTCGCAGCGCCGACACCCGCCGAGGGGCCGGCTCCAACGGCTCAGCCGGAGGGGCGTCCTCGGGCGCCGGCCGGTCGGCAAGCCACCGTTGGGCCCGCACGATGAGGTCCATGTGCCGATCGAACGCCGCCCTGGTCGTGTCGGCGAACGTGAACAGCCCGTGGTTGAGCAGGACCATGCCCGTCGTGTCGGAGTGGTACTGATCCGGCCACAGCTCGCGCACCGTTCGCGCCAGGTCGAACCCGGGCATGACGTACGGCACCACGACGACCTCGTCACCGAAGACCTCCCGGACGTTCGCCTCGCCGTTCGCCGTGTTGGTGAGGGCGACGATCACGTCGGCATGCGAGTGCTGGACCGCCGTGAAGGGGATGTAGGCGTGCAGCAGCGATTCGACCGACGGCGATGGCGCGGCCGGGTCGAGCCTGGCCGCGGCGAGCTCCTGTGCCATCGCCCGATCGGTGAGGACATCCAGCTCGAGGAGCTCGTGCAGTCGCTCCATTCGCAGCGGGGTGAAGCCGGCCGGTTCGATCGTCGCGAGGTCCCACCCGGACCCCTTGACGTGGAGGGCCTCGACGCGTCGACCGGTGATGTCGCTCCACGGGTCCTTGACGGAGGTGTTGCCCCCGCCGTGCAGCACGAAGCTGGACTCCCGCCCGAGCAGCCGCGAACCATGGCAGCACGATCCGATCGGGGTCGACAGGTCGAGGTCGTCGGTCGGGATCGAGTCCCAGGCGGGCGGGGTGACACCGAGCGACATCGGCTAGCTCCTCGACGGGGTCGGGACCTCGCCGTCGGCAGCCACGCCGCGAGCCCGCGCCTCGGTCAGGTTGTCAGACATATTTGACCGGACTGTAGAGTCCGGGTCGCCGGAGCGTCAACCCTGGTGGGACCCAGAACTCCGACGTGTTAGGCCGCGACGGCCGCCGATGGACCTCAGCGGCGAGATTGACAGAGCTACGAGCGCATCCCTAATTTGTCAGACAAATCGACGCAATCGGATCAGCGGATGCGGGGAGGACGGCGAAGCTCGAACGTGGCCAGTCAGCGGATCGACCCCGAGAGGTTCAGGACGAGAGCCGACTGGGTCTCGGCCGACCTCCGCCGCCGCCTGAGCGCGGGTGAATGGGCCCCGGGCGAGCGCCTGCCGACCGAGCAGACACTGTCCGGTGACTACCAGGCGTCGCGGGCGACCATCCGCACCGCGCTCCGGGATCTCGATGGGCAGGGGCTGATCGCAGCGCGACGCGGCAGCGGGACCTACGTCCTCGCCGCTGCCGCCGCCGATGTCAGCGCCGACCTGCGACGGCTCGAGTCGCTGTCCGAGACGATCAAGCGGCACGGCCTCGAGCCGACCATGGAGTTCCGGTCGGTCGCCATCCGACCGGCAACCGAGAACGAGACCGTCCGACTCGGCCTCGGCGCCGGCGCCGAGGTGTTGGCAACGGAACGCGCACTCCTCGTTGACGGCGAGGTCTTCGCCTACTCCTATGACGCCATCCCGAGGCGGCTGCTCAACGACTCGTTCGACATCCGCCAGGTCGACGGCTCGATGTTCGCGCTCCTCGACGAGTTCGACGTCAGCGTCGTGACCGCACACACCGACGTGCACGTCGAGACCGGGGCTGGCACGGCGTGGGGCGCGGATCCGGGTGCAGCGTTCCTCCGCCTCGACCAGACGCATCGGGACGAGAAGGACGACGCGGTCATGGAGTCGTCCACGTTCTTCATCGAAGGCCACTTCAGCTTCTCCCTCGTCCGAACCCGCGACTGACACGAGCCGTCGTCGACGACGAAAGCGGACCCCCACCCTGCTCCCATGGCGCCGCCGTGCGGGGAACGACCCGATCCCGTGGCGGCCGGACCGGCACACCACGAAGCCGACGCCCCAGGCCGGACCCGGGCTCGCCGCCGGTCAGGTCCTGCTGGCCTCGATCCCCGGCCGGTCTCCCTGCGCCGCCGCCTCCGGGAGCAGGAAGTCGATGATCGCGCCGAGTTGGTGCGCGATCATCGGCCCTCCGCCCATCGTCGGGTGTCCGGCGTCGTCGGCCCGCCGTCTGAGCTCGGTCCACTCGGGGTTGGCGATGATGTCGATGACCCCGGCACCGGGTTCGATGTCACCGAGATCGATCGGCACCGGGTCGTCCGGGTCGAGACCGAGGCTGGTGCAGTTGATGACGAGGTCGTGGCCGGATGCGGTCGGTGGCCCGAGCCGGGTCGGGCACTGTGCTCCTAGCTTGGCTGCCAGTGCCTCGGCCTTGGCCGTCGTCCGGTTGGCCAGGACCAGTTCGGCCGGACCATCGTTGGCGACGGCGGCGGCGACCGCCGCTCCGGCCCCACCGGTCCCGGCGACGAGCACCCGCTTGCCTCGCGGGCTCAGGCCGTTTGCGGTGGCTGCGTCGACGAGGCCGATCCCGTCGAAGATCTCGCCCGTCGCCCGGCCGTCGCGTACCTGGACGGCGTTCACGGCGTCGACGACGGCGGCGTTCGGTCCGAGCTCGTCGCAGAGGGCGGCGAGCGCCTGCTTGTGGGGGATGGTGGCCAGCAGGCCGACGACGTTGTCGGCCCGTCGCATGGCCGCCACGATCGACGACAGGCCCTCGGCCGGGACGTGCAGCGGTACGACGACCGCGTCGAGGCCGGCGGCGCCCAGGCGATCGTTGAGCGCGATCTGGGCCCGGACGTGGTCGATCGGGTCGGCGAGCAGCGCGACGACCGAGGTGGTTCCGGCGATCTCGGGCCAGGAGCGTGGTCCGATCACCGGCCGTGATTCCCCGGCAGGATGTAGTACCAGGTGTTCCGGTCCTCGCCGGCCTCCCGCAGCGCGGCGGCGGCCGACGCGATGACGGGGCCGGTCTCGGTCGCGGTGTAGAACCAGCTCTCGATCTGCCTGGCCCCCGGCACGTGGTCGGACAGCGCCATGGCGGCCTCCTCGTAGAACGCCCGGACGTCCTGGCCGGCGGCCCTGACCTGATCGGCGTCCCAGCCGACGTCGGCCAGCGACGCGCCGTCGGCCAACTCGACGAAGGCGCCGACGGCCTCGCCGATCCGATCGGCGTCGACCACCCGGCCGAGCGCGGTGCGCCCCCCGACCGACTCGACGTGGCGACGGTAGGCCGGCAGGAGACCCCTGGCCTCGTCGACCGCCGGGTGGAGGTCGGGGTCGTGGCGAGGCGGCAGGGTGCAGGTCGCCGCCTCGTCGGCCTCGTCCTCGATGACCGTCGGGTGGTCCTCGATCACGGGGACGTCGGTTCGCTCGAGCAGGGCCAACGCCCGCCGGATGACGTCGGACTGGAACGCCGCATCACCCGGGCGGCCGAGCGGCCGGCCGAGCGGGAACTCGACATGGAGGAACCGCGGGGCCTTGCTGTTGACCGCCTGCTGGCGGACGATGGACAGACCGACCGTGGCCAGACCGGCCTCTTCGAAGACTCGTGCGAGCACACCGACCGTGCGCGTGCAGAACGGTCAGATGGGGGTCAGCAGGACGACATCGACCTCCTGGTCGATGAGGACCTTGGCCGCCGCCGGCCCGGAGTCGAGGAGGATCGTTGAGAACGTGGCGTCGAACTGGGCGCCCATGAACGACAGGTGGTGCTCGGCCACCGAACCGATCTCGCCGGCGGCGGCCATCTCATCGAGGCGGTCGACCGGGTACACCACGTTGATGTCGGCCGCGAATCCCGACCGGTCGAAATTGGGTGAGAAGTGGGCCAGCTGGACGTCGCGGGCCGCCGCCGGGAGGACGGTGAACGACCCGTCCGTCGGTTGCCACAGCGAGACCTCGCCCGCCGGCTTGAGCCCGGCGGTGGTCACGATCGCCACCTTGGCGTCCGCCAGCGGTGGCGCGGCGGTCACCGGTGTGTCGTCGAAGTCGGGCGTCGGGATGTCGCCAACCCGTTCGCGAATGGCTCGATCAGCGGACATCGTCAGTTTCCCTTCGTTCGGGTTCGGTCGCTCGGCCCGCCGGGGGCGGCGGTTGCGTGAGGGTGAGCACCTGTCCGGCCATGCGATCAGCCGACCAGCCGGCGGGCGGCTCGGCCGAGCCCTCGGAGCAGGTCGGGGTTGCGTCGCGACTTCGCCAGGACCATCAGCCCCTCCATGTGGGCGAGCACGTCGAGCGCAGCCCGCTCGGGGTCGACGTCGTCGTCGATCTCGCCGGCCTCGATCCCTCGCCTCAGCGACGACGCCAGTGCTGCGGCCATCTCGGAGAAGATCTCGTCGACCCGGGCCCTGACCTCGTCGTCGCGGACCGACAGCTCGACGGCGAAGTTGCCGAATCGGCAGCCGAGCATCGCCCGACCGTCCGGGCTGATCCGCTCGAGGTTGTCGGCCAGCAGCTGGCCGTAGGCCTCGATCCGATCGAACGACGTCAGGTCGGGGTTGTCGATCGAGGCGGCGAAGATGGTGGAACGGGCACGCTGCCAGGACCGGTCGAGCATGGCCAGGGCGAGAGCCTGCTTCGAGGGGAAGAAGTGGTAGAAGCTGCCCTTGCGGACGTCGGCGGCCCGACACAGGTCGGCGACGCCGACCGCCTCGTAGCCGCGTTCGTACATCAACACGTCGGCGGCGTCGATCAGGCGCTGCTTCGGGCCGACGTCCTCCATGGTCGGCAGGCTAGTTGACCGACCGTCTAGTCGTCAACGGGACGAAATGCCGTCGCCGCCCGCGGGCACCGGGATCTCCTGCTCGCCGGCTGCATGCGTGCGACCGACCGAGACGTCCGGCTCCGTCACCGGCCGGCCGCCGGCGCCGCTCAGCTGCGGACCAGCCTGAAGACCGGGATCTCCCGACCGACCTCGGCTGCGCTCTTCTCGTAGTCCGCGAACTGCGGCATCTGCGCCGCCTGGGCGTCGTAGAGGCGCTTGCGCTCGTCGCCGGCGGCCAGCTGGGCCGTCGCCTCCCAGGTCTCGGTGCCGACCTCGACGGTGACCGTCGGGTTGGCCACGAGGTTGTGGTACCAGTTCGGGTGGCTCGGAGCGCCGGCCTTCGAGGCGATGATCACGACGTCGTCGCCGTCCGTGCTGTACACCAGCGGCGAGGTCAATCGGCGGCCCGACTTCGCGCCGGTCATGGTCACGAGGATCATCGGCATGCCCTCGAACGGGCCGCCACAGATCCCGTCGTTGGCGCGGAACTCGTCGATCACGCCCTTGTTGAACTCCAGGAAGTCGGTCATGGCCCTCGCTCTTCGTCGGCGCGGCGCCCCGGCGGCGCTGCGGGCCCTCACCCTAGTGGCCAACGACAATCGAGGTTGACGGGACGGCCGGACCGGCCGATCGCCGTTCGGCCCCTCGTGACCGTGATCGGGCAACACGTACCTCCTCTCGCAACGACCGACGCCACTCACCCGACGCCGGTGTCGCCCGCCCGGTCGAAGCCGCGCCGCAGGAGGACCAGGCCGAGCACGAGCTCGAACAGCCCGCCCGGGACGGCCAGTGCGACGGTGACCGCTCGACCGGTCGTCAGCTCCAGCAGCGCGCCGGCGGCCAGGATCGCGTAGCCGACCACGCCCCAGCGGGCGAGCCACGGCGGCAGCCACCCCTGACGGCCGATGGTCGAGCAGAACGGGATGCTGCCCAGCCCGAGCGCGACCATGCCGAGGAGGTACCCGGCGGTATCGCCCTCGGCGGCGACCGCGATCCCCCCGGCGAGCAGCGCCGCCTCGGCGACGCGTGCGACCAGGTAGGCGAACCCGACCAGGCGGTCGGGCGACGGTCGGAGCAGCCGGTAGCCGAGCAATCCGAGCACGGTGACGGCAACCGAGTTGGTGGCGACGAGAACCAGACCGACGGGCCGGTCGGCCATGGCGCTGCCGATCCCGTAGAGGAGGAACGCCGCCAACACGAGTGCGCCGAACAGACGACCCTCCCAGCGGCGAGCGACCGTCGTCGAGCGTGGCGGCCCGGCGTCGGCATCGACGGCGACGCGGTCGGGGCCGCGCCGGCCGATGGCGGCCCGGGCGTTCGGGCCGGCGCTCATCGCTGCCCTGCGGCGCACTCGTCGACCGTGCGGTCGGCCGCCGAGGCGGCGAACGGCTCGGGGCGGGCCAGGCGGACGACGAGGCCGTGGATGGCGAGGCCGAGGCTCCACCCGATCAGGGCCCAGATCGACCACCAGGCGGACCACTCGCCGGTGATGCCGGCGGCGAGGTTGGTCATGAGGTTGACCGCGCCGATCGCGAGCATGGTGACAGCGAACACCGCGGCGTGGACGTGCCAGACGCGACGCTGCTCGGCGTGCGTCGCGTCCGCAGCTCGGCCATCGATGACGGACGCCGCGGCGGTCGATGCGGCGGGCTCGGAGGCGGATGGGTGGAGGGAGGTCGGCATTGGCGGTCCTTGGCTCGAAGCGACTCGTACTAAGTACGATCTGTCGAGGCCAACGATAATCGTACTAAGTACGGTCCGTCAAGGCGTCGCTCGCCGTCAGGCCGTGGCCGAGCGATCCGCCGCTGCAGCCAGGCCGTCCAGGATGAGGTCGAGCCCGAAGTCGAATTCGGCGGTGAAGTCGTAGTCCGGTTGCAGGACGTGCTCGACACTGAACCGCAGGAGGTTGGGGTGGTCCTGGAGTGCGACGGACATCGCAGCGACGAGGTCCCGCATCTCCGCACCGCCGGTTGCCGGGAGGTTGGCCTCCTGCAGGGCGAAACCGTAGACGTAGCTGTCGAGCAGGGCGTAGGCGTGGGCGGTCAGCTCGAGCGACAACCCGGCGTCGAACAGGCATCCGAGGACGGCGTCGTGATGCCCGAGCGTCTCGGGCCCCGGGTTGGTCCGAGACTCCATCAACGGCGCGGCCCAGGGGTGGCGACGCAGCGCGACCCGAGCGGAGACGCACCGGCGGCGGATCGCCTCCCGCCAGGGGAGGTCGGGCGACGGTCGCTCGATCTCGGCGAAGACCCGGTCGATCAGGCCGTCGATGATCGCCTCCTTGCTCGGGACGTGGTGGTAGATCGTCATCGGCCTGGTCTCGAGTGCGTCGGCCAGCTTGCGGATCGTGAAGTCGTCGATGCCGATCTCGTCGGCCAGGGCCATGGCGCCGTCGAGGACTCGTTCCGCGCTGAGGCGCTGCTTCGGTGCGGTCGGCTTGGGTGGCATGCGTCGCTCCCGTGAGGTCCTGCGTGCGAATCGTACATAGTACGAATAGGGTGGGCAACAGATCGTACTAAGTACGAACCACGCACGGGAACCAGGAGGAACCGATGCCGACCACGACAACCACCCATGCCACCACGACGACCGACGCCGCCGTCACCGGGCCGACCACGATGCGGGCCGTGACCCAGCGGGCCTACGGGTCCGCCGACGTCCTGTCGATCGGGACCATCGACCGGCCGACCCCGACCGACGACGAGGTCATCGTCGAGGTGGTCGCGGCGGGCCTCGACCGGGGAGTCTGGCACGTGATGACCGGCCTCCCCTACCTGATCCGGCTCATGGGCTACGGGCTGCGGCGACCGACGAACCCGGTGCCGGGGGCCGACGTGGCCGGTCGGGTCGTCGCCGTCGGGTCCGCCGTCACCCGGTTCGCCCCCGGCGACGAGGTCTTCGGGATCGCCAACGGCTCCTTCGCCGAGCTGGCCACGGCCGAGGAGGCGAAGCTGGTGGCCAAGCCGGGCAACGTCACGTTCGAGGAGGCTGCGGTGTCGGCCATCTCCGGCATCACCGCCCTGCAGGCGCTGACCACCGTCGGGCGGGCCGAGGCCGGCCAGCACGTGCTCGTCATCGGGGCCTCGGGCGGGGTCGGCTCGTTCGCCGTCCAAGTGGCCAAGGCGCTCGGGGCGACCGTCACCGGCGTGGCCAGCGCCGGCAAGCTCGACGCCGTACGCTCCCTCGGGGCCGACCACGTCATCGACTACTCCACGACCGCCATCGACGACGGCGACCGACGCTACGACCTGATCGTGGACACCGGCGGCCGCAACCCGCTGTCGCGGATCCGTCGAGCGCTCACGCCGACCGGCACCCTCGTCATCGTCGGCGGCGAGGGCGGCGGTCGCCTGACCGGCGGCATCACCCGCCAGCTGCGGGCCGCCGCCCTGTCGCTCGTCGTCAGGCAACGGCTGGCGTTCTTCGTGAGCAGCGAGTCGCTCGAGTACCTCGAGCCCTTGGCCGACCACCTGGCCGACGGGTCCGTCGTGCCGGCCATCGGCCAGCGCTTCACGCTCGACGAGGTGCCGGCCGCCATCCGGGCCATGGAGGCCGGCGGGCTCACCGGCAAGGCGGTCATCGACGTCGGGCGGTGACGGCGCTCGTGGTGGCGGCCGGCGCTGGCACGACCGGCGGAACCCCGCTACTGGCGCGACATCTCGCTGGCGGCGTTGGCCGCCTCCTCGCCGCGGCTCGGCCGGGCCGGGAGCTCGATCGTCAGGTCGTGCAGCGTCCCGGTGAAGGCGAACGGCGCCGTGTAGCGGGCCGACACGGCCGAGCCGTGATCCATCCCGATGCTGGAGCCGACCGACGACACCATCCGCATGAAGAACGGGAGCGGCGCCCGGCCGCAGGCCTCGCCGTCGATCGACACCTCGACCCAGCCGGTCTGGCGCCCGTCTCGCTGCAGCCGTACCCCGAGTGTGCGGTCGCCGGCCGGCACCTCGATCGACGACTCGACGATCGTGTGGTCGTCGAACGCGTTGTAGTCGACGACGAGGCGACCGCCCTGCACGAACACCGAGCAGCCGGAGTTCACGGTGCCGGTGGCCCACAGCACGCCCTCGTCGCCGGCCGCGCAGGTGACCCGGGCGGTGAGGTCGAAGGCGTAGCCGCCGATACCCGGTGACGGCTGGGCCGGGATCGGGGTCATCGGCGGCCGGTAGCGGTAGCGCCGATCGGTCGGGTGGGGCGACCGGTCGTTGCGGACCGGGGCGAACAGCTCGAGCGTGCGGTCGTCGAGCGGCAGCACGCCGTGGCGCTCGGCCTCACCCCACCACAGCTCGACCAGCTGGGCCAGGCGATCGGGCTCGCTCTCGGCCAGATCGTTGCACTCCGACGGGTCGGCGCCGAGGTCGTACAGCTCCCAAGGCTCGGTATCGAAGTCGTCGCCCGCGTTGTGCTTGGTCACCGCCTTCCACCACGTGCCGTCGAGTCGGGCGACCAGCGCCCGGCTGCCGGCGTTCTCGAGGTACTGCAGGGTGTTGGTTGCCGGCGCCTCCGGATCGTCGAGCACCGACCGGAACGAGTGCCCGGTGACCGGCAACTGCTCGATCCCCCGGTGGGTCCCGGGCGGGGTGATGCCGAGCAGGTCGTAGATCGTCGGTGTGATGTCGGAGACGTTGACGAACTGCGAGCGCTTGGTGCCGGCGTGCGGGCCGCCGAGGCCGGCCGGCCAGTGCATGATCATCGGCACGTGCACCCCGCCCTCGTGGGTGTTCTGCTTGTACCAGCGGAACGGGGAGTTGCCGCACTGGGCCCAGCCCCACGGGTAGTTGGTGTGGCTGTGCGGGCCGCCGATGTCGTCGATCCGCTTCACCGCCTCCTCGGGCGACTCGAGGACCCCGTTGAAGAACTTCATCTCGTGCATGACGCCGAACGGGCCGCCCTCCTGGGAGGCGCCGTTGTCGGCCAGGACGACGAGGATCGTGTTGTCGAGCTCGCCCATGGCCCGCAGGCCGTCGACGAGGCGACCGATCTGGTCGTCGGTGTGGTCGAGGAACGCCGCGAACGCCTCCTGCAGGCGACAGGCCAGGCGACGCTGCGCATCGGGCAACTCGTCCCACGGCTCGACGCCGGGGTTGCGGGGAGCGAGTGCGGTGTCGGCGGCGATCACCCCGAGCTCGACCTGGCGCTCGTACCAGCGCTGGCGGACGACGTCCCAGCCCTCGTCGTAGCGGCCCCGGTACTTGTCGAGGTAGGCCTGCGGGGCCTGGTGGGGGGCGTGGGTGGCCCCGAACGGCAGGTAGGCGAAGAACGGTCGGTCCGGGCGGACCCCCTTGCTGTCGTTGATCATCACCAGCAGCTGATCGACCAGGTCCTCGCTGAGGTGGTAGCCGTCCTCGGGGGTGGCCGGCGGGTCGATGTGGCTGTTGTCCCGCACCAGCTCGGGGTGGAACTGGTCGGTCTCGCCCTCCAGGAACCCGTAGAACCGGTCGAAGCCCCGGCCGAGCGGCCACTGATCGAACGGGCCGGCGGCGGAGATGTCCTGGGTCGGGGCCAGGTGCCACTTACCGGTGCAGAAGGTGGCGTAGCCCTCGGACCGGAGGACCTCGGCGATCGTGGCCGCCGAATTCGTGATGTGGCCGAGCTGGTGGGGGAACCCGGTCCGCCAGTTGGACACGCCCCGCATCCCGACGGCGTGCTGCGAGCGGCCGGTCAGCAGCGCGGCCCTGGTCGGCGAGCACAGGGGCGTCACGTGGAAGTTGGTGAACTGCACGCCGCCGGCGGCGATGGCGTCGACGTTGGGGGTGTCGATGTCGGAGCCGTAGCAGCCGAACTGGGCGAAGCCGGTGTCGTCGAGCAGGACGAGCACCACGTTCGGCGCGTCGGCTCCCGGGTGGGGTGGCTCGGCGTAGTGGGGCGTCGACTCGGCGACCGTCCGGCCGATCGTCCCCTCGAACTCGGTCGTCATGTCTGGGTCCCCTTCGGATCGTGATCAGATCGTGATCGTGGTGAGGTCGTCGCCGACGACGATCTCGCCGTCGTAGTGCTCGGCCGCCATGGCCTCCCATTCGGGATACTGCTCGGGCGTCGGTGGCGGCACCAGGTGGGTGAGCACCAGCCGCCTGGCCCCGACCCGCTCGGCGGTCTCGGCCGCATCGACCACACCCGAGTGGTAGTCGAGGATGTCCTGGAGCATCTCGTTCGGGATGGCACGGACGATGTCGGGCCGGATCACGGTCTGGACGTAGGCATCGGCGTTCCTGGCCAGCTCGTCGACGCCGTCGCACGGCAGGGTGTCGCCGACCAGGGCCGCCGTCGACCCCTCGTGGGTCAGCCGGAACCCGATCGTCGGTCGGACCGGCGAGTGCTCCGTGGCCGCCGTCGTGATGTCGACGTCGCCGATCGAGAACGAGTCGCCCGGCTCCAGCTCGGTGACCTCGACCCTCGGGCCCTCGGTCAGCTCGTCGTGGTGGGCGATGCGGTACCCGACGTCGGCCTCGAGCGCATGGAGCTGGCGCTCGACGAACGTCGCCGTGCCGCCGGGGCCGTAGACCCGGAGGGTGGCGCTGCCCTGGGTCATGACCCAGTGGGTGGTCATGACGTCGTTGAGCGCGCAGACGTGGTCGCTGTGCAGGTGGGTGATGAGCACGCCGGCCAGGAGAGGCGGCAGCGAGCCGGCGCCGGCCATGCGCATGACGACGCCACGGCCGGCGTCGACGAGGATGTGGGTGTCGCCGGCCTTGATCAGCGTCGACGGGCCGGCCCGGTTGGCGTCCGGGATGGGTGAGCCGGTGCCGGTCAACACGATGTCCATGGTCGGGTCGTCCTCGTCTGGTCTTGGTGTCACCGAGCGGCCCGTCGGAACAGCACGCGGGTCGGGTCGGAGAGCGAGCGGGCCACGTCGTCCATCACCGGATCGGCGACGACGACGTAGCGGGCATCGTCGCGCTCGTGGGGCCGCTCGGCGAGTCTGGCGGCGAGCTCGGGGTGATGAGGTCGTCGCGGGCCTCGGCGAAGGTGCGCTCATCTCGACGATCGCCATCCGGTCCCGGTACTTGGCGATGGCGATGCGGTCCCATCGCGTGTCGTCGCCGACCAGCTGATGCACGACGGGTGCCAGCAGGATGGCCCGCGAACCGACCCCGGCGAGGTGCTCGATCGGGGCGTCCAGGTCGTCGGCCTTGGCGCCGGTGAGATCGGTCTGGCGTCCGTCGGCGTACTCCGCCCGCTCCCGATGGTGCATCAGGTTCGGCGCCCACATCGGGCCACCCGGGGTCGGTGCGGGTGAGGAACGAGGCGACGTACGCCTCGTTGAGGGTGCCGTGGCGAGGCATGGCCGCCAGCCTAGATTCTGCCTCTACGACTGGCAATTGTTCGGCCACGGGTGCGGTGACCGCGCTCAGTCGAGCAGCGACCGGAGCGATGCCGCCAGCGCCAGCCGGACCTCGGCCACGGGGAGCTGCCGGTGGCGGCGGAGGAAGTCGATCGACTCGAGTTGGGTCAACAGGTCGCCCGCCGTCACCAGCGCCTCGCGGTCGGGACCCTTCCTGGCCTCGAGCTCGGGGGCGAACTGCAGCTCGAACTGCTCCCGCATGGCGATGCGGTTGGCCGCCAGCTGATCCCGCACCCGCCGATGGCGGGCGGCGTTGGCCAGCGAGGCCCGGAACACCGGACCGATCCCGTCGTGCAGCCGGAGGCGCATGGCCACGAAGTCGTCGATGCGCGCATCGAGCGGGCCCTGGCCGATGCTCGGCAGGTGCGCCAGCTCACGGCTGAGGCGGGCGTTCCGGGCGAAGGCGGCCTCGACCAGCTCACCCGGATCGGCGAAGTAGCGGTAGAGCGAGCGCAGCGACAGGCCCGAGCGGGTCGCCACCTGCTCGATGGTCGGGAACATCGCCTCCTCGGCGAACATCTCCATCACGACGTCGAGAACGGCGTCGACGTTGCGCTGCCGCCTGGCCACCCGACCATCGACCCGCTTGGCGCTGCCATCGACCCCGGTCATCGTGCCGCCAACCGTGGCGAACCGCCGAGCGCCCCGTGTCCGGCGTTGGACGGATCGGGGCCGGGCCGGTCGATGAGGGCGGCCCGATGGCCGGGAGTACGCTCGCCACCATGCACTTCGAGGTGGACCGCCAGGACCTGCGACAGACCCGGGTGGCCGAGCCACCGCCGGCGACACTCGACCCCGGCCAGATCCGGCTCGGGGTCGAGCGGTTCGCCTTCACCAGCAACAACGTCAGCTATGCCGTGGCCGGCGACCTGCTCGACTACTGGGCCTTCTTCCCGACCGAGGCGCCGTGGGGCCGCATCCCGGCCATCGGCCTCGGCACGGTCGTCGAATCGGCCAACCCCGACATCGAGGTCGGCGGCCGCTACTTCGGGTACTACCCGATGGCCGACGAGCTGGTCATCGAGGCCGGCAGGCGGGGAGCCGACGGCTTCCGTGCCGTCGGCGCCCATCGGGCCAACCACGCTGCGTTCTACACCGACTACCGGGAGGTCACCACCGACCCGTCGATCGAGCTCGACCGGATCGACCAGTACCTCCTGCTGCGGGCGATGTTCATGACCTCGTTCCTGATCGACGACTTCCTCGGCGACCGGAGCTTCGAGGGCGCCTCGACGGCGCTCGTCACCAGCGCCTCGTCGAAGACCTCGATCTCGCTCGCCTCGTGCCTGGCCGCCCGCCGCGACATCGCGGCGATCGGGCTCACCTCGGACCGCAACCGTGACTTCGTCGATGGCCTCGGGCTCTACGACCGGGTCATGACCTATGACGAGGTCGACCAGCTCGACCCGTCGACCCGGGCCGGGATGGTGGACATGGCCGGCAACCCCGAGGTCGTCGCCGCCGTGCACCACCACCTCGGCGAGGCGATGGCCTTCTCGGTCACGGTCGGCGCCACCCACTGGGAGGCGCCTCGCAGTGAGCCCACTCCTCTGCCAGGACCGACCCCGGAGTTCTTCTTCGCCCCGAGCCAGGCCGCCAAGCGGACCGAGGAATGGGGCCCGGAGGAGCTGCAGTCGAGGATGGACGCCGCCTACCGGGGCCTGGTCGAGCACAGCGACGGCTGGCTGCGGGTCGAGCACCGACAGGGCCCCGACGGCATCGAGACAACCCACCGTGACCTCATCGAGGGCCGGGCCGACCCGAGGTCGGGCTTCGTCTGCTCGATGCACACCGACCCCCTCACCTGAGTCCTCGCCGCCACCGGGCGGCATCAGCGCCGATCAACGCACGAACCGACCGGCGCCGGCCAGCAGCTCGGCTGCCTCGCCGGCCATCGACTCGACGATCTCCGCCGCCGGGACCACCCGATCGATCAGCCCCGCGATGTTGCCGGCCCCATTCATGCTCACCCCCTGCCGGCCGCCCCGATCGGTGGCGTTGCGACCGAGGACCTGGTTGGCCAGCACCGGCTGGAGCGGCATCGGGAGGGGGTCGAGCTCGGCCTCCTCCCAGGCCCTGGTCCAGTCGTTCGGGAGCATCCGGAACCGCTTGCCGGTGTAGGCCCGGCTGATGACCGGCGACTGGTCGGCGGCGGCCACGATGCCCGCCTTCTGCCAGCCCTCGATGCCGGCCTCGTCGGTGGCCAGGAACCGGGTGCCGACCCAGACCGCCTCGCAGCCCATCAGCAGGGCGGCGGCCATGCCCCGCCCGTCGCCGATGCCGCCCGCAGCGACCACCGGCACGTCGACCGCGTCGAGCACCTGGGGCAGGAGGGCCATCGTGCCGACGTGGCCCGTGTGGCCGCCACCCTCGGTGCCCTGGGCGATGACCACCTCGGCCCCGTCCCGCACCACCGCCTCGGCCTGCTTGGTGCTGCCGACGATCGAGATCACGGTGGTGCCGGCCTCCTTGAGCCGATCGGCGACGAAGCCGGGCGAGCCGAGGGCGCCGACGAAGACCGGCACCGCCTCCTCGGCGATGACATCGACCTGGGCCTCGGCGTCGGTGCCGAGGGCGTTCCGTTCGGTGCCGGCGCCAGCTCGCTCGGTGCCCGGGGCACGTCGTTCGGTGCGTTCGGCCGTCGCAGTCGCCGTTGCGCTGGCCGCCGGCTCGACCCCGAGGTCGGCGGCGATCCGCTCGGCCACGGCCCGGTGCTCGGCGGGGATCATGTCGGCCACATCGCCGACCGACATCCCGCCCTGGCCGATCCGGGACGGCAGGATGAGGTCGACCCCGAACGGCCGGTCGGTCAGCTCCCGCGTCCGGCGGATGACCGCCCGGACCTCGTCGGCCGACATCGAGGTGCAGCCGAGCACCCCGAGCCCGCCGGCGTTGGACACGGCGGCGACGAGGTCGGGACCGGCGATCGGACCCATGCCGGCCGAGAGGATCGGCACGTCGATCCCGAGCCGGTCGCAGAGGGGCGTGTGCAGGTGGCGACGCATGGGGTCACGCTACCCGGCCGCCCAACCTAGTGCCAGACACACTGGCAGAAGCACGGGCCGGCGGGACGGGCGCTTGCCCGGCCCGATCGGGCATCCGTCGGCTCGACCCATGTCGGCCACCGTCGGCCGGGCCACGGTCAGCGACATCCGGGCGACGGCCACCGGGCTCACCCTCACGGTCTCGACCGGCGAGCAGCTCCGCTTCAACCGGTTCTGGCTGCGCGACCACTGCCCGTCGGCCGGCGAGCGGGCGCCGACGCCGTCGCCGCCGCCGCCGTGTCGAGCGGCGTCGTCACCCACGGGCACGCCGGTGGCGAAGCGTTCGCCGAGCTGGTCCGCATCACCGGGCCCGGGGGGCTCGTCTGCGCGACCACGCGCCTCGACATCGACGACGGGCTGCGACCACACGCTGAGGCGCTCGTCCGGACCGGGGCCTGGGAGCTCGTCGAGCGGACCCGGCCCGAGCCGCCGCATCCCGGGCGGGACGAGACGGCCCAGACCGTCACCAGCTGGCGGGTCCGGTGGCGACGTCGGCGCCGGTTCGGCCGGCCGGCGGAACCGACGATCAGATCAGCCGGTGCTTGGCGGCGATGACGGCGGCCTGGGTCCGATCGGAGATCCCGAGCCGGCGCAGGATCGTCGACACGTGGTTCTTCACCGTGCCGGCGCTGAGGTGCAGCTCGCGGCCGATCTCCCGGTTGCTCAGACCCCGGGCCACGAGGACCAGCACCTCGCGCTCCCGGTCCGTCAGCTCGTCGAGCGGGCCGAGCTCGGCCGTCTCGCCCCGCCCGGCGTCGACCACCTCGACCGGCGACCCGCTCGGGCCCGACGGTCCGGGCCGGGCTCGGTTCGGGTCGAGCAGGATCTGGGTGACGTCCGGGCTGAGCTGGACCACACCCGCTGCGGCCGATCGGATCGACTGGGCCAGGTCGGTCGCCGCGATGTCCTTGGTGAGGTAGCCGACGGCGCCGACGGCGAGCGATCGCTCGATGAGCTGGTGGTCGTCGAAGGTCGTCAGCATCAACACCTTGACCGAGGGGTCGTCGGTCAGGATCGCCTCGGTTGCGGCGATCCCGTCGACGACCGGCATCCGGATGTCCATCAGCACGACCTCGGGACGGTGGCGCCCGGCCAGCTCGATGGCCTCGCCGCCGTCGGCGGCGACGGCGACGACCTCGATGTCGCCGTCGACGGTGGCCAGCGAGGCCAGGCCCTCGCGGATCATCCACTGGTCGTCGACGACCATCACCCGGATCGGGGGACGTTCCTCGTCCGTCGGCGGGCCGCTCATCCTCGGGCCACCACGGCGGTCAGCGTCGTGCCCCCGCCCTTCTCGGTGTCGACCTCGAGCCGCCCGCCGATCCGGGCCAGCCGCTCACGGATGCTCGCCAGCCCGGCGGCCGAGCCGGCGGTCGAGGCCGGATCGAACCCGTCGCCGTCGTCGCGCACCTCCAGCACCGCCGCCGTCGGCGTCACCCGCGTCCGGATGGTGGCCGCCCCGGCGTTGGCGTGGCGAACGACGTTGCTGAGCGCCTCCTGGGCCACCCGGTACAGCGTGATCTGGGTGATCTGGTCGAGCGCCCGGTGGTCGCCCTCGAGATCGAGGTCGACCGTCATCGACGTCGGCGCCGCCCGCTCGACCAGGTCGGGCAGGGCGGTGCCGAGGGAGAAGCCGGCGCCGTCGGTGCGGATGTTGTCGACCGAGAGGCGGGTGTCGGCCAGGGCCTCGGCGACGGCCCGACCGGCCAGGTCGATGGCCCGGGCGGTCGCCTCGGCGTCGCGATGCTGCTGGGCGGCGGCGTTGCGGAGCTGGATCGAGCAGGCCAGGAGGTTGTGACCGAGGCTGTCGTGCAGCTCCCGGGCCAGCCGGTTGCGCTCGTCGGCCCGGACCAGCTCCGCCTCGACCGCCCGGACGTCGTCCATCCGTCGCAGCGCATCGCCGAGCATCACCACGATCGTGAGGGCGATGCCGAGCACGAGCATGCCCTCGATCTCGCCGAACACGGGCCGGGTCCGCTCGGTCAGTACGACGACGGCGACGGCGACCAGCGTTGCGATCGTGAGCCAGCGCCGGAGCGGGTCGGGGGCCCGGCGGCGGATGTCGATCAGCGGGATGGCGACCAGCAGTGACGCGTAGGTCGGGTCGGCGACGACCGTCGTCGCCAGGGCCGCGGCCAGGGCCCCGTCGCGCCACCTCGGCTGCGGCCGCCCGGTGGCGGCGAGCGAGGCCAGACCGACGACGAGCCCGACCAGGAGGCCGAAGACGACGAAGCCGAACGTCGGAGACAGCGGCAGCGCCGAACTCGGCGGTCGGCCCTGGCCCCAGTCGTAGACCCCGGCGACGAACACGCCGAGGCCGACCAGCCAGGCCAGCGTCAGATCGGAGCGCCATGTCGGCTGCTGCCCGTTCACCCCGCCATTGTCGGGAGTGGGCCAGACGAGCACAAGTGCCACCCGCCGGTGCCGACCGGCACCCTTCGGCGCCATGCCGACCGGCACCCTTCGGCGCCATGCCGACCGGCACCCGCGGCCCGTGCCGGTCGGCACCCCCAGCGTGTGAGCAAAGCTGCCGACTCACACTTCCGACGATGCCAGAGCCGGCGTACGTTGACGCCGACCGAGTGCCGGCCCTCCCGCCGGCTCCCCGCCCGAGCGATCGGAGACACCCATGACACGCCTGCACCACGCGGCACCCGCACTCGCCGCCGTGACCGCCCTCGCCGTGCTCGCCGGTTGCGGCTCGTCGACCTCGACCCAGGCCGCACCGGCCGCCACGGCCGAAGCCGAGGCGGGCACGACGTCGACGTTCACCGCCGAGATCTGGGCCGACAACTGGTTCGCCCTCTACGTCACCGGCCAGCTGATCGGCGAGGACTCGGTGCCGATCACCACCGAGCGCTCGTTCAACGCCGAGACGTTCACCTTCGAGGCAACCTACCCGCTGACGATCGCGGTCGAGGCGAAGGACTTCAAGGAGACCGACTCGGGTATCGAGTACATCGGCGAGTCCAGGCAGCAGATGGGCGACGGGGGCCTGATCGCCCAGATCACCGACGACGACACCGGCGCCGCCATCGTCTCCGACGGCTCCTGGTCGAGCCTCGTCGTCCACCAGGCTCCGCTCAACACCGAGTGCGAGAAGGACCCCGACCCGGACACGACGTGCCAGTTCGAGGCGATCGACAACCCGGACGGCTGGACCGAGGCCGGCTTCGACGCCTCCGGCTGGACGCCGGCGGTCGAGTGGAGCGAGGGCGACGTCGGCCCGAAGGACGGCTACGACGAGATCAGCTGGTACGAGACCGCCAGGCTGATCTGGGGCTCCGACCTGGAGGTCGACAACACGGTGCTGTTCCGCACGACGATGGGCTGAGGGGCCTGACCGGCTACGTCCAGCTGATCCGAGCGACGGTCAGCGTCGAGCAGTAGAACACCCCGCCGGCACCGTCGGCCGTCAGGAACATGCCGTTGCCGATGCGGGACCCCGTCGCCACCCGGTCGAGCAGCTCGCCGCTGGTCACGTCGACCACGACGAGGTCGTCGGAGCCGGACTCGGTCAGGTCGTTGATGACCAGCTCACCCGACTCCGGGTACACCACCGGCTGCATCGACGGGCGGACGTCGAGCTGCCATCGAACCGCCAGCTCGTCGCCCGCGGTGTCGACGCCGGCCAGTCCCCCGTTGATCGAGTCCCAGGCAACGGCGATCTCCCGCTCGGGCACGTGGACGGGCGGGGCGATGATCCCGCCGCCTGCCGTTCCGAACGGCTCGATCGACCGGACGTCGGTCGGGTCGGCCAGCGACAACCGGAGCAACCGCTGGGGTCCGTACCACGGCGCCGGCTGGCGCCACGACAGGGACCGTCCGGGCGGCTCGTCGAAGCGGCCGTTCGGCTCGACGTGGTGTATCCGGCGGACCGACGGCACGTCGCCGTCGTCCATGATCCAGCAGGCGCCGGCCGACAGGCAGGCGTCCCACGACAGCCCGCTGTCGTCGCCGGCCCGACGGTACCGGGGCCGCCAATCGTCGACCTCGAGGCCGTCTGCGGTCACGACGAGGCGCCACAGCTGCTCGGTGCCGGGGACGTAGACGTGCTCGATCGGCCCGCCCGACGCCGGGTCGACGGCGACGTCGGCCGCGATGCGGCCCATCGACCCCTCCGGCAGCACGAGCGGCTCGCCGACCAGCTCGAGGGTGTCCGGGTCGAGCCGGGTGACCGTGGTCCCACCCTGCCCCTCCAGTCGCAGGTCCTTGGTGATCAGCGTGCCGTCGGCCAGGGCCAGCAGACCGTTGTGGCTGCGGTCGACGGGCAGTCGACGCTCGGCGACGATGTCGAGGTCGCCGGGGTCGAGGCGGTGGAGGTACGACCCGTTGACCGAGTGGACCGAGCCGTTGGCGTGGGCCAGGATCGCCCCGCACCACACGTGCTCGCCGCAGGGCAGCTCGGGCGACGAGGCCAGCGGCTCCAGGGTGTCGGGGTCGATGCGCTCGACCCATCCGAACGGCGGCGGTCCGGTGAAGGCGGCCATCGTGCCGCCCAGGTACCACTGTCCCGGCTCGCGCTCGATCACCATCACGTTCCAGCGCCCGTTGGCCCTGGTCACGACCCTGGCGGTCCCGGCGGCGGCGTCGAGGCGTCCCGTCGCCGCCTTCTGCCGGCGGTTGCCGCCACACTCGACCGGCCACGGCGACGGCCAGTAGCCGGGATGGTGCCCGTGGCGGCCGACGCCGGCGCCAGGGCCGACCCCCGCCGAGCCGCCGTCGCCGGTCGAACCACCGGCGGTCATCGGCCGGTCCACTCCGGGGCCCGTCGCTCGGCGAACGCCCGAGGGCCCTCGATGGCATCGGCGCTGGTCCGGCGGCGGGCCTCCCAGGGGGCGACGTGCCGGTTGGCCTCGGCCAGCGAGAGGTGCAGGGCCTCGAGCGCCGACTGCTTCGTGGCCCGTACCGCCACCGGCGAGCAGGCGAGGATGTCGGCCACCCAGGCGTCGACCGCAGCGTCGAGCTCCGCCATCGGCACGACCTCGTTGACGAGGCCGATCTCGTAGGCCCTGGCCGCGCTCATGTGGCGACCGCTCAGCAGGTAGCCCATGGCGAGGTGGTGCGGGATCTGGCGGGCCAGGCGGTGCACGCCCATCGCCGCCGCGATCAGGCCCCGGCGGGGCTCGGGCAGGCCGAGCTCGACGTGGTCGGCGGCGACGATGATGTCGCAGGCCAGGGCCAGCTCCAGCCCGCCGCCGAGCGCGAACCCGTTGACCCGGGCGATCAGCGGCTTCACGATGTCGAAGCGGTCCTGCAGCCGGGTGACCCCGGCCATGCGCTCGGCCGAGGCCGCCCGTTCCTCGGGCGAGGCCTCGGCCATCGACGCCGTCCACTTGAGGTCGCGCCCGGCGCAGAACGACCGCTCGCCGGTTCCGGTCAGCACCGCGACCCACAGGTCGTCGTCGGCCTGGAACCGGTCGATGGCCTGGCTGAAGGCGACGTGGGTGAGGTCGTCGAACGCGTTCATGCGCTCGGGTCGGTCGATGGTGATGCGGGCGACGTGGCCGTCGACGTCGAAGCGGATCGTGCTCATGGCCTCAACATAGGGTGCCACGGCGCCGTGCACCGATTGGTCGCCCTCCTCTAGGTTGGCCCCATGCCCGATGACGACCGGCCAGACGACCTGCGGCGGCGGCTCCGCTCGGCCTGGCAGGGCCGGATCAGCGGCTGCCAGCTCGGCAAGCCGGTCGAGCTGCTGTCGATGCGGCACGGCCATGCCGCCCTCACCGACTACCTCGGCCGGGCCGACGCCCTGCCGCTGCGGGACTACGTGCCGCTGGTCGAGGACACGCCGGTCGCCAACCACTTCCCCGACGCCTGCCTCGGCCGGTTCGACCGCTCCGAGCCTGACGACGACATCAACTACTCGGTGCTGGCCCTGCTGATGCTCGAAGCGAGCGGCGCCGAGCTGACCACGGCCGACGTGGCCCGGGCCTGGCTCCGTCACCTGCCCGGCGGGATGGTGTTCACGGCAGAGCGCTCGGCCATGGTCGTCCTGTTGCAGGAGTCGAGCTACGGCTTCCCCGCCGGCGGCGAGCCGGGCTTCGACCTGGCCCGGTGCGCCGACAACGAGTTCAACGACTGGATCGGGGCCCAGATCCGGGCCGACCTCTACGGCTGGGTCAACCCCGGCCGACCGGGCCGGGCCGCCGAGCTGGCGAGGCGCGACGCCGAGCTGTCACACCGGGGCGAGGGCGTGCACGGGGCGGTTGCGGTCGCAGCGATCGGCGCGGCGATCCCGACGGCCGACGATCTCGTCGACGCGGTCGAGCGGGGCCTCGGTGAGATCCCGGAGGGATCGGACTGCGCCGCTGCGGCCAGGCTCGGTCTGGACCTGGCCCGGGCCGGCGACGGGCCGGCGGCGATCCACGAGCGCTACGCCGAGCTGTCGCCGGTCCACACGGTCAACAACCTGGCGATCGTCGTGTGGGGGCTCGTGACCGGGGCCGACGACTTCGACGTCGCCATCGGCGAGACCGTGGCCGCCGGTTGGGACACCGACTGCAACGGCGCCACCGTCGGTGCCCTCTGGGGTCTGACCGGCCGGCCGGTCCCCGACCACTGGACCGAGCCGTGGAACGGGCGGGTCGGGGTCACGCTGGCCGGGATGGGCGAGCTGGCGCTCGACGATCTCGTCGAGCGGACGGCGATCGTGGCCGAGCGGCTGTCGCGCTGAGTCGATCCCCCGCCGACGGGCGACCCGGCGACGGTGGATCGGACCGCCGGGTCAGGTGGTCCAGGAGCCGTCGAGCACCGATGACGGCATCGTGCCGCCGCCGCTGCGGGTCTGCCCGTCGGCCGTGATCGTCATCCACGACGGGAGGCTGTTGGCCCCGTACTGGCCCCAGAGCCGATCGGTGCCGAGCACGTGGGTGATGCCGTCGACGTCGCGGTTGGTGATGAAGTCGGCGACGGCCCGGTCGCCCTCGCTCAGGGGCATCCCGATCATGACGTAGTCGTCGGCATGGTCCCGGCTCGCCGCTGCGACCGCAGCGGCCTCTCGCTGGCAGATGCCTCAATGGGCGCCCCAGAACCAGAGGATCACGTTGCGGCCGGCGACGGTGTCCGGATCGAACGTGCCGCCACCGAACGTCGGCAGCGCCAGCCGCAGCAGCTCGGGCCGGGTCTCGGTGGCCGCCGGGGTGGTCGTCGTCGTTGGCGGGGTGGTCGTCGTCGTTGGCGGGGCGGCCGTCGTCGGGGCCGCGGTCGATGCGGTGGTCGGAGCTGCCGTGCTCGGAGCTGCGGTGGTGGCCGGGGCCGCGGTCGTGGTCGACGACGGGGCGGGCGTGCTCGGGGCGCCGGTTGAGGACGTGACGGCCGCGTCGCTCGTCGACGGGGTGGCCGCCGCCTCGTCGCCGGTGCCGCCTGCGTCGGCGCCCGGTCCGTCGACGGCAACGACGAGGGCGGTGGCGGCAGTGGGGGCGGTGGTGGCCGTCATGGTCGTTCGGGCCGCGGCCGTCTCGTCGGCCAGCGACGCGGCGTCGGCCACGACGGAGCCGGCCGTGCCGGTCTCGGGCGCGGACCCGCCGAACGAGCACGAGCTCGCCACCACTGCCACGATCAGAAACCCCGCCGGTTTCCGGGATCGCATGGCCGCACCCTACCCCACCGTCACACGATCGACACGTACCTGCGGGCCGGCGTTGCGACGACCGGAGGCGGCGGGCCCGGCGCGCCCCGTGCCCGGGCTCGGCGGACCTCTCGGCCAAACGACCGAACGAGCTCGTGACTCGGGACGCTAGATGCGCTCGAAGTACCGGCGCTTCTCCCAGTCGGTGACCGCCCGCCTGGCCGCTGCCACCTCCTGACGGAAGTGGTTGGCGTAGTGGTCGACCACCTCGTCGCCGAGCAGGCGCCTGGCGGCGGCGCTGGTTGCGAACCGCTCGGTCGCCTCGTCGAGGGTCGCCGGCAGCGCAGCGTCGGCCGAGCCGGCCCCACCCGTCGCCGCGTAGCCGTCGCCGGCCAGCTCTGGCGGTGGCTCGATCCGGTTGCGGATCCCGTCGAGCCCACTGGCCAGCGTGGCCGCATAGGCCAGGTGGGGGTTCACGTCGGCTCCGGGCAACCGGTTCTCGATCCGCAGTCCCGAGCCCGAGCCGACCACCCGGAACCCGACCGTGCGGTTGTCGGTCGACCAGGCCAGACCGGTCGGGGCCCACGACTGGCGCTGGTAGCGGGTGTAGCTGTTGATCGTCGGGGCGTAGCACACCATCAGGTCGGCGGCGTGGCGCATCCACCCACCGAGGAACCAGCGGAAGACGTCGCTCGGGTCGCCGTCTGGGCCGACGAAGAGGTTGGTGCCCCGACCGGCCACCGGGTCGTCGCCGGCCTCCCACAGCGAGAGGTGGATGTGGCAGCTGTTGCCGGGCTGGTCGGCGTCCGGCTTGGCCATGAAGGTCACGCTGACCCCCCGTGCCTCGGCCAGTTCCTTCAGCCCGTGCTTCATGACGGCGTGGCGGTCGGCCATGGTGGCCACGTCGGCGAACCGGACGTTGAGCTCGTGCTGGCCGACGGCCGCCTCACCCTTGGAGTTCTCGACCGGGATCCCGCTCGAAGCCAGCGCCCGGCGGGCGGCGCCGACGTAGTCCTCGACCCGGGCCCCCTGCAGGAGGTGGTAGTCCTCGACGTACCACCCGGCCGGCTCCAGCCCGGCGTAGCCCTTGGCCTCGGCGTCGCGGTAGGCGTCCCGGTAGAGGTAGAACTCGAGCTCGGACGCGGCGGCCGCCAGGTAGCCGTCGGCGGCCAGCGCCTCGACCTGGGCCCGCAGGATCGAGCGGGGGGCCACCGGTACCGGGGCGTGGTCGCGGCCGACGGCGTCGCACAGCACGAGGGCCACCCCGTCGGCCCAGCCGACCGGCCGCAGCGTCGACAGGTCGGGCACGAGGTGGACGTCGCCGTAGCCCCCCTCCCAGTTGGCGAAGGCGAAGCCATCCACCGGCTCCATCTCCATGTCGACGGTGAACAGGTAGTCGCAGGCGTGGGTGCCGTCGTCGACGCAGGCATCGAGGAAGAAGCCGGCGTCGAACCGCTTGCCGAGCAGGCGGCCGTAGTGGTCCGGGAAGGCGACGACGACCGTGTCGATCGCACCGGCGCCGACCCGCTCCCGCAACTCCTCGACCAGCATCGCTCCTCCTCGCCGCCGCCCGGACGCTCGCCCGGGCTCGCTGGTCGGCCTTTCTAGCGGCTCGCAGCCGCCGGGGCCACCGACGGCCGTCGCCGGACCGGCCCCGGGATCAGCTGCGCTGGAAGACGTCGACGCTCGCTTCCAGCTGGCCCGACACCGAGGCCAGGCGCTCGACGCTCTCGGCGATGAGATCGAGCTGGCGGTGGGTGTCGCCGGCCGCGACCGCAACCGAGTCGATGGCCGAACCGGCCGCCGCCTCGGCGGCGTTCGACTCCTGCACGTTGCGGCTGACCTCGCTCATCGTCACGCTCTGCTCCTCGACTGCGGAGGCGATACCGGTCTGGTACTCGTTGATCTCGCCGACGACGGTGCGGATCCGCTCGATGGCGGCAACCGACTCGTTGGCGTCGGCCTGCAGGGCCTCGATCCGCTCGGCGATCGTCTCGGTGGCCACCGCGGTGGCCTTGGCCAGGTCCTTCACCTCGTTGGCGACGACGGCGAACCCTCGACCGGCCTCGCCGGCCCGCGAGGACTCGATGGTGGCGTTGAGCGCCAGCAGGTTGGTCTTCTCGGCGATGGTGGTGATCGTGCGCACGACCTCGCCGATCTCGACGCTCGATCCGGCCAGTCGCTCGACGATGGCGTTGGTCGAGCTGGCCGTGTCGACCGCCCGGTTGGCGACGTCGGCCACGTTCTGGACGTTGTCCGAGATCGAGCGGATCGAGGCGTCGATCTCGCCGACCGCCTGCGCGACGTGGCCGTAGCCCTCGGTCACCTCCCGTGACGAGCAGGCCGCGGCGTCGGCCTGCTCGGCCATGCTCGCCGCCTGACCCTCGATGGCCTGGGTGTGCCCCGTGAGCTGGCGCACCTGCTCACCGACCTCGGCGGCGGCCCCGACGACGCCGGTCACCACCCCCGAGACCCGCTCGAGGTTGGCGTTGATCGCCGTCGAGACCCGATCGAGCTCGGTCCGCCCGGCCCCCTCGTCGAGCCGCCGACCGAGATCGCCCTGCTCCAGGACTGCCGCCATCTGGCCGAGCGGTCTGGTGATGCTGCGCCGGACCAGCAGGATGACCCCGAAGATCAGGCCGGTCACGATGGCGAAGGCGATGGTGAGCGAGCGCCGGTCGGAGGCCACCGCAGCGTCGATGTCGTCGACGTAGACCCCGGAGCCGATGACCCAGCCCCACGGCTCGTAGCCGATCACATAGCTGATCTTGGGCTGCGGGTCGTCGAAGCCGGGCTTCGGCCACTCGTAGGCGACGAAGCCGCGGCCGTCGGCGGCCACGACGTCGTTCATCTCGACGAACAGCCGCACCCCGTCCGGGTCCTCGATGCTGCGGATGTCGGTGCCGTCGAGCTCGGGCTTGATCGGATGCATCTGCATCACGAAGTCGGCGTCGTGCACCCAGAAGTAGTCACCCTCGCCGTACCGGATGGCCCGCACCACGTCGAGGGCGGCGGTCTGGGCCTCCTCCTGCGTCAGCTCGCCCGCCGCCTCCCGGTCACCGTAGAACTCGACGATGCCGGCCCCGGCCTCGACCATGGCCCGGGTGGCGTCCGCACGATCGGCCGAGCGCGAGTCGGCCATCCGCTCGAGCACCACCAGGCCGGTGGCGGCCAGGCCGATGACGACGACAGCCGCAACGACGAGCATCTTGGCCCCGATGCTCCAGTTGCGGACCCGAGCCAGGTCGCTCGGGCGGGTGCCGGCCTTCGACGGGGCCATGCGATCTCCGATCCTTCAGGCGGACACCCGGCATCGCCGCCGGCTGTCCCCTGGGATCGGAGTCGGATGGTTCGACCTTTAACCGACGACGTCGAGGGTCGGCTCAGGAGGGGGACCAGGCCTCGCCGAAGCTGTTGGCGTAGGCCATCTTCGTTGGCGGCCGGCGGCTGATCGGCCCATGGCCCCGGCCGACCGGGTAGCCGATCGGCACGAGTGCTGCGGTGGCCCACGGATCGGGGATGTCGAGCGCAGCCCTGACCTCGTCCTCCCGCTGGCAGTGGAGGGTGGTCAGGGTGCAACCGAGCCCCTCGGCGACACAGGCCAGCATGATGTTCTGGACCGGCGGGTAGACCGACGCCCCGCCGACGAGGCTGATGCGGTCCAGCTTGGCGTCGGTGACGGCCATCGCCCGGAAGTCGGCGCAGAACACGAGGATCACCGGTGCCTCGGCCAGGTGGTCGGCGAGGTGGTTGCCGGCGTCGAGGATCCGCTCCCACTTGGGCCGCTGGTCCTCGGGCATGGCTTCGAGCCGGGCGTCGAACGCCGTGGCGTAGTCGTACCAGAGCGGCCGGTAGATGTCGGCGAGGGTCTGCTTCCGCTCCTCGTCGTCGACCACGACCACCCGCCACGGCTGCTGGTTGCCCCCGGTCGGCGCCCAGCAGCCGGCCTGGAGGACCCGCTCCAGCACGTCGGACGGGATCGGGTCGGTGCGGAGACGGCGCACCGCCCGCAGCGTGCTCATGGCCTCGTAGAGATCGGTCATGGCGCCGACCCTACCCCCGGTTGCGCCCGCGGTCAGATGCTCGGTCTTCGGCGCCGGACGCCGGTCCGATAGGGTGGCCGGGTCCGAATCCCGACCTGGAGCCGACATGCCCAAGACCCTCGATCTCGACACCCCGTTCCGCAAGGGCGAGAAGGTCATCGCAACCCGCGATCTCGAGGAGATCCCGGGCGGCACGAAGGGCAAGGTCCAGCTCCACAACGGGCTCGGTCAGTGGCACCGCTACTGGGTGTTGTTCGACGGCGGTCGGCAGATGGGCCAGGTCGACCACGACGACCTCGTCCGCCCGAACCAACTCGACGCCTGGAAGACCCGCAAGGAAGAGGAGGCCATGGCCGCCGAGCGGTCGGCGGCCGAGGCCGAGGAGGCTGCGGCCGCTGCCTCCTCCGGCGACGGTGGTGGCGGCGGGCCGACCGGCATCGCCGCCCAGATCCCGGCCCACCTCCTCGAGCGGTCGAAGGCGGCCAAGACCCGGCTGCTCGGCGGCTGACGGCGGTGCGCCGCCGGCGGCACGGCGCCGCCGGCGATCAACCCAGGTACGACAGGGCGACGGCGGCGTAGGCGGCGATGCCGACCGCCATCGCCTCCTCGTCGAGCCGCATGCGGTTGGAGTGGCAGGCGTGGGCGGTCCTCGGCCGGTCGCCCTCCGGGCAGACCCCGAGGAAGGCCATGGCCCCCGGCACCTCCTGGAGCACGTAGCTCCAGTCCTCGGCCCCCATCACCGGGGCGTCCATGACCGTGACGTTGCTCGGGCCGACCAGGTCACGCATCACGCCGATGGCGAACTCGGCGAAGTCGGCGTCGTTGACGGTGACCGGGTAGCCCCGGTCGATCTCGACCACCGCCCCACAGCCATGGGCCGAGGCGATCCCGGTGGCCAGTAGCTCGATCCGCTCGTGGACCGCCTCCCTGGTCCGCTCGTCGACCGTGCGGAGGGTGGCCAGCATCTCGGCCCCCTCGGGGATCACGTTCGAGGTGGTCCCGGCCTGGATGCTGGCCACGGTGAGCACGGCCGGCTTGAAGGCGTCGACGGTCCTGGTGATCATCGTCTGCAGCGCGGTGACGATCTCGCACGCCACCGGGACCGGGTCGGTCGCACCGTGTGGCATCGAGGCGTGCCCGCCCTGGCCGGTCACCCGGATCTTGACCGTGTCGGCCGCGGCCATCAGCGGCCCCGGTCTGGTGGCGAGGGTGCCCGAGCGCCGGTTCGGGGTGATGTGCAGGGCGAACCCGGCATCGACCTCCGGGTCGGTCAACAGACCCTCCTCGATGCAGTACCGGGCGCCGTGGTAGCCCTCCTCCCCCGGCTGGAACAGGAACTTGACCGTGCCCCGGAGCTCGCGGCGCCTGGCGTGGAGCAGGCGGGCCGCGCCGGCCAACATGGCGACGTGGGAGTCGTGGCCGCAGGCGTGCATCATCCCCGGGTGCTCGCTGGCGAAGGGCTCGCCCGAGTCCTCGGGCATCGGGAGGGCGTCCATGTCGCCCCGCAGCACGATGACGGGCCCGGGTCCGTCGCCGGCGAGGGTGGCGACGACCGACGACAGGGCCGTGCCGGTGGTGACCTCCAGGTCGAGGTCGTCCAGGGCGGCCAGGATCTTGGCCTGGGTGAGCGGGAGGTCGAGCCCCAGCTCGGGCTCCCGGTGGATCCGGCGGCGGAGCTGGACGGTGTCGGGGAGCAGCTCCTGGGCCTCGGCCAGGAGGCCCGCCGTGTCGAGGGCGACGGGGCGGTCGATCTCGGACGTGCTCATCACCGGACTCCTTCGGTTGCGTTCGGCTGGTCGGCGTCGGCGCGCCGGTCCCGACCCGACGGTAGCAACGCAGCCGCCTGGGGTCCGAACGGGCGGCCCGGTCGGCCGGCCGTCCGGCGCTACCGTTGGCGGCGTGGTGTCGTCGAGATCCGCCGCCTCGCTCGCGCCCGTCACCGGCGTCGTCCCCGGTTGGCCCGGCGTGCTCGGCGTCCTGGGGATCGTGGCCGTGATCAGCCTGCTCGCCACCGGTTGCGGCTGGCTCGACCGCTCCGCCGGCGACGCCGCGCCGGAGGCCGCCCCGGACGTGACCACCGGCGGCTCGGCCGATGCGGAGGCCGGCGACGGTCGGTCGAACGGCGACGACCCGCCGGCCAACCGGGGAACGACGCCGTCGGTGGCGACGGGATCGTCGACGGGCCCCTCCACCGGCGGATCGACGGCGACGCCGGCCATCACCCCTGGCCCGGACGGCGAGCCGATCGTCCACCGCATCGAGGTCGTCGCCACCCATCCCCACGATCCCGCGGCGTACACGCAGGGGCTCGAGGTGGTCGACGGCGTCCTGCTGGAGAGCACCGGCCTGCGGGGCGAGTCCACGCTGCGACTCGTCGACCCGACGTCCGGCGAGGTGCTGAGCTCGGTCCCGCTGGCCGACGATCTGTTCGGGGAGGGGGCGACCGTGGTCGGCGACGAGGTCTGGCAGCTGACGTGGACGAGCGAGGTCGCCATCCTCCGGGGCCTCGACGACCTGGCGGCCCGCCGCCAGGCGACCTACGAGGGCGAGGGTTGGGGGTTGTGCGCGGAGCCGGATCGGCTGGTGATGTCGAACGGGTCGAGCACGCTGACGTTCCGCGATCGGGCGACCTTCGAGGCCATCGGGTCCGTCGAGGTCCGCGACGGCGAGGGACCGGTGGCGAAGCTCAACGAGCTGGAGTGCGTCGACGGGCTGGTGTGGGCCAACGTGTTCCAGACGACGCGGCTGCTCGGGATCGAGCCGGACTCGGGACGGGTGGTGGCGACGGTCGACCTGGACGTGCTGGTCCCCGACGGGTTCGAGGGCGATGGCACCAACGTGGCCAACGGCGTGGCCCACGACACCGAGACCGGTCGGTTCTGGCTGACCGGCAAGCGCTGGCCGGTGATCTACGAGGTCGAGCTGGTTCCCGAGTCCTGACCGTCGTCGGCGGCCCCACCGGTCGACGATTCCTCGAACACGGCGGGCACGTGCTCGACGAGGCGCTCCAGGAGCTGCGGCCCGGCCGGCGACAGCAGGTGATCGGCGCCGTCGATCAGCCACAGCTCTCCCGACCCGGCCAGCATCTGCACCATCTCGCTGGCGACGTGGGGCAGGATCGTGTCGGCGGTGCCGTGGACGAAGAGCAGGTCGCGGTCCGCCAGCTCCTCGACCGGTTCGCAGCCGGCCGACTGGGTGGCCAGGGTGACGACCCCGGGCACGGTCTCGCGACCGAGCCGGGCGGCGGCCTGGACGGCGACCGCACCGCCGAACGAATGGCCGACGGTCACGAACCGCTGGGCCCCGTGACGTCCGGCCAGCTCCATCGCCGCCAGCGTGTCGAGGGTGCAGGTCTCGAGATCGTTCGGTCGCCGGTAGCCGACCCGGAGGAGGCCGATCCCCCGCTCGGCCAGCCGCCGGCCGAGCTGGTGGTAGACCCCGCCGTCCGGGCCGAGCAGTCCGCCCATCGCACCCCCGACACAGACGACCACCCGATCGAGCTCGGCCGAGCCGTGCCACAGCACGGTGAGGAGCCCGCCCGTGGTGTAGAGCTCCAGGTGGTCGAGCCCGTCGTCGACCGGGACGGCCTGCATCGCCAGGAGGCCGAGCCGATCGAGGGGCGAGGTCGCCGGTGCGGGGTCGGTCATGGGGTCACCAAAGCACAGGCCGACCGACGCCACCAGCCGGCCCGGGTGGCGACGCCGGGGCCACTACGCTTGGCCGAGCGGCGGAGGAGTGGACGCAGATGGATGACGACCTGCCCCCATGGGCCCCACCGTCCGGCTCACCCGACCAGCGACAGCCGGGGCCCCCGGGGCCGGCGAGACCGCCGGCCGATGTGGTCCCGCCGCACCCTCCGGCGCCCTCGATGATCCCGGTGCCGCCGTCGCCGGGCCGTGCCGACCCCGGCGCTGCGACCGCAGCCGCCCTCGGCTTCGGGCTGCTGGCCGGCCTGGCCCTCCCCCCGCTGCTGTTCTGGCCGGTGTTCACGATCGTGCGGGCCATCGGGCTCCCCGACCTGCTCGCCGTGCTCGTGCCCCTCGGGGTTGCGTTCGCCGTTCCGATCGCACTGCTGGTCCAGATCCGGGGGATGCTGCGACGCTCGACGCCGCGCCATGACCGGGCGGCGTCGGTGCTGACGACCACGACGGCCGTCGCCCTCGCCCTGTGGATGCTCGTCACGGTGCTCGGGGCCGTCGTGATCCTGGTCCTGCGCAGCGTGGCGTGAGCGCTCGGCGGTGACGGCCCGCTCGCCCCGGCCGGCCCGCGGCCGGGGACGCTCAGCTGCCGGTGAAGCTGAAGGTGACCGCGCGACCCGACGTCTCGCCCGTCGCCGTCAGGTCCCACATCGTGCCGGCCTGCTCGGGGTCGCATTGCCAGCGGACCGGCAGGTTGCCCTCGGCGTCGGCGGTTCCCGATCGCAGCCCCGGCGACTGCGGCGACGAGAACGCCACCGTCTCGTTCGGCTCGAGGCCGGACAACCCGGCGAAGACCCTGGTCCCCCCGTCGCAGGCGAAGGGGTCCTCGATGACCTCGACGGTCAGCTCGACCGGGTCGACGGGATCGGGCTCGTCCGGGTCGGCGGCCTCGGTCACCCCGGCGAAGAGGAAGGTGGCGGTCCGGCCGGACGTCTCACCGGTTGCGGTCAGCTGCCACGTGGTGCCGGCCTGCTCGGGGTCGCACTGCCACCGGATCGGCAGCTCGCCGTTGGCATCGGCCGTACCGGTCCGGAGGCCCGATGCCTGGGGGGAGGCGAAGGCGACGTTCTCGTTCGGGTCGGCGTTGCCGATCAGGGCGAACTCGCGGGTGCCGCCGTCGCAGACGAACGGATCCTCGGCGACGGTCACCCGCAGGTCGGTGGCCGGATCGAACGGGGCGGTCGTCGGCACCGTCTCCGTCGTCGTGGTGGTCTCGACGACCGAGGTCGGCGTGGTGGCATCGGCGCCGGTCTCGGTGCTGTCGGTGACTCCGGCGTCGACGCCGGCCTCGTCGTCGTCGCCGCTGAGCACCGACCACGCGGCCAGGCCGAGGGCGATCACGATCGTGGCGACCAGGGCGAGCACGAACAGGGCGATCAGGCCGGTGCGGCTGCCCCGCACGACCTCGACCTCCTGCAGGTTGCGCTCCCACTCGCCGGCCTGGTTGGCCAGGATCGTCGGCCTGGCCTGACCGGCTCCACCCCGGTCGTCGTCGAACAGCCCTCCACCTCCGGCCGCGCCGGCACCGGGACCACCGAGCCCGCCGCCGTACTGCTGGTCGTAGGGCTCGGACGGCTGCACGCCGTAGGAGGCCGGGGGGCGCTCACCGGGCGGCTCGACGGGCGAGCGACGGCCGGCGGGCGGGCTGGGCGGCGGGACCGGGTTGAGCCTGGTCTCGTCGGCCGGGCCGACGTCGTCGAACACCGACCTCGGCGGTCGGTTGTCCGACCGGGTCTCGTCTCCTGCGGCCATCAGCAACCTCCTCTCGGCGCCGGTTCGGTTGTCGTCGGTCGTCGCGTCGCGGCGACGGCTGCGGAGCCGGCCCGATGGGTGGTCGCCAACTGGCCGGACGTTTGTCGAAGGATCAAAATAGCGTACAGGAGCCCCGCTCCCGGCTCGGGCACCCCGGGCTCCGGCGGGCGAGAGGTGGAGGCCCCACATGGTCAAGTTCTGCTGGTTCAACCTGATGCCGTGGCCCGACCTGCCCGACGACTTCCGGGAGTCGAACCGGTCGGTCTGGGTCGACATCGACTCACGGCTGTTCGACCCCGAGCGGGCCAACGAGGTGTACCACACCTACATGGACCAGCTGGAGTTCGCCGATGCGCTCGGGTTCGACGGCATCGGGGTCAACGAGCACCACCAGAACGGCTACGGGATCATGCCGTCGCCCAACATCATCGCCGCCGGCCTGGCCCGCCGGACGTCCCGGGCTGCGCTGTGTGTGATCGGCAACTCGATCGCCCTCTACAACCCGCCGATCCGGGTGGCCGAGGAGTTCGCCATGCTCGACGTGATCTCGGGTGGGCGGCTGGTGGCCGGCTTCCCGGTCGGCACGTCGATGGACACCAACTACTGCTACGGCCAGATCCCCGCCCTCACCCGCGACAAGTACGCCGAGGCCCACGAGCTGATCATGCGGGCGTGGGCCGAGGACGAGCCGTTCGCCTTCGACGGGAAGTACAACCAGCTCCGCTACGTCAACTGCTGGCCGAAGCCGATCCAGCGGCCGCACCCGCCGATCTACATCCCCGGTGGCGGCTCGATCGAGACCTGGGACTTCTGCCTCGACCACGACTACAACTACTCGTACCTGTCGTTCAACGGGTACAAGGCCGGCAAGGTCCTGATGGACGGCTACTGGAACCGGGTGGCCGAGCGGGACAAGGACGACTCGCCCGGCCGAGCCGCCTTCGCCCAGATCTTCTGCGTGGCCGACAACGACGCCGAGGCCGAGAAGCTCTACGCCGAGCACATCCTGTACTTCTACAACCGCTGCCTCCACGTCTACCCGGGCTTCGCCGATGCCCCCGGCTACCGCACGATCAAGACGATCAAGGCCGGCGTGCTCAGCCAGGTCCGCCGGGAGGCCCAGCGCAAGTTCTCGATCCTGACGTGGAAGGACCTCGTCGAGGGCGGTTATGTGATCGCCGGCGGTCCGGACACGGTGCGCGAGCAGACCGAGCACATGATCAAGACGCTGCGCCTTGGCACGGTGTTCTCGCTGCTGCACATGGGCGACATGCCGGACGAGAAGACCCGCTACTCCTCGCAGTTGTTCGCCGAGAAGGTCATGCCCCAGCTCCAGCACCTGTGGCCCGAGCTGGAGGGCGACGACCGCTGGTGGCCCACCGGCATGGACGACCGGGTCCGCCCCGAGGACGGGCTCGACCACGCCAGGCGCCCGGCGGTCAAGCCGGCGCTCGACGAGCCGGCGCCGGCGACACCGCCGGCCATCGATGGGGAGGGGTGACATGGCCGCGCTGACCGAGCGGGTGGTCCAGACCAGGCGAGGCATCGACATCGAGGTCCGGTCCGGCGGCACGGGGCCCGACCTGGTGTGGTTCCACGGGCTGGTCGGTCTGGCCCCGGTCGAGCCGACACTGGAGGCGCTGGCCGACCGGTTCACCGTGCATGCCCCGATCTGGCCCGGCTACGGCGCCATCGACAACGAGGGTGCCATCGAGGACATGCTCGACTTCGCATTGCTCGGCTGGGACATCGTCGACGGACTCGAGCTGGCGCAGCCCCACCTCGTCGGCCACTCGTTCGGGGCCATGGTGGCGGGTGAGATGGCGGCCATCGCCCGCACCGACCTCGACCGCCTCGCCCTCGTCGCCCCCTTCGGGTTGTGGCTCGACGACCACCCGATCCCCGATCCGTTCGCCGTGCTCCCCTTCCAGCTGACCGACCTGCTGTTCGCCGATGCGGCCAACGCCGGTCAGCTGCTGTCGGCCGGCACCGACCTCGAGTCCGACGAGGGCCTGGCCGAGTTCATGGTGGCCAACGCCCGCCGGCTCGGCACCGCCGGCAAGGTGATGTTCCCGATCCCGAACCGGCGGCTGTCGAAGCGGCTCTACCGGGTCACCGCCCCGACCCTGGTGGTGATGGCGGCCGAGGACGGGCTCATCACCGAGCCCTACGGCGACGCCTGGGCCGACGCCATCGACCGGGCCGAGCTCACGACGCTCGACGGCGCCGGCCACCTGGCCAACCTGGAGCAACCGGCGGCGCTGGCCGACGCGCTCGCCGCCTTCTTCACCGCCTGACCGGCCGGCTCGGGCATTCCGCCGGCGAGGACGCCGACGTGTCGAGCCCGTCGCGGCAGAACCGGAACGCGACGGGCCTCCCGGGCCGGCGTCGGCCACCAAAGGCGATCCGGCGACCCCGGGCACGGGACTACCCTCGGGCCATGGCTGGCGAGCGCTACACCCATGGACACCACGAGGCGGTGCTGACGTCGCACCGGGCGAGGACGGCCGAGAACTCGGCCGCCTACCTCGTGCCTCGCCTCGAGCCGGGCCAGCGCCTGCTCGACGTCGGCTGCGGGCCTGGCACGATCACCGCCGACCTGGCCGCGCTGGTCGCCCCCGGCGAGGTGGTGGCGCTCGAGCGGGAGAGCTCGATCCTCGACGAGGCGATGGCGGTGGCGGCCGAACGTGGCCTGACCAACGTCACCCCGGTCGCCGGCGACGTCTACGAGCTCGAGTTCGACGACGACAGCTTCGACGTGGTCCACGCCCACCAGGTGCTCCAGCACCTGGTCGACCCGGTGGCGGCGCTGGTCGAGATGCGGCGGGTGGCCCGCCCGGGTGGCATCGTCGCGGTCCGTGACGCCGACTACCAGGCGATGACCTGGTACCCGGCCGATCCCCGGCTCGACCGGTGGAACGAGATCTACCACGCAGCGGCCCGCAACAACGGGGCCGAGCCCGACGCCGGCCGGCGCCTCCTGGCCTGGGCCAACCAGGCGGGCTTCGGCGCCGTCGAGCCGACGGCGTCGGTGTGGTGCTACGCCGACGACGCATCGCGGGCCTGGTGGTCGGACCTGTGGGCCCGCCGCATGACGGAGTCGCCGGTGGCCCGCCAGGCGGTCGACGAGGGCCTGTCGACCCCGGACGAGCTGGCCGAGGTGGCCGACGCCTGGCGGGACTGGGGCGCCTCGGGACCGGACGCCTGGTTCACGGTCCTCAACGGCGAGATCCTGGCCACCGCCTGACCGGCGGGGCCGGAACGCCTAGAACACCTCGGGGGCGTGCGGCGGTGTCCGGGTGGCCACCAGGTCGCCGAGGGTGGCGACGGCGGCCGCCGAGCCGGCGAGGAGGCCGGCCCGGGCCAGGGTCACGGCCGAGGTGCCGCCGAGCAGCAGCCGCCCGAGCTCGCCGACGCTGATCTCGACGTCCGGCTCGTCGGTGGTCGTCTCGACCGAGGCCGAGCCGCCGACCACCTCGAGCCGGAACCGACCGCCGGCCATGCCGAGACGGTCGGCGACGTCGAGCACGACGGTGCCGTCGCGGTCGTAGGTGCGAGCCTCGAGCAACGGGGCGATGTCGAGCGGGCGGAGCCACAGCGAGTCCATCACCCGGCACTCGACCCGGCGGAACCGATCGGCCTCGAGCAGGGTCGGCTCATCGAGCGGGGCGTTCCACCACCGCACGTTGCGGTACAGGTCGACGTTGGTGGCGAAGTGCCAGAGCGCCCGGCGCACGTCGTCGTCGATGGCCAACAGCTCGACCACCCGGGTCTCGCCCTCGCCCCACGAGTCGAGCGGCCGCAACCGGAACCGGAGGTAGCCGACCGGCTGGCCGTCGCGCTCGGCCATCACCTGGCGCTCGGCGCTGGCCCCCCTTCGCCAGCTCGTCGGGTCGAGCAGGATGCGGTGCTCCCACCAGGTGTCGGTGCGGACGAGCGAGCCGGCAACGTCGGGCCGGCGGGACTCGTAGAGCGGCGGGAGCACCTTGGTCGCCTCGGCCCGGGTCAGCGGGTGGACGGTGATCGCGGGGTCCGGCGCGGCGCCGGTCACGGTGTAGGCCGGGAGACTGAGCTCCTGCCCGTAGGCCGCCGGGCCGTAGCCGAACCGGCCGTAGATCCGTTCCTCGGATGCCCACAGCCCGGCCACCGGCTGCTCCCGCTCGCGGGCCTGGTCGAGGTGGAGCCGCATCATCTCGGTGAGGATCCCCCGCCGGCGGTGGGTCGGGTGCACGGTGACGTGGGTCGTGCCGGCCATCGGGACGGTCGTCCCGCCCGGCATGGTCAGGTCGAGGTCGTACGATCCGAACGTGGCCACGACGTGGCCACGGTCGAAGGCGGCGATGCTGGTCTCGACCGGGTTGACGGCCTCGAAGGCCGCCCGCTGGTCCTCATCGTCGGTCGGGTCGTGCCCGAAACCGTGGCCGATGGCGTCGTGGTAGTCGGACAGCTCGCCCGGCTCGATGAATCGGATCTCCGTCACCGCGCCAGTCTAGGAATCGGCCGTCGACGGCGTCGGTCAGTTTCGTCGCCCACCGCCGCCCGTGGCCTCCGGGTGGGGCGACGGCAGCGACGGCTCCCGCGTCAGACGGCGGGGACCGTCGAGTCGCCGTGCTCCTCGGCCGCCTCCTCCTTGGCCCTGCGCCGGGCGAGCAGCCGTTCGGCCACCCGCTGCGACTTCGCGACGTAGGCCATCACCCGCTCCCTGGCGGCCTCGGCCTCGCCGCTCAGGCCCTCGATGTTGGGCAGGTCCCAGTAGCGGAGCACGATCGGCTCGAGGATCTGCTCGTAGTGGGCGGCCAGGTCGTAGATGCCAGCCGACGCGATCGTCTTGGCGTGCTGGCCGAAGTCGGGGATGCCCTCGCCCGGCATGGCGAAGCCGATGATCTGACGCTCCATCGCCTGGACCGCCTGGCTCGGGTCGATGGCCATCGCCGCCTTGGCCGTGTCGCGGTAGAAGAGGAAGTGGTGGTTCTCGTCCATGGCCACCCGGCGCATGATGTCGTAGCCGGCCCGGTCCTCGATCAGCGCCCCGGTGTTGCGGTGCGAGATCCGGGTGGCCAGCTCCTGCAGGGTGACGTAGACCAGCCCGTCGATGGCGGTCGGCGGCTCGGGGACCTTGCCGCCGCTCATCTGCACCATCCGCGCCCGCTCGAGCTCGGCCGGGTCGATCGCCCGGGTGACGGTCAGGTAGTCGCGGATCACGGCCGAGTGCCTGGCCTCCTCGGCCGTCCACCGCCGGACCCACTCGCCCCAGGCGCCGTCGCGCCCGAACATGCGCTCGATGTCGCGGAAGTAGTACGGCAGGTTGTCCTCGGTCAGCAGGTTGACGAACAGGGCGCTGCGGACGGCGGGCGACAGCTCCGTCTCCTCGGGCGTCCACTCGTAGTCGGGCTCGAAGTCCCGGCCGCGGCTCCACGGAACCAGCGTGTGGGGGTGCCACTCCTTGGCGGAGGCGTAGTGGTTCTCCAGCAGTCGCTCGGCCTCGGGCTCGAGCTCCGCCAGCAGCGCGACGTCGGCGTCAATGACCATGGACAAACCCTACCTACTGGTCGGTAGGGAGATCAACCGGAGCGCCAAATGCCACTCGACGAGGCCTTCTGGTCCTGCAGACTCCTGCCGTCGATCCGCCCTACCGTCCGGTAGGTAGAGGCTGCGTCCCGGCGGCGGCACACTCGTGCCCTATGCTCACCCGGATGCCGGACCGCTCGGGCTTCCCCTGGATCGACCCGATGCGGGCGACGGTCGGCGACTCGACCGACGACCCCGCCTGGGCGGCCGAGCTCAAGTGGGACGGGCTCAGGACACAGGTCGCAACCGACGGGCGAGCGGTGCTCGCCCGCTCGTCACGGGGCCGCGACATCACCGAGCAGTTCCCCGAGCTGGCCGACCTCGGGCGGCGGCTCGGCACCTCGGCCGTGCTCGACGGCGAGCTGGTCGTGTTCGAGGGCGACCGGCCGTCGTTCCCCCGGGTGCTGCAGCGGCTCAACAGCCTCCGGGCCGGCGAGCGGCGGCTGGCCGACAACCCGGCCGTCTACGTCGTGTTCGACCTGCTGGTCCTCGACGGCAACCCGTTGCTCGAGCTGCCCTACGCGACCAGGCGCCAGGTGCTCGACGACCTCGACGTCGACGGGCCGTCGAGCCGCCTGTCGCCGTCGGTGCCGGGCGGCGGGAGCGAGCTGCTGGCCCTGGCTCGGCAGCGGGACCTCGAGGGCATCGTGGTCAAGCGCCTCGACAGCACCTATCGGCCCGGTATCCGCACCGCCAACTGGCGGAAGGTTAAGATCCGTCTCCGGCAGGAATTCGTCGTCGGTGGATGGCTCGCCGGTCAAGGTTCGCTCGAGGATGGGATCGGTTCGCTGGTGCTCGGGGTGTGGGAAGACGGGGAGCTGGTCGTCGCCGGCCTGGCCGGCAGCGGTCTGACCGACGGTGACCGTCGCCGCCTGACCGACCAGCTCGTCGAACGACCGACCCCACCCTTCACCGAGGTGCCCGCCTTCCCCCGCCGACCGACGTGGGTCGAGCCCGAGCTGGTGGCCGAGATCGAGTTCGGCGACTGGCCGGCCGACGGGATGCTGCGCCATCCCGTCTTCCTCGGCCTGCGCGACGACCGGGACCCGACCGACATCACCCGCGAGGTCGCCCCACCGGGGGAGTCGCGGTGACCGACATCGAGCTGGCCGACGGCGGCCCCGAGCAGCTGCAGGTCGCGTTCCCGGCCACGCCGACGTTCACCCGCATCGGCCGGGTGGCGGTGGTCGGGCTGGCGCTGCGGCTCGGCCACGACGTGGCCACGGTCGAGAAGCTGCGGAGCGCGGTCGACGAGGCGGTCGCCGCCCTCCAGGGGCCGGGCCGCATCGGCGTCCGGGCGTCGTGGACCGACGACGACCTCACGGTGACGCTCACCAACCCGGACGCCGACGTCGGCGAGCCGGCCGAGCTGACCGCCAGGCTCGTCGAGCTGATCGACGTCTCGTCGGTCGACCGGACGAGCGTCCAGCTGACGCTCGAGGCGCCGTCCGGCTGAGGGGCTCGTCGTCGGTCGCCCCGGCCGGTCGACATCGGTGCGCCCTAGAATCGGCGACATGAGCGACGCCGACCCGACACCAACGGGAGCCGACGGGGCCGAGGCCCGCGATCTCGTTCGGTCCCAGTTCGGCCCGAACGCGGCCAACTATGCCGCCAGTCCCGTCCACGCAAAGGGGTCGAGCCTGGCCCGGCTCGTCGAGGTGCTCGAGCCGGATCCGTCGTGGCGCCTGCTCGACGTCGCCACCGCCGCCGGCCACACCGCGTTCGCCTTCGCCCCGACGGTCGCCGAGGTCGTCGCCACCGACCTGCTCGACGAGATGCTCGACGTGGCCAGGGGTGAGGCGGCCGGGCGCGGCGCCGACAACGTCACCTTCGAGGTGGCCGACGCCGAGGCGCTCCCGTTCGACGACGGCTCGTTCGACGCCGTGACCTGCCGCATCGCCCCCCACCACTTCCCGCAACCCGAGCGGTTCGTCGCCGAGGTGGCCCGCGTCCTCCGCCCCGGTGGGCGCTTCGGGCTGGTCGACAACATGGTCGACGACGACGCCTCCGAGTTCGTCAACCACTTCGAGAAGCGTCGCGACCCGAGCCACGTCCGGGCCCTGAGCCTCGAGGAGTGGCTCGACCTGATCGCCCGAGCGGGTCTGACGGTCACGGCGGTCGAGCGGCTCCGCAAGCGGATGGTGTTCGAGACGTGGGCCGACAACATGAGCGTCCCCGACCCGGTGCGGGTCGAGCTGCTCGCCGACCTCGAGTCGGCCCCGGCCGCTGCGGTGGCCTACCTGGACCCGGAGCTCGGCGAGCCGGGCGACCAGTCGGCCGCCGCCTTCCACCTGACCGAGGGCATCGTCGCCGCCACCCGGCCCTGAGGCCGGCGGTCGCCGAGCAGGCCGCTCGGGCAGCGAGCGCCCGATGCCACCGACGGGGATCTGCCCGCGAAACAACCGATGACCCGGCCGAAGGCTGGCGGGTAGTGCCCTGGGCCGGGTCAGTTCTCGAACGGAGATTCGGTTGTGTGGACAACCGAGCCGTCGGTCACGACGTTGCGTGGTGCTTGGTCGTGGCGGCGACTCAGCGGTCTTTGGTGGTGAGGGTGACGAGGCGGTCATCACCTTCGTTGGTGCTGCTTACTCTAGTACCTCGTTGCAACACCCGCCAGCTCGAACTTCATTCCAGAACGGCGACGATTTCTTGGGCGGCGGAGCGCACGCCGCCGACGTCGGTCCGACCGCATGGGCGCGTCAGCCGGAGCTGCCGAACCCGCGCTCGCCCCGATCGTCGACCGCCGGCGGCAGCTCGTCGACCTCGTCGACCGCGACGTCGGGCACCGGGATGACCAGCAGCTGGGCGATCCGCCGACCTCGCTCGATGGCGACGGCCTCGTCGCCGAGATTGACGAGCACCACCTGCAGCTCACCCCGGTAGCCGGCGTCGATCAGACCGGGGCTGTTGAGGACGGTCAGCCCGTGGTCGAGGGCGAGGCCCGACCGGGGCAGCACCAGCCCGCACCAGCCGTCGGGGATGGCGACGGCGAACCCGGTGCCGACCCGGGCCCTGGCGCCCGGCTCGATCACGGCCCGATCCCGGGCCGCCAGGTCGATGGCGGCATCGCCGGCCCGCATCGACCGGGGTAGGGGCAGGTCGGGGTCGAGTCGCCGCAGCGGGAGTCGGATCGAGGGAAGCGTGGTCACGGCCCGAGGCTACTGCCGCCGGACCGACCCGTTCCGACACGGGAGCGGGTCGCCCCGCGGCCGGCGGGCACCAGTACACTGGCTCGCTTGCTCGTCTGGATGGACCTGGAGATGACCGGACTCGATCCGGCCAAGCACGTCATCGTCGAGATCGCCACGCTGGTGACCGACGACGAGTTGGAGATCATCGACACCGGCCCGGAGCTGGTGATCCGGGCCACCGAGGAGGAGCTGGCGGCGATGGACCGGGTCGTCGTCGACATGCACACCCGATCCGGCCTGCTCGACCAGATCCGGGCGTCGACGGTGACCATCGAGGACGCCAAGGCCCAGACGCTGGCCTTCCTGCAGTCCCACATCGCCGAGCCGAACACCGTGCCGCTGTGCGGCAACTCGATCGGGATGGACCGCCGGTTCCTGGCCACCCACATGCCCGAGATCGAGGACTTCCTGCACTACCGCTCGGTCGACGTGTCGACGATCAAGGAGCTGGCCAGGCGCTGGTACCCGGAGGCGCTGGCCGCCGCCCCCCGCAAGGACACCGGGCATCGAGCGCTCGACGACATCACCGAGAGCCTCAACGAGCTTCGGTACTACCGTTCGGCGCTGTTCCTCGACCCCGAGCCGTCCGAGACCCCCGAGCCGTCGGCGCCGTCCACGGTGGCCGGCAGCTCTCAGCTCGGCTCGTAGAGATCGGGCGGCAGCGACCGCACGAGCGCACTGGCAACGGCCTCGCCGACCCCGACGCCACCGACCTCGCCCGGATCGTCGCCTGCTCCGCCATCGCCGCGCGGCAAGGGCAGCAACCACCACAGGGCGCAACCGTCGGCCACCGGCTCGGTCACGACGTCGATGCGGTCGACGCCGCTGATGCCTGCGCCGTACTCGAGCCGGACCCGGCGAGGGCCCGACCACGCCCCGGCCCACTCCTCGACGACGGCCCAGTAGGCGGCATTGTTGACGTGGCGATAGACGTCGTGGTCGGCCGAGCGGACCTGCCACGGCCGGGGCGCACCCCGGACCTGGGGTGACGGCAGGGCCGGGTTGACGAGCCGGGCCGAGACCCGACGACCCGCCGCCGCCTCGCCGTAGAGCTCGATGAACTGGTCGGTCAGGCGGTGGGGGCGACCGGTGGCGCCGTCGACGCAGACCCACAGCGTGGCCACCTCGTAGCGCCCGCCCTCCTCCCCGAGGATGCTCAGCCGGCGCTCGGCCCACCGGCCGCCGGTCCCGGTGCAGAACGTCTCGAACGACAGCCACTCCCCCAGGTGGGCCGGAGCCAGCTCGTCGACCACCGTCGAGCGGACGACCCACCCCGGCTCGGTGTCGAGACCGGCGTCGGTGGTGTCATCGTCGGAGACGTCCTGGGTGTACCGGGTCAGGGCGTCGAGGCGGAGTCGCCCGTCGGCGTCGACGTCGCCGAGGCGGACCTTGCGGCGGCCGCCGAAGGTGCGGCCGGCCGGCGCCCTCGGGGCCAGCCGGTCGATCGGGAGGGGTTCGGTCGTTGCAGACACCGGACACGAAACATACGGGCCGGAAAATCGTTTGACAAAGATCGGTATCCGTAGTTCCGTGATGACAGCCGCTTGGCGACGCCTGCGCCCGTTCCAGCTGGAGCGGGATGGCATCACCGCCGGGCATCACGGGTCGAGATACCAGAAGGTGGTATCAAACCCGCCGCCCGGGCGTCTGAGACACACGACCGAACCCGATCGCGAAAGGAGCAGCCGATGTTGCCCATCACGACCAACCACATCACCTCGACTGCTCCCGCCATGCGACCGCGGTCCGAATCCCGGATGACCGCGCCGTGTGGTGGTGCCGTGCCGTCGGGAGAGAACCGCCTCGCGTCGGGCCTGGCCGTCAATGGCTTCGGCATCACCGGCCTCGAGGCCCATGCTGCCGTGTGCATGCATGTCGACCCGGCCACCGCCACCCCCTGGACGTATGTCCAGAAGGCCAAGGCCACCACTTCCAGCGCTGGAAGGTTGCGACGAAGCTGAACCGCTGAAGATCGCAGACCTCGACCAAGCCGCTGGGAGCACCCCCAGCGGCTTTCTTGCTTTTGCCCACCGGGATCGCCGGACCGGAGCGAGCGAGACCGGAGCCGCCTGACCGAACCGAGACCACCACATCAGAACATCGAGAACGACCACCCGAAATCCGTTCCGGTCCACATGGGGAGCCGGAACTCCCGAAGGAATCAGACCAATGACTGTCACGGAACCGTTGAAGCCAGACGAATCGGTTGGCCGGAGCGAGCTGTTCAGCATCGACTCGGTCGCCGCCGAGACCCCCGTTGCCTTCTCCCCCGACAACCGGGACTGGGAGGAGCTGGCGGCCTGTCGCACCGAGCCCGGCGCGACCGACGTCTTCTTCTCCGAGGAGCTGGCCGACATCGTCGAGGCCAAGCGCATCTGCGCCGCCTGCCCGGTGATCGCTCCCTGCCTCGAGGGCGCCATCGCCCGAGCCGAGCCTTGCGGCGTCTGGGGCGGGCAGCTGTTCAGCAACGGCCGGATCCTGACCCAGAAGCGGCGTCGGGGGCGGCCGCCGAAGGTGGCCCGGCCCGAGGACCAGCTGCCGGTGGTCCCGATCCCGGCCCATCTGGAGAAGCTGATCGCCTGAGTGCCCCGGTGCGGAGCACCGGGAGATCACGTCGGCCGCTGGCTCCAGGAGGCCAGCCAACCGAGGGTGCGGCGAGTGGGTCGAGCCGCTCGCTGCACCCCCAGGTCGAACCAACGTCACGGGTGACGGGAGACACGAGCCCGGGACGCCTTGGTTGTCGGAGCCGCCGGGCCTCGCAGGGCCCGGCGGCTCCCTGTTTTTGGCGGCTCGGGGAATGTCGGGGCCCCGGACGGCGGTTCCCGCCTCACGGTCCTACAGTTCCGGTGGACAGCCCCGGACCGCTCCCAGGAAGACTCGATGGACACTCACGATCAACTCGACGACGAGCGCGACATCCCGTTCACCTCCTCAGACGGCGGTCGGGCCGTTGAGACCGGCACCCGGAGCCGCCCACCGATCGCCGTCGCCGCCGCGGCCGCCGTCGGGGTGATCGCCGCCCTGGCCCTGGTCTTCGCCTTCGTCGGCGGTGACGATGCGAGCACCGACGCCGGGGGCGACGCGATCAGCAACCTCGCCTTCCTCACCACCGACGGGTCCAACGCCACGCTGGCCGACTTCGAGGGCGACCCCCTCGTCGTCAACTTCTTCGCCTCGTGGTGTGCCCCGTGCCGGGCCGAGCTGCCCGACCTCGAGCAGGTCCACCAGGCCCGCATCGACGAGGTGACGTTCCTCGGCATCAACCACGACCTCGACGAGTCGACCTGGCGCTCCTTCGTCCAGGAGACCGAGATCACGTTCCAGACCGTGTTCCAGCCGGACCAGGAGCTGTTCACCGCCCTCGACGCCAAGGGCATGCCGACCACCGTGCTGCTCTCGGCCGATGGTGAGGTCCTCCACCTGCACACCGGGCTGCTCACCGACGAGCTGCTCGAGGAACTGATCGACGAGCACCTCGGAGAAGCATGATGGGTGAGCTGTTCGACCCCCGGGCCTTCGCCCTCGGCATGGTGGCCCTGATCAACCCGTGCGGCTTCGCCCTGTTGCCGGCCTACCTCGGGTTCTTCCTCGGGCTGGAGGAGGACGACGACGAGAAGCGCTCGATCATCCGGTCGCTCAACCGGTCCCAGATCGTCGGCCTGTCGATGTCGGCCGGCTTCCTGGCCGTGTTCGGCGCCCTCGGCCTCTTCCTGGCCGGCACGATCACCGGGCTCCAGGAATCGGGCTGGCTGCCGCGGGCTACGGTCGTCATCGGCGTCGCCCTCATCGGCCTTGGCATTGCCATGTTCGCCGGCTTCCAGCCCCTGGTCAGCATCCCGAAGCTCAACAAGGGCGGCGGCAGCCGCTCGGTGAGCTCGATGTTCGTGTTCGGCATCTCCTACGCCATCGCCTCCCTGACCTGCACGATCGGCATCTTCCTCAGTGCCATCGGCACCGGGGCCAGCGGCGCCTCGTTCGTCGAGCGATTCGGGGCGTTCGTCTCGTACGGGATCGGCATGGGCCTGCTGGCCACCGTGCTCACGCTCGCCGTCGGCTTCGGCAAGAAGGGCATCGTCAACCGGTTCCGCAGCCTGTTGCCCAAGATCAACCTGATCTCGGCCTTCGTGCTGGTGGTCGTCGGCTTCTACGTCGCCATCTACGGCATCTGGTCCGAGCAGGTGCTCGACTTCGACGCCGATCCGACCCCGTGGATCAACTCGATCGTCGTCACCGTCGAGGGATGGCAGGCCTCGCTGGCCGGCTGGTTCAACGGCCAGGTGAGCATCTTCGGGCGGACCACCGACCGCACCACCTTCCTCGGCTGGAGCTTCGTGCTCATCAACGCCGCCCTCGCCGTCGCCGGGCTCATCGTCCGCCAGTCGAGCCAGCAACCCCAGGACAAGGTGCTGGTCGACTCCTGATCGACGACCGCTCGCCCGTCCGGATCGCCGGCCACCGGGGTCCGCCTGGCGATTTCCCGTTCGGGGTGTCGACTCTGCCACGCTTGGACCGTGCAAGAGGTCAGTCGAGAGCCGATCACCTTCCGGGAGCTCCTGGACCGCCCGGGCGTGATCGAGGTGTCGGACCTCCGCAGCCGGTTCGGGTTCTGTGCCTTCCACGGCGGCAATCTGGAGCGGGTGACCGAGCAGATCGCATCCGAGGCGGCCGCCCGGTCCGACTCGTCGTTCTACGGCGTCATCCAACCGCCGGGCATGCGACACCACATCCCGTCCAAGCTCGTGTCGCCGGCCGAGTCGCCCCAGCTGAAGGCCTTCATCGAGCACTGCGACGTGGTGGTCGCAATCCACGGCTACGGCCGCCGAAACCTGTTCACGGCACTGCTCTGTGGTGGACAGAATCGGGAGCTGGCCGCACACGTGGCGCACCACGTGCGGGCCGAGCTCCCGGCCTACCGGACGATCGACGAGATCGATGAGATTCCCCGGGCGCTTCGCGGGTTACACCCGGACAATCCGTGCAATCTCCCTTCCAAGGGTGGCGTGCAGCTGGAGCTGCCACCCCGGGTCCGCGGGTTGTCCCCTCTCGCCCGGTACTGGCCCTCCACAGCACCGGGCGGGAGACGCTTCCCGCACGTCAATCATCTGGTAGGCGCTCTCGCCGCGGCGGCCGCCAGCTGGGAGGGTTAGGGAGCAACCCTGGCTGGCGTCCACCGGCGGGGATGGGGCAGGCGGGACGGACGACACCCCGCACCGGGGTCCCGTGTCGCCTCCCACCTGCCGTTCCATGCCCTTCAGACGATCGGTGAGCGGGTTTGATACACGAACTCGTCGCCGATTGTCGACCGGATGTCCCCGATCGGGCCCGCCCCGCCGTCCCGGCTCGGTGTGCCGGCCAACCGATGACGCTCTATGGTGCTCGGCGTGGAACTGCGCGTCTTCACCGAGCCCCAGCAGGGCGCCTCCTACGAGGATCTCCTGGCCGTCGCCCGCACCAGCGAGTCGGCCGGGTTCGCGGGGTTCTTCCGGTCCGATCACTACCTGAAGATGGGCGACGTCTCCGGCCTGCCCGGCCCGACCCATGCCTGGGTCACGCTGGCCGGCCTCGCCCGCGAGACCAGCACGATCCGTCTCGGCACGCTGGTCAGCCCGGCCAGCTTCTACCAGCCGGGTCCGCTGGCCATGGCCGTGGCCCAGGTCGACAACATGAGCGGCGGCCGTGTCGAGTTCGGCTTCGGGGCCGGCTGGTACGACGCCGAGCACGCCGCCTACGGCCTCGAGTTCCCGCCGCTCGCCGAGCGGTTCGACCGCTACGAGGAGTACCTCGAGCAGATGACCGGACTCTGGGCCACGCCCGAGGGTGAGACGTTCTCCCACGAGGGCCGGTTCCACACGTTCGTCGACTCACCCGGGCTCCCCAAGCCGACCCAGAAGCCGGGCCCGCCGATCGTCCTCGGCGGCCGGGGCCCCCGTCGCACCCCCCGGCTCGTCGCCCGATTCGCCGCCGACTTCAACCTCCCGTTCACGCCGATCGAGGAGGTGGCGCCCGGTATCGAGCGCGTCGAGCAGGCGTGCGCCGAGATCGGTCGGAACCCGTCCGAGATCGTGCGCTCCGCCACGCTCGTCGTGTGCGCCGGGGCGAGCGAGGCCGAGGTCAAGCGCCGGGCGGAGGCCATCGGCCGAGCGCCGGACGAGCTGCGGGCCAACGGCGCCGCCGGCACGATCGACGAGGTGGTCGAGCGGCTGGCGACCTTCGCCGAGGCCGGGATCCAGCGGATGTACCTCCAGGTGCTGCACCTCCAGGACCTCGACCACATCTCGATGATCGGCACCGACGTCATCCCCGCCGTCCGGGACCTGTGAGCGCAGCCCGACGGGGTCGGCTCGCGCTCAGGGGCTGAGCCGGACCACGTCCCAGCCGGTGTCACCGACCCGGCGATAGCGCAGGCGGTCGTGGAGGCGGTTGCGTCGCCCCTGCCAGAACTCGACGGTGTGGGGAACGAGCCGCCAGCCGCCCCAGTGCTCGGGGCGGGGGACGTCGTCGGCGAACCGGGCGTCGGCCTCGTCGTAGCGTCGCAGGAGCGTGTCGCGATCGGGCAGCTCGCTGCTCTGCTCGGAGGCCCAGGCGCCGAGCTGGGAGCCGCGGACCCGGACCGCCCAGTAGGCGTCCGACTCGGCCTCGGGGATCCGCTCGACCGTGCCGGCCACGTTGACCTGCCGGTGGAGGGGCAACCAGCCGAAGGTGGCGGCGGCCCGGGGGTTGGCCTCGAGCTGCTGTGACTTCAGGCTGCGGTAGTTGGTGTAGAAGTCGAACCCGGCCGAGCCGGCCCCCTTCAACAGGACGTAGCGGCTCCACGGTTGCCCGTCCGCGTCGACCGACGACACGATCATGGCGTTCGGCTCGTAGAGCTCGGCCTCGATGGCATCGGCCAGCCAGCGCTGGAACTGCTCGGCCGGATCGGCGGCCAGGTCACCGGGCTCGATGCCGGCCGTCTCGTACTCGAGGCGCATCCTGGCCAGATCGACCTCGTCGCCGCCGCCGGACCGGCTCGGCTCCCACATCACCATCGGGGCGTCCCGGTCGCGGCCGTCAGGGCCGGTCGTCGGCCGGCGGGGTTCGGGCGAACTCGCGGGACACGTCCTCGAAGGTCAGCACCTCGTCGGCGCCGTCCGAGCCGTCCGAGCCGTCGGCGCCGTCGGTGGCGTCGACCAGCGGGTCGTCGTCGCCCCGCTCCCGGGCCGCAGCGGCCTTCGCCGCCTCTCGGGCCGCCCGCTGACGCTCCAACCGCTCCTGCTCCCCCTTGGCCATCTCGCTGGTGGCCCACCGGGTGAAGATCAGGAAGATCAGCGCCCACAGCACGAACCCGCCGACCAGCTTCATCACCACGCCGGCGGCCTGCTGGTCGGTGAGCACGTCGATGCCCCAGAGCCGCTCGGCGGTGTCGTAGTGCCGGTACACGACGCCCTCGGCGAACACCAGCCAGCCGCCGGGCACCGTCGGCACGATCGACATGGCGAACAGGTAGAAGCACTGCGCCAGCGGCGTGAGCCGCCACTCGTCGACCGGGCCGAACACCGGCATCCACATCAGCAGCCCGGCGACGAAGATCATCAAGTGGAGGGCGAAGTGCAGCGCGCCGTTCTCGAACGAGAGCTGGACCAGGGTCGACCAGTGCAGCAGCATGGTGAGCGCGTTGAAGACGAGCCCGGCGACGAGCGGCTTCGATCCGGTCCGGAAGAAGCGCCAGACGGGGGTGCCGGGCACGATCAAGAGCTCGAAGAGCCAGCGGGGGGTGGCGAGCACGAACAGCAGCGGCACCAGCATCGCCAGGAACAGGTGCTGGAACATGTGCACGAAGTAGAGGTGGGCCTCGGCGATCTCGTGCACCGGCCAGTCGGACACGATCCACATCAGCGCCAGGGCCAGCACGAACCACGTCTTCTGCAGCCTCGTGATCGCCGGGTAGCCGGCGGCGATGGCCGTCGGTTGCACGACGCGGGCGGCGTACCACCCCAGGGCGGCGACACCGAGGATCAGGATCCAGACCTCGGCGTGGACCTCGAAGGGGACCGCGTCAAGCATCGCCGGCGACTAGAAGATGCTGAAGTCGAAGGCGGCGAACACGACGAAGTAGACGGCCATGGCCAGGACCATGGCCCCGGCGAAGGCCCAGGTGAACAGGCGACCGTTCAGGATCTTGAGGTCGAAGTAGAGGTGCATGAACGCCCCGGCGACCAGTAGGAACTTCGCCACCATCATCCCGACGAGGGGCAGGACGAGGGCCGGGCCGGACAACCCGATGTAGGACCACGCCACCTCGACCGCGGTCAGGACGGCGAGGATGGCGAAGATGACCCAGTACTGGGTCTCGGTCGGGTGGTGCTCGTCGTGCTCGTGGTCGGCGGCCTGGGTCTCGGCGTGGGTAGCGGTGTCAGCCATCGCTCGTTCTCCCTACGGGATCAGGTAGACGATCGTGAAGATGAGCACCCACACGATGTCGACGAAGTGCCAGTACAGACCGACCAGCTCGACGGTCTCGGCCCGGTCCTGCCGGAGCTTGCCCCGGAACGACAGCACGAGGAGCGACAGCAACATGATGATGCCGCCGGTGACGTGCACGCCGTGGAAGCCGGTCAGGGTGTAGAACGCCGAGCCGAAGAGCGAGCCGTCGTAGGTCAGGCCCTCCCGGTAGAAGGCGGTGAACTCGTAGACCTGACCGGCGATGAAGGTGGAGCCGAGCAGGGCGGTGGCCGCCAGCCAGATCCGGGAGTTGCGGTAGTCGCCCTCGTGGACGGCCTTGTGGGCCAGCACCATCGTGAGCGAGCTCATCAGCAGGATGAACGACGAGGCGGAGGTGAAGGGGATGTCCCAGAACGGCTCGACCGAGGCCTCGGCGATGAACTCGTCGACGATCTCCTGGGGCATGCCGTCGGCGAGCAACGAGTTGATCACCGTCGGGTTGCCGGCGACCACCTCGGTGATGAACCGGGCCTTCGACAACAGGTACGACGAGATGAGGGCACCGAACAGCAGGCACTCCGAGCCGAGGAAGAGCCACATGGCCAGCTTCATGTTCGACAGCCCGAGGCTGCTGTGATGCCCGTGATCGTGGTCGTCGTGGTCGGCGGCGGCGTCGCCGGCGTGCTCGGCCGGCGCTTCCAGCGTGGTCATGACACCGTCTCCAGCTCGGCCTCGGCCCCACTGGAATCCGTGTCGGGGCCGTGGTCGTCGTCGTGGTGGTCGCCGTGATCGGCGTCGAGGTCGTCGGCCGGCTCGAGCGCCCAGCCCCAAAGGGCCAGCGTCATGAGCAGGATGCCGGGGATCATCAGCCAGAGGCTGAAGATCAGGCCGTAGCCGATGATCGGCATCGAGGCGGCCAGGACGATCGGCCAGTACGACGGGGCCGGCAGGTGCACCCCGGTCGGGTCGCCCGGCTGGGCCAGCTCTTCGCCGGTGTGGACCCGGCGGAGCTTGCCGGACTCGTCCGGCTGGTACTTGCGGTGCCAGAAGTCGTCGAGCGAGCTGACGACCGGGTCGACGTCGAAGTTGTGGCCGGGGGCCGGCGACTTGATCGACCACTCGATGGTGCGGCCGTCCCACGGGTCGGCGCCGACGTCCGGCTTGCCCTCGCGCTTCCACGCCAGGTAGGAGACGAGCGCGTTGACCAGGACCAGGACCGTGCCGACGGCGAGGATGAACGCACCCCACGTTGCCACGAGGTTCCAGAACCCGAAGCCCTGGGCCTCCGAGTAGGTCTGCATCCGCCGTGGCATGCCCTGCAGGCCGAGGATGTGCATCGGCCCGAAGGTGAGGTTGAACCCGATCACCATCAGCCAGAAGTTCCACTTGCCCCAGGCCTCGCTCAGCTTGTACCCGAACGCCTTCGGCCACCAGAAGTAGAAGCCGGCCATGAACCCGAAGAGGGCACCGCCGAAGAGCACGTAGTGGAAGTGGGCGACGATGTAGTACGTGTCGGTCTGCTGGGTGTCGGACGGGGCCAGGGCGTGGGACACGCCGGACAGGCCACCGATCGTGAACTGGGTGACGAGGCCGATCGAGAACAGCATCGCCGTGTTGAGGATCAGACGGCCGCCCCACAGCGTGGCCATCCAGTTGAGGATCTTCACGCCGGTGGGAACGGCGATGAACATGGTGGCGACGCTGAAAGCGGTGACCGAGAGCGGGCCGATGCCGGAGACGAACATGTGGTGGGCCCACACGCCCCAGCCCATGAAGCCGATGGCGATGCCAGAGAAGACCATGAACGGGTAGCCGAAGATCGGCTTCCGGGCGAAGGTGGGGATGACCTCCGACACGATGCCGAAGGCCGGGAGGATCATCAGGTACACCTCGGGGTGACCGAAGATCCAGAACAGGTGCTGCCAGAGCAGCGGATCGGCGCCCATGTCGACGTTGAAGAAGTTGGCGTCGAAGAGCCGGTCTGCGGCCAGGAGGACCTGGGCCACCGTGAGCACCGGGATGGCGAACAGCAGCAGGAACTGCGTGACCAGGGTCATCCAGGTGAAGACCGGCATCTTCATCAGGGTCATGCCGGGGGCCCGCATGTTGAGCACGGTGGTGATCAGGTTGATCGAGCCGGTCAACGAGCCGATGCCGACGATCAGCAGGCCGATGTTCCAGAAGTCGATGCCGGTCGACGGCGAGAAGGCGATGCCGTTGTTGGGGGCGTAGTTGAACCAGCCGCCGTCGGCGCCGCCGCCGATGAACCAGCTCGTGTTGAGCATCAGACCGCCGAGGAAGAAGATCCAGAAGCTGAAGGCGTTGATCCGGGGGAAGGCGACGTCTCGGGCCCCGACCTGGAGCGGCATCAGGAAGTTGGCGAACGCCGCACCGATCGGCATGACGACCAGGAAGACCATGACGGTGCCGTGCATGGTGTAGACCCGGTTGTAGGCGTCGCCGGACAGCAGCGTGTTGTCCGGCGTGGCCAGCTGCAGCCGGATCAGCAGGGCCGCGACGCCGCCGATGACCAGGAAGAACATGGCCGCGGCGCCGTACATGATGCCGATCTTCTTGTGGTCGACCGTGGTCAACCAGTCCTTCAGACCGGTGAGCTCGCTCGGCCGCGAGAGCGCCCCGAGTGGCTTCTCGGCCTTGTCTGGTTGCCCGGACGGGAGAGCGAGCGGTTCTTCCACGATTGCCATTGCTGTCGCTTTCCTAGTCGAGGGTCGCCAGGTAGGCGACGATCTGGTCGAGTTGCTCGTCTGACAGGTCGGTGAAGGCCGGCATGCCCCGGCCGAGGCCCGTCTCCGGGTTCGGATCGGGGGCCATGTCCTTCTGGGCCGGTGCGTTGGCGATCCATCGCTTCAGCTCGGCCGCGTTCAGACGGTAGTCGTCGAGGCTGTCTGGGTTCGAGGCCAGCTCGGCCAGGTTCAGGTAGTCGTCGGCCGGGAGCGCATCGTCGTTTGCGTCGGTGGCGTCGCCCGGTCCGCCGGCGTAGACGCTGTAGATGCCACCGGCGAAGGTGCTGCGGGTGGCGAAGTGGGTCAGGTCCGGCGCGGCCCGGGAGACGAGGGCGATGTCCTCGGGGGCCGGGATCTCGCCGTCGTCGATCACATGGCAGCGCTGGCAGTTGTTCAGGAACAGCTCGCGTCCGGCGACGGCGTCGGGGTCGTCGTCGCCGGGGATGTCGGCGAGCTCCGACTGGTTGGCCAGCCAGGCGTCGAACTGGGCGGGCTCGAGGGCGATGGCCGACATCCGCATCCGGGCGTGGGACAGGCCACAGAACTCGGTGCACCAGCCGGTGTACTTGCCGGCGTCGTCTGCCTGGATCGACCAGGTGTGCCAGCGGCCGGGGACCGTGTCCCGCTTGCCGTTCAGGCGGGGGATCCAGAACGAGTGGATCACGTCTCGGGAGGTGAGGATCAGGTCGACCTGTTGGCCGGCCGGGATGACCAGCTCGGTGGCGGTCACGACGTCGTCCGGGTCGAGGCTGAGCTCGAGCGGCCACTCACGGTCGTCGGCGTCGCCGGCCTCGCCGTCACCGTCGACGTCGAGGAAGAAGCCGTCGCCGTCGACGTCGTAGCGGTACTCCCACCACCACTGCTGGCCGATGACCATCACGTCGAGACCGTCACAGCCGGGGCCGACCTCGCCGACCCCGCACTCGTCGTTGCGCTCCTCGAGGTCCCAGATGGCGTCGACCGTCGGGATGGCGATGATGGCGAGCAGCACGGCCGGGGCGATGGTCCAGGCCAGCTCGAGCGGGGTGTTGCCGTGCACCTGCTCGGGCAGGTCCTCGGGGTCGTAGTCGGACTCCTTCACCCGATTGCGCCAGGAGATGATCATCGTGCCGAACACGACGAGCACGAAGATGACGCCCATGACCCACCAGATCGGGCTCATCAGGTCGTCGATGCGACGGGCCTGGGGGCTGCGGGGCTCGAAGGTGTTGAGCGGCTTGTCGTCGGCGCAGGCCGCCGCGGTCAGGGCCAGCGCGGCAAGCGCCGCCAGGCGGGTGAGCGTCCGCCGCCCCGCTCGGATGGTCGAGCGGGCGCGTGAACTCGTCGGTCCTGTCACTGATGCCTCTCCCGAAGGCCGATGCTGCGTTGGTCGTGCTGGCAAGGCTCGATGTGCGCAGTGTCGCGCGAATGTACGGATGTTGCCGGATCGCCTGGCCTGGTCGTCGGTCACTCGCCCTCACCGTCCTCGGAGTGGTCGTCGCCGTGCTCCTCGCCGTGCTCCTCCTCGTGCTCGTGGAACTCGCGCTCACCGGCGACGGCGCCGACGATGCCGCCGCCGAGGATCATGAGCGCGCCGAGGGTGACGAGCGCCGAGATGACGGCCCGGGGAGCCCTGGCCTTGGCGATGAAGACGGAGCTGGCGAAGATGAAGACGGCGACGACGGAGACGACGATGACGGCCTCGACCTTGGAGACGGCGAGCATCACCCGCGACAGGCCGATGGCGACGACGACGACACCGAGCGCACTCAGCATCGGCACCTCGAACGGGCCGATGATCCGCCGACGGATGATGTCGTTGACCTCGTCGTCGCCGGTGGCCCGCTCGGACCAGGCCTGGACGGTCCACTCGAGGCCGACGACGGCGAGCACCGCCAGGCCGAGGTAGAGGAACAGGCCGGAGACCGAGAGCCCGAGGGCCAGGCAGGCGATGCCGAACGCGGCGAGCGGCCCGGCGACGCTGAGGCCCGCCGGCGGCCTGACGGCGAGGGCGTGGTCGACCCCGACGCGGCTGGCGAGCTCCTCGGCGTCGCCGTCACGGGTGATGACGCCGACCACACCGAGGAACAGGGCGCTGAAGGCGGCGGCCATCAGGATGGCGTAGCCGGTGTGCTCACCGACGCCACCCTTGTAGCCCATGCTCAGGACCCCGACGATGTCGCCGCCACTGACCAGGCCGTAGACGAGCGCGCCGAGCCACGCCGCACCGCACACGCCGAACAGGTATTTCGATCCCCAGGTGAACATGCTCGACCTACTTGGTGATGTAGATGGCGTACCACATGACGCCATAGAGGGCGGCCACGACGGTCCAGAACAGGGCGGCGCTGTTGACGCCGTCGTAGTCTCGGGACGAGTACTCACCAGCCAGGGTCCTGAGCCCGACGACGAGCACGAAGCCGATGGCGACGATCATCAGCACCAGGTGGGTGCCGATGATCCCGTAGAGCAGCGCCGATCGCTCGTCAGCGTTGATCTCGATCTGCATGATCGTGAAGAGATAGGCCGTCTGGGCGATGTAGGCGACGGCGAACAGGATCGAGATGCCGTAGGCCTGCAGTGCGTGTGAGCGATCGTCGTTGCGGACGGCCGCGACCGCCCACCAGATCGTGATCACCGAGAAGGCGACCGAGACGCCCATGAAGTTCGGCTGGGTGAGGGGGATCTCGACCCCCTCCGGCAGCCAACGCCCACCGGTCTGGACGACGGCGGCCCGCTCGGCCACGTAGTGGCCGATCAGACCGAGGAAGCCCATGGCCACCGCGGCCGAGGCAAGGCTGGTGGCGAGCAGCAGCAGCTTCGGTCGGGCCGGGCCGGCCGGGGCGACGTCGTCCGGGATGAAGTCGTATGGCGTGATGTCGGTCGTCGTCACTGCGCTCTCCTACCCCTCGAGCTCGGGCGTGGCGTCATCCGGGTCGGCGTCGGGCTCGTCGGCCTCGCCGCCGCCGATCAGGGCGTACTGCAGCTCGCCGTCGGCCAGCGGCGTCGGCGACCTCACGATCGGTGGGGCCGGGAAGTTGCCGGCCGCCGGTGGCGACGTGGTGGCCCACTCGAGCGTGGTGCCCGACCACGCGTTCGGGCTCGAGCCGGCCGGCTTGGTGCCGAGGAAGCTCACGGCGAGGTTGCCGAGCAGCGCCAGGCCGCCGACGGCCAGGATCGCCGCCCCGGCGAGCGAGAGGGCGCCAAGCCCGGCGGCGAAGTCCTCGGTCGGGCGGGCGGGCAGCCACGGCTGATCGTCGAAGCCGGCGGCGATCTCACCGATCGCCCAGATCACCGAGCCACCGGCCGCGGCCAGCACGGCGACGTAGCCGAGCGGCTCGCCGAGGCGACGACCCCAGATCTTGGGCGCCCAGTGATGCAGCGCACCGACGAGCGCGACCACCGCAGCCCCGACCACCAGGGCCCGGATGCCCTCGTGGAAGCGGGTACCGTTCAGGATCAGCGTGTTCGTCATGTCGATCGCATCGGGGAACAGCTCGTCGAGGAAGCCCATGACCGGCTTCACGAGCCCGAGCAGCGAGACGACCGTGGCCAGCAGCAACAGCAGGCCGGACGCGAGCGCACCGACCAGCGGGACCCGGGGCACCAGCACACCGAGGCGGATGCTCTCGCCGACGAGGCCGAGGGTGCCGAGCACCGGGAGCACGGCGGCGGCGAGGCCGACGACCAGGAAGCCGTTGTCGAAGTCGACGCCGCGGAGGCTGGCGAGACCGACGACGTCCGAGCCGAAGGTCAGGACGCCGAACAGGCCGATGGCCCCCATCACCGCCTTGTGCATCTGGACCGGGCGCTCGCTGTGGACGCCCACGATGTCGGCTGCCATGCCGAGGATCGGGATGCCGAGCCAGTAGATCGACGGCGCGAGGCTGAAGCCGTCGCCGACCGCCGTCAGCTGGGTGCTCTCGGTGATCGGCAGGTGGAAGTAGCGGATCCGCAGGAACGCCATCAGCAGCTCGGCCATCACGATCGGGAGGCTGAAGAGGCCGACCAGGGCGAAGACGAGGTAGCTCCAGGTGGTGAGCGGCGCCTTGTCGAGGCTCATCCCCTGGGTCCTGGCTCCGAGGATCGTGGCTGCGATGCAGACCAGGGCCCAGGCGGCGGCACCGACCATCATGGCCAGGGCGGCGGCCCAGAGGACGACGAAGTCGCGCCGGCCGCCGCCGGGACCGCCGTTGAACACCGTGGCGAGGACAAGCAGAGCCGTGCCGAGGAGCCAGGTCCACAGTGCGCCGGAGGCGCCGCGGGCGAAGGCGAGCGACGGGGCACCGATCTGCAGCGGGATCAGGTAGATGCCGAGCCCGAGCAGGATCGGCACGAGACCGCCGAACATCACCAGATCACGGCTCAGCGACCACACCTGGGGCAGATAGTCGATGGCGTCGGGGGCGAGGTCGTCGAAGTTGCCGGCATAGACGGCGGCGACGACACCCATCACCAGCCCGCCGACGAGTCCGACCACGCCGGCCCCGATGAACAGGCGGCCGATCGTCTTGTGGTCGCCGGTGCCAAGCAGGCCCTCGACCGTGCCGGGCTCGATGTGCTCGGAGGCGCTCGAGGCAGGGCTGTCAGGGCGAGTTTCGGTAAGAGCCATGGATCAGAACCGTTGGTCGGGTGTCCGCGCCGGGGAAGCTGCCCCACCACGGATCTCAGTGGATGTGTCCCAGCCGGCGACGCCGTCGGAGGCACGGTTGTGAGCGTTGCGGCCAGTACTGTAACCGGCCCGGTCGACGGATATCGAAACTGTCATGTTCCCCACCCGACGAGCATGTCGACGGCCATGGCGGCGAACAGCACCGTCAGATGGGTGATCGAGAACCCGAAGTAGCGGATGGCCAACGCAGCCTGGCGAGCCGGGTCGGTCTCGGCCCGGAGGGCGAGCGCACCGCCGGTGAACAGCGCCCCGACGGCGAGCGCCGAGACCAGGTAGATCCAGCCCATGCCGGCCACCTGCCAGAACAGGAGCGTGAGGGCGAACACGACGACCGAGTAGGCGGTCATCTGGTTGGTCGTGTGGCGATGGGTCTGCACCACCGGCAGCATCGGCACCGAGGCGGCGGAGTAGTCGTCCTCGTACTTGATGGCGAGCGCCCAGAAGTGGGGCGGCGTCCAGAAGAAGATGATGCCGAAGAGGATGATCGCCTCCCAGCTCAGGGTGTTGGTCACCGACGACCAGCCGATCAGCACCGGCACCGCACCGGCCGCACCGCCGATCACGATGTTCTGGGAGGAGGTGCGCTTCAGCCAGATCGTGTAGACGACCACGTAGAAGGCGCAAGCGGCGAGCGCCAGGACGGCCGACAGCAGGTTGACGGTGAGCGCGAGCCACACGAAGGCGACCGCCTCGACCGCGGTGGCGAAGACCAGCGCCTCGTTCGGCTGGACCTCCCCGGTGACGAGCGGGCGGTTGGCCGTCCGCTTCATCATCGCGTCGATGTCGCGGTCGAGGTACATGTTGTAGGCGTTGGCCCCACCCGCGGCGAGCGTGCCGCCGATCACCGTGGCGATCATGAGCCAGATCGACGGGAGGCCGCGCTCGGCCACGACCATCGTCGGCACCGTCGTGACGAGGAGCAGCTCGATGATCCGGGGCTTGGTGAGGGCCACGAATGGCCGAATCCGATAGCGCGCAGGAGCAGCAGTCAGCACCGCCGGCAACTGTAGCGAAGACACCGCTCACCGGCGCCCTCCGGGCACCGACTCGACGACAGTCGACCTGAAAACGTCATCCATGGCCGACGGTCGGCGAAGGCGGTCGACGCGATGGTCGCTCGGCTCGGGGAGGTGGACAACGGCGTTGCTACGGTGAGGCCCGTGGAACCTGCGTCCTTCCGCCGGATCGCCGGCGTCGCCTGGGCCTTCCAGGCGCTGATCGTGGCCTCCGGCGCTGCAGTCCGGCTGACGCAGGCCGGGCTCGGCTGCGAGGACTGGCCCCGTTGCAACGAGGACCGGCTGACCCCCGAGTGGGAGCTGCACGGGTGGATCGAGTTCGGGAACCGCCTGATCTCCCTCGTGGTGCTGGCCACCACGATCGCCGTGGTCTGGGGGGCCCACCGTCGACGGCCACGGCGGCGGGACCTGATCCGGCTCGGCTGGCTGCTCGCCGCCGGCACGGCGGCCCAGGTGGTCCTCGGCGGCATCACCGTCCTGCTCGACCTCGACCCGATCGCCGTCTCGGGCCACTTCCTGGTGTCGATGGCGCTGCTCTACGTCGCCCACCTCCTGTGGCGTCGGGCCGACCCGGCCGGGCCGGCCACCGCCCCGACGATCGACGACGAGACCGCGCGGCTGCTGCTCCGGGCCCAGCTCCCGCTCGCCTCCCTGGTCCTGGTGACCGGCACCGTCGTCACCGGCTCCGGCCCGAACAGCGGCGACATCCGGGCCGACCGCCTCGGCTTCGAGCTGACCTCCGTCGCCCGGGTCCACAGCGTGAGCGTCTGGCTGCTGGTTGCCTGCATCGTCGGGCTGCTCGTGCTCCTCCGGACCCGCGGGATCTGCCCGGTCGGTGAGCGCCGGACCGACCCGTGGACGACCGTCCACCTGATGGGCCTGGTCGCGGTGGCCCAGGGCGGGATCGGCTATCTCCAGTTCTCCCTCGGGGTGCCCGCCGGCCTGGTCTGGGTCCACGTCGTCGGCGCGATCCTGGTCTGGATGCTGGCCGTGACCCTGCACCTGCGGACCTTCGATCGACCGGCGGAGCTCGCCGATGGCGGGCCGGGGGCCCGCGAGGCCGAGCCGGTGCCGGCCTGACACCGGCCCAAACTGGCATCCGACACCAACCCGGCGCCGCCGCCGCGAGTGCTCGCCCGGCGCCGACGACGGTGACCGGAACGACCGGCGCAGCTGCCACAATAGAAGGCATGGCTGCGCCGCTCGAGGTGAGCGACCCGAAGGTCGATGTCGTCGTCGACGCCCTCGCAGACGAGGACCGCCCGTGGGTGGTGATCGTCTGGAACGATCCCATCAATCTGATGACCTATGTGGCCTTCGTGTTCCGCAAGCTGTTCGGCTACAGCGAGGCCAAGGCCAACAAGCTGATGCTCGACGTGCACCACAAGGGCCGGGCGACCGTGTCGAGCGGAACGCGGACCGAGGCCGAACGAGACGTGAAGCGCCTCCACAGCCACGGGCTGTGGGCCACGATGGAACACGACGAGTAGCCGGCCGAGGGAGACGTCGTCCGTGGGACTGTTCCGACGCGAGAGGCCGTTCCAACCGATCGGCGATGACACCTACCGGGTCAACGTGCCGATCGAGACCAGGCGGGGCCTGCTGTCGCTGGCCGAGGAGCTCGGCGAGGCGCAGACCGGCGACCGGCCGGAGCTCCGGCGCCTCTTCCCCACCGCCTACCCGGACGACCCGGAGCGCGACGCCGGCTTCCAGATCTTCGCCCGCGACGAGCTGATCGAGCGGCGGAAGGAGGCGATCGACGTCATCCGGTCGACCGTCGAGGCCGACACGCTGACCGGCGAGGAGCTGTCGGCGTGGATGGGCATCGTCAACGACTTCCGACTCGTGCTCGGCACGATGCTCGACGTCAGCGAGGACGACGACGAGATCGACGTCGAGGCGCCCGAGGCCGGGGCCAAGATCCTCTACCACGAGCTGGGGCAGCTGGTCAGCGCCATGGTCGACGCCTTGATGACGTCGCTGCCCGAGGTCGACGACGACGAGCGCTGATCGGAGCCATCCCGGCCGATCGCGGCCCTTCCCGGCCGACCACGGCCGCAGCCGGACACAGCACGCCGGACGGGTCCGAATCGCACGGGCGCCCGTCCGGAGGCCCGGTGTATCCTGCCGGCTACCCTGATAGGGTGAGGCGGCCCTCCACGCAGGTTCGATTCGAATCGTGAGTGCCGTTTCCGGCCCCCATCGTTCAGCGGCCTAGGACGCCTGCCTTTCACGCAGGTAACACGGGTTCAAATCCCGTTGGGGGTGCGACGGGAGGCAGTACGCTTCCCTCGGCAACACCAGCAATACCGAAGCAATGCCATAGCAGTACAAGGTCCCGTAGTGCAGTCTGGAGTGCACGCCGCCCTGTCAAGGCGGAGGTCGCGAGTTCAAATCTCGTCGGGACCGCGCCAGCACCCCTTCGGGGATGGCTGCGGGGTCGGGTAGCTCAGTTGGTAGAGCGACCGCCTGAAAAGCGGTAGGTCACCGGATCGACGCCGGTCCCGACCACCTCACGAATGCAGGCCAGATCCCACCGATCTGGCCTGTTTCGCTTTTTTGCCGCGTCTGTGAATCGATTGTCCCCTATGGAGAACAAGGCATTTCTCTCAAGCGGGGAATCGAAGCGAAGCAACCCCATGCCTATGTCCAAAAGATTTTTCTCTGCCAAACGGCTCACAGGTGCGCCGGTCCGACCGACCACCTGTCTTGAATATTGATGCATCTACGATCGCTTTTGCGAGTGGAGTGAACCACTTTCTCTCCGAATTGCCGTAAGCTAACGGAGACCAACTTCGCGGGCGGTCGAGACTTGGGCACACGGCGTCCAGAGATGGACCTCCAACGCCATTGCGTGCACCAGGCGTGAAATACCACTGTCCTGTCGTTCGAACCAGAGGAAGTACCAAACGCCATGGCGGCTAAGAAGTCACAGATGACCGAAGATCACAAGCAAGCCCTCGCCGTCGGCCGGGCCGAGGGCCGCATGGTCCGGGCCTACCTGGAGGCGCTGGAGTCGAGCAAGCCGAAGCGGGGCCGGAAGCGGACCAAGGATTCGATCTCCCGCCGGCTCGACCGCATCGAGGCCGAGCTCGAAGAGGCGGATCCGTTGAAGCGCCTCCAGCTCACCCAGGAGCAGCTGGATCTGGCCGATGAGCTCGAGCAAATGGACTCCGGCATCGACCTGACCCGACTGGAGACCGACTTCACCAAGGTGGCCAAGGGCTACGCCGAGCGCAAGGGCATCACCTATGCCGCCTTCCGCCAGATCGGCGTGCCGGCTGCGGTGCTCAAGAAGGCCGGGATCTCCCGGGCCGCCTGATCACCGGCGGGGCCTGCACGCCCCGGCGATCGGTTTGCCGGCCCGAGCCGGCGCGACGTTTCGCCTCGAGCGGAACCCGAGGTCCCGGTGCTTCGCACCGGGACCTTTACGCGATAGCCGACCCCCGGTAGGCGTTCTCGCCCCGCTCGACGCCGATGGCCTCGACCCGCTCGACGAAGCTGGCGACCTGCGCCTCGACGGTGCCGAGCAGCGCCCCCCGATCGGCGATCATCGCCTCGAGCGCAGCCCGATCACCGGGATAGCGGGCATCCGCGGCGAGCGCGTCCAGCAGCGTCACGCCGCCGTCCGCGCCGCGGCGCATGGCCAATGCGGCCTCGACCGCATGATCCTTGATCAGCTCGTGGGCCTCTTCCCGGCCGAGCCCGTTGCGGACGGCGTGCATCAGCAGCTTCGTGGTGGCCAGGAACGGTAGATAGCGCCGGATCTCGGCGTCGATCACCTCGGGGAAGACACCGAAATCCCGGAGCACGGCGAAGGTCGTCTCGTACAGGCCGTCCAGGGCGAAGAACGCATCGGGGACGACGACCCGCCGCACCACCGAACACGACACGTCGCCCTCGTTCCACTGATCGCCGGCCAGACCGGCGGCCATCGTCAGGTGTCCACGGAGGATCGTGTAGAGCCCATTGATCCGCTCGCACGACCGGGTATTCATCTTGTGGGGCATGGCCGACGAACCGACCTGGCCGGCGGCGAAGCCCTCGGTGGCCAGGTCATGGCCGGCCATCAGTCGGATCGACAGCGCCAGGTTGGCCGGCCCCGAGCCGAGTTGGACCAGTGCCGAGACGATCTCGAGGTCACGGGAACGGGGATAGACCTGGCCGACGGCGCCGAGCACCCGGGGGACCCCGAGGTGCGCAGCGACCCGCCGCTCGAGCTCGGCGACCCGGTCGGGAGTGCCGAGCAGGTCGAGCTGGTCCTGCTGCGAGCCGACGGGGCCCTTGATGCCGCGGATGGCGAAGCCCTCCTGGACGGCCCGCAGGTGCCGGTGGGCCCCGAGCAGTTCCTCGCCGACCTGGGCCAGCCGCTTCCCGACCGTCGTCGGCTGGGCCGGCACGTTGTGCGTCCGGCCGACGATCATGGTCGACGCCTCCGCTTCGGCCAGGTCGGCCAGGACGACCAGGACGGCCCTGGTCCGCCGCTCGACCAGATCGAGGGCCCGCCACTGGACGAGTTGCTCGACGTTCTCCGTGAGGTCGCGGCTGGTCAGGCCCTTGTGCACGTCCTGGCGCCCGGCCAGGTCGCTGAACTCGTCGAGCCTGGCCTTGACGTCGTGCTTGATCTCGAGGTCCCGCTTGTCGATCGATGCCAGGTCGACCTCCTCGATCACCGATCGGTAGTCGGCGACGGCGGCCGGGTCGACGTCGAGGCCGAGCTCGATCTGCGCGTCGAGCACGGCGACCCAGAACCGCCGCTCCAGCACGACCCGCTCCCGCCGATCGAAGATCTCGGCCATCGCCGCGCTGGCGTAGCGCTCGGCCAGGATGTTGGGAATGGTCATCGGGCCAGCGCTCCTCGGCTGTGATCGGGTCGTCCGACCCCTTCTCACCTGGCCAGTCTATGGCATCACCCCGGGGCCCGGCCCCGGCCGATCGGGTGGCCGGCCCGGCGGGCCGGCCGAGGCGGTCGGCATCTCAAGCCCGTTCCTGGCGGGGCCGATGTCTGGAGGACGGGTCCCGACCTCACCCGTGGACCGCTCCTCCCGGGGGAACGATGTACGGACGTTGCGAAACCGATCCCTTCGACCAGGCCATCGACGTCTGCGATTCGTGCTACGGCGAGTTCTGCGAGTCGTGCCTGGTCACCACCAAGGCCCGCAAGCATCCGATCTGCAAGGAGTGCGCGCTGATCTCCTCGGGTATCCGACCGGGGGCCAAGCCGCTGCTCCGTGGCTCGAAGCGGACGGCCGCCGAGCGCCGGAAGGGGCTGCGGGAGGCGCCGATCGAGGTGCGGAGCTTCGCCTACTTCGACGACGTCGAGTCGGCGCCGGCCGACGGCGCCGGGACGGTCCAGGCTCCGCCGGAGGGCACCGACCCGGATCTGGCCGGCGCCGGACCGACCCGGGCCGCACCAGCAACGGCCGGCGCGGCCTCATCCGATCCCGCCCCGACCGAGGCCGAGCCCGCCGGCGGCGGACCGGCGGACCAACGCTCGACGAGTCCCGAGCCCGACGACGACGCCGATGGCGACGCCGTCCCGGGCGATCCGGCCGGCCCCGAGCCGGTCGACGCCGGGCTCGCCGACACGCGGCCGATGGCACCCGTGGCCGAGGCCGACGAGCCGAGCGCAGCGCAAGAGGAGCGGCGTCACCCGTTCCTGCCCGACGTCGTGCTGGCCGAGCGCGAACCGGCCGAGCCGGCCCCGACCGGGATGGCCGCCCTGGCCGAGCACGCCGGTCAGCCGGCGATCCCCGATCCGATCGACGTCGTCGCCATCGACGAGCCCCCGCCCTGGTCGTCGCCGGGTACCGGCGGCGAGGTCGCCTCACCCTGGCCGACCCAACCGGCCGACGAGACCGCCCCATCCTCACCCTGGCCGACCCAACCGGCCGACGAGACCGCCCCATCCACACCATGGCCGACCCAACCGGCCGACGAGACCGACCCATCCACACCATGGCCGACCAACGAGCCGGGGGCCGACGCCGCCGATGCCCCGGCGCCCTGGACCCCCGGGTCGGCCACCGAGGCCGCCGCGGACACCCGAGCTGGGCTGACCCAGGCGGAGCCAGCCGAGACCGCACCGGCCGCGCCGACGCCGACGGTCCACAAGCCGGTCACCGACGGGTTCGAGTGGGTCAGCCAGATGCCGGCCCGCGGTGCCTCGCCGCCGCTCCCCTCAAGGTCGGCCGGCGCGGCGTCGCCCGGTCACCGGCCAGAGGATCGGGGCGCCATCGCCACCGTCGAACGAGCACCGGCCGGCCTCCCCAGGCGCCGCCCGCCCCGGCGGGCCGACGGCGACCACTGATCGCCGGCGTCGCCGGACCCGTCGCCGGCAGCGCGGATCGGACCGACGTCGACCGGCGGACCGGTGACCCCGCCGTTCGGGATCAGCGACCTACGACAGGTGCAGGAACTGGGTCCGGCCCGGGCCGGTGGACACCAGGCTGATCGGCACCCCGACCTGGTCCTGGATCAGCTCCAGGTAGGTGTGGGCGGCGGCCGGGAGGTGGCGGGGCTCGGTGGCGCTGCTGAGGTCGGTCCGCCAGCCGGGCAGCTCCTCGTAGACGGGGACGGCGTCGTGCAGGTCGCTCTGGTGGTACGGCAGCTTGTCGGTGCGGACGCCGTCGATCTCGTAGCCGACGCAGACCTTGACCGTCTCGAACGTGTCGAGCACGTCGAGCTTGGTGATGGCCAGGTCGGTCAGGCTGTTGAGCCGGACGGCGTGGCGCAGCATCACGGCGTCGAACCAGCCAGGCCGACGGCGCCGACCGGTGTTGGTGCCGTACTCGTGGCCGATGTCGACCATCTTGTCGCCGTCGTCGTCGAAGAGCTCGGTCGGGAACGGTCCGGCCCCGACCCGGGTCACGTAGGCCTTGGCGATGCCGAGCACCCGGTCGATGTGGCGGGGTCCGACGCCGGTGCCGGCGCAGGCGCCGCCGGCTGTCGGGTTCGACGACGTCACGAACGGGTAGGTGCCGTGGTCGAGGTCGAGGAAGGTGGCCTGGGCCCCCTCGAACAGCACGTGCTGGCCGCTCTCCAGGGCGGTGTGGATCAGGTCGGTGGTGTCGGCGATGTGCGGGCGCAACGGCTCGAGGCACTCGCCGAGGATCTTGTCGGCCAGGCCGTCCGGGTCGACGGGGAGCCGGTTGAAGACCTTGGTCAGCACCTTGTTGTGGTGGCTGAGGGCGGCGGCCAGCTTCTCCCGGAAGATCTGCTCGTCGAGCAGGTCCTGGACCCGGACCCCCATCCGGGTGGCCTTGTCGGCGTACGTCGGCCCGATGCCCCGCTTGGTCGTGCCCAGCTTGGACTTGCCGAGGTGCCGCTCCTGCAGCGCGTCGAGCTGCTGGTGGTAGGGCATGATCAGGTGGGCGTTGCCGGACACCCGCAGGTTCCTGGTGTCGATGCCGCGGCGGTTGAGCATGTCGAGCTCGGCCAGCAGCACGAACGGGTCGACGACGACGCCGTTGCCGATCACCGGCTCGATGTGGTCGTACAGCACGCCGCTGGGCACCAGCTGCAGGGCGAAGGTCTCGTCGTCGACCACCAGGGTGTGGCCGGCGTTGTGGCCGCCCTGGTAGCGGACCACCATCGACATCTCCTTGGCCAGGAGATCGGTGAACTTCCCCTTGCCCTCGTCACCCCACTGGGTTCCGACCACAATCGTCGCAGGCACCTCCCGATCGTAGCGGACGGGCCTTGACCCTCCATCGGGGGGAGGGTGCACGATGGGCACCGTGACCGACATCCCCTCCTCGCCGCCGCCGGCCCCCGACCCGGGTCCGGGCGCCGAGCCCCTGCTCACGATCGGGTCGTTCTCCCGGGCCACCCTGGTCTCGGTCCGCTCCCTGCGGGCCTACCACGAGCGGGGCGTGCTGGTTCCGGCCGCCGTCGACCCCGCCACCGGCTACCGGGGCTACCACCCGGGTCAGATCGCCGACGCCGTGACCCTGCGGCGGCTCCGCGAGCTCGACGTCCCGCTCGACACGATCGCCGAGATCCTGCGCGCCCGCGACCCCGACGTCACCACCAAGCTGCTCGGCGAGCATCGGGCCGAGATGCAGGCCCGGCTGCTCGAGACCGAGCAGATCGTCGCCCGGCTCCAGCGGGCGGTCGACGAGCCGAGCCCGGACACCCCGGTCCACGTTCGCACCGTCGAGCACGCCGACGCCATCGCCATCGTCGACGACGTGGCCCCGGCCGACTATCCCGCCTTCTTCGCCGAGGCCTACGGCCGGCTCTGGTCGCTGGTGGCCGGCGGGCCGTTCGCCCTGGCCGGGCCGTCCGGGGCGCTGTTCCGGGCCGAGGTCCGCCACGACGACCCCGACCGGGTCGTCGCCTACCTCCCGGTGACCGCCCCCGGTCCGGTCGAGGAGTCGACCGGGGCCGAGCTGGTCGAGCTGCCGGCCACCACGGTGGCGGTGGCCGTGCACGAGGGGTCCTACGACGACATCGACGCCGCCTACGCCTCGCTCGGCGCGTGGGTGGCGTACCACGGCGAGCCGACCGGCGAGGCCGTCCGCGAGGTCTACGTCGTCAGCTACGGGCAGACCGAGGACCCGAACGCGTTCCGAACCGAGATCCACTGGCCCATCCGGCCGCGACGAGAGGAGGCGGGCCCATGAGCCTGCAGATCGGCAACATCACCTTCGACTGCGACGACCCCCAGAAGGTGGCGGCCTTCTGGTCGGCCGCGCTGGAGCGCCCGGTCGACGACGGCGGCTCGCCCTACTTCGCATCCATCGGGGTGAGCGACCCGGCGGCCCTGCCGAACTGGCTGTTCCTGGCCGTGCCCGAGGGCAAGACGGCCAAGAACCGGCTCCACCTCGACTTCGGCTCGGACGATCGGGCGGCCGACGTGGCCCGCCTCGTGGAGCTCGGCGCCACCCACGTCGCCGACAAGGACGAGTGGGGCCACTCGTGGGCGGTGCTCACCGACATCGAGGGCAACGAGTTCTGCGTCGCCCAGGTCTGAGGCCGGCGTCCGGGCGAGCCGCCGGCGGCGCCGGCGTCAGCGTCGCTCGTCCGGCGGCGTCAGCTCGTCGGCCCGGCGCAGGAGATCGCCGAGCACCGTCAGGTCGACGTCGTCGGCCGAGCGGAACCCGATGCTGGCCGAGCCGATCTTGAGTCGGCTCTTGGCCAGGTCCGGTCGCCGCAGCCGGTCCTCGTACACCTGCCCCAGGTAGCGGCCGTCGTCGACGGCGTTGACGTAGAGGCTGTAGCTGTCCTTCTGGCGGGCCAACCCGACGAGGAACCACTCGACCTCCTCGCCTTTCGGGCGGGGCTGGACGATGTCGCCGTAGCCGAGGATCTGCTGGTCGGTGCCGCCCCAGAACACGCCTTCCCACAGGGTGCGGTTGCGGCCGGGCATGGCCGAGCGGATGGCGCCATCGAGGCGGTGCATCGTGTTGCGCACCGCCTCGTCGTCGAACGAGCTCAGGAAGTCATCGGGGTCGGTGTCGACACGTTCCATGCCGCCGACGCTAGTGCGTCGACCGGTCCTGGTTGCGGGAACGGCGAGAGCTCGCCCGGACCGCGACCAGTACGTCCGGCCGCCGCTCGGCCCCGGCCGATCAACTCACGTCGAAGGTGAAGGTGTCGTCGGCCGCACCGATGGCGACCTTGGCGCCGTCGTCGATCTCGCCGTCGAGGATCAGCAGGGCCAGGCGGTCGGCGATCTCCTTCTGGATGACCCGCTTGAGCGGCCTGGCCCCGAAGGCGGGGTCGTAGCCGATGCGGGCCAGCAGGCCCTTGGCCTCGTCGCTGACCTCGATCCCGATCCGGCGGTCGCTGACCCGGCGGGCCAGGGCGTCCAGCTGGATGTCGACGATCTCGACCAGGTCGCCCTCGGTCAGCTCGCTGAAGCGGACGATGTCGTCGACCCGGTTCACGAACTCGGGCCGGAAGAAGTCCTTCGGATCGCCGGGCAGGTTGGAGGTCATGATCAGCACGACGTTGCTGAAGTCGACCGTGCGGCCCTGGCCGTCGGTCAGGCGACCGTCGTCCATCAGCTGCAGCAGCACGTTGAACACGTCGGGGTTGGCCTTCTCGACCTCGTCGAGCAGCACCACGGCGTAGGGTCGGCGGCGGACCGCCTCGGTCAGCTGACCGCCCTGGTCGTAGCCGACGTAGCCGGGCGGGGCCCCGATGAGGCGCGACACCGTGTGCTTCTCCATGTACTCCGACATGTCGAGGCGGACCATCGCCCGCTCGTCGTCGAACAGGAAGTCGGCCAGCGTCCGGGCCAGCTCGGTCTTGCCGACGCCGGTCGGGCCGAGGAACAGGAACGTGCCGATCGGGCGATTGGCGTCGGACAGTCCGGCCCGGCTGCGGCGGATGGCCGACGACACGGCCTCGACCGCCTCGTCCTGGCCGATGACCCGACGGTGCAGCTCCTCCTCGAGCCGCAGCAGCTTGCGGGCCTCGCCCTCCATCAACCGGCTGACCGGGACCCCGGTCCAGCGGCTGACGACCTCGGCGATGTCCTCCTCGTCGACCTCCTCCTTGAGCATCGTCTTGTCGGCCTGCAGCTCCGACAGGGCGGCCGAGGCCTCCTCGATCTGGCGCTCGGTTGCCGGCAGCTGGCCGTAGACGATCTCGGACCGCTTCGTGAGGTCGTCCTCGCGCTCGGCCTGGCGGGTGAGGTTGTCGGCCTGCTCCTTGAGCGAGCGGATGCGCTCGATGGCCTCCTTCTCGTTCTGCCAGTGGGCCCGCATGCCGACGACCTGCTCGTTGAGGTCGGCCAGCAGGGCCTCGATCTCGCCGGTCCGGGCCAGCGACGCCGGGTCGGACTCCTTCTCCAGCGCCATCCGCTCCATCTCGAGCTGGCCGATGCGGCGCTCGACGACGTCGATCTCGGTCGGCAGCGAGTCGATCTCGATCCGGAGCTTGGAGGCGGCCTCGTCCATCAGGTCGATCGCCTTGTCCGGCAGGAATCGGCCGGTGACGTAGCGGTCGGACAGGGTGGCGGCGGCCACGATGGCCGTGTCCTGGATGCGGACGCCGTGGTGGACCTCGTAGCGCTCCTTGAGGCCGCGGAGGATGGCGATCGAGTCCTCGACCGTCGGCTCGCCGACCAGCACCTGCTGGAAGCGACGCTCCAGCGCCGGGTCCTTCTCGACGTACTGGCGATACTCGTCGAGCGTGGTGGCGCCGACCATGCGCAGCTCACCGCGGGCCAGCATCGGCTTGATCATGTTGGAGGCGTCCATGGCCGAGTCGCCCCCGGCGCCGGTGCCGACGATCGTGTGCATCTCGTCGATGAAGGTGATGACCTCGCCGTCGGCGTCGGTGATCTCCTTGAGGACGGCCTTGAGCCGCTCCTCGAACTCGCCGCGGAACTTGGCCCCGGCCAGCATGGCCGAGATGTCGAGCGCGATGACCCGGCGGTTGCGCAGGCTCTCGGGCACATCGCCCTCGACCACCCGCTGGGCCAGGCCCTCGACGATGGCGGTCTTGCCGACGCCGGGCTCACCGATCAGGACCGGGTTGTTCTTGGTCCGGCGGCTGAGGACCTGGATGACGCGGCGGATCTCGTCGTCGCGGCCGATGACCGGATCGAGCTTGCCGGCCCTGGCGTCCTCGGTCAGGTCACGCCCGTACTGCTCGAGGGCCTGGTACTGGTCCTCGGGGTTCTGGCTGGTGACCCGGTGGGAGCCGCGGACCTCCTGGAGGGCGGCCAGCAGCTCGGCCCGCCCGACGTCGATCCTGGCCGCGGTGGCGCCGCCGGGATCGGGGTTGGCCAGGCCGAGCAGGAGGTGCTCGGTCGACAGGTAGTCGTCGCCGAGCTCGACCCTGACCGAGTCGGCGTCGTTGATGACCCGATTGGTCTGGCGGCTGAGCCGTGGCTCGGTTCCGTAGGCCTTCGACAGGGCCTCCAGGGCCTTCTCGGTGTCACTCCGGAGTTGGGCCGGTTGCCGCTCGACCTTGGTCAGCAGCGGCAGGACGACGCCCTCGGACTGGCTCAGCAGGGCCAGCAGGACGTGATCGGGGGTGACCTCGGGGTTGGCGTCCTTGCCGGCCCGTTCGAGGGCGGCGGCGACGGCCTCCTGGGTCTTGATCGTCCACTTGTTGGGATCAACAGCCATGATCCCAGTCTACCGGGCTTTCATAAGTTGACATGCTTGCTATCAAGTTTTCTGACTCTCAATGCAGCACCGTGGCGGGACGCTCCGGTGACCGTTCTCCATCGTGACCGGACGGCGGTGGCGGGGGCCAACCCGGGCGGGACGACGGTCGTCAGCGGCGCCTGTTCGGCGCCGGCCCGAGGCCACGGTTCGAGCGGCCGGGGAAGGTGTCGATCGGGGTACCGTCGCGGCCGGTCAGGCCGAGCTGACGACCAGGGCCAGCGCCGGCGCCAGACGAGCCGTCCAGAGCAGCGTCCTGGCGAGATCGACCCGCAGCAGACGGCGGTGCAGGTCGCCGTCGAACCGCTCGACGAGCCGGCCGTGCAGCGGGGCCGCCCCGAACGCGGTGATCGCCAGCACGGCGCCGACCAGGGCGAGCCCGACGAGCGCCGTCAGCCGGTCGGAGCCGGCCGGGGCGGCGAGCACCAGGACGACGGCCGACACGACCTCGACGCCCCACGGGACGACCAGCAGCCGGGAGATGCGAGCCATGTGCGCCTCCTGGAACGGACGGTAGGGCTCGTTGACCAGTGCGAACAGGGGGTAGTGGACCACGTGGATCGTCCACATGAGCCCGACCATGAAACCGGTGGCGGCGAGGTGGATGGCGGCCAGCAGCGCAAACGACATCGCCACGAGCATGCCAGGAGCCCGACGGGCCGCGTCGGGCCAGGGCGGTGGCATGCTCGTTGGCATGACCGCCCCCGCCGACCCGACCGAGCCCGCCAGCGTCGCCTCGGCGATCCGGGCCGTGGTCGCCCTGCCGGTCGTCGTCGGGCTGGTGTTGCCGCTGGCGATCATCGCCGTCGATCCGTGGCGACGGCCCGTCGAGGTCCCGAGCCTGGCGATCGGGGCGGTGATGACCGTCACGGGGATCGCCATCGTCGCCCGGACGGTGCTCGACTTCGTCGGGCAGGGTCAGGGCACCCTCGCCCGGTTCGGCCCACCCGGCCGGCTGGTCACCACCGGGCTGTTCGCCCACTGTCGCAACCCGATGTACGTCGGGGTGCTGTCGGTGCTGGCCGGGCTGTCGATGGCCAGCCGCTCGCCGATCTCGGGGATCTACCTGCTGAGCGCTGCCGCCGCGTTCCATCTTCGGGTCGTCCGCCACGAGGAGCCGTTGGCGGCGGAGACCTTCCCGGCCGAGTGGCCGACCTACCGCCGCCGGGTCCCCCGCTGGGTGCCTCGCCTGACCTCCCGGGGCTGACCGGGCTCGAACGAGCCACGGGTGACGTCCGGCGCCGGAGATGGGGGCGGCGATCGTTCCGTGGCATGCTCGACGCGTGCGGACGACCGATGAACCGCCGGCGGTGCTGGCCGAGGACGTGAGCAAGACGTTCCTCGACCACGGCCGGCGCACCACGGCCCTGGCCGGGTTGGACCTGGCCATCGAGGCCGGCGAGTTCGTCAGCATCATCGGGCCGAGCGGTTGCGGCAAGTCGACCCTCCTGCGGTTGATCGGCGGGCTGATCGACGCCGACCGGGGCGCGCTCACCGTGGCCGGGCAGGCCCCGGCCGACGGGCGGCGGGCCAAGCGGTTCGGCTGGGTCCCGCAGTCGCCCGCCCTCCTGCCGTGGCGATCGGTCCGCGACAACCTGACGCTCCTGCCCGGGCTCAACCGGGGCCAGGGGCGGGGCCCCGTCGCCGACGACGAGATCGACGCGCTGCTCGACTCGGTCGGTCTCGCCCCGTTCGCCGATTCGCTGCCGGCCGAGCTGTCCGGCGGGATGCAGCAGCGGGTCAGCCTCGTCCGGGCCTTCGCCCTCCGACCACCCATCCTGCTGATGGACGAGCCGTTCGCCGCCCTCGACGAGATCACCAGGGCCGACATGCGGTTCCTGCTGCTCGACCTCTGGCGCGACACCAGGGCCACCGTGGTGTTCGTGACCCACTCGATCGCCGAGGCCGTCCTGCTGTCCGACCGGGTCGTCGTGCTGACCGGCCGACCGGGCCAGGTGGCCGACGAGCTGACGATCGAGCTCGAGCGACCCCGCGAGCACGGCCTCGAGGACGCCGACGCCTTCCATCACCACGCCGCCCGGCTCCGGGCCTCGCTGAACAAGGCGGCCGACGCCGACGGTGGCCCGGCGAGCGACGTCGACGGGACGGTGCAACCGTGACCGCCCTGCCCCCCAACCTGGCCGTCGAGTCGCCGCCGGACGAGCTCGAGGAGGAGCCCCGGTCGTCGGTGGCCCGGTTCCTGGCCCCGCTGACCGGCCTGGTGCTCGTCTTCGGCGGGTGGGAGGCGTACGTCCGTCTGGCCGGCGTGTCGCCGCTGACCCTCCCCCCACCGTCCCGCATCCTCGGCCACCTGGCCGACGACCCCGGCTTCTACCTGCGCAACGGGTCGATCACACTCGTCGAGGCGATGGTCGGCTTCGTGCTGGCGCTGGTCGTCGCCCTCACCATCGCAACGGCCATGGCCCACTCCCGGTTCGTCGAGCGGGCGACGATGCCGCTGATCGTGTTGATCCAGTCGACGCCGGTCGCCGTCCTCGCCCCGGTCTTCCTGCTGTGGTTCGGCTTCAGCCCGACGCCGAAGATCCTCGTCGCCGCGCTGTTCGCCTTCGTGCCGTTCGTGGCCAACGCCCTCACCGGCCTGCGCAGCGTCGACGCCGACACGCTCGAGCTGATGCGGTCGGTCGACGCCAGCCGGCGCGAGATCCTCTGGCACCTCCGCCTGCCCCACGCCCTGCCCGGGCTGTTCGCGGCGGCGAGGATCTGTGTCAGCCTGGCCCTGGTGGGTGCGGTGATCGGCGAGTTGTACGGTGGCTCGACCCAGGGTCTCGGCTACCAGGCCAGGATCGCCCAGTCCCGCAGTCTGGTCGATCAGCTCTGGGGTAGCGTGCTGTCGCTGGCCCTGATGGGCATCGTGTTGACCCTGTTGGTGATGGCGGTCGAACGACGAGCCCTGCGGTGGCACAGCTCGCAGCGCACGATCTGAGAACGGGAGAGCGACATGCGTTGGAATCGACGGCGGCCGGTGGTCGCCCTGGCGACGGCGATGGCCCTGCTGGCCGCGGCGTGCGGCGACGACGGGTCCGACTCGGCGTCGGACGGGGCCGGTGACCTGAGCGGCGACGTGGCGTTCGAGGAGCGATGCGAGGCCAACGAGGCGGCGGGCACCATCACCTACCTGTCGTCGTTCGACTTCGCCGCTGCGGCCAGCATCCTCGACATCATCGTGGCCGAGGCCGAGGGCTACTTCGACGAGCTCTGCCTCGACGTTGAGATCGTGCCCGGCTTCGCCCCGACCGGGGGCCTGGTGGCCCAGGGCCAGGCCCAGATCAGCGCGGCCGGCTCGTTCGGCGAGGTGGTCAACACCAACATCCAGGGCGAGGCCGACCTGGTCGCCATCGCCCACTACGGCAAGACGTCGATCGAGGAGCTGATCGTCCCCGCCGACGGCGACATCGTCGAGCTGACCGACCTCGAGGGGGCGACCGTCGGGATCAAGGGCGACCTGCCCTACTCGCTGCAGGCGATGCTCGGTCAGGCCGGCATCGACCGGTCGAGCCTCGACGAACCGTTGCTCGAGGGCTTCGACCCGGTCGCCCACCTGGAGCTGGGCATCGACGCCCTGCCGGTCTACAAGAGCAACGAGCCGGCGCAGCTCGACGCGGCCGGCGTCGAGTACCGGGTCTTCGACCCGCGGGACTTCGACATCCCGGCCTCGTTCGCCGTCCTGTACACCAGCGAGTCCTTCCTCAACGAGCACCCGCTGGCGGTCCAGGACTTCGTGCGGGCGTCGTTCCGCGGCTTCGAGTTCGCGGTCGACAACCCCGACGTCGCCGTCGGTCACGCCTTCGAGCTGATCGACGCCGCCGGCAACCCGGCGTTCCTGTCGACCGAGGGCGAGGGCTTCCGCTGGATCACCGAGAGCGACCTGGTCGTCGACACCACACCGGCCGGCGAGGGGCCCGGTCGCATCGACGTCGACCGGTTCGGGGAGGAGATCGATCTCCTGACCGAGGTCGGCGTGTTCGACGAGCTCCCCGACTGGGAGTCGATGGTGAACACGGCGGTGACGGACGGGCTGTACGACGGCACCGAGATCGTCTGGCCGGCCGAGTAGCCGGCCGGACACGGGAACGAGCGAGCACCGGAGAGGGGGCACCTGGAGATGACCGGATACGGCGTGTTGAGCCTGGCCGACCACCTCGTCGACCCCGCCACCGGTCGTCGGGAGTCGCAGGCCCAACGGCTGCAGCGGGTGGTCGACAGTGCGGTGGCGGCCGAGGCCGCCGGCTTCCTCGCCTTCGGCGTCGGCGAGCACCACTTCAGCGACTACATCCTGTCGGCCCCCGAGCTGCTGCTGGCCGCAGCCTCGGCCAGGACCGAACGAATCCGCCTCGGCACCTCGGTGACGCTGCTGGCCAACAACGATCCCGTCCGCCAGGCCGAGCAGTTGGCCATGCTCGACGCGCTCAGCGACGGCCGGGCCGAGATGACGTTCGCCCGCGGCGTGTCGGAGGAGACGGCCAACGCCTTCGGCATCGCCGACTTCGACGAGCTGCGGCCCCGGTTCGAGGAGTACCTGCGGCTCGTGCTGCAGCTGTTCACCTCCGACACGGTGACATGGGAGGGCGACTATCGGGCGCCGCTGCACGACATTCGGCTCCAGCCCCGGCCGGTCCAGCAGCCCCACCCCCCGATGTGGATCGGGGGTGGGATCTCGCGCACGTCGAGCGGGTTGGCCGCCGACCTCGGCCTACCGCTGTTCCTACCGAGCCTGTTCCGGTGGCCGATCGACTACCTCGAGATCGTCGAGTTCTACCGGGACCGGTTCCGGCCTGGCGGCCACGGCGACGGGCCCCGCATCGGGTTCCCGAGCTACCTGCACGTCGCCGCCACCAGCCAGGAGGCCAGGCGACGGTGGCGCCCCCATCTGGAGCACTACCGGGACTTCGCCCTCACCCTGCGCAGCTCGTTCGGGCGCGACACCGGCTTCGACAGCCTGCTCGCCGGTCCGGCCATCTGCGGCAGCCCGGGTGAGGTGGTCGAGCGGGTCCGCGAGATCGACGAGCTGCTCGGCCTCGACCGCCACCTGTTCCTGCTCGACGCCGGTGGCGTGCCCCCGGAGGTGCTCGACGACGAGATGGAGCTGCTGGCCACCGAGGTCCTCCCCAACCTGGGCTGAGGCCGACCCGGGCCGCGATCAGCGCTTGCGGTCGCGCTGCATGATGGCCGCAGCCGCGTCGGGGAGCTCCACCATGCACAACGGGTTGGCGGTGACCAGCGTCCGCACTCCCTCGGTGGTCATCAGCACGAAGCCCTGCTGGCCGAGGATGCGGAGGTGGTGGGACACGTTCGACTGGGTGAGCCCGAGGCCATCGACGATCTCGCCGACGGTGGCCGGCTCGTCGAGCCCGCTGACGTGGTGCAGGATGCGCAGCCGGGTCGGGTCGGCCAGGCACTTGAACCAGGCCGCCCACTCGTCGAACCGCTCGTCGCCTGGTGCCGTCACCCGCCCAACTCTAGGAGACCGCCGAGCGACACCCCCTTGCCCGCGCTTCTTTCATCTATTATCGTCGATTATTGATGGATGAGCTCGTCGACACGTTGGTCCTCGTGGTCGAGGTCGGGGCGTTGTTCCTCGGCGTCACCGTCGCCGTGCAGCTCTTCCAGGCCCGCTTCGGAGCCGACCGGCTCCGGGCCTGGATGGGAGGTCGACCGACGGTCGCCGCGCTGAAGGGCATCGCCCTCGGATTCGCCACCCCGTTCTGCACCTTCACCGCCATCCCGATGGTCGTCGGCCTGCGCCAGGCCAGGGTCCCGCCTGCCGGCTACGTGGCCTTCATCGTCGCCGCCCCGGTGCTCGACCCCGTGCTGATGGGCGCCCTCGTGCTCATCGCCGGCTCGCAGGTGGCGCTGATCTACGCCGCCGTCGCCTTCGGCGCCGCCCTCACGCTGGCGCTGGCGGCCCATGCGCTCGACGTCGAGCGCCATCTCCCGCCGATCGAGTCGTTCGGTGCCGCCGCCGGATCGGACGATGGCGACGGGACGTGCGGGGCGGCCACCGTCCACGGCTGGAGCGGGCTCCGCCAGGAGCTGCCGCCGGCAGTCCGGCGGGCGGCGGCCCTGCTGCGGGGCATGGCCCCGATCCTGCTGGTCGGGATCGGGCTCTCGGTGCTGATCGAAGCCATGGTGCCCCCGAGCGTGACCGAACGGCTGACGTCGGCCAGCCCGGCCCTGTCGGTCCCGATCGCCGCCGCCGTCGGCACCCCGCTGTACGTGTCGACCACCGTCTTCGTGCCGATCGCCGAGAGCCTCGGCGCCGCGGGGGTCGGGATCGGCGCCATCGTCGCCCTGACGATCGCCGGTGCCGGGGCCAACCTCCCCGAGTTCGTGATCCTCTCGAAGCTGGCCCGACCCCAGGTGATCGGGACGTTCGTGGCCTACGTGTTCGCCGTCGCCGTGGTCGGCGGGCTCCTCACCCAGTCGCTGATCGGCTGAGCCCCCATCGGCCACCGGCGGGGCGCCGTTCACCTCCCGGTGCCTATCGTGAGCGGATGGACGAGCATCAGCGGTTGACCGCGGACGAGGTGGCCGCACTCGACGGCCTCGACGACTGGCGGGTGGTGTTGCTGACCCTGCGGGCCGACTTCGAGACCGGCTCCTACCCGGCTGCAGCCGACCTCATCGGGGCCATCGCCGGTGCGGCCGAGGCGGCCGGGCACCATCCCGACCTCGACCTCCGCTACCCCGGCCGGGTTGCGGTCACGCTCACCACCCACGCAACGGGCGGGCTCACGATGGCCGACGTCGAGTTGGCCCGGGCCATCTCGGCCCTCGCCGCCGACGCCGACGCTACCCCGGGCCAGGGGATGTCGCAGCTGCTGGAGCTGGCGATCGACGCGGTCGACGCCGACGCCGTCCGCCCGTTCTGGCGGGCCGTGCTCGGCTACGACCAGCTCGACGACGGCACCCTCGTCGACCCCGGCCGGCGGGGCCCGGTGGTCTGGTTCCAGCGGATGGACGAGCCGCGCACGCAACGCAACCGCCTCCACGTCGACGTCGACGTGCCCCATGACGAGGCCGACGCCAGGATCGAGGCGGCGCTGGCCGCCGGCGGCACGATGGTCAGCGACCGTCGGGCTCGGGCCTTCTGGATCCTGGCCGACGCCGAGGGCAACGAGGCCTGCGTCTGCACCTGGCAGGACCGGGGCTGACGAGGTCGGTCGACCCGTCGACGCCGTCGAACCGTCCAGCCCCTCAGCTGGCGATCTCGACCACCCGACCGAGGGCGACGATGGCGTCGACCACCTCCTGGCGGTGGTGGCCGTCCCTGGTCTCGATCACGAGGTCGACCTTGGTCGACCGGGCCGAGATCGGATCGAACAGCCGGCGATGGTCGACCTCGATCAGGTTGGCCCCCGCGTCGGCGACGACGGCGAGCACCGGCGCCAGCTGACCGGGCACGTCGCCGATCTCCACCCGGAGGGTCGACACCCGGTCGGTCCTGACCAGGCCACGCATCAGGACCGAGGCCAGCACCCGGGCGTCGATGTTGCCGCCGGACAGCACCACCCCGACCCGGCGCCCGGCGAACCGAGGCGGATCGGCCAGCACCGCCGCCAGGGCGACCGCGCCGGCCCCCTCGGCCACCGTCTTCTCGATCTCGAGATACAGCGCAATGGCCCGCTCGGTCTGCTCCTCCGACACCAACACCACGTCGTCGACTCGCTCCCGGATGATGGGCACCGTCAACCGGCCCGGGTGCTTGACCGCGATGCCGTCGGCCAGCGTGTCGGTCGGGACGCCACCGGTCGGTCGGTGCCCGAAGAGCTCGGCCACCGGCCCGCACGACTCGACCTGGACGCCGATCAGCTCGATGTCCGGCCGGCGGGCCCTGGCCACCGTGGCCATGCCGGCCAGCAAGCCGCCGCCCCCGACCGGCACCACCAGGGCGTCGAGGTCGGCCACGTCGTCCAGCATCTCCACCGCCGCCGTGCCCTGCCCGGCGATGACGTCGGGATCGTCGAACGGGGGGACCGGCCGCAGGCCATCGGTCCGGCACAGCTCGTCGAGCTCGGCCCTGGCCTCGGCCAGGGTCGAGCCGGCCTGGACCACCCTGGCGCCGAGGGCCCTGGTGTTGACCACCTTGGTGAAGGGGGCGGTCGCCGGCATCACGATCGTCGCCTCCAGGCCGAGGCGGCCGGCGATGTGGGCAACCCCCTGGGCGTGGTTGCCGGCCGACAGGGCGGCCAGGCCGGACGACCGGTTCTCGGCCGCAAGCGACCGGAGGTGGTTGGCCGCACCGCGGTCCTTGAACGAGCCGGTGAACTGCAGGTTCTCGAACTTCAGGAAGACCTCGCCGCCGACGATGGCCGACAGCGTGCGGGAGTGCACGGTCGGGGTGCGGACGACGTCGTCGGCGATCCGCTCGGCTGCCCGGACGACATCGTCGAGCTCGACAGCCAGGTCGGCCTCGCCCACCTCAGCTCCGGCGGCCGGCGACCAGGAACCCCGGGCCGTCGGTCGGCGGGTGGGCGGCCAGCGCCTCCTCGATCGGCTCGGTGCCCCAACCGGGTCCGTCCGGCAGCACGAGGTGGCCGTCGACAAACGTCGGGGTGACGGTGAACAGCTCGTCGTCCCAGGGGAGGCGGTCGATGTCGACCTCCATGATCCGCAGGTTGGGGACGGCGGCGGCGAAGTGGGCGCTCATCATCGTCGACAGGTGCCCGTAGAAGTTGTGGGGCGCGACCTGGACCTCGTGCGCCTGGACCGCAGCGGCGATCTTCATCGACTGCCAGGTGCCGTTCCAGACGGTGTCGACGATGGCGACGTCGACGGCCTGGGCGGCCAGGAACGGCAGGAAGGCAGGCAGGCCGATCTTGGTCTCCAGCGAAGCGATCTGGGTCCTCGCCCGGTCGCGGATCAACCGGAGCGCGTCGGGGCTGTCGTTGTCGTACTCGACCCAGAACAGGTCGAGGTCGTCGAGCGCCCGCAACACCTCGAGCACGCCGGGCGTGCGCAGGTTGAAGTTGAGGTCGAGCAGCAGGTCGACGTCCGGCCCCGCCCCCTCCCGGAACGCCCCGAGGACGTCGACGACACCGCGGACGACCGCCGGCTCGGCGTTCAGCCCCGGCGACCACGGCCGCCCGAACCCGGGGGCCCACGACCGCAGCGCCCCGTCCCAGTCGGTGAAGATATTGGTCTTCAGTGCGGTGAAGCCGGCGTCGCGCACCTCCTCGCCCATGGCCCGGATGCCAGCCAGGTCGGTGATCCGCTCGCCCGGGTAGAACTGGTGGCGGGCGATCCGCCACGTCCCGCAGTGCGACCAGTAGACCCGGATGCGGTCGCGTTGGGCGCCGCCGAGCAGGTCGTGGACCGGGAGGTCGAGCGTCCGGGCCCTGGCGTCGAGCAATGCGTTCTCGATGGCGCCGAGGCCCTGGCCGACCACCGAGCCGGCGGCCGGCCTGGTGGCGGCGAACAGCTCGGTGTTGATCCGGTCGTGGTGGTTGACCGACTGGCCGACCACCCGAGGGGCCAGGCTCTCGATGACGGTGGTGACGCCGGGCGAGCCGAAGCCCTCGTCGTACTCGCTCCAGCCGACGACCCCGTCGGCCGTGGTCACCTTGCAGAAGTGGTAGTTGCGCCAACCGGCGTCGCAGTGGCGGGTCTCGACCGACACGACCTGTGCGTCCATGGCCGCAACCTAGTCGGTTGGCCGCCGCCGGTCGTGGCCAGCGGCGGAGCGCGGCGGCCGGCGCCGCCGAGCGGCGGGCAGGGGTCCCGGCGGCCGCCGATCCGCCGGGACCCGGTTTCCGGCTAGGCGCTGGCCGCCAAGGGGCGGAAGCGCTCGGGCCGGGGTACCCGCCGAGCCAGGAGACTTTCGAGCTTTGGTGACCGGATGGCGCCCTGCATCGAGGCCCCCCGCAGGTCGGTCATCGAGAGGTCGAGCCAGCACAGGTCGGCGCCGGACAGATCGGCCCACCGCAGGTCGGCCCCTCGGAGGTCGGCGCCCTGCAGGTCGGCCCCGGACAGGTCGGCCCCGACCAGTCGGGCCCGCCGCAGGTTGGCCCCCCGGAGATCGGCGCCGGACAGATCGGCCCCGGTCAGGTTGACGCCGACGAGGTTGGCCCCCTGCAGGTTGGCACCGGCGAGCGTGGCGTAGTCGCCGGACGCCGACGACAGGTCGGCCCTCCACAGGTTGGCCTCGCTCAGATCGGCCCAGCGCAGGTCGGCGCCACACAGGCCCGTTCGCTCGAGGTAGGCCTTGCGGAGATCGGCGCCGCGGAGATCGGCGCCGTCGAGCTGGGAGCCCCACAGGATGATGCCGCTCCCCCTGACCTCGACCAGCTTGAGGCCCCACAGGTTCATGCCGGACAACACCGCCTGGGTGAGGTCGCAGCGACCGAGGTCGGCGTTGTTCAGGTTGAGGTCGCGCAGGTCGTACCAGGCCAGGTCACCGGCCTCCCGGAACGCCTGGAACTCGCGCTCGGTCAGCGGCTCGCGGCGACGGAGGCGGCGGTCCTCGGAGAAGTGACGGAAGAGCCGCTCGGCCACCCACAGGTGCCCGTCGACCTCGTCGGCCGGCAGGTCGAGGATGTCGGCGACGTCGGCCGGGGGAATCGGGTCGTCGCCGTCGAGCCCGAACACCAGCCGGACGACGTTGGCGGTGTCGCCCGGCATGCGGCCGAGCATGCGGTTGACCTCGTGGGCGGCCTCCGCCCGCTCGACGATCTGCTCGCTGACGTCGTCGGCTCGCAGCTCGGGCCGGCGGGCGGCCTGATCGAGGGTCAGGCGGGACCGGCCGGCCCGATCGCCGTCGAGCTGGTCGTCGATGGCCTGCTTGATCCGCCAGGCGATGTGGTCGCGGTCGTGGACGGGGTCGAGGTGGGGGATCTCCAGCCGAGCCTCGAGCACGGCCAGCTGGGCGATCTGGAACAGGTCGTCACGGTCGAGCCCACCGCGGGCCCTCGGGCCGATGCCGTCGACCGCCTCGGCCGCCAGCTCGTCGATCAGGTCCTGCTTCGTTGCCGTCACGATCATCACGATTCCTCCTGCCCGTCTCGACATGCGGTGCCTCGGCTGTCCGGCGAGGCGGCGCCCGGGGCGCCGCCTCTGCTCGCCGATTCGGCCGATGGAAACTCGGTGATGGCTGATCGACCTCGAAGTGTAGGCAAGGCCGTCATGAAAGCGTCAAACCACCGACATTGGCATGTCATGTCTGCCGTCCACGGGGTGGTGGGCACCCTTCCATCAACCGGTTTCGACGCCACGTGCGTCCCGAACCCGCCGGACGATGCCTGCCGTCCCACCTGCTCCCGTGTGGTCCTGTCACGATCGATGTTGGATCACATGACTGTAATTTACCCCCGATGCCGCTCGGACGTCGAGGGGTTCGCCCATCTGCGTTGCAGATTCGGTGCGGGGCGCCTGGCCGGATGGGCCTGCGCAGCGCGGTCGGACCGCCGGCTTGCCCGCTGGTCCGGCCGCCGCAAGACTGCTGCCATGGCTGATCAGGCACCTTTCGACGTCGTCATTCCCCCCGGGCAGGAGCGCTCCTACGAGCGCTTCCACTTCGCCCCGGCGGTACGGACGGGCAACACGATCTACGTGTCCGGCGTCATCGGCGTCGGACCGGACGGCAGGGTCCCGGAGGACGCGGCCGAGGAGTTCACCAGCGCCTTCGCCCAGCTCGCCGCCACCCTGGAGGCGGCCGGCGCCTCCGTCGACCACATCGTCGAGATGACGACCTTCCACGTGGACATGTCGTCGACGCTCGGCACCTTCATCGCGGCCAAGGACGCAGCGATCACCGAGCCGTACCCGGCCTGGACCGCCATCGGCTGCACGGAGCTGGCGCTCCCGGGCGGGCGGGCCGAGGTGAAGGTCACCGCCGTCGTCGACGGCTGACCATCCCGGTCCCGAGCACCGGGACCCCGCGCTCGCCCCGGGCCGGACGTCGCCGGTTCGACCGGGCCGCGTCGGCGGATCACGTCGGCACCCGGTCACGGGTCGACCCGGCGGTCGGCGCCGGCACCCTTCGCCCGGTCGCCGGTTACACTCGCAGAGCCCTACTCCCCTCCGGCCACCGGCCGATGGGTCACCATGCCGCCGAGGAAGCCGCCGCTCCGTCTCACCGCCGCCGCCCTGTCGACCCTCCTGGTCGGCCTGATCGGCCTCGCCGCCGTCCCCGCCGCCGCCGAGGACGCCGTCGGCCACCTGCCGACCCCAGAGGACTTCGTGACCCAGCAGTACGAGGACTTCCTCGGTCGGGCCCCGGACGACGCCGGGCTCGACTACTGGTCCGACCTGGTCCGCGACGGCGTCGAGCCGTCCGCCCTCGTCGAGTCGATGGCGACCAGCACCGAGTTCGAGGGCGTCGTCGCCCCCCTGGTCCGGCTCTACTTCGCCTTCTTCGGCCGGCCGCCGGACTACGCCGGACTCACCTACTGGACCGGCCAGCTCCGCGACGGCGTGACCCTCGAGCAGGTGGCCCAGCAGTTCGTGCTGTCCGGCGAGTTCCAGGGCACCTACGGCTCGCTCGACGACGGCGACTACGTCGACCTCGTCTACGGCAACGTGCTCGACCGGGGCGCCGACGCCGGCGGTCGGGCGTACTGGGTCGGCGAGCTCGGCAGCGGCCTCGAGCGGGGTCGGCTGATGGTCGCCTTCTCCGACTCGGCGGAGTACCGGCGGGCCATCGGTCCGAAGGTGCAGGCCACGATGCTCTACGTCGGCATGCTCCGTCGCTCACCCGACACCGCCGGCCTCGACTACTGGGCGAGCGTCATCGGTGGCGACACCCCCTACCGCAACGTGATCGCCGGGTTCCTCGGCGCCACCGAGTACGGCAACCGGATGGGGCGGATCTACACCGACAGCCAACCCCTCACCGGCGTGGCCGCCCGGGCCGCGGCCGACCGACCGGCGCTTGCGGTCAAGATCGACAACGTCGACGCCGCCCGCCCCCAGACCGCCGTCGACCGGGCCGACCTGGTCTACGAGGAGATGGTCGAGGGCAACCTGACCAGGCTGGTGGCCGTGTTCCACAGCGACCTGCCCGACGTGGTCGGGCCCGTCCGCTCGGTCCGCACCACCGACATCCACCTCCTCGATCAGCTCAACACCCCCCTGCTGGCCGCCTCCGGAGCCAACCCCGGCGTGCTCGGCGTCGTCGCCGGGGCCGACCTGGTCAACGTCAACGCCATCGAGGCCGGCGGCGCCTACTTCCGCAGCTCGTCGAAGCGGGCGCCCCACAACCTGTTCGCCAGGACCGCCAGCCTGTACGCCGCCGCCGGCAACCGCGGCGGCGTGCCACCGCAGCTGTTCACCTACCGGGACCAGGGCGCCGGCTCGACGAAGGGCACGCCCAGCGCCGGGGTCGACGTCGACTTCGGCTCGGCCGACATCAGCTTCCGCTGGTCGTCGGCGGCCCGTGGCTGGCCGCGAAGCCAGAACGGCAGCGCCCACACCGTCGCCGGCGGGATCCGGCTGGCGCCCGAGAACGTGGTCGTGCTGGAGGTGCCATACGGCGCCAGCTCGATCGACGCCGAATCACCCGAGGCTCACACGGTCGGCTCGGGCACGGCCTGGGTGTTCACCGACGGCCGGGTCATCGCCGGCACGTGGAGCCGTGCGGTGTCGACCGACCCGATCGGGCTGCGCGACGGCAACGGCCAGCCGATCGCCCTGACCCGGGGCCAGACCTTCGTCGAGCTGGCCCCGCCCGGCTCGGTCACCGTTCGCTGACCCGGCCCGGCGACCGAGACGTAGGGTCGCGACCCCATCGGCGACCCGGTCGTCCGCGGCTACAACAGGGGTACCACCGACGAAACGGCGTCGAGGCGGCCGCTCGGCCCGTCCGCCCGCTCCCGGTGGGTACCACATCGGGGCACCGTGCTCCGAGCGCTCCACGAGGACCGACCATGCCCCTGCAGCTGGTGGCCGCCGACACCATCGCCGGCTGCGCCGACACCGACCAGACCGCCACCGACCGCGACGCCGGTCGGACCAGGCGACGCAGCCCGCTCGCGCTGCTCGTCGGCCTGTTCGTGCTCACCACGATGCTGCTGGTGGCGCTGGCCATCGTCGCCCTCACCGATGACGACGAGACCGGCGACGAGGTCGGCGACGGACCGGCCGACGGTGGTGGGTTCGTCGACCGCGGTGCGGCGATCGTCGGCGGCTCCGGCTACGAGTAGGCGGCCTGGCTCTCCTTCCAGGTGCCGCTGTCGGACCGCGGCTCCTTCGGCAGGCCGAGGACCCGCTCGCCGATGATGTTCTTCTGGACCTCGGAGGTCCCCGCGTAGATCGTGCCGGGGCGGGCGATGAAGAACGAGTCCATCCAGTTGGGGATGGTGTTGGGGGTGCCGATCGGCGGTGCGCCGAGTCCGTTGACCGAGCCCTCGCCGAAGCCGATCTGCCCGGCCGGGCCGGCCAGGTTGATGGCGGCCTCGGTGATCTGCTTGTGATACGTGCTCCACAGCAGCTTGCCGATCGACGACTCCGGGCCGGGCATCTCCCCCTTCAGGCGCCTGGTGAGGGCCTGCTGGCCCTGCCACTTCATGATCTCGACCGTGGTGTGGAACCTGGCGATGTCCTGGCGGACCATCGGGTCGTCGAGCTTCCCGTGCTGGCGGGCGAGCTCGATGAAGTTGTCGAGCTCGGCCCGGAACGGCAGCGACAGCACGGTGGCCCGAACGCCCCGCTCGAAGCCGAGCAGCGTGTTGGCCACGGCCCAGCCGTTGTTGGTACCGCCGAGCACGTTGTCCTTCGGGCAGCGGGCGTCGCTGAAGAACACCTCGCAGAAGTGGTCCTTGCCGGTGATGTTGGTGATCGGCCTGACCTCGACGCCGGGCTGATCCATCGGCACCAGCATGAACGAGATGCCCTTGTGCTTCGGCACGTCGGGGTCGGTGCGGCAGAGGGTGAAGATCATGTTCCCGTGCATGCCGGCGCTTGTCCAGATCTTCTGGCCGTTGATGATCCACTCGTCGCCGTCGAGGTCGGCCTTGCAGCCGAGGTTGGCCAGGTCGGAGCCGCTGTTCGGCTCGGAGTAGCCCTGGCACCACACGTCGGTGCCGTCGAGGATGCGGGGGATGTAGTGCCGCTTCTGCTCCTCGGTGCCCCAGTGGAGGATGGTGTTGCCGACCATCGAGATGCTGAACCCGTCGTTGGGGCCCATGGTCGGCACGCCGCGCTTGGCGAACTCCTCGTTGAGGATCGTGTGCTCGAGCTGGGTCAGGCCGGCGCCGCCGTACTCGGCCGGCCAGTTGGGGGCCAGGAGCTGGTGCTCGCTCAGGACCTCCCGCCACTGCTTCTGCCACTGGTGCTGCTCCGCCTCCGGGAGGGCGCCGATGCCCTGCCAGCCATCGGGCAGGTGCTCGTCGAGGAAGTCGTTCATCCGCTGCCGGAAGGCGTCGCTCTCGGCCGGGTAGCTCAGGTCCATGGGCCGATGGTACGACGCCGAGGGGCCGGACGGGAAAGCCACGGCTGGCCTTCGCCAACGATCAGTGGCGGTCGCTCGGATCGAGGGCGCCGGCCGCCTCGAGGACCTCGAAGGTGAACCCGCAGCGGCCGCAGCCGACGGCGGTGCCGACGGGCAGCTCGCCGACGGCATACCCGCACGACGGGCAGTAGCGGACGGCGGCCTCGGCCGGAACCTCACGGTCGACGTCGGCCGCGCCGGCGGGCTCGTCACCGGCGAAGCGGCTGAGCACGGGGATCACGATCGTGCCGGCGGCGACGAGGAGCGAGAGCACCCCGACGAGGCGCAAGAACCAGTCGGGCTCGTACTCGACCCAGATCGCGAACAGGATGCAGGCCGTCAGCATCGCGATCAGGCCGACCGTGGTCGGCAGCGCCGGGCGATACCGACCGGCGAGCGGGAGCAGGGCGAGGCCCCCGGCCAGGGTCGCGGCGACGGCGACGACCAGGAACGAGCCGGCGGACCGGAACCAGTTGCCGTCGAGGCCGTCGGCCCACACGGCGACGATCAGCATCCCCAGCCCGATCGCGGCCGTGACCGCGCCGACGATCGGGACCGGCCAGAGCACCCCGCGGGCGGCCGCCGGACCGTTGACCAGGATGCCGAGCATGGTGGCCGACAGCAGCAGGCTGGTGCCCAGGATCCGACCCTGCGTCTCGCCGAGGTCGCCGAAGACCAGGATGCCGATCCCCAACAGCGCGTTGATCGCGACGGAGACGACGAACACCCGGAGCAGCAGGCGGGTCGTCGGACGCTCCATGCCCGTATCATTCCGCCAAGCCGGCGGCGGCGCCAGCGGAACCGGCACTCGACCGGACGGCGGCCTCGGGCGAGCGGCGTCGGGCGAGCGGCGGCCGGCGTGCCGGCCGACGACGCGACGGCACCGGGCCTGCGGGTGACCGATCGGCGACCAACCGGCGGGCGAGCCTACGATTGGCCGATGGGAGCCCCGAGCCGTGCCACCGCCATCGCCGAGATCGAGCGCTACTTCGACGACGGCACCTACCGGGACGAGCTCGCCCGCCGGGTCGCCATCCGTTCGACCGCCCAGGAGCCCGATCTCCGGGACCAGCTCGACGCCTACCTGGTCGACGAGATCGGCCCGGCGCTCGACGCCATCGGCTACGACTGGTCGGTCCACCCGAACCCATCCCCTGGCGGCGGGCCGTTCCTCGTCGCCCGCCGCCACGAGGACGACGCCGCCCCAACCGTCTTGACCTACGGCCACGGTGACGTGGTCCGCGGCCTCGAGGGTCGGTGGAGCGACGATCGCGACCCGTGGACGCTGACCATCGAGGGTGAGCGCTGGTACGGCCGGGGCACGGCCGACAACAAGGGCCAGCACACGATCAACCTGGCCGCACTGGCCGCCGTGCTCCGGGTCCGGGGCCGGCTCGGCTTCAACTCGACCATCCTCCTGGAGACCTCCGAGGAGATCGGCTCGCCCGGGCTCGAAGCCTTCGTGGCCGCCAACCGGGAGCTCCTGGCCGCCGACGTGTTGATCGGCTCGGACGGGCCCAGACTGCGACCCGAGAGCCCGACGATGTTCATGGGCACCCGCGGCGCGCTCAACTTCGTGCTGTCCCTCGACCTGCGGGACGGTGGCCACCACTCGGGCAACTGGGGTGGGCTGATCGCCAACCCGGGGATCCGGCTGGCCAACGCCCTGGCCAGCCTGGTCGGGCCGAGCGGCGAGATCCTCGTGCCCGAGCTGCGACCGGAGGCCATTCCCGACTCGGTTCGCGACGTGCTGGCCGGGCTCGAGGTCGACGGCGGGTCCGACGGCCCCGAGGTCGACCCGGACTGGGGGCAGCCGGGCCTGAGCCCGGCCGAGCGGGTGTTCGCCTGGAACGCCTTCGAGGTGCTGGCCTTCGAGACCGGCAACCCGGCCAAGGTGGTCAATGCCATCCCGCCACGGGCGACGGCCTGGTGCCAGCTCCGGTTCACCGTCGACCGGGACCCCGAGACGTTCCTGCCCGCGATCCGCCGTCATCTCGACGGGCACGGGTTCGACGACGTCGCCGTCGAGCAACAACCGGGCACCACCACGATGGCCGCCACCCGGCTCCTCCCCGACCACCCGTGGGCGGTGTGGGCCCGCAGCTCCCTCGAGACGACGATCGACGGGCCGCTCACCGTGCTGCCGAACCTCGGTGGCTCGCTGCCGAACGACGTGTTCGCCGACGTCCTCGGCCTGCCGACGATCTGGGTGCCGCATTCCTATGCATCGTGCTCGCAGCACGCACCGGACGAGCACGTGCTGGCCCCGATCATGCGAGAGGGCCTGCGGATGATGACCGGCGTGTTCTGGGACCTGGGCGACGACTCGGTGCCGACGCCACCGGCGGGCTGATCCCGGCCACCGGCCCCGCCGCTCGACGAGGCCGGTCAACGACGGCCGCTCGTCCTCGGCCGCTCGGCCGAGCCGGATCGAGGCCGGCTCGACCTCGAGGGCGCCGACCGTCGACGCCCGGGGTGTTGCGATATATCGCGATACGCTCTATCGTGACCGATAACGACATATCGAGATACATCCCCGACGGGGCGCGGCATGCGCCCCGGGGAGCGACGAAGGGAGTCCAGCATGACCACGCCGGACCAGACGACGGATCGGCGGATCGACCAGCCGATCGACCACGAGCACGACGACCGGAATGACACCGAGAATCGACCGGGCCGCCGCGGGCGGCGCCGGGGACGGACCCGAGGAAGGGGACCACACATATACGGACACGAACGAGGACGAGGACAGCGCACGAGCGGAGGGCCCGGTCGAGGGCGCGGCCGCGGCCGCGGGCCGGGCGGTCGACGAGGACGGGGTCACGGCCCCGGACCGGGCGGGCCGCCCCACCGAGCCCGCCGGGGCGCCATCGCCCAGGCGATCCTGCTCCTGCTCGACGAGCGACCGATGCACGGCTACGAGATCATCGAGCAGCTGGAGGACCGCAGCGGCGGCGCCTGGCGCCCCAGCCCCGGCTCGATCTACCCGGCCCTGCGCCGGATGGAGGCCCGTGGCCTCGTCACCGGCGACGACGACGAGCAGGGCAAGCGCATCTACGCCATCACCGAGGAGGGCCATGGGCGCGTCGCCGAGCGCGACCCGGACGCTCCCGCGCCGTGGGACCACTTCGCCGAGGACGGCCCGTCGCTGCGCCCGCTCGGCATGGAGATCCTGTCGCAGGTCCGTCAGGTCGGCCGCTTCGGCACCGCCGATCAGCGCCTCCGAGCCGCCGACATCCTGGAACGGGCCAAGGCCGACCTGTACCGGGTGATGGCCGAGCCGACCGGCGACACGGCGGACAGCGATGGGACCGACGGCACCGACGGCACCGACGGCACCGGCGACGACTCGCCGGCCGGCGACACCGGGGCCGACGCCGGCTAGCGCCGCGGCCGGCGACGACCCGTTGCCGTCGGGCGACGGTCGTCGCCGTCGGGTCGCTCCCCCGCCAACCGCACGACGTCACCGTCCTGGCCGAGGCCGGGACGACCGTCGTCGAGGCCGCCGGCCAGGCCGAGCAGGATCAGGTCGTCCGGGGCGATCCTCGCCCTGGCGATCCGGTTGCCCGGACGGAGAAGCCGAGACCGTCGTGCCAGCCCCACCAGGCCTCGACCGCGCCGGGGCCGGGCTCAGCGGCGGGGGCGGCGGTAGACCGTGAGGCTCTGGTTGACGGGGATGATCTCGGCCCGGTGCTGGCGCTCGACCTCGGCCACGGCCGCCTTGCCCTCGGCCTTCACCCGCTCGACCTCGGCCCGCAGGTCGGCCAGCTCGGCCTCGAGCTCCAACACCCGCTTGACCCCGGCCAGGTTCAGGCCGTCGTCGGTCAGTTCCTGGATGCGCTGGAGGTGGGCGATGTCGTCATCGCTGTAGCGACGCGAGCCGCCGTCGGTCCTGGCCGGACTGACCAGACCCTTGCGCTCGTAGATCCGCAGGGTCTGCGGATGGACCCCGGCCAGCTCGGCGGCCACCGAGATCACGTAGACGGCTCGGGACAGATCCCTCGGGGAGTTGCTCACGATGGTCGCCTCCTTCCCGGTCGTGGTTGCTGGTCGGTGGTGTCGGGGACGGTCGGACCGCGGTCACGATCGAGGTTGTCACGCTCAACCGGCGGTCGACAAGTGGTCTCGCGGCGAGCCGTCGGTCGCCGCGGCAAGGGCCTCGACGGCGCTTCGCTGCTCGGGCGTGAGCTCGCTCGGGACGTCGATGGTGACGGTGACCAGGAGATCACCGGTCTTGCTGTTGGTGGTCACGCCCTTGCCCCTGACCCGGAACGTCTTCCCGGTCGGGGTGGCGGCCGGGATCTTCAGGGTCACGGTCGACCCGTCGAGGGTCGGGACCTTCACGTTGGCCCCGAGCGCGGCCTCGGCGAAGGTGATGGGCACGTCGATGGTGAGGTTGGCCCCGGAGCGGCCGAACACCCGATGGTGGGCCACCCGGACGATCACGTAGAGGTCGCCGGCCGGGCCGCCGTTGCGGCCCGGCGTGCCCCGCCCCTTGAGCCGGATGCGCTGGCCGTCCTTGACCCCGGCGGGGATGCGGACCTTGACCTGGCGGGGCTTGCGCTCGATCCCGCTGCCCCGGCACGTCGTGCACGGGTCGGTGACGATCCGGCCCCGCCCCGAGCACTGCGGGCACGGCTGGCTCAGCGAGAAGAAGCCCTGGTCGTCGTCGAGCACCCCCCGACCCTGGCAGCGGGGACACATCTCCGGCGTCGACCCCGGCGCCGCCCCGGACCCGCTGCAGGTCCCGCAGGCGGCGTCGGACGTGAGGTGGACCGACGTCGTGACGCCCTTGACCGCCTCGTCGAAGCTGAGCGTCAGCTCGGCCTCGAGGTCGTCGCCCTTGCGGGGACCGGTGCCGGAACGGGTCCCACGCCGGTTCCCGCCGAACAGGTCGCCGAGGATGTCGGAGAGATTGCCGCTGTCGAAGCCGAACCCGCCCCCGCCACCCCCGGTGCCGTAGGGCGTGCCGCCGCCGAAGCCACCGCTGGCCCCGTACCTGCGGATCTCGTCGTACTCCTTGCGCTGCTCGGGATCGCTGAGGACGTCGTAGGCCTCCGAGATCTCCTTGAAACGCTCCTCGGCCGTCCGGTCGTTCGGGTTGGCGTCGGGGTGGTACTTCCGGGCCAGCTTCCGGTAGGCCTTGGTCAGGTCCTTGTCGCTGACGTCGTCGGCGACGCCGAGCGTCTTGTAGAAGTCCTTCTCCAGCCAGTCGTGTTGTGGCACGGGAAACCTTTCGGGGTGGTTCAGCCGCGAGTGTCAGCCGCGGGTCTTCACCATGGCCGGGCGGAGGACCCGGCCCTTCCACACGTAGCCGGCCCGCATGACCTCGCTGACCACGGGACCATCGGCCTCGTCGTCGGCCTCGTGCATCACGGCCTCGTGCAGGTTCGGGTCGAACGGGTCGTCGGCCGGGTCGATCCGCTCGAGGCCCTGCTTGCCGAGCGCGTCGAGGAACGAGCTGCGCATCGGTGCGACGTCCTCGGTGCCGGCGGCGATGGCGCCATCGAAGGCATCGAGCACCGGCAGCAGCTCGCCGATCAGCGAGTCGTTGGCCCGCTCACGGGCCTCGTTCTCCCGCTTGATGACCTGCTTCTTGTAGTTCTCGAACTCGGCCTGGAGCCGGCGGGAGGCGTCGAGGTACTGGTCGCGCTCGGCGCTGACCCGCTCGAGGTCGGCCACCAGGTCCTCGACCGAGAAGCTCTCACCCTCGGACGTGCCACCATCGCCGGCCGGGTCGGCCGACGTCGAGTCCTCGTCGGCGGCGGCGTCGGCGGGGGGAGCGGGCTCGGGGCCGGGACCGCCCGCCTCGGCGGCGTCGGCCGCCTCGGCGATGGCTCCGTCGGCGGCCTCGGCGGCCGAGAGGTCGACCGGATTCCCGGCGTTCCCCTCGGCGGCACCGTCGACCACCGTCTTGGCCCAGCCCTCACCGCCGGTGTCGGTGGAGCCGGCGGTCACTTGTCCTCGCCCTCGTCATCCTCGACGATCTCGGCGTCGACGACCTCGTCGTCGTCGGGGGCCTCGCTCGACCCGCCGGCGGCACCGGTGGGATCGCCGCCGGCCGACGCCTGCTCGTAGAGCTTCGTCGACACCGTCTGGCTGGCCTGCATCAGCTTCTCGGTCGAGTCCTTGATGGCCTCGATGTCCTCGCCGTCCAGGGCCGTCCTGGCCTCGATCAGGGCCTCCTCGACGGCCTTCTTCTCGTCGTCGGGGATCTTGTCGCCCTGCTCGTTGATCAGCTTCTCGGTCGAGTAGATCAGCGAGTCGGCCGAGTTGCGGACGTCGGCCTCCTCCTTGCGCTTCCGGTCCTCCTCGGCGTGGGCCTCGGCGTCCTTGACCATCTTGTCGATGTCGTCGTCCGACAGCGTCGACTGGCCGGTGATCGTGATCGACTGCTCCTTGTCGGTGCCCCGATCCTTGGCCGAGACGTGCACGATGCCGTTGGCGTCGATGTCGAACGTGACCTCGATCTGGGGGATGCCACGGGGGGCCGGGGGGAGGTCGACGAGGTGGAACTTGCCGAGCGTCTTGTTGTAGTCGGCCATCTCCCGCTCGCCCTGCAGGACGTGGATCTCGACCTGGGGCTGGTTGTCCTCGGCGGTGGAGAACGTCTCGGTCCGCCTGGTCGGGATCGTGGTGTTGCGCTCGATCAGCTTGTGCATGACCCGGCCCTTCGTCTCGATGCCGAGCGAGAGCGGGGTCACGTCGAGCAGGAGGACGTCGGTGACGTCGCCCTTGAGCACGCCGGCCTGGATGGCGGCGCCGACGGCGACCACCTCGTCGGGGTTGACCGACTTGTTGGCCTCCTTGCCGGTCATCGACTCGACCAGCTCGACGACGGCCGGCATCCTGGTCGACCCGCCGACCAGCACGATGTGGTCGATCTCGTCCTGCTTCATGCTGGCGTCGGACAGGGCGGTCTCGACCGGGCTCTTGACCCGGGCCAGCAGGTCGGACGTCATGTCCTGGAACTTGGCCCGGGTGAGGGTCAGCTCGAGGTGGAGGGGGCCGGCGTCGGTCGCGGTCACGAACGGCAGGTTGATGTCGGTCGAGGTGACCTGCGACAGCTCGATCTTGGCCTTCTCGGCCGCCTCCTTGAGCCGCTGGGCCGCCATCTTGTCGGCCGCCAGGTCGACGCCGTTGGCGTTCTTGAACTCGGTGACCATCCAGTCGATGATCGCCTGGTCCCAGTCGTCGCCGCCGAGCTCGGTGTCACCCGAGGTGCTCTTCACCTCGAACACGCCGTCGCCGATCTCGAGGATCGACACGTCGAAGGTGCCGCCGCCGAGGTCGAAGACCAGGACGGTCTGGTCGGCGCCGTCCTTGTCGAGCCCGTAGGCCAGGGCGGCCGCGGTCGGCTCGTTGATGATCCGCAGCACCTCGAGCCCGGCGATCGTGCCCGCCTCCTTGGTCGCGGTGCGCTGGGCGTCATCGAAGTGGGCGGGGACGGTGATCACGGCCTGGGTGACCGTGTCGCCGAGGTAGGCCTCGGCGTCTCGCTTGAGCTTCATCAGCGTGCGGGCCGAGATCTCCTGGGCCGTGTAGTTCTTGCCGTCGATCTCGGTGTTCCACTTGGTGCCCATGTGGCGCTTGACCGAGCGGATCGTGCGGTCGGGGTTGGTGATGGCCTGACGCTTGGCCACCTCGCCGACCATCACCTCGCCGTCCTTGCCGAACGCCACCACCGACGGGGTGGTCCTGGCGCCCTCGGCGTTCGGGATGACGAGGGGATCGCCGGCCTCCAGCACGGCGACCACCGAGTTCGTGGTTCCGAGGTCGATACCAACGGCCTTTGCCATGTTCTCTTCTGCTCCTGGATGTGGTCGGCGACGGTCGCCGATCGGGGGGATTCGGGGCCAACGATCACGGTCGGCTGCTCCACAGCCTCGTGTTTAGCGGCTTTCACTCTATCAACTTGAGTGTGGTATTGACAACTTTTGTGTGTTGCCGGTCACCATCCTATCGGGCCCGTCGCCGCACTGCTGAACCGGACGGGTGGACCGAGTAGGGTGGACGCCCGATCGGAGGGTCCCGACAGATGACGGTTGAGCACGCGGAACGCAGTGTCGGCGGCGGCTACTGGCCATCGGGCTGGCCGATCGAGTGCGGGGGCAACCATCGCCCGAAGACCGCGCTCGGGCGTGGACCCGACCTGCGCCCGACCGATCGACTGGTGGCCACCACCCGCCACACCGGCCGCTGGCCCGTGATGTTCGTCCGCCGGGACCCGGGCGAGCTGTACCTGCACGGCAACAGCCTCGGCGACGGGCCGGCCGCCGCGGCGTGGGTCGAGCGGGTCGACCCGTCGACGCTCGCCACGGTCGACCGGTCGGGCGACCTGCCGACCGGCGACCACGAGTGGTGCGGTTCGATCGCCGTGCACGCCAACGGCGACCTCTACATGGTGAGCGGCTCCCACCTGCATCGGTTGGACCCGGGCTGTGCCGTCGTGCGCAGCCGGGCGCTGCCCGTCGACCAGGCCCACAACGGCCTGCTGATCCTCGGCGACGGCTCGATCGTCACGAAGGACCTCCGGCTCCGATCCGAGCCGTCGACCGTGACCGTGCTCGATCCCGATCTCGAGGTGCTGACCACGATCGCCCTCCCCGAGCCGTCGATGGGCCGGTTGGCCGCCGTACCGAGCGACCGGGGCACCTACCGGTCCGGCGGCGAGGACCTCTACCTCCCCGGCACGACCAGGGTGTTCCGCCTTCGCTGGGACGGCCGGGCGCTCGAGCTCGACGACGGTTGGCAGCCGACCTACCGCTCGGCCGATCGGGGCGGCCTGGCCTGGGACCCGGCCGTGGTCGACGGCCGCGTCTGGCTGCACGACAACGGCAACACCCCGGGGGTCGAGCACCGGTTCTCCGCCAGCCCGACGCCACGCGTGACGCCGGGCCCGGTCGGCGATCCGCCACCGCCACCTTGGAGCGAGCCGGTCCGGCTGATCGGGGTCGCCGTCGACGACCCGGCCGACCAGCTCGTGATCTGCCCGACCGAGCTGCCCGGCGGCTGGGTGATCGCCCCGCCGCTGGCGAGCGGCGGGGTGGCGGTGACCTGGGACACCGGCAACAGCGGCCTGGCGGCCTTCGACGTCTCCCCCGGGCCCGACGGCGAGGTCCGGGGCGAGATGCTGTGGTTCCAGCCCTTCCGATCGTCGATGCAGCCGGTGCTGTACGCCGACACCGGGGAGCTGGTGACCAACGACTTCCGCTACCTGGAGAACGGCACGACCAGCGATGACCTCGTCGTGCTCGATCTCGCCACCGGACGGATGAAGGCCCGGGTCGCCACGGGTGCGGTCCGCCCGAACGGCATGTTCCTGACCCCGGGCTGGGACCGGGATCTCTACTACTGCACGTTCGAGACCGTCGCCCGGGTCCGGGTCGAGTCGCTCTGAGGCGACCCGCCCGACCGGCTGTGCCCGACGACGCCGGCTCGACGACGTCAGCTCGACGACAGCGGCCGACCGAGGACGCCGCATGCGGGGCCTGGCCCACGTCGGCCGCCCGGCCGTCGTGCTCGACACCACGGCCCCCTTGCCGATGCGCCTGCTGTCGACGGCCCGACGCTGCTGGTGTTCGCCTGCGACGACCCGATGGGTTGGCCGGACGTCGGCGAGCGAGCGGCGGAGCCGGTGGTGGCCAGCATCACGCCGACCGGGACGATCTCGTTCGACGACCCCAAGGGGTCACGGCGGCCCGTTCGCCGACGAGGATCCTGGCCCGAGCCTGCGTTGCCTGGCGTCGTCCATCAGCCGCCGGAAGTTGTCACACTCGAGATGGCTGGGTGCCGGGCAGCGGGCCGCATGGCGGAGGTTGTCGCGGATCAGGATCAGCGACTCGATCGTGGCGTCGAGCTCGTCCGCCCTCGCCTCGAGCGTGGCCCGGTCGAGGTCGGGCGGGTCGCCGAGCGGCAGCATCGACGCGATCTCGTCGAGCGTGAACCCGGCGTCGCGACCGAGCCCGATCAGGGCCAGCCGGTCGAGGACGTCCTCGTCGTACTGCCGGCGGAGCCCTCGCCGCCCGACGGGCTCGATGAGACCCTTCGACTCGTAGTGATGGAGGGTGGCCGGCGTCAGGCCCGATCGCTCGACCACCTCGCCGATGTCGATGGCCATGGCTCCCACCCTAGGTGCGGCTCGTCCGCGGTCCGGTTCGGTGATCAGGTGTCGCGCTCGGGCTCGCGGGCGATCAGGTCGATGAGGGCGGACCGACCGACGTGACCGGTCCCCTCCTCGATGTCGGCGTCGTAGCTCGCCAGTCGCTCGATCTCCATCCCGGCGAACGCCGTGGTCAGCAGCTCCTCGGTGTAGAGGCACTCGACGAACGGCGGACCGCCGGTTCCGTAGGCGAGCTGCTCGGGCCGGTAGCCGTGCAGGAGCAGGCGCCCGCCCGGTCGTAGCGTCGACCGCAGACCGGCGAACACCTCGTCCCGCTGCTCGGGGCGGAGGAACTGGATGAAGACGGCGACGACCAGATCGTAGGCCTCCGGCTCCCACGGCCAGTCGAGCACGTCGGCAACCCGGACATCGACCGACACACCGCGCTCGGCCGCCAACGCCCGTGCCTTCGCCGCCCCGACCGAGGAGATGTCCATCGCCGTCACGTGCAGGCCCCGCTCGGCCAGGAACACCGAGTTGCGACCCTCGCCGTCGGCCACCACCAGTGCGGTCGCGCCGGCGGTCAGACGATCGACGTTGGCGGTGAGGAAGCCCGCCGGTCTGGTGCCGAACAGATAGCCGTCGGCCGAGTACCGCTCGTCCCAGACCGGCGCTTCGAACATGTCTGCCATGGCTGCGATCGTGCCACCTCAGGTCGACCTGAGGTCAAGGGGCGGCCGACGGCGCCAGGTCACCCCGGCTCGGCTCAGCGGCCGAGGGGATGGGGCCCGTCGAGCCAACCGGTGGCCACCGAGCTGCCGTCGTCGTCGACGTAGCGCAGCCGGAACGTGGTCGGCGAGCGCAGGACGAACTCGAACGAGCCGGTGACGTCCGGCTCGGCCGAGTAGACGGCCCGTTCGGCGTTGCCGGGCTGCTCGAGCAGGATCTGCCCGCCGCTGACCGGCTCGACATGGCCGGTCACCCGGCCACCGAACACCTCGAACTCGATCTCGAGCCCACCGTAGGCGACGTAGGTCAACAGCCGCTCGGCGGTCTCGCCGCTGCGGACCGCGGCCAGCTCGGCGGTGGCCGAGTCGTGGGCCAGCGCGGCCTCGATCGTGTCGGTCATCACCAGGTCGTAGCCGGTCATCAGCATGGCGACGCGGTCACGGTCCGGTCCGTTCGGCTCGACCCCCGTCCGCAGCGCAACGGCCAGTTCCTCGGCCAACCGATCGTCGTCGTCGAACCAGGCTGCCGGTCGCTCGACGGTCATGTCGTCACCCCCATCAGGCGGCGCAGGTCGGCGAGACAGCGCTGCCGGGTCGGGCCGATCGAGCCGATCGGTCGGCCGGTCAGCTCGGCCACCTCGGCATAGCTGAGCGGTGGATCGGCGGCCAGCAGGCTCAGCAGCTCCCGGCACCGGTCGCCGAGCGACCGGAACGCGTCCCGCAGGGCCGAGCGTCGCTCGTCACCCTCGAGGCCGGCCAACTCGTCCGGCTGGTACGCCGTGCGGCCCTGGGCCTCGGCCTCCACGGTTGCCCGCTTGGCCAGGTCGGTCTGCCGGCCGGACGACCGGAACTGGTCGTTGAGGGCGTTGAGGGCGGTGCGATAGAGCCAGAAGCGGATGCTCTCCGGCTTGTGCAGCGCCCGCTCCGGGTCGTCGACCGCCTCCCGGAGATGCCGGAAGAACCGGAGCCAGGCCTCGGCCACGGCATCGTCGACCACCGTGGCCACGTTGGTCTTCGACCGGAGGTAGAGGACGAGATCGGCGTGGTGGCGCTCCACCAGGGCCTCGACGGCGGTTCGATCCCCGCCGACCGACCGCTTGTACAGCTCGCCGTCGCTCTCGTCTCCACTCAGCCGGGCCATGCAACCACCGCGGGTCATCATAGGTACCGCATCGAGCCCGCGAGGATTCTTCCACTCGATAATCACGGTCGCCCACCTCATCTCTCCTGCCGGAATCCCGACCCGGGGGCCGGACGGGAGCGGCACTGTCTTTTCTTGGCACGGTTTCGGCGTCCTGACCCTTTCAGGCGCCGTTAGCGAACAGACGTGCCTCGGGCAACCGAAATACACGGCCGGATCGAACCGGCCGGTGCGCTCACGAGCCCCGGAGGGAGATCAGGCTCGGCTCGTAGCCGTCCGGAGCCTCGTAGCCCATGAGGTTGAAGACCGTTGCCGCCACGTTGGCCAGCCCGGCCCCGGCCGGCGGTGTCAGCTCGTACTGGCCGTCGAAGAGCGGGTCGACGATCGTGAAGGGGACCGGGCTGAGGGTGTGCGACGTCTTCGGCGTCCGGGTGCCGTCGGCGGCCTCGGTGAACATGATGTCGGCGTTGCCGTGATCGGCGGTGTAGATCAGGATGCCGCCGAGCTCCTCGATGACGTCGATGAGCCGGGCCACGCTCTCGTCGAGCACCTCCATGGCCTCGATCGTGGCCCCGAGGTCGCCCGTGTGGCCGACCATGTCACCGTTGGGGAAGTTGATCCGCCCGAAGCGGTAGCGGCCGCTGCGGAGGTACTCGATCGTGGCGTCGGTGATCTCCCGGACCTTCATGGCCGGGGTCTTGTTGAACTCGACGTTGTCGGATGGGATCTCGAGGTACGTCTCGAGCTCTGGGTCGATGTAGCCCGAGCGGTTGCCGTTCCAGAAGTAGGTGACGTGCCCGAACTTCTGGGTCTCGCTGACGGCAAAGCTGTGGACGCCCTCGGCGCACAGGTACTCGCCCATCGTCCGATCGATGGCCGGCGGGGCGACGAGGTATCGCTTCGGCACCAGCAGGTCGCCGTCGTACTGGAGCATCCCGGCGAACAGCACCTCGGGGTTGGGGCGGCCGTCGGCGGCGGTGCGATCGAACACGTCGAAGTCGGGCTCCTCGTAGGCCCGGGAGATCTCGATGGCCCGGTCGCCCCGGAAGTTGAACAGCACGACGGCGTCGCCGTCGGCCATCGCCCCGACGGGCACACCGGTCGGGTCGGCGACCACGAACGCCGGGAGGTACTGGTCGCCGACGTCGGGTTGGTCGGCGTACATCGTCTCGACCGCCTCGGTGGCGGAGGCGAACATCCGACCCTCGCCGTGGGTGTGACACCGGTAGCCCCGCTCGACCATCGGCCAGTCGGCCTCGTAGCGGTCCATGGTGATCGTCATCCGGCCGCCACCGGAGGCGATGCGGAAGTCCCGCTCGCCGTCGGCGTTGAGCTCGGCGAGCACCGCCTCGGTCGCCTCGACGTAGGTCAGGGCCGAGCGGGCCGGCACGTCACGACCGTCGAGCAGGATGTGGACCCTGGCCCGGGTCACCCCGGCGGTGGCGGCGGCCCGGAGCAGCGCGTAGAGGTGCTCGGTGTTGGCGTGCACGTTGCCGTCCGAGTGCAGCCCGAGCAGGTGCAGCGTGCCGGCGCGACCCCGCTCCATCAGCTGCCCCCACAGCTCGCCGTCGAACAGCACGCCGTCGTCGATCGCCCGGTTCACGAGCTTGGCCCCCTGGGCGAAGATCCGACCGGCACCGAGCGCATTGTGGCCGACCTCGCTGTTGCCCATGTCGTCGTCGCTCGGGAGGCCGACGGCCGTCCCGTGGGCCGCCAGCTCGGTTGCGCTCGTGCTGGCCGCGAGGCGGTCGAGCGTCGGGGTGTCGGCCTCGGTCACCGCGTTCGACGGGCCGGCCGGGGCGACGCCGACGCCGTCGGCGACCACGACCAGCACCGGACCGGGTCGGGGGGTGAACGACGGCAGCCGGCGGAGCGAGAGGTCCATGACCCCAGGATACGGGCGGGTCCGGCCCCCTCGGCTGGCCGGTCGGGCCCGGGCGTCCGATCGGGATCACCCGGCGTCGACGAACAACAGGCTCCCCGGTCCCTCCGCCTCGAAGTCGCCGATCCAGCCGACCGTCCGCGGCGGCCCGTCGCCGGCCAGATCGGACAGCACGACCGTCGTGCCGAACCACTCGGCCAACCAACGCCCGTCGGGTGAGATCGTCGGGCGGTCGCTGGCCCAGTTGTGCTCGATCCGACGGCCGGTGGCCAGCTCGAGCAGCTCCGAGGTGCCGTCGTCGCGGATCGAGTGGAGCCAGGCCCCGTCGGCGACGAGGTTGGCAACCCGGGGTCGGGCCCGCGGCAGTGGGCGGTCGATGGTCGTCCCATCGGCGGTCTCGATCCAGCGGAGCTGACAGGACTCCTCGGCCGAGCAGCGCCCGACCAGGGCCGTCCCCCGGTCGTGGGCGAACAGCCGACCGTCGGCCACCTTGCGGAAGCCGTCCTCGCCCGAGAGGTACACGCCGTCCGGGCGGTTCGAGAAGAACGGCGCGGGCCGGACGACGTCGGCGACACCGCCGAGCGGATCCTCCCGCTGGCGAACGCCCTCGACCTCCGGGTGCAGGTCGGCGGGGATCCGCAGGCTGATCCGGTTGCGCACCACGTCGAACAGCTCCCACCGACCCGAGCCGACCTCCTCGTCCCGGTGGGGCTCGTCGGTCGACGGATCGAGGACCCACAGCAGGCCGGGCCCCGACCCGGGAGCGACCTGACCCCGCTTCCAGGTCAACGCCTGCTGGCCGGGATCGTCGAGCGGGACCCAGCCGACGATGCCCGCCTGTTCCTGATGGAGCACGAGCACCCGGCCGGTGGCCAGCACCGGGTGGGCCACCAGCCCGTAGCGGGTCAGCACCCCCGAGTCGAGGTCGACCGACTGCAGGGGACCGTCACCGCCGTAGAAGAGCAGGAGGTCGCTGACCTCGCCGAGGACGGGAGCGTCGGCCACCACGACCGGCACCGAGGTCGTCGGGGCCGGCAGGCGGGTGACCGACGGCGGTGGCACGGTGGTCGTCGTCGGCGCCGCGAGGTCGTCGGCGCCGTCGCCGGTGTCCGGTGGGGCGGCCCGGCCGAGCAGCCAGAGCAGTCCGACGACGACGGCTGCGCCGGCGACGGTGGCCAGCGTCGCCCGGCCCCGGCCCGGGTGACCCTCGACCAGACCGGTGGTCTCGACCGGATCCGCGGCGTCGTCCTGGCCCGAGGCCCCGAGCGGATCCCACACCGGACCCGCGTCGGCCCCCGAGTCGATCAGTTCGACCGGTGCGGGCGGCTCAGACGACCTCCGACCTGCGGCCACGCCACGAGCTTAGGAGACGGCCTCCGGGCCAGGCTCGTCCGGGCCGTTCGGCGAACGGGCGCCGACCCCACCGGGACACACGTGGCGCAGCGCCTGCTACGCTCGACTCGTCGCAACCGAGCTGCGGGAGAGTGGCCACCGATCGACGACCCGGTCGATCCGATCGATGGCCCGCCGAAGGAGCAACCGCCCCGGAAACTCTCAGGCACCGTGACCGCATCCCGGTGACAACTCTGGAGAGCGTCGGGTCCTCCCGGTGAGGCGCCCGGCCACCGAAGGGGAAAGGCCCGCCCGGCGGTCCGAATCTCTCAGGTATCGGGACAGAGGGGGCACCGAAGCGGAACGCTGCCGGAGGTGCCGATGTCCAACCAGGTCGAAGCGGGTGCGGGCCTGCGAACCACCCCGCTCCACGCGCTGCACGCCGAGCTGGGGGCCAAGCTGGTCGCCTTCGCCGGCTGGGAGATGCCGATCCAGTACGAGGACGGGGTGCTGGCCGAGCACGGCTGGTGCCGCTCGGCGGCCGGTCTGTTCGACGTGTCCCACATGGCCGTCGTCGATCTCGTCGGCGACGACCCGGCGGCCGCCCTCGAGCGGCTGACGCCGGCCGGCGTGACCACCCTGGCCGAGGGCCGCCAGCGCTACGGCCTGCTGCTGAACGACGACGGCGGCGTCGTCGACGACTTCATGGTCACCAACTGGGGCGACCGGCTGACGATGGTGGTCAACGCCTCCCGGCGGGCCGTCGACCTGGCCATCCTGCGGGACGGTCTCGCCGGCGTCGACGTGATCGAGCGGACCGACGTTGCCCTGCTCGCCATCCAGGGGCCGGAGGCGGCGGCGGTCGTCACCGGCATCGACCCCTCGCTCGATGGCTCGGTGTTCCTCGACAACCGCCCAGCCACCTTTGGAGGGATCGACGTCATGGCCGCCCGGGCCGGCTACACCGGCGAGGACGGGTTCGAGCTGGCCGTGCCGGCCGACCGGGCCGACGAGCTGGCCCGGCTGCTGCTCGACGATCCGCGGGTCCGTCCGGTCGGGCTCGGCGCCCGTGACACGCTCCGGCTGGAGGCCGGGCTCTGCCTCTACGGCAACGATCTCGACGAGACCACCAGCCCGGTCGAGGCCGACCTGGTGTGGAGCATGCCGAAGCGGCGACGGGAGGCCGGCGACTTCCCCGGCGCCGACCGCGTCACCGCCGAGCTGGCCGACGGCCCGACCCGGGTCCGGGTCGGTCTGCAACCCGAGGGCCGGCGCCCGGTCCGCGACGGGGCCGGCCTCCGCCCGGCCGACGACGCCGACCGCGACCCGGTCGGCGTCGTGTCGAGCGGGGGCTTCGGCCCGTCGGTCGACCGTCCGGTGGCCATGGGCTACGTGCCCCCGTCGCTCGCCGCCGATGGCACCGCCCTCATCGCCGACGTCCGCGGCAAGGACGTCCCCGTCACCGTCGCCCCCCTCCCCTTCGTCCCCCACCGCTACCAGCGAGGAGCCTGACCCCCCATGAGCACCAGCGACGCCCCCTTCGCCGAGCGCCACATCGGCCTCACCGACGACGACATGGGCAAGATGCTGGCCGACCTCGGCTATGCCTCCGCCAGCGAACTCCTCGAGCGGGCCGTGCCCGGCTCGATCCACGACCGCAGCCTCGACCTGGCCCCGGCCCTCGGCGAGCAGGAGGCCATCGACGAGCTGCGGCGCCTGGCCGACCGCAACGAGGTGGCCACCTCGCTGCTCGGCATGGGCTGGAACGACTGCATCACCCCGCCGGTCATCCGGCGCAACCTGCTGGAGAACCCGGCCTGGTACACCTCGTACACGCCGTACCAGCCGGAGATCAGCCAGGGCCGGCTCGAGATGCTGCTGACGTTCCAGACGATGGTGGCCGACCTGACCGGGTGTGAGATCGCCAACGCCTCGCTGCTCGACGAGGCGACGGCGGCGGCCGAGGCGATGACGATGCTGCGGCGGGTCGGGCGCTCCAAGAAGACCGGGTTCTTCGTCGACGCCGAGTGCCACCCTCAGACGATCGCCGTCGTCGCCACCCGGGCCGAGCCGCTCGGCATCGAGCTGACCGTCGGCGACCCGGCCGCGCTGACCGACGGCTCGCTCGACCTCGGCGGGTTCTTCGGCGCCCTCCTGGCCCAGCCGGGGACGACCGGCGTGCTCCGTGACGTCGGCCCGGCGATCGAGGCGGTGCACGAGGCCGGGGCGCTGGTCGCCGTCACCACCGACCTCCTGGCCTGCTGCCTGATCACCCCGCCAGGCGAGCTCGGGGCCGACATCGTCGTCGGCTCGGCCCAGCGCTTCGGCGTGCCCCTCGGCTACGGCGGCCCCCACGCCGCCTTCATCGCCTGCGCCTCGGCCAACGCCCGACAGCTCCCCGGGCGACTGGTCGGGGTGTCGGTCGACTCGTCCGGCCGTCCCGCCTACCGCCTCGCCCTCCAGACCCGCGAGCAGCACATCCGTCGCGAGAAGGCGACGTCGAACATCTGCACTGCCCAGGCCCTGCTGGCCAACGTGTCGGCCGCCTACGGGGCCTGGCACGGGCCCGACGGGCTGACCGCCATCGCCACCCGGGTCAACAGCCTGGCCGGACTGCTGGCCGCCGGGCTCGAGGCCGGCGGCCACCCGGTACCCGAGGCGTTCTTCGACACGGTCACCGTCACGGTGCCTGGTCGGGCCGCCGCCGTCGTCGATGCGGCCAGGGCCGAGGCCATCAACCTCCGCCGGGTCGACGACGACCGGGTCGGCATCAGCTTCGACGAGACCAGCACCCCGGAGCTGGTCACGCAGGTGCTGTCGATCGTGACGGCGACGGCCGCCGGGGGATCGGGTGGCCCCGGCTCCCCGGTGATCGGTGAGGCCCGGGTCTCGATCCCCGACGGGCTGCGGCGGACGTCCCACTTCCTCGGTCATCCCAACTTCCACCGCTACCGGTCCGAGACCGAGATGATGCGGTGGCTTCGTCGGCTGTCGGACCGGGACCTGGCGCTCGACCGGACGATGATCCCGCTCGGCTCGTGCACGATGAAGCTCAATGCGGCGGCCGAGATGGAGCCGATCTCGTGGCCCGAGTTCGCCGGGATCCACCCCTTCGCCCCGGCGGGCCAGACCGAGGGCTACCGGGAGCTGATCGACCAGCTGGAGTCGGCGCTGGCCGAGATCACCGGCTACCACCGGGTCTCGCTGCAGCCGAACGCAGGCAGCCAGGGCGAGTACGCCGGCCTGCTGGCCATCCGGGCCTGGCACGCCGATCGGGGCCAGCCCGAGCGCGACATCTGCCTGATCCCCGCCTCCGCCCACGGCACCAACGCCGCGTCGGCGGTCCTGGCCGGGCTGAGCGTCGTCGTCGTCGCCTGCGACGATCACGGCAACATCGACCTCGACGACCTCGAGGCCAAGATCGGCGAGCACCACGACCGGTTGGCCGCGCTGATGATCACCTACCCGTCCACCCACGGGGTGTACGAGGAGACGGTCGGCGAGGTGTGCGCCATGATCCACGACGCCGGCGGCCAGGTGTACACCGATGGGGCCAACCTCAACGCCCTCGTCGGGGTGGCCAAGCCGGGTCGGTTCGGCTCGGACGTGAGCCACCTCAACCTGCACAAGACGTTCTGCATCCCCCACGGCGGCGGCGGGCCGGGTGTCGGCCCGGTGGCCGTGGCCGAGCATCTCGCCCCGTACCTCCCCGGCCACCCGATGCTGACCGCCGGCACGACCGACCGGGTCGGGGCGCCGGTGTCGGCTGCGCCCCACGGCTCGGCCGGCATCCTGCCGATCTCGTGGATGTACGTGCGGATGATGGGCCCGGACGGGCTCCGGCGGGCCACCGAGACGGCGGTCCTCGCCGCCAACTACGTGGCCAGGCGACTGCGCGACCACTACCCCGTCCTCTACACCGGGGCCGACGGCCTCGTCGCCCACGAGTGCATCATCGACCTCCGACCGATCGAGAAGGCCAGCGGGATCTCCAACGATGACGTGGCCAAGCGCCTCGCCGACTACGGCTTCCACGCCCCGACCATGTCGTTCCCGGTCCCGGGGACGTTGATGATCGAGCCGACCGAGTCGGAGAGCCTCCGCGAGCTCGACCGGTTCTGCGACGCCATGATCGCCATCAAGGGCGAGATCGACGAGGTCGCCAACGGCACGGTGGCGGCCGATGACAGCGTGTTGCGCCACGCCCCCCACACCGCCGAGGTCCTGACCACCGACGAGTGGGACCGGGCCTACAGCCGGCGACGGGCCGCGTTCCCGTTGCCGGACCAGGAAACCGACAAGTACTTCCCGCCGGTCGGACGGATCGACAACGCCCACGGCGACCGGCACCTGTCCTGCTCGTGCCCGCCGCTGAGCGCCTACCAACCGGACTAGAAGCACCGATCGTCGCTCGTCCGCGGCGATCAGGGGCGCACCCGGATCTTGAACGTCAAGGCGTACGGGCCCGGGAGCCGGTCGGGCAGTTGCTCGATGAGCAGGTCGCCACCGTCGAGGCGTCGCCACGGCAGCGGTTGGTCGCTCCCGAGCATGGTGATCTCGGAGCCGGGGACGGGGGTGACGCCGGCGAGGCGAAAGGGCCCCGTCGGTGGCGTGCTGTCCTCGTCGTCAGCGAAGCCGACGGTCGGTGGCCAGGTGTTGCCGGCGAGCCGGGGTGCTCGTGCACGGTGGCGACGGGCCTGAGCCCCTCGGCCCTGGCTGCGGCGAACATGTCGCCGAGCAGGTCGCGGCGCGGACCGGTGGTGACGGCGTTGATGCTGTCGTGCTCGGTATCCCACATCGGGTAGCCGTCGCCATGGTCGGCGCCGATCCCGATGAAGCCGAAACCGGGGCGACCGGGTCCGGGGTCGGGATGGTCTCGCCATCGGCGGCCCCGTCCCCACCGACCTCCTCGTCGCCGCGGGCGCCGTCGAGCCCGCCCTCCTCGCGCTCGGCGTCGGTCGACTCCGGCCGGTCGACCTCGTCGAGCTCAACTGGATCTCCTTTCGAGGTGGGTCGCCGAGGAGTGTTCAGGACCGTCGATGAAGGGCCCGTGAAGCGCTGCCGCCGGGCAGCACGGGTCGGGCCGGCCGAACCGACGTCTCGCCGGGGAAGAGCGTCCCCGGTCGGCGGCGATGCCACATCGGCCCGTCATCGGCGACACTGGCGACGTGGAGTCGCGTGCCCCCTTCGACATCGCGGCGTTTCTCGGCGAGGTGATGCGTCCCGCCCAGGTGTCGGCCGTGTCGCCGTCCGGCCTGCCGTTGCTCGGCAGCCTCTGGTTCCTCTGGGCCGATCGGCGCTTCTGGTTCTCCAGCGCGTCCGACTCGCCGCTGGTGCGGGCGCTCGGACACGGGAGCCAGCTCGCCGTCCTGGTCGACGACTTCTCACCCCCGATCGACATCCGCCAGATCAGGGTTCGGGGGCCCGGGTCGATCGAGCGCCACGAGCCGGCCAGGGTGCAACGGATCTACGAGCGCTACCTCGGGACCGACCTCGACCGGTGGCCGGACGCATTCCGGACCCGGCTGGACGACCCGGCCTACGTCCTCTGGTCGGTGGTGCCGGCCAGTGGCGTCGTCGCCTCCTTCGCCAACTTCACGGGCGCCGAGATCCGCTGGTCCGACCTCGACGGCTGCCCCCTGCCACCGTCGTCGGCCGGCTGACGTCGTCGACCCGGAACGGGCTCGGCCAAGCGGTCCCGCAACCTCCCAACCCGGACGGCCGAGTACCCTGGCGTCGTGCTGCCTCGGGTTCGCGGTCGGAGAGGGGCGTCGCCGCTCGACGGCGACCTGCGCAGCTCGGTGGCCGGCGGCGCGGCCGGCAAGGCGGTCGAGCTCGTCACCCTGATCGCCCTGGCCGTCGTCGTCCCCCGGTTGATGGGCCCGGCCGACTATGGCCGCTTCGCCGTCGCCCTCACCGTCGTGACCCTCGGCTCGCTCGCCCTCACGCTCGGCGGGCACACCCTGATGGCCCGCTACGTGCCGGCCGCACCGGAGCAGGAGCGGGTCGGCCTGGCCCTGGCCCTCGGTCGCCGCTTCGCCCGGGGCCGCGCCGTGCCCCTGGCCGGCGCGGTCATGGTCGGCGCCACGATGACGGCGGTCGCCCCGGCGACCTTCGAGACCTCGCTGACCGCCCTGGTGCTGGTCGCCCTCGTCGCCAACGTGGCCACCACGCTGCTGCTGCAGGTCGGCCTCGGGCTGGGGCGGACCGGGCTGTGGAGCGCCCGCTACCCGGTCCAGAACGCGCTGGTCGTGGTCGGCGCGCTGGTCCTCTATCCGACCGCCGGGCTGACCGGTGCGGTCGCCGGGCTCGCGGTCGCGGGGTTCGCGACCCTCGGGGTCGGGGCGTGGTTGCTTGCGCCGACGCTGGCCGCGGGACCGGTCGGCGCCGTCGACGTGCCGGACGGCGCCATCCGCTTCGGCTCGCTCCAGGCCGCCGGCGCCGCCCTGACCCAGGTGACCCACCGTGGCGGGGTGCTGGCGGTGGCGGTGCTGGCCGGCTCGACGGTGGAGACGGGCAATGCGGCCCTGGCGGTCGGCATCGCCCTCGGGGCGACCTACGCGATCCTCCAGCTGTTCACCGTCGCCCTCCCCCACCTGTCCGACGCCGACCGCCGGGGCGACGAGGCCGAGAAGGTGCTCCGCCGGGTCGCCGGCGGAGCGCTCGTGGTGATCGTCCCCGGTGCGCTGGCGGTCGCCGGCGCCCTGACCACCCTCGTCCCGCTGGTGTTCGGCGACGACTACCGAGGCGCAACCTCGGCGTTCGGCCCCGCGCTCGGGATCGTCGTGCTGGCCCCGGTCAGCTCGCTGCTGGTCCAGGTCTCGGCCCTGCGGCTACAGCCGGGGGTGGCGCTGGCCGCCGGGGCGACCTCGGCCGCGGTGTTCGTGGTGACGGCGCTGGTCGCCGTGCCGGCATCGGGCGCGGCCGGCGGGACGGCGGCCACGCTGGCCGGCGTGGCCGCATCCACGGTGGTGTCGGCCCGGGCGCTGCCGGGAGCGGTCGGTGGTCGGCTCGTGGCGGTCTCGGCGGTGGCCGCGGCCCTCGTCACCGCCATCGGGGCCCTGGCGTGAGCGACGCCGGCGGCGGCGACGACCGTCCGGCGGCCGCGGTGGTGGTCCCGACCCGCGACCGACCTCGGTCGCTGGCCCGCTGCCTCGCCGCCCTCGGCGCCCAGACCGCCTCCTCCTTCGAGATCGTCGTGGTCGACGACGGCTCGGCCGACGCCGAGGCCGTCGCCCACGTCGTGGCCGCCGCCCCCGGTGCCCGCCTGATCCGGGCCGGCGGGTCGGGTCCGGCGGCGGCCCGCAACCGGGGGGTGGCCGAGGCGTTGGCTCCCGTCGTCTGCCTCACCGACGACGACTGCATCCCGGTTCCCCGTTGGGTCGAGTCCCACCTCGATCGACTGGCGCGGGGCGAGTCGGTGGTGGCCGGCCCGACCCGTCACGGTGGGACGGGCGACGTCTGGGGCCGGGCCTCCCAGCTCGTGACCAACCACCTGGTGGCGTCGTCGAGCGACCCCTCCGGCGCCGTGACCTTCGCCCCCACCTCCAACCTGGCGGCCAGGGCCGAGGTGTTCGAGCGATATCCCTTCGACGAGTCCTACCCGGCCGCCGCCGGCGAGGACCGGGATTGGTGTGCCCGGGTTGTGGCCGGCGGGCTCCGCATCGCCGTGGAGGAGGCGGCGGCGGTCGACCATCATCAGGAGCTGTCGCTCGGGCGCTTCTGGCGCCAGCAGGTCCGCTACGGCCGAGGCGCGGTCGGGGTCCACCGCAGCGGTGCCGACGGCGTCCGGTCGCCCGGGTTCTACCTGGCGCTCTGGCGCCGCGGCTTCGCCGATGGCCCCGCAACCGGGGCTGCGGTGGCGCTCGGCCAGCTGGCCACCGCCGTCGGCTTCGCCGCCGAGTGGCGTGGCGGTGTCAGCGGGCGCCGCCACGAGGCCTCGACGGCGAGTCGACCCTGACGACCCGGGCTCGGATCGCAACCGGCGGGCCGGCCCGTGGATCGTTCGTGGCGGGCCCGGAACGCCGGTTCCACGCCCGCAACCCGGAGTTCGGCGGATGGCCCAGGGAGGGCTACCGGCCCCGGCCGGATGTGGCGGTGGCCTCGCCCGAGCGGTCACCGGCCGGCTCCAACAGCGGCTCGCCGACCAGGTCGGTGGTGTCGAGCCCGCCGACCGCGGCCACCGTGGCCGCGACGTCTTCGAGCCGAGGGGTCCTGGCCGGCTCCACCGCCCGGCTGCGACCGGGTACGACCAGCGCCCAGGCGTCACCCTCGGTGTGGTTGCCCGACCGGCCGCTGCCGACCCCCTGGCGCTCGACGACGCCGAACCGCTCCGAGCGGACCGCGGTCAGGCGGGTGGCGGCCGAGGCATCCCAGCGGACCACCAGATCGGGCAGCAGGTCGGAGCGGGCCCCGTCGCCGAAGCGGTCGGCCACCCGCTCGACCGAGCGAACCGTCGGCGTGCCGTCGAGGTCGGTGAACGTCGCCAGACCGGCGGCGATCTCGTCCATCAGGGCTTCGGCCTGCTCGGGGGCCACGATCCCGTCCCGCTCCCGTCCCCGGAGGTTCAACCGGATGTAGCCCTGGTTCTCGGCCGGGTGGGCGAAGGCCCGGGTGTCGGACCAGTCGGTGCCCCGCAGCTCCAGCCGCGACGTGATGTCGAGAGCCGCCTGCTCGGGCAGGGCCCTGGCCACCCGGGCCCGCAACCCGACCGGGACCGAGGCCCGCAGCCACCAGATCGACGACGAGGCGGCGGCCGGGGCGGCGCCGAGCACGGCGTCGAGCATCCCGGGCAGCAGGTCGGCCCGGCTGGTGTTGACGTCCATCCCGACCGGTGAGATGACCAGGAGGTCACCGTCGGGCGGCAGGGCGGCCACGATCCGACCGATGGCGGTGTCGACCTCCCGATACACGTCCTCGAGCGCCGCGCCGAGGACCCGCTCCGAGTCGGGGTCGAGCTCGTCGGCCGGGAGCTGGGACAGGTCCCAGAACTGGTGGCCGGCCACGTGGGCCGCGCAGAACGTGAGCCAGGCCAGGTCGTAGCGCTCCCCGGCCAACAGGTGGGTGGCGGCCTCGGCCACCCGGCCGGGGGCCCGCAGCAGGCGACGGCGCAGACCGAGCATCTCGTCGACCGAGTGGCGGCCGAAGACCTCGTCGACGGGCTCGGACCGGCCGAACAGCCGCTCCAGCCGGGCGGTGGTCGAGGCCGGCTCGGCCCAGGACCGCAAGACGACCCGGTCGTGCAGCTGCCAGCCGCACACCAGCGTGCCCGGCGGGGCCTCCTGCGGGGGCCGCGACTCGTAGGGGTCGACGGCCAGGGTCCGCCGGCCGTTGCGACCCAACCGCTCCCAGATCGGTGGCGGGGCCTCGAAGGCGGCCATGTAATGGGCCCGCTGCTCGGCCGCCGACCACTGGAACGGGTAGAAGAGCCCGTGGTCCTCGATCGGCACGCCGCTGTAGAGGGTGTGCTGGGCCCCGGCGGCGAAGGCCGTGGCCGGTGCGTCGAGCTCGTGCCAGCTGCCCCGGTCTCGCAGACCGGCCAGGGAGGGCAGCCGCCCCTCGCCGAGCATCCGGGCCAGCACCGCCGCGCTGGCGGCGTCGAATTGCAGGACGGTGAGCATGGTCAGTCTGCCTCCTGGGAAGTGGGGGTCGCCGCCGGCCCGCCGGTGGCGGCGCAGGTGCGGGCGGCGTCGATCACGGTCATGACGGCAGCGCCGTCGTCGGCGGTGGCCAGCCGCCCGCGACCGGCGAGCCCGATGGCGACCGGCGACGTCACGGGCCCTCCCGACCGGGTCCGGCGCCGACCGACCCGTCGACCGGCCGATCGACCCCTGGCCCATCGACCGGCTGATCGACCGCTCGTCCGGTCGTGGTCTCGGCGCTCGATCCGGGCGGCGCCACGTCGATCGGGCCGGGCGGCCCCGATCGCTGCCCGCCCCGGGTCAGCCCGACGACGACGCCGGCCGGGACCGCAGCGATCGAGACCAGGTGGTGGAGGGCGTGCAGGGCCACCCCGACGGCGGCCGACCGCAGCCCGAGGCGGCGCCGCAACACACCGTAGAAGCGGCGGTTGAGCGCGAGCAGCACCCCGCCGGCGGCGAGCGCAACCGGCGGGCGGCGGACCAGGATCCCGGCCGCGGCCACCAGCGACGCCAGTGCGCTCACCCGGTGGGTCCACCCGAGGTTGAGACCGGTCGGGGCCCGGCGGTCGCGGACCAGCAGCGCCACCCACGGGACCCCACGGCGGGCGAAGTCGGTCCGGACCATCGAGGCCAGCGTCCACGTCTTGAGGTGGGTGCCCTGGATGGTCGGATCGAGCAGGAGGTCGTCGCCGGCGGCCCGGAGCCGCATGCCGAGGTCGACGTCCTCGACGGACGGGTCGGGGAAGCGGGCCTCGTCGAAGCCGCCGATGACCAGGAATCGGTGGCGGCGGACGGCACCGAGGCCGGTCCAGAACGTCTCCGCCGGTCCGGCCCCCTCGTGATGGACGTGGTGGTGCAACAGGTTCCGGAAGGCCGAGACGGTGGCCCGGTCGGCGGGGGCGTCGTCGTAGGACCCGAAGACGGCGGTCAGCTCGGGCCGCTCGGTCATCGTCGACCGGACGCGGGCGATGGCGTCTCGGTCGACCTCGACGTCGGCGTCGACGAACAGCACGACCTCGCCGCTGGCCCGCCTGGCCCCGTCGTTGCGGGCGGCCGAGGCCGACAGCCCGGCCGGTCCGTCGACCACGATCGTCTCGTCGGCCCGGTCGGTCCCGGCCTCCAGCGCCCGGAGGCACCGATCGAGGGTGGGGGGTCGGTCGGTGGCCGGAACGACGACGGAAACCGTCACCATGGCCGGAGTGTACAGACCAGGTTGACGTCAACGATCATGACGGCCGATCACGTCGAGGTAAGGGTACCTTCACTACCTTATGGACATGCAGGTCGACCCTCGCCCCGGATCGGTGGCCGTGATCGGGGCCGGACCGGCCGGCCTGACGGCGGCGTACCAGCTCGGCAAGGCCGGACACACGTGCCTCGTGCTCGAGGCCGACGACGTGGTCGGTGGGATCAGCCGCACCGTCGAAGCCGACGGCTATCGCTTCGACATCGGCGGGCACCGGTTCTTCACCAAGGTCGACGCCGTCCAGCAACTGTGGACCGAGCTGCTGCCCCCGTCCGAGTGGCTGATCCGCTCCCGGCTGAGCCGGATCCGCTACCGGGACCGCTTCTTCGCCTACCCGATCGAGCCGGTCGACGCCCTCCGAAACCTCGGGCCCGTCGAGGCCGCCCGCTGTGTCGGGTCGTATCTCGGGGCCCGGCTCCGGCCGAGCGGCACCCCGGTCTCGCTGGAGGACTACGTCGTGGCCCGCTACGGTCGCCGGCTCTACCGCCACTTCTTCGCCGCCTACACCGAGAAGGTGTGGGGTGTGCCGGCGTCGGAGCTCTCGGCCGACTGGGGAGCCCAGCGGATCAAGGGCATGTCGCTGTGGGATGCGGTGTGGACCCCCGTCCACCGGCGCCTCGGGCGAGCCCCGGTCAGCCCCGGCCAGGAGGTGACGAGCCTCATCGACCGCTTCCACTACCCGCGGCTCGGGCCGGGCATGCTGTGGGAGCGGTGCCGGGAGCTCGTCGAGGCCCAGGGTTCCAAGGTCCTGCTCGAGTCCCCGGTCGTCCACATCGCAACCGGCGGCACCGGGGCAACGACCGTGACCGCTCGGCACCGCAACGGCGGCGACACCACCTATGCCGTCGATCACGTGATCTCGTCGATGCCGCTGGCCGAGCTGGTCCGGGTGCTCGATCCGCCGCCACCGGCGGACGTCCTGGCCGCCGCCGACGGTCTGCGGTTCCGCGACTTCGTGTGCGTCGCCCTGGTCCTGCCGGCGGCCGACGTCGACTGGAACGACAACTGGATCTACCTCCACGAGCCGTCGGTGCGGGCCATGCGGGTCCAGAACTTCGGGGCCTGGTCGCCCGAGCTGGTCCGCGACGGCCACAACGTCCTCGGCGTCGAGTACACCGTCGACGACGGTGACGACGCCTGGACGATGCCGGACCGGACGCTGGTCGAGCGGGCCACCGCCGAGCTGGCCTCGATCGGCCTGATCGATCCCGATCGGGTCGAGGGCGGCCACGTGGTCCGCATGCCCAAGGCCTACCCGGTCTACGAGCAGGGCTACGAGCAGGACGTCGCCACCATCCGGGCCTGGCTGGAGCGGGCCACACCGAACGTCCACCCGGTCGGCCGGAACGGCATGCACCGCTACAACAACCAGGACCACTCGATGCTCACCGCGATGTTGACCGTCGAGAACCTGACCACCGGCGCCGGGCACGACATCTGGGCCGTCAACGTCGACGAGGACTACCTCGAGGAGCGGACCGAGGGCGACCGGGACCCTCGGGCCGAGCCGGGCACCGGCCGATCGGCCCCGGTCCTGCCCCGCCCCACCCCCGCGCCGCGGTGACCCCGTCGGGTGAGATCGGCGATCGCGCCGGTGTCGGCGGCCCGGCGCCGTTCGGCCGACCGGCGCTCTCGCTCGTCTGGACCTGCCTGGCCGTCGGCGCGCTGTCGACCCCGTTCCCGACCGCCCTCGGCTTCGATCCTTGGGCCTGGCTGGTCTGGGGCCGGGAGGTGACGGCACTGGAGCTCGACACCACCGCCGAGCCGTCGTGGAAGCCGCTTCCGGTGCTGGTCACCACGGTGGCCTCGCTCACCGGCGACCTGGCCCCGACGATGTGGATGGCGGTCGGCCGGACCGGGGGCCTGTTGCTCGTGGCCGGGGTGTTCGCCCTGGCGGCCCGGACCGCCGGGCCCCGGGCCGGCCTCGTCGCCCTCGCGCCCCTCGTGCTGACCCCGGACGGCGAGCCCCGGCTGATCCGGACCATCGTCGAGGCCCACAGCGCTCCGATCGACGCCGCCCTGGCGGTCTGGGCGGTCGAGCGTCATCTGGCCGGGCGGCCTGGCATCGTCCTGGCCCTGCTGACCGCGCTCGGCCTCTCCCGACCCGAGGCCTGGCCGTTCCTCGTCGCCTACGGGGCGCTGGTCTGGTGGTGGCATCGGCCGCTGCGCCCGGCGGCGGTGGCGGCGCTTGCCGTGATCCCCCTGCTGTGGTTCGGCGGCGACTGGTGGGGCTCGGGCGACCCGCTGAGCGGTGCGGCGTCGGCCCGGGTCGGCGACGACACGGCGATCGAGCGCCTCGCCGAGGCCCTGGGGACCGTCGGCGCCATCGTGGTGATCCCGGTGTGGATCGCCGCTGCGGTCGGTGTCGCCATGGCCCTGGTCGATCGGGACCGGGTGGTGCTGGCGGTCGCCGCTCTGGCTGCGGCCTGGTCTGCGGTGGTGGTTGGGATGGCGACCCTGCTCGGCTACGCCGCGCTGAGCCGGTTCCTGCTGCCGGCCGCAGCCCTGGCCTGCGTGCTGGCCGGCGTCGGGGGGATACGGGCCGTGGAGCGCTTCGGCCACCGACGGTGGACGATGACCGCCGTCGTCGCCGCCGTCCTCGTCGTGTCCGCACCCCAGCTGTCTGACCGGATCCGGGGCCTCGACGACGTGGCGTCGGAGATCCGGGCCCGGGCCCTGCTGTCGGAGGACCTGCCGGACGTTCTCGCCGCCGCCGGCGGGCCCGATGCGGTGCTGGCCTGCGGGACGGTGGCGGTCGAGGGAGCCACGCTCCTGTTGCCGGCGGTGGCGTGGGAGCTCGACGAGCCGATCTCGGCCATGCGGACCACACCCGAGGACGGACCGGTGGTCGTGTTCCTGATCAACGGCGCCGTCCAGGACCTGGCCCTGCTCGACTCCGACGCCGAGGTCCGGACGCTGGCCCAGTCGCTGGTGTGGTCGATCCACGCCGTCGACTGCGACACCGGGAGCGGCTGACGGCGGCGGGCGGGCGGGCGACCGACGATCAGCCGGCGCCGGCGGCGTCGAGATAGTCCCGGACGGCCCGCTTCGATGCGCTGCACAGCCAGGCGTCGGTCACCAGCTCCTCGACGAGGCCGGGCTCGGCGGCCGACAGCTCGATCAGGAGCGAGGCGTAGCCGTCGAAGTGGGGGGTGGTGAACACCCCGGCGTGCCCCGCGTCGAGGATGGCGTCCTTCTCCCCCAGGTCGTCGACCCGGACCCCGATGATCGGATCGTCCGGCACGGGCCCGTCGCCGAACGACGCCAGGTCGGAGTTGCGGAGCGGCCGCTCCCAGACGAACAGCTTCGTGCCGGCCCGCCAGGCCCGGTTGCCGTACGAGGTGCCCTCGACCACACCGGGCAGGGTGAGGGCGAACGCACCGACCTCGTCGAGCGTGCGCACGGTTGCCGTCTGGTCCCCGGTCAGCCGGTGCTGGAGCGGAACGCTCGCGACAGCAGCGGCGACGAGGCCTGCATCTCCTCGGGCTCGTCGTCCTGGTACTGGTGGTGCCAGGGGAACCGCTCCTCGGGCTCGGCCGTCTCCTCGGGCACGTCGCGCCGGCGGGTCGGCCGAGACTCCGGCGCGTCGACCGCCTCGTCGTCGACCGCTCCGGCGTCGGTCTGGCCACGGCGGCGTGTGGACGAGCCGGCCCCGGCCCCCGCCGTTGCCCGGCCCGTCGCCCCGGGGGCGGGCTCGGGTTCGACCGACTCGCTCTCGGCGGCGCGGGAGCTGCGGAACAGGTGGTCGTCGCCGGCGACCGGTTGATCGACCCTGGTCGCCCGCTCCTCGATCGACTGGCGGCGCGACATCTTGCGGGCCACCGTCGGCTCGGGCCGGACCCGAGGCGGTGTCGAGGTCGGCACCGCCCCCTCGTCCGGGACGGCGGACAGCGAGCGATTCCGGCTGCGCAGGTCGTTCATCGTCCACCCCATCGGCGGGGTGGTGGCGTCGGCGTGGCGGGCGCAGAGCGGCACACCGTCACGGCTGATGCGGGGGTCGACCAACGAGACGGTCTCCGACGGCGCGTCGATCTGGAGGGTGGCGGTGGACTCCTTGCCACAACCCGGACGCCCGCAGAGGAATTTCACACCAAAAACCTAGCATCTTTGGTCGCGCTCGGCCGTTCGTCCTGGTAGATGGGGTCGTCATCCGGTGCCAGCCACCTCCGGAGACGGCCCGGCGCCGGGCCGCCATCGGTAGCGTTGGGGCATGAACGCACCGCACCGCGACACGACCGTCGCCGGGGTCCGGCCGGCCGTCGCCGGCCTGGCCGCCTACCGGCCCGGCAAGGGCGCCGCCCAGGCCGAGGTCGAGCACGGCATCACCGAGGCGATCAAGCTGGCCTCGAACGAGAACCCGTTCCCGCCGATCCCGGCCGTCGTGCGAGCGGTCGAGGAGGCCGCCTCGGGCGTCAACCGCTACCCCGATCACCGGGCGACGGCCCTGCGGGAGCGGCTGGCCGACTGGGTCGGCGTCGAGCCAGAGCAGGTGGCGGTCGGCTGTGGCTCGGTCGGGCTGCTCCAACAGCTGTGCCTGACCTTCGTCGACCCGGGCGACGAGGTCGTCTACCCGTGGCTGTCGTTCGAGGCCTACCCGGTGTGCGTGAAGATGATGGGCGGTGTCCCGGTCAACCCGCCCCTGGTCGACCACGCCTTCGACATGGCGGGGGTGGCCGCGGCGGTGACCGACAAGACCAAGATGGTCCTGCTGGCCACGCCGAACAACCCGACCGGCACCGCCATCTCCACCGCCCAGGTGGCCGACCTGCTGGCCGCCATCGACGACGACGTGATCGTGCTGGTCGACGAGGCCTACCGGGAGTTCAACGACCCAGCCCTCGGTGACCCGGTCGCCGACCTCACCCCCGACCACCCCAACCTGGTCGTGACCCGCACCTTCTCCAAGGCCTACGGCCTGGCCGGGCTGCGGGTCGGCTACGCCGTGTGCGAGCCCGGGATCGTGCGGGAGATCGACAAGATCCTGCTGCCGTTCGCCGTCAACGGCGCAGCCCAGGCGGCCGCGCTGGCCGCCATCGACTCGCTCGACCAGATCCAGCCGACGATCGACGAGCTGCTCGGCGAGCGGACCCGCCTGGTCGACGAGCTGACCGCCGCCGGGTGGTCGCTCCCCCCGGCCAACGCCAACTTCGTCTACCTGGCCACCGGCGACCGGACCGACGAGGTCTACCTCGGACTCGAGCGGGAGGGCGTCGTGACCCGGCCGTTCAGCGGGCAGGGGATCCGGGTGACGGTCGGCACCCGGGCCGAGAACGACCGCTTCCTGGCCACGCTCGACCGGGTCGCCCGAACCAACTGACCGGGGCCATCCGGCCCATCACCCCACCCCACCCTCAAGACCGGAATCGGTGCGTCCGACCGGGGTTGCAGCACCGATGTCGGCCGGCGGGCCGCGGAAAGAGGGTGAGATGCACGAGGGTGAGCGCAACGAACGGACCGGCGAGCGGTCCGAGCTGCACGGACCCACGGCCAGTCTGAGCCAGTACCTGGCGCCGGTCCGCAACCAGAGCCGGGTCGTCATCCTGGTCACGGTCGTGGTGGTGGCACTTGGCGTCACGGTGGCCCTGGCCGGACCCCGCAGCTACACGGCGACCACGTCGGTCGTCGTCCAACCGGTCTCGGCCAACCCGAGCGAGGCGATCGAGGCGACCGAGCGGATCGCCGACATGGCGACCGAGGCCAGGATCGCGGCCTCGCAGGCCGTTGCCGTCGCCACCTCGGACGGGTTCCGTGAGCTGGCGGTCGAGATCGAGCCAGACGCCGTCGCCGACCGGATCACGATCACCAACCGACCCGAGGACTCCCGGGTGCTCGACATCGCCTACCGGGCCTCCGATCCGTCGGTTGCCCGCGTCGGCTCCGAGCTGGCCGCGGCGGCGTACCTCGAGTACCGCTCGGCCCTCAACACCGCCACCCTCGAGGCGTCCCGGACCGCCGTCGACGAACGGATCGCCGAGCTGCAGGACCGTCTGGTCGACGTCGACGAGCGGATCGACGAGACGGCGATCGGCAGCCCGGCCCGCCTGGCGGTCGAGGTCGAGCAGACCTCGATCCAGGGCGAGCTGGCGGCCCAGCAGCGGGCCCTGGCCGGCCTCTCGACCCTGGCCGTCGACACCGCGACCGTCATCGACGAGGCTCGCCAACCGAGCACGGCTGACGGGCTCGGTGCGGCCCAGATCATCGCCGGGGCCCTCGCCGGCGGCCTCGTCCTCGGTGTGATCGCCGCCTGGATCATCGACGCCATCGGTCTGCCGGCCGCCGGCGGACGCGCCGCCCCGAGCACGACGCCACGGCCCGCCGCACCGACCACGACACCCGAGGCCAACGGCGCCGAGCCGAGCCAGACGCCGAAGGGTCGGTTCCGCCGTCGGCGCCGGAAGGCGGAGCAGGAGCCGGACGACGTCGACGACCCGTTCGACGACACCGACGACCGCGATCCCCTCGAGCTGCTGAAAGCCCTCGACGTCATCGAGGCCGATCCCTCGATCGCCTTCAAGGCCAGCAAGGAGAAGAAGGAGCGGGCCAAGGCCGAGGCGGCGGCCGCCGAGGCCGGCGACGCGCCGGACGAGGAGCAGAAGTCGTTCGCCGAGCTGTACCCCGTCGAATACTTCGACGCCGACGGCGACGCCGGCAGCCTCATCGACAAGCTCGAGGCCAGGAGCGACGACGACGATCACGAGATCGGCCAGGTCCGCACCGACGAGGAGCTGCTGTCGTCGGTCGACCGGCTCCTGCGCAGCCCGACCGGTCGCCTGCCCGACCCCGTCGAGCCGGCGCCGCCCGCCGGTCCGGCCGCCGACGATCGAGCCGAGGCCGATCCGACGGCCGCCGAGTCGACGCTTGCCGAGCCGACCATCGACGCCGGCGAGCAGCTCGCCTGGCACGATCAGCTCCCCGACCATGGCATCGACGAGTCCGCCATGGCCGTCGAGGAGCCGGCACTCGGCACCCGGACGGCCGACATCCCACTCGGCGACGCAGACGAGACCGCGCCGACCGTCGCAGACGACGTGTCGCCCGACGCGGGCGGCGACGCGAGCTGGGCCAGCGACCCCGCAGCGCCCCTCGACGCCACGTTCGACGACATCGGGCTCGGCGACGACTCGACCACGGGGGCCATGGCCGGCCTCGGCGGCGGCGTCGGCGAGGTCCCGCCGCTCGACGACCTCTCCGAGTTCCCGCCGCCGACCGATCTGCCGATCGACGTCTCCTTCGAGGAGCACGCGTTCGACGGCCCCGTTTCGGGCGACGAGACGCCCGATCCGACGAACCACGCCGGCGACGGCGGTCTCGACGACGATGGCTTCCGCGACGCCGGCATCACCAGCGGCGATCCGAGCGACCTCGACCCGGGTCCGCCGTCGTGGGACGAGCCGTTCATCGGTCCGGTGACCTGGGACGAGCTGTCGGCCAGGCCCGGCGCCGACGCAACCCCGGCCAGGCCCGGACCGGGCGACGACGCCGAGCTGACCTCGATCGACCCCCGTGTCGATGACCGGATCGCGGCGCCACCGGCGGCCGAGCCCGGCGACCTCGCCCCGCCCCCGGCGGAGCTGCGAGCCACCGACGACCTCGGCCGCCTGCTCGATCAGCTGGCCCGGATCGGTGGCGACGGCCCGGTCACGCTGCTCAGCGTCAGCGATCGCGACCCGACCGCCGGCCTGACCACCGGATTCGAGGTGGCCGACGAGCTGCGGGCCACCGGCTCACGGGTGCTGCTGATCGACACCCGCCTCGAGGAACCGGTCCTCGACGCCCTGTTCGACGGCGAGCCCAGGTGCGGCCTGGCCCAGGTGATGGCCGGCGACGAGGTCCTCGACCAGGCCATCCGTACCCTCGAGGGGCTCGACGGTCTGAGCCTGCTCCCGGTCGGCGCCGTCGGCCCCGACACCGCGGAGCTGCTGACCGGTCCGGCCCTCCCCCGACTGCTGTCCCAGGCCCAGCTCGACTTCGGATCGATCGTGATCATCGGCGAGTCGCTCGCCGGCCCCGAGGTCGACCCGACGACCACCAGGGCCAGGACCCGGGCACTGGCCGAGGCCGCAGACGGGCTCATCGTCGGCACGACCGACCCGATCGGCTCCGGGCCGGACGAGGAGGTGGTCGAGGCCCTGGACGAGCTCCCGGCCCCGACCCTGCAGCTCCTGGCCGCCCACCTCCCGGTGGCCGAGACCACGACCGAGCCAGCGAGCGTGTGACCGATCTGGCTGGCCCGGCCCATCCGGCCATCGGTCCCGACCCGGCCGTCGACGCAGGTCGGCCCGGCCACGACCGGGCGGCCAGCGGGCACGACGGTCGGCTGGTGGCGTGGCTCCTGGCCGCCTACCCGTTGGCCTGGGCCGTCGGCCTCGGGCTGGTCCACCACGCGGCGCTGGCCGGCGCCATGGTGCTGTGGTTGCTGGTCAACCGCCCGCTCCGGGTTGCGCCGGGAACCGGCCCACTGGCCCTGTTCGTCGTCGTCGTCGCCCTCTCGGGGATCGGCCTCGAGTCGGCCGGCGCCGGCGCCCTGTTCCTGCTGCGATTGTCGTGGTATCTGGCCGCCCTCGCCTGCTGGCTGTACTTGACCAGGCTGCGTGACGTGCTCGCCGGGCGGCGGGTCGTCCGCTCGCTCGTGTTGCTGTGGGTGCTGGTCGTTGCCGGTGGCTGGCTGTCCGTCCTGGCCCCCGACCTCGAGTGGTCGACGCCGCTCGCTCGGCTCCTGCCCGCCGCCCTGGCCGACAACGAGCTGATCGCCCGCTTCCTGGACCCGTCGGTCTCCGAGACCCAGGTCTTCCGGTCCGACAACCTGACGCTGAACCGGCCCGCCGCCCCGTTCGCCTACACCAACGGCTGGGGCTCGGCGATGGCGCTGCTCACACCGTTCGCCCTGGCCGCCGTCCACGATCGCCGCCTCGGCATCCCCCGCCCGCTCGTCGTCGTCCTGCTCCTCCTGGCCCTGGTCCCGTTCACCCAGGCCCTCAACCGGGGCTCCTGGCTGACGCTCGGGATCGGTCTGGCCTACGGAGCGGTCCGCTGGGCCCGGCTGCGGCGGGACCCCCGACCGGTCGCCGTGCTCGGCCTGCTCGTGGCCGTCGGCCTCGCCGTCGCCTCGCTGACCGGCGTCGCCCAATCGGCCGCCGACTCGCTGGCCACCCGCTCGGCCGACTCGAACGAGACCAGGGCCGGGCTCTACCTGGAGACGATCGCCGAGACCACCGCCTCGCCCCTGATCGGCTACGGCTCGACCAGGCCGAGCATCGACAACCCCGACGGCCCGCCCCTCGGCACCCACGGTCAGCTCTGGGCGGTGCTGTTCGCCCACGGCTTCGTCGGCCTCGTCCTGTACGTCGGCTTCTTCGTCGCCGCGCTGGTCCGGGCCCGAGCCGAGACCCCGGTGCAGCACTGGGCCAAGGTGGCGCTGGTGATCGGACTGGTCCAGCTCCCGATCTACGGTCACCTCCCCCACCAGCTCTTCGTCATGGTGGCGGCCGCCGCCATCGTGGGCTGGCCGACCGTCGTCAACCACGTCGAACCCGGCCGGGCCGAGCGCCCTGTCGGGCGATGACGAGCGGGACCGGGGCCCGACTGAGCGGCGCGGGGACCACCGGGTCGGCGATCCGCGATCCGGCGGCGAGCGGTGCCGCCGGCGCCCGCACCGGACCGACCGCCGGGTCGGGACGGGCCGCCAGGGGCACGGCGCTCAACCTGGCCGGCTCGCTGGTCGGCACCGTGCTCGGGTTCGTGACCGTCGGGCTCGTCACCAACCACTGGGGTCCGGACGGGGCCGGGCTGTTCTTCGCCGCCACCGCTCTGTTCACGCTGGCCGCGAACGGGGTCAGGATGGGCTCGGAGGCCGGCCTCACCACGTTCGTCGCCCGGCTGCGGGCAGCCGACGACCACGTGTCGGTGCCAACGGTGGTGACCGCGGGGCTGACCACCACCGCCGCCGTGGCCACCGTCGTCGGGGCCGTCGGTCTGCTCGCCGCGCCCGACCTGGCGGCGTTGATCGCCGATGGCGACGCCGCCCGCCGCGACGCCACCACGATGCTGCAGGTCCTGGCCGTCGCCGTCCCGCTGTTCGCCGTCACCCAGGCGATGCTCGGTGCCAGCCGGGGCTTCGCCACGATGCGGCCGGCGGTCCTCGCCGGCCAGGTGGTCCGGCCGGGCTCGCAGCTGCTGGCGGTCGTCGTGGTGATCGTGACCGTCGACGCCCTGCCCGCCCTCGCCTGGGCCTGGGCGGCGGCGAGCGCGGTCACCCTGGCGGCGATCGCAGCCTGGCTCGGGCCTCGGCTCGCCCGGGTCCGGCGCCGGTACCCGGGTCCCGGCGACCCGGGCGCCGTCACCGCCTACCGCCGGTTCGCCGCCGGCCGGGCCGGGGCCGACCTCGTGTCGGCGGCGCTCGAGCGACTCGACGTGATCCTCGTCGCGGCCATCCTCGGCCAGTCGGGGGCCGGCCTGTACGGCGCCGCCGGCCGGTTGATCCTCGCCGGACAGCTCCTGATGATCGCCGGCGCCCAGTCGACGGCTCCGCTGCTGTCGGCCAGCTTCGCCGCCGGGCGGGACGACGACGCCAAGCGCCTCCTCCAGGTCACGACCGGGTGGAACGTGACGCTGCTGTGGCCGCTGTTCATCGGGCTCGGGTTCGGGGCGCCGACGGCGCTGGCCGCGTTCGGGCCGGACTTCGCCGACGGCGCGTCGCTCGTCGTCGTGCTGTCGGTGGCGATGCTGGCCATCGTGGCCATCGGCGGCGGCGACACGCTGCTCACCAGCACCGGCGACAGCCTGGCGTCGCTGCTCAACCACCTCGTCGCCCTCGCGGTGCTGGTGATCGCCGCCGTCACCCTGCTGCCGTCGATCGGTCTCGTCGGCGCCGCCGTTGCCTGGGCCCTGTCCCGGCTGACCCTGCGGATGCTCGCCACGGCCCGGGTGTGGCGGACCCGCGGCGTGCACGCACTCGGCCGGCCGCTGGCCCTCGCCGCCGGCGCCGCCGCCGTTGCCTGGGTCCCGACCGGTGCCGCCGCCCTGGCCCTCCTCGGTGACGGGCTCCCTGCGCTCGCCGCCCACGCCGTCGCCGGCGGTGCGCTGCACCTGGCCATCCTGGTCCGGCTGCGACGGGACCTCGAGCTCGACCGCTTCGTCGCCGTCGTCACCCGCCGCCGCTGAGACGAGCCGGCCGGCTCCGGGGACCCGCGGTCGTCGGTCTACCCGTTGGCCTCGTCGCTGCCCAGCCAGTCGAACCGCCGGCCGAGCATGGCGTAGAGCCGCTCGTTCGGCTCCCGGTACAGCTCGATCAGCCGGGCTCGTCTGTCGTGATCCATCGAGCGGTAGGCGTGGCCGTTGCGGTCGTCGCCGGTGTCGAGCGCAACCGGGTCGAGCCCGAGCCAGTCGGTGACGTCGCCGAGCACCCGATCGGGCCGGCGGTAGAACTCCTCGGACTGGACCACCATCACCCGGTCGCGGTCGTAGTGGCGGAACAGGCGCCCGAGCTGGTCGGCGTACAGGCCCTTGGCCAGGTACGAGTGGTGCTCGTGGTGATGGCTCCAGTACGACCAGTCCTGCTCCATCCGGTCGATCTCGCCCGCCATCCGGTCGTCCTCGGCGGCCAGGGCCTCGGTGAGCGACAGGTCCTCGTGGCCATGGCTGACCGAGTGGTGGTAGTGCGACTCCGCCCGCCGCACCGGGTCGCGCAGCATCACCATCACCTTCACCTCCGGCAGGGCCTGCGCCATCCGCTCGACGGCGAAGGGGTGGAACAGGTAGTAGGGGCAGGCGTCGAAGGTGAACAGGGGCCGCCCGGTCCGGGACTCGACGGAGCGGGCCCACGCCTCGGTCGGGAACTGCGACTGGAACCACTCCCAGCCCCGATGGAAGTTGTACGAGAAGTAGTGCGATCCCTTGCCCCGGCGTGGCCGCTCGACGTTCGGCAGCCGGTACAGCGCCTCGAACAGGGCCGTCGTGCCGCTGCGCTGGACGCCGGCGAGGACGAGATCCGGCAGGACCCGTCGCTCCCACGTCGCCACGGCAACCCGTTCACGGCCCCACTTGCCGCCCTCCTTGAGGTGGCGGAGACCGGAGCGCTCCATCAGCGGGTGCTGGGAGACGCGGGTGATGATCCGGGTGCTCATCGGTCGACCTCCTGAGGCGACGGCGCCCGGGTCGCGACCGTCGAGGTCGTCCTGGCCTCGCGGCGGGCCATGGCGGCCAGGCGATCGAGGGCGGCCGGTCCGCTGGTCAGGCGCTCGCTCGGGTAGCCGGCGGCCCGGAGGGCGATGGAACGACGAACCAGCTCGACCAGGTAGAGCCGCCACACGAGGTTCCGCTCGGCCGGGTCGATCCCGAGCGTGGCGAGGCCCTGGGGGCTGAGCCGGGCCGAGCGGTCGAGGGCGGCGGCCGGACCGGCGCCCCGCATCTCGGTGGCGACCTGGGTGTGGAAGTGGCAGAGATCGAACCCGACCGGAGCGCCGTCGGCGGCCAGCTCCCAGTCGATGAGCTGCACGCCGCGGCGGGTCGTCATCAGGTTCCAGGGCGTCAGGTCGCCGTGCCAGGCGCCGACCTCGAGCCTGCGGTCTCCGGCCGCCACCGCGGTGGCGGCGATGGCGGTCCACTCCCCGTCGGTGGCGTTTGGCCGGACGGCCTCGACCGAGTGCCACCAGATCGACTCGCCCAGCCGAACCCGGCCGGTCGAGCCGCGACCGGCCACCGCCCGCAGGATCGCCGGCGGTGGCGGGGCGTCGGGCCGGCGGCGGGGCCGGCGGCCGACGTCGACCGGCGAGGCGACGACCACCCGACGCCCGCACAGCTCGACGTCGTGCAGCAGCCGCGGCGTGATCAGCGGCGCAACCGCCGGTCGATCGAGCCAGTCGGCCTCGTTGGCCACCAGCGCCTCGGAGATCGGGCTCCAGGCCACCTTGGCCCAGCCGAGGCAGATCCCGCCCGGGGTCAGCAGCTGGAGGACGGGCTTGCGGTTCGACTTGGGGATCGACAGCGAGACGGCGACGAGGAGGTCGGGCTCGTCGAGCAGCTCGCCGAGCCACTCGACCACCCCGCGGGTCGCCCCCGGGTCGGCCTCGACCCGGATCCGGTGGCGGCCGAGAGCCCTGGCCGCGACCCCCGGGACCAGCATCGTCGCCTCGGCCGCCGCGCTCCTCAGCCGGCGGCCGGGGCTGAAGCCGTCGTGGTAGCGACGCACGGCCCGCCTGGCCGCGCCGGGAGCTCCGGCCGGGATCAGGATCCGTGGCGCCGTCCCGTCGGGCGAGCCCCACCAGCCGGCGGCCATCGGCCCCGAACGGCGGCCCGGGACCGCGGCGGCGACGTCGACCGCGGCGGTGCTGGCGGCGCCGAACCGGCCGTCGGCGGCGGCCGGCACCAGCCGGGTCCGGCCGTCCGGCCACAGGATCGGGGCCAGCCAGGCCAGCGGGTCGGGGGCTCGGTCCTCTGGCTCGGCGTGCAGCACGGATCCACCTGGGGTCGACGGTCTTGGTGTTCCATCGGCCACCTGCGGCCGGCGATTAACCCGCTGCTAACGCCAGCGCCGGACAGTGCCTCCATCGGGGCGACCGGCCCCGGCCCGCCCCCGGCGGCGACGGCAACGACACAGGACACGACCATGACCACGCTCCCCGTCGGTTCCCCGACCCCGACCGACACCCCCGTCCCCTTCGACGGCGCCGCCCCGGCGGCGTCGGGCGCCTGGACCCCGACCCTGGAGGCCGGCCGTCTCACCGTCGCCGACGGCAGCGAACGGCGGTACCTCTTCCTCGCCCCCGACCCCGCCGTGACCGATCCGGTTCCCCTGATCCTCGTGTTCCACGGCGGCGGTGGCAACTCGACGATCATCGCCAACCAGCTCGGCTTCGACGAGCTGACCGCTCCCCTGCCCGCCCTCGTCGTGTTCCCCCAGGGCACCGACCTGCCGGGGCCGGAGGTCGAGGGCGTCTGGAACTTCGGCCACTCCTACCTCGGCGGCCAGGTCGGCGCCGACGACGTCGGGTTCATCGACGAGCTGCTGATCGAGCTGGCCGGGCGGGCGGCCACCGCCGGGTGGCGCATCGACCAGTCGAGGACCTACGCCTGCGGGTTCTCGGCCGGCGGCATGATGTCGTACCGGCTGGCGGCCGAGCGATCGCGCGAGCTCGCCGCCATCGCCGTGATCTGCTCGTCGATCGGCGGGGTGGCCGACACCGTCGACGCCCCCGACCTGGTCCACCTCAACGATCCCGCCATCCACGGTGACCGACCGGTGTCGATCCTGCACCTTCACGGCCTCCTCGACGACGGCGTGCCGTTCCACGGCGGTCGGGATCCGAGCGACGCCAACCCTCGCTCGGACGTGCCGACGATGGACGCCATGGAGCTCTGGGCGTCACACAACGGGTGCCGTCCGGTGCCCCGGATCGAGTCGACCCAACACGGCACGCTGCGGACCTGGTCCGGCGGTGACGGCGGCAGCGAGGTGCAGCTGCTGCTCATGCCCGGCCGGGGCCACGGCGTCCCGGACTTCGCCCTCGACCGCATCCTCACGTTCTTCGAGGACCACCCGGCCCGATGAGGTCGCCCTGACCGCGGCGTCTGGTCCGGCCGGTCGACGGTCAGCCGTCGACGACCCGCCCGTCGGCCGTGGCCACGCCCTCGCCGGCGAGGCGGCGGGCCTGTTCGGCCGGGTGGTGCGGGATCAGTCGCCCCGAGGCGGTGACCACCCGCCACCACGGCAGGCCGTCTATCCGGCGCAGCAGGTTGCCGACGGCCCTGGCCGCACCCGGGTAGCCGGCCTCGGCCGCCACCTCGCCGTAGGCGAGGACGTCGCCGGGCTCGGTGGCCAGCAGCACGTCGACCACCGCCGCCTCGAACTCGGTCAGCCCGTCTCGGTCGAGCGGCGCCGGATCGGGTCGGCTCGGGCCGGCGCCGAGCGCCGGCCCGTCAGTCGGCATCGCCCTTGTTCTCGGCCCACCAGTCGTCGAGCCGGGCCCGGATCTCGTCGTCCGGCAGCACGCCATCGGACCGCTTGATGGCCAGGAGGTGGGTGAGGGCCTCGCCGACGATCGGCCCGCCGCCGATCCCGAGGTGCTCCATCACCTGCTTGCCGTCGAGCTGGGGCCGCTCGGCCGCCGCCCGGTCCTCGCGGGCCAGCTGGAGGATGCGGGCCTCGAGCTCGTCCATCAGCTCCTGGATCCGCAGCGCCTTCTGGCGATTGCGGGTGGTGCAGTCGCAGCGGATCAGCTCGTTGAGCAGGCCGAGCAGATGCCCGGCGTCGCGGGCGTAGCGACGGACGGCCGAGTCGGACCAGCCCTCCGCGTAGCCCTTGAAGCGGCCGGACAGCCGGACCAGCTCGGTCACGTCGGCCACCAACCCCTTGTCGTGGCCGAGCTCCCGCAGCCGGCGACGGGTCATCTTGGCCCCGACGGCCTCGTGATGACGGAAGGTCACGCCGCCGTGCTCGAACGAGCGGGTGGCCGGCTTGCCGATGTCGTGGAAGAGGGCCGCCAACCGCAGCGTGAGGTCGGGCCGGGTCTTGGCCGTCACCGCGATCGTGTGGGCCAGGACGTCCTTGTGACGGTGGATCGGGTCCTGCTCCAGTCGCAGCGCCGGCAGCTCGGGTACCAGCTCGCCGGCCAGGCCGGTGTCGACCGCCCGCCAGAGCCCGTCGGTCGGGTCCGGCTCGAGCAGGATCGCCGAGAGGCGCTCGCGTCGCTCGTCTGGATCGAGGGAGGTGGCTGGAGTGGTCATGGCGTCGTCTCGAGGATCCGGATCGGGCCGCGCCCCTCGACGGTGATCCGGCTGGCGGCCGCCTCGTCCCGGGACACGTCGATGTCGGCCGTGTGGCTCCCCTCAACGCTAACGGCATAGCGGCCCGGTGGCAGCTCGATGGTCACCGGCGCCGGCCCGGCGACCACGTCGACCCGGTCGGGCCGCTCCCGGAACACCAGGTCGACCTGGCCGTCGACGGTCCGAACGTCGACATCGGCGGCGGCCAGGCCGGTGCCGAGGACGTCGCCGCCCTCGGTGACGACGACGAGGGTGCCGGCGGCCGGGCCGACGATGACGTCGTGGTCGCCGGTCGTGCTGGCCCGCACGGCGGCGTCGACGGCCCCGACGGCCACGGGCCCGGCGTCCGCGGTGACCCGGACCACGACCCCGGCCGGCACGGCGACGACCGACGACGCTCGGCACGGCCACCGGTTGGGGCAGTCGAGGCCGAGCTCGACGAGCGGGTCGAGCCGGACCGATGGCGCAGCCGAGGCCGACGTCGGCGCAGCGGCCGGTGCCATCGCCAGCTCCGGGCCCCGGCCGAGCCACGACGCCCGGTAGGTCAGTGTCGCCCGGTCCCCGGCCACGAGCTCGACCGGCCCGGCGGAGGAGTCGATGGCCAGGCCCGCCGGCGGCTCCAGCTCGACCACCCGCTCGGCGCTCGAGCGACCGATGGCGGTCGCGACCAGGGCCGCGCCGACGACGGCCGGGATCGACAGCAGCACGAGCCGCCGCTTCGACAGCGGGGCTCGGGCCGGTTGGATGCGACGGTGGCGGCGGGCACCGTCTCGCTGGTGGCGGCGCACGGTGGTGCGAACCTAGCAGGCCGCGAACGACCCGGACGCCGCCGATCGGCGCGGTCGGCGGGAATCTCGCGACAAAGCGCCGTCCCCATCCGTCACTCAGGGGCAAGCAACCGCCGAACCGTCCCGGAGGGGGGCCTCGTCATGCTCCGCAACCTGCTCACCGCCGTCCACGCCGCCATCGCCGTCGGCTTCATCGCCCTGATCGGCGCCCTCGCCCTCGCCTTCGGCGTGGTCTCGTTCTCGACACCCTCGCTACCGGACTTCACCGACGTCGAGGTCGACCTGACCCTGCCGGACGAGGCCAGGATCGTCCGCGTCGAGCCCATCCGCCTCGACTGCCGGGCCCGGGTCTTCGCCGAGGTGCCCGTCGAGGGTCGCCGCGAGCACCGGGCCTTCGGTCAGGTGTACCGGACCGACCGCATCGAGCTGCGGGCCTACGGCGACGTCGACACCTGCGTCGACGGCACCGGTACCCGGGTCGACCATCACGACGACGGCACCACCGACATCGTGGTCGACGCCGAGTCGATCGTGTTCGTCCGGCCCCGGGTCGACGCCGTCCGCACCGCGGCCACCGTCGACGTCGACAAGGACGCCATCGGCAAGCTCGTCGACGCCTTCCCCTGGGTCGACGACAACCTCGGTCTGACCCCGGCCGCCTACGCCTACGCCCAGAACGTCATCGGCTCCAGCCGGTGCATGGAGGCCGCCTACGCCGTCACCCAGGACATCCTGATCGATGCCTACCGCGACCAGGCGATCGAGCAGGGGGTCGACCCCGACCGGCTGTCGGTCGCGATCGAGGGCGAGCCCCGGTTCACCGACCCCGACCCGGTCGAGCTCGGTGACGTCGAGCTGTGGGCCGGGTCCGACGGGGTGAGCTGTCGGGCCAGCGACGACCTCGGCGGCGGCGGAGCGTCCCGCTCCGACCTGTAGCCACTCCTCCAGCGCCGACCGACCAGGGCTGACGGTCGGGCTGGCGTCCCCGGCCCGGTCGGCTCGACCCCGACCGGGCCGTGGACGATACTGCCCTCATGTCGCAAGCATCGGAGAACGGACCCCAGGTCACCAGCGTCTGGAGCATGGTCGAGGCGATCAAGGCGGACCTCCAGAACCTCTCGGCCGAGCAGCTCAAGTCGGAGATCGACGGCGGCGACACGGTCGTGGTCGACATCCGGGATCATCGGGAGCTGTACCTGAAGGGCAAGATCCCGGGTGCGGTCCACGCCCCCAGGGGCATGCTGGAGTTCTGGATCGACCCGGCCAGCGAGTACTACCGCAACGTCTTCGAGCCGTCGAAGCGGTACGTCCTCTACTGCGCCGGCGGCGGCCGCTCGGCCCTGGCGGCGAAGGCGATGAAGGACATGGGCTACACCGACGTCGCCCACCTCGAGCCCGGATTCGGTGGCTGGGAGAGCGCCGGTTACGACATCGAGGACATCAAGGCCGACTCGAAGTGGGTGCCCCGATCCGGGTAGGGCCGACTACTGGGCGTTGATCTGGAGCACGACCGGCTCCACGATCGGCAGCCCCTCGAACTCGTTGGCCACCGGCTCGTCCTGGCAGTCGTAGGCCTCGACCACCACCTCGCCCCGGGGCAGCCGGGTCGACCACTGGCCGCCGGGCGGGATCACGGTGCCATCGGGCAGCTCGTCGAGGCCGATCTGGCGTGAGGTGGCCAGCGGGTTGATGGCCAGCCCACACAGCGGGACGCCGGTCTCGTTCGTCCAGGTCACCTCGACCTGCTCGACCGGGGCCTCGGTCAGCTCGATGCCCTCGACGAACGCCACCTGGCGGTCGAGGTAGAACACGACCTCGTAGACGCCGGCGTCGAGCCCCCCGTCGTCGCCGTCGATGCAGATCCAGAACAGCTGGCCGCTCTCCTCCTGGCGGATCCGGCCGCTGTAGGCGGCCCGGCTCACCTGGATCTCGTTGTCGAGGTACCACGAGCCGTCGGTGCTGGCCTCGGCCGGGATCCGCTCCCAGTCGACGAAGAAGCACAGGCGGGGGATGCCGGCCACCGCGGTGGTGATCAGATCGACGGGCAGGTTGTCGTCGCTGACGTCGAGGGCGAAGCGGGGGTTGAACAGGTCGACGTCGTCGAGGCTCACCGGGGGTGGGGGCTGGGGTGCGGCCACCGGCTGCTCGGGGTCGGAGATGCCGGCGGCGGCCAGCAGGGGCAGGGACAGGTTGATCGGCCGGATCCCGTTCAGGAAGCCCCCGACCGACACACACGTGTCGCCATCGCCGATGACCCCGTCGCCGTTGGTGTCCTCGACCGGGCGGCAGTCGACGGCCGGACCCTGATCGCTCGCCCTGGCCTTGGTCGGGATGCCGATCACCCGGCCCTCGTCGTCAATGGCGAGGCCGCCGCTGTTGCCGGCGGAGATGCTGGCGTCGGTCTTGATCAGGGCCCGGTTGCCGAGCCCGACCTGGGACGTGAAGCCGCTGACGGTGCCGGTGGTGAGGGTGATCGTGTCGCCCCCGATGACCGGATAGCCGAGGACCCGGACCTGATCGCCGAGCTCGACGGTGCCGCTGTCGCCGAGCGGCGCCGCCGTGAAGGTGCGGGGCCACTCGGCACCGTTGCTCTCGTCGAGCGGCCCCGCGATCCGGAGCACCGCCAGGTCGACCCCGAGGCGAAGCAGGACGACCTCGGCCCGGTACAGCAGGTCGGGGGCCGAGCTGGAGTCGGCGGTGACACCGACCCCGATCGTGGTGAAGGTGCACTCGGCGTCGCTGCGGACGACGTGGGCGTTGGTCAGCACCGTGCCGTCGGTGGCGACGACGATGCCGGAGCCGGCGCACTGGGGCTGGCCGGCGTCGTCGAGGAGCACGAGCTGCACGGTGGAGGTGGCGAGCTGCTCGATCGTGGCCGGGGCGACGTCGGCCCCGACCGACAGCGCCAGCTCGTCGTCGGCCGGATCGGTGGCCGCCGGCGCCGCCGGCGTTGCCGAGTCGACGTCGGTCCGGTCGGGCCCGAAGCCGACGACCAGGTAGGCGGTCAGGCCGGCGAGGACGATCAGGGCGACGGTGGCGAGGCCGAGGCGTCGCAGGGCGTCCGGCGGTCGGGCCGATGACGGGGCGGTGCCGGCGACCTGGACGCCGGAGCGGTCGGGGAGCTGGCGCCGCATCTGGCGGGCCGCCCGCTGGTTGGCCCGGAGCCTCGCCTGGCGCCGGTTCCGCTCCTGGGCCCGCTGCCAGGCCTCGATGGCGGCCAGGTCGTCGGCGTCGGGGCTCCGCCGCTCGGCATCGGCCCGGTCGCCGGCCGAGTCGGCGCCGTCGCCCGGCCCGTCGTCGACCTGGTCGTCCTCGTCGTCGGTCGGCCAGCTCTGATCGAGCTCGAACCCGCGGCCGGCAACGACGTCGCCGGTGGCGCCGACGGTCTCGGTCGCCGGCTGGTCGACCCCGATGACCGGATCGGGCTCGGGGGTGTCGGCCAGCAGGCGGACCGGTCCGGGGCGCTCGGGTGGGGGTGGGAGTGACCGGCGGCCCTCGTCGACGATGCGCTCGCCACGGTCGTCGGCACCGGCGTCACGATCGCCCCAGGGGTGGTCGCCGGCGCCGTCGGGACGGTCGCCGTCGCCGGCGTCGTCGTGACGGCCGGGCCCGTCCGCATGCGGTGCCTGCTCGGCGTCGCCGGCCCCGTCGGTCTCCTCGATCTCCTCGAACAGGCCGACCCACTCGGCCACCCAGGAGTCGGCGTCGCCGGTGCCGTCGCCGGGCCCGGATCCGGGTTGGGAATCGTCGTCGTTGGTCACGGTTCGCTCGCTCCCGAGCGGGTTTCCCGCTCGCCGTGGCCGCGGCGTTCCCGGCCACCGACCCCGCATCGCCGCCGCCCAAGATACCGCATCCCCGTCCACGCTGCGTCCCGGGTCGGCGGGAGCGCTCCCACCGGGTTTCGCCGACGGCCCCCGGGCCGGTATGGGGTGTGGCCCCTATGTACCCGATCGCGGTCGATTGGCACGATGCCCCAACAGCAACGAGACCCCGAGACCAATCTCTCCGGGGCACGAGAGGATCGACGGGCCATGACGATCATGGAGCTCCACCACCAAGCGACCGACCAGCGGGACCGGGCCGCCGACGGCCGGACCCGAGCCGATGGCCCCGCTGACCCCGGCGCCGCCGGGCTCGCCGACGCCGAGCGGGCCACCGGCTTCGACCGACTGTTCGAGGATCGCCACCGCCACATGCTCCGCCTGGCCACCGGTCTCGTCGATCAGCCGTCCGTCGCCGAGGACGTCGTCCAGGAGGCCTTCCAACGGGTCTGGATCCGCTGGCACGATCTCGAGCAGCCGGCGGTCTATCTGCGGACGGCGGTGGTCAACGGTTGCAACGACGAGCTGCGCAAGCGCCGGGTCCGGCGCAAGACCGATCCGACCCTCCGACCATCGGCCCCGGCCGAGTCGCACTACCTGGTCGACGCCCTGTCCTCGATCGCCCCTCGCCGCCGCAAGGCGATCATCCTCCGGTTCTACGGCGGCCACACGCTGCCCGAGGTCGCCGAGGTCATGGGCATCCCGACCGGCACGGCCAAGAGCCTGGTCCACCGTGGTCTGGCCGACCTCCGGGGCGCCCTGGCCGCCTGATCACCCGATCGGCCCGACCTCCCCACGGGCCGATCCTGCTGACGGCAGGGTCCGCATCACCCCACAACGGCGTGGGGCGATGCGGGCCTCGCCGTCAGCTCGCGCTGACGGTTCCGACCTTGGCCAGCGCCGACGAGCGGTGGGTCGAGGTCGCCACCAGCCGGAGCCGACTCTCGGCGAAGTTGGTGGTGAGCAGCTTCTCGGCCGCGATGCCGGACATCCAGTCGAGCACCGCGAATCGAGGGTCGGACAGCGCCCGCGACAGCGCCGCCGACTCGACGAGTCGGCCTGGCGAGTAGTGCTGCCACTCGGTCGCCATCCGGCCGTCGTAGATGCGGTAGGTGTCGCCGTCGAGGATGGCGACCGCGTAGGCCGCCAGCTCGCCGTCGAGCCGGAGGGTGGCGATCTCGATCTCCCAGTCGTCGTTGCCCCCCTCGACGACCCGCCGCCAGAACTCGCGTTCCGCCGGTCGGTCGAGGTCGCTGTTGCGCCTGGCGTGACGATCGCGGGAGATGTGGACCGCCTCGACCTCGTCGATCAGCTCGGACGAGATGGCCCGACCCCGGTCGAACGAGATGACCATCTCCAGACCGGCCTGCTCGATCCGGTTGCGGGCCTTGCGCAGCTGCTTGCGCTTGCCCTTGGAGAGGACCTGATCGGCGTTGTGAGCGGTCGAGAACACGACCCGGGGGACCCGCAGCTCGGGCAGCAACTGACCGTTGTCGAGCAGCTCGCTGAGGTGGCGGACCGTGGGATCGTCCTCGGGGATCTGCTCCAGCTCGAGGGCCCAGGTGTCGGACAGCTGGTCGAGGCAGTCGATGATCGCCGCGGCCAGCGCGCGGGCCGCGGCCGGATCGCGGGCCGGCAACCCGGCCCACAGCGAGGTGGTGTGGCCCATGGCCATGACCCGGGCGCCCGAGTCGGCCTGGTCGACCGCAAGCAGGGCGTAGGCCGCGAGCTGCCCCGTCTCGGGCATCCGCACGTCGACCATCATGGGCGTCCAGTTGGTGAACGACTCGGCCCAGTGCTGCAGCCACGACCAGCTGCCCATGATCGGCAGCTTGAGGTCCTCGGCCAGCTGCTGGACGTCGGCCGAGGCGGCCCGGATCTCGGGAAGCCCGTTGCGCAGCTCGATGTCGAAGCCGCGGTCCTGGACCTCCTCCGACTGCTGCCGCCAGGCCTCGAGCGGCTCCAGCTCGTCGTCGAGGTGCTCGCGGAACAGGGCGGTGAGGGCCGGGCCGTTGAGCGGGCGGCAGTAGTAGAAGCCCTGCCCACGGTCGCAGCCGAGGCGGCGGAGGATGCCGGCCTGGTCGGCGTACTCGATGCCCTCGGCCACCGTGTAGGCCCCCAGGGCCCGAGCCAGGTTGACCACCGCCTCGACCAGGGCCGACGACGTCGACGAGCGGTGGAGCTCGTTGATGAACGACCGGTCGATCTTGATGGCGTCGACCGGGAACGCCTTGAGGTAGCTGAGCGACGAGTAGCCCGTGCCGAAGTCGTCGATGGCCAGCTTGACCCCGATGGTCTTGAGCTGGCCCAGGATCCCGACGCTGGCGTCGGCGTCGATGGCCAGCATCGACTCGGTGATCTCCAGCACCAGCCGGTTGGCCGGCAGGCCGGCGGCGGCGATGGCGTTGGTCAGGCCGTTGATCAGGCGGTCGTCCTCGAGCTGTCGCATCGACAGGTTGACCGAGACGCTGATCTCCTCGCAACCGGGGATCTTCTGCCACTGGGCGGCCTGGCGGCAGGCCTCCCGGAGCACCCAGTCGCCGATCGGCACGATCAGCCCGTTCTCCTCGGCCAGGGGGATGAACCGGTCCGGGGCGATCATGCCCCGCTCCGGGTGCTTCCAGCGGATCAGCGCCTCGACCAGGCTGACCTTGCCGGACTTGAGGTCGAAGATCGGCTGGAAGTGCAGCTGGAACTGGCCCTCGTCGAGGGCCCGCTGCAGGTCGGCCTTGAGATCGAGGCGCTCGACCGCCTCCTCGTGCATCGTCGGCTCGAAGAACTCGAAGCGACCCTTGCCCCTCGACTTCGACAGGTACATGGCGACGTCGGCGTTGCGCATCAGCGAGTCGACGTCCGAGGTCCCGTCGAGGTCGAGGGCGATGCCGATGCTGGCCTGGGCCCGAACGCTGCGGACCCCGAGGTCGATGGGCTCGCCAAGCACCTCGAGGGCCCGGCGGGCCACGTTCATGGCATCGCGCCGGTCGACCGCCGACTCGAGCAGCACCGCGAACTCGTCGCCCCCGAAGCGGGCCACCGTGTCGCCGGCCCTCGTGACGCCGTCCAACCGCGAGGCGACCTCGGCCAGCAGCCGGTCGCCGGCCTGGTGGCCGAGGCTGTCGTTGACCGTCTTGAAGTCGTCGAGGTCGATGAACAGCACCGCGACCGGGTGCCGGCCCTCGGCTGCGGCCAGCGCCGTCCGGGTCCGGTCGGCGAAACGGACCCGGTTGGCCAGGCCGGTCAGCGAGTCGTGCTCGGCGTCGTGACGGAGCCGGTCCTTGCCCTGCTCGATCGTGCGGGTCAGGTCGAAGATGCGGACCAGGATCAGGAGGAACAGGAGGGCCGAGCAGGAGATGGTGACGATCCGGTCCTGCTGGTTGCCCCAGAAGAGATCGACGACCGGGACGCTGAGGGTGGCGACGAACATGATCACCAGCTGCACCGGTGTGAGGCGGTCCATGTCCTCGGGCTCCGGTGGCTTGCGGGCCACGGTCGGATGCAATGCGGCGAGGGCGAAGCCGACGTAGAACAGCAGCCAGAAGGCGTCGATGAACAGCCCGGTCCTGAACGTCCCGTTCTGCAGGTAGATCTGGTAGCCGGTGTCGGCGATGGCGAGCGAGCCGATGGCGGTGACGATGAAGGCGAACGGCGGGTGTTTCAGGTGGACCGTCACCACCAACCGGGCCGCCACCGCCAGGAGGGCCACGTCCATCACCGGATAGGCGAGCGACACCGCCAGGGCGTCGAGACTGGTGCCCGACCCGAAGAAGTCGTCGACGAAGAGCACCCAGAGGATGCCGAACATGGCGATGCCGACGACCGCACCGTCGATGAAGCTGGCCCGGCTGCGACCGGGGGCGACGTGCTGCACCATCAGGGTGAGCCCGACGATCATCAGCGGGTACATCGACAGGTAGAAGGCGTCGGCGATGTTGGGGAAGGGCGGCCCGGCCTCGCCGGCCCGCAGCTCGATCACGTAGTAGATGACGTCGGCGGTGAGGAACGACGCCAGGCCGGCCCCGAACCAGAGCCAGGGGGCCATCGGTCGGGGACGGTGCCGCCACACTCCGACGACGAGGAGCACCAGCGACATGAAGCCGACGCCGTTGTACAGCACCAGCTTCGACTCGGGCGACTTCTCGACCGCGAAGTAGACAACGGTCAGCGAGGCCGCGGCCAGGGCCCAGGCTTTCCACGCACTTTGCACGGTCCCTACATCGGCACGTCGGGCGAGCACCTGAGCTCGGGGTGCTCAACTGGGCTAGCCGGCCCCCACGCCGACCAGGACCAGGGCCGTGGCCGCACCGACCAGGCCGGCGGTCTGGACGGGCACGATCCGCTCGGCCAGGACCAGCCGGGCCAGCAGGACGGTGGCCACCGGATAGAGCGACACGACGGCCGCCACCCAGGTCAGCGAACCCCCGTCGAGGGCGAGCAGGTAGAAGCTGTTGGCCGAGCAGTCGAGCACGCCGGCGGCGACGATCGCGCCGAGGTCGCCCCGATCGACACCGACCCGAACGGCCGATCGGGCGCGGAGCGCAGCGGCAAGCCCGAGGACGGCGATGGCGGCAGCCCGGGCGCCGAGCAGCGGGTGTAGACCACCGTCGGCCGAGGTCTGGGCGAGGGCGACGAAGAACGACCCGAAGCCGGCGCCGGCGACGAGCGCCAGCGTTCGGGTGCGGGCCTGGCGGAGACGCAGCCGGATCCGGTCCCGGGGGCCGAGGTCGATCCCGTCGGCCAGCCGAGCCAGGCCACCGACGGAGACGGCCACCCCGGCTGGCACCGCCAGGGCGATCCCGGCCAGGGTCAGCGAGCTCGGAACCTCACCGAGGGCGAGCCCGACGAGGACCGGGATCAGCGAGCCGACCAGGCCGGTGACCGAGGCCGCCGTCGACATCGGCCCCCGGGCCAGGGCCTCGTAGAACGCCGACAGGCCGACGGCGATGCCGAGGCCGGCCGCCGCCCCCCACAGCAGATCGGTCCCGAGCAACGAGCCCGGCCGGTAGACGGTGAGCACCGCGAGCAACGCCAGCAGGCTGGCCACCTGCATGGCCAGGGTGACGGCAACCGGGTCGCTTCGCTTGGAGGCCAGGCCGCCCGAGAAGTCGGAGGCGCCGTACGAGAGCCCGGAGATGGTGGCGAAGACGACGGCGAGCACCGCACTCCGATCGGCCGATGTCGAGCGAGTTCAAGGCTCCCGTCCGGCCGGTCGCGGCCGATGGGCAGGCCATGGATCGTCACCTGCGCTGGCTCCGGCGCTACGTCGTGACCAGCGTGATCGAGCGGGTCGTGGTCGAGGCGGTGGTCGTCGGCGTGGCCACGGCCGTGGTGGCGGCCGTCGGCGGTTCCCGTCCGGTCGAGATCGCTCTCGTCGCCGTCGCCGCCGCTGCCGCCTCGGCGGTCCTCCGGCTGGCGCTCGCCGTCGGGACCGGGCCGGTGACACATCGCTACCTGCTGCGATGGCGTGACCCGACGGCGATGCTGTGCCCGGTACCGGGCGGGCCGACCGACCGACTCGATGTCGGGACCGGGCTCGACTTCGCCGTGCGGCTCGAGCGGGTCGACGCCGAGGTCGATCCGGACGACGGCCGCCGGCCCGGCCTCGACGTGTACCGGGTCGACGACGACCGGACGCTCCTGGTCCGCAGCGATGCCGGCGAGACGACCGCCCTGTCGAGGCTCAGCGACGGGCGGGCCCTCGTCACCGCCGACGGCTTCGTTCCTCCGGTCGGGGCGCTGGTGGTCAAGCGGTCCGTCGTCGATCCTGGTGACGATCCGATCGGCGTGGTGCTCGCCGACCATCGACGCCAGCGGGAGCGGTTGGCGACGATGGGGGTCGACGGCGTCGGCACCGAGCCCGGGGCGGTCCTCGGCCTGGTCCGGGTGGAATGGCGGGCGTGGGAGGAGCTCGGTCCCGTCGTCGGTCCGCTGGTGGCGGTCGGGCCGCCGGCGAGGTTCCGACTCGGGCTCGCCGTCGACGTTCCCGCCGACCTGGTCCTGGATCGGACCGAGCGCTCGCCGGCCCGGCGACGAACCCGACCGGAATCGGGCGTGGACCGGAATGGGGTCCCGGGGGCTCCGGTTCCTCGCGAACGGGCGTCGAGATCCGCCGTGCCCGCCGACCACCGAGGAGCCCCTCACCCATGAACACCCTCAACGCTGCCTTGTCGCGCCAGGCCAACCTGGCGCCGCTCGTCCTCCGACTCGTCATCGGCGGGCTGCTGCTGTTCCACGGCATCGACAAGTTCGATACCGGACTGACCAACGTCGAGAGCTTCTTCGCCAGCAACGACGTGCCCGCCGCGGGGTTCACCGCACCCCTGGTCGCAGTGATCGAGATCGCCGTCGGGACGGCCCTCATCCTCGGCATCGGTACCCGAATCGCCGCCGCGATCCAGATCGCGGTGCTGCTCGGGGCGATGGCCTTCGTGAAGCTGCCGGCCATCCTCGGCAGCGCCGAGCTCGACCTGGCCTACATCGCCGGGCTGTCCGCCGTCGTCCTGCTCGGCCCCGGCCGGCTGTCGGTCGACGAGGCCATCGAGGTCGACACGGTCATCGACCTGCGCGCCCGCGCCGACGACCGCAGCTCGGTCGACGCCTAGCTCGCCCGTCGGCGCCGGTTCGGGCCGTCGGCCCGGGCCGGCCGCCGGCCGCCCGACGATCGACGGCGGGGGGTCTGGCTACAGCCGGACGTAGTCGTAGTCGACCGGCTTCCGATTGATCCCCTGCGCCGGCGCCCCGAGCCAGCCTGCCATCTTGCCTGGCTCGGTCACCCTGGCCTGGAGCGAGATCACGTGGGCCCGGTCGTCCTCGCTCGGCAGCCAGGCGTCGACGTTGTCGGCCCAGGTGGCCTCGTCGACGATCCGACCGTCCGGCGACACGTGGTGGTCCCGGAACGTGCCGACGTTGCGGTTGAAGCCGATGTGGGGCAGCGTCAGCCCGACGTCGGACCCGGCCTCGGCGATCGTGCGGTTCCACCGGTCGAGACCCTTTCGGCAGTCCTCGGTGTAGTCCTCCCGCAGTGTCTCGTTGAGCGCCGCCAGCTGGGTGACCTCACGGGACCCGATGCCGTCGGCCGTGGCCTCCGGGACGAGGCGGGTCGAGTCCTTGAGCACGTGGTCGTCATCCCGCCGCTCCTCCTGGAACCGACCCTTCAGCCCGGCGGCGAAGTAGTTGGCGGCGTTGGTCGACGTCTCGGCCCCGAACAGATCGAGCGACACCGAGTAGTGGAAGTTGAGGTACTTCTGGATCACGTCGAGGTTGATCCCGCCGTGGGGGTGCACGTCGTCGGTGTCGTGCTCGGCCATCAGCTCGAGGGTCCGCTGCACCACCCGACCGACGCCGGTCGCCCCGACGAACATGTGGTGGGCTTCCTCCTTCAGCATGAAGTCGCAGGTCCGGCTGAGCGGGTCGAAGGCCGACTCCCGCAGCGAGGCCAGCTGGTACTTGCCGTCGCGATCGGTGAAGTAGGTGAACATGAAGAAGGAGAGCCAGTCGGGCGTCTCCTCGTTGAAGGCCCCGAGGATGCGGGGGTTGTCGGCGTCGCCCGAGTGGCGCTCCAGCATCTCGTCGGCCTCGTCACGACCGGCCCGCCCGAAGTAGCGATGGAGGAGGTAGACCATCGCCCACAGGTGGCGGCCCTCCTCGACGTTCACCTGGAAGAGATTGCGCAGATCGTACAGCGAGGGGGCGGTCAGGCAGAGGTGGCGCTGCTGCTCGACCGAGGCCGGCTCGGTGTCACCCTGGACGACGATCAGCCGTTGCAGGTCGGCCCGGTACTCACCCGGCACCTCCTGCCAGACGTCCTCGCCCTTGTGGTCACCGAATGCGATCGTGCGGTCCTGCTCCTGCTCGGCCAGGAAGATGCCCCAGCGGTAGTCGGGCATCTCGACGTGGTCGAAGTTGGCCCAACCCTGGCGGCCGACGTCGATCGCCGTGCGGAGGAACACCGGGTTGCGCTGGAAGGCCACCGGCCCGAGCTCCTCCCACCAGCGGATGAACTTCGGCTGCCATCCCTCCAGGGCCCGCTGGAGACGGCGGTCGCCGGCCAGGTCGACGTTGTTCGGGATCTTGGCGTCGATGTCGACGGCGACCATCGGGCACCTCGCTGAGTCGGCTGCGGTACCGTTTAGTCTACAATCGGTGACCGATTCGTCAAGATTGTGTGTCGTGTCTCGGTGGCATGTCCGGCGGCGCTCAGAACTTGCCCGAGTTGACCGACTCCTCGGGCGACGGCACCGGCTCGCTGTTGTCCCAGTGCTCGACCACCTTGCCGTCCTCCAGGCGGAAGATGTCGACCTGGGCGAGTGGATCGCCGTTCCAGTTGGCCCGACACAGCGTGGCCACGAAGTTGCCACGACCGACGCAGAGCACCAGCTCGTCATAGTTGAGCGGGCGATCGGGGTCCTGGACCAGGGCGGCGAAGTGATCGCGCCCGTCGCCGACCTCGGGGTTGTGCTGGAGGTAGTCCGCAGCGATGTAGTCGGCGAGGTTGGCCGCCGTGGCCCCGACGGCCAGGCAATCGGCGATCAGGCCACGGACGACCGCCTTGTTGGCCTCGGTCCGGTCGAGGTCGGCGATCTCGGTCGAGCCGTCGATCTGGGTGCGCCCGGACGGGTTGGGCCCGGCGACGGCGGCGATGACGTCCCAGTGCTCGACGATCCTGTCGTCCTCGTCGGTGTCGAAGAAGTCGGTGGTGACCCACTCGGCCTCGCCGTCGTTGATGTTCTGGTAGGCCTGCAGGAACACGTACCGGCCGTCCTCCCAGCCTCGGACGATGCGGATGTCGCGGACCGGGTTGCGCTCCAGGAAGTCCTCGAAGAACTCGACGAATCCCTCGATGCCGTCGCGCACCCCGGTGCTGTGCTGGGTGTAGCGGTCGCCGGTGTAGGCGGTGACCGCCTCCCTGGCCCGGCCCTCGAGGATCCCCTCGAGGTAGAGGTTCTTGGCGTTGTCGAGCTTGCGGCCCATCGGTGGCCTCCCGTTCCGTCGATCGTCGCCCTCCATCGTCTCCACCGCCGGTCGGCGTCGAAAGGTGGAATCGGGACCGCACATGGTCGATTCCGGACAGCTGCTGGGACCGGGCGCTGGCGGGCGACTCAGACGCGGCGGCGGTCGAAGTCGGGTCGCGACCCGGTCCCGAACCGCTGGAGCGCACCCTCGGGGCCGACCGCGTTGGGGCGCTGGAAGATCCAGTTCTGCCAGGCGGTGAGTCGGGCGAAGATCTTGGTCTCCAGCGTCTCGGGGCCGACGAAGCGATGGTTGGCCTCCATCCCGGTCAGGGCGTCGGGCGAGAAGCTGGCCCGCTCCTCGATCATGACCCGGATCTCGTCCTCCCAGTCGATGTCGTCCATGGCCGCGGTGACGAGGCCGACCTCCTCGGCCTCGGGTCCGTCGAGCGCCCGGCCGACCTCGGCGGCCGCCACAGCGAGGTCGGCCGGCCGTCCCCAGAAGCGGCTGGCCAGCCGGCTCAGCCCGTTGCCCATCGGCAGGCCGTCGAGGTTCAGCGACGACAGCTCGAGGGTCGGCGCCGGCAGCTCGGTGTCGCGGTCGGGGTCCTCCCAGGTGCCCTCCAGCATGTAGCTGCGGTCGGCGGCCAGGGCCAGCTCGACCAGGAGCCCGGCGAAGCAGCTCCCTGGCTCGATCAGGGCGAACAGCGACCGGGCCGACACGTCGAGCCGCTTGAGCACCCGGGCCCACAGCAGCCGGACCTCCCGGGCCAGCCAGTGCTCGGGTCCGTCGGGCGGGGGCACGATGACCGATTCGGCGGCCAGCACCGCCGCCGGGTCGCCGCTGGTGGCCAGCAGCCAGGTCCCGACCTCGGGCTCGTTGAACCGGAGGTGGAGGATGGCGTCGTCGAGGTCCCGGGCCGCGGCCAGCACCCAGGCCTCGGCCCCGGCCGCGACCAGCTCGTCCGGTGTCGACGGTTGGGGATCGGCCGGCGCTTCGACGGTGATCGTCGCCGCCCGCAGCTGACGGTCGATCGCCACCGACACGGTGGACCAGCGCAGGCCATCGGCCGTCTCGACCCGTTCGATCGGGGTGAGGGCCACACCGGGCCCGTCCTCGGCCCCGGCGCCCCGATCGGCGGACTCGACCCGGGCCGCCGCCCGCTCGGCCACCAGGTCGTCGAACGCAGAGGCGGGGGCCACCGCATCGACCAGTCCCCACTCCACGGCCTGCCTGCCCCGGATGCCTTCGGTTCGGGTGGCGAAGGCGTCGGCCCGGTCGCGTCGGACATGGCGCTTGTCGACCACCCGGGTCAGGCCCCCGGTGCCGGGCAGGACGGCCAGCAGCGGCACCTCGGGCAGCGACACCGCGGAGGACCGGTCGTCGACGAGCAGGATCTCGTCACAGGCCAGCGCCAGCTCGTAGCCCCCGCCGGCCGCAGTGCCGTTGACCGCGGCGATCCAGACCTGCCCGGAGTTGGCGGTGGCGTCCTCGATCGAGTTGCGGGTCTCGTTGGTCAACTTGCAGAAGTTGACCTTGTGGGCGTGCGACGAGGTGGCCAGCATCTGGATGTTGGCGCCGGCGCAGAAGATCTTGTCGAGCCCGCCGGTCACCACGACGGCGCGAACCTCGGGGTGCTCGAAGCGAAGCCGCTCCAGCAGGTCCCGCAGCTCGATGTCGACGCTCAGGTCGTACGAGTTCGTCTTGAGCTCGTAGTCGCCGGCCCGGAGACCGCCATCGGGGTCGACGGCGAGCGTCACCGTCGCCACCGGCCCGTCGTTGGTGACGGTCCAGTGCCGGTAGCGGTCCGGCTCGGTCCTGGCGTCGACGAAGGGCTCACTCATGGCCGGTCAGTCTACAAATCGATCGCAATCCGTCAAGAACATGTAGAACGTGGGGGCGGAGGCGCCCACCGGCTGACCGGTGATCGCCCGAGGCTCAGGACGGGGCGCTCCACGGGTAGGAGTCGCGGCCGCCGTAGGTGGTGTCGTTGGCCAGCAGGCGATCGCGGATCGGTCCGGCCGCAGTGGCGTCGAGGCAGGTCATCGCCATCGCCATCGCCCCCTCGACCGTGGCCCTGTCGGCCTCGCCGGTCGCGCAGTGGGCGGTGAACTCGGGCTGGTGGTTGACCGCCGGGGCACAGTCGAGGCCGATGCTCGGGTGGATCGTCGGCATCAGCAGCGACACGTTGGCCATGTCGGTCGAGGCCGCACCCTTGGTGGCCCGGGGGGCGAACGTGCGGCCGAGCGTCTCGGCGTTGGCCCGGTAGGCCACCGCCAGGTCCTCGTCGTGGCGGAACTCGGAGTAGGGGGCCGCCTTGATCTCCTTCTCGAGCCTGGCCCCGGTTGCCAGCGCCCCGGCCTCGAAGCAGCGCTCGATCCTGGCCTGCAGCTTGTGCATCGCCTCGAGGTCGGGGGCCCGGACGATGTACTGGGCGATCGCCTCCGACGGCACGATGTTCGGCGCCTCGCCGCCGTCGATCACGATGCCGTGGACCTGATCGCCCGGTTCGAGGTGCTGGCGCAACAGCCCGATCGCCACCTGGGAGACGGTGATGGCGTCGGCGGCGTTGATGCCGATCTGGGGGGCCATCGAGGCATGGGCCGGCTTGCCGTGGAAGTGGTAGTCGCAGTGGGTCGAGGCGAGCGTCGGGAAGATGTCGCTCTCCATCGGCGCCGGGTGGATCATCATCGCCGCGTGCAGGCCGTCGAACTCACCGGCCTCCAACATGACCACCTTGCCGGCGCCGCCCTCCTCGGCCGGCGTGCCGAGCACCCGGATCGTGAGGTCGAGGTCGTCGGCGATCTCGGCCAGGCCGAGCCCGGCCCCGATGGCCGATGCGGCGATCATGTTGTGGCCGCAGGCGTGGCCCATCTTCGGCAGGGCGTCGTACTCGGCGCAGATGCCGATCGTCAGCGAGCCGGAACCGATCGTGGCCACGAACGAGGTGTCGAGCCCGGCCACGCCGGTGGCCACGTCGAAGCCGGCCTTGTCGAGCACCTGGCAGCAGGCATCGGCCGCCCGGACCTCCTCGAACGCCAGCTCGGGATGCTCCCAGATCTCGTGCGACAGCCCGATCACGGTGTCGGACGCCGCCTCGATCGCGACCCTGGCCGACTCCTTCGCCCGGTCGGTGAGGTCCCTGGTCGGTCCGTGTTCGTGTCCGTTCGCCATGACCCAACCGTACCGGAGGTGCCGTCGCCACATCGAGGGCGGCGGCCGGGTCGGCCGGCCGGGAGACCCTGTTGGCCTCCGGGGGTGCTGTGGTACGTTCGGGCCGGCCCCCGGCCCCTCCCCTGGCACCAGACGAGATGACCTCCCGCTCCGACGACCGCGACCTCCGGCCCCGGCGAGGCGACAGTGCCAAGTCGGTGATGCTGACCGTGCTCGGCGAGTTCGTGCTGCCGTCCGGGGCCGGCGCGTGGAGCGGGACGCTGGTCGACGCCCTGACCGTCGCCGGCTACCGGGACCGGAACGCTCGGCAGGTGCTGAGCCGCCTCCGCGACGACGGCCGGATCGAGTCGTCACGCCAGGGTCGGCGGACCAGGTGGCACCTGACCGACGAGGGGCGGGCGCTGCTCGAGGCGGGGGCCGAGCGGATCTACCGCTTCGGTCGGCGGGCCGAGACGTGGGACGGCCGGTGGCTGCTGGTCCAGTGCTCGGTCCCCGAGGCCAAGCGCCGCGAGCGGCGGCTGCTGCAGACCCGACTGTCGTTCGAGGGCTTCGGGTTCCTCGCTCCGACCGTTGCCATCTCGCCGTACTGCGATCGGGAGGTCGCAGCCAACCGGGTCCTGGCCGAGCTGGAACTCGATCGCCAGGCGGTGGTCATGGCCGGTACCACCGGCACCCTCTCCACCGACGACGTGATCCTGGCCAGGGCCTGGGACCTCGACGGCCTGGCCACGGCCTACCGGGACTTCGTCGACCGGTTCGAGCCGGCCGATCCGGACGGCCCGGAAGCGTGCTTCGCCGAGCTGATCCACCTCGTCCACGCCTGGCGCCGCTTCCCGTTCCGCGACCCGGAGATCCCGGTGCAGCTCCTGCCCGACGACTGGATCGGGCTCCGGGCCCAGGGCCTGTTCGAGGAACGGCGGACCCGGTGGAGCCCCGAGGCCGTCACCTACTTCAAGGAGCTGGAGGCCGCCTGGTCCTGAGCGGCCCCCGGCTGCGCCGACGTCGGCGACGTCGGACGACTCGGCGACGTCAGACGGTCGGCTCGGCGTCGGGGATGAGCCCGAGGTCGACCGCCCGCTCGACGATCGATGCCCGACCGGTGACGCCGAGCTTGTGGCGGATCGACGTCAGGTGCGTCTTGACCGTGTTCTCCGACACGTGGAGCTGCCGGGCCAGCTCGCGTCGGCTGAGCTGGTGGGGCAGCAGCACGAGAACCGCCCGCTCCCGATCGGTGAGCTCCCTGGCCCCGACGGGGAGGGCGTCGGCGTCGGGGGCGACGAAGCGGATCGCGTTCTCGGTTGCCCGCAGCCGCTCGTCGAAGCGGGGGTCGGGCAGCTCCTCCACGATGGTCCTCGCCGCCCGCAGCGCCGCCCTGGCCGCCTCCACCTCCGTCGTCTGGTGGAGGACGACCGCGTGCTGCAGCTCGATGGCCGCATCGTTGAGTGGCTCGCGCCGGTAGGCCGCCACCCGCCGGGCCGACGCCAGGGCCTCGGCCGCGTCGACGGGGCGGCCCGTCTCGCTCAGAGCGATCGATCGGGCGAGATGGGCGAGGACCGGAAGGTGGCTCGGTTCCTGGCTCGGCGTGATGAGGGCGAGCGCCTGGTCGGCGTGGGCCAGTGCCTCCTCGTGGTCGCCGACATCGACCGCCGCCATCGCCAGGTACTGGTAGCAGAACACCCGCTCCAGGGTCAGGGAGGCGTCGCTGTTCATGGCCAGGGCGTCGAGGGCGAACCGGCGGGCCTCGTCGGGCCGACCGGCCCAGTAGGCCGCCGAGGCCACCGCCGACCGGGCCGCCATCCGGGCCGCCTGCTCGCCGAAGACCATGCCCTCCCAACTCATGGCCGACCAGTCGATGGCCCGGTCGGCGTCCAGTGCCAGGTCGGTGTGTCGCAGCATCGCCCCGACGTCGCCGAGGTGTCGGGCCCGGTGGATGTCGACGGCCGGGGTGTGGATCTGGGCCAGGGCCAGCTCCGCCGGGGTCGCGCCGTTGGTCGCGGCCAGCTCGAGCCAGCGGTCGACATCGTCGTAGCGGCGCACGTTGAGGCTGAGCCAGGCCATGGCCGTCGCCGTCTCGGCCCGACGCTCGTGGCGGGGACCGAGCCCGTCGACCCAGCCGGCGACGGTGCCGAAGTGGCCGGCGTTGGCGTACTGCAGGAAGGTGTCGAGGATCAGCGCCTCGGCTCGGCCGGTGTCGCCGGATGCGATGGCGTGGTCGACGGCCTCCTCGTGGTCGCGGCGGCCCTCGAACCAGCGGGAGGCCCGATCGTGGAGCCCGGCAACCTGCTCGGGGTGGTTCTCCCGGAGCGACGAGCGCAGGTGCTCCCGGAACAGCGGGTGGTAGCGGAAGACGGTGGCCCCGTCGTCGAGGATCTCGGTGAAGACGTTCTCGGCCGCCAGCCGGCGGAGGGCGCGCAGGCTCCCGGCGCCCTCGGTGACCGCGTCGCACAGATCGGGGTGCAGCGTCGACAGGATGCTGGTGGCGAGCGCGAACGCCCGGTCGTCGTCGGACAGCCCGTCCATCGCCTCGGCCGCCAGGTACTCGTCGAGGTGGCGGGTGTCGCCGGTGAAGCGGGCCAGGCTGCTGGCCATGTCGGGCTCGTCCCGCAACGTGAGGCCGGCCAGGTAGAGCCCGACGGGCCAGCCCTCGGTCCGTCGCTCGAGGGCGACGAGCTGGTCGGCGGTGAGCTGGCCGAGGCCGAAGGCGGCGGCCAACAGTGCGGCCGACTCGTCGCGATCGAAGGCGAGGTCGGCGATCCTGGCCTCGGTCAGCAGGCCCTGGCTGCGCAGCCGACCGACCGGGAGCGGGAGGTCGTGGCGGGAGGCGGCGATGATGCGCAGATCGGTCAGCGGGTGTCGGAGCCAGTCGCCGACCGTGGCCTCGATCACGGCGTCGCCGACCGCCTGCACGTCGTCGAGTACGAGGACGACCCGGCGGGGGTGGCGCTCGACGGCCGAGCGCAGGGTGAGGGAGGCGGCGGCGACACCGTCGGCGCCGGAGGCGAGCTGCTCGTAGGCGGCGTCGGAGCCATCGACGCCGGCGTGGCAGAGCGAGGCGGCGAGGTAGGTCAGGAAGCGGACGGGATCGTCGTCGGCCGACTCCAGCGACAGCCAGGCCAGGTCGGCGTCGAGGCGGCCTGCCAACTGGGCTGCGAGCGTCGTCTTGCCGTAGCCGGCCGGGGCGACGATGGCGGTCAGCGCCGCCCGGGGCCGCACCAGATCGGCGACCAGCTCGCCCCGCTCGATGACACCGGCCGGCGGCCGGGGCGGCTGGAGCTTGGCCCAGACGAGCGGGATCGGGGGCTCGATCACGCCTCCAGCGTGCCCGATCGGGGGCCCGACCGGACCACCCGAGGCCCGGATTCACCCGTCGGAGGCGCCGCCGGCCGGTGCCGTTTCACCCGGAGCCGGGCCGTCCGGCCGACGGGGCGTCATCACCGTCCGGTGCACGGGTGAACCTCGACGCCGGGCGATGTCGGGGCCCGGCCTGGCGGGTTGTGATGGGACCAGGAGGCGATCGAGGAGCGGTCGCCCGGCCCGAGCCGGGCCGACATCACGAGGAGATCCGCCATGCAGTTCGAGAAGTCCATCGAGGTCGACGTCGACGCCGGCCGCCTGTGGGAGATCGTTGCCCACGACTTCGACCGGGTCGGCGAGTGGTCCTCCGCCGTGCAGGCGTCGGCCCCGAACCCCGAGGCGACGGCGCCGGACGGGGCCACGGTCGGCGGTCGGGTCTGCGCCACCACCTTCGGCGACATCCAGGAGACGTTCATCGACTACGACGAGGCGGCGAGGCGGTACACCTTCCGGGCGACCGGGCTGCCGTCGTACATCACGCTGGCCCAGAACACGGTCGAGGTGGTGCCGGCCGGGCCCGGCCGGTCATCGGTCAGCCTCGGCATCCGGATGGAGACCAACGCCGTCGGCAAGGTGATGGGACCGATGTTCGCCATCAAGCTGAAGAACACGCTCGACACGTTCCTGGTCGAGCTCAAGGACTTCGCCGAGCGGGGCGAGCTGTCGAACCGCAAGCACAAGCAGTTGGCCAAGGCCGGCCGGTGAGCTCGGCGCTGCTCGACGATCTGCGGGGAGGGGCTGGCCCTCCCCGCAGTTGATGCACTGCTCGGGGAAACGCTCGGCCGCGACGATCGGCTGCCGATCGGGATGGACCTGGTGAGGGACCCCGAGACGCTGGTCCGGGCCTACGACGACGAGGCCGGCGTGACCGCCGAGTTCAACCGCGACCTGATCCGGGTGATCGGGCGGGAGCTCTCCCTCGACGACGCCGCCCTCGATCCGGCCTGGTTCGACCATCGGGCGGTGTGGAACGGAAGGCGTCGTGGATCGAGATGCACCTCGTCGCCGACCGGCGCATCGACGTGGCCCTGGCCAACGATCTCGTGCTCCGCCTCGACCCGGGTGACCGCCTCCTGACCGAGGTGTCCGCCACGTTCACGGTCGACGCCGCCAGGACCGAGCTGGCGGCGGCGGGGATGGTGGCGGCCGGGCTCTGGAGCGACGGGCGGTACCTGCCTGGTCTCTGGCGCCGGGCCGACAGAGCCCTCGCGGCGACGACCGTCGTCCTGGCCGCCGATCCTGCTCGGTTCCCGGCCGGATCCGGGGCCGGACCGGCACCCGCTTCGACCGGCCGACGCAGCCTCGACTACACCGGGGTCGGGAAGGGGGACCCCATGATCACCCGTTTCGGCACGCTGTACGTCGGCCAGGTCGACCACGAGCACCTCGGCTTCGACACGCCGGCCGTCAACGACCGCTGGTACGACGACGACCACCTGGCCAGCCCGCTGCACGTGGCCGAGGACCTGGCCGTCCAGATGGACGACCTCGGGTACGACACGCTGTGGCTGGCCGAGCACCACTTCCAGCGGGAGGGCTACGAGTGCATCCCCAACATCCCACTGCTGGCCACCCACCTGGCCGCCAGGACCGAGCGGCTGCGGTTCGGCTGCGGGTTCAACATCATCCCGGTCTGGCACCCGCTGCGGCTGGCCGAGGACTACGCGATGGCCGACATCCTCACGAGGGGGCGGGTTCGGCTCGGGGTCGGTCGGGGCTACCACTCCCGTGAGCTGGCCTCGCTCGGACCCGCCGGCACCGGTGACCCGGCCGGCGCGGCCGACGACCCGGACGCAGCCAGGGACCGGTTCGAGGAGCAGGTCGAGGTGTTGCTGACCGCCCTGCGCCAGCCGTCGTTCCGCCATCGGGGCCGGCACTACCGGCTGCCGCCGGACGGCATCGAGTACCGGGGCTACGAGCTCGAGGATCTGACGCTCGTACCCAAGCCCCGTCACTCGACCGAGTGCTGGCAGCCGATCGTGTCGGCATCGGACCGCGGCCTCGACTTCATGCTCGACCACGACATCAAGGGCTTCGTCGGTGGAGGAGCTGCGTCTGGCGGGGCGTCGGAGACCGTCGCCAGGCGCTGGCAGGCCAAGCTGGCCGAGCGGGGCCGGGACACCGAGCTCGGCACCGACCTCGTCTTCGGCTTCTCCTTCTATCTGGCCGACAGCGAGGCCGAGGCCAAGGCGGCCGGGCGGCCGATCCTCGAGGAGTACCAGAAGATGTTCGGGCCGCTCGGCTTCGCCGGCCGCCTCACCGACGATCAGCTCGACCGGCTGGCCGACCCGGCCAGGGCCGCGACCGCCGGCCTGCCGACGATCGACGACGCCATCGCCGCCGGGTCGTGGCTGGTCGGCCCGCCCGAGGTCCTGATCGAGGCGCTGAGCGCCGTCCAGGAGACGTACCCGGGGCTCGAGGAGGTCATGGTGGCCCAACCGGTCGGCGCCCGACCCGAGACGATCGGCGAGCAGCTCGAGCGCTTCGCCGCCGAGGTCATGCCGGCGTTCGCCCGACGGCAGGCTCCGGCCGAGCCGAGCCCGGACGAGCAGGCGGCGGCTCCGGCGGCGGGGGCCTGACGCCGTGCGGATCGGCGTCGGCCTGTGGTGCCTGCAGTCGACGGCGACGGCGCCGCGATCCTTCACCGCCGCCTACCGGGATCTGCTCGACGATGCCCGGCTGGCCGAGCGGGTCGGGATCGACAGCCTCTGGCTGTCCGAGCACCATCGCTACTACGACGGTTACTGCCCGGCGCTGCTGCCGGCCGCCTCGGCCGCGCTGGCGGTGACCGAGCGCCTGCGGGTCGGGACGGGGGTGCTGCTGTTGCCCCTGCACCGACCGGAGCGGGTGTCGGCGGCGGCGGCCGAGCTGACCACGCGCTCGGGCGGTCGCTTCGAGCTCGGGATGGGCATGGGCTACCGGCCGATCGAGTTCGATGGCAAGGGGCTGTCGATGACCGATCGGGTGCGGCGGATGACCGCCGGGCTCGACGAGCTGGCGGCCGACCGTCCGGCCCCGCTGTGGGTCGGCGTGACCAGCGAGGCCGCGGCCCGCCGAGCCGGTCGTCGCGGCCTCGGGCTGTTCATCTCCGGGGCCTTCTCGAGGGAGGTCGTCGACTCGCTCATCGCCGCCCACCGGCGGGCCTGGATCGACGGGGGTCGGCCAGGCCCGGGCGGCGACGAGGGCGGGCGCCCGCCCCCGGTCGGCCTGCTCCGCAACCTGTGGCTCACGGACGGCGACCGTGAGCGGCGCCGGGCCCTCGACTGGGTCCGCTCGAGCTACCTCGTCTACGCCGGACTCGGCTGGGGCGCCGACGACACGGGCGTCGACTTCACCGCCGCCATCGAGGCGTCGATGGACGAGGTGGAGGCGTCGGCCGTGGTCGGGTCGGCGGAGCACGTGGCCGACGAGCTCGGCCGCTACGACGACGTCGACCTGGTGGTGTGCCGGATCGCCTACGACCAGCCGCCCCGTACCGCCCTGGTCGAGGTCATCGAGCGCATCGGGACCGAGCTGGTCCCCCTCGTCGGCGACCCGATCGGGGCCGGGGCGGTGACCCCGTGAGGCTCGGGCTCGATCTGCGGGGCGAACCCGACGCGGATCGGCGCCGGTCGCTGGCGATGGAGGCCGACCGGCTGGGCCTGTGGGCGGTGCTGGTCGGCCGACCCGGGCGGCCGGCGGTGATCGAGGCCGCGGCACTGGCCACCGAAACCGAGCACGTCCACCTGGGCGTCTGGCTCGACGGCGGCACGGCCCACCCGACCACCCTGGCCGAGGAGGTGGCGATCCTCGATCACCTGAGCCGGCGTCGGGCGCTGGCCGTCGTCGACGGGACGGCGGCAGTGGTCGGGCACGTCGAACGGCTGCTGGCCGGCGAGATCGTCGACGGCGTCGCCCTGACCCCGCCACCGGCCCAGACCCGGGTCACCGTCTGGGCGGCCGCCGACCTGGAGCCGGTTGGCCTCACCGGCGACCTCGATCGGGACCGGGTCACCATCGACCGCCTGCGGGACGGCGGCACCACCCACGCCATCGTCACCTGGCCGGGTCCGCTCCGCGTCCTGGCCCGGCACCTCGCCTCCAGGGCGGCCGGCCCCGGCTTCCCTGACCTGGTGGCCGAGATGGCCGACACCGTCGACCAACCGGGCGACGCATGACACCGTCGACCAACCGGGCGACGCATGACACCGTCGACCAACGAGACCGTCGGCCTGCCGGCGACGAGCTGAGCGTGCGCCCGGCTACTGCAGGGCCCCGTCGACGATCTCGACCGTGCGGTCGCCGAAGTCGATCACTCGCTCGTCGTGGGTGACCACGATCGCCGCCACGCCGCGCTGCTTGATCTCGCGGTGCAGCAGCTCCATCACCTGCTGGCCGAGCTTCGAGTCGAGGGCCGAGGTCGGCTCGTCGATCAGCACCAGGTCGGGGTCGTTCATCAGCGCCCGCCCGATCGCCACCCGCTGCTTCTGCCCCCCCGAGAGCTGAGACGGCAGGTTCTTCGATCGATCGGCGAGGCCGAGCTCGTCGAGCAGCTGGTCGGCCCGCTCCCTGGCCGCCCGATCGATCCGTCCGCCACCGAACTGGCGGACGGCCAGCAGGTTCTCCCTGGCGGTGAGGAACGGGACCAGGTTGACCGACTGGAACACGAAGCCGATCCGGTCGCGCCGGAACGCCGAGAGCTTCCCGTCACCGAGGTCGCCGAGGTCGACGTCGCCGACCCGGACGGTGCCGGAGGTGGCCCGCAGCAGCGCCCCGGCAACGGTCAGCAGCGTGGTCTTGCCCGAGCCGGACGGGCCGATCAGCACGACCATCTCGTCGCTGGCCACGGTGAGGTCGACCTCATCGAGCGCCGTGACCTGCTGCTCGTCGCGGCCGTAGATCTTCGACACCCCGGCCATGGTGAGGGCGGGTGTGTCGACCGACGCCGGTTCGGCCGGGGCGGCTGAGGCGGTTGGCGAGCTCATGGGGTCATCCGATCGCTTCGGCCGGATCGATGCGGAGGATCCGGCGGGCGGTGAACAGGCTCCCGAGCAGGGCGGTCACGATCGTGCCGAGCGCGATCTGGCCGAGGCGGGCCGGCTCGACCCGCAACGGCAGCTCGGGTGGGAGGAAGGAGACGAACAGCGCGCTCAGGGCGAACCCGACAGCGATGGCGACGAGGCTGATGACCACCGCCTGGGCCGACAGACCGAGCAGCAGCTCACCGGTCCGGGCGCCGAGGGCCTTGAACACGGCGTACAGCCCGACCCGCTCGAGGGTGATGAGGGCGAAGAACAGGGCCACCACCAGGAGCACGACGATGAAGGTGACCGAGATGATCCCCTGGAACGTCGACGACTGCTGCTGGACCACGTCGAGGGCCTCGATCGCCTCGTCGACCGTGATCGCCTCGACGCCGCCGAGCCCAGCGCCGTCGACGGCGGTGACCGCCTCGGCCGGCGTGGCGGCCGGGCGGACCACGAGGATCTGGGCCGTGCCTTCCGGGGGCACGGCCGATGGGTTGCCGAGGGCGACCAGGCGGCGCCACTCCTCGACCCCGACCCAGACCGTCGGCGCTCCGTTGGTGAGGTCGTCGACAATGGCGGCGATCGTCACCGGCTCGGCCGACGGACCGATCTCGATGATGTCGCCGACCTCGACGTCGGCCACCCGCCGGAGCTGCTCGTCGACGATCGCCTCCCCGGCCGTCGGCGGCTCGGGCAGCACGTCGGTCGCGAGGTCGTAGCCGAACAGGGCGACGTCCTCCAGCTCGTCGCGGCCGTCGACCCCGGCGGCCTCGTCGGCGATGCCGGCGACGGTGAACGTGGCGTCGAGGCTGCCGACCGCAGCGATCCCGGGTTGGACCGACAGCTCGTCGGCGACCGTGGTCGGGACCCGCGATCGCTGGAGCTGCCGCTCGGAGGTGTCGTCGAACACGAGCACGTTGCCATCGTGGGCCCGGTAGGCGCCGGTCTGGCTCAGCTCCAGCCCGTCGAGGAAGCCGCCGAGCACCACCAGCAGCACGATCAGCAGCGTCATGGCCCCGGTGACGGCCGAGAACCGGCGGGGTTGGCGGAACAGCTCCTTGAGGGCGATCGACATGCCGGCTCCCAGCCCTAGACGGTCCCGGCCGTCGTGGCCTCGATCGGGTCGATGGCCAGGACTCGGCGCACCGCGCCGATCGAGGCCAGGACGCCGAGCACCAGGAGGAAGCCGATGGTGAGGACGGTGGTTCGGGGGTCGAGGGTCGAGCCGAAGGTGTCTCGGGCCGCACCGAGCAGGAGCCCGGCCACGGCGGTGCCGAGCAGGCTGCCGAGGCCGACGACGGCCAGTACCTGGTACAGCACCGGGGCGACGACGTCTCGGCGGCCGGCGCCGATCGCCCGGAACAGGACGAGGCTGCGCTGCTTCTGAACGGTGAGGATGAGGAAGAACACGCCGGTGACGATCGTGACCACGATGAACAGCAGCAGGTAGAGGATGTTGAACGACTGGGTGACCTGCCCGACGCCGGGCAGCTCGGACACGGCGCGGTCGCGGTCGAGTGCCTCGACCCCCTCGACCGACCCGGAGATCGTCGCCGCCAGGTCGACCGGGTCGACGCCCTCCGCAGCCTCGACCGCGACCCACGACACCGGCACGGCCACCTCGTCGACGCTGGTCGCCCCCGCCCGCTCGGCCACCATCGCCGCGTAGTCGTCGAAGGGCACGTAGAAGGTCGGGCTGACGTCGAAGGCCGCATCGTCGGCGGTGCCGACGACGGTCAGCTCGACGCCGGCCGCGGTCACGGTGTCGCCGATCTCGAAGCCGGTCGACAGGCTCGACGAGCTGACCACGGCCTCACCGGAAGCGGTCGCCCGGCGCCCGTCGGCCAGCCGGCCCGGGCCGCCGAAGTCGGGATCGGACAGGCCGATGACCACGACGTCCTCGTCGGCCGCGCTGAGCGCGAGCCGCCCGACCTCGGAGGTGCGACCAACACCGTCGACCGCGGCGATCGTCGGGCCGGTGCCCGGCGGGAGGAAGCTGGCGGCGGGGTTGCGGCGAGCCCGGTCGGAGTAGGCCAGCACCTCACCCGAGTTGTTCTCGACGCCGCCGGTCAGCCCGAGGGTGAGCGAGCCGGCCACCGCCTGGAAGAACAGCAGGAGCACGACGAGGAGTGCCACCGCCCCCGTGAGCAGGGCGAAGCGACCGATGGAACGGCGGATCTCGCGGAGGGCGATGAACACGGTGGTCTGGTCGTGCGGCGGGGACGCCGCTGGCCGCCCTTTCTCGTACGGGGTCGTCTGGTGTTTCGTTGGCGAGGGCCGATCGGATGCGTGGACCGGTGCCGGGTCCGCGGCGTCGGGCCCCTCAACCGGGGCGGCGCCTCAGCAGCATCGCCGATTCCAACGTCATCACCACCCGGCCATCGGCGTTCGACAGCTCGTTGGCGAAGCGGACGACGCCACGGTCGGGCTTCGACGCCGACGGCCGGACGTCGAGCACGGTGATCCGGAGCGACAGCCGGTCACCCGGGCGGACCGGAGCGGTCCACCGCAACGAGTCACAGCCGGGCGAGCCGAGACTGGCCGGACCGAGCACGCTGGCGATGAGGCTCATCATGATCGAGCCGGTGTGCCAGCCGGAGGCGATCAGCCCGCCGTAGATCGACTCGGCCGCCGCGTCTGGATCGGTGTGGAACGGTTGGGGGTCGAACTCGCTGGCGAACTCGACGATGCGCTCGGCCGTCACCAGCCGGTCGCCGGGCACGTCGATGACCTCGCCGGACGTGTAGTCGTCGAACCAGCGATCGCGGAGCTCCACCGCCGACACGGTACCCGTCGGACGAGGACCGAACGTCGACGGACAGCGGGCGTCGACGAGCTCAGGGCGTGAGGGTGTAGCGGATCGGGAGTGTCTTGTGTCCGCCGACGAAGGTCGTCTTCATCGTGGCCGGATCGCCGGCCAGCTCGATCGTGTCGATCCGGGGGATCAGGTGGGTGAAGAGGCTGCGCAGCTCGTTGCGGGCCAGTTGGGCCCCGAGGCAGAAGTGCACGCCGTAACCGAACGACACCTGGCGGTCGGCGTTCGGGCGCTCGATGTCGAACACCAGCGGCCGGTCGAACACCTTGGGGTCGAGGTTGGCCGCCTTGTACGACAGGTACAGCCAGTCGCCTCGGCGGATCTCCTGGCCGAGGATCTCGGTGTCCTCGGTGGCGGTCCGCATGAAGTGCCGCACCGGGGCGGTCCAGCGGATCATCTCTTCCACCGCGTTGGCCATCAGGCCCTCGGGATCCTCCTTGAGCTTGGCCAGCTCGCCGGGATGGTCGATCAGGGCGTGCATGCCGCCGGCCATCGCCGACGACGTCGTGTCGTGGCCCGCGGTGGCGACGATCACGTAGTAGCCCATCGTCTCGAGATCGGGCATCGGCTCGTCGTCGATGTTGCCGTTGGCGATCAGGGTGGCCAGATCGTCGGTCGGCTCGGCCCGGCGGGCCGCGGTCAGCTCCGTGAAGTACTGGTAGAAGTCGGCGATGACCTGACCGACGACCTCGGGGCTCGGCGGCTCCCGCTGGAGGTCGGGGTCGTCGGCCCCGAAGAGCTGTTGGGTCAGCATCATCATGCGGGGGAAGTCGTCCTCGGGCAGCCCCAGGATCTTGAGGATGACCTGCAGCGGGTAGGGCAGGGCGATGTCGGTGGCGAAGTCGATCTCGCCTCCCGCCGCCTCCAGCTTGGCGACGGCCTCCCGGCTGAGCTCGGCCAGCCGGTCGTTCAGCCGACGGACGCTCGCAGGCTTGAACCAGTCGTTGGTCAGCCGCCGGTACTTGCCGTGCTGGGGAGCATCCATGTGGATGAGGGTCTTGATCTCCATCGTCCGGGACTCGATGCCGTTGCGGTCGGTGAGCACCGGCTCGGGCCCGTTGGTGAACAGCTCGGGCTGGCGCTCGATCTCGAGCACCGCGGCGTGGTCGATGACCGCCCAGAACGGGTCGAACCCGTCGCACTCGATCCGGTGGATCCCGCCCTGGTCGTGCAGGTCGAGCGCGGCCCGGTTCCAGTCGTCGAGATCGCCCCACCGGTGGTTGTCGGTGAAGATGTCACTGGCTCGGCTGCTCAGGTCCGTCATCGGTCGATCCTCCCCTGCGGGCCCGCCGATGCGTCCGACGCGCCCGCTGCTGATCCGAACTCCGATTCTGCTTCGCCCGGAGAGCGTGGGCAAGCGGAAGTCGCCCGGCACCGCCGTCGACGCGTACAGTCGGGGCTGTTCGACCGACGAAGGGGACGCTCGATGACCGCAGCCGCTACCGACGACCTCGACGCCTTCCGGGCCCGCTGCGTCGCCTTCCTGCAGGAGCACGCCGCCGAGGCCCCGGCCGAGGGCGAGGCCGACCCGAGGGGCGAGCTGGCGCTCGCCGACGCCCGGGAGTTCCAGGCCAAGCTGGCCGACGCCGGGCTGGCCGGGCTCCGCTACCCGACCGAGTACGGCGGTCAGGGCCTGAGCGACGAGCACGAGGCGATCTGGCGGGAGGAGGCCGGCCGGTTCCCGCTGATGACCCGCCAGCTCTCGATCACCCACGGGATGTGCCTCCCGATGCTCGACGAGTACGGGACCGACGAGCAGCGGGCCGCCTACCAGGCCAAGGTCATCCGGGCCGAGGAGGTCTGGTGTCAGATGTTCTCCGAGCCCGGCGCCGGCTCCGACGTGGCCAGCCTCCAGACCCGGGCGGTCCGCGACGGCGACGAGTGGATCCTCAACGGGCAGAAGGTGTGGACCACGCTGGCCCATCTGTGCGACCGGGGCATCATCATCGCCAGGACCGACCCGAGCCAGCCGAAGCACCGGGGCATCTCGATGTTCATCATCGACATGCGGGCGCCGGGGGTCGAGATCCGGCCGATCCACCAGATCGACGGCGGCATGCGCTTCAACGAGATCTTCCTCACCGACGTGCGGGTGCCGGCCGACCACCAGATCGGCCCGCTCAACGAGGGCTGGCGACTGGCCACCGCCATGTTGATGTACGAGCGGGTGGCGATCGGCACCGGCCAGCAGGGCGGCATCACCCACGAGCGGAGCGACCGGCTCATCGGCGAGGCCAGGGACAGGGGCCGTCACACCGATCCGCTGATCCGCCAGGGCCTGATGCGCCTCTACACGGCGGAGGTCTGCCAGAGCCTCGGTGCGATGCGGACCCGGGCCGAGGTCGAGGCGGGCAAGACGCCGGGGCCCGGCGGCTCGCTCGGCAAGCTGGCCGGGGCCAGGATCGCAGCGATCCAGCGCGACCTGTCGATGGCGATCGTCGGCGTCGACGGCATCGGCTGGGCCGGGGACGGCGGTGGCGACGGGTCGGACGGCGGGATCTGGGCCAAGGAGTGCGTCGGCACGTTCGCCAGCGGCATCGCCGGCGGGACCAACGAGATCCAGCGCAACATCATCGGCGAGCGGGTGCTCGGCCTGCCACGGGAGCCGTCGGTCGACAAGGACCTGCCCTTCGCCGAGCTGCGGGTCGCCACCCAGTAGCGCCGGCGCTCGCCTGGCCGGCCCGTCGTCTCGCCGACCGGTCGCCTGCCCGGGCCGCTCGGCAAGTCACGACTCGAACCAGCGGAGCGACTGGCCGTGGGGGCCGGCGGCGGCCACCGCCACGCCGTCGAGCAGGAGCGCGAAGTCGCGGCCGATCTCGTCCCGCCACCGAGCGGTTGCGTCGGGGAAGACCCCGGGAGCCTCGTTGGCGATCCAACGAACGTCGAGGGAGCCGATGTCGGCGGCGACGGCGTCGATGTCGTCCCGGCTCGGCAGGTAGGCGAGCACGGCCGAGTGGTAGACGACGACCGTGGTGCCACCCGGCGCCTCGGCCACGAGATCGCCGAGCGAGGTCCGGAGGTCGCCCCGGACGATCCGCCCCCGCTCGGCCGCCGGCAGCGCGGCGATGGTCTCGACGGCGGCGGCCAGTCGCTCGGACCGATGGGTGTGCTCGGGCCAGATCAGCGTCTGGAGCCAGGTGCGATCGGCGGCATCGGACGGGTCGAGCGGGTTGAGGTCGAGCCCGGCCCGCCAGGCCACGGTCGGCAGCCTGGCCGGCAGCGGCGCCGGGCCGGCCACCGGGAGCGCGATCTCGGGGTGGCCGTCGCCGGCCCGGTGCTCGGTGCCGTCCGGCCACCGCCAGCGATAGCGGTAGCGGTCGGGGTGCAGGCACAGCCCGGCCGACGCCCCGATCTCCAGCAGCGACAGCGGCCTAGCCTCCTCGGCCTCGATCCGGGCGAGCAGCGGGACCAGCACGCCGCAACGGGCCGCTTCGTTCATCTGGTTCGAACGGGCGAGCATGATCGCCCGAACCGGAGCGGGGTCGGCGTGCAGGCGGGTCAGGAACTCTCGGGCGCCGTCCGGTGCGGCCCCATCGGCGAGGGCGGCCCGCCAGGCCGCGAACAGGAGGTTCGGCTGCTGCTTGGCCACCGGCAGCGTCGCCAGGAAGTCGAGCGTCGGCCGGTGGTCGGACACCGCCATCGCCAACTCGGCGTAGCGGGGCGAGACACCGTCGGCCTCGACCCGGGCGAAGCGCCGATAGCGGTCGGCCAGTCGCGACCGGTCGTCGCCGGAGCCGGCCTCCGGAGCCGCCACGGGGGTCAGGCGGGCTGGTCGATCTGGAGGTAGGCGCAGACCGAGCGCAGCGCCTCGGCCACGAACACCCTGTCGGCCCGACGCCCGAGCTGGGTGGCGGCCCTGGCCCCGTGCAGCCTGATCCGGAGCATGGCCGAGATCTGGTCGAGCACGAAGGCGGTGGCGAGCTTCGGGTCGGGGTGGCCGATCTCGTCCGACCGGGCCAGGATCAGGTCGGTCAGGCCCCGGTTGAGCTCGCCCCGGAGCTTGTCGAAGTGCTCGCCGAGCGCGGGATCGATGCGGGAGGCCTCGAGCCCGACCCGCTTGAAGCCGGGGCGGGCCCGCTCCGATTCGAGGGCGAAGGTGAGGTAGCCGTGGAGGATGTCGACGATCGTCGCCCCCTCCCAGCGGGCGGGAGCGACGGCCTCGGCGGTCGTGGCCTCGAAGCTCCGGGCCAACCGGTCGTACAGCGCGTAGACCAGGGCCTTCTTGTCGCGGAAGTGGTGGTACACGGCGCCGATCGACGTGCCCGCCCGCTCCGCCACCTCGGCCACCGAGGTCGCGTCGACGCCCTGCTGGGCGAACAGCTCCTCGGCCGCATCGAGCAGGGACTGCTGGGTCCTTTGGCTGCGGGTCTGCTGCCCGGGTCGCACCCAGTGGAGGTCGGAGGTCCACGTCTTGCTCGGCACGGGGCCTCCTCGCTGCTCCGGCATCCGGGGACGACGCCCATTCAAGCAGAAACCCGTGCCGGCTGCCTGCGGTCGACCGGTGTGACCGGCGACCGAGCGCAGGGGACCTCGGCGTCGATTAGCTTGTGTTGGCAATGGGTTCGCCGTCGCATGAGCCATCGCGGAGTCTCGCGCTGCTCTCGCTGCTGGTGCCCCGCGCCTGCGGCCCGGTGTCGGCCCGGATCCGGGTGGCGATCGAGCGCTCGATCGCGCTCGGTCTGTTCCCCGAGGGCCTCCTGCCATCCGAGCGTCAACTGGCGGCCACGCTCGACGTGTCGCGTACGGCGCTCCGGGCCGCCCTCGATCTCGTGCGGGCATCCGGCTACGCCGAGCGCAGCCTGGTCGGTCGGGCCGGCGGGGTCCCGATCGGCACCGGCCGGCCCCTGACGGCGGCCGAGATCGAGCGGACCGCCAACCAGGCGCTCGACGAGATCGGCCAGCTGGCCGCCGTCAGGGCGTTCCTGGAGCCGGTCTGCGCCCGCCGCATGGCCACCGCGGACGAGGAGAGCCGCGAGCGCTTCCTGGCCCCGCTGATCGAGTCGCAGGAGCAGCTGGCCGCCTCGCCGAGCCCGATGGCCCACCGCATGACCGACGGTGACTTCCACTACCACCTGGCGTCGGTGAGCGGATCGGACGAGATCATCGGCGTGCTGCTCCGGGCCAGGGCCGACCTGCTGCGCTGGCGGGACCGGCTGCCGATGCAGGACACGATCTGGCACAGCGTCACCGAGCACTGCGCCATCATCGACGCCATTCGCGACGGCGACGCCGACGGGGCCGAGGCGGCGACCATCGATCACCTCCGGAGCTCCGAGGAGCTGTACACGCTCTTCCTGCGACGCTACGTCGACGAACCCGAGGTCGTCCTCGCCGAGGGTGAGGCCGCGGTCAGCCACCCGACCGAGCCGCTGGCCGACGGCCCGGCGCCGCCGGCCAGGCGGACCTCGTCCCGATGAGCCCTCGTCGCGGCTGACGGAGCCAGGCGGGGGATGATGGCGGTGCGACGCCCATGACGACCGGGGACGGCCCGAGCACGATCACCTGGGTCCTCCACACCGACCTGGTCAACCTGGTCCGGGGCCGGGGTCTGCCCGACTACGACCCGGTGACGACCAAGGGCCCGGCCGTCGGCTGGGTCCCGGCCGATCTGGCCCTCGACGCGTTCGGCGGGCTCGTCGAGAACCCGTGGGGACCGACCGGCGAGCTCCGCCTGGTGCCCGACCCCGAGACCTTCGTCGAGATCGACCGGCTTCCCGGTGGGCGGCCGCCGTTCCGGTTCGCCCTGGCCCGCTGCGTCGACCTCGACGACGTGTCCTGGCCGTCGTGCCCCCGCGTCGTGCTCGAGCGGACGGTCGGCCGCCTCGCCGACGAGTTCGGGCTGCACGTGCTGGCGGCGACCGAGCACGAGTTCGGCCTGCTCGGCCAGCCGGTCCCGTTGCCGTTCACCGTCGACGCCGCCCGCCGGGCCGAGCCGTTGCTCAGCGCCGTCGTCACCGCGTTGACCCAGGCCGGCGTCGGGCCCGAGAACGTCCTGCCCGAGTTCGGGCACAACCAGTTCGAGATCACGGCCGAGCCCGCCATGGGGGTCGCAGCGGCCGACCGGACGGTGATCGTCCGAGAGGTCGTCCGGGAGGTGGCCAGGGCACTCGACCGGGAGATCACCTTCTCGCCGGTCATCGGACCGGGCGCCGGCACGAACGGGGCCCACCTCCACCTCAGCCTGCTCGACACCGACGGCCACTCGGTGACCGCCGACCCACTCGGCGAGCACGGGCTGTCGCCGGTCACCAGCCGATTCGCCGCCGGGATCATGGCCCACCTGCCCGGCCTCAGCGGCCTCTGCACCCCCTCGGTCGTGTCGTATCAGCGGGTCGGGCCCCGATCGTGGAGCGCCGGCTACACGGCCTTCGGCGTGGCCAACCGGGAGGCGGCACTGCGCCTGGCCCCCGGGCGACCGTCCGGCTCGGGCCGACCGGGCCTCGGGCCGAGCCTGGAGTTCCGCCCGATCGATGCCACCGCCAATCCGTACCTGGCGATGGCCGGCATCCTCGCCGCCGGCATGGATGGGATCAGGCGGAACCTGCCCCTCCCCCGGTCGATCGCGGTCGATCCCGACCAGCTCGACGACGACCAGCGGGCCGAGCTCGGCATCGAGCCGCTCCCCCGGTCCCTCGACGACGCCATCGCCGCCCTCGAGCGCGACGACGTGCTCACCGACCTCTTCGACGACGAGCTCTGGGCCTGCCTGACCAGTCTCAAGCGGCAGGAGATCGAGCGCTTCCGCGCCACACCGCCATCCCGGATCGTCACCGCCTACGCCCGTGCCTACTGAGCTGACCGACGCCACCACCCTGATCGACCACCACTGCCATGGCGTGGTCGACGAGCCACTCGACCGGTCTCGCTTCGCCGCGCTGTTGTCGGAGGGCGGCGGCGCGATGCACGCCGAGATCGACCCGGCCGACACGCCGCTCGGCCTGGCCGTCCGCGCCATCTGTGCCCCGGTGCTCGACCTCGAGCCGCACGTCTCGTTCGACACCTACCTGGCTCGCCGCAACACCCTGGCCGACGCCGACACCCGACTGCTCGCCGCCTCTGGACTCGGCCACCTGCTGATCGACACCGGCTACCGCACCGCCACCATCCGCGACCCGACGGCGATGGCCGAGCTCGGGTCGTTCCGGACCGACGAGATCGTCCGGATCGAGGCGGTGGCCGAGTCGGTGTTCGCCGAGGTCGGCGCCGCCGACTTCCTCGCCGCGTTCGAGCACGAGCTCCGCTACCGCTGCCAGGGCGCGGTCGGGCTGAAGTCGATCGTGGCCTACCGGGCCGGGTTCGACCTCGACCCGAGGCGCCCGATCTCACTCGACCTGCGCCGCAGCCTCAACCGGTGGCGGACCGGTCACCGGCTCGACGACCCGGTCCTGCTCCGGCACTGCCTGCACGTCGGCATCGAGGTGTCGGCCGACGAGAACCTGCCCCTCCAGCTGCACACCGGCTTCGGCGACGCCGACATCGAGCTGTGGCGCAGCGACCCGACCCGATTCACCTCGTGGCTCCGGCGGGCCCCGGCCGACGCCCGCTTCTGCTTCCTCCACTGCTGGCCCTACCACCGCGAGGCCGCCTTCCTCGCCGCGGTCTTCCCGTCGGTGTACTTCGACACCGGTGAGGTCAACACCCATGGTGCGCTCGGCTACAACTCGATCCTGGCCGAGTCGATGGAGGTCGCCCCCTTCGGCAAGCTCCTGTACTCGAGCGATGCCTTCGGCCTCTCCGAGCTGTACCTGATCGCCTCGACCCAGTACCGGGCCGCCCTGGCCCGGATCCTGATGGGCTGGTGGCGCGACGGGCGGTGCTCGCCGGCCGACACCGTCCGCATCACCCACATGATCTCGAGCGCCAACGCCAGCCGACTCTACGGCCTGCCGGCCGAGGGGTCCGACGAGCAGTAGCGGTCGGGGCCCGAGTGCCGAGGAGCTGGCCGGTCCCGCTGGTGGCCGAGGTCGGGCGTCGTCGGCCCCGTTTCGACCGCCGTCGCGCCGGACCCTACAGTCGGGGCATGACGTCGATCACGGGGGCTTCGGCGACCGAGGGCCAGGTCGCCGACGAGGTTCGGGACTGGTTCCGCGAGGCCTGGGACCCGACGCTGTCGCTGATCCAGTGGCGGGAGCGACTCGTCGACTCGGGCTGGGCCGTGCCGTCGTGGTCGTCGCAGTGGTTCGGGCGAGACCTGCCGGCCTGGGCCGACCGGGTGGCCCACCAGGCGATCAAGGACGAGGGCGGTGTGGCCACCCCGCTCGGTGGGGGCATGGGGCTGGCCGCCCCGACGATCTACGACCACGGCTCCGACGACCTCATGCGACGGTTCCTCCGCCCGACCCTGACCGGCGAGCTGCTCTGGTGCCAGCTGTTCAGCGAGCCGGTGGCCGGCTCCGACCTGGCCGGGCTGAAGACCACCGCGGTGCTCGACGGCGACGAGTGGATCGTGAACGGCCAGAAGGTGTGGAACACCTCGGCCCACCACGCCGACTACGGGATCCTGGTGGCCCGCACGGACTGGGACGCGGTCAAGCATGCGGGCCTCAGCTACTTCCTGATCGCGATGGACCAGCCGGGGATCGAGGTCAGGCCGATCCGGCAGATGAACGAGCACTCGTCGTTCAACGAGGTGTTCCTGACCGACGCCCGGATCCCCGTCGACGACATCGTCGGCCAGGTCGGCGACGGCTGGAAGGTGGCACGGGGCACGCTGGCCCACGAGCGCCGCTTCGGCGGCCGGAGCTCGAAGACCACGAGGCCGGACGCCTCCGGTCGGGTGATCGACGAGGCCAGGCACGAGGCGGCAGAGCACGAGAAGACCTACGTCTGGTACCCCCAGCGCCAGGGACGGATCGACCTGCTCCGACCGCGGGCCGAGGCGAACGGCCACGCCGACGACCCCGTCGTTCGCCAGGAGATCATGGCGGTCACCGCATTCCATCGGGCGGCCGAGCTGACGGCCGAGCGGGCCAAGGCGGCCCGCGAGCTCGGCCGACCTCCCGGCTCGGAGGGCTCGATCGGGAAGCTGGCGCTGTCGGAGGTGGCGAGGGCCAGCCACGCCGCCCACACCCGCATCGCCGGTGCGAAGGGGATGCTGACCGAGCCGCCGGCCGGCGACGACGATCCCGATCACACCGCCGTGGCCGAGGTGCTCGTGTCGACGCCGGCCCAGTCGATCGCCGGCGGGACCGATGAGATCCAGCACAACATCTTGGGCGAGAACATCCTCGGGCTCCCCAAGGAACCAGCCGTCGACCGCGGCATCCCCTTCAAGGACGTCGGCCGATGAGGCCCTTCGAGGACGTCGGCCGATGAGGCCCTTCGAGGACCTCGGCCGCTAGATGGCCTATCCCGGCGTCCACGCCCGCACCCGCCCCGATCACCCGGCCGTCGTCATGGTCGGCTCCGGCGAGGTCCTCACCTACCGCCAGCTCGACGAGCGCTCGAACCAGCTGGCCAACCTCCTTCGCTCGATGGGGCTGACGACGGGCGACCACATCGCCCTGTTCATGGAGAACCAGATCCGGTTCATGGAGGTCATCTGGGCCGCCCTCCGCTCGGGCATCTACGTCACCGCCATCAACAGCTTCCTCTCCGCCGAGGAGGCGGCGTACATCATCGACGACTGCGACGCCCGGCTCGTCGTGACCACCAGGGCCAAGGGCGAGGTGGCCGCGGCCATCGACCCGGCCACCACGCCGAAGGTCGAGCGGTGGCTGATGACCGACGGCGTTCCCGCCGACGCCGGTCCCGGCCCGATCTGGGAGCCCTACGAGGACGCCATCGCCGAGCACCCGACCACGCCGGTCGACGGGGAGCGCCCCGGCTACCCGATGCTCTACTCGTCGGGCACCACCGGCCGACCGAAGGGGGTCAAGCGGCCGCTCCCCGAGCACGGGATCGACGAGCTCGAGCCCCGGGTCGCGACCTTCTTCACCGACCGCTACCGCTACGGGCCCGACATGACCTACCTGTCGCCGGCCCCGCTGTACCACGCGGCACCGATGGCCTTCTCCACCGGCGTGCACCGGGTCGGCGGGACGCTGGTGGTCATGGAGCGCTTCGACGCCGCCAGCTGCCTGGCCGCCATCGAGCACCACCGGGTCACCCACAGCCAGTTCGTGCCGACCATGTTCATCCGGATGCTCAAGCTCGACGAGGAGGAGCGGCTGGGGCCCGACCTGTCGACCCTCGAGGTCGCCATCCACGCCGCCGCTCCGTGCCCGGTGCCGATCAAGCACCAGATGATCGAGTGGTGGGGTCCGATCCTGCTCGAGTACTACGCGGGCTCCGAGGGCAACGGCGCCACGTTCATCGACAGCGAGGAGTGGCTCGAGCGCCCGGGCTCGGTCGGCAAGCCCCGGGCCGGGGCCATCCACATCTGCGACGACGAGGGCAACGAGCTGGGTCCCGGCGAGGTCGGCGGCATCTACTTCTCCGGCGGCGGCACCTACGAGTACTACAAGGACCCGACCAAGACGGCTGCCGCCGCCCTCCCCGGTGGGCGGACGACGCTGGGCGACATCGGCTACGTCGACGAGGACGGCTACCTGTTCCTCACCGACCGCAAGGCCCACATGATCATCTCCGGCGGGGTCAACATCTATCCCCAGGAGATCGAGGACCGGCTGGTCACCCACCCGAAGGTCGCCGACGTTGCGGTGTTCGGCGTGCCCGACCCGGAGATGGGCGAGCAGGTCAAGGCCGTCGTCCAGCCGGTCGACGGCGTTGCCGGCGGCGAGGCCGAGCGGGAGGCACTGGCCGGCGAGCTGATCGCGTACTGCCGCGACCAGATCGCCCACTACAAGTGCCCGAAGTCGGTCGACTTCGTCGACGAGCTGCCCCGCCTGCCGACCGGCAAGCTCTACAAGCGCCTGCTGCGCGACCGCTACTGGGGCGACAGCACCTCGCGCATCGTGTGAGTCGGACCCGCGGAGCGGGTCCGACTCGGAGCTCCACCTCAGGCGGCGATGGCCGGCCGAGCCGACGGGCGCTCCGGGCGCCGTGGCGACCGTCCCGTCCGCGCTCCGCCGAGGCGGCGCCAGGCCGGGGTGTGGACGGCGGCCACCAGCCTGGCCTCCTCGGCGGCCGTGAGCCGGGCCCGTTGCAGGGCGAGAATGGCGTCGGTGTCGATGGGGTGCATGGTGTCCTCCTTCCGAATCTCCCGGAGACGATCTCCGCTCGGTTCGTGACATCCACGGTACGGATCGACCCGATACGCCGACATCGGTGCCACACACCCATTCCGGCAACCCACCCACCTAGGTTGGCCGGCCGGCTATGTCGGCGCTCCCCGGTCGGCGGAAACGGCCTCGACGATGCCGAGCTCGGCGGCGGCGACGACCGCCTCGTCGCGGCCAGCGACGTCGAGCTTGGCCAGGATCGCCGACACGTGGTGGTCGACGGTCCGGGGTGAGATGAAGAGCTGGTCGGCGATCTCGGGGTTGCTCCGACCGACGGCGAGCAGCTCGACCACCTCGACCTGGCGGGCGGTGAGGCCGGCCGGGTTGCCCCGGGTCGACGGGCGGGGGCCACGGGGCAGCTGGCGAACGCCGTCGGCCCGCAGCTCGGAGCGGAGCTTGGCCGCGACGGCCTCGGCTCCCAGCTCGTCGAGCAGGCGGAGGGCCTCCAGTCTGGCGTCGGTGTCGCCCTCGGCCAGGGCCAGGGCCCGCTCGTAGGGCATGCCCAGCTCGTGCCAGCGGTCGGCCGCCTCCCGCCACCGACCCTCGATCTGCAGCCGGTGGGGCTCGCTGATGCCGGCCGGGGCCTCGTCGATGGCGCCTGCCTTCCAGGCCCAGTAGGCCAGGGCGCCGGCGAACCACGAGCACGACACCCGCAGGGCCTCGTCGAGCACCGGCAGGACGACCGGCCCGATCTCGCCGAGCCGATCGTCGATCCAGGCCAGCTCGGCCACCGCCGCCCCGGCGACGGCGGTCCGCTGCAGCTCGCGGCTCGACGACGCCAGGGCCCAGCCCTCGTCCAGCAGCGCCCTGGCCCCGACGACACCACGCCTGGCCCGGACGACGCCGACGGCCGGCAACAGCACGAGCCGCTCCCGCGACGCCTGCTCCCTGGCCAGGCCGGGGGCGAGGTCCTCGACGGCATGCCAATCGCCGGTCAGGGTCTGCACCAGCGCCCGGGTCGCCGAGCCGTACAGCTCGAAGCTGAACAGGTCGTGGGCCACGGCCTCGGCGATGGCCCCGTCGAGCTCGTCGAGGGCGACGGGGAGCCGGCGATGCACGAGGAACGCCCAGGCCCGATTGACCCGACCACGGATCACCTCTTCGAGATCACCGAGGGCCGCCGCCTCCCCGATCGCCTCGACCAGCGCCTCGTCACCTCCGGCCACCCCCTCCATGGCCATGGCACTGCCCCGGTTGACCAGCATGTTGGCCCGGAAACGTCGGTCACCCAGGTCCGAGACGATGGCGAGGGCGCGGTCGGCCGTGGCGACGGCGGCGGCGTGGTCGAAGGCCAGCATCTCCAGCTGGGCCCTGGTGCTGAGGGCGGCGGCCAGCTCGGACGACGGGCCGGCCGGTTCGAGCAGGGCGATGGCCTCGGCCGACGCCGCCTCGGCCTCCGCCCGCTCGCCGGCGCTCCAGGCCGCTCGGCTCAGCCAGCCGAGCTCCTCGGCGAGGGCGACGTCGTCGTCGACCGTTCTCCAGAGCTTCACCGATCGCCTCGCCAGGTCGAGCGCCTCCTGGATCTCGACCTCGACGATCGCCGCCCTCGACCAGGCGTCGAGCAGCTCGGCGCCGGCCCGGGGCTCGAACCGGTCCAGGTGGGGTCCGAGACGGCGGTAGTGGGCGAGCGCCTGGGTGTGGCTCTCCGCCGCCGCGGCCTGGCGGGCCGCCTCGGGCGCATTGACCACGATGGCATCCACGTCGCCGGCCTCGTCGGCGTGGTGCACGAGCTCGGCCGCCGGGGCCCCGAGCTCGGTGAGCACGGCCAGCGCAACGGCGTTGAGCCGCCGTCGTCTGGCCACGGGCAGACCGGCGACGATGGCCCGCCGAGCGAGCTGGTGGCGGAAGCAGATCACGGCCCCGTCGTACTCGACGAGGCCGCGGCCGACCGCCTCGTCGACGGCGTCGGCCCAGCCCTCGACGGTGGCCGCCACCTCGATCGGCGCGGCCCGGGGGACCACGGCGACCTGCTCGACCAGCGCCCGGGCCACCGGCGACAGCTGGGCGGCCCGGCTCCGGGTGGCGTCCTCGACCGAGGCCGGCACCTCCCCGTCGGCGCTGGCCAGCAGCTCGGCCACGAAGAACGGGTTGCCGTCGCTCTCGGCCAGCAGCTGGTCGGCGTCGCGGCCGGTTCCGTCGGCCAGCCGCCGCACCCCCTCCGGCCCGAGCGGGTCGAGCGCCAGGCGCTCGACCGCGTGGGGTGGCAGGTCGCCGACCACGGCCCGGATTCGGTCGCCGACCGTGACGTCGTCGTCGCGATAGGTGGCGACGAGCAGGGCCCTGGCGGTGTCGATGCGCCGACCGATGACCTTCACGAGGTCGAGGGTGGCGGCGTCGGCCCAGTGGAGGTCCTCGAGCAGGATCACCGTCGGCCGTGGCCGACCGATGAGCTCGAGGGCGGCGACGTAGACCTTGGCCCGGTCGCCGCTGGCCAGGGCGGCGGCCAGGGGTGGAACGGAGGCGGCCAGGTCCCAGATCGGTCCGAGCTCCCGTGGGGTGGCGAGGTCGTCGCAGCGACCGAGCAGCACCTCGGGCCGCTCGGGCCCGTCGGCGGGGGTCTCGTCGACGAAGGCCCGGATCAGGGCGGTCTTGCCGATGCCGGGCTCGCCCCGGACCAGCACCACCCGGCCGGCGCCGTCGACGGCGGCGTCGAGCGCAGCCAGCAGCCGCCCAAGCTCGACCTCTCGCTCGACCAGCTCCATGGTCCGAGTCTGCCGGGCCGAGACGCCGGCGGCCACGCGGAGGCCCGAGTCACCGGGCGATCGGCTCAGGGGCGGTGACGGCGGAGGAAGTCGACGACGGCGGCGTTCCACTCGTCGGGGTTCTGGGCGTTGACCGCGTGGGCCGCCGCCACCTCGACCACCTCGAGCCCGGGGATGCGTCTGGCGTGGTCGAGGAGCGGGAGGAACCGTTCCTCGTCGACGCCGAGGGTCAACATCGTCGGGACGGCGACGTCGGCCAGGCGATCGCCGAGCGCCACCCGATCGGAGGTGACGGACATGCTCGTGGCCACGCCGTCGACGTCGTGCTCCTCGAACTCGACCGCCAGCAGCGCCCGGGTCGCCTCGGAGATCCGGCGGGAGCGGCCGGGGTTGATCCAGTGGTCGCGGAAGGCGTCGAGGCCCCGGGTCCGGATCGAGTCGAGGAAGGCGTGCTGGCCCGAGACCCGCCGCTCGGCCCAGCGCTCCGGCGGGGTGAAGGCCGACAGCGAGTTGGTCACCACCTGGGCGATCACCCGATCCGGGTGGGCCAACCCGTAGTTGAGCACCAGGCCCGACCCGAGCGACTGGCCGATGGCATACCACCGCTCGACGCCGAGCCCGGTCCGCAACCGCTCGAACTCCTCGGCGTAGGCCTGCGGCTCGTAGCGCGCGGGCTCGGCCGGGCTGGGCGAGCGGCCGTGGCCCCAGAGCTCGACCACGACGGGGGTGCACACCTCGGCCAGCGCCGGCAGGTTGTCGGCCCAGTAGCTGCGGCTGGCCATCGCGCCGTGCACGACCAGTGCCGCCGGTCCATCGCCGTCGTGGACCACCGCATGCAGGTGCTCGATCTCGTCACCCTCGGCCGCGGTCACCGCAGCACCTTGGCTCGGCCGCCGACCCCGGTCAAACCCGGTGGCCGCAGCACCCGGTGGGTCACTCGGACGATCACCCGGTCGGCCACACGCTCGACACCGGCGGAGACCGACCCCGATACTGGTGCCCATGTCGACCGCGTTGGACGCCCCGACCATGCCGGACATCAGCCCGCCCGGCTACGAGTGGCTGCCGGACGAGCCCACCTTCGACCCCGAGCGGCACCTGGCCCTGACCGAGCCGGACGAGGTGATCCTGCTGGCCGACCTCGGTTACGACCGGGCGGAGATCGCGACCAAGGCGACGCCGGTGGCCATCTCGGCCCCGTTCCGGATCCTGAGCGACGAGGGGGCCGAGGTGATGTTGACCGCCGCTCGCCGGCTCCGGGCCTTCGCCCGCCCGGCCAGCACCAGGATCGAGCGCATGGTCAGGGGCGGCGTGTACCGGTCGCGCTGGCTGCGCGACCTGTGCCGCTCACCGGAGGTGACCGAGCACCTCTCGAGGATCTACGGGGTGGCGGTGGCCCCGCACCCGATGCCGGTCCACCTCGGCCACCTCAACTTCGAGCCGAGCGAGCTCGACAGCGCGGTCGACAAGTGGCACCACGACACGCTCCCGCTCGACTACGTGATGTCGGTGACCGACATGCGGACGACGCCGGGCGGGCGATTCGAGTTCTTCTGGGGGACCAGGCAGGAGGCGGCCGAGCTGCAGGCCGATGGCCGGACCCCGCCGCCCGAGCGGGTGCGGGCACCGGCCTTCCCCGGCCCCGGAGCGGCGGTCGCCCTGCACGGCGACATGGTGGTGCACCGGGGAGCGGCGCTGACCGCCCCGGCCGAGCGGATCACGATGGTCAACGGCTACGTGACCGTCGAGCCGCCGACCGACGAGCAGTCGCGCACCGTCGACCTCATCGACGTCGACGACCCTGCTGTCCTCTACACCGAGTGGGCCCGCATGGCGGCGTGGCGGTCGGGGCAGCGGCTGCAGCGACTGATCGACGAGCTGCCGTTCACCGCCGACCCGGCCCGGGTGGCGGCCGAGCTGCGAGCTGCGGTGGCCGACGCCGAGCGGGCGGCGGCCGAGATGCAGGCCGGCCCTCGGCCGACCGCCCACTACGAGGAGCGCACCCCGTCATCGGACGGCTGACCGGGTGACCGAGGCCACCGGGGGTCGTCCCCCGGCGCCCGGACGGGCTTCCTAAGATGGCCTCGATGGCTCTCGCTTCGGCCGCACCCGCCCTCGCCGCCAGCGACGCCCTCCTCCCGGCCCGCAACCAGATGGCGCTCTCGCTCGGCTGGCACATCGTCCTCGCCTGCTTCGGCATGGCCCTGCCGGCCATGATCTTCGTGCTCCACCGCCGCGGCCTGGCCGGCGACGGCGCAGCGCTCGAGCTGGCCAAGCGATGGTCGAAGGTGTCGGCGGTGCTGTTCGCCATCGGTGCGGTGTCGGGCACGATCCTGTCGTTCGAGATGGGATTGCTGTGGCCGGGGCTGATGGAGACCTACGGCGACGTGGTCGGTCTCGCCTTCGCCCTGGAGGGCTTGTCGTTCTTCGTCGAGGCCATCTTCCTCGGGCTCTACGTCTACGGCTGGGGGCGGCTGCCCGGCCACCTCCACTCGTTGATGCTGGTGCCGATCATGGCCGCCGGGGTCACCGGCTCGTTCCTGGTGGTGTCGGTCAACGCCTGGATGAACGCCCCGACCGGGTTCACACTGGTCGACGGGCAGGTCGTCGACGTCGACCCGGTTGCCGCCATCCTCAACTCGGCGGTCGGCTTCCAGTTCCTGCACATGTACCTGGCTGCGGTGATGGTCGTCGGGTACTCGGTCGCCGGGGTGTACGCCATGGGCTGGCTCCGGGGCCGTCGCGATCGGCTGCACCGGCTCGGGATCGTGGTGCCGTTCCTGTTCGCCGCCGTGGCCAGCCCGCTGCAGCCGATCGTCGGCCATTTCGCCGGCCAGCGCCTGGCCGACGAGCAGCCGATCAAGCTGGCGGCGATGGAGGGGCTCGGCCAGACCACCGAGTCGGCCCGACTCGAACTGGGTGGCTGGTGGAACGGCGAGGAGCTGGTCGGCGCGGTCGAGGTCCCGGTCGACGGCCTCCTGTCGTTCATCGCCACCAACGACTTCGACGCCGAGGTGATCGGGCTCGACGCCGTGCCGGAGGACGAGCAGCCGCCGGTTGCGATCGTGCACGTCGCCTTCCAGACGATGGTGGCCATCGGCACGGCGCTGATGGGATTGGCCGCCTGGGGCGGGTGGCGGCTGTGGCGTGGCTGGGGGCGAGGACGACGGGATCTCGACGGCGCCATCAGTTCGACCTGGCTGCTGCGGGCCCTGGTGGCCGCCGGACCGGCGGCGGTGGTGGCGATGGAGACCGGCTGGATCACCACCGAGGTCGGGCGCCAGCCGTGGATCGTGCATCGGCTGTTGCGGACCGAGGACGCGGTCACCGACGCCTCGTACATCTGGCTGACGCTGATCGTGCTGATCGTGGTCTACGCGGGGATGACCGTCGGCGCGGTTGCGGTCATCCGCTCGATGAGCCGGCGATGGCGGGCCGGCGAGACCGACCTGGCCAGCCCGTACGGGCCGAGCGCCCCGATCGGGGAACCGGCCGGGGTGGGGGCGGACGGATGACCCCTGCGGACGCGGTGGCCGCCGTCCTGTTCCTCGGAGTGATCCTGTACTCGGTGTTCGGCGGGGCCGACTTCGGCTCCGGCGTGTGGGACCTCACCGCCGGCGACGCCGAGCGGGGCGGGCGGACCCGGCGGCTGATCGATCACGCCATCGGCCCGGTGTGGGAGGCCAACCACGTGTGGCTGATCTTCGTGCTGGTCTTCCTGTGGACCGGATTCCCCCAGGCCTTCGCGGCGATGATGCGGACCCTGGCCATCCCGTTCTGGTTGGCCGGGCTCGGGATCGTGGCCCGGGGCGCGGGGTTCGCCTTCCGGAAGTACGCGCCGACCCTGGGGTGGGCCAAGGCCGCCGGCGTCGTCTTCGCCACGGCGTCGCTGCTGACCCCGTTCTTCCTCGGCTCGATCGCCGGGGCCGTCGCCTCCGGGCGGGTGCCGGCCACGGGAACCGGCGACATCTTCACCTCGTGGCTCAACCCGACGTCGCTGCTCGGCGGCGTGCTGGCCGTGACCACGTGCACGTTCCTGGCCGGGGTCCTGCTGACCGCCGATGCCGAGCGACTCGGCCACGACGACCTGGCCGAGGAGCTGCGCCACAAGTCGCTGATCGGCGGCGTGGTCACCGGCGTCGTGGTCATGGCCGGCATCCCGATCCTGATCGTCGACGACCAGACGCTGGTCGACGGCCTGCTGGGTCGGGCCCTGCCACCTGCCGCCGGCTCGGGCATCGCCGGGCTCGGGGCGCTGTGGCTGCTGTGGCGACGCCGGTTCCGACCGGCCCGGGTGGCCGCCGCCGGGGCCGTCGCGCTGGTCGTGGCCGGGTGGGGCGTCGCCCAGTACCCCTGGATCCTCGTCGACCGGCTCCAGATCGAGGAGGCGGCCGGCGCCGACGCCACGCTCGTCGGGCTGCTCGTCGCGGCCGGGTTGGCTGCGGTGCTGGTCGTGCCCCCGCTCGTCTACCTGTACCGGATGGTCGACACGCCGCCGACGTCGGCCGGGGCGGCCCCGGTGGCCGAGTAGTCAGTCGACCAGTGCGTCGACGAGCGACATGACCTCGTCGGCGAAGGCCTCCGGATCGACCGGGGTCCGGAGCACGCCCGTCCGCACGAACAGGGCCCCCATCACCGCGTCGGCCACCAGCTCGCGGTGGGGGCTGTCCGGCCCGAGGACCGCACCGAGGTAGCCGAGGTACTGGGGGCGGGCTTCGCCGAGGATCGCCTCGTCGACCGCCTCCCGGAGGTCGGGATCCTCCTGGGCCGCGGCCATGAAGCCGAGGGCGCCCTCGCCCATCACCGACATCTTGGTGGCCATGGCCACGACGAGGCTGCGCAGGTCGACGAGCGGATCGCCGACCTCCTCGATCTTCGGCAGGGGCTGGCACCGCATGGCCGCCGCCACCAGCTTCTCCTTGGTCTCCCAGCGTCGATAGATCGTGGCCAGGCCGCAGCCGGCGGTCTTGGCGATGTCGGAGACGGTGAGGTCCTGCCAGCCCTTCGAGCGCAGCACCTCGTTGGTGGCGTCGAGGATCGCGGTGGTGCGCGCCTCGTCTCGGGGCCGGCCCCTGGCGGTGGCGTCCGTCGCGTGAGCCCTCTGGGTGTCGGATGTCACGGGACCCATCATAACTGAAACGTTGACTTTCATAAATTGCGGTCGGATACTGAAACCCACCTTACCGGAAACAGCCGCTCTCGGAAGAATCGGGCGGTGTCCACGATTGGAAGCACCCATGTCAACCTCCATCTCACCGAGGACCCGCACCGGCATCCTGGCCACGATGTGCCTGGCCCTGGTCGCCGTCGTCGCCTCGGTGGCCGGGCTCAACGTGGCCCTCAACGAGCTGGCCGTCGCCCTCGACGCCTCGTCCTCCCAGGTCCTCTGGATCGTCAACGCCTACACCCTCACGATGGCCGCCCTCCTGCTGCCGATCGGCGAGCTCGGCGACCGCTTCGGCCGGCGCCTGATGCTGGTCGTCGGCCTCGGGATCTTCGGCGCCGCCAACCTGGCGGCCGCCTTCGTCGACACGCCGGCCCTGATGATCACGTTCCGAGCGGTCGCCGGCTTCGGGGCGGCGATGATCATGCCCGCCACCCTGTCGACGCTCACCGCCATCTTCCCCGAGGAGGAACGGGGCCGGGCGGTCGGCATCTGGGCCGGGTTCGCCGGCGCCGGCGGCATCCTCGGCCTCTTCAGCTCGGCCGTGCTGATCGACTACGCCAGCTGGCAGTGGCTCTTCGTCCTGCCCGTCGCCGTCGCCGCCATCGCCATCATCGCCACCCTGGCCATCGTCCCCGAGACCCGCAACGACAACGCTCCCCGCTTCGACGCCATCGGCGCCGCCCTCTCGATCCTCGCCGTCGGCGGCATCGTGCTCGGCGTCGAGGAGGGCCCGCACCTCGGCTGGACCGACCCCGTCGTGCTGGCCGGTCTCGTCGGCGGGGCGCTGGCCGCCGTCGCCTTCGTCGCCGCCGAGCTGCGGGCCGAGCACCCGCTGCTCGACGTCCGCATCTTCCGCAACGGCGCCCTGGCCTCCAGCTCCTTCTTCCTGGCCGTGCTGTTCGCCCTGATGCTGGGCTCGTTCCTCGTCGTCATCCAGCTGCTGCAGGCGGTGCTCGGCTACAGCGCCGTCACCGCCGCCGCCGGCCTGCTGCCGATGGCCGCGGCCATGATGTCGCTGTCGCCGATCGCCCCCCGGATCGCCAAGCGCTACGGCCTGGCCAACGTGCTCAGCCTCGGCGCCGCCATGATGGCCGTCGCCTTCGTGTGGCTCGGCCTGGCCGACGACTCGTACCTGGCGGTCCTGCCGCCGCTCGTCCTGCTCGGCCTGGCCATGGGCCTGTCGATGAGCCCGGCCACCACCGCCATCACCGAGTCGCTGCCGTCCGAGCGCCAGGGCCTGGCCTCGGCCCTCAACGACACGGTCCGGGAGGCCGGCTCGGCCCTCGGCATCGCCCTGATCGGCTCGACGTTGACCTCGGGCTACGCCGACAGCATCACCGCCACCACCGACACGCTCCCGCCGGAGCTGGCCGAGCCGGTCGGTGAGGGCATCGGTCAGGCCCTGGCCGTGGCCGCCCAGCTCGGCCCGGAGGGCGCGGCCGTCGCCCAGGCCGCCCAGACCGCCTTCCTCGACGGGTGGACGATGGCGATGTTCGTCGCCGCCGCAGCCGCCGCCGTCGGTGGCATCGGGGTCCGGCAGATCACCCGCCTCGGTGGCGACACCATCGGCGTCAGCCCCGAGCCGGTCACGGTGCCGGTGGTTTCCGGTACCACCGGCACCAGCACCGGTCGCACCCCGGAGCCGGTGGCCTAGCCGTCTCGCCAACGCCGCCACCAACCGCCAACCGGCCGGCGTCGTCCGCGGCGCCGGTCACCCGCCGGGCCCGGTCCGAACCCCCATCGGACCGGGCCCGGTCGCGTCCGGGAACAGCGGCCCGCGTTCCGGGGTTCATGCAGCCGTGACCGACGTGACGTCCTCGACCACCATCACCATGTACGGCGCCGACTGGTGCGGCGACTGTCGCCGATCGAAGGCCTGGTTCGAGGCCAACGGCGTCGACTACACCTACGTCGACCTGGCGGAGCAGCCGGACGCGGTCGACGTCGTCCTCGAGCGCAACAACGGCTTCAAGCGGATCCCCGTCATCGTGTTCGGTGACGGCACGCACCTGACCGAGCCGTCCGACGAGGCCATGGCCGCCAAGGTGGGTGAGCTCGGCCTGCTCGGCGGTGGCGAGGGCGACGCCGGGGAAACCGGGCCGACCTTCGAGGTGGTCGACGTCACCGACGCCGCTCGGTTCGAGCTGCGGCGCGACGGGACGACCGTCGGGCTCGCGTCCTACCGGCGGCAGGGCGACCGCGTCGTCATCCCCCACGTCGAGACGTTTCCCGAGCACCGGGGTCAGGGCTACGCCGCTCGCCTGATGGACGGGGTGCTCGCCCAGATCCGGGCCGGCGGTGCGAAGATCGTGCCGCTGTGCCCCTTCGCCGCCGCCCACATCCGCGACAACCCCGAGTACCACGACCTGGTCGCCTGACCCGGAGCAGACGGTCGGCCGCGGGTGTCGACGACCTCCCGCGCCCGCCCGGTCCCGGAGTGCGCAGCGATCGGAGCGACCCCTACACTCCGGGGCGATCGAGCGTGGGGAGGACCACCGATGAGCCAGGGCAACGTGACACCGGGTTGGTACCACGCCGAGGGCGATCCACCGGGAACGACCCGGTGGTGGGACGGCTCCCAGTGGGTCGGCGACCCCCAGGCGCCGGGGCAGGCCCAGCCGGGCGCACCGGGCGTCGGGTTCGGCGCGGGGATGCCGGGCGCAGGTGGCATCCCGAGCCTGGCCTCGGCCGGGGCCCGCATCGGTGGCCGGTTCATCGACGGTCTGATCTGGCTCATCATCGGCTTCGTCACGAACCTGCCCGTGTTCAGCCAGACGATCGGCGAGACGATCGAGGCGGCCGAGGAGAACCGCGACCCGGTGATCGACGTCAGCCCGGCGCTGATCATCGTGACCGGCCTGGTGAACCTGGCCCTGATCGTCGCCTACGAGGTCTTCCTCAACTCCAGGGGCAAGGGAACGCCGGGCAAGCGGGCGGTGTCGGCCCGCATCATCAAGGAGGACGGCTCGGACCTCGACGACCGAGCCGCCCTGCTCCGCATCAGCCCCTGGATCGCGCTCCAGATCCTCGGGATCATCTGGGGCGTCGCCTCGTCCGGCGGCGGCGGCTTCACCAGCTCGATCCCGAGCCTGCTCGTCACGATCGCCGGATTGGTGATGATCTTCTCCGACAGCCGCCGTCAGACGCCATGGGACAAGATCGCCAAGACGATCGTGGTCTCCCGCTGACGACGCCGCCGATCCGCCGGCTCAGCGGCTGAGCGGATCGACGACGCCGATCCGGGTGGCCTACTCGGCGGCGACGCCGATCCGACGGGCATAGTCGGCGCGGATCTCGTCGTCGTCGAGCAGCCGGAGGGACAGGTCGACCGTCTCGGCCGGCACCGGGCACTCGAGGCCGAGCGGGCGGCGGATGTCCTGGCCGTGCACGACGATCTCGCTGAGCGGGATCTCGGGGCCGAGCCGGGGCGGGCGCCACGGGTTCTCGGCGTTGGACCGCAGCGTGGCGATCCGCTCGGCCCTGGTGGTCCTGGCGGCCACCTTGGCCGTCATGGCCAGGATGACCCGATCGAGGTTGCCGCGGTGGCGGATCATGGCGGCGACGAACCTCGGGGTCGAGATCTCGAAGGGGACGATCAGGTGGGCCGCCACCTCGTCGACGGTCCAGGCCGCGCACTGGCTCGGCGTCGCCCACTGCTCCTCGGTCAGGCCCTCCAGCTCGTCGGCCAGGCGGCGTCGCTCGGTGGCGATGCTGGTCCAGATGAGCTCACGGTCGGTCTGGCCGTCGGTGCCGTTGGTCATGGTCATGATCCGCTCCTCGTCGGGTCGTGGTCACCAACACGACGCACGACGAGGACCGGAAACGACGACCGGACCGAAAAAGGTCAGGAGGCGTCGTTCATCGCCCGCCACACCCGCTGGGCGGTGGTCGGCATCTCGACGTGGCGGACGCCGAGATGCGACAGCGCGTCGACGACGGCGTTGTGGACCGCCGGGGCGGCGCCGATCGAGCCCGACTCGCCGATGCCCTTCGCCCCCAGCGGGTTGCGTGGCGTCGGGGTCTCCATCGGGATGCGCTCGAAGCTGGGCAGCTCGGCGGCGGAGGCGATGCCGTAGTCCATGAAGTTGGCGGTCTGGGGGTTCCCGTCGGCGTCGTAGGCGAACTCCTCCATCAGCACGTGGGCGATGCCGGAGGCGGCCCCGCCGTGGACCTGCCCGTCGACGATCATCGGGTTGACGATGACGCCGGCGTCGTCGCAGGCGACGTGGCGGACCGGGGTCACGGCTCCGGTGTCGCGGTCGACCTCGACGATCGAGAGGTGGGCCCCGAACGGGAACGTGGCCCCCTCGGGCTCGAAGTCGACCTCGGCCCTCAGATCGCCACCAGACTGCTCGTGGTGGCGGCTGGCCACATCGGACCAACCGGTCGACACCGCAGGCGTGCCGACCACCGAGAACGAACCGGTCGCCGGGTCGAGCCGGACGTCGTCCGGGTTGGCCTCCAGCAGCTCGGCTGCGATCTGGCGGGCCTCGTCGACCACGGCGTCACTCGCCTGGGTGACGGCCGAGCCGCCGAGCTGGAGCGAGCGGGAGCCACCGGTACCGCCGCCGCGGGGCACCTCGTCGGTGTCGCCGTGCCGGACCTCGATGCGGTCGATCGGGATGCCGGTGATGCCGCTGGCCAGCTGGGCGAACGTGGTGTGGTGGCCCTGGCCGTGGGCGGAGGAGCCGGTGAGGATCAGCGCCGACCCGTCCGGCCTGACCTGGATCGAGCCGTACTCGGGGCTGCTCATCGGGTTCGTGATCTCGACGTAGGTCGACCAGCCGAGGCCGAGCAGCGGGCGACCGGGGTCGCTGCGGCGGGCCTCCTGCTCGGCCCGGAGGCCGGCGTAGTCGGCGGCCTCGATCACCGTGTCGAGGGCCTTGGCGTACTCGCCGGTGTCCATCGCCGCCCCGGTCGGGGTGGTCAGTGGAAAGGCCTCGGGGGCCAGGAAGTTGCGGCGCCGGACCTCGGCCGGGTCCAACCCGATCTCGGTGGCGAACAGGTCGATCATGCGCTCGATGGCGTGGGTCGCCTCGGGCCGGCCGGCCCCCCGGTAGGCGCCGACGGGGGCGGTGTTGGTGACCACCGAGGCGGAGCTGAACGCGACCTTGGGGATGTCGTAGACGCCCGAGGCCATCATCCGGGTCAGCATCGGCAGCACGGCCCCGATCGCCGGGTAGCCGCCGGCGTCCTGGACCACGTGGAGCTGGTAACCGGTGATCTTCCCCTCACGGGTGCCGGCCAGCGCGGCGCGGTACTCCTGGGCCCGGCCGTGGACCATGCCGACCATGTTCTCCGAGCGGGTCTCGCACCAGCGGACCGGCCGATCGAGCCGGCGGGCGGCCAGGGCGACCACGATGTCCTCGGGGTAGGCGCCGTTCTTGGCCCCGAAGCCGCCCCCGACGTCGGGGGTGATGACGCGGACCCGGTCGGCGTCGACGCCGATGGCGGCGGCCAGGCTGTCCCGGGTGGTGTGGGGGAACTGGGTCGACGACCACTGTGTCAGCCGCGGCTCGCCGCTCCCTCCCTCGTCGGTGGCGTCGCGCTCCCAGCGGGCCAGGGCGGCCCGCGGCTCGAGCGGGGCGGCGGTGAGGCGGTGGTTGCGGAACGACAGCTCGACGGTGACCTCGCCGTCGGCCAGCACGTCCTCGTCACCGGGCGGGAAGCCGGTGACCGTGTTGGTGCCGGCCTCCGGGAACAGGAGGGTCTCGTCGGCCAACGCCTGCTCGGTGGTGGCCACGACGTCGAGGGGCTCGTAGTCGATCACGACGGCCTCGGCTGCGTCGACCCCGGCCTCCCGGGTCTCCGACAGCACGACCGCCACCAGTTCACCGACGTAGCGGACCCGGTCGGTGGCCAGCCACGAGCGGGTCATGGCCTGGTTGAACATCGGCATCGACGGCGGCTGCGGCTCGAGCCCGAGGTCGGCCGCGGTCAGCACGGCGACGACGCCGGGCATGGCCGCGGCCTCGGCGGTGTCGACGCCGGTGATGTCGGCGTTGGCCATGACCGAGCGGACGAACGTGGCGTGCAGCGCATCGGCCGGGGCGAGGTCGTCGACGTAGGACCCGCCGACGGTGAGCAGCTCCGGGTCCTCCCGGCGGACGACCCTGGTTCCGATCATGCTCATGCGGTGACCTCTCTCACGTCGATCTCCTGGCGGTGCAGTCTCCGCCGGCCCGTCTGGCCGGCCGTGGACCTACTCTACGTTCCAGAATCCAGACTCGGGTTTGTCGGGGTGGATGGGTGCGACCGGCGCCGTCCGCCGCCGGCTGCGACCGTCAGCGGCGGCGGGCCAGGACGAAGGCCTGGGTGGTCGACTCGTGGGCGCCGACCGGCTCTCGCATCGAGACGGCATCGACGAGCAGCCCGGCCGCGGTCAGGCCGGCGGTGACGGCCTCGGCCGGGTGGCGGTAGGACGTCGAGACGTGCTCGGGCGCCGTCGGACGGGGCCGCTCGACCCGCTCGCCGGCGCCGGTCTGGAAGCCGAGGAGCAGCCGACCACCCGGCCGGATGACCCGGTTCAGCTCGTGCCAGATCACGGGCAGGCCACCGGGCGCCGTGTGGATGATCGAGTACCAGGCCACCGCCCCGACCAGGGCGGCATCGGCGATGGGCAGGGCGCCGAGCGCACCCCGGACGAATCGCAGCGTCGGGTGGGAGGCCCGACCGCCGGCCAGCATCCCGGCCGACAGGTCGAGGCCGAGCACGGGCAGCCCGGCCCGGTCGAGGAGGGCGGCGACCCGGCCGGGGCCGCAGCCGAGGTCGGCCACCGGCCCGTCCGGCCCGCCGTCGACGTGCTCGACGAAGGCGGCCAGCAGCGCCCGGTCGAGCGGCTGCTCGATCTCGGCCCGGATCTCCCGACCGACGAGCGTCAGGTACTGGTCGACGGTGGCGTCGTAGGCGGCGATCGTGGCCGCCAGCGCGTCGGGTGCTGGTTCGATCGACCGGTCCGGAGCGGGCATCGGCCCGACCGTAGTCCGACCTCCGCCGCCGAAACGGAACAAGATCCCGTCCCGGGAGGTTTGGGTGTCCATGGGGATCGGCCACCGGGGGGACCGGGCGGTCGGCATCGCTCGGTTGCCGGCCACGGCGGCGCTGCTGGCGCCGACGTTGCTCGCGCTGGCGCTGCTCGCCTCCTGCACCGCCGGCGGCGACCGCGATGCCGCGACGGCCCCCCTCGATCCCGACCTGACCGCCGCCGTCGACGCCGCCGTCACCGATGCAGCCAGATCGGCCGGCGAACCGTTGCTCACCCCCGACCCGGAGGTCTACGTCGCCCTGGCCGACGCCATGGCCGCCGCCGACGACCCCCGCGCCGGCTGGGTGATGGTCGACCTCGGCCAGTTCGTCTTCCGCCCCGAACCGGCGGCGGGGCTCATCGAGGGAGCCAGTGGCCTGGCCGGCGCCGAGTTCACGGTCCGCACCTGGTGGAAGGGTCTCGGCGACCACCTGATCACCGCCGACGTCGCCGCCCCACCCGGGCTGCTCGACTGGAAGCGCGAGCTCTACGGCGCCGCCGACACCACGTTCCTCCGATTCCTCGACGCGGACGCCGACGTCGACTGGCGACACGTGAGCTTCGGCGGGGTGCTGCCGGACGACCGCCCATTCGGCTCGCCCGAGACCTGCTGGTGCATCCCCGCGCTCGACGATCCGCCGGCGGTGCCGGCCGCCGACGCGTCCTGGTACCCGGACCACCGGCTGGTGTTCGGCGTCGAGGTCGGCGGCGAGCACCGGGCCTACCCGCTGCACATCATGGAGGCCCACGAGCTGGTGAACGACACCCTCGGCGGCCGGCCGATCTCGCTCACCTACTGCACGCTGTGCCGCTCGGCGGTGGCGGTGCTGCTCGACGACCTACCGGCGGGCGTCGAGCGACCGGTGCTGCGGACGTCCGGGCTGTTGCAGCGCTCGAACAAGCTCGTCTTCGATCGGGTCACGTACTCGCTGATCGACCAGTTCACCGGTGAGGCGCTGTCCGGCCCGCTGGCCGAGGCCGGCGTGACCCTCCCCCGGGTCACGGTGGTGACCAGCCGCTGGGACGAGTGGCGGGCCGCCCACCCCGACACCACGTTCACGGCCGGCAAGGACGGCGCCGGCGAGGACTACCCCCTCGACCCGCTCGGCGAGCGCGACGCCGCCGGCCCGATCTTCCCCGTCGGCGGCTTCCCCGACGACCTCCGGGCGATCCAGCGGGTGGTCGGCGTGATCGAGGGCGGGACCGACGGGGCCGGACCGGCGGTCGCCTTCGCCGTCGACGACCTGGCCGCCGCGATCGAGGCCGGCGAGACGGTCACCCACCGGGGCATCACGGTGGTGCCGGACGGCAGCGGCTACCGGCTGGTCGACGCCGACGGCGAGGAGCTGGTGTCGAGCGAGGCCAGCTGGTTCGCCTGGATCCAGCGCTTCGGCGAGACCGATCTCTGGCCCTCCTGACCGGCCCGGTACGGTTGGCCGCGTGCCTCGATCGATGACCCGGGCGGTCGCCCCGCTCGCCCTGGTGTCTGCGCTGGTCGCCGGGGCCTGCGGCGGGAGCGACCCCGACCCGGTGACCGGTGTCGAGCTGGCCGACGGCTTGGTCGTCACCCAGCTGGTCGCCGGCCTCGACGGGCCGACCCAGCTGGCCCGCCACCCCGACGGTCGGCTCCTGCTCGGCGAGCTGGCGGGCGGCGAGTCGGATGGTGTCGGCCGGGTGGTGGCGATCGACCTCGACGCGGTGGTCGACGGCGACGACGAGGCGGGTCGGGAGATCCTGGTCGATGGCCTGCTCAAGCCGACCGGGGTGGCGGCGCTCGGCGACGAGTTGTGGATCATGGAGGAGCGCACCCTGACCCGGGGCCCGCTCGACGGCGGGAGCGTCGGCGAGCGGACGATCGTGCTCGACGATCTGCCGTTCAACGGCCGCTCCGAGTCGACGCTGACCCCGACCGACGACGGCACGCTGGTCTACGCCACGTCGGGGTCGTTGTCGGGTGGGCTGGTGGGCGAGGGCTCCGGGGTGCTGTGGGAGCACGATCCGGCGGTCGGGTCGAGGCCGATCTCGGCCGGCTTCAAGAACGCCTACGGCCACGTCATCGGACCGGACGGGCAGCTGTGGGCCACCGAGGTGTCGGACGGCTCGTTCGACGGTCAGCCGGCGCCGGACGAGCTGGTCGCCGTGACTCCCGGCGTCGACCATGGCTGGCCGGGCTGCATCGGCGATCGCACCCCGGTGGTCGAGTTCGGTGGCGTCGGCGACGACGGCACGGACCGCTGCGCCGACGGTCCCCGCTCCCAGGCCCTGTTCCCCCCGGGGGCGACGCCGACGTCGGTTGCCATCGCTCCCTGGGACCCCGAGACGCTGGTCGTTGCGCTGTGGCTGGAGCGTCGGGTCGTCGCCGTGCCGACCGACCGGGCCGGCGCACCCCACGAGCCGCTCGACCTCGTGACCGACGACGGCAGCGAGGCGTTCCGCCCCCAGCACCTCCTGGCCGACGGCGACCGCCTGCTCGTCGTCGACTTCGAGGCGGGCCGCATCCTCGCCCTCCGGCCGGACGCGAGCTGACCGCCACCGGAGGGAAGGTGGCGGTCAGACATCTCGGGGATCGGTTGTCGCCGGTCAGGCGGTGGCCATCAGCTCGGCGCCGCCGAAGCCGACGCCGAAGCGCTCGCACCAGATCTCGACGGTGCTGAACACGGTGAGGTCGACCTCGGGTGGGATCTCGTAGTTCTGATCGCCGATGTTGCCCTTGAGGTCGCCGAGGCTGTGGAAGCTGCCGTCCTCGGCCCGGAGGTACACCTTCAGGTCGGGACCGTTGTCCGAGTCGAAGTTCTCGAAGCGGAGGAAGCGCTGCTCGGTCCCGTCGTTGAGCACCAGCGCATCGCCGGTGATCTCGTAGCGGGACTCGCCCGAGAACTGCCCGCTGAACAGCGTGACGATCTCGGCCGGCTCGGTGTCCGGCATGGCGGCGTCGGTCGATTCGTCCGACTCGGTCCGGTTCTCCTCGGCCTCGGCCATCGCCTCCTGGAATTCCTCGGTTTCGGCGGTGGCGTCCTGCTCGGCGGCGGTGGCGGTGAAGATCGGGCCGGCCTCGTTGACCTCGTTGTCGATGAAGGCGGCCTGGATGCCGAAGAAGCCGAAGGCCAGCCAGGCCAGGAAGGCGACGACGACGACAGCCACTCCGCCCAGAAGTGGTTTGTTCTGCGTGAGATTCATGAAGGGGGAACGGTCCTGGCTCGGCTGCGATTCCGGCAGCGGTGGTGAACAAGCTGTGAACGGCCCGGAGATGACCCCGACCCGACCAGCATCCTACGATGCGAACGGATCCGGGGGAGGAGCGGGACGGCCAGACGATGGACGGCCAGACGATGAACGAAGCCGACGTCCCGGTTCTGGGTTCGCCGGTGGTCGGACGCCTCCTACTGGATGTACCTGGCCCACCTGCCGCTGGTGTACGTGTTCCAGGGGGTGGCCATCGCCATCGGCCGAGCCGACCGACCCGAACCGACCGACCCGAACCGACCGTCCGACCGATCCAGAGGAGCGCACGTGGAGATCAGCATCGCCGGCATGTTCGGCAACAGCCCTCGGCGAGACGTCGGGTTCGTCCGGGCGTTCGCCGTCGCCGCCGAGGAGCTCGGGTTCCGGGCCCTCTACGCCCCGGAGCACGTGGTGTTCTTCGCTTCCTACGAGTCGTCGTACCCGTACACGATCGACGGCTCACCGGCGTGGGGGCCCGACACCGGCATCTACGACCCGCTGTTCGTGTTCCAGGCCGCGGCCGGGGTCACCTCGGAGCTCCGGTTCTGCACCGGAGTGCTGATCCTGCCCCAGCGACCGGTGCTCCTGACGGCCAAGGAGGTGCTCACGCTCGACCACCTGACCGGCGGACGGTTCGAGCTCGGCGTCGGGTCGGGGTGGTCGTTGGAGGAGTACGAGGCGCTCGGGGTGCCGTTCGCCGAGCGGGGCAGGCGGATGGACGAGTACCTCGAGGTGCTGCGGCTGGTCTGGACCGAGGACCGGGCCAGCCACGACGGCCGCTTCGTCAGCTTCGACGGCGTGGTGCTCAACCCGAAGCCGGTGTCGGCCGGCGGGCCCCCGATCATCGTCGGCGGCGACTCACCGGCGGCCATGCGGCGGGCCGCCCGAGCTGGCGACGGGTGGTACGGCTGGTGGGCCCAGCACGATGACCATCCCCCGCTCGATCGGCACCTCGACCGCCTGCACGCCATCCTCGCCGACCACGATCGCAGCGCCGCCGACCCCGACTTCAGCCTGCGGCTCGGCCTGCCGATCGGGGTCGACACCCCGGACGCCGTGGCCGAGCGGGTCGAGGAGGCCAGAGCCATCGGCGTCGACGAGCTGGTGCTGGCCCCGCCGGTCCCGACCTCCGGGTTCGAGGCCGCGCTGGCCGCCTGGGCCGAGGCCGGCGGGCTGACGGCGTGACCGGGTGGGGGTGACCGGCTGGGCGTGACCGGGTCGTCACATCGACCCGGTCGCCGTGTCCCGGCCTCACACGGGGTACGTCACCCCGGTCAGCTCCTCCGAGGCCGCCCACAGCCGCTCCTGGGTGTCCCGCTCCTGCGAGCGGCCGCTCGACCGGACGACGACGGGGTGGCCCCGGGTCTCCATGAACCCGTTCGGCCCGTAGTACTGGCCCCCTTCGGCCCGGAGGTCGGTGGCCGCCCGCAGGGTCGGCAGGGCCCCCATCGCCGCGCTCTGGGTCATCAGCCCGAGCACCGGGCGAAGGAGGTCGGCGCCGGGGATGTGGCGACCGAGCTCGGTGTCGGACCCCCCGGGATGGGCGGCCAGCGCCACCGTCTCCCGATCGGCGGCGGCCAGCCGCCGCTGCAGCTCGTACGTGAACAGCAGGTTGGACAGCTTGGACCGGCCGTAGGCCTCGATGCGGTTGTAGCCCCGCTCGGCCTGCAGGTCGTCGAAGTCGATGCGGGACCGCAGGCGGTGGCCGATGCTCGACACGGTGACGACTCGGGAGCCGGGGACGCCGAGCAGACGGTCGAGGACCAGGCCGGTCCAGGCGAAGTGGCCGAGGTGGTTGGTGCCGAACTGCATCTCGAAGCCGTCGGCCGTCTGCTGGCGCGGGGTGTACATGACCCCCGCGTTGTTGATCAGCAGGTCGACGCGGTCCCGGCGCCGGTCGAGCTCGTCGGCCGCCGAGCGGATCGAGTCGAGGGAGGCCAGATCGAGCTGCAGCACGTCGAGCTCGGCCTCCGGGTGGTCGCCACGGATGTCGGCGACGGCCGCCTCACCCTTGTCGGGGCTGCGAACGGCGAGGGTGACCGAGGCCCCGGCGCCGGCCAGCTCCCTCGCCGTCTCGAGCCCGAGGCCGGTGTTGGCCCCGGTGACGACGGCAGCCCGTCCGCCCTGGTCGGGGATGTCACGTGCGGTCCAGCGCATGGCGTCGCTCCTTCTGGTGCTCGTCCGGGCCGTGCCGACCCGGCCGTGGCCCCCCGTCGTGACAGGGCCGTCCCCCGCAGTCTAGAAACGGTCGACGGCCGGCACCGGGCCGGTCGCCCGTTCCATCGACGGGTGGGCTCGAAGGCAGATGACATGCAACCGATGAACGAGCTCGGCTTCTACACCCTGGCCGGCGCGCCGGAGACGCCCCGTGAGCTGATCGATGAGGTGCGGGCGGCGGAGACGATGGGCCTCGGCTCGGCCTTCGTGTCGGAGCGGCTCAACGTGAAGGAGGCGGCGACGATCTGCGGTGCGGTCGCCGCGGTCTCCGACCGGATCGGCATCGGGACGGCGGCGACCAACCACCACACCCGGCACCCGATGGTCACCGCCGCCCACGCCATGACCATGCACGCGCTCAGCGGTGGCCGTTTCACCCTCGGCCTCGGCCGGGGGATCGACCGGGCGTCGAGGGCCTACGGTCTCCCGCCGATCACCACCGCCCAGATGGAGGACACGGTCGGCCTCCTCCGCCGCCTCTGGCACGGCGAGGTCGTCCTCGGCCATGACGGGCCGGCCGGCTCCTGGCCGGCGCTGGCCATGCGGGGCGTCGAACCGGCCGACATCCCGATCTCGCTGGTGGCCTTCGGCCCCAGGTCGCTGGCGCTCGGAGGCCGCTGCTTCGACGCCGTCGTGCTCCACACGTTCTTCACCGACGAGACGACGGCCCGGGTCGTCCGCACCGTCAAGGACGCAGCCGAGCGGGCCGGTCGAGACCCGGCGTCGGTCCGGGTGTGGTCGTGCTTCGCCACCATCGGCGACCACCTGCCGGAGCCGATCCGGCTCAAGAAGACGGTCGGCCGCATGGCCACCTACCTCCAGGCCTACGGCGACCTGATGGTGCGGACCAACGACTGGGACCCGGCGGTGCTCGAGCGCTTCCGGGCCGACCCGCTGGTGGCCACGTTCCCCGGTGCCATCGACCAGCTGGCCACCACCGAGCAGCTCGAGCGGCTCGCCCCGCTCATCCCAGACGACTGGCTGGCCCCCGCCGCCACCGGCAGCCCCGAGCAGTGCGTCGCCGCCGTCCGGGGCCAGTTCGACCTCGGCTGCGACGGCGTGATCCTCCACGGGGCCAGCCCGGATCAGCTCGCGCCGATCGTGGAGGAGTACCGTCGCACCCGAGCGGCCGGCGTGTTCGACCACCTGGCCGCCAACCCGGGCCGGTGACCGCCCGGGGTCGCCCAGGATCGAGGAGCTCCCCAACGATGGTGAAGTACGCCGATGGCCCGTCGACCGAGATCTCGATCGAGATCGACGCGCCACCCGCCGCCGTGTGGCCGATCGTCGTCGACATCAACACCCCGGCCGCCTTCTCCGACGAGTTCCAGGGGGCCGACTGGGTCGACGACGGTCCGGCGCTCGGCGCCCGGTTCGAGGGTCGGAACCATCGGGAGGGCATCGGCGACTGGAGGGTGCCCTGCACCGTGACCGGCTTCGAGCCCGAACGGCTCTTCGAGTGGACGGTCGGCGACGTCGGCGACAAGGTGGCCCGCTGGCGCTTCGAGCTTCGCCCGACCGAAAGCGGCTCGCAGCTCCGGTTCGACGCCGAGATGGGTCCCGGTCCGTCCGGCCTGACCCCGATGATCACGCAGAACCCCGACGCCGAGGAGGCGATCGTCGAGATGCGGCTCGGTCACTGGCGGGAGAACATGACCAACACCGTCGAGGGCATCAAGGCCCTGGCCGAGGCCGGCGCGGTCGATTCGGCGTCGTGAGGCTACGGACCGGGATCGCCGCCGGTTGGTGACGACTCGAAGTCGACGAAGTCGCCGCCCGTGTTGGTCGACACGAACCGACCGTCGGCGTCCCAGGCCCACACGGCGGCGTAGATCGACGACCGGCCCGGCGGTGTCGGGTAGCTGAGCGTCCAGTCGAAACGGGCGCTCGGCTCCGGGTTGACCACGACCGCACGGGTGTACGTCGACTGCCACGACGAGCCGTTCCACCACCGGTTCCGGCCCTTGTCCAACACGACGAGCTCGACCCGGTCGACGCCGACAGCGCTCACGGCGGTGCCGGTCACCACGGTCGTCCCTCCGATCACCGGCCTCTGTCCGGTCGGCGAGGCGATCGACGACGACAGCGAACGGACGGGATCGGACCGGAAGTCGGTGAAGTCGCCGCCGGTGCTGGTCGACACGAACCGACCGGCGGCGTCCCACGCCCACGCCGCGGCGTAGATCGACGTGGTCCCCGACGGGGTCGGGTAGCGGTAGGCCCACTCGACGGTCTCACTGGCACCGTCGCTCGGCAGCGCGTTGCGCACGTAGCGGCTCTGCCACGACGACCCGTTCCACCACCGGTCGCGGGTCTTGTCCCAGATCGCCAGCTCGACCCGATCGACCCCGACCGGGCTCGCCACCGTCCCGGTGATGGTGGTCGTCGTCGCCCTGACCACCCGTCCGGCGGCCGGCGAGACGATCGTGACCGACGGCGGGGGGTCTGGCGAACCGTCGAAGAACGCCGTCGGGACGACCGCGTCCTCGTTGCCGGCCTCGTCGCGGGCCCTGGCCGAGACCCAGTGCTCACCCGACCGCAACGGCACCTCGAGCGACCACCTCGTCTCGCTCGATCCCCGAGCGGTCAGCTCTGCGTCGGTCGTTGCGTAGGTCCGCACCCACCGCCCGGCCGCGCCGTCCCAGTAGGAGCGGGTGGCGACGTGGCGAACGACCACCTCGACCCCGTCGACGGCATCGTCGTCGGTTGCCAGACCGGTCAGAGCCTGCGTGACCCCGGTCCCGGGACCGGGGACGATCGGATCGAGCCGGGTGTCGACGGGATCGACCGGGTCGCCGCCGTGGCACGCCGCGCCGGCGCAGGCCGCCAACCGATCGAGCTCGGCGGCCAGCTCGGCCCTGGCGGCCGGCCTCAGGTCGTCGTAGGCGTTCTCGAGCTGGTAGGGATCCGTCGAGAGGTCGTAGTACTCGCGGACGCCGTCGGCGTAGGCGATGTACGACTCGGCGTGACGCCGCAGGACCCGGTACTCGAGGTCGAGGACGACGCCGCTGACGGTCTTCGGCTCGACGTTCTCGATCAGCACCGCGTCCTGCCACGACGCCGCCGGCACCGACGTCGGGTCGTCGAGCAGGGGCACGAACGACTTGGCGTCGACGACGTGGGGGCGGTCGGCCGAGGCCAGTTCGAGCACGGTCGGCACCACGTCAATGTGCGACAGGAGGTGGTCGGCCGAACCGGGTTCGATCCCCGGCCCGACGATGAAGAACGGCACCCGGGTGTCCCGGTCGTACGGCGACTTCTTCGCCGCCATCCGGTGATGACCGAGGTGGTACCCGTTGTCTGACGTGAGCACGACGTAGGTCGAGTCGAGGCTGCCCATCGCCTCGAGGTCGGCGAAGAGCGAACCGATCGCCTCGTCGACGGCCTCCATGGCCTGCAACCGATGGCGGAACGCGAGGTCCCACCTCCGGATCTGTCCGGCGTCGCCGAGCGGCAGCGAGGCGAGCACCGGCTTGTCGGCGATGTCGCGCTCGTTGAAGTCCGGCGTGCGCTCGACCCGCTCGGCCCGATGGAGGTGACGGTGCCTCGGCGCCGCCATCCCCAGGTCGTCGGTCGCCGAGTGCGGGGCGAACGGCGCGAAGTAGAGGAAGAACGGCTCCGCCCCGGACCGCTCGGCCAGGAAGCGGCGGGCCGAGGCCAGCTCCAGGTCGGTCCGGTAGCCGGCCGGAAACGCCGGGCCGACCACCCGTTCACCGTCGAGGTTTCGCTGCACCCCGAAGTAGCTGCCGCCGAGGCTGGCATGGAAGAAGTCCCAGCCCGGCGGCACATAGCCGTCGTCGTTGGCCGCCTCGGGGTAGCGGGAGTGGCAGTACTTGCCGACCAGCGCCGTCGTGTAGCCGGCTTCCCGCAGCCACATGCCGATCTCCGCGTCGGTGAAGCCGCGATCGTGGAAGATCTCCCAACCACGGGCGTTGCGCTCGATCCCGGTGTTGTGGGGGTACTGGCCCCGGAACAGCGAGGCCCGGCTCGGGCCGCAGAGCGGATCGGTGACGTGCACGTTGGTGAAACGAAGGCCCCGGTCCCGGACGTTGGCCTTGATGTTGGGGAACGAGGCCGTCAGGCGGTCGTCGGACAGGAGGTCCCAGTCGGCATCGTCGAGGTTGATGATCACGATGTTCGGCGGCCCGTCGAGGCGCTCGGCGGTGCTGCTGGTGGTGGTGGTGACGAGGACCAGCGACAATGAGCCGAGGAGCAACGGGAGGGCCAGCCACCGCCACCGTCGGCTTGGTCCGGGATGCGCGCCGCTGCTCGGCAAGGCTGCTCCTTTGCGGCCGGTCTGGCCCGAAGGAGAAGAAAGTTACCCGATGGCGGCCGCGACGGCGGGCATGGTCGGTCCGGGCGCCGCTCAGGACGGCGTCGGGGCCGGGGCGGGTCGGACGGTGCCCTCGATCGTGACCCGCTCGCCCCGTCGATGGTGCGGGTGGTAGTCCCAGACCGCGTGGTGCTGGGTGCAGCGGTTGTCCCACAGGACCATCGTCCCCGGCTCCCACCGGACCCGGCACTGGAGCCGGGGCTGCTCGGCGATATGGCGGTAGAGCAACTCGAGCAGTGCCTGGCTCTCGTGCTCGGCCAGGCCGTCGATGGCGGTCGTGAAGGCCCGGTTGACGAACAGCAGGGGCCGACCGGTCTCGGGGTGGACCGTCACCACCGGGTGGTGGTTGACGGGATGGTCGTGGTCCGGCCGGGGCTCGTAGCCGTAGCGGCGGAGGTCCTGACGCTGGTCGTGGACGGCGGTGAGCGGGCCAAGCATCCGCCGGATCGGTTGGGACAGCGTCTCGTAGGCCAGGTGCATGTTGGCGAACAGGGTGTCGCCGCCGTTCGGCGGGGCGTCGGTCAACAACAGGATCGACCCGAGGGGCGGCACCTCGTCGCAGGTCACGTCGGCGTGCCAGAGCCCGCCGTTGTTGAGTCGGGTCTCGGGGCCGGACTCGACGACGAAGATCTCACGGTCGCCCCGGAACCTCGGCGACCGCTGCGACGGGTGGACGTGGAGCGAGCCGAACGCCCGACCGAGGTTCTTGTGCTGCTCGCGGGTCGGGTGCTGGTCGCGGAAGACCAGCACGTGGTGGTCCAGGAAGGCCGGTCGGATGGCGTCGATCAGCTCGCCGTCGAGACGGTCGACAGCGAGGTCGACCCCGCGGACCTCGGCGCCGATGGCCGGACTGATCGGGTCGATGTCGAGATCCTGCACGGTTCCGAGCGTAACCCCGGGGCGGTCGCCGGTCAGATGTGCCAGCATCGGGCGACAGGGCGACCTGGCGACCTGGCGACCTGGCGGCGAAGCCGGTCTCCTGACCCGAAGCGACCCGCTCGGGCGGGTACGTTTGGTCCATGAGCCCGTTCCACTCCCGCCCGGGCCGGCTCGCCGGCGCCGTCGTGGCCGCGGCGCTGCTCGCCACCGCCTGCGGTTCGGACGATGACCCCGCCACCCCGGGCGGGACGTCGGAGGAGTCCGTTCCGACGAGCGCCGACGATGGCGACGCCACCACGACGGCAGGCGACGACCCGGGGTCGTCGACCACCGGTGGCGATGACCCGGGGTCGTCGACCACGGCGCTCATCCGGCCAGACCCGACCAGGGGCACCGACCCCGACCGGCAGGCGCCGCCGCCCGGCATCGACGAGGAGGCCACGGCCGAGGACGTCATCGCCGGGCTGCGGGAGCGACTCGGGGTGAGCAAGGTCGTCATCCGGGTCGGCGACGCGCTGGCCAGCGACAACGGCACCGAGCGCTTCGAGCTCCCCGCCGACTACGCCGAGGTCCACCCCGGCCACCTGGTCACGGCCACCCGCATCTTCGATGACGCCGGTCGGCCCGTGTGCCCCGATCTGCGGCTGGGTGACTTCGCGGTGATCGTCGAGGTCGCCCGGTCGGACGACGGCTCGACCGTGGTCACCCTGGAGAACCGGCGGGCGCTGGTCGTCGACCAGGGGCCGGGAGCGGCCCCGATCGGCCGGTGGGCCTACGACTGCGGCAGCGGCGAGCGCACGGAGCTGGAGGCGAGCGCCTGGGCCACGTGGGATGGCGACGTCGTCGTCGAGCTCCGCGCTCGCGAGCTCGGGCCGGTGCTCGAGACCGAGTGGGGGCTCGGCGACTCGCCGGCCGTGATCCGCAACGGGGGCGGGGCCGAGCTCGTCGGGTTCGACGACCTCGCCTTCGACCACCACCTGTCGCCCGACGCCGCCACCCTGTACTTCACCAGCTTCAGCGGTACCGGCGCCGCCGAGCCACCGACGGCGGTCGCCGCCGTCGACACGACGACCGGGGCCGAGCGCTGGCGCATCGACGAGCCGGGCTTCGTCCACGTCGCCGGCGACCGGGTGATCGTCGAGGTCGTCGACACCTCGGCCATCAACGACCTCGGCCAGTTCGACACCGTGCGACTGCTCGTCGTCGATGCGGCCACCGGCGAGGTGCTCGACGACGTACCGTTCGCCGGCGACCTGGTCGGCGTGACCTGACGACCCGGGCAGGCCGGGCCGACGGGCCGACGGCTACGGTCGGGCGGATGGCAGCCGTCGACGACCTCTCCACCAGCGGCGGGGTGACGCCGCTCGATCTCGACCGGCGGGTCCATCCCGATTTCGCCGCTGCGTTGGCGGCCCGCCCGGCCCGCAGCATCCGCCGGCTCGACCAGGTGTCCCGGGCTCGGGAGGTCATGGAGGCGGCCAGGACACCCTGGAGCTCACCGGACGGGGTCGAGGTCGTCGACCACCACGTGCCGGCCGCCGACGGACACGAGATCCTGGTTCGGGTCTATCGCCCCACCGGAGCGGGTGGCCGGGGCCGACGGCCGGAGCCCGGGCCGGCGCTGTACTGGATCCACGGCGGCGGGTTGATCGTCGGTTCGGTGGCGATGGACGACGCCCGCTCCGGCCTCCTGGCGACCGCCTTCGGGATCACGGTGGCCTCGGTCGAGTACCGGCTTGCGCCCGAGCACCCCTACCCGACGCCGCTCGAGGACTGCGACGCCGGCCTGCTGTGGCTCGCCGACCATGCCGCCGACCTCGGCGTCGATCCCGACCGGGTGGCCGTCGGCGGGGCCAGCGCCGGCGGCGGGCTGGCGGCCGGGCTGGCGCTGCTGGCCCGGGACCGGGGCGGGCCTCCGATCCGGTTCCAACTGCTGCGGTACCCGATGCTCGACGACCGCAACCGCACGCCGTCGAGCCACGCCCAGCTCGACCCGAGGGTCTGGAACCGCGAGGCCAACCAGCTCGGCTGGTCGGCCTACCTCGGTGACCGGGCCGGCGGTCCCGATGCCGGCCCCGGCGGGGAGACCGGCGTCGAGCCCTATGCGGCGCCCGGCCGGGCGTCTGACCATGCCGGCCTACCGCCGGCGATCGTCACCGTCGGCGATCTCGACCTGTTCCTCGACGAGGACGTCGACTACGCCAGGGCCCTCGGCCGAGCCGGGGTGCCGACCGAGCTGCACGTCTATCCCGGCGCCTACCACGGCGCCGTCAACGACAACCCCGACGCCGCCCTGACCCACCGCTGGTTCCGGGACGAGGCGACGGCCCTGGCCCGGGCGCTCGGAGCAGCCGAGGCCTGACGGCGGCCGCCGACGGGCAACCGCCGGGCCGCCGAGGCCCGTCGGCAGATCGGTTTCGACGGTTCTGCAACACCCGTCCCGGTCCGGGCCGACCGGCAACACCCGTTCCAGACGAGAAGTGGAACACCGGTCCCAGTCCGTGCCGACCTGGAACATCCGTTCCACGACAGCCGAAACCAGAGCGCCGAGACGTGTCCCCCGGCCGGGGGACCGGGCACCGGCGATGCGTGCCGGCCGCCGGGCCGCAGTCGACCGCAGCCGTCACCCGTCGGCGTCGGTCGGTGCGGCCGATCCGGCCACACCGCCACCCAGCTCGTCGAGGCGGCGCTTCACGACCAGCGTCTGCGCCTCCTCGCCGCCCTCGGCCATGTGTCGGATCCGGTCGCCGCCCTCGATCCACACGTGGCAGGTGTTGGTCAGGCGCCGGGCGGACCCGGGATCGGGCGGTCGCTCGACGAGCGGGTGGGGACGGCCGGCGGCCATCGCCTCGACCGCCTCGTGGCCACGCACGCTCTGCATGGCGATCGGGGCCATGGCCTGGATCAGCGCGGTCGTGTGGGAGCAACCCCGTGGCCCGCCGAACCGCTCGCGCACCTGGTGGGTGAAGCCTCGACGGAGCGACAGGCCGACCAGGTTGCCGTAGTGCTCCACGATGTTGGGGCACGTGTCGTTCGGGAAGGTCCGGAACTCGGTCGACGCCGACAGGATCTCCATGCTCGGCAGCGCCACCTCGAGCGTCACGATCATGTGGTGGATCGTCAGGGGCTCGGGGTCGTCGGGGATGTAGATGCCGGGCGGCTTCTGGTCCCGCACCGCCCCCTGGACGAGGATCCGGTCGGCGTCGAGGTGGAACGACTGCACCCGGTACTCGCGGTTGTGGAGGAGCGGACCGACCCCATCGGGCGGTGGTGGCAGGATCGGGTCGGTCAGCAGGTCCGGGCCACGGTCACGGGGCTCACTCACGACTCGCTCCGGTGGGTCAGGGCCAGGTCGGCCAGCTCGGCGATGATCTCGGTCAGGCGGTAGTCCTTCGGCGTGTAGATGGCGGCCACGCCGGCGGCCAACAGCTCGCCCCGATCGCCCTCGGGGATGATGCCGCCGACCACGACCGGCGCGTCCACCCCCTCGGCCCGGAGCCGGGCGACGATGTCGGGCACCAGCTCCCGGTGACTGCCGGACAGGATCGACAGGCCGATGGCATCGGGGTCCTCGTCCCTGGCTGCGGCCGCGATCTGGGCCGGGGTGCGGCGGATGCCCTCGTAGATGACCTCGCAGCCGGCGTCACGGGCGGCCACGGCGATCTGCTCGGCCCCGTTCGAGTGGCCGTCGAGGCCGGGCTTGGCGATCAGGATCCGGGGCGGGCCGCCGGGAACGGCCCGCAGGCGCACCGCCACCGCAGCCAGCGTGCCGGGCCTCGCGGGATCACCACCCGGGAGACCGGTGACCGCCCGGACCCCGGTCGGGGCCCGGTAGTCGCCGTAGACCTGGCGAAGGCAGTCGGCCCACTCCCCTGTCGTGCCGCCGGCGTCGGCCAGGGCGATCGTCGGACCCATCACGTTGTCGCCGCCGGCGGCGGCCCGCTCCAGCTCGCCGAGGGCACGGGCGACGGCGGCGTCGTCACGCTCGGACCGCCACCGCTCGACATCAGCCACCAGCTCGGCCTCGACGGCCGGGTCGACGGACAGGGTGCTGTCGGCCCGGCCGAGCGGCGACGGCTCGGTCTCGGTGAAGTCGTTGACCCCGACGACGGTCTGCAGCCCGGCCTCGATCCGCCTGGTCCGCTCGGCGTTGGAGCGGACGAGCCGGCCCTTCAGCTCGTCGATGCACTCGAACACGCCGCCGAGCTCCAGCACCTCGTCGAGCTCCGCCGTCGCAGCGTCGACCAGCTCGGCGGTACGACCCTCGATCACGTGGGAGCCGGCGAAGATGTCGTCGTACTCCAACAGATCGGTCTCGAAGGCCAGGATCTGCTGGGCCCGCAGCGACCACTGCTGGTCCCACGGCCGGGGCAGGCCGAGGGCCTCGTTCCAGGCCGGGAGCTGGATCGAGCGGGCCCTGGCGTCGCGGGACAGCGTGACGCCGAGGGTCTCGAGGAGGATCCGGTGCACGTTGTTCTCCGGCTGGGCCTCGGTCAGGCCGAGCGAGTTGACCTGCACGCCGTACCGGAACCGCCTGGCCTTCGGGTCGGTGATGCCGTAGCGCTCGGCCGTGATCCGGTCCCAGAGCTGGGTGAACGCCCGCTGCTTGCAGGTCTCCTCGACGAAGCGGATCCCGGCGTTCACGAAGAACGACATCGAGGCGACGACGGCCGGGAAGCGGTCGTCGTCGACCTGGCCGGACTCCCGGACGGCGTCGAGCACCCCGATCGCGGTGCCGAGGGCGTAGGCGATCTCCTGGACCGGTGTCGCCCCCGCCTCCTGGAGGTGGTATGAGCACACGTTCATCGGGTTCCAGCGGGGCACACGATGGGCGCAGAAGGCGATGACATCGACGGTCAGGCGTCGGCTCGGACCCGGCGGGAAGATGTGGGTGCCCCGGCTCAGGTACTCCTTCACGATGTCGTTCTGCGTGGTGCCTCGAAGGGTCTCGGCGTCGACGCCGTGGGCGGCGGCGTTGGCGACGTGCAGGCCGAGCAGCCACGCCGCCGGTGCGTTGATCGTCATCGACGTGTTCATCTCGCCGATCGGGATGCCGTCGAACAGCGTGGCCAGGTGGCCCTTGTGGACGACGGGCACGCCGACCTTTCCGACCTCGCCGGCGGCCAGCGGGTGGTCGGGGTCGTGACCGGTCTGGGTCGGCAGATCGAAGGCGATCGACAGACCGGTCTGCCCCTTGGCCAGGTTGGTCCGGTAGAGCTCGTTCGAGGCGCGCGCCGTCGAGTGACCCGAGTAGGTCCGCATCAGCCACGGCCGATCATCGGCTCGGGGCCCGGCCGGACGCAGGTCCGGGCCGTCATCGGGACCGGCGCCGGCGCCGCCACCGGAGGAGGGGTCGAGGTTCGACACGCTACGAGTGTGGCCCACCCTCCGGGAGGTTGCGAAGGCCGTTGTGGGGTCCGGACCCCACATGTCCGAAAAAGGTGTAAGTGGTGGCCGGGTCCATCGGTCTTGCTCACGAACCTCGCCGAGAGTCGGCCGGTTCCCGAGGAGGACAACCACATGGAACGCCAACCCCAGAACGCCAGAGCTGCAGCCCGGCGCCGCCACCCCGCCGCCGTCGCCGCCCTGGTGCTGGCCACCCTGGCCGGCCTGTTCGGCCTCGCCCCGGCGACGGCCGAGGCCGCCGAGGCCCCGACCGTGATCCGCTGGTGGCTGCTCGACGCCGACACCGACGCCCGCATCATGGAGCTCACCGACTACCAGCGGCTGATCCTGCCGGTCCTCCCCGACAAGCTGTCGATCGAGGCCGAGGCCAACGGCGAGACCGAGAGCGTCAGCATGCGGATCGAGGGTGTCGAGTCGGCGCTCGAGAACTACGCCCCGTACACGCTGGCCGGCGACCCCTACGGCGACGTCACCCCGGTCCCCGCCCTCGGCAACCCGGGCTGGGTGACCGTCTCGGCCACGCCGTACGCCGCCGACAGCGGCGGTGGGACCGTCGGGCTCGAGGCCAAGCTGCGCCTCTATCTGCACGAACCGACCTTCATCGTCACCCATCCAGACGACTCCGGCGACACCAACCCGGGCGACGGCGTCTGCATCCCGACCCACATCGACGACGGCTTCGACTTCACCTGGATGCCGGCCAAGGAGCTCCCCATCGACGTCCTGCGCCCGGTCGACGACCTGCGGGTCTCGATCACCGAGGCCACGGCCGAGAAGATCGAGCTCACCCGGGCCTCCGAGGCGACGACGCGGATCGACCGCACGACGATCGTCGGCCGCGCCGACCAGCCGGCGGTGATCGGCGAGTCCGACTGGCAGTTGGTCACCCCCGACTTCGACTGGCCGGTCCTCGAGGTCGACCCCGACCTCGACCTCACCTTCCCCGAGATCGAGCCAGGGCCCTGCACCCTCCGGGCCGCCATCGAGGAGGCGAACGCCCTCCCCGGTCGCCAGTCGATCCTGGTCCTCAGCGGCGTCGGGCCGTTCGAGCTGGAGCACGGCCACCTGGTGGTCAGCGACGGCGTCGACATCGAGGGCCATGGACGGGCCGTCATCGACGCCGGGGAGCGGTCCCGCATCTTCTACCTGACCGGCGACCACCTGGTGAACATGCGCAGCCTCGAACTGACCAACGGCAGCCCCGGCCCCTCCGATCGAGGCGGCGCCATCTGGATCGACAACGACACCCATCTCCAGCTGACCGACTCGATCGTCCGCAACAGCCGGGCCAACTACGGCGGCGGCATCTACCTGCAGAACGGCGGCGACCTGACCATGCGCTCGACCGCCGTCCGCGACAACATCGCCGGCACGCCGGACGACGGCATCACCGGTGGCGGCGTCACCCAGCGGGGCGGCGGCATCTACAACCTGAAGGGCGTGGTCAAGATCATCGACTCGTCGGTCTTCCACAACCTGGCCGTCCGCGGCGGTGGCCTGTCCAACGTCGGCGGCACGATGCGGATCGAGAACTCGTCGGTCATCGACAACGAGGCCCTGGCCATCGCCGGCGGCATCGAGAACCACCACGCCGGCGACGACAAGGGCAACCTGCACCTGGCCTTCGCCACCGTGGCCAACAACCAGGCCGGGACCAGCAACGCTCCCCCGCCGAGCCACCGGGTCGGCGGCGGCCTGTACAACACCGGTTGGGCCTACATGGCCTCGTCGATCCTGGCCGACAACACCGACGGCTGGTCGGCCGGCGACCCGCTGCACGCCCCCGACTGCCACAGCCCCGACACCTACGACTTCAAGTCGTACCGCAACAATGTGGTCGGCGTGCTCAACGGCAACTGCGACTTCGGCGACTACAGCTCCGGGACCACGGCCTGGATCGACCACGGCTCCGAGGGCGCTCCACTGAACCCGGGCCTGACCGGGTTCTCGACCTGGGGTCACCTCGGCTACCGCAACCTGACGGTCTCCAGCGTCGCCCTCGACGGCGGGGCCTCGCAGAGTGCCAGCCTCTACCCGTGCGCCGACCACGACATGCGTGACCGGCAGCGCCCGGTCGGCGGGGGCTGTGACATCGGCGCCGTCGAGCGCCAGTAGCACGGCCAGCGCCGCCCGCTCGGCGGCGACCGGATCGAGCCCGGGTTGGTGGCGCGGCGGCCACCGACCCGGGCTCTTGGCCGCGCCGGGGCGGCCGCAGCGGACGGGTCGCCGCCGACGGGTTGTGGCACGATGGGAGGGTCGGCGGCCACCCGGGAGGCGCGATGGCCAACACCTACCACCAGGCTCCTGACGCCGTGGCCACGGCCCCGCCCGGGTGCCCGATGCACCAGACCTGGTCCCCCCTCGACGGCGACTACCTGGCCGATCCGTACCCCATCGCCGGGCGGCTGCGCGACGACCACCCGGTCTTCTGGTCGAGCCAGCTCGGCCACCTGGTGGTCACCCGGATGGAGGACCTCGAGGAGGTCTTCACCAAGCCGGACGTCTTCGCGTCGACCAATGTCCAGGACCCGATCTATCCGCTGTGCGCCGACGCGAAGCGAATCCTCGGTGCCGACGACTTCGACCCGGTCGCCGTCATGTCCAACCGACCCGAGCCGGACCACGGTCGCATCCGGGTCTTCACCCGCCAGGGCTTCTCCAAGCGCCGGCTGCGAACCCTCGAGGACTACATGCGGGCCAGGGCCTCGCAGCTGCTCGGCGAGATGGTCGCCGCCGGCCCCCCGGCCGAGTATGTCGGCGCGCTCGCCTTCCCCCTCCCGGCCGAGATCGTGTTCCGGTTCATCGGCTTCCCCCAGAGCGACGACACCATGATCAAGGCGTGGTGCGTCAACCGTCGCGCCTTCTCCTGGGGCCGACCGACCGACGCCGAACAGGTCGAGATCGCCGACGGGATGCTCGACTACTGGCGCTACTGCCGCGACTTCGTGGCCGAGCGACGGGATCGTCGGACCGACGACTTCACCTCCGAGCTGCTCGACGCCTGGGAAGCCGACCCGGGACCCGAGCGCGACCCGGACGCCACCACCGGCATCTCCTACCGGGAGGTCGAGTCGGTCGTCTACGGCATCAGCTTCGCCGGTCACGACCCGGTGACCGCCCTGCTGTGCAACACCCTCCTGTGCCTGTTGCCACGGCGTGACCAGTGGCAGGCGCTGGTCGACGACCGGTCGCTGGCCACCAACGCCGTCGAGGAGACGCTCCGGTTCGAGTCGAGCCAGGTGTCGTGGCGGCGGGTGGCGACGACCGACACGACGATCGGCGGCATCGACGTGCCGGCCGGCACGAAGCTCTTCCTCAACTTCGCCTCGGCCAACCACCAGCCCGACGTCTTCGATGTCCCGGGCACGTTCGACATCGGACGGCCGGACGCAGCCCGCCACATCTCGTTCGGCAAGGGCATCCACTACTGCCTCGGGGCCAACCTGGCCAGGATGGAGGCCAGGATCGCGCTCGAGCTCCTGGCCGAGCGCCTGCCCACCCTGCGCCTGGTCGGGGGCCAGCAGCCGACCTACTTCCCCAACATCACCTTCCGCGGCCCCGAGGCCCTCCACCTGACCTGGGGTTGACCGGCCCCCGCTCCGGTCGCCGGCCCCGGTCGACGGGGGCGGCCGGTCCGGGGTCCCAGTGGGGGCGGAGGATGTCGGCGAAGTCGGGGGCGAGGCGCTCGGGCAGCACCGGCTCGGCCCGGCGACGGATGGTGAGCACCGCGGCGTCGACCGCCGGGACGGGACGGAACGCATGGCGGGGAACGGTCCACCCGAGCTCGAAGGTCCACCAGGGAGCCCAGGCCGCCGTACGCAGGTGGCGGGGCGGATTGGCGGCATGCTTGCGGGCCACCTCCCGCTGGACGAGCAGATCGAGGCGATCCGGTCCGGCGGCCGGGTCGTCGAGCAGCAGCCGCAGCAGATCGGTGGTGAGCCCGAACGGGAGGTTGGCCACCACCCGATAGGGACGGTCCGGCAGGGAGATGCGCCGGGCGTCGGCCCGGATGATCCGGACCGCTCGAGCGTCGATCGTCCGGTCGTCGGCGAGCGCATCGGCCAGCCTGGCCGCCCACACCGGGTCCGGCTCGACGGCCCACACCTCGGCCCCGGCCCGGGCGAGCGGGCGCGTCAGTGCGCCACGGCCGGCCCCGATGTCGAGCACCAGGTCACCCGGCCCGACGCCGGACGCGGCGACCAGTCGGTCGATCTGACGTCGATCAGCGAGGAAGTTCTGGCCGAGCCGGCGACGACGCCGATCCCGACCCGTCCGCCGGCGCTCGGCGGACACGGACGATCACCATGGGGCCCATGCCCAGACCGTACTGGTCGAGCGACACGTCCTGCGGCCGATTTTCTCCCTACCCTTGGGGCGATGGGTAGCGACGGGCGATCCACGGCGGACGCCCGCCCGGCGGGGGCCGACGACGTGAGGCGCGGCACGTGAGGGTGCTGGCCTTCGTGCTGCGGTTCGACCGTGGCCTCCTGCTGCTCGCCGTCGTCGCCAGCGTCGCCGCCGGCGCCGCCGGGGCCGGCCTGATGGGCTACATCGGCAGCCAGTTCGCCCGCCAGGACCGGATCGGTCCGTTGGAGATCGTCGCCTTCGTCGCCCTCACGGTCTTCAGCCTGGCCGCCGGGCTCGGGGCCCGCTGGATCCTGGTCCGGCTGGTCGGTCGACGCCTGCTCCGGCTGCAGATGGAGCTGGCCAGGCGACTCCTCGGCACCGAGTTGCCGACGCTGGAGGACATCGGCAGCGCCCGCCTCCTCGCGGTGATGACCGACGACGCCAGATCGATCTCCGAGGCGATGATCCGCATCCCCGACCTCGTGATCTCCACCGCCCTGATCGCCGGTTGCTTCGCCTACCTGACGTGGCTGTCGCCGCTGGCCGTCGGCGTCCTCCTCGTCATCGCCCTGCCGGTGGTCCTGCTGTACCGCCGCTTCCACCGCCGGTTCCAGCGGCTGCTCGGTCGGTTCTTCGCCGTCCGCGACGTCCGCTACCGCCAGTACCAGGCCCTGACCGATGGCTCGAAGGAGCTGCAGGTCGACGGTCGGCTCCGCCGCCGCTTCCTCGACGACCACCTCGAGGTGAAGGGCGAGGAGTTCCGGGAGACCCAGGAGCAGGTGATCATGGCCAACGAGGTGGCCAACTCGTGGAGCCAGACCGCCTACTTCGTGTTCGTGTTCGCGCTGCTGGTGCTGATCCGCAGCGACTACGTGAGCGGCGAGATCCTCGGCGCCTACGCCCTGATCGCCCTCTACATCCGCTCGGCCCTGACCCAGCTCACCGCGGTCGTCCCGGTGTGGACCCAGGCCGATCAGGCGCTCGGCCGGGTCGACACGTTGGGCCTGGTCCCGGCCGGCGACGTGCCGTCCCCCGAGGGGCCGGGCGGCGGCCAGGCCGGCGGTCGGGGCGAGACCGGCGCCGACGATGCCGTGCGCATCGAGGTCGAGGACCTGTCGTTCCGCTACGACGGCGAGGGCGACCGCTACGACTTCGTGCTGGGCCCGGTCAGCTTCGAGCTTCGCTCAGGCGAGGTGGTGTACATCACCGGCGGCAACGGGAGCGGCAAGACCACGCTGATGAAGGTGCTCTGCGCGCTGTACCAGCCGACGGGGGGGACCGTCCGCTGCAACGGGGTCGACGTGACCGGGCCGGGCCGGCGCGACGCCTACCGGGAGCGGATCTCGGTGCTGTTCGCCGACGGCTACCTGTTCGAGGAGCTGATCGGGCTCGACGACGCCTCGCCGCAGGGCACCGACTTCGCCAACCGGCTGCTTGGTGAGCTGAACCTGACGGCCAAGGTCCGGGTGGCCGACGGCCAGCTGTCGACCACCCGGCTGTCGACCGGCGAGCGCCGCCGGCTCGCCCTGCTCGGCGCCTTCCTGAAGGACCGCCAGGTGTACGCCTTCGACGAGTGGGCCGCCAACCAGGACCCCGTGTTCAAGCGGGTCTTCTACCAGACCCTGCTACCGGAGCTCCGCCGGCGGGGCAAGCTGGTCCTCGTCATCACCCACGACGACGCCTACTTCGGTGAGGCCGACCGGATCCTGCACCTCGTCGACGGTCGCCTCGTCGACGACCTCCAGGCCGACGAGCCGGTCGCCTCGCCGTGAGGCCGGTCGGTCGACCGCGGTTGGTGGGGGGCTGACGTGGCCACGATCGTCATCGCCACCAACGGCCGGGCCAGCCTGCTGCTCAGCTACCGCGAGCTGGCCAGGCGGCTGCGGGAGGCCGGGCACCGGGTGGTCATCGTGACCGAGGCGTCCATCGCCGAGCGGTTGCAGGCCGAGGAGCCGGCCGTCGCCGGGGACGTGGTGCCGCTCGACCACGACCGGCGCTTCGGCGGTGAGGCCGACGCCGATCCGCCGCCGCGCCCGACCGACCCGCTGGCCGTCGTGCGCTGGGTCCGGCGGCGCCGCCGCCTCCGGGACCTGTCGATCGACGGGAGCGAGCTGGCGGCGACGATCGGGGCGCTCGACCCCGACCTGCTGATCCTCGACACCGAGTTCCAGGTCGGCATCCTGGCCACCAGCCACCTCGACCGGCCCCGGGTCCTGGCCATGACGTTCTTCTCGATCTTCGCCGGGCCGGACCTGCCGCCGGCCAACACCTCACTCGACCCACCGACGTCGGCCAGCGGTCGCCTCCGGATCCGGCTGGCGTGGCGGCTGGTCCGGCTCGGCGCGGTCTACGCCCGGCTCACCCGGCGGCTCAGCCAGGCCGGCATGGCCGCCCTGCTGCGACCGATGGCGCTCGACAGCAACGACCTGGCCGACCTGCGGCCGCTGGCCCGCCGTTGCGGCGTCGACCTCCGGGCGATCGCCGACCGGTCGCAGTGGCTGCGGCCCTACCTCGCCCGCGACCTGCCGGTGCTGTGCCTCAACCCGGCCGAGCTGGACTTCCCCCACCGGCCGTCGCCCCGGATCGAGTACCTCGGGCCCCTGCTCGGCACCGATCGGGTCGAGCCCGAGCTCGGGGAGGAGGCGAGGGGCCGCTGGGAGGCGCTGGTCGAGGCTCGAGCCGGGACGGCACGACCACGACCGCTGATCTACGCCACGCTCGGGACGTTCGCCGTCGACGAGCGGCCGCTGCTCGACCGGATCGTGGCCGTCGCCACCGTCAGACCCGACTGGGACCTGGTGCTCGGCCTCGGTGGCGCCGTCGACCCGGACGACCTCGGCCCGCTGCCGCCGAACGCGCTGCCGTTGCGCTGGGCGCCACAGCTCCGGATCCTGGCCGAGGCGGACGTGGTGGTGACCCACGGTGGCACCGGCACGTTGCGGGAGGCGATCCATCACGGCGTCCCCAGCGTCGTGTTCCCGACCGGACGGGGCGCCAACGACCAGGCCGGCGCGGCCCGGCGGATCGCCCACCACCGGCTCGGCGTCGTCGGCGACCCGTCGACCGACACCGCGGCCGACATCGAGGCGGCGATCGACGCTGCGCTGACCGACCCCGCGATCCGGGCCGGCGTCGAGCGCCTGCAGCGCGTGGCCGTTGCATCGACCGAGGACGGCCGGGCCGTGGCCGCCATCGAGCGCCACCTGACCGCCGACCCACCCCGCCGGCCCGTTGGAGAGAGGAACCGATGACCACCACGACCCTGACCGACGAGGAGGTCGAGGCCGAGGCCGCGCTCCTCGACGAAGCCGAGCGGACCGCCACCCCGATCCGCCAGACCACGTCGGTCCACCCGACCGCCACCATCGACGACGCCTACCGCATCCAGGCCGCCTGGCTCCGCCGGCAGCTGGCCAGGGGCGAGGAGCTGGTCGGGCACAAGATCGGTCTGACCTCCCGGGCCATGCAGGCGGCGATGCAGATCGACACCCCCGACTCCGGCTTCCTGACCAGGTCGATGGTGTTCCAGCCCGGCTCGACGCTGGCCGCCGACCGGTTCTGCGACCCCAAGCTGGAGGTCGAGCTCGCCTTCGTGCTGGCCACCGACCTCGCGGCCGATCCCGACGCACCGGACGGCCTGACCGTCGACGACGTGCTCGACGCCACCGAGCGGATCGTGCCCGCCATCGAGCTGATCGACGCCCGGTCGTGGCGCCGCGATCCCGAGACCGGTCTGGCCAGGACCGTCGTCGACACGATCGCCGACAACGCAGCCGACGCCGGGATCGTCTGCGGCGGCCAGCCCGTCGGCCCGAGGGAGGTCGACCTCCGCTGGATCGGTGCCGTCGGCAGCCGCAACGGCACGGTCGAGGAGACCGGGCTGGCCGCCGGGGTGCTCGGCCACCCGGCCGAGGGGGTCGTCTGGCTGGCCCGACGCTACGCCGAGCAGGGCCTGGCCCTGGAGGCCGGGCACACCGTGCTGGCCGGATCGTTCACCCGACCGATCGACATCCGGCCGGGCGACGAGTTCACCTTCGACTACGGTCCGCTCGGGCGCTTCGGTCTCACCTTCACCTGACCGGCCGACACGATCTACCCTTCGGGCATGGGAGACGGCTCGGAGGCCGACGGCGAGACGACCGATGTCGAGCTGGTCGACCCGAGGCCCGACATCGAGGTGATCGCCGACGGCGGGGGCGACGCCGAGGTCGACGGCGACGAGTTCGCCGACGTCGACGAGGCCGAGGAGCAGTCGGAGCGGATCGACTGGGACACGCTGCGTCAGCCGCAGGTCGTGCAGGCGGTCGTCGCCCTCGTCACCTCGCTGACGGTGCTGGTGTGGCCTGACCTCGCCGACCGCACGGTCGCGGCGCTGCTCGCCGTCGCCGTCGGTCTGGTCAGCCTCATGTGGCTGCTCGCCAGCCTTCGCGACCGCCGGATGGTCAACGCCGGTCTCGCCCTGCTCGGCGTGCTGGCCGCAGCCTTCGTGCTGGCGGCCAGACGAACCCCGGACGAGGCGCTCATCCTGCTGGTCGGCGCCGGCGCCATCGCCATCGGCCTCCGCCGGCTGGTGACCGCGGCCCGAGCCCGGCTGCTCGATCGCAGCCTCGGCGCGCTGGTGCTGCTCGGCTGCGGCCTGCTGGCCGTCACGTTCCCCGGCGCCGTGTTCCAGCTGGCGTTGCTGCTCATCGCCGCCGGGGCCGGGCTGTTCGCCGTCGTCGCCATCGCCGTCTCGCTCGACCCGACCGTCGACGGGGTTGCCTCGATGGCCGACTCCGACGGCCTCGTTCGCACCTGGTTGGCGTCCCGTCACAAGGAGGCAGACGACCGCCGGGCGCTGTACGACAAGATCCTCTACGAGGGCCAGACGACCCGGCGACGCGTCGCCCGGTTCGTCATCCTGATGTCGTTCGCCGCCGTCATCGCCTCGATGGGGGTCGTGACCGACTCGACCGCGGTGGTGATCGGGGCCATGTTGATCGCCCCGCTGATGACACCGCTGATGGGCACCGCCATCAGCCTGATCATGGGCTGGCCGGCCCGGCTGCGTCGCTCGGCCACGGTGGCGGTCGGCGGCATCGTGCTTGCCATCGCCATCGGCCTCGTGATCGGGGCCGTGGTCCCGACCGAGATCGACACGCTGGCCAACGGCCAGATCACCGGCCGGGCCAACCCGACGACGCTCGACCTGATCACGGCGCTGGCGGCCGGGGCCGCCGGGGCCTACGGCCTGTCCCGGCCGGACGTGTCGGACGCGCTGCCCGGCGTCGCCATCGCCATCTCGCTGGTGCCGCCGCTGACCGTCGTCGGGATCAGCTACAGCCAGGGCGACTTCCGGTCGGGCAACGGGGCCCTGCTGCTGTTCACCACCAACATGCTGGCCATCCTGATCATGGGTGGGGTCACGTTCGTCCTGACCGGCGTCACGCCGCTGGCCCGTCTGACCGACCAGCAGCACCGGGTGCGGACCTGGGCGGCGGCGGTGGCGGTGGCCGCCGTCGCCGTGATCGGTGCGCTGTCGCTCAACGGGGCCGAGATCGCCAGGAACACGCTCGAGCAATCGCGGGTCGAGGCGACCGTCGCCGAGTGGGTGGAACCGGCCGAGCTGTTCACCACCGCCGAGGTCGGCATCGACGGCGACGCGGTCACCGTGGTCGTCATCGGGCCGAACGAGGGCCTGCCGGCGGCCCAGCCCCTGGCCGACGACCTGTCGAGCGAGCTCGGTCGGACGATCACCGTCGACGTCCGCCACGTCGTCGAGCAACGGGTCACCGTCACCGGATCGGGCTGAGCACCGGTCGGGACCCGTCGAATGGGGTACCCAGACACGACCACCGCTAGCGTCGCGGAGATGGTGTCTGCATCGGCCGATCCCGCACCCCACGCCGTCCGCCGCGAGACCGGCTGGGAGGACCGCTTCGGCGCCATCGGCCCGGCCAAGCCCGGCCTCGGGCCTCGCCAGGATCCGGTCGGTGACTTCCCGACCGGCCCGGCGCCGGGCGAGCGCCTGCCCGAGATCGTGGCGACGGCCGACTCCGGCGAGGTGCTCGACGTCGAGGCCGACCGGGCCGGCAGGCCGGCGGTCGTGGTGTTCTACCGATCGGCGGTGTGGTGACCGCCGTGCCGGTCGCAGCTGGTCGAGCTGCAGGATCACGCCGCCGCCTTCGAGGAGGCCGGGGTCGCCCTCTACGCCCTGAGCTATGACGAGGTCGACGCCCTGGCCGACTACGCCAGGGCCAACCAGGTCACGTTCCCCCTGCTGTCCGACCCCGACAGCGACATCATCCGCCGCTTCGGCATCCTGAACACGCTGATCGATCCGGACGACCACCCGTGGTACGGGATCCCCTTCCCCGGCTCCTACGTGATCGACGCCGACGGCGTTGTCATCGCCAGCTTCTTCGAGTCGAGCCTCCAGCTGCGGCCGGCCGCCGACCAGTTGCTGCGGGCCGCACTCGGCGAGGAGGTCGAGCTGCCGCCGCTCGCGGCCGCCGACGGATCGGTCACGTTCGACGTGCACCTCGACGGCATCCCGGCCGTCGAGCCCGGCGGCGACGGGCATGACGCCCCGGTGCTGCACGGGGGCGTGGTCCGTGACCTGATCGTCCGCTTCGCCGTGCCCGACGGCCAGCACCTCTACGGTGAGCCGGTGCCGGACGGGATGGTGGCCACCTCGATCGAGATCGATCCGGCGCCGGCGCTGGTGATCGGCGAGCCGTCCTTCCCGCCGACCTCGGTCCACACGCTGGCCGGGACCGGCGAGACGCTCCAGGTCTACGAGGGCGGGGCCGACGGCGAGGTGGTGGTCCGGGTGCCGGTGACCCACCTCAGTCGCTCGCTCACCGATCACGGCGACGGCACGTGGACCCAGCGGTTCGATGGCACGGTGCGCTGGCAGGCCTGCGACGACCAGACCTGTCACCTCCCCAGGGCCGAGCGCTTCTCGATCGAGGTGCCGGCGCTCCCCCACCGGGGGCCCCAGCACGAGTTGGCCAACCCCGACGGCATGGACGTGCGCACCCACTTCAACCGGATGGTCGAGCGGCGCGACACCGACCGGACCCTGCGCGAGGCGCTCCGGGCGATGGCCGGCGAGGGCGACGGCTGAGCCGGGCCGCGACCGGCCCGCCACCCGACCCGCCATCGGGCCGGGCCGAACGGCCAGACTGGTCCGGTGACCGAGGCCTCGCCCCATGCCGGCAGCCGCGCCGAGACGCCGCCGGTCGGGCGCGTCCTCCGGTTCGACGGCGAGCGCTGGGCGCCCGTCGGCGAGCCGCTCCCGCCGTTCGCCCACGCCCCGCCGAACCCGTCGCTGTACGTCGCACCCTGGGTGCTGCCGGGCGACCTCGGTACCGAGGCCGGCGACGTGCTGGTGATCGGCGAGCTGGCCCACGTGCTGATGGTGCGGTGCGAGCGTGACGACCCGCTCTACCTGGAGCTGGCCGAGCAGACGATGCTGATGCGCAGCTACGAGGACACGATGGCCTGGCTCGACCAGGTCGAGCTGTGGGTCGGCCGCCGCCTCGAACCCGACCGGCCGTGGCCCGAGCCGAGGGCGAGCCGATGAGCGGCCGCCGACGGGACGCAGCCCCGGGCCGGCCGGAGCCCAAGACCTGCGCCTCGTGCGGGCGCCGCATCGAGTGGCGGCGCAAGTGGGCCGACGACTGGGACGAGGTCCGCTACTGCAGCAGGGCCTGCCGGGGCAGCCGACCGGGACCGGTGGACCGCCGCCTGGAGGAGGCGATCGTCGAGCTGCTGTCGGCCAGGTCCGGCTCGGCCACGATCTGCCCGTCCGAGGCGGCCCGCGCCGTCGACCTCGACGGCTGGCGCGCCCTGATGGAGCGGTCGCGCTCGGCGGCCAGACGCCTGGTGGCCGAGGAGCGGATCGTCATCACCAAGAGGGGTCGGGTGGTCGACCCCTCCACCGCCAAGGGCCCCATCCGCCTCGCCCGCGGCCCGTCGTTCGGGCGGTCGCCCGGTCCTACCGGCGGTCGAGCGGGCCGAGGCTGGTCACCGGCTCGGGCGTGACCAGCTTGCGGGCCGTCGGATCGTCCACGTACCAGCGCTCACCGGTCGGCAGCAGGCCGGCCCGCAGACCGAGCGAGCCAGACGCCGGATCGCCACCCTGGGCGGTCCAGCCGGTGGCCTCGACGCCGCCGATCAGGATGCGACTGTTGCCGGCGGCGTCGGTCTGGATCTCGACCTCGACCCACGTACCCGTCGGCGGGGCGCCGGCTGCGGCCGCATCGGTGGCGGAGGTCGGGCCCGAGCGTCGCCGCAGCTCCCAGCCGGACGGCGACGTCAGCGCCGCCTCCAGCTGGTCCGTCGGAACCGGGCCGGCCCGGGTGCCGGCGGCCAGGTCGACGCCGGTGTCGGTGCTCAGCCACCACCACGAGCGGAACGAGGTGCCGACCTCGTCGATCCCGGTGGCCACGGCCCACGCCGCGCCGCCACCGGCCGCCGTCTCCGGCGCCAGCAGGGCGAACCCGCCCGATCGGGCCTGAGCGCTGCTGACCGTCCAGGGTCCGGGCGCTCCGGTCTGCTGGCCACCGACCGACACCAGGCTGGCGCCGTCGGTTGCGGCCGTCCGGTCGGCCGCCACCCGCTCGGCGGCGGTGGCCCGGTGCTCGATGACCGCGTGGTCGATGCGACCGTCGAACCCGGCCCCACCGCCGTCGGAGTTGCCGACGACGGCCGAGGTGTCGACGTCGAGGGCGAGGGTGCCGACCGCGGCGGTCCGGTCGACCTCGGCCCCGTCGACGTACAGCACGAGGTCGGCGCCGTCCCAGGTCGCCAGCAGCTGGTGCCAGGCACCGGTTCCGACCGAGCCGCCACGGACGGTCACCGGCCCGCCGAGGCGGATCGTGGCCACGGCCTCGCCGGTCCCGCCGTCGACCGACAGCTCGTAGATCGGGTTGGCGGCCGTGTCCCGCTTGGACAGGACCCGGTCGACGCCGGTCAGCGTGTCGGCCCGAATCCAGGCCCCGATGGTCAAGGCCCCGTCGACGACGTCGAGGCCCGGTCCGGCCAGCCGGTCGTCGGCGCCGTCGAAGTCGATGGCATTCCCGACCACCCCGGAGGTGACGGCCACGGTCGGGTCGAGGCCGCCGGCGGCCACCGGGTCGCTGCGGCGGACGGAGCTGTCGTCGACCCGGAGGGCCGACAGGTCTGCGGCGGCGACCGCGTTCGACGCCTCGGACGTCGCGCCGTAGCTGCCGCCGCCCAGGTCCTCGGTCACGGTGGCGGTCACCACGGTCCCGGCGGCGCCGGGGAGGCCGATGGCCACCACCTGCGAACCGGCTCCGGCGTGCACGACGGTGCTGGCCGCCACCAGCAGCCCGGTCTCGCCGGCGCCGGACGGGTCGGCCCCGGCGGGGTTGGTGAAGACCTCGAGCCGGTAGGTGCCGGACGGTAGATCGAGCGCGGCGTCGACCTCGATGATCCCGCCTGCGCTCACGGCGTCGCCGAGCACCGGCCGGTTCAGGAGATCGTTCGGTCCGGCGTCGCCGTCGCCGCCGTCGTTGGCGGTCACGCCGTTGCCGGCCTCGGTCCCGCCGACCAGGTCGATGGCCAGCCCGCCGTTGCCGGCCGTCCGGTTGCCGAGCACGGTCGCCTCGGCTGCGCCGGCGACCGCGACGCCGTGCAAGCCGTTCCCGGCGATCACGTTGCCATCGCCGGCCGCCGCCCCGCCGATCCGGACCCCCGTCGCAGCGTCGACCCGGACGCCGCTGGCGCCGTTGGCCAGAGCCGTCGTGGTGCTGGCATCGGAGCCGATGATCGAGCCGGACACGGTCGCCCCGCTGGCGCCGAGCCCGGCGAGCCCGATCCCGTCGTCGCCGTTGCCGGCGATCAGCACCCGGTCGGCGGCGGCCGCCCCGCCGATGCTGGCGTTGGCGCCGATCACGTGGATGCCGTCGCCCCCGTTGCCGTTGGCGGCGGTGCCGGCGGCGTCGGTGCCGGCGTACACGGCGGTCACCGAGCCGCCGTCGCCGTTGAGCTCGATGCCGTGGTTCCCGAAGCCGCCGACCACGACGCCGCGGACCGCGCTGTCGTCGCCGTCGAGCACGAGGCCGCTGACCCCGGCTCCGGCCGACGAACCGTCGATCACGACCGCCTGGGTGCCGTCGAGCCCGACGGCACCGGTCCCGGCGAAGGCGATCGTGTTGGCCGCCCAGCCGGTCTGGGTCGAGGCGTCGATGATGACGCGGTCGGCGGCGGTTGCCGTCGGGAGGGCCGAGCCGGGACCGATGGTCCACACGCCGGCGGCGTGGCCGGGGTCGGTGGCGGGGATGGCGAACCAGATCGTGTCGACCGGTGTGGTGGCGTCGTTGGCCTCACCCATGGCCGACCGCAGGGTGCACTCGGGGTCACCCGCGGCGTTGGTGCCGCCCGTGTCGCACTGGCCGTCGCCGGTGACGGCGTCGGCGGCGTCGCCGGTCGAGTTGACGATCACCAGGTCGGGCGACGGCGTGGCCGCGGCGAACTCGGACGTCGAGCCGTGGTCGCCGCCGCCCAGGTCCTCGGTCGCCGTCGCCGTGAGCACGGTGGCCGGCGAGGTGACGGTGACCGAGAACGTCTCCGCCCCGGAGCCGGTGTGGGTGACGGTCGCGCCGCCCAGTGGGGTCTCGCCCTCCCCGTTGCCGCTCGGGTCGGCGGTCGAGTTGCCGAACAGCTCGATCCGGTAGTCGCCGGCCGGTGCGTCGAGCCGGAGCGAGACGATGAGGTCCCCGGCGACCCGCTGGACGTTGTCGATGACCGGGAAGTTGAGCAGGTCGTTGGCCCCGGCGTCGCCGTCGCCCGCGTCGTTGGCGGTCACGCCGTCACCGTCGAGATCGATCCCGAAGCCGCCGTTGGTGTGGATCTCGTTGCCCAGGATGGCCTGGCCGCTTCCCGTGCCGGCGGCCAGGGAGATGCCGTCGAGGTTGTGGCTGATGACGTTGCCCTCACCGCCACCGACACCGCCGATCGTGGTGGTGCTGGAGGCGGTGCCGGTCAGGGCAACGCCGTCGCCGGTGTTGCCGAGGTCGACGGTGGCGCCCGAGTCGGTGCCGATGTGGTTGGCCACGATGACGGTGCCGGTCGCCCCGATGAGGCGGACGCCGTGTCCGGCGTTGGCCCCGACGACGTTGCCGTTGCCGACGGAACCGACGAGGGTGCCGGTGGCCCCGGCTCCGACCTCGATCCCGTCGCCGCCGTTGCCGAGTGCGGCCGTGCCGGCGCCGTCGACGCCGACCAGGTTCCGGTACAACTCGGTCCCCGAAGCGGCGCCATCGACCCGGATGCCGTCGGCGCCGTTGCCCGACACGAGGTTGTCGAGCACGTCGGTGTCGGCTGCGCCCTGGATGCCGATCCCGGACCCGGCGTTGGCAACGGCGGCGACGCCGGTGCGGTCGGTGCCGATCCGGTTGTGCCGGACGATGGTGCCGGCGGTGGTGGTGTCGTCGACGCCGATACCGGATCCGGCGGCGCCGTCGTTGCCGGCGATCACGTTGCCGTCGGCCGAGGTGGCGCCGCCGATCGTGGTGGCGACGGCGCCCTGCATCACCAGGACGCCCCCCGCGCCGTTGCCCCGGTCGAGGGCACCGGCGGCGTCGGTCCCGATCAGGTTGCCCACGATCTGGTTGGCGTTGGCCAGCGCGGTGTTGCCGCCGTCGACCACGGCACCTCGCTGCCCGTTGCCCGAGATGACGTTGCCCTCGCCGGCGCCGGCGCCGCCGACGAGGTTGTTGTCGCTCTCGAAGATCACGACGCCGTGGCGGCCGTTGGCCACGACGGTGTCGCCGTCGGAGCCGAGGCCGACCGTGTTGGCCTGGATCGTGTTGCCGGCCCCGATCGCCGTCGTCTCGACGCCGTCGCTCGCATTGCCGGACAGGACGTTGCCGGCGCCGGCCTGGCCGATCGTGTTGCCGGCGGCGGAGGACGACAGGCGAATGCCGTCGTCGTCGTTGGCCAGGGCGACGAGGCCGGTGGCGTCGGTCCCGATGAGGTTGCCGACGATCACGTTGCTGTCCGACTCGACGGTGAGACCGGCGTCGTCGTTGCCGCTGATGACGTTGCGGTCAGCGGCGGACGAGCCGCCGACCGTCGTGCCGGCCGACCCGGCCACGAGGTGGAGGCCGAAGGACCCGTTGCCCCGGTCGGCGAGGCCGCTTGCGTCGGTGCCGAGGTGGTTGCCGGCGATCACCGTCCCGCCGGTCGAGCCGGCGGCGACGACGAGGCCGGTCCGGTCGAAGTTGCCGATGGCGAGGCCGCGGACGGTCGTCGACGGGGCGCCGATGGTCAGGCCGTCGACCGAGACCCCGGCCGAGGCGCCGTCGAGCTCGACGACGGGCGTGCCTGGGCCGGCGACCCAACCGGGCTGGGTGGTGGCGTCGATGGTGACGGCCTCGGTCATCGACGGCAGAGGGGCGGCGGGGCCGATCGTCCAGACCCCGGACGCGTGGTTGACGTCGCTGGCCGGCAGGTCGAAGCGGATGTCGTCGATCCCGGCGGCGCCGTTGAGCTCCTCGATGGCGGCCCGGACGGTGCAGGCGGCCTCGCCCTCGCTGTTGAGGCCACCGGTGTCGCAGACGCCGTCGCCCGGCGTCAGGTCGCCGCCGTCGCCGGTGTGGTTCACGGCGAGCTCGTTGGTCGCCAGCGCCGGTCGGGCCCGGGAGAACTCGGACGTCGAGCCGAGATCACCGCCGCCGAGGTCGGCGGTGGCGGTGGCCGAGACCAGGTGGCCGGCCGAGCCCGGGTGGACGAGATCGAAGGTCTCCGAGCCCGATCCGGTGTGGGTGATGCTGCCGGTGCCGAGCAGGGTCTCACCCTCGCCGGCGCCGCTGTCGTCGAGGGAGTCGTCGTCCTGGGCCCGGAACAGCTCGATGCGATAGGTACCGGCCGGCACGTCGAGCTCGATCCTGGTGGTCAGCGAGCCGGGGGCGGTCTCGACCGAGCGCGAGATGACCGGTCGGTTGAGCAGGTCGTTGGCCCCGGCATCGACGTCGCCGGCGTCGTTGGCGGTGACCCCGGCGGCGTCCTCGACCCCGCCGGCCAGGTCGATGCCGGGTCCGGTGTTGGCCACGATCGAGTTGCCGACGATGGCGTGGCCTGTGCCGGAGGTGGCGGCGACGACCACACCACCGGTGGCGCCACGGCGGATGCGGTTGCCGTCGCCGGCGCCGGTCCCACCGATCGTGGCGTCGTCGGCGCCGGTCCCGATCTCGACGGCGGCCCCGGTGAACGACCAGATCTGGGTGTCGGTGGCGTCGGTGCCGATCGAGTTGCCGGTGACGACGGCGTCGTCGTGGTCCTCGATCAGGATGCCGTTGGCGGCCGGTCCGATCACGTTGTCGACGACCTGGGCCCGCAGCCCGACGCCGAGGTTGATGCCGGCGTCGTCGTTGGGAAGGGCGGTGGTGCCATCGGAGCCGACGCCGACGAGGTTGCCCCGGACGACCGGATCGAGCACCGACCCGGATCCGACGGCGATCCCGTCACCCCCGTTTCCGGACACCACGTTGGCCTCGGCTGCGGTCGGGCCGCCGATCCGGGCCCGCGACGACGAGTTGACCACGCGGATGCCGTCGAACTGGTTGCCCCGGTCGAGCAGGCCCGTCGAGTCGGTGCCGACGTGGTTGCCGGTGATCACGGCGTCGGTCGAGTCGTTGTCGATGACGATGCCCCAGTCGTTGGCGGAGACCACGTTGCGATCGGCCACGGTGGTGCCGCCGATGGTGAGCCCGGCGGCGGTGTCGGCATTGATGCCAGAGCGGTTGCCGGCTGCGGTGACGCCGTCGGCCTCCAGACCGAGGACGTTGCCGGTGACGACGTGGTCGTCCGAGTCCCGCAGGTCGATGGCGATCTGGTCGAACGAGTGGATGGTCACCGCGTTGATCGTGGAGCCGTCGGTTCCGGCGCCGAGCTGGAGGCCGTCCGCCCCGGCGCCGGCCGACGATCCGTCGATGACGATCACGGGCAGCGTCACGTAGCCGGCCTGGGTCGCACCGTCGATCGTGAGCTGCTGGGCGATGACCGGGTAGGGCGCGGCCGGGGTCAGGGTGAACGCGGTCGGTCCGGTCGAGTGGTTGGGGTCGGAGGTCGGGATGTCGAAGCCGACCGAGGTGCCGTTGCCGCCGGCGCCGTTGATCTCCTCGATGGCGGCCCGCAGCGTGCACTCGGGATCGCCCTCCGAGTTCGTGCCACCGGTGTCGCAGACCCCGTCTCCCGGCGCAGCGTCGCCGACGTCACCGGTCGAGTTGACGTCGAGGTCGGGTACGACGACCGAGGTCGAGGCGGAGAGCTCCGAGGTGACCCCATAGCTGCCGCCGCCGAGGTCCCTGGTGGCGGTTGCGGTGATGGTCTGGCCGAGGGAGCCGGCGAAGCTGGTGGAGAACGCTTCGGCGCCGGAGCCGGCGTGGGTTCCGCTGGCCGAGTGGACGAGGATCTCACCCTCACCGTTGCCGGACGGGTCGGCCCCGGACGGGTTGGCGAAGAACTCGATGCGGTAGTCGCCGGCGGGGGCGTCGAGCTCGAAGTCGACGGTGACCGTGCCGGCGGCGATCGTCGCCGAGGTGAGCACCGGGAAGTTCAGCAGGTCGTTCGGCCCGGTGTCGACGTCGCCGGCGTCGTTGGCGGTCACCCCGTCGGTGGCGAGATCGATGGCCAGGTCGCCCGACCCGACGATCGAGTTGCCGAGGATCGTCGTGGTGCCGGTGGCGGCGGCGTCGACCTCGATGGCGCCGGCGGCGGCGTTGCGGACCGTGTTGCCCTCACCGGCTCCGGTCCCGCCGAAGCGGACGCTGGCCCCGCCGGCCACGACCAGCGCCTCCTCGACCGGTAGCGATGCGGTCAGGCCGGTGTCGGTGCCGAAGACGTTGCCGGTGATGGCGGCGGTGGCGGTGCCACTGGCCCGGATCGCGCCGACGTCCAGGTTGGCGAACTGGTTGGTCCGGATCACGGTGCCGGTCGAGCTGTCGTTGATCAGCAGGCCGTAGTCGGCGGCGGTGCCGAGCGCCGTGGTCTCGTCGGCGGCCACCCCGAAGTGGTTGTGCTCGACGACGGTCCCGGTCGACGTGCCCCCGATGTCGAGGCCCTCGGCGGAGGCGACGGCGAAGACGTTGCCGTCGGGGTCCGTCGGGCCGCCGACGAGGACGTCGTCGGCGTCGACCTGGACGAGCTGGTTGTTCGCGGTCTGGGTTGCGTTCTCGACGACGGCGCCGGTCGGGGTCACGTTGAAGCGGTTGGCCTGGAGCGTGGTACGGTCGGCGCCGACGTGCACGGCCTCGTCGGCCCAGCCGTAGATCGACAGCCCGCGAACGACGGTGTCGGTGGCGCGGATGTCGAGCCCGTCGTCGCCGGCCGCGGGACCGGGGCTGTAGCCGGTCCCGGCCAGGCCGACGACCGGCTCGGTCGTCCAGCCGGGTTGGGTGGTGGCGTCGATCGTCACCGTGTCGGTCAGGTCGTCGAACGGGCCGGCGGCGGGGGTGATGGTCCAGACGCCAGCGGCGTGGTTCGCATCGGAGGTCGGGACGTCGAAGTCGATGCTGTCGATGACCGAGGCGTTCGCCTCCTCGATGGCGGCCCGGAGCGTGCACTCGGGGTCGCCCCCCGAGTTCGTGCCCCCGGTGTCGCAGGCCCCGTCGCCGACGATGGCGTCGCCGGTGTCGCCGGTCGAGTTCACCGTCAGCACCCCGTCGTTCACGATGAAGGAGTTCGAGAACTCCGACGTGGCGCCGAACCCGGCGCCCGACTTCACGGTTGCCGTTGCCGTGACGACGTCACCGAGCGAACCCGGGTAGTCGAACGTCGACCCCGTCACCGACCCGGCCACATCCGTCGACCCGAGCAGGGTCTCGCCCTCGCCGTTGCCCGAGGCGTCGCCACCGGTCGGGTTGGCGAAGAACTCGATCCGATAGCCGTCGCCGTTGGCCGGCACATCCAGGTCGAACGTCACCGTCACCGTGCCACCGGCCTCGGTGGCGTCGGTCAGCACGGGGTGGTTGAGCAGGTCGCTCGGACCCGAGTCGCCGTCACCCGCATCGTTGGCGGTCACCCCGTCGCCGCCGAGATCGATGCCCCGACCGGCGTTGGCGACGATGGCCGTGCCGATGACCGTGACGGCGCCGCTGTCGCCGTGCTCGATGCCGTCGCCACCGTTGTTGGCGATGGTGTTGGCGTCGCCGCCGGCGGTGCCACCGATGCGGACCCGGTCGGCCGAGTCCCGGAAGCGGATGCCGTCGTCACCGTTGCCGAGCGCCGTCGTACCGTCGGATCCGACACCGATCGAGTTGCCGACGACCACGAGATCGTCGACGCCGAGTGAGGCCTCGAGGCCACGGTCCCCGCTGCCGGCGATCACATTGTCCCGCACGGTGACCCGCACGGCACCGCGCACGACCACGCCGTCGAACGTGTTGCCGCGGTCGAGGAGTCCGGTCACGTCGGTGCCGACGTGGTTGTTCTCGACGATCACGTCGTCTGCCTGCGTCTCGATGCCGTCGTCGCCGTTGCCGGCGACCACGTTGCGATCGGCGGTGACCGGGCCGCCGACGACGGTCCCGTCGGCGCCACCGGCGACGTAGATGCCGTCGTCGCCGTTGGCCACGACGGTGCTGCCGTCCGGGAGGAGCCCGGCGTGGTTGCCGGCGATCGTGTGGCCGCCGGTGCCCTCGGCGCTGATCCCGTCGACCGGGAAGCCGACGACCGAGAAGCCCCGGAGGGTCGAGCCGCCGCCCTGGAGCACGAGCCCGTCCTCGCCGCCGGACAGGCCGGAGCCGTCGACGACGACCACCGGGGCGCTCGTCCACCCGGGCTGGGTGGTGGCGTCGAGCTCGACCGTGTCGGTCGTCGGCGGCAGGGCGGTGGCGGGCGACGTGGTCCACACGCCGGACGAGTGGTTCGGATCGCTGGTCGGGATGTCGAAATCGATCGCGGCCAGCGCCGATGCGTTGGACTCCTGGATGGCCGCCCGCAGGGTGCACTCGGGATCGCCCGCCGAGTTCGGGGCCCCGGTGTCGCAGGCCCCGTCGCCGATGACGGCGTCGCCGGTGTCGCCGGTCGAGTTCACCGTCAACACCCCGTCGTTGACGACGAACGAGTTCGAGAACTCCGACGTCTCGGCGAACCCGGCGCCATCGATCCGGGTCGCCGTCGCGGTCACGACGTCGCCGAGGGCACCCGGGTGGTCGAACGTCGACCCCGACACCGACCCGGCCACATCCGTCGATCCGAGGAAGGTCTCACCCTCACCGTGGCCAGACGGGTCACCCCCAGACGGGTTGGAGAAGAACTCCACCCGGTACCCGTCGCCGTTCGCCGGCACGTCGAGATCGAACGTCACCGTGACCGTGCCGCCCGACTCGGTGGCGTTGGCCAGCACCGGGTTGTTGAGGAGCGCGTTCGGGCCCGAGTCGCCGTCCCCCGCATCGTTGGTGGTCACCCCGTCGTCCCCCAGGTCGATGCCGAGTCCGCCGGAGCCGACGATCGTGTTGCCCAGGATGGTGACGGTCGCGCCGGGGTCGTCGACGGCGATGGCGTCGAGGTCGGCGCCGGTCACCGTGTTGCCCTCGCCGGCCCCGGATCCGCCGAACCGGGCCGGGCCGGTCGAGCCGACCGCCAGCGCCCGCTGGACCGGGGCGGCGCCGGCGCTCTCGTCCGACCCGAAGACGTTGTCGGTGATGACGGCGGTCCCGGTCGCGTCGTGGTCGATGGCGGCCTGGCCGGTGTTGGCGAAGCGGTTGCCGTCGATGACGACGCCGGTGGCCGAGCTCCGGGTCAGGACACCGTTGCCGGTCGGTGAGGTCGGCGTGACCCCGTCACCGGCGAGGCCGAACACGTTGCCGAGCACCTGGGTGTTGGCCGTCGTGTCGCGGATGAGGACGCCGCCGTTGGCTGCGGCGAACCGGTTGGCGTCGGCCGCGGTGGCGCCACCGATCGTCGTGGCGGCCGCCGTCGAGGCGACCACCAGGTCGGTCCCCCCGTTTCCGGCCACGGCACCGCTCGGGTCGACGCCGAACCAGTTGGCGGCGAACGTGACGTTGTCGACCGCGGTCGTGGCGCCGCCGCCCGGCCAGTTGGTGAACGAGAGGCTGCGGATCGTCATGCCGGCGGTCGCCGCCGTGATCCCGTCCTCGGTTCCCGAGAGGTTGGTGCCGTCGAGCTCGATGACGGGGTCGTCGACCCAGCCCGCCTGGGTGCTGCCGTCGATGGCGGTGGCGCCGGTGACGTCTGGCAGGGCCGAGCTGGCCGGCCGGATGATCCAGCTGGCCGGCGGTCCGGCGGTGTAGCCACCGTCGCTCGTGGGGATGTCGAACCGGATCGTGTCGAGGACCGAGGCGTTGGTCTCCTCGATCGCGGCCCGCATGGTGCACTCGGGGTCGCCCTCCGAGCTCGTGCCCCCGGTGTCGCAGGCGCCGTCGCCCGGCACCGCATCGCCACCGTCGCCGGTCGAGTTCACCGTCGCCGTGCCATCGTTCACGACGAACGAGTTCGAGAACTCCGACGTGGCCGTGAACCCGGCGCCGGCCTTGATCGTCGCCGTCGCCGTGACGACGTCACCCAGCGCACCGGAGTAGTCGAACGTCGAACCGGCGACCGAGCCGGCCACGTCGGCCGAGCCGAGGTACGTCTCACCCTCGCCGCTGCCGGAGCCGTCGGCGCCGGACGGGTTGGCGAAGAACTCGATCCGGTAGCCGTCGCCGTTCACCGGCACGTCGAGGTCATAGGTGACGGTCACGGTGCCGCCGGACTCGGTGGCGTCGGTCAACACCGGGACGTTCAACAGGTCGTTCGGGCCGGCGTCGACGTCGCCGGCGTCGTTGGCGGTGACGCCGTCGCCGGCGAGGTCGATGCCGAGCAGGGTCGAGCCGGCGATCGAGTTGCCGAGCACGGTGACCGCTCCGGTGGCCGAGGCGTCGGTCTGGATGCCGTTCGAACCGGCGTTGCGGATCGTGTTGCCATCGCCGGCGCCGGTGCCGCCGAAGGTGATCGTGCCGGACGAGTCGGTCCACAGCGCCTGGCTGACGGGGGCCGAGCCGTTGGTGTCGTCGAGGCCGAAGGTGTTCCCGGTGATGACGGTCCCGGTCGAGGTCGAGCGCTGGACGATCGCTGCGGCCGGGAAGTTGGCGAAGCGGTTGTCGTCGATGGTCGTGGCGTTGGCGTCGTCGATGACGATGGCCTCGCCGGCCGCGCCCAGATCGGTGGTGCCGTCCGCTCCGATGCCGAAGCGGTTGTTGGTGATGTCGGTGGAGGCGGCGGTCTGATCGAGGCGGATGCCGTCGTCGGCGCCAGCGGCAGCGAACACGTTGCCGTCGGCTGCGGTGCCGCCGCCGATGGTGACGCCGCTGGCACCGCCGTACACGATGAGGTCGCTCGACCCGTTGGCCGACGCGGTGCCGGTCGGGTCGACGCCGAACCAGTTGGCGGCGAACGTGACCGAGTCGTTGCCGGTGCCGGCGCCGTCGTCCGGCCAACCGGTGAGCGACAGGCCTCGGACGGTCATCCCGTTCGCGGCGGCGTTGATGCCGTCGTCGCCGCCGCTGCGGAGTGACCCGTCGACCTGCACGAGCGGCTGGTCGACCCAGCCGGGCTGGGTGGTGGCGTCGAGACGGTCGACGCCGGTGATGGCGGGGTAGGCCGACGAGCTGGGCGACGTCACCCAGTACGACGGGGACCCGGCGACGTAGTTGGCATCGGAGCTGCGGAGGTCGAACTCGATCTCCGAAACAGCGGCCGAGGCGTTGGCCTCCTCGATGGCGGCCCGGAGGGTGCACTCGGGATCGCCGTCGGCGTTCGTGCCCCCGGTCTGGCAGACGCCGTCGCCCGGGTCGGCGTCGCTCGCGTCGCCGGTCGAGTTGACGTCGACGATCATGCTGGCCGAGCCGGAGAACTCGGAGGTGGCGCCGTAGTTGCCGCTGCCGAGATCCTCCGTTGCGGTCGCGGCGACGACGGCCGCCCGGGTCCCCGTGAAGGCGGTCGAGAACGACTCGGCCCCCGAGCCGGTGTGGGTGATCGACTGGGCGCCGACGAAGGTCTCGCCCTCGCCGTTGCCGGAGTCGTCGGCGCTGGAGTTCACGAAGAACTCGATCCGGTAGTCGCCGGCGGGGGCGTCGAGGTCGTAGTCGACGTTCAGGGTGCCGGCGGACTCGGCGAGGTCGGTGATGACCGGGAAGTTGAGCAGGCCGTTCGGACCGGTGTCGACGTCACCGGCGTCGTTGGCGGTGACACCGTTGACGCCGAGGTCGATGGCCAGGCCGCCCGAGCCGGTCACGAGGTTGCCGAGGAAGGTGTTGGTCCCCGTCGACCGCTGGCGGATGCCGTCGTTGGCGCCGCCGGTGTCGACGTTGGCGATGGTGTTCCCGTCACCGACGCCGGTGCCGCCAATGAGGATCCCGGTCGGGTTGCCACCGCCGTCGTCGACGAGGATGCCGTGACCGGCGATCGGGTGGGCCCCGTCCGAGCCGTCGATGCCGACGCGGTTGCCCTGGACGGTCGCCCCGTCGATGGCGCCGTCGAGCTCGATGCCGTCGCCGCCGGTGTTGCCGATGACGTTGTCGAGGATCGACGCGCCGTCGGCACCGCCCGAGATCAGCACGCCCTCACCGGCGATGCTCAGCGCCGACGTGCCTTCGAGGCCGACGCCGATCGAGTTGCCCTCGATCACCACACCGTCGGTGGCCTCGTCCTGGACCTGGATCGCCTCGCCACCGGTCCCGCCGATCACGTTGCCGGCCCCCGCCGCCGAGCCGCCGATCACCACGTTGGTGGCGCCGTCCTGGACGCGGATGCCGTCGAACGTGACGCCGATGGCGGCGTTGCCGGTCACGTCGGTCCCGATCAGGTTGCCCTCGATGGTGACGTCGTCGACGCTCCCGGTGCCGTCGATGACGATGCCGTTGGCGCCACCGCTGATCACGTTGCCGTCGTTGGTCCCCGTCCCACCGACGACGATCGACGTCCCGCCCTGCACATGGACCCCGGCCGCGGCCGACGTGTACGAGGAGGCCGTTCCGGCGGCATCGACGCCGAGGTGGTTGCCGGCGAGGAGGTGGCCCGAGCCGCTCCGGATGTCGACGATGTTGTCTGGTGCGTCGGTGATGGCCAGGCCCCGGACGGTGACGGCGCCCGTGGTCGGGTCGATGCGGAGGCCGTCGGTGCCGGCCGCCGTGCCGCCGGCGTCGACGGCGACAACCGGTGTGCCGGGCGACGACGCCCAGCCGGACTGGGTGGTCGCGTCGATCCCGACCGCGGCATCGATCGAGGGCAGACCGCTGGCCACGGTGACGGTCCAGACGCCGCCCGAGTGCCCGGCCTCGGTTGCGGGGAGGTCGAACTCGATGCTCCGGACGTCGGGCGAGGCGTTGGCCTCGCCGATGGCGGCCCGGAGGGTGCACTCGGTGGCGCCCTGGGAGTTGGTGCCCCCGGTGTCGCAGGCGCTGTTGCCGAGGTTCGTGTCGGCCCCGTCCTCGGTCGAGTTGACGGTGATCGTGCGGCCACCGATCAGGTAGGCGGTGGAGAGCTCGGACGTGGCGCCGTTGGAGCCGCCACCGAGGTCCTGGGTCGCGGTTGCGGTCAGGGCGACGGCGTCGGAGCCCGAGTAGGAGGTGGCGAAGGTCTCCGAGCCCGAGCCGGTGTGGGTGATCGAGTGGGCGTGGACGAACGTCTCGCCCTCGCCGTGATTGGTCGGGTCGGCACCCGAGGGGTTCTCGAAGAACTCGATGCGGTAGGTCCCGGCCGGGGCGTCGAGCCGGTAGTCGACCGAGACGATCCCGCCCGACTCGTCGGCCGCGGTGACGACGGGGACGTTGAGCAGGCCGTTCGGGCCGCCGTCGCCGTCGCCGGCGTCGTTGACCGTGACCCCATCGGCGGCCAGGTCGATGCCGAGGCCCTGGTTGCCGAAGATGGCGTTGCCCAGGAAGGTGTTGGTGCCCGTCGACGTCTGGCGGATCCCGTCGACGGTCGACCCGCCGGCGCCGACGTTCGTGATGATGTTGCCGTCGCCGGGGTCGACGCCGCCGATCAGGACCCCGGTTGGGTCGCCGCCCGACGTGTCCAGGTGGACGCCGGACATCTGGATCGGATGGGGGTTGCCCGACCCGTCGATGCCGATCCGGTTGCCCTGCACGACCCCGCTGTCGGTGTCGCCGGCGATCCAGATGCCGGGGGAGGCGGTGTTGCCGATCACGTTGTCGATGGCCGAGAACGAGTCGGCGCCGCCGCTGATGGCGATCCCCGACCGGCCGACGGTCAGCGCCGTGGCGCCGTCGGCACCGACGCCGATCGAGTTGCCCTCGATGATCGCCCCGTCGGTGGCCTCGCTGTCGATCTGGACGCCGTCCTGGCCGACGCCGCCGATGACGTTGCCGGCTCCGGTGGCCGAGCCGCCGATCACGACGTTCGTCGCACCGTCGTCGACCAGGATCCCGTCCGAGGTCATCGAGCCGATGGCGGTGGTGCCGGTGACGTCGACGCCGATGTGGTTGCCGGCGATGGTCACCCCGTCGAGCGAAGCGAAGCGGTCGACGACGATGCCGTTCGGACCGTCGACGATCACGTTGCGGTCGGCGGCGGTGGTGCCGCCGATGGTGATGTCGCTGCCACCCTGCACGAGGATGACGGCCCCGACGCCGTCGTTGGTCGCGGTGGTGCCGGCCGCGTCGGCGCCGAAGTGGTTGCCGGCGATGACGTGCCCGGTGCCCCCGCTGATCGTGAGCAGCGTGTCGGGGGCGTCGAGGACGGCGAGACCTCGCATCGTCACCGCACCGCCGCCGGTGTCGATCTCGATGGCGTCGTTCGATCCGCCGATGCCGCCGGCGTCGACCTCGACGACCGGCGTCGATGTGAAGCCGGTCTGGGTGGTGCCGTCGATCGTCACCGGCTGGTCGATCGTCGGGTACGCCGAGCCGGGGCTGATCGTCCAGACCCCGCCCGAGTGGCCGCCGTCGCTCGCGGGGAGGGCGAAGTCGATGGCGTTGACGTTGACCGAGGCGTTGGCCTCTTCGACGGCCGCCCGCAGGGTGCACTCGTCGGCCCCATCGGCGTTGGTGCCACCGGTGTCGCAGACGTGGTCGCCCGGGTTGGCGTCGCCGGCGTCGCCGGTCGAGTTCACCGTGGCCGTCAGTTCCTCGGGGGCGAGGTCGATGATCCACACGGCACCGCCGTCGCCGTCGCCGGGGGCGCCGATGGCCAGGTCGATGGTGCCGTCGCCGTCCAGGTCACCGAGGCCGGCCAGGGAGTGGCCGAACTCATCGGCGGCGGACAGCGGCCCGGTGAAGTCGGACGAGTCGCTGTCGATCGCCCTGGCCGACTTCACGGTGCCGTCGCCGTTGAGCAGCAGGATGTGGGCCGCACCCCGATCGGTCTGGCCGGCATCGTCGAAGGCGGCGCCGACGAGCAGGTCGGGCACCCCGTCGAGGTCGAGGTCGCCGACGGCGCCGACACCGGGCCCACCGAACCGGTCGCCGTCGTCGAGCCCGAGCGTGAAGCCGCCGGCCGTGTCGCTGATCTTCTGGCCGCCCTTGACGGTGCCGTTGGCGTTGAGGAACAGCACGTAGACCGCCCCCCGACCGGAGCCGCCGTCGTCGTCGGCCTCGACCCCGACGGCGAGGTCGGGCACCCCGTCGCCGTCGACGTCGCCAAGGCCGGCCACGTCGCGGCCGAACAGGTCGCCGTCATCGAGCCCGAACGTGAAACCGCCGGCGGTGTCGCTGATCTTCTGCTCACCCTTCACCGTGCCGTCGGCGTGCAGGAACAGCACGTGGACCGCGCCACGGTCCGAGCCACCGTCGTCGCCCCTGGAACCGACGGCCAGGTCGGGCAGACCGTCGCCGTCGACATCGCCCAGGCCCGAGACCTGGATGCCGAACCGGTCGTCGTCGGCCAGCGTTGCGGTCAGGCCGCCGGCGGTGTCACTGATCTTCTGCTCCCGCTTCACGGTGCCGTCCGCGTTCAGGAACAGCACGTGGACGGCGCCGCGGGCGGAGCCGCCGTCGTCGTCGCTCCTGGCGCCGATCGCGAGGTCGCCCAGGCCGTCGCCGTCGAGGTCCCCGATCCCGGCCACACCACCGCCGAAGGCGTCGCCGGCATCGAGTGGAGCGGCCAGGCCGCCGGCGAAGTCGCTGATCTTCTGCTCACCCTTCACGGTGCCGTCCGCGTTCAGGAACAGCACGTAGACGGCCCCGACGTTGCCGCCACCGTCGTCGTCGAAGATGTCGCCGGCGACGAGGTCGACGATGCCGTCGCCGTCGAGGTCCCCGATGGCGGCGACGGCGCCACCGAAGCGGTCACCGGCCGAGACGGGGCCGGTGAAGCCTCCCGCGGTACCCGAGATCTTCTGGTCGTCGGCGACATTCGTGCTGGTGACCAGGGTCGGCAGGTCGAGGTAGTCGGGTTGGCCGTCCCGGTCGATGTCGCCGGCGTCGCGCGGGTCGCCGTCGCCGTTCGGGTCGGCGTCCTCGCTCGTGGTCGGGGTGCCGTCGCCGTCGTCGTCTGCGTCGAGGTAGTCGGCCGTGGTGTCGCCGTCGGTGTCGGGCCCGGGCGTGGTCGCCGGGTCCTGGTCGGCGTCGGCGTCGGCGTCCTCGTAGCCGTCGCACAGCCCGTCGCCGTCGGCATCGCCGACGCAGACCGTCGGCCCGAACTCCGACGTCGAGCCGTGGTCGCCGCCGCCGAGGTCGACGGTGGCGGTGGCCGCCAGCCAGTACCGGGTGGAGTTGGTGATGGTGGCCTGGAAGGTCTCGGCGCCGGATCCGGTGTGGGTGATGCTCTGGCTGCCGACCAGGGCCTGGCCGGCGCCGTGGCCGGGCTCGGCCCTGGTCACCGTGGTGTCGGCGTAGAGCTCGACGCGATAGTTGCCGGCGGGGACGTCGAGGCGGTAGTCGACGGTGGCGGTCCCGCCAGACGGCGTCACCAGCGTGATGACCGGATGATTCAGCAGGTCGTTGTCGCCGCTGTCGGCATCGCCGGCGTCGTTGGCGTTGACGCCGGCCGGGTCGATGTCGAGGTAGAGCTGGCTGCCGTCCCGCAGCAGGCTGCCGAGCACGCTGTTGCCGGTTCCGCCGCTGATGAGGACGGCCGGCACCGCGTTGGTGTCGTCGGCCACGACGACGTTGCCCTCGCCGGCGCCGATGCCGCCGAACGTGTTGTCGTTGCCCTCGATGTCGACGAGGTCGCGGCGGGACTCGGCGCTCGGCGTGCCGTCGGGGCGGAGACCGAAGGAGCTGGCCCGGACGGTGTTGCGGTCGCCGATGATGCTCAGCATGTCGTTGAGGCCGGCGCTGACCACCACCCCGGCGCCGACGGTGCCGAGCACGTTGTCGTCGCCATCGATGGCGATCGGCACGTCGTTGTAGCCGGCCAGCTCTTCGGCGCCGGTGACCTTGGCCCCGACCCAGACGTTGTGCATCGTGTTGGTGTCGGAACCGATGCGAACGCCGTTGGTGCCGTTGCCGTTGCCGACCAGGACCCGATCGGCCGGGTCCGGTCCGCCGATGGTGTTGCCGTCGGCCCCGCTGGCCACGACGATGCCGTCGTCGCCCGAGCCGTTGGCGATGCCGACGGGCCCCGTCAGCACCCACGACCCCTCGACGGTGTGCCCACCGCCGCCCTGGAGGGTGAGGACGGTGGCGCTGGAGCTGCCGCCCGCCAGGTTGAGCCCTCGGACCGTCGAGCCCGATCCGCCGATCACCAGGAGGGTCGACCCGTCGCCGGTGACGACCACGGGGATGACGGCGTCGACGGCGCCGCCGCCGGTCGCGGTGTTGGCCTGCCAGCTCGGCTGCGTGGTGCCGTCGATGGTGACGGCGGCGGTGACGGTCGGCAGGGCGCCGGTGACCTGGACCTCCCACCACGAGAAGGGGTCGACCGGGTAGTCCGGGTCGAAGTCGGTGATCGAGCCGTCGGCGAGGGTGGTCACCACCGGGGTGCCGAGCGAGTCGGCCGTCGAGTCGTCCCGGTAGTAGACGTGGCTCGGATCGCTGTTCGGGATGGAGAAGTCGATCGTGTCGATCTGGGCGGTGGCGTTGGCCTCCTCGATCGCGGCCCGCAGGGTGCACTCGTCGGCCCCCTCGGAGTTCGTGCCTCCGGTGTCGCACACCCCGTTGCCCGGCACGGTGTCGGCGCCGTCGCCGGTCGAGTTGACGGTCACCGAGCCGTCGTTGGCGGTGTAGGCGATCGAGAGCTCCGAGGTCGGGCCGAAGCCGGCGCCGCTGATCTGCGTCGCGGTCGCGGTCACGACGTCCCCGACCGAGCCGGCGTAGTCGAAGGTGTAGCCGGTGCCGGTCCCGGCCACGTCGGTCGAGCCCAGGTAGGTCTCGCCCTCGCCGTAGCCCGACGAGTCGGCCCCCGAGGCGTTCGAGAAGAACTCGATGCGATACCCGTCGCCGTTGACCGGAACGTCCAGGTCGAACTCGACGGTCACCGTTCCGCCCGACTCGGTCGCCCCGGTGATCGCGGGGAAGTTGAGGAGGTCGTTGGCCCCGGCATCGCCGTCGCCGGCATCGTTGGCGGTGACGTCGTCGCCGCCGAGGTCGATGCCGAGGTCGGTGTTGGCGGCGATCGAGTTGCCGAGGATGGTGACGGTGGCACCCGGATCGGACACGCTGATGCCGTCGCGATTGGCGTTCCGGACGGTGTTGCCGTCGCCGACCCCGGCGCCGCCGAACGTGACCTGGGCGGCGCCGCCGACCGAGAGGGCGGCGTGGCCGGCCGGGGCTGCGCCGCCGGCCTCGTCCTCGCCGAACACGTTGGCGGTGAAGGTGACCGTGCCGGGGGCGAACAGGTTGATCGCCGAGGTCCCGGAGACGGAGTAGGCGAACCGGTTGTCGTGGACCACCACGCCGGTTGCGGTTCCGGTCGTCCGCAGGAGCGTCCCGGCCGGCGTGCTCGACGTCACGCCATCGGCGAGGAGTCCGAACGCGTTGCCTTCGATCAGGGTCCCCGATGTCGAGCCGGACAGCTGGATGCCGATGCCGCCGGTGGCACCGAATCGGTTGCCGTCGTTGGCGCCCGACCCGCCGATGACGGCGTTGGCCCCGCCGCCGACGGAGAGATCGTTGTCGCCGAGGGGCGTGCGGGTCCCGTCGGCGGCGATGCCGAACCAGTTCCCGGCCACGGTCACGCCGTCGACCGACAGGGTGACGCCCTCGTCCGGCCAGCCGACGATGGCGAAGCCCCGCACGATCGTGCCGGCGCCGCGGAGGTCGAACCCGTCGTCGCCGGAGGCGAAACCGGCCCGGGTCGTGCCATCGAGGGTGATGATCGGCTGGTCGACCCAGCCGGTCTGCGTCGTCGCGTCGATGGTCACGGTGGCGGTCACGTCCGGCAGCGCCGCGCTGGCCGGCTCGATCGTCCAGGTGTCGGGGCTGCCGGCGGTGTAGCCGGCATCGGTTGTCGGGATGGCGAAGTCGATGGTGGTGATCGAGGTGTTGGCGTTGGCCTCCTCGACGGCGGCCCGCAGGGTGCACTCGGTCGTGCCGTCGGCGACGGTCCCGCCGGTCGAGCAGACGCCGTCGCCGGCGCTGGTGTCGCCGCCGTCGCCGGTCGAGTTGACGGTCAGGCTCGGTCGCTCGACCCTGACCCAGACCCGGTGCACGGTGTCGAGGCTCGATCCGCTGCTGGGATCGTCGGCCTCCCAGCGGGTGCCGGTACCGGCGATGCCCCAGTGGTGGGTCCCGGCGAGCCAGTACGGGAAGTTGGTCAGCGCCAGGTCGCCCTCGTCGGTGTACTCGCTGGTGGCCGCCGCCGGCAGGTTGGCGGTGTGTCCGGTCAGCAGTGCGTGGCTGGTGGCGATGCCCCCGGTGGTGAAGCCGTCGGCGGCGTCGCCCTGGAACTCGCCGAGCACCGGCGAGCGGAAGTGGATGACCCGGCTGTGACCGGACGACTCGCCGTACCACCGCAGCTCCAGGTCGGCGGCGGCGTCGGGGATGGCGGCGGCCGCGGCCTGACCGATGTGACCCCAGAACTGGGTGCCGGACTGGTCGGTGCCCCGGGCGGCGCCCGAGTAGGTCGGCCAGGCGGCCGCAGCGGCCCGCACGTCGAGCGCAGGGTTGGTGCCGCCCTCGTGGTTGTACTGGAGGACCTGGACCCAGGCGCCGCCCTCGTCGGAGCTGACCGAGGCCTCGAAGGCCCCGGCTCCGAAGTCGAACCAGAGTCGCCCGTCGACGTCGTCGGGGACGTCGGCAAGCGACGTGTAGGGGCAGGCCGAGCCGTAGCCGGTCCCGAAGGTGCAGGCGTCGGTCAGCTCGAGCACGTAGACCGCACCGGCCGAGCCACCGCCGTCGTCGTCACCGTGGGCCCCGACGGCGATGCTGATCGTGCCGTCACCGTCGAGGTCGCCGAGCGCGGCCACGCCGGAGCCGAACGAGTCGAACGAGTCGAGCGGACCGGTGAGCCCGCCGCTGCTGGCGCTGATCTTGGCCTGGTTGCGGACCGTGCCGGAGCGGTCGAGGAACAGGAGATGCACGGCCCCGGCACCCCCGGCGCCGTCGTCGTCACCGGGGGTGCCGACGGCCAGGTCGACCGTGCCGTCGCCGTCGAGGTCGCCGACCGCCGTGACCGACGAGCCGAAGCCGTCGCCGCTGCTCGCCTCGGCGGCGAATCCGCCGCTCGTCGGGCTGATCTTCTGCTCCGCCTTCACCGTGCCGTCGGCGTTGAGGAACAGGACGTAGAGCGCGCCGGCCGCCGAGGCGCCGTCGTCATCCCCGGCCGCACCGACCACCAGGTCGCGGATCCCGTCACCGTCGAGGTCGCCGATGCCGGCCAGGCCGGCCCCGAGCTCGTCGTCGTCGTCGAGGGTCGTCGCCAACCCGCCGCCCGAGTCGCTGATCTTCTGCGCGCTCTTGACCGTGCCGTCGGCGTTGAGCAGCAGCACGTAGACGGCGCCTCGATCGGCCCCGCCGTCGTCGTCCTGGGTCGAGCCGACGGCGAGGTCGTTGATGCCGTCGCCGTCGACGTCGCCGAGCCCGGCGACGTCGCGACCGAACTCGACCGTGCCGGAGAAGGTGACGCCGAGGCCACCCTCGGTCTCCGAGATCTTCTGCTCCGCCTTCACCGTGCCGTCGGCGTCGAGGAACAGGACGTAGACCGCACCGTGGTTGGTCCCGCCGTCGTCGTCGCGGAAGGCGCCGACGGCGAGATCGACGATCCCGTCGCCGTCCAGGTCACCGAGCGAGGCGACGTTGCGGCCGAACTGATCGGTGTCGTCGAGCGGCCCGGTCAACCCGCCCTGGGTGCTCGAGATCTTCTGCTCGCCCTTGACGGTTCCGTCGGCGTTCAGGAAAAGGATGTGGACGGCGCCGCGGCTGGAGCCGCCGTCGTCGTCCTGGTAGGCGCCGACGGCGAGATCGACGATCCCGTCGCCGTCGAGGTCGCCGACGGGGGCGACGCCCTGGCCGAACAGGTCGAAGCCGTCGAGCGGCCCGGTGAGCCCACCCTGGGTTGCGCTGATCTTCTGCTCGGTCGCCACCTCGCCGACGACGGGGCTCGTCGGCGGGTCGAGGAAGTCCGGCTCGCCGTCGTGGTCGCTGTCGATGGCGTCGCGGGGGTCGCCGTCACCGCTCGGATCCGGGCTCTCCGACGCCGTCGGGGTGGTGTCGCCGTCGTCGTCGGTGTCGAGGTAGTTGGCGGTGGTGTCGCCGTCGGTGTCCGGCCCCGGATTGGTCGAGGGGTCGTCGTCGGCGTCGGCGTTGGCATCCTCGAAGCAGTCGAGCACCGTGTCCGAGTCGCTGTCGCCCGGAGCGCAACCGAGGCCGAGGTCGATGACGTAGACCGCGCCTCGGTTGGTCCCGCCGTCGTCGTCGTACATCGCACCGACCGCGATGTCGATCGTGCCGTCGCCGTCGAGGTCGCCGAGGCCGGAGACGGCGATGCCGAACCAGTCCCCGACGTCGAGCGACCCGGTCAGGTTGCCGGACGTGTCGCTGATCTTCGATGCGACCCTCACCGTGCCGTCGTTGCGCAGGAGCAGCACGTAGACGGCGCCGCCGCTGCTCACGCCGTCGTTGTCACCGGGTGCGCCGACGAGCAGGTCGACGACCCCGTCACCGTCGAGATCCCCGAGTGCGCCGACCGAGCCGCCGAGCCAGTCCGAGTCCTCCAGCACCGGGGTGAAGCCGCCGGCGCTGTCGCTGATCTTCTGCTCCGCCTTCACCGTGCCGTCCGGGTTCAGGAAGAGCACGTGCACCGCCCCCCGGTCGGTGCCCCCGTCGTCGTCGGCGTACAGGCCGACGGCGAGATCGGGCGTTCCGTCGCCGTCGATGTCACCCGGCCCGGTGACCGCCTCGCCGAAGTTGTCGTTGTCGTCGAGGGTTGCGTTGAGACCACCGGCGGTGTCGCTGATCTTCTGCTCACCCTTGACCGTGCCATCGGCGTTCAGGAACAGCACGTAGACCGCGCCTCGACCGGTGCCTCCGTCGTCGTCGGCGTTGGCCCCGACGACGACATCGGGAATGCCGTCGCCATCGACGTCGCCGATGCCGTCGACGGCGACGCCGAAGCCGTCGGCGTCGTCGAGGGTCGCCGTCAGCCCGCCGGCGGTGTCGCTGATCTTCCGCTCCGCCCGCACCGTGCCGTCCGCATCGAGGAACAGCACGTACGCTGCGCCGCGGTCGCTGCCCCCGTCGTCGTCGTTGCGGGCGCCGGCGATCAGCTCGTTGCGACCGTCGCCGTCGAGGTCGCCGATGCTGCGAACCCACTCGCCGAAGAAGTCGTTGTCGTCGAGGGTCGCCGTGAGGCCGCCGGCGGTGTCGGAGATCTTCTGCTCACCCTTGACGGTGCCATCGGTGTCGAGGAACAGCACGTAGGCCGCACCACGGTTGGTGCCGCCGTCGTCGTCGATGGCCGCACCGACGACGATGTCGTTGATGCCGTCGCCGTCGAGGTCGCCGATCGGCCCGACCGAGGAGCCGAACGTGTCGCTGTCGTCGAGTGGCCCGGTGAGGCCGCCGGTGGTCGAGCTGATCTTCTGCTCGGCGGCGACGGTCCCGACGGCCGGCGTCGTCGGGGGGTCGAGATAGTCGGGTTGCCCGTCCCGGTCGGTGTCCCGGGCGTCCTGCGGGTTGCCGTCGCCGTTCGGGTCGGCGTTCTCGACGCTGGTCGCCGTGCCGTCGCCGTCATCGTCGGCGTCCAGGTAGTTCGCCGTCGTGTCGCCGTCGGTGTCGGGCCCGGGGTTGGTCGACGGGTCGTCATCGGCGTCGGTGTTGGCGTCCTCCTCGCAGTCGAGCAGGCCGTCGCCGTCCGAGTCGGCGGTGCCGCACGGGGCGACGGACAGGTCGAGCACGTACAGGGCGCCCCGATCCGTCCCACCGTCGTCGTCTCCGGCCGTGCCGACCGCGAGGTCGATCGCCCCGTCGCCGTCGAGGTCACCGAGGCCGGCGACGTCGGTACCGAACCCGTCGCTGTCGTCGAGGGGTCCGGTGAGCCCCCCGGCCGTCGAGCTGATCTTGTACTCGCCCTTGACCGTGCCATCGGCGTTCAGGAACAGCAGGAAGGCGGCGCCGCGGAACGTTCCGCCGTCGCTGTCGATGGCCGCGCCGACGACCAGGTCCTCGATGCCGTCCCGGTCGAGGTCGCCGACGCCGGCAACGCCGCTGCCGAACCACGTGTTGTCGGCGAGCGGTCCCGTCAGGCCGCCCGTGGTCGAGCTGATCTTCTGCTCGGCCCGGACCGTGCCGTCGGTGTTCATGAAGAGCACGTGGACCGCACCGCGGTTCGTGCCACCGTCGTCGTCACGGAGCGCGCCGACGGCGAGATCCTCGATGCCGTCGCCGTCGAGGTCGCCGATCCCGGCCACGCTGGTGCCGAACCAGTCGTTGTCGACGAGCGACGCCGCGAGCCCGCCGGCGGTGTCACTGATCTTCTGCTCCGCCCGAACCGTTCCGTCGCTGTGCAGGAACAACACGTAGACGGCGCCGCGGTTCGTGCCACCGTCGTCGTCACGGATGGCCCCGACCGCCAGATCGGGAATGCCGTCGCCGTCGAGATCGCCGACGGCGCCGATCGAGTAGCCGAGCTCGTCGTCGCCGTCGACCGGGCCGGTGAACCCGCCGGCGGTGACGCTGATCTTCTGCTCCGCCCGAACCGTTCCGTCGGTGTTCATGAACAGGACGTAGACCGCACCCCGGTCCGTGCCACCGTCGTCGTCCTGGTCGGCGCCGACGGCGAGGTCGGGCACGCCGTCACCGTCGACGTCACCGATCGCGGTCACCGAGGCCCCGAACCGGTCGCCGTCGTCGAGCGGGCCGGTCAGTCCGCCAGCAGTGGAGCTGATCGTCTGCTCCGACGCGACCGTGCCGTCGGCATCGAGGAAGAGCACGTGCACGGCGCCGCGACCGGCGCCCCCGTCGTCATCCTCGGGGGCACCGACGGCCAGGTCGCCGATCCCGTCGCCGTCCAGGTCGCCGATCGGGCTCACGGCGGTGCCGAAGGCGTCGCTGTCGTCGAGGGTCGCCGACAGACCGCCGGCGCTGTCGCTGATCTTCTGCTCGGAGCGGACCGGCGTGGCGCCGGTGCCGACGTCGGGGTCGAGGTGGTCGGGTTGGCCGTCGCGGTCGGTGTCGATGGCGTCTCGGGGGTGACCGTCACCGTTCGGGTCGGCGCTCTCCGAGGTCGTGGCGGTACCGTCCCCGTCGTCGTCGCCGTCCAGGTAGTCGGCGGTGCCGTTGCCGTCGGTGTCGGGTCCGGGACTCGTGGCCGGATTGCCGTCGAGGTCGGTGTCGGCGTCCTCCCGGTGGTCCCACAGGCCGTCGCCGTCGGCATCGGCCCTGGTCCGCAGGTCGAGGATGTAGGCCGCGCCGCGATCGGTACCGCCGTCGTCGTCGAAGCGGGCGCCGACGGCCAGGTCGAGGCCGCCGTCGCCGTCGAGATCGCCGAGGCTGGCCACCGAGGTCCCGAAGCGGTCGACGTCGTCGAGCGCCGAGGTGAGTCCGCCGACCAGGTCGTCGAGACGTCGATCCTCGATCACCCGGCCGCCGCTGTCCAGCGACAGGATGTGGACGCCACCACGATCGGTCCCGCCACCGTCGGCCGCCCACCCGCCGACGGCGATGTCGACGGTGCCGTCGCCGTCGTAGTCACCGAGACCGCCGATGTCGCGCCCGAAGCCCTGGTCGTCCTCGATCGGGACGAGGAGGCCACCGGTCGTGTCGCTGATCTTCCGCTCCGCCTTGACCGTGCCGTCCGCGTTCAGGAACAGCACGTACACGGCCCCCCGACCGGTCCCGCCGTCGTCGTCGCCGGTCGCGCCGACGGCGAGATCGGGGACGCCGTCGCCGTCCAGATCGCCGATGCCGGCGGTCCCGACGCCGAAATTGTCGCCGTTCTCGAGCGCAGCCGCGAGCCCGCCGGCGGTGTCGCTGATCTTCTGCTCCGCCTTGACCGTGCCGTCCGCGTTCAGGAACAGCACGTACACGGCCCCCCGACCGTTGCCGCCGTCGTCGTCGAAGCGGGCGTCGACGGCCAGGTCGTTGATGCCGTCACCATCGACGTCGCCGAGCCCGGAGAGCGCGGCACCGAACCGGTCGCCGTCGTCCAAGGCGGCGCCGAGACCGCCCTCGGTGTCGCTGATCTTCTGCTCACCCCTCACCGAGCCATCGGCGGCGAGGAACAGCACGTGGACCCCGCCCCGTGAGGCGCCACCGTCGTCGTCGCTCCAGGTGCCGACGGCGATGTCGTTGATGCCGTCACCGTCGAGATCGCCGAGGCCCGTCACGGCGTGGCCGAACTCGTCGCCGTCGTCCAGGGTGGCGGTGAGCCCGCCCTCGGTGTCGCTGATCTTCTGCTCGCCCTTCACCGAGCCGTCGGCGTCGAGGAACAGGATGTGGACGGCGCCCCGGTCGGCGCCACCGTCGTCGTCGGTGGTGGCGGTGAGAGCCAGGTCGGTGATGCCATCCCCGTCGATGTCGCCGATGGAGGCCAGGGCCTGGCCGAGGTTGTCGCCGTCGTCGATGGTGGCGGTCAGCCCGCCGAGGGAGCTGCTGATCTTCTGCTCACCGGCGATCGAGGCGTGGCTCGGCGAGGCGCCGACGTCGAGGTAGTCGGGCATGCCGTTGCGGTCGGTGTCTCGGGCGTCCTGCGGGTTGCCGTCGCCGTTGGGGTCGGCGTTCTCGGCCGAGGTGGCCGTACCGTCGCCGTCGTCGTCGGCGTCGAGGTAGTTGGGCGTGGTGTCACCGTCGGTGTCGGGCCCGGGGTTGGTCGAGGGGTCGGCGTCGGCGTCGGTGTTGGCGTCCTCCTCGCAGTCGAGCAGGCCGTCGGCGTCCGAGTCGGTCGTGCCGCAGGCCCCGGCCGTCGTGGTGACGGCCACGGAGAACTCCGAGGTCCGCCCGAAGGTGCCGCCGCCGAGGTCGGTGGTGGCGGTGCCGGTGACGACGTCACCGAACGCGCCGGCGAAGGTGGTCGAGAACGACTCGACGCCCGAACCGGTGTGGCTGATCGACGCGGCGTGCGCGAACGTCTCGCCCTCGCCGCTGCCGCTGGCATCGGCGCCCGACGGGTTGGTGAAGAGCTCGACCCGATAGGTCCCGGCCGGCACGTCGAGATCGAAGTCGGCCGTCGTCGTCCCCCCGAACTCGCTCACCGAGGTCAGGACCGGGACGTTCAGCAGCGCATTGGCTCCGGTGTCGGCGTCGCCGGCGTCGTTGGCGGTCACCCCGTCGCTGCCGAGGTCGAGCCCCAGCCCGCCGTTGCTGTGCACCGAGTTGCCGATGACCGCGGTGTCGCCACCGGTCCCGTCGCCGCTGAGCTCGATCCCGATCCCGGTGTTGGAGGCCACGGTGTTGCCCTCACCGGCCGCGGTTCCGCCGATCAGCCCGCCGGCGGCGTCGCCGGTGCTGACCTCGATCCCGGCCTCGGTGTTCGGGCGAGCGAGCGTTCCGGTCGGGTCGGTGCCGATCAGGTTGCCCTGGACCGTCGAGTCGTCGCCCCGGGACCAGAGCCCGTTCTCGCCGTTGGCGGAGATGACGTTGCCGACGCCGACGCCACCGATCGTGGCGTTGCTCGCTCCGGTGCTGATCTCGAGGCCGTTGTCGGCGTTGCCGGCGGCCGAGCCGTCGGCCCGGAGACCGATGTAGTTGAGCTCGATCACGGCGTCGTCGCCGAGAGCGCGGAGGTCGATGCCGTTGTCCGGCCATGAGTGGACCGACAGGCCTCGGATGGTGGCTGCGGCGGCGGCGACGAGCCCGTCGTCAACGCCGCTCGGACCGGAGGAGCCGTCCAGTTCGACGACCGGGCCCGAGCTCCAGCCGGTCTGGGTGGTGGCGTCGATCGTGACGTCGTCGGCCAGGTCGGGGAACGCCTCGGCGGCGGCGATGCTCCAGACCCCGCCGCTGTGGCCGGGGTCGGACGTTGGGATCTCGAAGTTGGTCGTCTGGCTCCCGCTGATGGCGTTCGAGTTGTCGATGAACTGGCGGAAGCTGCCCTGGTTGGCCCGTCTGGTGTCGTAGCGGACGACCTCGCCGTGGTGGTCGGTGCCGTTGCTGCTGCCGGGGGCGATGTAGAGGTAGCGACCGTCGAAGACCGAGCCGAACAGCCCGTCCGGGTCGGTGCCGACGCCGGCGGTGCCGGGGTCGAACGCGGTCCACGACGAGGTCGAGGCGAAGGTGGCCGTTGTGTCGTAGCGCAGGAACTCGCCGTGGCGGCCCGAGCCGCTCTCGAGCGGGATGAAATACACGAAGCGGCCGTCGAAGCCGGCGCCGGCGTAGCCGTCCGGGTCGGTGCCGACGCCGTTGGCCCCGGGATCGTAGGCGCTCCAGCTGGTGCTGGTGGCGAAGTCGGCGGTCGTGTCGAAGCGCAGCACCTCGCCGTGGTTGTCACTGCCGTTGAAGTAGGGGACGAGGTACAGGTGGCGGCCGTCGAAGGCCGCCCCGATGAACCCGTCCGGGTCGGTGCCGACGCCGTTGGCCCCGGGATCGTAGGCCGTCCAGCTCGAGGCTGCGCCGAAGGCGACGGTGGTGTCGTAGCGCAGGACCTCGCCGTGGTAGCCGGCGTTGGCGAACGGGATGAAGTACACGTAGCGGCCGTCGAAGACGGCGCCGAAGAAGCCCCGGGGATCGGTGCCGACGCCGTTGGCGTCGGGGTCGTAGGCGCTCCAGGAGGTGCTGGTGGTGAAGTCGGCGGTGGTGTCGTAGCGCAACACCTCGCCGTGCTGGGACGAGCCGTTGTTGTCCGGGGCGAAGTAGAGGTAGCGGCCGTCGAAGGCGGCGGCGAGATAGCCGTCCGGGTCGGTGCCGACCCCGTTCGCCCCCGGGTCGAAGGCGGTCCAGCTGGCGGCGGACGTGAACGACGCCGTGGTGTCGTAGCGCAGGAACTCGCCGTGGCGGGGTGTCCCGTAGGCGACGAAGTAGACGTAGCGGCCGTCGAAGATGGCACTGCGGAAGTCGCCGGAGGTGGTACCGACGCCGGCTGCGATCGGGTCGAACGTCGTCCAGGCCCCCGTCGTCCCGAACTCGGCCTCGGTGTCGTAGCGCAGCATCTCGCTGTGGCTGCTGGAGCCGTTGAACGCCGGGGGGAAGTAGATGTAGCGACCGTCGAACACCGGGTCCCGGTAACCGTCCGGGTCGGTGCCGACCCCGTTCGCCCCCGGGTCGTAGGTGGTCCAGGCGGCGGTGTCGGTGAACCCGGTCGGGAGCACCTCGTCGCCGGTGTTGGTGACCGGCACGAAGCTGAGGCCGTGGTCGAGGCCGGACACGTCGGCGCCGGCCACAACCACCCTGGTCACGTGATCGGCCGTGGCCAGGGTCGGGAACCCGTCGGAGTCGGCCGGCCTGGCCCCGCCGAACACCGACCCGGCCGACCCGGCGAACGACCAGGACGACCCGTTGAACGTGGCGGCCCCGGCCGGGCCGTACGTCTGCTCGGCGAACACGTCGTCGAGCGACGATCCGCCGGTGTAGCCGGCCGACGGCACGACGTCGGCGCCGTTGACCGCCACCCAGTACGTGCCGTTCCCGGCCGACGCGGTCAGCGAGAAGTTGCCGGATCCGTCGGTGACGGCGGTGTCGGCCACCACGTCACCGGCCGAAGGCTCACCGTCGCCGTCGGTGTCGTCGAACAGCCAGACGTCGACCCCGGACGCCGCCACCCCGTCATCGCCGACGGCACCGTCGCCATCCACGTCCTCGTAGATCGTGCCGGTGAGGGTGGCGGTGAACGGCGGCGAGAGATCGAGGAGATAGATCGCGCCTCGATCGGTGCCACCGTCGTCGTCCCGGTGGGCCGTCACGACGAGGTCGAGGATGTCGTCACCGTCAAGGTCGCCGACCGACGCCGCGTCGCGTCCGAACCGACCGCTCTCGTCCAGGCCGACGGCGAGCCCGCCCTCCGTGTCGCTGATCTTCCACTCCGTCTCGACCGTGCCGTCGGTGTTCAACGCCAGCACGTAGGCCGCGCCGCGATCCGTGCCGCCGTCGTCGTCGCGGAAGGCGCCGACCACGAGGTCCTCGACGCCGTCCCCATCGAGATCGCCGAGTGCGCCGAGCCCGACGCCGAAGCCGTCCGAGTCGTCGAGGGCAGCGCTCAGTCCGCCCTCGGCGTCGCTGATCTTCTGCTCGGCCTTGACGGTCCCGTCGGTGTCGAGGAACAACACGTGGACGGCCCCGCGGTCGGTGCCGCCATCGTCGTCGAGGTAGGCACCGACCGCCAGGTCCTCGACCCCATCGTCGTCCAGGTCACCGAGGCCGGTGACCCCGACGCCGAACCGATCGCCGTCATCGAGGACGGCGGCCAGGCCCCCGTCGGTGTCGCTGATCTTCTGCTCGGCCTTCACCGTCCCGTCGGCGTTGAGGAACAGCACGAAGACGGCGCCACGATTGGTCCCGCCGGTGTCGTCACCGTAGGCGCCGACCGCGAGATCGTTGATCCCGTCGCCGTCGAGGTCGCCGATGCCGTCGACACCGAATCCGAAGTTCGGCCAGCCGACGAGCGACGCAGCCAGCCCGCCCTGGGTGTCGCTGATCTTCTGCTCCGCCCGGACGGTGCCGTCGGCGTCCAGGAACAGCACGTACACGGCGCCGGCGTTGGTGTTGCCGTCGTCGTCGCCGCTGGCCCCGACGACGACCTCGTTGCGCCCGTCGCCATCGAGGTCGCCGACGCTGCCGACTCCCATGCCGAACTGGTCGTCGTCGTCGAGCGGGCCGGTCAGGCCACCCTGGGTCGACGAGATCTTCTGTTCCGCCTTCACCGTGCCGTCGGCGTCGAGGAACAGCACGTACGCCGCTCCTCGACCGGTGCCACCGTCGTCGTCGGCCGCTGCGCCGACCAGCAGGTCCTCGATCCCATCACCGTCCAGGTCGCCGATCGTGGCCACGTTCTCCCCGAACGCGTCGCCGTCATCGAGCGTGGCTGCGAGGTCGCCGACGGTGTCGGAGACCTTCTGCGTGTCGGCCACCTCACCGGTGGCCGGCGACGTCGCCGGATCCAGGTAGTCGGGTTCACCGTCCCGGTCGCGGTCGAGCGCGTCCCGGGGGTTGCCGTCGCCGTTCGGGTCGGCGCTCTCGGCGCTGGTCGCCGTGCCGTCGCCGTCGTCGTCGCTGTCCAGGTAGTTGGGCGTGGTGTCGCCGTCGGTATCGGGCCACGGCTTGGTCGACGGGTCGTTGTCCCCGTCGAGGTCGGCGTCCTCGTGGCAGTCGGTGACGCCGTCCGAGTCGCTGTCGGCGCAGACCCACTCGATCACGAACCAGCCCAGATCGGCCGTCGCCCCGGTGACCCCCCGCTGCAGGCGGACCTCGGTCGCGCTGGTCAGTTCGGACGTGAACCAGGCGTAGTTCGGGTTGTCGTCGGAGGTGAAGGCGGTTCGTCCACCCCGACCGAGGTACCCACCGGTGGCGATGGCCCGCTGGCGGTCGACGGCGGCGATCGTCACCCCCTGGGCCGAGACCGAGGTCCCGAACGAGGCCGAGGCGTGCTGCACCGCCGTCGAGTCGGTGAACTCGACCAGCTCCCAGCGGAGATCGATCGCCTGGCCCGTGCTCGACCGGTCGAAGTCGAGCGTCGTCGCATCGGTGATCCGGCCGCGAACGAGCTTCTGCCCGATGTTCGTGTTGGTGCCGCCGCTCGACGTGTAGCCGTAGAGCAGCCAGGACTTCGCCGGGTCGACCGACGAGATCGCCGCCGTCGCCGACGAGTCGCCGCTCCCCAGGCTGACGCTGCCCCGCTGCACGGTGGCGTCGTTGTAGGTGACGACCTGCCAGGGGACGGTGCTGGGCGTGCTGAAGTCGACCGCGAGCCGCACGTTGGTCGACGAGGTCAGGCTGGCCTGGACGAAGTCGTTGCCGTCGAACACGTTCCCGTCGATCTCGTAGCCGCCGAGCAGCACGAAGCTCCGGTTGACGTCGACGGCGGTGATCGCGGTGTCGACGACGGCGCTGGCGGCGTGCGTGCTGACCCCCCGCTGGACGGTGACGCCGGAGCTGAACTCGACCACCGACCAGTCGATCACCACCTCGACGCCCGAGCTGTTGCGTCCGAACGTCAGCGTGGTCGAATCGGTCAGCTCGCCGCTGATCTGGAGCCGGCCCGGTTCGGTCCCGGTGCCGCGCACGCTGAACTCCAGGAACGCCGCCGTCGTGTCGACGGCGGCGATCGTCGCCGTGACCGAGGTCGACCCGCTCCCGAGCACCGCCGTGCCCGACTGGACCTCGTCGAGCACGACGGGGTCGAGGGAGGTGGCGGCCACGAACGCAACGGCGGAGAGCTCGGACGTGGCGCCGAACGTCGAGCCGCCGAGGTCCTCGGTCGCGGTGGCGCTCAGGACAACGCCGGCCGAGCCCGAGAAGGTGGTGGAGAACGACTCGGCGCCCGAACCGGTGTGGCTGATCGAGTGGGCGTGCACGAACGTCTCACCCTCGCCGTGGCCGCTCGGATCGGTGCCAGACGGGTTGGTGAACAGCTCGACCCGGTAGCTCCCGGCCGGCACGTCGAGGTCGTAGTCGACGGTCACCGTGCCGCCGGTCTCGGAGGCCGAGGTGATCACCGGCATGTTCAGCAGTCCGTTCGGGCCGCTGTCGCCGTCGCCGGCGTCGTTGGCGGTCACCCCGTCACCGCTCTCGGTCCCGCCGGCGAGGTCGATGCCGATCCCCGTGTTGGCCCGGATCGAGTTGCCGAGCACCGCGTTGTCGTCGCCGGCATCGCTGGCCAGGTAGACGCCGTCGGCGCCGTTGCCGACGATGGTGTTGGCCTCGGCCGTCGTGGTGCCGCCGATCCGGTTCGAGGCGGCCAGGTCGTACACGTGGACACCGTGACCGGCGTTGCCCATCGGCGTCGTCCCGTCGGGACCGAGGCCGATCGTGTTGCCGATGATCGCGTTGCCGTCCGAGCCCGTGTTGCGGATCACGATGGCGTCGTTGGCGCCGAACCCGACCACGTTGCCGTCGTTGGCGCCGGTCCCGCCGATGGTGTTGCCGGAGGCGTCGACGGTGAGCAGGATCCCCACGTCGGTGTTCGGCTGGGCCGTGAGGTCGCGGTCGAAGCCGACCCAGTTGTTGGCGAGCACGTTGTTGTCGCCGAAGCCGGTCGATCCGTCGATCTCCAGCCCCTCGTCGGCGAAGCTGTGCACGATCAGGCCACGGACCGAGCTGTCGTTGGTCCGCAACCGGAGGCCGGCGGTTGCTCCGGGGGCCGAGCTGCCGTCGAGCTCGATGATCGGATCGCCGGCGTAGCCGGTCTGGGTGGTCGCATCGAGGTCGACCGCGGAGGTGAGATCCGGATACGGCGTTGCCGGCGTGAGCGTCCAGACGCCGGACGAGTGGCCCGAGTCCGTCGTCGGGATCAGGAACCGGATCGTGTCGGTCAGCGACGACGCGTTCGCCTCCTCGATGGCGGCCCGCAGGGTGCACTCGGGGTCGCCGTCGGCGTTGGTGTTGCCGGTGTCGCAGATGTCGTCGCCGGCGTTGCTGTCGCCCGAGTCGCCGGTCGAGTTGACGGTGGCGGTCGGCGAGGCGACGGCGGCGACGGCGTCGTTGCCGGCGGCCCAGTCGAGCGAGCGCTCCAGCAGGGTCTCGTAGTCCGAGGTGTAGTTCGACGGGTTGGCGGCGTCGCTCGGGAACCAGACCCGCCGGTTGGCCGCCGTGTTCGAGGAGTACAGGGCGCCTCCGGTGTCGGCCACGTGGATGGCGTAGTGGACGGTGTTGTTCGAGGCGTCGGCCAGCGTCGTCACCCCGGACGGCAGGCTCGATTGGCCGCCGTCCCAGTAGTTGATGTCGTCGGCCGAGGTGTGGACGGTGAGCGAGCCGGTGGAGAACGGCGACGTGATGTAGTGGGTGTTGTCGACGATGTCGATCGCCGTGAGGTTGCTCCACTCCTGATGGCTGTTGCCGGAGTAGAGCATCATGGCCCAGCTGGCGTAGTTCTCGGTGACCACCCCGATGTCGAGCCCCCGGATGGTGCTGGTCGCCCCGCCACCGGTGTCGCTGAGGAACATCACGTCGTTTGACGAGGCGGCGGCGCTGACCGCGGAGACGTTGTCCGGGTCGACCGCCGTGACCGTCCAGCCCCAGCTCTGGAACAGCGTGCGCTTGGCCGCATCGTTGCCGCTGGAGTAGTTGCCGTTGTTGGTGACCATCACCAGATTGGTGGCGCCGCCCCCGCCGCCGGTCGGCGCCGGCGTCAGGGCGACGAGCGTGCCAATGGAGCCGTCGTTGGCGTCGACCGTCGCCGTCCGGGTCCCGGTCGCCCCGGCCGTGCCGAGTTGCTCCTCGGCCACGGCGGCGATCGTCTCCTCGTCCGCGGTGTCGCCGGTGTCGCTGACCACGTCGACCCGCTCGGTCATCCCGACCGGCGGCGTCAGCTGGCCGTCGTCGGCCACCGACCAGATGGCGACCAGGGTGGCGTCGTCGACCGTCGTGGTGACCGACGGCGCCACGACGGCGGCCCCGGACGCGTTGGTCTGGGTGGCGGTCGCGTCGATCGGCGAGCTCGTGTCGACGCCGTCGTAGAGCGTGATCGAACCGGCGGCGGTCTCGGTCGCACCCGTCACGGTGAAGCTGTACTGCGACGGCTCCGACGATGTGGCGATCCGCCAGTAGACGCCGTGCACGAATCCGCTGCCGGCGGTCTCGGTGACGGTGTTCCAACCGGCCGGCGGGGTGATGTTGCTGGCGTTGCCCCAGTAGCTCCAGGCGACGTGGGCCAGCATCAGGTCGTCGGTGGCGACGGTGGCCGGCACGGGAAGATCGACGGTGCTGCCCGAGGTGTACGAGCCGCTGGCGGTCTCGACGGCCACGAACGTCGGGTCGATGATCAGCGGCAGGGTCGGGTCGTAGGCCGCCAGCGTGAAGCCGATGGTGCCGTCCTCGCGGATCTGGTAGCCGCTGTCGACGATCACGGGCTCGCCGGCGACCTCCTGGTAGGTGACCGGCGCGGTCGACCGGTAGTCGGGTCCGGCCTCGGACTCGATGAGCAGGTCGCCGTTGGCCTGGAGGCTGACGGCCTCGGCACCGTCGAAATCGAGGGTGATCTCGTCCGGATCGGAGCCGGCCTCCACCACGAAGCTGTACTCGACCTCGCCATCGTCGGCCGAGTAGACGACGTCGACGCCTGGCAGCACCTCGTCGACCTCGATGGCGTCGTCTTCGTCGGTCTGGCCGGCGTCGGGCTCGTCGCCGGCGCCGGGCGCGGCCGCCGTTCCCGGCTCCCCGACGGCCTCGGCCCCGCCCGCCGACGGGCCACCGGCTCCCGGGTTGCCGACATCGGATCGGATCGGGGAGGTCTCGAGAATCCGCGCATCGGGATCCGAGGCGGCCCCGACGACCTCCATGATCACCGCGTCGACCGCCGACTCGCCCTCGGCGACGAGGGCGACCTCGCCCTCGCCGATGATGGCGTCATAGCTCGCCGTGACCAGGGCGAAGTCGACGAGATCGTCGGCCACCCCCTCGTTGACGGCGAAGTCGACCCCCCTGTCCGGGTCACCCAGCGCCTCCAGCCAGCGGTCGGTCCGCTCCGACAGCTGGAGCCCACGGCGCTCGGGCCGCTCGTCCGCCGCATCGTCCTCGCCATCGTCGCCGGCATCGTCATCGCCGGCGTCTTCATCGTCATCGACGTCGTCGGCGTCGTCGTCTGTCTCGGTCTCGGCGGCCGGCCTGGCACCCGAGGCGATCAGGGCCGGGACGACGCCGTCGGCCAGGGCGAGCTCGACGCCGGTCGGCTGGCCGTCGTCGAGCCGGTACGACGCCACCGTGCCGGCCCAGGCGTCGACCACCCACAGCCGGCCGTCGGCATCGATCGCCAGGTCGACGGGGCCGACCAGACCGTCGACAAGCGGCGACTCGCCGGCGGCCCCGGTCACCGGGTCGATGGCGACCACGGCACCACGACCGGCGAGCGCAACCAGCAGTCGGCCGTCCGGGGTGAGCACCATGCCGGATGGCCGATCGCCGGGATCGAGGGTGACCACGGTCCCGAGATGGGCGCCGCTGTCGGCGTCGTAGCGCTCGATGTCGTCGTCGCCACGATCCGAGACGAGGAGCTCGCCGTCCGAGGCCACCACGTCCACCGGATCGCGCAGCTCGCCGTCGATCGTGGCTCGCCGCAGGGCCAGCGGCGGGGCCACGACGACGGGTCGGCGACCGAAGCGGAGGCCGGTGCGACCGCCGGGCTCGAGACCGAGCACCCGATTCGATCCGGCGTCGACCACGTACAGCCGACCGTCGTCGGTGGCGACGAGTCCCCGGGGCTCGAACGTGTCCCTCCCCATCCCCGCCCGGGCGGCGGCGCGACCGCGCCGGATCCCGTTCAGGGCGATCGACGCCGAATCGGGGTCGGCGGGATCGATGCGCTCGACCACACCGGCGTCGCCGTCGGCGACGTAGATGTCGCCGTCCGGCCCGACCGCGATCCCGGTCGGGACCGCATCGTCGCCGGACGACAGCTCGAGCTCGGCACCGGACGCCCCGGTGACCGACGATGCCGTGACGACACCGGCGGGGTCTGCGGCGATCACGAACAGGTCGGGGTCGCCGGCGGCGGACGCAGGACGTGCCCGGGTACGGCCGCCGGGACCGGTGTCGGGACGGTCACCGGTGTCGGACGACGTCGTCGCCTCGTCGGAGGCGACGGCTGCGTCCTCGGCGACACCGGCCCTGGCCGGCGCAGGGATGCCAGCGAGCAACCCGAGCAGCGCGACGAAGGCGGCGACCGAGGTCGCCAGCCGCCGACGGCGATCGGATCGCCTCACCATCCGGAGCGGGAGCGCAGCCCGGCGGCCGGGCATCGACCGTCGGCGACCGAAGCACGAGGACCTGTCGACATCCGAACCTCCTTCCGTCCCGCTCTGCTCTCGCTGGTCGTGGCGCGGCCCTGCCGGGCGAACCACACCCCTCCCCGTCGGCTCCCGAGGCCGGGAGCTGAGTCTCCGAGCCGCTCGAGGGGACCGGAGCGAGGCCTCACCGCCGGGGTCGACGAGCCGACGGGAGAGGGGTGGAGAACCGATCAGATGACCTGTTGCTGACGACGTCGTTCCTGTCCCCCACCTGGATGGCGGCCGCCGTGGCCGTCGGTCTCGGGTCCGCCAGCACCGACGGTGCCGCCCGATGGGCGACCCTCGGCATCGCCGCCACGATCGCCCTGGTCGGGGTCTGGCTGGCGGTGACCGACCGTGAGACGGTCTCCGTCGCAGTGGCCGCCGGTCTGGCCTGGTTCGCGTTCGGGCTGGTCACCGTCGTGCAGTACGTCAACCCCGACGGCGATCCGGCCCTCGGGGCCGGCATGGGGTTGACCATGCTCTGGGTTGGAATGGTGCTGCCTCGGAACCACGTGTACGCCGCCATCCTCGGCGTCGCCCCACCACTCCTCGTTCCCCAGCTCCTGACCAAGCCGCTGACCGAGGCCGTGCCGCTCTTCATCAGCTCGTGGCTGCTGGTCTCGTTCACCGGCATCGTGGCCGCCTGGCAGCGGAAGCGGTTGGAGCGGATGGGTCAGGAGGCGGTGGCCACCGAGCAGGCGGCTGCTGCGGCCCGAGCCGACGTGCTCGAACAGGCCAGACTGGCCGAGATCGGGGCCGCCGACGCCCGGGCCGACGCGGTCGAGCAGGCCAGACGGGCCGAGGCCGAGGCCGCAGCCGCCGCGGAGGAGGCCGAGCGGGAGCGCCTGGCCCTGGCCTCGGCCGAGCTGGAGGAGCGCAACCGGCTCCAGGAGCGGATGGTCGACGCGGCCAAGACCGGTGAGGAGATCGTGTCCCGCGTGACCGAGCGGACCCGGGCTGCTTCCGGCGCCATCGGCGAGCTGGAGGCGACCAGCTCGGGCATCATGGCCGCCAGCGACGTGATCCAGGAGATCGCGGCCCAGACCAACCTGTTGGCCCTCAACGCCACGATCGAGGCGGCCAGGGCCGGCGAGGCCGGGCGGGGTTTCGCCGTCGTGGCCAACGAGGTGCAGGAGCTGGCCCGCCAGTCGGCGGCCAGCGGCACCGAGATCGCCGACACGCTGCGCCGCATCGGCGGTCAGGTGGCCGACACCGTCTCGACGATCGACGACATCAACCGCGCCATGGGCGAGCTGGCCGAGCACCACCGGGAGCTCCGGGCGATCTCGGACGAGCGGGTTGCCCTCGACGCCGCCGGCTGAGGCCGGCCGCCGCGTCGGCCGCCGGAGCCGGCGCTACGGGTTGTTGGTGGTCTGCTCGCCGTCGAAGGTGAACGTCGCCGACGTCGACCGACCCTCCGCGTTGCTGCCCGCCGACAGGGGCAGCGTCACGTTGAAGCAGAGGGCCTCGTTGGCCCCGGCGGCCAGAACCCGGTCACCGGCCTGGGTGCCCTGGGTCGGGTCACCGATGGCGAGCGTGCCGCCGGTCGAGCCGAGCGGTCCCGAGTAGAGCGTGGTGCCGTCGGCGGCCCAGTTGGCGTCGTCGCAGGTGGTGACGCCCTCCTTGACCGTGAACACCAACTCGGCGGCCAGGACGTCCTCGGACGCGGTCGACGTCATCGAGTAGCGCAGCTCGAGCGTGCCCGAGTTGGCCACGTCGAGGTCGTTGGTCACCTGGTCACCCGGGGCCATGTTGGCCGCCGTGACCACTGCGGTCGCCGGCGTGGCGGTCAGATCGACGGTGCCCGTGGTGAAGGCGTTGCCGGTCACGTCCTCGGAATCGGTGAACAGTGCGAGCGACGACATGGTGAACACGCCGCCGGCCAGGGCCAGGACGGCGACGCTGGCCAGGACCCGGGCGCCGTTGCCCCGGCGCCTGGCCGGGGCCCGCCTGGCGGCGGCCGGTTGCTTGGTTGTCGTCATCGTCGTGCCTTTCTCGCGTCGGCCGTCGCCGGCCCGCTCGTCACCGCATCGGCGCGATGGGCGACGGTCACAGCATCGGCTCGATGGCCGTCGGTCATGAGTCGGCGCCGGTCAGGACGAGGTCGGCGTCCGGTCCGAAGACAGCGGTCGGGTCGTCCTGGCTCGCGGCCGAGGTGTTGCCGTAGTAGAGGAACAGGTCGGTGTCGACGGTCGACGACAGCGTCGGGACCAGGACCCAGGCGGTCAGCGCCCCGGAGCCCTGGTCCCACGACTCGACCGCATGGTCGAGACGGGTGGTGCCGTCTGCGGCGGTGAACACCAGGTCGCGGCCGTTGACGGTGGCCCCGGCGGCCAGCTCGGCGTCGTTCACCTGGACGAGCAGCGGGTAGGCAGTCTGGTCGGCGGCGATCAGGTCGGACTCGACCCGGATGGGCTTCCGGTACGACCACGCTCCCTGGTCGAACCACGAGCCGCCCTCGACGGCCCCGATGGACAGGAACGAGCCGGGGGTCCGCTGGTTCGCCTGGGCTGCGGCCAGCCAGGCGGCGGAACGGGCGACGGTCTCGACCCTGACCTCGTCGATGGCGCCGTCGATGGCGCCACCGCCGGTGACGAGGTCGCCGATCGCGACCGGCATCGTTGCCGCAGCGTCGACGGCGCCGGCGGCCGGTTGCGAGCCGACCTCGCCGCCGTCGACGAACAGGCGCTGGGTGGTGCCGTCCCAGGTCATGGCCAGGTGGCGCCACGTCCCGGTCGAGACCGTTCCGGCGGTCAGCTGCGCCTCGACCCCGTCGAGCGAGAGCCGACCGACCAGGTCACCGGCCGAGGTGATCGTGAGCTCGAAGATGCGGGTCGAGCCGTCGGCTGCCTTGGCCACGACGCGACCCTCCCCCGGCGGGAGCGCGTCGAGGCGGACGAGGGCCGACACGGTGAGCCCGCCCACCCCGGCAACGTCGAACGGCTTGGCCCGGAGGTGGTCGTCGACGCCGTCGACGTCGACCGCCGGCCCGGCGGCGCCGCCGACCAGGTCGCCACCGGTCATGGCCCCGGAGCTCAGGCCGTCGTTGTCGAACGGCGTGGAGTCGTCGAGCTGGGGGGCCGAGCCGGACGGGTCCCTGGCCAGGTGCCAGGCGGCCCGGATCTCGTCCGGCCAGGTGGCCCGCACGTCCTGTTGGGCCGGAGCGTCGGCCGCCCCGTAGTAGAGGTACACGGTGGTGCTCGACCCGGCGCTGACCGTCGGCACCCGGACCCAGGCGGCCAGGGTGCCGGTGGCGCCGTCGTACGACTCGATCTCGTGGGCCAGCGGCGTGACGCCGTCGGCCGACGTGAAGCGGATGTCGCTGCCGTCGCCGTTGGCGTTGGCGGCCAGGTCGGCCGAGGTGAGCGAGACCAGGAGCGGGAAGTCGGCGAGGTCGGCGGCCACCGTGCCGCCGGCCACGGTGACCGGGATGCGGCGACTCCAGGGCATCGCCTGGTACCAGCCGGTGCCGCCGGTCCGGTCCTCGAAGTCGCCAAGGGTGCCGGCATCGAAGTCCTCGGTGAGCAGGAACACGGCCTCGGGGTCGGCTGGGGCCGCCCCGGCCGAGCCGTTGCCGAAATAGAGCCAATAGGTGTTGGTGGTGTCGGCTGCGATCGGGTCGGTGGTCCGGAACCACAGCTCGGTGTCGACCCGGTTCCAACCGGAGCCGTCCTCCAGCACCCGGTCGAGCTCGGCCCACGCCGTTCCGTCCCAACGCAGGACCCGGACGTCGTCGCCACTCCCCTGGGCCAGGCCCGAGCCGACCAGGGAGGCGTGGTCGAGGGCGAGGGGAACCGTGTAGGCGTCCGGGGCGGCGGTCGACGAGGTGTCGACGTCGATGCGCTGACGGAACTCGTAGGCGGGGTCCCACCAGCGGGGCCCCGCCCACTCGACCACCTGCCAACCGAACGAGGCGTTCGACGCCGAGGTGTCGCGGGTGATCGACACCGTGGTCGGGTCGGTGAGCTCGAACGTGGCACTGGCCTCGCCCGGCACGTCGTCGGCGACGTGGTCGCTCAGCCCGCCGGCGGAGACGCCGGGTTGGGTCACCGTCGAGAAGGCGGCGGCCCGGCCGGGGTCGATGGCGTCGATCGTGACGGTGGCCGCCGGCTGGGCCGCCGCCAGGTCGACGGTGCCGTGGCGAACGATCGAGCCGTCGGCCAGGGTCACCACCTGGATGCGGACCTCGACCGGGTCGCCGCCGACGGCCCGGTCGACGGCAACCGTGGTGGCGTCGACCAGGTGTGTCCGGACGAGCCGCTCGCCGATGTCGGAGCCGGAGGCGGCCGACAGCGGTGAGGCCAGCAGCATCGTGGTGTCCGGGTCGGCCGGGCTCGGGATCGTGGCCGTCGTCGAGGTGGCACCGAGACCGAGGGTGGCCGAGATCGTCTGCACCGTGGCATCGGCCGAGTCGTCGAACTCGACGACCTGCCAGGCGAAGCTCTGTCCGACCGGGAAGGTCGAGCCCGTCGTCCGGATCCGGACGGTCGAGGGGTCGGCCAGCTCGCCGACGAAGAGATCGTTGGCGGCGTAGCTGCTGGCCGTCGAGTCGGGGGCCGAGCTGACCAGCACGAACGACGAGGCGGGATCGACCGCCGTGATCGCGGTGTCGAGCTGGGCGGTGCCGTCGCCGTTCACCGAGCCACGCTGCACGGTGACCCCGCAGGCGTAGGAGACGACCGACCAGTTGACGACGACCGGCGGGGGCGTCCCGGCGTCGGTGGCCCTGACCAGGTCGACGGCGGTGCCGCCGCCGCCGAGCTCCACCTGGACCATCGAGTCGGCCGGGTCGGAGGCGTTGCTGCGGAGCGAGGCGACGACGAACGAGGTGGTCGGGTCGACGGCGGTGATCGGGATGTTGATCGTCCCGTTGATCGAGTGGACCGTCTCTCCCCGCTGGACCGAGCTCAGCTCGGGGTCGAAGCACTGGGCGGTGCCGAAGGTGTTGGCATCGACCGGGGCGGTGGCCTGGGCCAGCGCCCACGCAACCCCGGCGCTGCCGGCCAACACGACCGGGACGACGAACAGGGCGAGCTTGCGGCGGCCGCGACGGGGAGCGGTGGCACCGGCGACGGCGAGATCGGAGGCCCGATCCACCCGGTCGTCGACCTCGGCGGCGGGCTCGTCGTCCGACCCGAGATCGGCCGGCTCGAGGTCGGCCGGCAGCTCCGGGCCGGCCCAGATCCGTCGGAGGGCCCCGAGTGCGAACACCAAGGTGGCCAGGCCGACCAGCCCGAACACCGGGCCGGGTCGGAACAGCGTCAGCGACCAGGCTCCCAACCGAGGGATGGCCCATCGACCGACCAGTTGCTCGCCGGTCAGCGGGTACGGGGCGGCGTCGGGAGCTTCGTTGGCGTCGCCCTTGGTGATGGCGAAGCGTTCGGCACCGCCCGACTCGATCTCGATGACCCGGTGGGTGACGGTGGCGGCGCTGGGCCGCCGCATCACGAGGATGTCACCGGTGGCCACCGCATCGCCGTCGACCGGGGCTGCGATCACCAGCGAGCCGGGGGGTGCGATGTCGCCCATGCTGCCGGTGAGGATGACAACCGGTCGATGGCCGGCGAGGAGCCCGCCGACGACCACCCCGACCAGCGCGAGCACCGCAAGCGACAGCGCGGTCACGACCGTGCCGACGACCCGGACCCGGCGGGGCACGGGCGGGACGGCGTGAACCGGGTCCGATCCCGTCATGGCCCGACCTCGGCCACCTGCTCGATCGGGACCAACAACGTCACGTCGAGCGACTGGCCCTGGGCCTCGTTCGGCGTCTCGAGCGGCAGCACGGCACCGAGGCACCAGAGGGTCGACTCGCCGGGCTGCAGCACGTTGAGCGGTGCCGACCCGAGCGTCGTCACCAGTGGCAGCAGCACCGCCGGTTCGGGGGAGACCCGGGCGCCGCTGACCAGGCGGGGCCCGGTCTGATCGGGCGAGCACGACCCCGTGCCGAGCCAGGCGTCGAACCGGAGCCACTCGGCCAGGACCCCATCGGAACTGACCGCCTGCAGGCCGTAGCGCAACGGCACGTCACCCCGGTTGGTCATCGCCAGCTGGCCGGACACCCGATCGCCGGGTGCGAGATTGGTGGCCACGAACACCGCGTTGCTGGTGTCCTCGTCGACGGTCGACAGGTCGCCGTCCCGCCCGACCAGCGGCTCGGACGACCCCCCGTCCACCTCCAGGTCGAGGGTCGCGGCGCCGAGCCGGTTGGTGGCCAGCACCTCCCGGTCGGCGAAGCTGGCCGACGAGCTGCGGCTCAGCAGGGCGACGCCGACCGGCACCGACACGCCGATCAGCGCCACGACGGCCGAGGCGGCAGCGAGCAGGGCCCTGCGGCGACGGTCGGTCGGGTCGGCGGGCGACTCGGTCGCCGGGGGGCCGGCGCCAGTCGAGCCGCCGGCGTCCGGCCCGGGTGGGTCGCCCTGGCGGATCGATCCGGTCGGCCCGGTCGCGTCGGTCATGTCGGTCATGTCGGCGTCACCTCCCAGATGAACGAGGCGTTGGCGGCGCGGCCGAGTGCCTCCTGGCGATCTTGGAGCTCGAACGAGATCCGGTAGCTGGTGCGCTGGCCGGCGTTGACCAGCGTCCCGAGGTCGAGCCAGCCCGAGGCGGCGAGCTGGGCGAGCGTCCCGTCGTACACCTGCCCCTGGGGCTCGAAGCCCGTGCAGTCGCCGAAGCCGCCGCCCTTGCCGTCCTCGACCGAGACGTCGAGGAAGCGGGTCAGGTCGCCGGCGGCCTCGGCCCGCATGGCCAGGTCGACCGGCACGATGGTGCCGTCGTAGACCAGCTCGATGCAGTGGACGACGGGCCGGCCCGGGGCCATGTCGGCCAGGTCGAACAGCGACCGGCCCTGGTCGTCGTCGACGAGGGAGATCGTGCCCGAGGTGACGGTCGCGGCGGCAACGGTGCCGTCGGGGCTGAGGGCGCGGTCGCTGAACGTGACGACCAGGGACCCGATGATCAACGCCGAAACCGCCGCTGCCAAGGCAGCGGCGGCCACTCGGCCAACCCGGTTCTCGCGGTCGTCGATCTCGGTGCCGTCGTCGGCTTCGTGGAGGTCGAGCAGGGACCGGGCCATCAACCGACCCCCCGTCTGCTCGGCGGGGTCGGCGGGGCGGGCGGCGCCGGTACCGACCGACCGTCGCCCGGTGGGTCACCGATGGGCGGCCGGACCCCGCTCGGGGTGCCGGCGAGGGCGGGCGGTGAGTCGGGGACGCGACTCGTCGGCCGGGTCGGCGCCTGGGGTCGGGCCGGCTCGACCGGGGCCGAGGGTCTCTCGGCGGCGATCGGGTGCGGGGCCGGCGGCGGCGCCGGCGGCGAGGCCCGGGTGACGGGGCCGGTCAGGTCGAACTCGCCGAGCACCCGACGGAGCCGGTCGAGCTCCATCGGCCGGTACAGGCCGTAGCCCTGGAGCAGATCGGCACCGGCGCCGAGCACCACCTCGAGCTGCTGCTCGGTCTCGATGCCCTCGGCCACGACCTCGAACTGGAGGTCGTGGGCCAGGCCGACCATCGAGTCGAGGATGATGCGGTCGGAGTCCGACTCGGCCGCCTGCTGGACGAGGCCGAGGTCGAGCTTGAGCTGGCTGATCGGCAGGCCCCGGAGGTGGCCGAGCGAGGTGCGACCCTCGCCGAAGTCGTCGAGCGCGAGCCGGACCCCCATGTCGACGACCCGGTGGATGTTGTCGAGCGAGGCTTCGCCGTCGGCAACGACCCGCTCGTTGAGCTCGATCATCAGCCGATCGGCCCCGAGCCGGCTGTCGGCCAGCGACTGGTGGATCAGCTCGACCAGGTTCGGCGAGCTCAGCTCGGTCGGGGTGACGTTGACCGCGAGGGTGAAGTCGGCGGTGCGGGGGATGCCGAGTCCGGCGATGCTGGCGGTCGCGGTGCCGAAGATGAAGGCGGCTAGCTCGTCGACCCGGTCGGCGGCCTCGGCCAGCTCCAGGATGGTGGCGGTGCTCACCGGCCCCATCTCGCGGTGGGTCCAGCGCAGCAGTGCCTCGACGCCACGGATGTCGCCGTCGCGGTCGACGAGCGGCTGGTAGACGAGGTGGAGCTCGCCGGCCTCCAGCGCCTTGATGAACTCGGCGCTGAGACGGCCCCGGCGCTGGTCCTGACCGTCGAGCGAGGCGTGGTAGAGGGTGATGCGGGGCATCGCCCTCGACGACTTGGCGGCATACATGGCCACGTCGGCCCGGCGCAGGATCTCGCTGCCGCTCAGGCCGAGCTCGGCCGGGGCGAGACCGATGCTGCCCCCGACCTCGACCCGCTCGCCGCCGAGCTGGAACGGCTCGCCCATGGCCTCGTGGATGCGACGGGCGATCGTCATCGCCCGGTTGATGTCGGCCACCGGCTCGAGCAGCACCGTGAACTCGTCGCCACCGAGGCGGGCGACCAGACCGTCGTCGGCGACGGCCGACGTGAGCCGACCCGCCACCCCGATCAGCAGGGCGTCACCGGCGTCGTGGCCCAGCGTGTCGTTGATCGCCTTGAACCCGTTGAGGTCCATGAACATCACGACGTGGCGCCGCTCGGGATCGGTGGCCCTGGCCAGGCCCCGTTCGAGGCGATCGAGGAACTGGGCCCGGTTCGGCAGCCCGGTCAGGGCGTCGTGCAGGGCCTGTTGGGCCAGCTCCTCCTGCACCCCCTGCAGCTCGTCGACGAGCTGCTCGTTCTGCATGGCCACCGCGGCCTGGCCGGTGAGGAGGCGGAGGGCGTCGATGCTGCCCGCCCGCAGGCCGGAACCGGTGACGTTGGCCGCCCGGACGACGACGTGGCGGCCCTCCTCGGTCGACACGGTCAACCGGGCCAGCATCTGCAGGTCGTGGGCCTGGAGGCTGAGGACCTCGGACAGCTCCGGGTCGTCGTGGTCGACGAGGACCTCGTTCATGGCCAGGTCGCCCGAGCGGAGCCCGCTCCCCGGCTCGCCCGGCTCGGGCAGCGACCGCTCGCGGTCGATCGGCGACGACGACAGCGCCTTCCAGCGCCCGTCCGGCAACAGGAGATGGGCGTCGCCGCGGTCGAAGCCGAGGCCGGTGACGGCCCGGGTGAGCGTGTGGAACAGCTCGTTGCCGATCCGGTTCAGCTCGTAGCCGGTCTCGGCCACCTTCTCGAGCAGCCTGGCCCGCTCGATGGCGACGGCCGTGGCCCGGTCCTGGCGGATCACGTCGGTGACGAGCTGCTCGGTCAGGTAGGCCCCGGGGATCACGAGCAGCAGGAGGATGCCGAGCTGGTCGAGGAGCTGCTCCAGCTCGTTGATGATCTCGGAGAGGGGCACGCCGCTGCGGTCGAGGGCGAACAACCGGGCCCCGACGGTGAGCAGCGTCATCAGGACCCAGTGCAGGAGGGCACCGACCAGCCGGAACCGGACGGCGGCCTCGACGATGGGCAGGGCGATGAAGGCCCAGGCGATCCCCGAACCGCCGGTGAGCGCGATGAGGACACCGGCCAGGATCGTGTCGGCACCGAGCTCGGCCAGCACCAGCCAGTTGGCCGGGCCGTCCCGCCCCGAGCGGCGGCCCCTGCTCGAGGCCGCGGTCGAGATCAGATTGACCGCCACCAGCACCGCCAGGGTGGCGAGCACGACCTGGTGACGGCCAGGGCCCCAGTCGATGGCGTCGATGCTGGAGCCGTCGAGGTACAGGCCGCTGACGATCATGAGCCCGGCCAGGAATCGGACGCGACGGATCCCCCGGTTGGCCATCTCCGATGTCCGGCCGGACCCCGATCGGCCGCTCGACCGGTCGCCGACCGCATTGGACACGACCACGACGACGGCGCCGACCGAGAGGACGACCACGGCGCCGAGCGCCGTCCAGTCGCCGTTGAGGGCCCAGATCACCGGCAGGCCGAGCAGGGGGATGACGAGCCGTCCGACGCCGAGCACCTGGGGCGGGCTCACCGGGTCGCTGTCGACGTCGGCGTTGGCGTCGCCCTTGGTGATGTAGGTCTGCGACTCGGGCAGCACCTCGTGGATCCGGTGGGTGACGGCGGCTTCGCCCCGGGTCGGCTCGAAGGTGATGACCGAGCGCTGACCGAGGAGGTCGTCCGGGTGGTCCTCGACCAGCAGCACGTCGCCGACCCGCAACGTCGGCAGCATCGAGCCACCGGTGATCACCACCGGCCGCCAACCGGTCGTCAGGGTGATCACCACCAGCCAGGCGCCGAGCAGCAGCACGACCGCGAGGTACAGATAGGCGACGAACCCGGCCACCAGGCGGGCCAGCTGATCCGGTCTGGCCGCGGCCTGGCGCAGCCGGTCGACCGGCAGGTCACCGAGCCAGTTCATGGCCGTGCCTCGACGGTGATCGTGAACTCGCTGGTCCGGCCCTGGGCGGCGGGGTCGTCCCGCAGCTCGACCTCGGCCTCGAGGACGAGGCGATCGCCGGCCTCGGCCCGATCGATGAGGGTCAGGCCGAGGTCGTAGTCGGGATGGCTTCGCCAGAGGTCGCCGAGCAGGCCGTCGAAGGCGGGTGGGCCCCGGTCCTCGACCGCCGAGCCGGCGTCGCCGGTTGCGTCGTTCCCGGCGAGGTCGGCGGCGGCCCCGATCGCCTCGTCGGCGTCCGCCCGTTCGGCGGCGTCCGGGCAGTCGCCGGCGCGGCGCAGCCAGAGCCGGAGATCGACGTGGTCCTCCAGCCCGGTTCCGCCGGCGCTCGCCGCGTGCAGGCGGACGTCGGCGTCGATGCTGCCGTCGTAGCCGATCACGACGCACGACGGGACGACGATGCCGGGATAGAGGCCGTCGGCGTCGAAGAGCAGGTTGACGATCGACTCGGGCTGCCCGAGGTCGACGGTGCCGGCCTCGAACGTGCCCGATCCGGACGTCGAGGCGCTGAGCCGCGCCGTCGACGTCGTGACGATGCGAAGCGCCAGCAGCACACCGGCGCCGAGCACCAGGGCGGCGCCGAAGACGCTGAGCAGGAGGCGGCGGGCGCTCACGGTCCCCCGTCCCCCGACTGGCCGGCGGCCGTCGACGACGTCGCCTCGGCGGCGGCCGTCGTCTGGGGGCCGCTGGCGGCGGTCGGGTCGGCCGACGGCGCGGTGGTCGACGACGGCGTGGCCGTCGACGGCGGGAGCGATGCCTCGGTCGTGCTCGTCGTCGAGGTCTGGTCGCCCGCCGACGTCGGCGGCATGGTCGAGGTCGAGCCCGGGTCGACGGCGTCGCCGGAACCGCCCGACGTCACCGACGTGGTCGGGTCGGCATCGTCCGCGGCCGGGTCGATCGAGGTCGCCGTCCCGTCGTCGTCCGCCGTCGGCGTGGTGTCGACGGAGGTCGGCGTCGTGTCGTCGGTCTCACCCGGTTCATCGCTCTCGTCGCCGACCGGCTGCTCGGGCCGCTCGTCGACCGGTCGCTCGGGCAGGTCGACCTCGACCGGCACCACGTCGATCTGGGGCAGCCGGAGCTCGGACCCCTCGGGGACCTCGACGCGCTGGATCGTCCCGTCGTCCGTCCTGACCACGATCCGCCCCGGAACCAGGTCCATTCCGTCGGCGGCGGGCTCCCAGCCCTGCCCACGATCGAGCCAGGTGGTCACCGTCTGGCCGGACTCGTCGACCTCGGGCTCCAGCCGGACCCGGGACAGCACGACGACCCCGTCGGCGCCGAAGGGCCGGACCAGGCGGGACTGGTCGAGGGTGATGTCGATCGACAGCGCGAGGCCATCGACCGGTGGGGCGTCGAAGCGATGGCCCTCGTCCCCGTCGACCGGCGGCGCCGTGGCCAGCCACCGATCGCTGAAGTAGCGCACCTCGACGTCGCGGCGAGGCGTTGCGTCGACGTCGTAGACCCGCACGGCCCACCGGCGGAGGGCCACCACCGCCTCGGTCGTGCGGTAGTCGGCCGGCTGCAGCAGGTGGACCAGCCCCCGGTGGTCGATCGTGAACCCCGTGGTGCCGTCGACCGCGCCGACCTCGAGGCAGCCGGTCAGCCCGGTGGCGCCGAGCACCTCGACGATCTCGCCGGTGACGCGGCTGACCCCGACCTCGGGCACCGGGTCCCCGTCGGACGTGACCACGCAGACGGACTCGACGAGGTGCGGCGTCGTGGTCGAGGCCGACGCCACGGTCGGGCCGAAGACCATGGTCGCCAGCCCGGCGATGCCCGCTCCGAGCGTGACCCGACGGAGCGACCGGCGGCGCCGCAGCTCCGTGGCGGCCGCCGGGTCGAGGGCGGCGGCCTCGTCGTCCTCGATGTCGTCCGACTCCAGCTCGGTGCAGAACGCGAGGAGGGCCTGGCGGGCCGGGGCCGCCATCTGGGTGAGCTCGAAACCGGCCCGCCAGAGCTCGGTGCCCTCGGGTCTGACCGAGCGGACGACGGCGCCGGCCACGATCCGACGGACGACGCCGTCGGCCCCCGGCAGTGAGATCTCCAGCGACGCCGTCGAGCCGACCTCGGGCTCCGCGGTCAGCAGCACGCCAGCGCCCTCCGGCGTGATGTCGACGGTCCTGGCCGGGCTGCCGTCGACCGTGGCGTCGAGCTCGGCCTGGATCCGGTAGCTGGCCCGCTGCTGCTGGCGGACCACGATGACCTGCAGCATGTCGACGATGGGGACGAGCAGGGCGATGGCGAAGCCGACGGCGACGACCCGCTGCGCCGCGGTGAAGGCCGGGAGCAGGTCTCGGTCGAGCAGGCTGGCGGCCCGGACGACCAGCGCGGCGTCGACGGTCAGCACCACGATCTGGACGAGCGGCAGGTGCAGCAGCGCCCGCCATCCGCCGGTGGCCCGGTCGGGCTCGACGTCGACGACGGTCGTGCCGACCCGGCCGGTCATCACGTCGAGCAGGGCCGATACCTCGGCCCCGAGCACCCGCCAGCCCTGGCGGAGCCAATCGCCGTAGCCCATCGTGCCCCGGGCCAGGGCCCGCCTCGCCGCAGCGGCGCCGGCGGCGCTCACCGCCCAGGCGATGAGCAGGGCGACGGCCGGTGCCTCGGCCGGGAACGCTCCGCTGAGCAGCACGGCCACGGCGACGATGGCCAGCGCCAGCAGGCGAAGGCCGGTGCCGTGGCGGGCGGCGGCGGCCAGGTGGGCCAGCCGCTGACCGGCGGTCATGGCGTGACGGGGGTTCAGCGGACCCTCGCGGGACAGGAGCACGGAGAGCGCAGCGCCGGCCCGGCGGCGCCGCTGGGCCAGGTAGAGGTCGATCGACTCGGGGGCGGTGGCGGCGACGAGCTGGCGCCGCTCGAACGCGGTCGTCCAACCGCCGCCGTGCAGGCGGGCGGCGAGACGGTCGATCGGCACGTGACGATCGAAGCCGCCGACGGCCTCGATGGCCCGGCGACGGACGACCGAGGCCGGCCCGATCCAGGGGCCGGCTCCCCAGCGGGACAGGCCAGGACCGACCACGTCGTTGACGAGGGCGTCGTCGTCCTTGTCACGCCCGAGGTGGGCCAGGTCCTCCCGGTTGAGCACACGGATGGCGAGCTGGCACACGGCCAGGTCGCGGCGGACGAAGCGGGGGCTGGCCACCTCGAGCAGGTCGGCGGTCGGCAGCTGGCCGGCCATCAGCCAGAGGTAGAGCTCGGCGGTGGTGTTGCGATGGGCGGCCAGGCCGGGAGCGGACAGCGCACGACGGTCGATCCGGTACGACGCACCGGCATCGGTGGCCAGCGCCCGGTGACGGATCCGCCGCTCGTCGTCGACGACGACGATCCGGTCGCGGCCGCGGACGGCCCGACACGAGATCAGGGTCCGCTCCAGCTCGTCCGGCTCCGCCCCGGCGGCGATGATGACGAGGTCGACCGTGCCGTCTGGCCGCCCGCTCTGGCTGCGAGCCGTGGCCGACGGGAGCCGCCAGGCCTGGAGGGTCAGCAGGAACAGCTCGGCGAAGGCCCAGATCTCCAGCGCCAGCACCGGCAGGGTGAGCGCCAGTTGCAGCCCCGAGCCAAGCGTGGTGGTCCGCCACCACAGGTAGCAGGCACCGACGCCGACGGCGAGAACGGCGAGCGTTCGGGGGCGCGACGGGGCATCGATCGGCGCGCCTCCACGCTTGTCGGCTCGATGCACGGTCGTCGTCTCCTCGGGTATCACGAACCCGATCGGCCGCGACGATGTGATTTGTGAGCGGTTCGGCGGCCACGAGGCCAGACGTGGAGCCTTCTTCTCCCGGTGGCTCCTCGCCGGTCGGCACCCGGATTCCCGGCGGGGCCGGAGCCGGGGACGTCAGAGGTTGGCGGCCAGCTGCTCGACCGGCGCGAAGTCGTCGCGCAGCACGGGAGCGTCGCCGGTGAAGGCGACCACGTCGTCGATCAGCGCGCCGTCCTCCGGGTCGACGACGATGTCGGGCAGCGGCTGGTGTGAGGCGATCAGGATCTGGTTGGCCGGCCGGACGGTCGGCCACTCGGGCGGGATGATGACCGTGCGGTGCTCGAAGTGCTCGGCCAGGGTGGCCAGCTGGGCCTCGACGAACCGGTTCTCGTCGCCGTCGATCGCGTTCATGACGTAGATCCCGCCGGGCCGGAGCACCCGGTCGAGCTCGGCGATGAACTCGGTCGTGGTGAGGTGCCAGGGGACGGCCAGGCCCCCGTAGACGTCGCCGATGATGAGGTCGTAGGCGTCGTCACCGAGGTCGGGGATGGCGAGGCGGGCGTCGCCGGTGACGATCTCCAGGTCGTCGCCGGTGATCAGGCCGAGCTCGTCACGGCCGATGTCGACCAGCAGCGGGTCGATCTCCGACACGAGATTGGTCGATCCGGGGCGGGTGGCGTTGATGTAGGCCGGCAGGGAGAAGGCGCCGCCTCCGATGTGGAGGGTGTCGATCGGACCGTCCGGCATGGCGTCGATCACGTCGCCGATGAGCTTGATGTAGCGGAACTCGAGGTGGGTGGGGTCGTCGAGGTCGACGGCGCCGTGGCGCAACGTGTCGAGGTGGAGGAACCGGATCGACTCGTCGGCCTCGTCGACGACGACCCGCCCGCAGGCGTAGGCCGACTCGAACTCACAGGGGTCGGCCGCGATCAGGGCCAGGAACAGGGCGGCCATGCCGCCGAGCCCGTAGCGGGCGGGCAGGTCGAACCCGCGACGGACATGGAAGGCGGCCCCCCAGACGAGGAGCAACATGCCGACGACGATGACGACCGGCCGGGTCGGCGCCGCCGAGACGAGCACGAAGCCGGTGAAGAACGTGCCGAACAGCGCCCCGAACGTGCCCGCGGCCGACAGGCCGCCGACGACCTCGCCGGTCTCCTCCAGGCTCTGGAGGCGGAGCTTGGCCACCATCGGGCTGATGGCGCTGAGGACCAGGGCCGAGGGGAAGAAGCCGAAGAAGGCGAGGAGGATGATGGCGGGGACGGCGTTGCCGAGGCCCGGGCCGAGCACGGTCACCACCGGGATCGAGATCCAGGCCAGGATCCCGCCGAGCATGAGGGCGGGGCCGATCAGCTTGTTGGGGTCGTAGCGGTCGGCCAGGCCGCCACCGACCGCTGCGCCGAGGGCGATCCCGGCCAGGATCGTGCCGATGATCCCGGTGAAGGTCTCGAGCGAGACCCCGACATACGGGGCCATCAACCGACCGGCCAGGATCTCCAGGACCAGCACCGCCCCCGAGGTGACGAAGACCAGGACCTGCGCATACCGCTTGCTCACCGCCCCACGCTACCGACCGCCGGCCGGCTCCGGCGGGCCCGGCCGTCGACGGGCTCGCGGGCGATCACTCAGGCGAAACAGGCCTCGACAGCGTCCTCGGGGAGCTCGACGAAGCCGTCGTCGTCGGGCTCCAGGACGAGGCCGAGGTCGTCGAGACAGGCCAGCTCCTCGTCGGTGATCTCGATGCCGTCGGTCGGCCCGGCGGCGTCGGCCTCCACCCCATGGCCATCGTCGGCGTTGGCATCGGCGTCGCTCTCGCCCCGGGACTCGCCATCGCCGCCGCCGGCATCGTCGCCGAAGACGGGGCCCTCGGCGGCGGCCGTCCTCGCCGCCTCGGCCGCCAGCTCGGGCAGCTCGTCGTCCGGGTCCGTGGCCAGGCGGGCCTCGGCCACCAGGCCGGCGATCGTGGCCTCGGATGCGGCGTCGAGCCCGAGCACCCGCCCGAGCACCTCGGACGGGCTCATCCCCTCCTCGACCCGTCCGGCCACGTCGTCGGCACCGGCCAACTCCGCCAGGTGGAGCACGGCAGCGCCCGTGGCGTACCAGCGACCGAAGCCGTAGTGGTCCTTGACCGGACCGGCGGTCGGGTCGGTCCTGAGCTCGCCGGCGATGTTGCCGTCGTGGTAGGTGAAGGTGTCGTCGGCCCGGCCGAGCCGGTGCTCGATGAACCTCGCCGTCCCCTCGATGGCCTCCTGCGACTCGTCGAGCCGGACCCGCTCGTCGGCGGCCAGGCGGGTCAGGCGGATGGCGACGAAGCGGCGAGCCGCCTCGTCCCGACCGTCGGCGTCGCCGTCGGCATCGGCGTCGAGGGCCGCCACGAGGGCCCGCTCCTCCAGGGCGGCCAGCTCCAGGTTGGCGGCTCGGTAGTCGTAGCCCTCGACATCCTGGGCGACGCCGTCGTCGGCGAACGCCCGGAACTGGTAGCGGTGGAACAGCTCGTGCAGCAGGGTACTGGCGTAGTCGGTTGCGGTCGGGTCGAAGAAGTCGTCCGGGCCGCCGGCCACCTGCACGAACGAGTCGACGCCGCCGATCTCGGTGCCGAAGTCGAACGTGTCGATCCGGTCGAGGCGCTCGGCGTCGGCGGCGCCGGGGGCGTCGATCCGGTTCACGGCGCCGCGGGCGAGGCCGTCGACCTCGACCGGGCTCGCCGGACCGATCGCCCCGGGGTCGGGGTGATGGATGGTGATGGCGGACAGCAGCGTCCCGTCCGGCGCCTTCCAGGCCAGCACCACCGGGTGCTCACGAGGAACGAAGCCCTCCCAGGCGCCGTCGATGCGGTCGTAGGCGACGGCGATGCGGCTCAGGGCCGTGTCGAGCCGGGCGGCATCGATCGGCCGGGCGGCATCGGCGTCGTCGCGGCCCGTCGCGCCGCCGGGGGCGTCGGCGGTGAGGGTGGCGGTGCCGCTGCGGTCACCCGTGGTCGATGCGGTCTCGTCCGGCGCCGACGTCGGCGTCCCGCAGGCGGCGGCGAGGATCGTCGCCGCGACCAGGACGGGCGGGACACGGAGGGTCGGGTTGCTGCTCATGGCCGCAGCAGACCACAGGGCCGCTGAGAGCGGCCTGAGCCCGAGCCGCCCGCTCTCAGCCGGCTCTCAGCCCCGGTTCGCTCCAGGCGGCGTCAGCCCCCCGCCGGCGGCTGCTGGGGGCGGCCGCAGCGGAACATGCGCGCCGGATCGACCGGCATCGATCGACCGGGGCCACCCTCCTGTGGCGACTCGTCAGTCGCTGAGCTCGTCGAGCACGGCTCGGGCCTTCGCCAGCCGCTCCGCGGCGGCAGCCAGGGCGGCGTCCGCCTCGGCCCGGGCGACGACGGCCTCGTCCCGCCTGGTCCGCAGCCCGTCGAGCCGCTCGACCAGCTCGGCCACCTCGCCGTCGAGACCGGCGACGACCTGGCCGGCGGCCGCCGCCACCTCGCCGGCCGCTCGCTCACCCGACTCGGCCTCACCGACGGCCCGCTCGGCCGCCCGTCGGGCCCGTTCGGCCAACCGCCGCTCGGCCGGCGACGGCTCGGCCGGGCCAGACCCGGTCTCGTCGGCGTCCCCGCCCGCCCCGGCACCGGCGCCGGGGGTGGCCGACCTCCCGGCCGGGCGGGAGCGGCTCGACCCCGCGGGCCGACGGCCCGGGCGGCTGGCCGACGAGCCCGACGCGAGACCGCCGGCACCCGGCACGAACGGCCCGAGGCCGCCCGTCGGCCCGGGGGCCGCGGCGAAGCACGCGGCCCGCAACTGGGGTCCGAGCCCGCCGGTGGCCGCCGCCTCGACCGCGGCCCGGACCTCGACCTCGTGGCTCGGCGCCCCGGCGGCGACGGCCTCGACGGCGGCCCGGTAGGCGGCCTGATCGGCGGCGAAGTCGGCCCCCGCCGGGGCCTCCTCGCCGGCCAGCAGCGCCTCCTGGGTCAGCCGCAGCCGATCGGCGGCGTCCAGCAGTGCGTCGATGGCCGCCGGGTCGGCTCGCACCGCCCGGTTCAGCGCATCGGCGACGACGGTCGGCTTGCGCAGCGCCTTGACCGCGTCGGCCAGCTCCCGATCGCCACCGGCCCGGGTGCGCCTGGCCAGATCGTCCCTGGCTGCGACGAACTCGCCGATCGGGAGGCCGTAGAGCTCGGCCGCCGCGTCCTCGATCGACGCGGCCCCGGCTCCGGCCTCCTCGGTTGCGCCCGTCACCCGACCAGGGCCCACTCGTCGTCGGTCCACAGCGGGCGCAGCTCGGCCGTGATGAAGTCGACGCTCCATCGGACCAGGTCGATCCACGGGAAATCGATGCTCATCATCTCGGTGAACGACAGCCCGCCGAGCAGCATCGCTGCGTCCTCCAGCTCGAGCTCGATCGACCGCTCCTCACCCCGGAGCGTGGCCCACTCGTCGGTGGTCCACGCCTGGAGCAGGCGGGCGTCGAGCAGCTCACCCCGGACGGCCTCGTCGTAGCCGACACCGGCCCAGCCGTTGTCGCTCATGATCCCGATGATCTGGCGCATGGCCGCGGCGGCATCGATCGGCAGCTCGACGGAGCGGGGCAGCATCAGCGACGACCCGGCCGGCCGATCGGGCGACTCAGGCCGGGACCCACGAGCCGTGGAAGCCGAACGGCACCCGGCGGGGCAGGTGGACCGTGGCCAGGGGCTCGGCGGCGACGTCGGCGGCGTCCAGGATCACGAGATCGCTCCGGTCGTCGGCCCGGTCGTAGACGTAGCCCATGAGGTAGCCGTCGTCCTCGGCGGCGCGGTGCTCGGCCGGCACGAACACCATCTCGCCCGGCTGGCGGCCCCGGCCGAACTCGTGGGCCGACGAGGTGCCGGCCTCCAGGTCGTACTTGACCAGGGCCGAGCCGCCGCCGGCGACCAGGCCGTCGTTGTCGCCGGACGACACGGCGTAGCCGAAGCGGTAGTCCTGGGCCACCCTGCTGTCGGGGACCCGGCCGAACTCGATCGGGCGGTCGTCGAGCTGGGTCTCGGCCACCGAGCCGGCGGCCAGGTCGATCTCCCAGCGCCAGAGGGTGGCCACCTCGTCGAACTCGGGCGAGGCGGCCCACATCGATGGGTAGCGGGCGACGTCGACCACCACCCGGTCCGGCTCGGTCGGGTGGTCGTAGGAGTTGACCGGATGGAAGACATAGCAGGGCTCGACCTCGATCCAGCGCACCGTGTCGTTGTCACCGTCGCGGGGCATGACGCCGAGGCGGGCACCGTTGTCTGGCTCGAAGGCGAAGGGCATGGTGCCGGCCAACGCCCGGTCGAGGCTGAACACGACGGGCAGGTCCATGAACACGACCCGGCGATCGGTGACGTTGAAGTCGTGCATCATCACCGGCGCCGGAAGGTCGATCTCGGAGCTCTGGATCAGCTCGCCGTCGGCCGAGACCCGGTGGTAGGTGAGGTACGGGGGCGCCATGCCGTAGCCGAAGCCGATCATCTCCCCGGTCCGGGGGCAGATCTTCGGGTGGGCGGTGAAGGCCGAGTCGAGCCGGCCGTCGAAGGTGTGGGGGCCGACGGTCTCGAGCTCGCCGTCGATCTCGTAGGGGACGTGACCCTCCTCGAGGCAGAGGATCCGGCCGGCGTGGGCGACGACGTGGGTGTTGGCCTTGGAGTCGGCCGAGTCGAACGTCGGGTTCTCGAGGTCGATGAGCGGCTTGCCCGGCTGGTGGTAGTAGGGGGTCCTGACGTAGCGATTGCGGTACCACTCGGCCCGGCCGCCCGAGAGGCGGACGCCGTGGATCATGCCGTCGCCGAAGAACCAGTGCTCGCTCTCGCCGGTGATCGGGTTGGCGCCGTTGCGCAGGTAGCGACCGTCGAGCTCTGGCGGGATCTCACCGGTCACCTCCAGGTCGGTTGCGGTGATCTCGTCACCGATGGGGGCGTAGTTGCCCTTGAGGTGGAAGGGGAGCTGGTCGGTGACGGCCATGGCCCGATGCTACTTCGGGGTCGTCCGGCGGGCCCGGTCGAGCCGGGAAGCAGCGGCGGCCGCCGGCGGTTCCGGTTGCCATGGCCCCTCGGCTCCCCGCAGCGCTGCTCGCCGTCGCGCTGGTCGGGGCTGCCTGCAGCGGCGACCAGGCGGCGGACGACCGGGCGGCGACATCGACCCCGGCTCCGACGTCGACGGCGACGGCAACATCGACGTCCACCACGATCGAGAACTACCCCGACGCCCAGACCAGGGCCCTCGCCGCCAGGGCCAGGGAGGCCAGACCCGTCGACAACTCGGCACTCCCGCCCCGTCACCTCGAGCCCGAGCGCCACCCCGACACCCTGGTCGACCGGTTCCGGATCGTGTCGGGCGGGCCGCCACCGGACGGGATCCAGAGCATCGACGACCCGATCCACCTGCCGATCGATGCCGTCGACTGGCTGGCCGACGAGGAACCGGTCGCCGTGTTGACGGTCGGCGACGAGACCAGGATCTACCCGGCCCAGATCCTCGTGTGGCACGAGATCGTCAACGACGTCGTCGCCGGCGTCCCGGTGGCCATGACCTACTGCCCCCTGTGCAACTCGGTGGTGGCCTTCGAGTCGACGATCGCCGGTCCGGACGGCGCCGGGGCCGACGACGGGACCGTGCTCGACTTCGGGACCAGCGGCGCCCTCTACCAGTCGGCCCTGGTGATGTACGACCGCCAGACCGAGTCGCTGTGGACCCACTTCGACGGCCGAGCGGTGGTCGGCGACCTGCTGGGGACGGAGCTGACGATCCTGCCGGCGGCGATGGTGTCGTGGGCCGACGCCAGGGCCGCCGACCCGAACGCCCTCGTGCTCGATCGACCGACCGGGCTCATCGGCCGACCCTACGGTCAGGCCCCGTACCCGAACTACGAGGCGGCGCCCCCGTCGTCCGGGCACGTCACCGGCGAGATCGACGGCCGTCTCGACCCGAAGCAACGGGTCGTCGGGATCAACCTGGGCGGCGAGCGGGTGGCCCTCGACCGCCGCTCGCTGGCCGACGCCGGCGTGGCCGAGCTCGTCGTCGGCGGTCGACCCCTCGTCGTGCTCTGGGAACCGGGCACGACCTCGGCCCTCGACGGTGAGGCCATCGCCGGGGGCCTGGAGGTCGGTGCCGTCGGGGTCTTCCTGGCCGAGCTCGACGGGGAGCGGCTCGCGTTCGAGCCCGGGTCCGGCGACGACGGAACGATCGTCGACCCGGCGACCGGGTCGACCTGGGACGTGCTCGGCCGAGCCGTCGCCGGACCCCTCGCCGGCCGCCGGCTCGACCCCCTCCCCCACCTCGACACGTTCTGGTTCGCCTGGTCCCGCTACCACCCCGACACCGAGGTGGTCGGCTGAGCGCCGGGGACGGGCGACGGGCCGCCACCGGCGTCGAGCCGGTCGGGGTCGGCGGTCAGGTCCGACCGACGTAGAAGTACGGATCGAGGACACTGACCTCCGAGATCGAGTCGACCGGCAGCTCGCTGCTCCCGGCCGCTCGGCGGATGGCCTCCGGGGTCGGCGCGTCGTAGACGCAGAACGTCCGGCGATGGTCGTCGGTCACGAACGAGCGGACCCACGTCACCTCCTCGGCCGCGTTGCGCTCGATGATGCCGCGGAGGGCGTCGAGGCCCCCGTCGTTCGTGGGGATCTCGACCCCATCGGGAAACGTGCGCTCCACCATGTACCGGGGCATCGGACCCCTCCTCTCGTCTCCCGGGCGGTCCCGGGTGGCCGGTCGATCCGGCTCACCGGCGACGCTACGACGGACGACAACGGCCCCGCATCGGGGCCCACCCCCAGATCGGGTCACCCCGACCCCGACGTCGGGGGGTCGATGCCACGGTCCCGGGCCGCGGCGATGGCCTTGGCCCGGTCGGACACGCCGAGCTTGGCGTAGATGGCCGAGACGTGGTGCTCGACGGTCTTCTTGGCCACGAACAGCTCGGTGGCGATCTCGGCGTTGCTTCGCCCGCCGATGATGAGGCGGAGCACGTCGAGCTGGCGTGAGGTCAGCCCGGCGGGGTTGGCTCGGGTCGACGGGGCCGGCCCACGGGGCACGCGGTCGGCGCCCGCGGCCCGGAGGCGGTGGCGGAGCAGGCGCCCCGCCGGCGCTGCGCCGAGGTCGTCGACGACGCGCAGGGCGCGGGCGATGGCGTCGGTGTCGCCGTCGGCCAGGGCCATGGCCGACTCGTAGGGGCAGCCGATCGTGGCCCAGCGCTCGGCCGCCTCCCGCCACCGGCCGGCCATCTGGAGGGCGAACGGCTCGGCCGAGGCGTCGGGGGCCCGGTCGATCACCCCGACCCGCCACAGCCAGAACCCGAGCTCACCCCTGGCCCAGGGGCTGTCGGCGGCGAGCGCCCGCTCGTAGGCCGGGGTGACGACGTCGACCACCGCCTCGTGACGGCCGGCGAGCCAGTGGGCCTCCGCCCGGCCACAGACCGCGTTCCAGGCGTGCTGGAGCTCGTGGTCCCGGCCGACCTCGATCAGGCGGTCGAGCAGCTCGACCCCGCCGGGGTCACCACGCCGGACCCGGATGCGCCCGAGGGCGCTGCCGGCGGTGAGACCGGCGATGCCGTCGTGGTCCCGGACCGTGCGCTCGACGAGGGCGACGAGATCGGTGGCCTCGTCCCACCGCCCCTGCTCGAAGGCGATGCGGGCCAGCCAAGCCCGGTTGTAGGCGACGGCGTAGTCCTCGTCGGTGGCCAGGCCCTGCTCGATCCCCCGCTCCAGCGCCGGGATGGCCCTGGCGTACAGTCGGGCCTCGCCGCCGCCGGTGCCGAGCATGCCGAGGGCGACCGAGCGGAGGTCGGGGCGACCGAGCCGGTCCGCGGCGGCAACGGAGCGATCGAGCCGATCGGCACCCCTGGCCGCACCTCGATCGGTCGGGTCGAGGGCCAGGTCGATGCAGCCGGCGATCATCGAGGCCAGCCAACCGACCTCGTCGCTATCGACCTCCTCCGCCATCGAGGCCGCCTCCCGGACCGCCGTCGACGCCGGCTGACGCCGGCGGGCCAGCATGTGCAGGTGGGCCGTCCGGTAGAGGTGCCGGGCCAGGCCCTCGCTCGGGCCGAGCGGGCGCAGCAGGGCCGCCGCCTCGTCGGCCGCCGTCCGGCCTCGGGCCGCCCCGCGGTCGGCGCCCCAGGCGACGACCTGACGCAGGCTGAGGGCCTCGGCCAGGCTCTCGACATCGCCGACGGTGCGACCGAGCTCGATCGCCCGGTCGAGCTCGGTCAGCGCCTCGACATGACGATCGACGGCCCGGAGCTCCCCGACGAGGGCCAGTCGGGCGTCCATCTCGGCGGCCGGCCCGAGGCGGTGGCGGTGGGCCAGACAGGCCCGGTACAACTCGATGGCCTGGCGACGGGCGCCGCTGGCTGCGGCCTCCCGCCCGGCCTCCAGCGCGTGCCGCACGATCAGGTCGGGGACGTCGGCACGGACGGCGTGGTGGGCCAGGGCGGCGACGTCGCGGTGATCGTCGCCGTCGAGGAGATCGATCATCGCCCGGTGCAGGGCCAGTCGGCGAGCCGGTGGCATGGTCTCCTCGACGGCGGCCCTGGCCAGCTCGTGGCGGAAGCGGAGCCGGCTCCCGTCGACCACGAGCATGCCGCCGAGGACGGCCCGGTCGACGTCGTCGGCGGTGGTCGCGGTCAGGGTCACGGCCCGGTCGAGCTCGAGGTGGCGTGGGCCGATCGAGACGGCCTCGACGACCCGACGGACCTGCGGATCGAGGGCGGCGAGCCGGGCGAGCACGGCGTCCTGCACCGTGGTCGGAACCGTGGCCCGAACGGCGGGGCCGCTGGCCAGGAGCTCGGTGACGAAGAACGGGTTGCCACCCGACATCCGATGCAGCTCGGCCGGGTCGGCCGGACCGGAGCCCGAGACCGGCGGGGCATGGAGGGCGAGGGTCGAGACGGCGGCGACGCTGAGGGGCTCGAGGGCGATGCGATCGGTCGAGTCGATCGGGAGCAGCTGGCCGAGAACCGGACGGAGCGGGTGGTCGGCACCGACCTCGTCGTCGCGGTGGGTGACGACGAGGACGGCCCGGGTCTCGGCGATGCGACGGCCGAGGAAGCGGAGCAGGTCGAGGGTGGCCTCGTCGGCCCAGTGGGCGTCCTCGATCACGACGAGCGTCGCCCCCGCCCCCGAGCGGAGGGCATCGCGGACCCGGGTGAAGCGCTCGACCGCCGGCATGTCGCCGTCCATCAGCCCGACCAGGCCAGAGCCGGGCGCAGCGGCGATGTCGTGCAGCGGTCCGAGCGGTCGTGGCGTGGTCAGGTTGTCGCACGCGCCGAGGAGCACTCGGGTCGCCGGATCGACCGAGTCGGCGAGGGCCCGGACCGTCGCCGTCTTCCCGGCCCCCGCTTCGCCGGCGAGCAGGACCAGCGTCCCACCCCGACCCGAGGCGGCCCGTTCGAGGTGCCCCCGGAGGGCGTCGAGCACGTCGCTGCGCTCCAGCAGCATGGGCCGATCCTAGTGTCGGGGCGGTGGTGGGGCGGTTGGCCGGCCGCTAGACAGGCTGGATGGAACAGCTTCGCATCGGCGTCCTCGGGGCGGCCAGGATCGCACCGAAGGCCCTCGTCGACCCGGCGGCCAAGCTCGACGGCGTGACCGTCACCCGCGTGGCCGCCCGCGACCCCGAACGGGCCAGGGCCTTCGCCGACGAGCACGGCATCGCCGGCGTTGCCGCCGACTATGGGCAGCTGGTGGCGGCCGACGACGTCGACGTCGTCTACAACCCGCTGCCGATGTCGCTGCACGCCGAGTGGACGATCGAGGCCCTGCGAGCCGGCAAGCACGTGTTCTGCGAGAAGCCGTTCGCCTCAAACGCCAGCGAGGCGGCCGAGATGGTGCGGGTGGCCGACGAGACCGGGCTCGTGCTCGGCGAGGCGTTCCACTACCGCTACCACCCGATGTTCCTGCGGATCCTCGACGAGGTGGCATCCGGGCGCATCGGGCGCATCGAGCGGGTGGAGGCCCGGTTCGACGTCCCCATCAGCCAACCCGACATCCGGTGGGACTACGCCACGTCCGGCGGATCGCTGATGGACCTCGGCTGTTACCCGATGAGCTGGGTCCGCCACGTGACCGGCGAGGAGCCCGAGGTGGTGTCGGCCACGGCCGAGGTCGGCCCGCCCCACATCGACGCCGCCATCTCGGCCGAACTGCGGTTCCCGTCCGGCGCCAGCGGTCTCGTCGCCAGCGCCATGGACCGGGGGCCGACGCTCGAGCTGACGATCGAGGGCGGCGAGGGTCGGATCGAGGCCACCAACCCGATGGCGCCCCAGAACGGCAACCTGCTGCGGATCACCACCGCCGCCGGCACCACCGCAGGGCCGGTCGAGGCCGGCATCAGCTACGACCACATGCTCCGGGCGTTCGTCGACCACCTGGTGCACGGCGCACCGTTCCCCACCGCAGGGGCCGACTCGATCGCCAACATGGCCGCCATCGACGCCGTCTACACCGCCGCCGGGCTGCCGATCCGGGGCCTCGCCGACCCAGACGGCGCCGGGGCGTGAGCGTGCCCCGGGTGATCGGCCGTCGCCGATGAGCGGGTCGGGCTCGCCCGCGGTCCGCTACGCCAGGGTCGACGGGCTCAACCTGGCCTACCAGGTGGTCGGCGACGGGCCGCTCGACCTGATCCTGCTCGACGAGTGGGCCACCCCGCTCGAGGCCAGGTGGGACGTGCCGGCCATCGCCGGCCGCCTCGACCGGCTGGCGTCGTTCGCCCGCCTCATCAGCTTCGACAAGCGGGGCACCGGCCTGTCCGATGGCTCCGACGAGGAGGTGGCCACCCCCGAGCTGTGGGTGCGGGACGTCGTGGCGGTGGCCGACGCCGTCGGCACCGAGCGGGCGGTGCTCTTCGGGACCCACGAGGGTGGGCCGATCGCCCTGCTGCACGCGGCCAGCCTCCCCGATCGGACCTCGGCGGTGGTCCTGGCCAACACCGGTCCCCGCATGACCTCGACCGACGGCTGGCCCCACGGCGTCGATCCCGGGCTGTGGCGTCCCGATCTCGACGGCATCGTCGACCTCTGGGCCCGGGGTACCGGCGGCGAGTCCCACATCGCCGCCACCGCCCACGACCCGTGGTGGCGCAACTGGTACGCCCGGTCCCGCCGGCAGCAGGCGTCGCCGAAGGCGGGCCTTGCCCTGATGCGGATGCTCGGCGAGCTCGACGTCCGCCACATCGCCCCCTCGGTCCACGCCCCGACCCTGATCCTGCATCGGCGGGGCAACACCTGGTGGCCGCTCGGCGGTGCCCGCTGGCTGGCCGGCCAGATCGAGGGGGCCGAGCTGGTCGAGCTCGACGGCGCCGACAACTACTGGTGGTCGGGCGACGCCGACGTGATCGTCGATCACATCGAGCGGTTCCTGCTCGGCGCCCACGTGCCCCGGGCCAGTCCTCGGGAGCTGGTCACGATCATGTTCACCGACCTCGTCAACTCGACGGCCACCGCAAGCGACCTCGGCGACAGCCGTTGGCGGGAGCTGCTCGACCGCCACGACTCGCTGACCGTCGACGCGATCCAACGTCAGGGCGGCCGGCCGCTCAAGAACCTGGGCGACGGGTTCCTGGTGCAGTTCGACGGGCCCGCCGCCGCCATCCGGGCGGCACAGCAGCTGCGGCGGGAGCTGACGGCGAGCGACCTGCCGATCCGGATCGCCATCCACACCGGCGAGGTCGAGCGGCGGGGCGACGACATCAGCGGCATCGCCGTTCACCTGGCGGCGCGGCTGCTGGAGGTGGCCGGCCCGGGCGAGATCGTGGTGTCCGACGTCATCCGGGGCCTGGTGGCCGGGTCACCCATCCGTTTCCAGCCGCGAGGAACCCACGAGTTCAAGGGTCTGCCCGACCGCTGGGGCGTGCACGAGGTCGTCGACGACGCCTGAGGCGACCGACGTCGGGCGGCCGGTCAACCGGTGGGCGCGTCGGCGGCCGACGATCGCCCGGTCGGCACCGTGAGCAGGGTGGCCAGGCCGGCGAGGGCAAGGGCCGCCACCGCGAGGTACGGCACGGTGAAGCCGTCGAACCGGTCGGCCAGTACCCCGACCGCAGCTGGAGCGGCCATGGCCGCGATGCCGTAGAAGATCGTCATCGTGCCGTAGGCGGAGCCGAAGGCCCGGTTGTCGAGCTGGTCGCGGACGTAGGTGGCGGTCAGCGTCGGATAGCTCGACCACAGCCCGCCCATGGCCAGGACGCCGACCACGACGAGCCAGGTCGGGCCGAGGGCCAGGGCGCCGGCGCCGAAGGCCAGGCCGCCCATCACCCCGATCTTGGCCACGAGCCGCCCGTAGCGATCGGACAACCAGCCGACACCGGGGGCGGCGACGATGGAGACGAGGCCGAGCCCGAGGTACAGGTTGGCGACATCGGCCCGGCTCATCCCGGCGTCGACCTCGAGCGCTTCGGCCAGGAAGGCGAGATAGCCGGCGGCGATGGCGCCGAAGATCCCGTAGGCCCAGGTGATGCGGCGCCAGTGGTCCAGCTGGCGGAGGGACCGAAGGGAGATGCCGTCGCTGGTCGAGGCGGTGGTGCGGGAGCGGACGAGGACGACGACGGCGGCCAGGATCAGGGCGGAGACGACGGCCTCGGCCAGGTAGATCGGCCGCCACAGGTCGTCGTTGCCGGTGGCCGACCGGGCCAGGCCGGTGCCGAGGGCCAGCATCGAGGTGCCGAGCCCGATCGATCCGGTGAGGAATCCGATCACCAGACCACGCCGGGCCGGCGGGACCTCCTCCGACGCCAGGCCGGGGGCCGTGATCCAGATCCCGGCGCCGCCGGCGCTGGACAGGAACAGGCCGGCGAAGACCATGGGCGTCGTGGTGGCCAGGCCGAGCAGGGCGAGGCCGGCGATGCAGATCGCGAGCCCGCCCCGCATCAGGGCCATCGGCTCGCAGCGCCCGGCCAGGGCGGTGACCACCACCACCCCGGCCAGGTAGGCGAGATAGACGACGGTGCCCCCGAAGCCGGCGACGGTGTTGGAGCCGAGGATCTCGTCCTTCATGGCCGGCAGCAGCAGCGGGTAGGTGGAGCGGCCGAACGAGTGCGACACGATCGTGGTCAGCGGGATGACCAGCGCGGCGACGCCGACCCCAAGGACCGGTCGCCGGATCGTCGACACCACCCCGCCACCTTGGCGTCACGCTCCGCCGATCACAAGCTCGGTCGCCGCCTGGCGTCGTGGAGCGGCCGGCGGTCACGTGGCCACCGGGACCGCGGTCGGCGCCGGGCGCTCGGCCAGCTTCACCGGCTGCGATGGCCCGGGGACCAGGCGGGCGCCACGGATGATCGGCGGGGCCGGCCGGGGAGCCGGCCTCCGCCCCGGGATCCTGGCGTCGGACGCGTCGGTTCGGCGTCGGGCGATGTCGATGGCAGGCCGAGCGGGGCCGGGGGCGAGACCGGGCCGAGCACCCGGGTCGGCGAAGGGGTCGGCGAACTGCACGATCGTGGCCACCCGGTCGACGACGACGACCCCGCGCCCCTCGGTCATCGGCAGGCCGGGGTGCCACGGGACCGGGATGCCGACGACCTCGCTGGCCTCGCGAGGATCGTGCGGTCGGAGGTAGACGATCGATCGGGCCGCCCGCACCAGCTGGGCGATCGGGCTGGCGCTGAAGCCACGGGGCTTCGCCCCTGCCGCCACCCAGCGAAGCGACGTGGCGCCGAGCAGTCGTTCGAGCGGCCCGGTGACGCTCCGATCGTGCTCGGGGAGGAGGTCGTGGTCGTCGAGCAGCAGGAGCCGTCGACCCTCCCCCGGCTCGGCCACCAGGTCGGCCAGCTCGTCGAGCGCCGCCGCCCGCTCCTCACCCTCGATGGTGCAACGGCGTGCCGCCCCGCCGAGGTCACCGAGCGGTGAGCCGGGCTGGGCCACGACCCACACCTCGGCACCGGCGGCGACCGCCTCCCGTCCGATGGCCGCCAGGACGCTCGACCGGCCGCTGCGAGGATCGCCGACGACCGAGAGGTTGGCGTGACGCAGGTCGACGGGGTGCGGGGCGCCGGTCAGGTCGGCCAGCGCCACGACCGGGCGCAGCGGGTCGGCGCCGCCGCGGCGGCCGCCGGCGATGGGCAGGGTGACCAGTCGGGGCAGCGGCCGGGTGGCGAGGCAAGGGTCGACCCGACCGGCCAGGCCGTCCGCCAGCTCGACCAGCGACTGGCGGTTGCGGCGCCGATGCTCGTCCGCCGCCCGGGCCTGCGAGCGGCCGATCGCCGCCGGCCCGGCGGCGACCACCGTCGCTCCGGCCGGCACGGGCCCGACGAGCGACGCGATCTGGACCAGCGTCGAGCCGTCGAGGAAGCCCTGGCCCGGTCGCAGGTCGACCTGTTTGGCCTGAGCGGCGGGGATCCCGGCCTCGCCGTAGCCCTGGGCGTCGGCCTGGCGCAGCACGAGCCGACCCGAGATCGCCGACGTGACCGCCGCCCGCAGCGCCGACAGCCGGGAGGCGGTCACCAGCGGATGGATGCCGACCTGGCGGCCCTCGGTGACGAGGCGCTGGAGGGCGGTCGACGTCGCGGCGAGCCCGGCGGCCCCTGCCCCCTGCTCGAGCGTCTGGATCAGGGTGTCCAGCCCGTCGATCACCAGCAGGACGGCCGCCTCGTCCGGAGGTGCGTCGGAGCGGGCGACCGCCTCGGCCAGCGCGCCCCGCCGGCGCTCGAGCTCGCGGTCGAGCCGCTCGACGATCCGGGTCACCGCCTCGAGGTCGTCGCCGGTCGCCACCGCAGCGCACTGGGGCAGGCGCCCGAGCCCGACCAGCTCGCGGGAGGCGACGTCGATCCCGAAGATGGTCAGGTGACCACCGCCGGCCTCGGCATCGTCGAGCGCGGCCGAGACCGCGGCCGTGATCAGCGCCGTCGACTTCCCCGACCCCCCGGTTCCGGCGATCAACAGACCGCCCGAGCGGGCGAGGTCGAGCACCGCCGGGTACTGGGCCTGGGCCTCGGGGTCGTCGACCATGCCGAGCACGACCCGGGTTCCCGGCGCCGGCTCGTCCGGCCCGGTCGGCAACTCGGCCCTGGTCTCGTCGAGGGCGATCACCTCGGGCAGCACCTCCAGCCACGGGGCTCGGCCCCGGCCGTGACCGAGCCGTCGCCCGGCCTCGACGACGGCGTCGAGCAGTGCGTCGAGCTGGGTTCGACCAGCCCCGGCCCCGACCTCGGCGTTGCGACCGCCGCAGCCGGGGTCAGCGAGCGCCGAAGACGGCGGTCGCTCGTCTCGGATGGCCGCGGATCGGGCGGCGTCGCGGAGGGCGACCGTGCTCCCCCCGAACCGGTCGACACCGACCGGGGGTCGGCCCGACTCGGCCAGCAGCGGCGCCCCCGACCAGGCCGACTGGAAGGCGATCGGCTCGCCGGCGCCGAGCCGGGCGTAGCCGCGGCCCCGCAACGGGGTCGGGATGGCGGCGGCGTCGGCCGTGCCGATCACGGCGGTCGACTCGGCGCCGTCGAGCATCCGCAGCGCGATCCGCAGGTTGGTGTTGGCCTTGATGTTGTCGTCGACCGCCCCGGACGGTCGCTGGGTGGCCAGCAGCAGGTGGATGCCCAGGCTGCGGCCCCGCTGGGCGATGTCGACCATCCCGGCGACGAAGTCGGGGATCTCCTTGACCAGGGTGGCGAACTCGTCGACCACGATCACCAGCGACGGCGGGGCCTCGTGCGGGTGTCGCTCGATCATCTCCGCCAGGTCCTTTGCCCGCCCCTGCAGCAGATCCATCCGACGGTTCAGCTCGGCCCGCAGCGAGGTCAGCGCCCGCATGGCCAGCAGGCCGTCGAGGTTGGTCACGTAGCCGACGGTGTGGGGCGCCCGCCGGAACACGTCGCTCGAGGCGCCGCCCTTGTAGTCGATGAACAGGACGTTGACCCGGGTCGGCGGGTTCTCGGCCATGAGCCCGGCGACCAGCGACATCACGAGCTCGCTCTTGCCGGCGCCGCTGGTGCCCCCGATCAGCCCGTGCGGGCCGTGCTCTACCAGGTCGAGCACGAGCGGGCCCGACTCGGTGTGGCCGATCGGGGCACGCAGCGAGTGGCCACCGCTCGTGGCCCACCGGCGGGCGACGGCGTCGGCGTCGATCGACGAGACCCCGAGCGCCGTGAACAGCGGGACGACCCGGGGGATGGCGGTCACGGCGTTGGCCGACGAGGCATCGCGTACCGGGGCGAGGGCTCTGGCGGTGGCGAGAGCGAGCTCCGGCGAGACCCGTTCGTGGTCGACCAGCTGGTCGGCGACCTCCGGATCGGTCGACGTGATCCGCGACAGGTCACCGGTGACCGCCGGCCGGCAGTCGGCGACGGCGCTGGCCTGACGGGGCACGCGCTCGGCCCGGTCGGTCAACCAGACGATGGTGATCCCGGCTTCGGGACCCGCATCGAGGAGGCGCGAGACCAGGGCCGCGTCGGGTTCGAGCGATCGGTCGAGAACGGCGAGGATCCGGGGGAATCGTCTGGTGGCCGAGCCCTCGAGCCGGCGAGCGGCCTCGGCCCCGAGCTCGCCGACCAGTGCGTCGATGCCGGCCGTCGTCTCGGCCAGGTGCGGGCCGGCGAGCGGCGAGCTGGTGGACCGGGTGTGGGGCAGCCAGCACAACCAACGGCCGGCCCGTCGCTCGGGCCCGGTCGCGGCGACCACCACCAGGTCCTCCGGGCTGTGGAGGCAGGCGGCCTGCAGCACCAGCGACGTCATCAGCGCCGAGGTCTCCGACGAGCGGCCCACCAGGCCGACGACACCGAGGTCGGCCAGCGGCAACCGCACCGGTACGTCGGTCAGGGTGTCGGTCTGGCCGTAGGCCTCGACGACCCGATCGCGGTACTCGGCGTCGCCCCGGTCGAGCTGGCGGACGTCGAGCGCCGCCGGGACGTCACCCACGCCGACCCGGAGGTGCAGGAAGTCGCTGGCCGAGCGATCCCGAACCCAGAGCTGCCCCGAGCGGGTGCGGGCCCGCTCGGCCAGCACGGCGACGTCGGGGGCGGCGGCGAAGCGTCGGTTGCGCTCGTCGGCCAGCGCCCGCTCGACCTCGATCGCCTTGGCCGCCAGCTCGTCCTCGAACCGGTCCACCGCCATCGCGAACTCCCTGCCGGACCGCCGTCGCTGGTCGAGCCAGTTGCCGATGACCATCACCGGCGAGAACGCGGCGAACAGCAGGTAGCGCGGATTGCCGAGCACGAAGGCGAACGACACCCCCATGAGCACCGGGAGCAGCGCAGACAGGTAGGCGAAGCGGGAGCCCTCGGGCCGGACGGGGACGTCGGCCAGCGGCTCGACCACGGCGGCGCGGACCGGGGCCGGGAAGTACGGCGTGCGATGGAACGGGATCTGCCCGAACACGTCGGTGGCGGCCGGGCCGGAGGGCGCAGCGGACCGATGCTCGGCGCCGGCCGGGCACGAGCTGCGGACGACCATCGTGCTGGCACCGAGCCGGACGACCTGCTCGGGCCGGAGCGTGGCCCCGTCGGCGAGGACGGCGCCGCCGCTGCGGACCTGGTTGCGGTCGACCGCGATCGCCCGCACCCGCACCACCGCCTCGCCGACGCCCCGGCCGGGGGTCACCTCGACCTCGAGGTGCCGGCGGGAGATCTGCGGGTCGGTGAGCACCAGGTCGGCGTGGGGATCGCGGCCGACAACGTGGACACCCCAACGGAGCTCGATCGAGCGGCCGGCGTCGGGGCCGGAGGCGACGACGAGCCGTGGCCGATCGCCGACGGTGGCCGGGAGCCGGGCCGGGCGGCACCAACCGATGAGCAGCGCGTCACCCGAGATCAGCCCGGCCTCGATCACCGTTGCCCGGCGGTCGAGCGCGACCGCCCGGTCGGCGTCGCCACCGCCGACGCCGTCGGCGGACGAGCGAGCCACCGGGCAGGCCGGATCGACGAGCAGACCGAGCTCGGCCGCCACCGCATCGACGACGGCGCCGACCCGGTGGCCCGGCTCGACCCGGACGATCACGTCACCGACGTGAGCCGGCCCGACGGCCCGAGCGTCTTCGATGCGCAGCGAGATCTCCATGCCCCGAACGTAGGGAGACCGATCCGATCGGGCGAGGGGGACCGGTCCCCATGGTCGTCCCCTGACCCGGTGGCCACACTCGCCGCATGTCCCACCCGCCGACGAGCTACCTCAGCCCGGCCCAGCTCGAACTGGCCCTCGATCTGGCCAGGCTGCTGCGCGAGGCATCCGAGGAGATCCGCGTGCTCAGCCTCGGCACCAGTGGCTCGGGCGGTCGGGCCGGCGACGCCGCCCTGGCCATGCGCCACTGGATCGGCCCCCACCGCGACACCTTCGAGCGACTGCACGCCGACGAGCAGGCCTCGGCCGTCACCGCCAGGAACCGTCTCGACGACGAGGCCGACGCCTGGGCCCGCTTCTGGGCCGACGCCACCGACGCCCGCCAGCAGCGGCTCCACGATGAGGCGATGGCCGACCACCGGCTGGCGGAGGCCAACTACCGACGCGAGTTCGACGCCTGGAGCGAGGCGATCTCGGCCGATCCGGCGTCGACGATCCACCTGGCCACCCCGATCCGCCCGCAGCCGCCCGCCGCGCCGTCGCCGGTCGTCGTGCCGACGGCGGCGGACGACTACCGGCCGACGTCGTAGTCGGCCGTCCGGACACGTTGCCGCTCCAGATCGCGGCGGGCGAGGCCGATACCCCCGGGGTGACCGGCGGCCAACCCGAACCCGGCCCCGACCCGGACCGACGACCGACCAGGCCAGCCGGCCTCGCCCCGGTCGGCCGGAGCGGCGTGCTGGCGCGCCTCGGCGCCAGTCTCGATCGGCCGCCGGTGGGGTTGCTGCTCATCGGATGGGACCGGATCGGCGAGTCGTACGGGGTCCACGAGCTGCAGGTCGAGCGGAGCGTCGTGTTCACGGCGACGGCCTGCACGAGGATCACCGACGAGATCATCGCTGCGTCCGGCAACGAGTTGGCCGTCGTCCGGTCGGCCCTCGATGCGCCGGCGGCGGCCGAGGGCCTCGCCCACCGGATCGCCCAGCGGCTCGACACCGAGCTCCAGTCGCTCGCCGTCGACACCGAGCGCAGCCCGACCCGCTGGGCCATCGGTGTCGCCGTCGGCCGACCGGACGACGGCGCAGCCGATCTGCTCCGCTACGCCGAGGTGGCCCTCGACGACGCCTGGTTGCTCGGCGGTGGCCGGTTGGTCGCGTTCGACGACGGGGATCGCGAGCTGCTCGACCCCGGCGCCGAACCCGACCTCGGGCCGGGGCCCCAGCGCTGAGACCCGGCCTCCGACGTCGACCCCGGCCCCCGGGCCCCAGCACCCTGCTAGAGGTACAGCCCGGTCGAGACGGCGTCGGCCGGCCGAGCACCGCCGGACGGCGGGTGCATGGCCTCGGCCAGGGTGACCGGACCGGGACCGAACGACCGCTCGGGCCAACGAGCCCGGGCCTCCTCGGGGGCGAAGGCCCGGAACTCGATCTCGGCCAGGCAGCGGCCGGGGCGGACCAGCGCCGGATGGAGTCGGTCGATCCGCTCGTTCGTGGTGATGAGGGTCAGCACCCGCAGTCCCTGCCCGAGCAGGCCGTCCGACAGGTTGAGCAGGCGAGCCAGCGACTGCCCGACCCGCTCCTTGGCGTCGGCCCGGATCAGCTCGTCCGCATCCTCGATCACGATCAGCCGCCAGGCGGAGGCCTCGCTCCCGGCGTCGATCACGACCTCGAACAGGTTGCTCGACGACGAGAAGATCCGCTCCGGATCGAGCAGGACCTGCACCCGGCACCGATCGGTCCACGCCCGGGCCAGCGCCCGGAGGGCCGTCGTCTTGCCCGTCCCCGGCGGGCCGTGCCACAGCACGAGCCGGCCGACGGCCTCGTCGAGGTCGGCGTCGACGAGCGACTCGACCCGACCCGCCACCTCGTCTGGGTAGTTGCCGGCGATCTCGGACCAGGTCGGCGCCTCCAGCTCCCGGCTGCGCCGGTAGACGTCCTCGCCGACCTGCCAGAAGTCGATCGCCACCTCCCCGGGATCGGGCTCCTCGTCTGGCACCCGCTCGGCGAACAGGGCGGCGCCGGCCTTGGCTGCGGCGAGGTCGGCGGCCCGGACGGTGATCGAGCCACGGCGGCTCTGCCGCTGCTCGACCAGCGCCGTCCAGCCAGGGCCGACGACGAGCCGGATCGCCCAACCCGACCCGCCGACGTCGAGCACCACCTCGCCGACGCCGTCGATCGCCAGCTCGCCCTCGTCGCCGCTCGGCAGGTCGATCTGGCGGACGATCGACTCGTCGCCGGACAGCACGGGCGCGACGAACCGGGCCCAGATCACGCTGTACAGGCCGCTCTCGGCCACCAGCGTCGGAGGGGAGGTTGGCGTGGACATGGAGCGACCAGGAAACCCGGTCGCCGATCACCGGGCAACCGAATTGCGGACCGATGACGAAGCCGAGAGGCCCGGGGAACGGGCCACCGGCAGAACCGGGCTCAGCCCTCCTCGAAGCGCTCGATCCGCAGGGTCGGGAACAGCACCACGTCGCGGATCGTCTGCACGTCGGCCAGAAGCATGACCAGCCGGTCGATGCCGATGCCGAGCCCACCGGTGGGCGGGAGGCCGTAGTCGAGGGCCCGGAGGTAGTCCTCGTCGACGACCATGGCCTCGTCGTCACCGGCCTCCTTCTGGCGGACCTGGTCCTCGAACCGGGCCCGCTGCTCGTCCGGGTCGATCAGCTCGGTGAAGGCGTTGCACAGCTCCCGCCCGGCCACGACCGCCTCGAACCGCTCGGTGAACCCTGGCCGCTCCCGGTGCTCGCGGGACAGCGGCGAGACCTCGGCCGGGTAGTCGGTCACGAACACCGGGCCCCACAGCTCGGGCTCGACGGTCTTCTCGTAGATCTCGAGGATCAGCTTGCCCGGTCCGTAGCTGTCCTTGGCCTCGACCCCGTGCTCGGCGGCGAGGCGACGCAGGTCGTCGAGGTCCATCATCAGCCCGACCGGCGTGCCGATGGCCTCCTCGATCAGCTCGGTCATCGTGGCCCGCCGCCACGGCGGGGCGACGTCGATCTCCCGGTCGCCGTAGGTCAGCGTGGTCGTGCCCTTGAGCTCGATGGCCAGGTGGGCGACCAGCTCCTCGACCAGCTCCATGATGTCGGCGTAGTCGGCGTAGGCCTGGTACAGCTCGAGCATCGTGAACTCGGGGTTGTGACGGGTGCTGATGCCCTCGTTGCGGAACACCCGCCCGATCTCGAACACCCGCTCGAGCCCACCGGCGATCAGCCGCTTGAGGTACAGCTCGGGGGCGATGCGGAGGAAGAAGTCCTCGTCGAGCGCGTTGTGGTGGGTGGTGAACGGGCGGGCCAGGGCCCCGCCGGGGATGGGGTGGAAGATCGGGGTCTCGACTTCCATGAAGCCGCGGTCCTCGAGCCAGCGCCGGGCCAGCGACACCAGCCTCGACCGGAGCACGAACACCTCCCGGCTCTCGGGGGTGACCCACAGGTCGACGTAGCGCTGGCGGTAGCGGAGGTCCTGGTCGGTGATGCCGTGGAACTTGTCGGGGAACGGGCGACGGGCCTCGGCCAGCACCACCCACTGCTCGACCTTGACCGACAGCTCACCCTTGCGGGTCTTCATGACCTCGCCGGTCACCCCGATCCAGTCGCCGAGCGACAGCGAGCAGAACCGCTCGAAGTCGGGGGTGACCTTGCCCGGGGCGAACAGCTGGATGCGGCCGCCGCCGTCCTGCAGGGTGCCGAAGGCGAGCTTGCCCTGGACCCGGCGCAGCATCAGTCGGCCGGCGATCGTGACCTGCTCGCCGGTCTCGTGGCCATCGTCGATCGAGTCGTGGCGATCCCGGATCTCCGCCGAGGTCGCGGTCGGCTCGAACCGGTAGGGGATGGTGGGGGAATCGGACATGGTTCGTTCTCAGCTGGCTTCGGGGACGACGTCGAGGCCGATATCGAGGACCCGGGCCGAGTTGGTGATCGAGCCGGACGACACGAGGTCGACCCCGGTGCCGGCGTAGGCGTCGAGGGTGTCCAACGTGATACCACCCGAGGCCTCGAGCAGCGGACGTTTTCTGCCGCCGTCCGCGGCCCAGGCGTCGACCTTGGGCACGAGGGCGGTCAGCTCGTCCGGGGTGAAGTTGTCGAGCAGGATGATGTCGGCTCCGGCCTCGAGCGCCTCGAACATCACGGCCTCGGTGTCGGCCTCGACGTGGATCGTGCGACCGGGCCAGCGGCGCCTGGCCTCGCCGACCGCGTCGGCGACGGTGGTGCCGAGCAGGTGGTTGTCCTTCAGCATCAGCCAGTCGGACAGGTTGCCCCGATGGTTGTTGGCCCCACCGGCCCGCACCGCCGCCTTCTGCAGCGACCGGTAGCCCGGCAGGGTCTTTCGGGTGTCCCAGACGATGACCCGACCGGCGGCCAGGTCGACCCAGCGGGCGGCGTTGGTGGCCACCCCCGAGAGGTGGCTGAGGAAGTTGAGGGCGGTTCGCTCGGCGGTCAGCAGCGTGGCGAACGAGCCGCGGGCCACGCCGAAGGTCTCGCCGGCCTCGACCCGGTCACCGTCGGTCTTCGACCACTCGACGGTGAGACCCTCGTCGACCGCGGCGAACGTCTCCTCGACGCAGCGGCAGCCGGCGATGACGCCGGCCGACCTGGCCCCGAAGGTGGCGGTGGCCCGGCGGGCGGGGTCGAGCAACGACGACGTGAGGTCGCCGAGCGGGGTCAGGTCCTCGGCCAAGGCCCGGTCGACGAGGAAGCGGATGTCGGCGACGGGGGCTTGGAGATCGGTGCGGATGGTCACGGGGCTCGGTTCGAGTCGGGCGAGCCCTGGTCGGGCTCGGGTGCGCCATCGAGCATACGAGCCCGCCGCCCCGTTCCCTGGTGGGTCAGCGGCGATGCCGGTGGCTGGCCCGGCCTGGCTCGACCGTCAGCCGGGCCCGCCGATGTCGACGTTGTAGGCCTCCCAGATCGTGTCGGCCACCTGCTGCCGGTGCCCGACGGTCCGGCCGAGCAGCGGCACCAGCCGGCGCCGGATCTCGGCCGGTTCGAGCTGGCCGAGCTCCTTCTGCAGCAGCTCGATCTCCTCTTCGATCGCGGGCATCCCCCGCCGCAGGCGATCGACGGTCGCCAGCAGCCGGGGCATCGCCCGGACGGCCTCGTCGAGCGGGCCCCCTTCGGCCAGCAGGGCGCCGACCTGGATGCGACCGATGATCAGCAGCTCGTCGAGCGCCAGATCGACCCGGTTGGTCCACTCGTGGCGCGAACCGATCGGCCGGGCCAGCGCATCCTCCAGCCGGGCGAGGGCCGAGCCGATCTCGGCCCGGCGCTCGCCGATCCCGTCCAGGTCGTCCAGGTGGTCCATGGCGTCCGCATCCCTCCGGTCTCGCCACCGGGGCCCTCGGCGGCCCCGGGTTCCATCTCGAGGTCCGCCATCCCCTCCCCCCATCACACCACGCTCGGAGGGGTCTGGAAAGGGGGATCTACAGCGGGCCGAGGTTGGTGACGGCTCCGATGGCGGTCTCGGGGTCGTAGCCCGGCACGTCGAGGTCGGGGTCGAGATCCAGCAGCGGCACCATCACGAAGTTGCGATCGGCCATGCGGGGGTGGGGAACGGTGAGATCCTCCTCGTCGACCACCTCGTCGCCGACGAGCAGCACGTCGACGTCGAGCGTTCTCGGACCCCAACGGACCACCCGGACCCGGCCGGCCGCCGCCTCGAGCTCCCGGCACAGCTCCAACAGCTCCCGGGGCGAGCGGCGAGTCTCCAGCTCGACGACGATGTTGAGGAACGCGCCCTGCTCGGGGCCGCCGACCGGGTCGGTCTCGTACACCGGGGACACGGCCACCACCTCGGGAACGGCGGCGACGGCCTCCCGGAGGATGATCCGCCGGTCGCCGAGGTTGGAGCCGAGGCCGAGGTAGGCCCGCCTTGGTTCGGTCACGTCAGCCGTTCGGCCTGGCCCGGTGGATCCGAACGCCGGTGGTGTCGACGTGGGCCGCCACCGGCGGGCGCAGCTTGCGGACCGCGACCGTGACCTCGTCGGCCCCGGTGTTGGCGAACACCAGCTCGACCACCCTGGCTGCGAACCGCTCCAGCAACATGAACCGCTCGTCGGCCAGCCGCTCGACGAGCACATCGATCAGGCTGCCGTAGTTGGCCGTGTCGTCGAGGTCGTCGCTGATCCCGGCGGCCCGCAGGTCGAGGTAGAGGTCGAGGTCGACGATGAAGGGCTGACGACGGGCCTGCTCCTCGGGCAGCACCCCGCAGATCACCAGCAGCTCGAGGCCACGGACCTCCACCCGGTCGCGGGCCTGGCCCGACTCCACCCGGTCGCGGGCCCCGCCCGGCTCCACCGGGTCGCCGGATCCGCCGTCTTGTGTCTCGGTCACGTCGGGCTCAGGCCTCGCAGGCAGGGCGGTTGGCCGCGGCCTCGGCGGCGGCGACGATCGACCGCCCCGGCGGACCCATCTGCCGGCTCAGGATCTGCTCCACCACCATCACGGCGTCGAAGGTCACCGGGACCATGCCGGTCCACCGCAGGTAGCCGGCCATCAGCCCGGCCAGGCGGTCACCGACCTCCTCCATGTGGACGAGGAGCTTGTTGCCCTCGCCGAGCAGGGCCTGCATCTCCTTGTAGACCTGGGGGAGGGCGGCGTCGAGGTCGAGCGACGGGGCGAAGGGCCAGTGCTTCCACGGCATGCCCTGCTCGTCGTAGCTGTGGAGGTTGTGATCGGACGGGATCAGCGAGACGACGAACGAGAAGTCGTTCTCCCGGATCCAGATGACCTCCTCCTGACGGCGGACCCGACGATGGTTGGCGCCGTAGCCGCCGGGGCGCTCGCAGATCGCCAGCTGGTCCTGGATGATCCAGTGGAATGCTCTGGGGCGGATCCCCTGGGCCCACTTGCCTTTGGCCATGTCACCTTTCTCCTGCGGCCTCGCCTGCGACCACCATCGCAGCCTGTCTGGCCGCCTTCACGTCGTGTACCCGGACCAGTCCCGCCCCCTGCAGCATCGCATAGGTCGATGTGCCCACCGAGCCTACAAGCCGATCGTCTGGCGGGACGTGCTGATCGGCGCCGTCCGAGCGGGCGAGCAACTGCCCCAGCATCGACTTGCGACTCGTGCCGACCGCGACCGGCCACCCGGTCGACACCAGGACGTCGAGGTTGGCCAGCAGCTCCAGGTTGTGCTCGAGCGTCTTGCCGAACCCGAACCCGGGATCGATCCAGATCTCCCCGACGCCGGCGGCCCTGGCCTGCTCGGCCCGGGCGACGAGGAAGTCGCGCACCTCGACGACGACGTCGGCGTAGGTCGGTTGCCGCTGCATCGTGGCCGGCGAGCCCTGCATGTGCATGCCGATCCAGCCGACCCCGAGCTCGGCTGCGATGGGCCATTGCTCGGCGGTGATGTCGTTGATCATGGTCGCCCCGGCGGCGACGGCGGCCCGAGCCACCTCCGGGCGGCGGGTGTCGATCGCCACCCGGCAGCGGGGGCTGAGGCGCTCGACGACGGGGATGACCCGACCGAGCTCGGTGGCGACGTCGACCGGCTCGGCCCCCGGGCGGGTCGACTCGCCGCCGACGTCGATCATGTCGGCTCCCTCGTCCAGCATCGCCTCGGCGTGCTCGATGGCCCGGTCGGGCTCGAGGAACCGCCCTCCGTCGCTGAACGAGTCGGGGGTGACGTTGAGGATCCCGAGCACCAGTGCCCGGGCGCTCCGCGTCGACGAGGGCGTGGCGCTGGGGGGCGGGGCGGTGGGCGGAGCGGTCGACGGGGACACGAGGCCTCTCACTCTAGCGAGCCGCTCCCGGCCCGGCGCTGGAGCGATCTGCCCTGGTCCGGGTTCCACCGATCCGGCGGATCGGCCTCCGACCACCCCGCCGGCACCGCTCGGTCTCGCCAATCCCACCCCTGGTCGGGTGTGGGTCAGCCCCGCTCGATCCGGAGCACGCCGTGGCGGCGAGCGATCCGCCGGCCGCCCGAGACCTGGCAGGCGACGACCTCGTGGCGGACGACGGCCATCACCCGATCGAGCTCGGCCGCCGACGGCGGGTGGCCCCGCTCGTCGACCAGCCACCGCCTGAGCGCGGCCTGGGCCACCGGGGCCGGGGCCCGGGCCACGGCGGCCGTGTCGGTCGGGTCGAGCCCGGCCGCCTCCCGCTCGACGTGGTCGCGGGCGGCCCTCGCCAGGTCGGCGGTCCGGGCCAGCAGCGGGACCGGGTCGCGCTCGGCGATGTCACCCATCAGCGGCAACAGCTCGTGGCGGACCCGGTTGCGGCGGAAGCGGGGATCGTGGTTGCTCGGGTCGAGGACCGGGTCGAGCCCGACGGCGCGGCACAGCGCCTCGGTCTCGGATCGGCGCAGGGCCAGGATCGGGTGCCGGTGACCGGGGGTCATCGCCGCCAGGCCAGGCGGGCCCGCGCCCCGCAGCAGGTTCAGCAGGACGGTCTCGGCCTGGTCGTCGGCGGTGTGACCGGTCATCGCCTCCGGTCCGAGGATCGCCAGGCGGGCATCGCGGGCCCGCTGCTCGAGGTCGGAGCCGGGCTCGACGACGACCCGCTCGGACCGGAAGTCGGCCCCGAACCGCTCGGCCGCCGCGGCCACCAGGTCGGCCTCGCCGGCCGATCCGGGCCGCAGCCCGTGGTCGACGTGGACCGCGGTGACCCGGAGGCCGGCGGCTCGGGCCAACACCAGGAGGGCGAGCGAATCGGCCCCACCGGACACGCCGGCGACCACCTCGTCGGCCCCGCCCCCCGTCGCGGGGCTGGCGACGTCCGAGCCATCGGCCGGGGGACCGCCGGCGTCTGGACGAGCGCCGGGCTCGGGGAACGTGCAGCGAGCGAGGAGGTCGGCGATGAGCCGCTCGGCCTCGCGGTCCTTCATCGGATCGGGCGGCTCAGGCCGCGGCCCCGGCCCCCACCCGCTCGATCCACGTGGCCGGATCCCGGATCTCGTCGATCGACGGCAGGGTCTCGGGGGAGGTCCAGACGAGGTGGAACAGCTCCCGGCCCCCGGCCTCCTCGACCGCGTTCACGAACTTCTCGCCCTCCTCGTACTGGGCCAGCTTGGCCTCCATGCCGGTGAGGCGCTGCACGAGCTTGCTCAGGCCCGAGGCGTTCTTGCGACGCTGGCTCATCACGTTGGCGAACCGGGGCTGTGACGGGATGAGATCCTTGGCCGCCCGGTCCATCGTGATGTCGCCGTGGCCCTCGAGCAGGCTCATCAGGCCGGTGACCTTGTCCATCGTGGCCCGCTGCTCGGGGGTGGCCAGCAACGCCGACAGCCCACCGTCGGCCAGCGACCGGCCGTTGCCGGCCCGCCGCTCGGCCACCTGCTCGCGCACCACCTCGAGGAAGCGACCCGGATCGGGCTCGACGGTGTCGACGAGCTCGTTGACCAGCGACAGGAAATAGGGCCGCAGCCACGGCACGCCGGTGAACTGGGCCCGGTGGGTGCACTCGTGCACGGCGATCCACAGCCGGAACTCGCGGGGCGGGAAGCCGTAGCGCTTCTCGAGCGAGAGGATGTTCGGCCCGACGTAGTAGACGAGATCCTGGTCCTCGGGACGCTCGTCTTCGATGATCAACAGGTCGTACTGGCCGAGCACCCGGCTCGACATCCAGCCGAGGAGGGCGCCGGCCTCGGCGCCGGCCACCTTCGGACCGACGGCGTCACCGACCTGGCCGAAGACCTCGCCGACGGCGCTGCCGACGGGGGCGACCACATCGGCCAGCGGCCCGAGAGCACGGCCGATCGTGGAGTCGGCGAAGCGGGGGCGGCCGTCGCCGTTGGCCTCGGCCTCCGCCTTCTCGGCCGCCGCCTCCTCGGCCTTGCCGAGCAGCGGCCGGAGCAGGCGGTCGAACGACGCGAGGTTGGCATCGACCCAGCCCATGCGGTCGGTGATCCGGGCCCGGGCCCGACCGGCGTCGGAGTGGAGCCCGGTCTCCTCGGCCACCAGCTCCTCGGCCTGCGTGGTCAGCTCGAGGAAGTCGGCCTCGATCGAGTCGTGGTGGTAGCTGTCGGCGAACGGCTCGCGCCCGGCGATGCGCCCGGCCACCGTCCGGGCGAAGTCCCAGTCGACCTCAGGATTCACCGGTCACCACCTGTCGTGCCCACTCGTGGATCTGTCCGCCACGGCCAAGTGCTCAGGGCTTGCGGGGATAGCGGGGGTTCTGGACCTTGGCCAGATAGCCGACGACGAGGCCGACGACGCCAAGGACCCCGCCGATCGCGAGGAAGAATCCGAGCCACCAGTGCCATACCACAGCGAACATGGGGCCCAGTGTAGGACCAGGGGGGCGGTGGCCGGCGCCTCGGGCGGGGTCGGGCGAATCGTCGAGGCTCGAACCGCGCCGGGAGCTCAGCGCCGGTGGCCGCGACCCCCGGGCCCGAGCTCGATCTCGGCTATGGCGCCGAACACCTTGTCCTTCAGGTTCGGCGGCAGCTCGGTCTGGCAGCGCTGCTCGATCAGGCGGCGGAACTGGGTCTGCAGGTCGTAGATCTCGCCGCACCCACGGCAGTCGGCCAGCCGGTTGCGGACCTCTGCCTCGCGGCCCTCGTCGAGGAAGCCGTCCATGTAGCGGTACAGCTCGTCGAGCGACGGGTTGCACCGGAGAGGCGGGGCACCCATGCAGAACGGGTTGGCGACGGCATCGGCCTCGAAGCCAGGTGGGGGGTCGGACTCGGTTGGGTGATCGCTCGGTTCAGTCATGACATCGGAGCCCGCAGTTCCGGGCGTGGTGCGTCGGCGGCATCGCAGCCGCCACCTCCGGATGGCTCCGGAGCATTCCGGATGGACAGTACTACTCGGCCGGAGCCGACACGAGGCCTCGGGCCTCTGCGAATTCGTACAACTCCTTCTGGAGGGCTTTTCTTCCCCGATGGAGGCGGCTCATCACGGTTCCGACCGGGATGTCGAGGATCTCGGCGATCTCCTTGTAGCTGAAGCCCTCGACGTCGGCCAGCAGCACCGCCATCCGATAGGCCTCGGGCAGCCCCTCGACCGCCGCCACGACCTCGGCCTCCGAGAACACCTCCATCAGCTGGTCCTCGGCGCTGCGGCCGTAGCGGCTGGTGTCCTGGAGGCGGCGGTAGAGGTAGAGATCCTCGATGTCGTCGAGCTCCGCCTCCTCCGGCCGCCTAGTGCGGGCCCGGTAGCGGTTGATGTGGGTGTTGTTGAGGATCCGGAACAGCCACGCCCGCAGGTTGGTGCCGGCGGTGAACGAGTCGTACGAGCGGTAGGCCCGGAGGTACGTCTCCTGCACCAGGTCCTCGGCGTCGGTCCGGTTGCCGGTGAGGCGCACCGCGGTTGAGTACAGCGAGCCCATGAACGGTTCGGTGTCCTCGACGAAGGTGGCGCGATCGGCCATCGCCCCACAGTAGTCAGCATCACCGACAGGACCGCCACCGGCACCGCCGCCGACCCCGGGCCCGCGGCCCATGACACACCCCGACACTCGTTGTCAGCTGCGTTACGAAACGAAGTCGATCTCTCTAGACTGGGGACGTGATCGAGGAACCGGTGCTTCTCGTGGGAGCGGAGCAGTCGGGCACCACGTTGTTGCGCCTGATGCTCGACTCCCACCCGGAGATCTCGTTCGCCGAGGAGTTCGACTACGCCGTCAATGCCATCGCGCCGGACGGGCGCTTCCCGACCACCGTCGAGTTCGGCGCCCGACTCGCCCTCGACCGCTCGTTCACCTCGTCCGGCTTCCGGTTCGACGCCTCGCTCGACTTCCCGGAGCTGGTCAACGGCTTCCTGGCCTCCCGGCAGCGCCGGACGCACGCGCTGGTGGTCGGGGCCACGGTGCACCACGGCTTCTCCCGGGCGCTCCACCTGTGGCCCCGGGTCCGCCTGCTGCACCTGGTGCGGGACCCCCGCGACGTCGCCGCGGCCCGCATGGCCATCGGGTTGGCCGGCAATCCGTGGCACGCCGTCGAGCACTGGATCCGGGCCGAAGACGAGTGGGCCGCCGTCGAGCCGTCGGTGGCATCCGAGCGACGGCTGACCGTCCGATTCGGCGATCTCGTGCGGGACCATCACTCGACGCTGACCGCCATCTGTCGCTTCCTGGGCGTCGACTACACCGCCCAGATGCTCAGCTACGTCGACGACACCGACTACCAGGAGCCGAACCCGATGCTCGCCGGCGACTGGCGGGACACCCTGTCCTCGAGAGACGTGCGGCTGGTCGAGGCCCGGGTCGGCGAACGCCTCGCCCGGGCCGGCTTCGAGCCATCGGGCCAGGACCGACTGGACCTGAGCGAGCGACACGTCAACTTGCTGCGGTGGCACGACCGGGCCGGGCGGTTCGCCGGGCGGGTCCAGCGCTTCGGGGTGCGGCTGACCGCCGCCGACCTGGCGGCCAGGGCCATCGGCAGCCAGCCGCTGCAGCGATCGGTGCAGCGGCGCGTCAACCGGGCCGAGATCGAGCTCCGCAAGAAGAGCTGGTCCGACGCCAAGTACCGCACCTCGAGGTAACCCGATACGTTCAGCCGGGGTGAGGTCGCTCCCCCGCCGGCTCGCCGCCGGCCTGTCACGGCTACGAGCCGACGAGCGCCTGCTGGTCATCTGCGGCTCGACGGTGCTGGTGATGGCCGGGCAGGGGGTCGTCGGCCCGGTCCTGCCGCTGTTCGCCAGGGACTTCGGCGTCGGGGCCGCCGTCGTCGGGCTGACGTTCACCGCCTTCGGGCTGGCCCGCCTGCTGCTCAACATCCCGGCCGGGCTGTGGGCCGACCGCCGGGGTCGGCGCTTCCTGCTCGTCGGCGGGCCGCTGATCACCGCGATCGGGATGATCGGCTCGGGGCTCGCGCCCTCGATCTGGGTGCTGCTGGCGTGGCGGCTCGTCGCCGGCGCCGGCTCCGCCCTCTACATGACCGGGGCCCAGATCTACGTGATCGACATCGCCGCCCCGGACCAGCGGGCCCGCTACATCGCCACCAACCAGGGGGCGCTGCTGGTCGGCGTCAGCGCCGGTCCGGCGATCGGGGGGCTCCTGGCCGACGGGTTCGGGCTGCGGGCCCCGTTCCTCGTGGTCGGCGGCGCCGCCGTGCTGACCGCCATCTACGGCTGGTACCGCCTGCCCGAGACCCGTGACGTCGCCGCGGCCGAGGCCGAGGCGGCGGCCGAGCCGATCGACCCTCGGGCCAGGCGGGCGTTCTTCCGGTCGCCGTCGTTCCTCGCCGTCGGGTTGGTGGCCGCCGCCGTGTTCTCGATCCGAGGCTCGCGCCAGACGCTGGTGCCGCTGTACGCCAGCGAGGAGTTCGGGCTGACGGCCGGGCAGATCGGGCTGATCTTCACCGGGCTCGGCGTCGTCGGGCTGTTGCTCATCGCGCCGGCCGGGGTCGCCGCCGACCGGTTCGGCCGAAAGCCGCTGATCGTGCCGACCGGCTACATCGCCGCCGTCGGCGTGGTGGCCTCGGCCTTCGCCCCGACCGTCGAGCTGTTCGTTGCCGGGCTGCTGTTCTCGGCCATCGGGACCGGCATCAGCGGCCCGGCACCGGCCGCCTTCGTCGCCGACATCGCCCCCGAGCAGCTGCGGGGCTCGGCCATGGGGGTGTATCGGACCTACGGCGACCTGGGCATCGTGCTGTCGCCGCCGCTCAGCGGTGCGCTGGCCGATGCCACCTCGCTGCCGCTGGCGCTGGCCGCCAACGGCCTGTTCCTGGCGCTGGCGGTGACGATCTTCTGGTTCGGCGTGACCGAGACCGGTCGTCCGACCAGACTGGCGACCCCATGACGGACCCCAGGACGGACCCGCCAGCACCCGAACGGGTCGGGGGCGGGACCGGCGGCGACGACGGCCCCGAGTCGACGGCGCCGCTGGCCCTCCAGCTCGCCGTGCTGGTCGAGCGGACCGACCCGCCGACCGCCGATCAGGCGGCGGTCGCCGCCGCCCTGGCCACGGTCGCCCTGCTCGACGACGGCCGCAGCGGCCCGGACGGGCCCTGGCACGATGCGGTGAGCCGCTGGAACGGGGCCCGCATCCGCAAGATCGTCCGCCGGGCCCGCGGCGGCGACTGGCGCAGGGCCCAGGAGGTCGAGGGGGTCACGGTGACCGTCGACGGCGTGTCGGCCCGGGCCTTCGTCCCCGGCCCCATCGACCGCGTACCTCGCCCGGTGGCCCGCCTGCAGATCCAGGCGACGCCGCTGGAGGACTCACCGACGGTGTCGGCGGTCGAGGCCAGACCCGGGCTCCTCGTCGCGGTCACGCCCGAGGTCACGATGACCTGGGGCAAGCGGGCGGCCCAGTGCGCCCACGCCGCCCACCGAGCCTGGCAGCGGGCGTCGCCCGAGCGACGGGCGGCGTGGACGGCGGCCGGGCGCCCGGTCGACGTCGTGCACCCGGACGCCGCCCGGTGGGCCGAGTTGGTCGACCGGGCCGACGTCGAGATACGCGACGGTGGCTTCACCGAGATCCCGTCCGGGACCAGGACGACGGTGGCTCGCTGGGTCGACCCACCGGCCGGGCCGACCTGACGGGCCGACCGGCGCTCGGGCACGAGGGGGACACCCCGTTTCGGCTGTCGTCGAGGAACGCGACGGAACCATCCTCGGTCGAGCTGCTCGACCGAGGATGGCGCCTCGAGCCCACGTGCAGGGGTCGCTCCACGGAGGCGATCGGTGACCTCAGCGGAGCTTGCGGAAGAGATCGTCGAGGGCCTCGCGCAGCAGTGAGGCCTCGGTGCGGTTGAGCCGACCGGCGAGCTTCGAGAGGCGGGCCAGCGACGCCCGGGAGTAGTAGTTGCTCTTGAGCACCATCTTCTCCTCGACGTAGATGGCGACCCGGCCACCGCCCTCGGCCTTGCCCCGGGCCAGCGCCTCGTCGGCGCAGCGGAACAGCTCCGAGGTCTCGGTGGCGTGGGGCGGCCGGGAGGCCACGCCGAAGGTGGCGCTGACCGTGAGCTCGGTACCGGCGTGCTCGACGGGGTGGTCGGCCAGGTGCGATCGGATCTCGTCGAGCAGGATGAGGGCGTTCTCGGACGAGGCGCCCGGCAGGGCGACGGCGAACTCGTCGCCGCCGAGACGACCGATGATCGCATCGTCCGGCAGTGAGCCGGTCAGGGTGTCGGCCCAGGCGGCCAGGACCCGGTCGCCCGCGTCCCGCCCGTAGGTCTCGTTGAGGTGCAGGAACCCGTCGAGATCGGTCATCGCGACCGCGAGCGGACCGCCGGCCACCACCTGGTCGATCCGGGCGACGAGGTCGTCGAGCTCGACGATGGGTTCGATATGCGTATCCATGATGTATATATATCGCACCGATGTACGTCGATGTCAAGGGTTCGAGCGGGGTCCGCTCGCCGGTTCGGCACCGGGGGCGTCGGGTTGGGCCCTGATGTCGGCCGTTTGCGGTCGGTCGGCGGCCCGACGGTACGGTTCGAGCCGATGAGCGACGCCCAGCACCGGCTCCGGCCGGCGACCGCCGACGACCTGGTCGCCATCGGTCGACTCCACGCCGTCGCCGCTCGCCGGGCCTACGCCGGGATCTTCCCCGCCGACAGCACGCCGCCGACCCCGGACGAGCTGTCCGACGAGTGGCGTGCCCTGCTGGCCGACCCCGACCCGCTGGCCGACGTGCTGGTGGCCACGGTTCCCGGACCGGCCGGCGCTGCGGCCGAGGGGTCACACGACGAGGCGACCCACGGTGACACGATCGGGGTTGACACGATCGGTGTTCACACGGTCGGCGGGGACACGGTGACCGACGACACGGTCGGCGAGGACACGGTGGTTGGCGCCGTGGCCGTCGGGCCGGCTGGCGGCATCCCGACGGGGCTCCTGCTCCACAAGCTCTACGTCGACCCCGAGCGACAGGGCCGCGGCCTCGGTGTGGCCCTGCACGACCTCGCCCTCAGCCGAGCCCGCGAGCGGGGCGCCGAGGCCATCAACCTCTGGGTGCTCGAGGCAAACACTGCGGCTCGGCGTCTGTACGAGCGGAACGGGTGGCGCCTGGTCCCGGGGCGGACCCTGGCCAACGAGCCGCCGTCGATCGTCGACGTCCTGTACGAGCGCCGGCTCGAACCGGACCCGCGACCGGCCCCGGACGTCACCGGCCGTGCCTGACGTGATGCTGGTCAACGGGGCCTTCACGTGCTCGCCGGCCACCGCGACGCCGGCCTCGGGCTGCCGACGTTCCCGGCCGTGGCGGGCTCAGCGGGCGAAGTTGGCGGCGATCCGCTGCTGCAGGAAGTCGGCGGCCGTGATCGACTGGAAGCTGCCGGACGGGCTCTCGATGAGCGCCGGCTTGTTGGCCTGGGCGAAGAAGGCGACGCTGTAGCGCGACGGCGACGACTCGCCCGGCCGGGGACCGCGAACCCGGTGCAGGGTCGACCGGAGCTGGTCGTCGCTCCACCGCATCAACATGTCGCCGATGTTGCAGGTGATGCGGTCCTGGTCGGTGGCGACGCTGGTCCACCGCCCGCTCGCGGCGTCCTCACCGGGGCAGACCTGGAGGCCCGACTGGCCCTCACGCTGGAACAGCAGGGTCAGGCAGTCGTAGTCGGTGTGGGCGCCGGCCCGCCACTGGCCCCCCTCGAAGTCGGCGGCCGACATCGGGAAGTAGTGCAGCAGGCGGACGGTGCTCTGATAGCCATCGCCGTCGGGGTCGTGGGCCCTGGCGAAGAAGTCGCGATCGAAGCCGAGCCGGTCGGCGAAGCACGACAGCACGTCCATCGCCACCCGCCACGACGCCCGCTCCATCGCCTCCAGCGTGACCCGGAACCCGGGGACCAGCTCGGCGTCCGGCCACAGCCCCGCCATGTTGGGCCCGGTCATCTGGTACGACTCCTTCTGGTCGCTGACCCGCGTCGACGGGCGGACCTGGCTGCGCGACTCCCAGCCGGCGTTGAGCTCCCGTCGCCACGGGACCCTCGCCTTGATCTCGTCCGGCAGGGCGAAGAACGCCTCCGCGGCGGCGAAGGACCGGTCGATCAGCTCGGCGTCGATGCCGTGGTCGACGAGCTGGAAGAAGCCGACGTCGGTTGCGGCCGACCACAGCTCGTCGGTGATCTCGGCCCGGCGGGGCTCGAAGCGGTCGAGGCTGATGACGGGGATCGGCCGGTCGGCGTCGACCCCGATTCCGCCGATCGTCGCCTCCAGCGCCAGCTCCCGCAGGCTCGGATCCCGGTCCGTACGCTCGGCCATCGGCTCGCCTCCCGGCCCCTCGTCCGCTCGAACGAATCGTAGTCAGGAGCCGGCCGTCGGCGCCGGGTCGTCGACCGGGGTTGCGAGGCGGTCGGGCTCCGATCCGCCGGGCGGCGGCGACCCGGCCGGGAGCGCCGGCAGCGCATCGGGGGCCGTGGTGGCTGGCAGGGCCGGTGGCGTGGCCGGCGCGATCGGGGTCGGCGGTTCCGGGTCGCCGACCCCGTCGGCAGCGACGCCTCGGCGACGGCGGCGGCGCACCACCAGGACGGCGACGACGGCCAGCAGCAGCGCACCGACGACCACCGCCGACCCGAGGCGGATCCAACCCCGACGGCGGAGGTCGTCGACCTCGGCGCCGAGCCGCTCCGCCTCGCCGGCCGCGGCGGCGAGGTCGCCGTCGCTGAACCGCTCGGCCGCCGCCGCCAGCTCGCCCGGATGGTCGGTGCCGATGGCACCGATGCGCTCAACGAACCCGTCGGCGCCGTCGACGGCCAGACCGGTGGCGGCCAGCGCCTCGGCCGCGGCCAACGCCTCGGCGGTCAGCTCGGCCGACGCCCCGAGCCCGTCGCCGTCGCCCGCCGCCTCGTAGGTCGACTCCAGCTCGTCCGGGAGCGTCACCCTCGCCCCGGCCGGCAGCGACGCCGCCAAGCCATCGACGACCTCCTCGGCCTCGTCCCGCTCGACCAGGATCTCGCCGGCGGCGGCGATGAGCTCGTCGGCCTCGTCGAAGTCCCAGCTCGACATGGCCCTCCGCACGGCGAGCGGCGGCGCCCAGGCCACACCGTCGCCGACCAGCGTGGCGTAGCGGTCACGGCTGACCGCCCGCTGGTCGAGGTCGGCCGCCTCAGCGGACGTCAGGACCCACTCGACGAACAGGTCGGTGACGGCGCCGTCGGTGACGGCCCCGCCGTTCTCGAGCAGGTCGAGGTAGAGCCGCCAGTCGTTTCGACGGACCTCGGTCTCCGGTCGGCCGTCGCCGACGTAGGCGATCTGGTCGGTGGCCGCCGCCTGCACCGCATCCGACAGCACGTCGAGCCCGACCTCATCGACGATGGCCCGGGTCACCGTCCAGCTGGCGGCGTAGCCCCACTGCTCCAGCTCGACGTCCTCGGTCAGGCTGGACCACCGGTTCAGCGGCTGGGCCACCGGCTCGGTCGGGCGGGCACGGGGCGGGGTCGGACGCTCCTCCCCGACCGCCTCGGTCACCTCGGCCCCGAACTCGTCGGCCAGGCCCTCGGTGATCCACCGCTCGGCGAACAGCTCGCCGTTGAACCAGACGTGGGACAGCTCGTGGTACATGACGTGGGTGTCGAGCTCGTCGCCGATCTCGATCTCGTTGGTCAGCAGGTCGTACCAGCCGGCATAGCCGTTGAGGTAGGGCGTGTACGACTCGATGATCAGCAGGTCCTCGTCGAGTGGCCAGTCGAGCCCGACCTCGTCGATCAGGATCGGCAGGCCGTCCTCCAGGCTGTCGACGACGAACCGGGTCCACTGCTCGTCGCCCGGCCAGGACTGGATGTCGATCTCGATGCCGTCGACCTCGACCTCGCTGGTGACGAGCTCCTCGTCTCGGGCCAGCGAGACGGCGGCCCAGTACTGCTCGGGATCGATCCCGGTGTTCTCGAAGACGAGCACGTCGTCGCCGTCCTCGTCCTCGTCGACCGTCGGTCGGCCGAAGCCGTCCGACCCGGTACCCCGGTCGACGAAGCCGTCCGGCACGACGACGGTCACGGTGGCCGCCTCCAGCCGCGGGTCGACCCAGGCCTCGAAGGCGGCGTAGGCCTCGTTGACGCGGGTCAGCTCATCGCTCCTGGCCCGCCCGCCCGGCAGGGTGAACGACACGATCACCTCGGTGGTCTGCCGGTAGAACACGTTGCGGCGGAAGTCGATGATCAGCTGGCTGACGCCCTCGATGCTGTCGTCGATCTCGTAGCTCAGCTCCCGGCCGGCCCCGTCGGTCACGGCGAGGTCGCCGACCTCGGCCGGGACGACCAGGCCGGTGCCCTCGAAGTAGTACTGGTAGTAGCCCGACGAGGTCGTCCGGTTCGGCTTGTCGGCGGTGAAGCTCAGCTCGATGGTGACCGCCACCTCGCCGGCCTCGGGGTCGACGACGTAGCGATAGTCGGCGGCGGTATCGACGTCGGGGTTCTCACCCACGGCGACGACCGGGTCGGCGCCGGCGAGGATGGCCGTGGCGGCGGCGACGACCGTCGCGACGACGGCGGCGAGGATGCGCCCGATCGTTCCGGCGCCCGTCACGGCCGTGATCTCACCGGCCGCTCGGCCGGTGATCCAGCCGGTCGAACCGGCCATCGCCGTTCCCCCGTCGTCGCCCTTCGTAAGAATGCCATCAACGTACTCGCTGCGGTCGGGTCAGCGGGATCGGGTCGGCCGGCCCGTCGGGTGGCGCCGGCGCCGCCGGAACTGATGGACTGGGGGTCTGACGGACCGAAACGAGGGGGTCTCCAGCATGGCCGAGCACGACCTGGTCATCCGCAACGGCACGGTGATCGACGGAACGGGCGGACCACGACGACAGGCCGACGTGGCCATCACCGACGGGATCGTCACCCACGTCGGTGGCTCGGACGGAGGCCGGGTCGACGGGCGGGGTGAACGGGAGATCGAGGGTGAGGGCCGGCTGGTCCAACCGGGCTTCGTCGACATCCACACCCACTACGACGGGCAGGCCACCTGGGACGCCCACCTCACCCCGTCGAGCTGGCACGGCGTCACGACGGTGGTGATGGGCAACTGCGGGGTCGGCTTCGCCCCGGTCGACCCCGGCGACGAGGAGCGGCTGGTCCAGCTGATGGAGGGGGTCGAGGACATCCCCGGCACCGCCCTCCACGAGGGACTTCCCTGGACGTGGCGCAGCTTCGAGGACTACCTCGACCACCTTGACGCCACCCCCCACGACATCGACCTCGGCGCCTACCTGCCCCACGCCGCCGTCCGGCTCAACGTGATGGGCGAGCGAGGGGTGGCCCGGGAACCGGCGACCCCGGACGACATCGCGGCGATGGCCACCATCGCCCACCGGGCCGTCGAGGCCGGGGCGATGGGCTTCTCCAGCTCGCGCACGTTGAACCACAAGACTTCTCTCGGAGAGCCGACGCCGACCCTGGAGGCGGAACTCGACGAGCTGGTCGGGATCGCCAAGGCCCTCGGAGCCGCCGGCAAGGGCATCATCCAGCTGGTCAGCGACTTCATCGACCTCGACGAGGAGTTCCAGCTGGCCAGGGCCATGGGGGCCGAGTCGGGTCGCCCCGTGTCGATCTCGATCGCCCAGGCCAGGCGCCGGCCCGACCAGTGGCGGGTCCTGCTCGACCGGATGGCCGAGGCGACCGCCGAGGGGGTGACGATGACCGGGCAGGTCTGCGCCCGCCCGATCGGGGTGCTGATGGGGCACGAGGCGACGCTCAGCCCGTTCATGTACTGCGCCACCTACCAGCAGCTGGCCAGCCGACCCCTGGCCGATCGGGTTGCGGCGATGCGCGAGCCCGCAGTGCGGGCCGCCATCCTCGACGAGCAGGCCAGGATCGAGCGCGGCGACCACTCGGTCGATGGCCAGGACGGGGTGCTTGGCAGCCAGCCCCGACACCTGACCCGCTGGCACACCATGTTCCCCCTCGGCGACCCCCCGAACTACGAGCCGGCCGAGGCCGACTCGCTGGCCGCCCGGGCGGAGCGGCACGGTGTCCGTGCGGCCGAGCTGGCCTACGACCTGCTGCTCGAACGCGACGGCACGGCGCTGATCTACGTCCCGTCGCTCAACTACGCCAGGGGCAACCTCGACGACGTGCGGGAGATGCTCCTGCACGTCGCCTCCGTGCCCGGGCTGTCGGACGGCGGCGCCCACGTCGGCACGATCTGCGACGTCAGCTTCCCGACCACGCTGATGCAGTGGTGGGGCCGCGACCGCCCAAGCGGCCGGATCCCGCTCGAGACCCTCGTCCACAAGCAGGCCAGGGTCACCGCCGAGACGGTCGGGCTGCTCGACCGGGGGCTGCTGGCCCCCGGCTTCAAGGGCGACCTCAACGTCATCGACCACGAGGCGCTGACGCTGCACGGGCCGGAGATCGTGCACGACCTGCCGGCCGGCGGCCGCCGGCTGATCCAGAAGGTGACCGGCATCGAGCACACGTTCGTCTCTGGCATCGAGGTCACCTCCGAGTCGACGTCGACCGGGGCGACACCCGGCCGCCTGGTCCGGGGCGCTCGGCCCGACCCCCGGATGGTCTGACACCGGGCGGCCCGGGCTGCGCCCGCGCCCGCTCAGGCGATCGTGAGGCGATGCTCGACGAAGGCGTCACCGAGCCAGTCGCGCCCGGCGAGGACCACCTCGACGGTCGAGCCGTCGTCGATGACCTCGACCGTGCCGAAGCGGCCGCCGCCGGGGAACTCGCCGTGGCTGTACGGACCACCCTTCGTGCTGCCGACCTGGTCGAGGGCGGCCACGTGCAGCAGCGGGAAGCCGCCGGTCTCGGTGTCGAGTCGGCCACGGTCCGAGAGGTTGGTGTTGGTGCCGTCGTCGATGGCGACCATGTGGGCGTCGCCGCTGACCATCACGAGGTTGGCGATGCCCTCGTCGACGAGCAGGTCGGCCAGCTCCCGGCGCTCGGTGCTGTAGCCGGCCCAGCTGTCGTCCCCCGCCTCGGCTCGACCGGTCCAGGGCACCGGTTGGATCCAGACGACGACGGCGTGGCTCGACGACGCCCGCACGAGCTCGTCCTTCAGCCACGCCTTCTGCTCGGGGCCGAGCATCGACTTGGCGTCGTCGTCCGGGAGGTCGCTCGGGTCCCGGTCGGAGCGGGCGTCGGTCATCACGAACCGGACCCGGCCGATCGTGAACGCCTGGTGGAGGGCGGAGCTCGGACCGCCCAGCTCGTAGCTGGGCACGTAGTGCCGGTAGGCGGTCATCGCCGCCGGCCGCGACGCCGAGGTCCGGTCGGCGTTGTCGACCCCGTAGTCGTGGTCGTCCCAGACGTAGGCGACCGACGTCGACCGGTACAGGGCCGACTGGGCCGGGGAGCGCAGGACCCGATCGAGCGCCTCGTGGAACCGCTCGACGTCGGCGGTGTCGATGTCGGCGTAGTGGAAGTCGCCGATGATGCCGAACAGGAGCGGGTCGAGCTCGGCGATGGCGTCGAACACGGCCGTGTTGGAACCGGTCAGCGCGCAGCCGCCGAACGCCACCAGGAACGAGGCCGGTCCGGCGGGGAAGGTACGGAACGAGCCGCCGACACCCCGGTCGAGCACCCCGTCGAGCTCCGGGGCGTAGTGGTAGGTGGTGTCGGGTTGCAGGCCGGCGACGTCGAAGCCAACCACGGGTGAGCCGTCCATCCGGGTCCCGTCGACCAGGCGGGCACCGGTCAGCTCGGGGTCGGTCGAGACCGCCAACCGGGCCGGGACCGAGTCGTCGGTCGGCTGATCCACTGCGTCGGGCCGTCCGGCAGCGGCCTCGCCGACGACCCCGGCTGCTGGCCGGCGGTGGCGCAGGACCGCCACAGGGCTCGACCATCGACCCGGAGGCCGAACGCGGCGGCGACCGCGGCCGCGCCCCCGGCACCGAGGAGGCGACGCCGGCGCCGATCGAGCGGCCGCGCCGCCGGCGGCCCCGGGTCCCGGGTGCCGGCCTCGGTCCGGCCGTCGGCTCCGGTGCCGGCCATCACCGTGCGCTCAGCCCGAGGCGCAGCGTCGACGCCGGTCGCCGGTCCCGGCCGGGTGCCGACCGGCGGCGACCGGAGCTGCGGCGACCCCGATCGATGCGGCCATCAGGCGCCGACGAGGCGCTGGCGGAACCGGCGCATGCCCCGCAGCCACCGGTCGTAGTCGTTGGCCTTGCGCTCGAAGTAGGTCGACACCTCCGGGTGGGGCAGGACCAGGAACCGCTCCTCGCGGATGGCGTCGACGCAGTCGCGGGCCACGTCGTCCGGCTCGAGGATGCCGTCGCCGGCCGCCTGCCTGGCCTCGGCGTTGCTCGGCTTGTCGAGGGCCCTGGGGCCGAGGATGTTGGTCCGCACCGCCTGCGGGCACAGCACCGACACCCCGATGCCGTCGTCGCCGTGGTTGATCGCCACCCACTCGGCGAAGGCGACCGCGGCGTGCTTCGACACCGCATAGGGCCCCGAGTCCATCTGGGTCAGGAGACCGGCGGCCGAGGCGGTGTTGAGCAGGTAGCCGCCACCCCGCTCGACCATCCCGGGTATGACGGCCCTGGCCGCATACAGGTGTGACCAGGTGTGGACGTTCATCATCCGCTGCCACTCGTCGGTCGGCAGGTCGAGCCCGCCCCGCAGCCCGTAGCCGGCATTGGACACGAACACGTCGAGCGAGCCGTGTGCCTCCGTCGTGTCGACCACGACCCGTTCGACCGCCCGCTCGTCGCCGACGTCGAGCGCGGCCGACGTGGCCACCCCGGGGTGCGACTCGTTGACCATCGCCGCGGTCTCCGCTGCGTTGTCGCCGTCGAGATCGGTGCAGACGACGGCCCGCGCCCCCTCGTCGGCGAAGGCGCTGGCCAGCGACCGCCCGATGCCCGATCCCGCTCCGGTGATGACCGCTACCTTGTCGTGCAGTTCCATGCCAGCCGACCATAGTGGCCGCGATCTTGAGCGGTCGACGCGGCATTTGGGAGGCTGGGTCCATGCCCTACGCGACCGACCGGCTCATCCACGACGCCGACGCCCACATCATGGAGACGCCGGACTGGCTGACCCCCTACCTCGATCCGGCCATCGCCGGTCGGGTGGACCGGCACGACCTCGTCGGCGGCGTCGGCGGGGCCGGCACGGCCGGCGAGGAGCAGTTCTTCGCCAGGGCCGCCGAGCGCCAGGCCGACCCGGGGTACCGCTCCCAGGACGAGGAGCTGATCACGATCCGCAAGAACTGGGACGCCCCCGGTTCGTGGATCGCGGCCGATCGACCCGCGGCGCTCGATCACCTCGGGTTCGCCAGCCAGCTGGTGTTCAACACCTTCGACTCGGCTTACCTCGAAGAGCTGGAGCACGGCGACGACCTCGACCTGGTCGACGGCGTCACCAGGGCCCACAACCGGGCGATGGTCGACTTCTGCTCGGTCGACCGGCGGTTGCTGCCGACCTGCTACGTGCCGCTGGCCGAGTTCGACCGGGCGGCGGCGATGGCGACCGAGGCCGTCGAGCTCGGGGCGGCGGCGCTGCTGGTGGCCTCCAGTTGCCCGCAGGAGCACTCCCCCAGCCACCTCGGGCTCGACCCCGTCTGGGCCGCGGCGGCCGACGCCGGGATCCCGATCGTGTTCCACGTCGGCGGTGGCGGCCAGCTGCTCGACAAGACGTATTTCCGCAACGGCCTCCCCATCCCACCCGACTTCCACGGCGGGGCCGAGAACTTCCGATCGGTCGACTACATGGCCATCCCCGGCCCACCGATGCAGACCCTGGCCACGATGCTGTTCGACGGCGTGTTCGAGCGCTTTCCGAGCCTGAAGGTCGGCGTGATCGAGCAGGGTGCCATCTGGGTCCCCGGGTGGATGCGACAGATGGAGTCGGCGTTCGATGCGTTCGCCCGCCACGAGGACCGGCTGCAGGGGCTGAGCCTGCGACCGAGCGAGTACGTGCAGCGCCAGATCCGGGTGACGCCGTACCCGACCGAGGACGTCGGCTGGATCGCCGCCCAGGGCTGCGAGGACGTGCTGCTGTTCTCGTCCGACTATCCCCACGTCGAGGGCGGACGGCGGCCGATCGAGCGGTTCGAGCGGTCGCTCGGCGACGCGTCGGCCGAGGTGCGCGACAAGTTCTACGCGCACAACTTCGTCGACCTGATGGGTCGGGCCATCGACGTTCTCGACCCGGCGACGGTGCCGGCCTGAGGGAACCGCCGCCGGCCAGACCGGGCCGGGCGGTCACGCCCGGGCGAGGACGATCAGCTCGAGGCTCTCCGCCGGGTCGAACGGGCTGCGGTCCCAGTCGCCCCAGACGGTCTCGACGGTGAACCCGGCGGTCTCCAGGCTCGCTCGGATCTCGTCCGGGTCGCGGAAGCGGAGGTGCTCGAGCACCTGGAGGTGCCGCCCGTCTGGCAGGACGGTGTTGCCACGGTGGGTGATGGTGTAGGAGTCGTCCGGGCCGGCGACCGACTCGGTCTCGGTCCACGACGTGAAGGTGCCACCCCGTGGGTGGGGGCGCGTTCGCTCGGTGTTGGCCCGGACCCAGCGGCCAGGCCAGTCGATCGCCGGGTTGCGGGTCTCGAACGACAGGTGACCGCCCGGGGCCAGGCATCGCCCGGCCCGGGCCAGCAGCTCGCCCCACTCGTCGTCGGTGACGAAGTACTGGGCGACGTGGCCCATCATCACCGCCAGGTCGATCGAGTCGGGTGGCACCAGGTCGAGGCCACCGTGCAGCCACTCGACGGTGTCGCCTCCCGGCCTGGCCCTGGCCACGTCGAGCACCGCGGCGGCCGGGTCGACCCCGACCGCTCGCAGGCCACGGGCGGCGGCGTCGACGGCGAACACGCCGGTGCCACAGCCGATGTCGAGGATCGAGCCGGCGCCGAGGGAGGCCGCCAGGTCGAGGTAGAAGTCGAGGTCCCAGCGGCCGTCGGCACACTCGACGTCGTAGGTCTCGGCCAGCAACGGGTGCTCGGGCCATGGCTCGGACAGCGGTGTGGCCACGCCGGCGACCGTACCGGCGGGCCCGACCGGTGGCGAACGAATTCCGGTCGCCCGGGCAGCCAGGCCCGGCGATGGGTGGACCCGATCCGGGGTGGGTAACAATGGGGCCATGGCCGACACCCACCTCCCTCCCCTCGTCGCCGAGGTGGTCGACGACCTCCGCTGCGCCCCGCAGGCCGTCGAGCTCGGGCTCGACCCGCGAGGCACCGCAACCCATTGCCACACCCTGGTCCTGATCGAGTACGCCGGGCTCTGGCCGGCGAAGATCGAGGAGATCGACGTCATCGCCGCCCTGCCGACGCTCGGGCCGGGGCATCGCATCCTGACCACCCGGTCGGACGACGGTGCCGGGGCGGGAGCGGGGGCGGGCGCACCGGCGCTCTCGATCTGGCGGGCCGGCGACGACCTGCGCTTCACCGGCATCGACTACCACCTCGACGGTGGCGTCGACGGTCCCGCTGCGCACGGGGCGATGGCCGCGCTGGCCGACGGGGCCGAACCGGGGGAGGCGGACGGCGTGACCGCCATCGGTGCGGCCCCACCCGAGGTGCTGATCTGCGGCCACGGTCGGCGCGACACCTGCTGCGGGTCCTTCGGCATCCGGCTCCTGGCCCAGGCCCGCGACCGGGCAGCGAGCGATCCGACGGGATCGTGGGCCGGTGTGCGGGTCCGGCGGTGCAGCCACACCGGCGGCCACCGGTTCGCACCGACCGGGATCACGCTGCCCGATGGCCGGATGTGGGCGTTCCTCGACGCGGACCTGCTCGACGCGGTCGTGGCCGAGCACCCCGAGCCGCGCCTGCCGGACAGCAATCGAGGCTTGATGGCGCTCGACCCGCTGGCCCAGGTCGCCGAGGCCGCGCTGTGGGATCGCGTCGGTCCGGCCTGGCGGTCGTTCCGGCCGACCATCGAGCGCATCGAGGGCGGCGACGCCGCCGCGACGGTCCACGTCCGCTGGGACGGCGACCCCAACGGGTTCGGGGTCGGCGCCGGGGCTGGGGCGGGGTCGGTCGCCGGTCGGGCCACGGTCGAGGTCCGCCGGTCCGGCTCGGTGCCGACGCCGGCCTGCGGGGCCCCCATCGCCGAGGCCCGCAAGTCGAGTCCGACCTACGAGGTGGTCTCGATCACCTGACCAGCTGACCGCGGCCGGCCAGCGCCGGGGCCATGCCGGCCAGCACTCGGGCCGTCCCGGCCAGCACTCGGGCCGGTGCGCACCGACCGGTGCCGGGTCCGGGCCCGTGGGCGCCGGTCGAGGATCGAGAATCCCGGGTCAGTTCGGCTGCAGGTCCCGGGCCGCCGCCCGCTCGACGACGTCGACGGTCCCGGCACCGCCGTCGACCCGGACCCGGTCGCCGTCGTTGATGGCCCCGGTCGCACCCGCCACGTTGGTCACCGCCGGCAGGCCAAGCTCTCGGACCAGGATCGAACCGTGGGACAGGTCGCCACCGATCTCGACGACGACGGCGGAGGACCGGGCCAGCGTGGTCACCCACCCGGCGTCGATCGATCGGGCCACCAGCACGATCGGCTCGGCCTCGGGACCGGTGGCCTCGCCGGCCGAGCCCCCCGGGCCGGACAGCGGGGCGAGGGACGGGCAGGCCGCCGGCTCGTCCAACACCCGGGCCACCCCGGTCACCGTCCCGGCGGTCAACGGCAGCCCCTGCAGCCCGCTGGCGCTCCGGCGACCGCCGGCGACCGGCAGCGGGTCGTGCAGCCCGATCACGTGGGGCACGTCGAGGCTGGCCAGCTCGCTGCGGAGCTGCTCCCGCTCGGCCCAGAACGCCGCGTCGGGCCGCCAACCGCCGTCGAGACGCCGGACCTCGTCGGCGGTGAGCAGCCACAGGTCGTCGGCCGACCGCAGCCGACCGTCGACCACCGCCCGCTCGGCCAGCGCCACCCCGGCCAGACGGACGGCGGCGAAGGCCCGCATGGCGTCGTGGCGGAACCACTCACGGGCGGCGAGCGGCCGCGCCGCCAGCGCCCACAGCGGCCAGGTCAACGCACCTCGCACCGTCCGCTCCGGCAGCGACCGCGGGGCCGTCGAACCGCCGACCCCGAGCACGCTCGGGTCATCGGCGTAGCGGGGCCTGGCGATGTCGCTCTCGTAGACCCCGCGGTGACCGAAGTCGGCCAGGAAGGCATCGAGCGACGCCGGTCCGTCGATGGCGGCGAGCCGGTCGGCGAGCTCGGTGGTGATCGTGCGGTGCCGGCCGGCGTGCTCGAACAGGGTGCCGGCGGACCGGAGGATGCCGAGCGGCGGGCCGATGGCCGACGACAGCGGGAACATCCCCGTCACCAGTTCGACGTAGGCCCGGTGCAGGTCGTCGACCACGCCGGTGAAGGTCGGCGCCGGCGGCGTCCCGATGGCGGCGACCCGGCGACGATTGGCCCCCGAGCGGGCAACGGCGACGACCTGGGCCAGGCCGAGCCGCAACAGCGACGGTGTCTGGGCGAGGAGGCGGGCCGGTGCCACCGGGTCCCGCCGACCCGAGCCGCCACCGATCGAGCCGGCCACCAACGCCGTCGGCAGCCCGAGGTGACGGAGCATGTCCTCCAGGAGCGACAGGTTGATCATCGGACGCCCGGCCTTGACGTGCAGGAAGTCCCGGTCGGCCGGCAGGCCCGGGACCCGGCGGCGGTACCACTCGAACAGGTCGGGACCGGCCTCGGCGATGACGCTGGTCATCAGGTGCGACGGCAGCGCCGGGAGGATCTCGGCGTGGTTGGCGGCGGTGAGCGTCTCGTTGCGGAGCGGCGGGGCCGTGATCGGGCGGATCTGGAGCAGCCAGCAGGTGGTCCCGTCGTCGGCCCACTCGACATCCCACGGCTCGTCACCGAACACCCGCCGCACCGCGGCGAGGAGGCGTTGGAGCCGGCGTGGCCAGCCGACGGCCGGCCGCCCAAGCCGCGTCAGCTCGAACCGTTGACCGGGCACGAGGCCGGCGACGAGGCGCTCGGCGGTGCCGGGGGTGACGTTGACCAGGTCGTCGTAGGTACCGGGCTCGGAGAAGGCCACGCCGGAGAGCCGGGCCTTGACCATCGACATGACCAGCACGTCGCGACGGAAACGGCCAGGCCCGTCGCCGGGATCGTGGCGCCGAGCGGAGGCCAGGACCCGATCGACGGCGGCCGGCACGTCGGCGGGGGCGACGTCGAGCTGCGAGTCGAACCAGCCGGCGAGGCTGGCGTCGGCGGCGTCCTCGGCGCCGAAGGCCGAGCGGACGGCGACCCGGCCGGCCCCGATGCTGGCGACCCACGCCACCAGCGACGGAACGTCGGGGCACCCGTCGCCGTCGGGGATCGTGAATCCGGCGGGCACCGGCAGGCCGGCGGCCAGCGCCCGGTCGAGCAACGCCGCCTTCGGCCCGACCCCGGCCGCCGCCAACGAGCCCGAGCCGAGGGCCAGGGCCGATCCCGGCGCGCTCGGGGCGCTAGCGGTCGACCGTCGCCAGCCCGGTCGCCAGGTCGGCCACGACACGGGCGTACTCCTCGGGTTGCTCCAGCATCGGGAAGTGGTCCCAACCCGGCTGGATGACGGTGCGGGCCCCGGGGGCCTTTGCCGTGATGGCGTCGGCCTGCCCGGAGCGCAGGACCCGATCGTTCTCCCCCCACAACAGCACGGTTGGAACGGCGTCGACCGGGGCAAGCCCCTCGAACCACTCGACGTCGATGATCTCGAACATCCGGCCGAACGCCTCGCAGGTCCGGTAGCCATCGAAGAAGGTGTCGAGGTGGGCGGCCGGTGCCCCGATCGGGAAGAAGGCCCGCCGCCACAGCGGGCGGAGCGGGCGGGCGGCGATGAGCCGGCGGACGGCGGCCCGAACCGGGGCCGTCGACATCAGGCGGGGGAACAGGCGCCGGTCGAGGTCGGCCCCGACCGGGGCGTGAAGCACCAGGCCGCCGACGGCCTCGGGACGACGGCTGGCCAGGTCGAGGGCGATCGACCCGCCGATGCCGTGTCCGAGCAGGACCGGCCGAGACGAGCCCCTCCCGTCGTCCGGCTCGCCGCCGACGCCGACGCCGACGATGTCGTCGAGCAGCCCGGCCAGGTGATCGGCGTAGGAGTCGACCGAGCGGAGCGACGGATCATCGGGCACGCCGTTGAACCCGGGGAGATCGATGGCGTGGAAGTCGATCCCGTCGGGGAGGTGCTCGGGCAGGCGGGCGAAGCGGGCGCTGCCACCGCCGTTGCCGTGGACCGCGACGATGGTCACCGGGTCAGCGGTCACGGCCCCACCACCCCGGCATCGCCATCGGTTGCCGCCGCCAACGCCGCCGGGATCGCATCGACGTCGGGATGGTCACCGGCATGGGTCCCCCGGTGCTCCCAGATGATCGTGCGGTCGACGACGCCGAGCACGAGGGGCAGGGTCAACGGGTCGCCGATCTTGCGCCCGATCCGGTGACCCCGCAGCGTGGCCCGGACACCGGCAACCCACGAGCGCAGGCCGAACATCGCCCGCCACCCGCCACGTTCGACCCCGGCCGACCGGTAGAGGTCGGCGTCGGGATCGGCGACCGCAACCGCATCCCGGTCGAGCCGGTCGAAGAACATCGGGGCCTGCTCGGCCGTTCCCTGGTACACGAACACGACCGCCGGGTACCCGGGGTTCCGCTGACGGGCGCCGGCGAACTCGCCGACGAGTTGACGGTAGAACAGTCAACCGTGGTGCCTCAGGAAGACGAGGAGGGTCGGCTCGGTCGTCGCGTCGAGCAGCGAGCCGATGGTGGTGTGGCGGCCGAGGTTGCGGCCCTCGATGTGATGGTCGACGACGGCGCTCGGCAGGGGGCGGACCTGGGTGAGCATGGCACTCGGTTCTTCGTCGGCCGGAGCCGGACGGATGCGAGCGCCCGCCCGTGTTCGATCCCCGTCAGCGCCGGGTCGAGCCGACCCGAAGCAACGCCTCGAGCGGTCCGGAGCGGACGTGGCGCTTCCACACGACGGCCGCCACCAGGAAGCCGCCGTACAGGGCGGCGACCGTGGCCCACTCCTGGGCGAGCGGGGTGGTCGACGGGCGGGGCACGATCTCGGTGGTCAGCACCTGGAACACGTAGAAGCTGAGGGCCACGGTGCCGAGGGTGGCCACCGGGCGGGTCGGCGTCGGCCAGCGCCGGGCGGCCAGCAGCGACAACCCGATCACGGCCGCCGACGTGCCGGCGGCGCTGACGACCCACGCCGGCATGGCCGAGTGGCCGCTGGCGTCGAGCAGGCGGGCGGCCCGGAACGTGCCGTCGCCGAAACCGGCCTCGCCGGCGAGGGGGTCGACGCCGAACCATGCGGCCAGGTCGCCGGCGAGCCACAGCGCCCCGAGGCCGACGGCGGTCCCGACGGCGGCGAGCTGGGCGGCCACCCGGTCGCGGCGCAGATCGAGACGGGCCAGCAGCATGCCGATGGCGAAGAAGGCGAAGACCGGGAAGAACGGGTAGTAGCCGTCGAACAACAGCGACCGGAGGCCGGGCCAGCCGTCGCGGACGGCGTCGACCGACGTCGGCTGCGGGGCGCGACCGATCACCTGGTAGGTCAACCCGCCGATTGCGACCGAGGCGATGGCCGCGGCGCCGAGCACGCGGGGCGGGAGGCGACGGAGGAGCGGCGAGACGACGAACAGCAGGCCGTAGAACTGCAGGACGATGGCGATCCAGGTGTCGAGGCTGTCGAGCAGCAGCCCGAGCACGAACAGGATGGTGCCCCGGATCAGCAGGCCGCGATCGGGGGTGGCCGAGCGGCGGGACACGAGTACCACCCCGATGCCGCCGAGCATCATGAACAGCGGCATCGCCCGGCCGTCCATGGCCCGGGCCAGCGCGGCCGCCGGACCGGTGTCGTCGGCGGCCCACACGTAGTGCACGATCACCATGCCGAGCATGGCCAGTCCTCGGGCCAGGTCGATCCCGTGGATCCGCCCGGTCCGGGCCCTCGTCGGCTCGGCGATGCGGGCCACATCCATGTCGACACCCTAGATGTCGGCAGCGAAAGTGGGGATCAAGTCCCCGGGCCACCGCTCGGGCCGCTCCCGGGCTGGCGGCAACCCCTCGGCGCCGGCGCTCAGCCGCTGACGGTGCGACGGAACCCGGCCAGGCGCCGCAGCACGTCGTACCAGAACGGCCCGCCCTGGGCGATGGCGGCACCGGCGATCAACCACCCGATCGGCGACCAGGCGTCGGGGCTGCGGTCCCACCACACCGGCAGGTCGAGGGCGTCCGCGGTGGCCGACACCTGGTCCCGGCAGGCCTCGCTCAGGGCGCCGGTGGCGTCGGGCTCGCACGTCGGGGAGTCGGCCAGGGCCTCGGCCTCGGCCACGACCAGGGCCCGCGTCACCTCGTCGCGGTAGAACTCGTTGGTGACGTCGAGGGCGTCGACGTTGAAGGCGACGGCAACGGTCAGGCCGATCGCGAACAACCACCATCGGGTGCGGCTGCGGTAGGAGTGGGTGAGTGCGTCCATCCGATCGTCGAACCAGGCCGACAGGTCGGTGCGGAGCTCGACGATCGTGTCGCCGGCGTGGCGGGCCACCGACTCCAGCTCGTCCCGCAACCGTCCATCGGGCAGCTGACCGATGGTGCGGCGGAACGCGGCGGTGTTCTCCAGCTCGTTGTCGCCGGAGAGCACGTCGAGCAGCGCCCGGCTGAAGAGCTCGGGCTCGATGTGGTCGATGCGGGTCCTGGTCCCGGAGTCGCCCTGGCCGTCGAGCCCCTGGACGAGGGCATGGGCGAAGAGACGGTCCTTGAGCGAGGGGTCGTCCGCCGTCGCCGCGCCGCGGGCCGGGCGCCGATCGTTGTCGCCGTTGAGCCCGAGGGCGACCTCGGCGGCCCGGCCCTGGTTCGAGGTCGGCCCGGTGTCGTTGTCGAGCAGGCGTCCGATGGCCCGCCACAGCTGCTTCGATCGGGTGGCCAGCCCCCAGGTGACGAACTCGTGCACCCCGGACGCCACCACGCTGAACACGAACACCACGAACACCACGCCGATGACGACGTCGAGAATCGTCGACACACCCATACCGCCTGCACCCCCTGCATCCGCCGGCGGGACGAGTATCCATCGGCCGGCGGATGCAGCGGGGGATGGTCGTCCCGGCGTGGCACGGTCTCGTAGGCTGCTGGCATGACGACCGTCGTCGACGAGCAGGGCCGTCCGGAGCCGCCCGACCAGGGGGACGAGCTGGCCACCACCATCGGCTACCTCGAGTTCCTCCGGGCGACGCTGGCCTGGAAGTGCGCCGGCGTCGATGCCGATGGCATGCGGACCGGGATCGGCACGTCGACGATGACCCTCGGCGGACTGCTCAAGCACCTGGCCTGGGTCGAGGACTACTGGTTCTCCTACCGGCTGCACGGCAACCAACCGGACGAGCGGTGGGCGGACGTCGACTGGGCCGAGGACCCCGACTGGGAGTGGAACTCGGCCGCCGACGACAGCCCTGACGAGCTACGGGCCCGCTGGTCGGATGCCGTCGAGCGGTCGAGGGAGCTGGTCGCCGACGCCCTGGCCGGGGGTGAGGGGCTCGATCAGCTGGCCGTCGGCTTCCCCGACGACGCCGACCGGGTGCCGAGCCTGCGGTGGATCCTGCAGCACATGAACGAGGAGTACGCCCGCCACGCCGGACACGCCGACCTGCTGCGAGAGGCGGTCGACGGGTCGACCGGCGAGTAGCGACGGCCACGGAGGGCCACGAGGATGGAGCTGCCGCTGTTCGAGGAGGTCGGTGAGGCGGTCCGCTCGATGGCCCCGGACGACGTCGGCACCGTCCGGTTCCGAGCCCACCGCCGCGGGCTCAAGGTGTGGTGCATCCCGCCGGGCATCGCCGCCGACCAGGTCGAGGCGGCCGGCGGCAAGGCACCACGGGAGCACTACGAGGCCCAGGTGCTCACCCGGCGCCACGTCGACGGCACCGAGGGAACGGCGCTCGAGATCGGCTACCACGCCGAGCACCGCGACCCGGCCAGCAACGCCGCCGCCGTCGAGACGATCGCCGCGACCGAGTCGACGTGGCGGACCATCCTGGGCGACGAGGCCGAGATCGGCGAGTTCTTCGCCATGCCGGACTGGCGGCGGGTGTCGGAGGTGTGGTTGGAGCCCGACCTCGACGACCCCGAGCTCGCCGTCGAGGTGGCCAGCCGGCTGGTCGACTATCTGGAGGCGATCGAACCGGCCCGCCGGGAGGCCCCGACGTGACCAGCGGTGGCCGCTGGCTCAGCCGCCGGCCGGCGCCGACATCTCGGCGATCAGGCGGTCGGTGCGGGCGTTGAAGATCTCGTACTGGGCCAGGCGATCGACCGGCGCCATGCCCGGGATGTGGTCGAGGTACATCCAGCGGGGATCCTCGGGCTCGAAGGGCGACCAGGGCGGGCGTCCGCCCCCCGGGCGACCGCTCCGTCGATCGTCGACGTGCCCGTTCGGGTCGCCGGTGCGGGCGAAGTCGGTCCAGTAGCCCATCATCGTCGCCGACAGCGCCTTGTCGGCCTTCGTCATCGGGAAGATGGGGACCCGGCTGCCGTGCACGAACGGGAGCTCGGCCGCATGGAAGGCGCCGGCGGTCTGCCGGTGGCTCTTCGGCGTGCGGGCGAAGAGGTAGAGGTGGGTGCGGTGGCCGCTGGCGTGATGGTGGCGGGCGTAGTGGAAGGCCCTGGCGCCGAAGAGGTGGTCGCCGAGGAAGTCGATCTCGGCCTTGGCGTCGGCCCGTTCGAGGCCAGGGTAGATGGCCAGCAACCGGTCGAGGTCGGGGCCGAAGGCCTCGGCGATCTCGGGCTGGAGCCGGCCAGACGGGACCGGGCGGTGCTGGTAGTCGACCATCGGTGCCCCCATCACCCCCCGCAGGAGCGTGCCCTCGTCGGCGTTCGACCCGATCACCATCGGGACCGGGGCCTGGCGGCCGCCGGCGAACGCGGCCAGCGGGGACTCGGGGAGGATCTCGCCGTCGATGACGGCGTAGTGGGCGCCGATCTCGCGCTCGGTGCGGGCCACCTCGTACAGCCGGTCCGCGCTCAGGGCGCGGAGCCGGGGCAGCTGATCGTCGCCGGCGATACCGAGGGCCTCGGCGTAGGCCAGGGCCAGGTCGCTCCCGCTCCGGCGGGCGTCGAACGGCCGGTCGAGGTGGATCATCTGGCCACCGCTGCCGGCGCTCTGGGAGATGGCCCGGTGAAAGAGGCCCCTGGCCCGGGGCGAGGTCATCAGGTGCAGCACCGACTCGCCGCCGGCCGACTCGCCGAAGATCGTGACGTTCCCGGGGTCACCCCCGAACCCGCCGATGTTGTCGCGCACCCACTCGAGGGCGGCGATCTGGTCGAGCAGTCCATAGTTGCCGGCCACCCCCTCCGGCGACTCGGCCCGCAGCTCGGGGTGGGCCAGGAACCCCATCACGCCGAGCCGGTAGTTGATCGACACGGTCACCACGCCTCGGGCCGGCAACGCATTGGCGGCGTAGTAGACGTCGCTGCCGCTGCCGTCCTGGTGGTCGCCACCGTGGATCCAGACCATGACCGGGAGCTCGGCCGCAGGGTCGAGGCTCGGCGTGCGGACGGTCAGGTACAGGCAGTCCTCGCTCTGCGGCGGCTGAGGCAGGCGGGTCAGCAACCGCTGGAGCACCGCGGCGCGAGGCGGGCGCCAGCCCTGGCCATCGAGCAGGCCGCCGAGGAACTCCTCGATGCCGGTGGCCATCTGGACCGCCATCGGGCCGTCCTTGGCCGCGTCCCGTCGACCCGACCACGGTTCGGCCGGGGCGGGGGGCCGCCAGCGCCGATCGTCGACCGGCGGCGCGGCGAAGGGGACGCCGCGGAACACGGCGACGGGCTCGACCGATCGGCGTCCCGGTATCGGCCGGGGACGCCACCGCCCGATCAGCCGGCCCTGCTCGACGTCGACCTCGGGATGGGTGCGCTCGGCCATCGTGATCCCCCGTCTCGCGTCGGCGCCGCCGGTCGACGCCGCATCGGTCGAACCGACGCTACGCGCCGGAGCCGGCGCCCGGCAATCGGGGCGCCGGCTCCCGGCCGGTCGGGTCGGCGAGCCGATCGACCGCTCAGGACGTGGCGTCGGGCTCGCCGCCCGCTCCGCCCGGACCCCCGGTCTGATCCGACCCACCCCCGACGGTGGCCTCCGCCACCGGGTCGGCCGGTGGTGGGGGTGGCGGCGCCAGCGGGGGTGGTGGAGGCGCCGCCTCGGACCCACCGGGACGGTTCCGGCGGAGCGCCTGCCACCCCTTCCAGGCCAGCCAGGCGAACGGCAGGAGGATCAGCAGCGGAATCAGGAAGCCGATCGTCACGATCAGCGCCGTCCAGAGGCCCCGCAGGATGTCGACGGCCACACCGAACCCGTCGCCGAAGCCGGGCGGGTCCTCCGAGGCGAACGTCCGGATCTCGGCCTCGCCCTCGGCCTGGACGGCCGGGCCCCGCTCACCCCCGAGCCCGTCGGTCGGCACCGCCGCCACCCGGGTCCGGAGGCGCTGGGTCCGCTCGACCCGGGTCTCGTAGGCGACGAGCGCCGACTGGCCGGGGGCCAGCTCGGTCAGGTCGCCGAAGACCGACAACAGCTCGGTCTCGCTGTCGATCTCCAGCACGGTGTCGGTGAGGGCGATGTCGACCAGGGTCTGGTCGCCGATGTTGGTGACCTCGAAGCAGACGGTGACGTCGGAGCCCTCCTCGACCGACCGGCCGGACTGGCCGGGGCAGAGACGACCGCCGTCGTGGCCCTCGTAGCTGGTGACGTCGACCACCACGCCGTTCTCGACCCGCTCCTGGCTCAGCACCAGGGTGATCGTGGCCAGGTCGATGCGGTCCTGGAGGGTGCGGAGCTGACCCCGCATGACCTCGAGGTCGCTCTCCCGACCCAGCAGCAGCCGCTCGATCTCGGCGTAGTCCTCCAGGCTCTGCGAGCCCTCGAGCGCGGCCCGCAACCGGGCGACACCGAGCTCGGCCACCTCGATGCGGCTCTCGAGATCGACCACCCGCTCGGTGACGTCGTCGGTCGTCACCGTCTGGTTGCGCAGCTCACCGACGGCGCCGAGGCGCTCGAGGGCCAGGTTGAAGTCGTCTGGTAGGACCTTGAAGGTCAGCTCGGATCGGGCGTTCGGCCCGCCCTCGGTGCTCTGGCCGAACAGGAAGCCGCCGAGGCCCTCGATGACCGAGGTGGCCTCGGCGCTGGCGGCGGCGACGTCGTCGACACCGACGGTGAGGAAGGCGGTGAAGATCAGCTTCCGCCCGAGGTCGGCCGCGGTCGGCGTGACCTGGGTGCCGCCGGCTCCGAGCGGCGAGCCGGGGTCGCCCTCCGACAGGGCGCGGTCGGCGCCGTCGTCGACGTCCCCGGCCTCCTCCTCCATCGCGTCGTCCTCGGACGCGGCCTGCCCGTCGGACTCGACGTCGAAGCCGCCGTCGTCGGAAGCGTCGCCCTCCATTGGCTCGGCGGCTTCGGTCGACGTCTCCTCGTCAACGCCGCTCTCGGCCGCATCGTCGTCGCTGCCGCAGGCGGCCAGCAGCAGCGCCAGCGCCACGAAGGCGCCGAGCAGGCCCCATCGTCGGCGACGTCTGGTGGTCGTTTCCGATCGCTGGCTGCGGTCGCTGGTCATGAGTGGCCCCTCCCCCGGGTGCTGATGGTCGCCTCCTGAGACGGCCCCATCGCCCACCCGGTTCCACGACGGGAGACCCGTCACGGGATCGCAAGGCGCCCGCAACGGATCGACACCCGCGGCATCACCCTAGTCAGCGAGTTGCTCCCACGGCTGGGCAATCTCCCGCCGGTGAGGGACGGGACCGGGCTCAGGATCGGGCCGGCAGGCGGATGACCATGGCAACCGACCCGAGCACGACCAGGCCACCGAGCACCTGGACCAACGTGACGGGCTCATCGTGGACCGGCCAGGCCAGCCCGACGGCCACGATGTTCATCGCCAGCAGGTACAGCGACGAGCGGGCGGCCTCGATGTAGCCGTGGACCCAGCTCATCAGCACATGACCGAAGACGCCGGTCACGTAGGCCAGCACCACCAGCCAGAACAGGTCGGTCACGTCGACCTCGCCGAGCTCACCACGCCCGACGAGGAACGGGGCCGGCACGAGTGCGGCGGCCAGCGACCACAGGTTGATGCCGGCCATCCAGACGACCGGATCGACGTCGGAGGTCGACCGGGCCAGCCTGGTCAACACGAAGTAGGTGGTGAACGTCAGTAGGGCCGAGCCGGCGTACAGCAGACCGAGCGGCGAGGCCCGCAGCTCGCCGCCGGCGCCGAGGATCACGGTGGCCGCCCCGGCCACCCCGAGCAGCGTCCAGCCGACGTGGCGGAGGGTCGGCCGCTCCCCGAACAGCGGCCCGGCGACGAACAGGAGGAGGGTCGGTTGCAGGGCCACCGACACCGACAGCACGGCGACCGTGGCCTCCTGCAGGGCGAAGAACACGAAGATCAGGTTGATTCCGAAGGCGATGCCGGGCAGTGCGGTGCGGCGCAGCACCGCGCGGTCGAGGCGCTGGCCGCGGGCGGCGAGGATGCCGAGCAACAGCGGCACGGAGAGGGCGAAGCGGATGATCACCCCGACGACCGGGTGGGCCGTGATGAGCTTGGTGATGACCGGTCCGGCCCCCCAGCTCAGGATCACCAGCCCGAGGACGAGCAGCGGGAGCCGGTCTGGCTCGACCCTGGCCCTGGCGCCGGCGTCTGCGGTGGTCACCGTTCCTCCACCGGAGCCGAGGGTAGGGCCGAGGTGGTCCTCGAGCCAGTTCCAGCTGGCATACTCAGCCGTGATGGACGAGCGGCAGATCACCATCTACGAGGCCGTCGGCGGCCACCGGTTCTTCGCCGACCTCGTCGATCGGTTCTACGCCGGCGTCGCCGACGACCCGATCCTGCTGCCGCTCTACCCCGAGCAGGACGATCTGACCGGGGCCAGGGAGCGCCTGACGCTGTTCCTCTGCCAGTACTGGGGCGGGCCGACGACCTACTCCGACACCCGTGGTCACCCCCGGCTGCGGATGCGACACCACCCCTTCGCCATCGGCCCGGCCGAGCGCGATGCGTGGCTGGCCCACATGACCGAGGCCGTCGACGCGGCCGACGACCTGCATCCCGAGTTGGCGGCCCGCTTCCACCAGTACTTCGCCATGGCCGCCGACCACCTGGTCAACACCGCCGGCTGAGCGGCGGGGGTCGCCGGGCGGCACCGAGGTGCGCTCGGCGTCGTTTCGGCTCGACCTTCCTCAGGGCCCGGTGGATTCGTCCGATGGGCACGGATGTCACGTGCCGACCGATCGGGTGTGATGGTGCTGATCGCGGTCGGCTTGCCCCTGCTCGGGTTGCTGTTCGTGACCGCCAGGGGCCTCGACGACCTGGCCAACGGCGTGGCCACGGCGGGCCTGGCCGGCGGGCTGGTGGCCGCCCTCCGGGTGCGGAACGCACTGGTGGCGACCAGCGCGGTCCCGACCAGGATCGCCTTCGTCGACCCGGAACCGTCCGGCGACGAGCGACCCGCACAGGTCGGGACCGATCGACCGGGCGCCGACCACGAAGCGAGCGACGGCGCCGACGACGAGCGGGTCGACCAGCCGGACGGGCCGGCGCCGGCGCTGGGGGCGGAGCGGACCGGCGGTCGACCCCTTGGGGCCGACGACCGCACCGATGCGGCCGGCACCGGTACCGACGAGACCGACGCCGCCGAGATCGATGGGGCCGACACCGGCACCGGCACCGGCACCGACGAGACCGACGCAGCCGAGATCGATGGGGCCGGCCGGGACGACCGAACCGGACCGGCGGGCTGCGACGCGTCCGATGCATCGCCGGCCGCCTCGCTGCCGTTCGATGCGATGGTCGCGCTGTGCAGCGACGTGTTCGTCGTCGTCGACCAGCGGCTGACGATCACCGCCATCAGCCCGAGCGTCGAGCGGGTCATGGGCTACCGCCCCGACCAGCTGACGGGCACGTCGATGGGCGATCTGCTCGACCCGGCATCGGGCCAGATGCTGCGTCAGCTGGTGCTCCGACCGGCGACCGAGCTCGACGGGACCGTGCTCGACGTCGACGTCGACACCGTTCCCGGCCGTCCCCTCCTGGCGGAGCTGACGATGACCCACGTCGATCCGTCGACCGACCCGGACGACGGCTCCGGGGGGTCGCTGCTGCTCGTGCTGCGGGACGTGACCGTCCTGCGCCGGCTCGAGGAGAGCCTCCGCAGCCGGGCCGTGCTCGACCAGCCGACCGGGCTGCTCAATCGCTCGTCGTTCGAGTACGAGCTGCAGGCGACGCTCCGCCGCCTCCCGCCAGACCACCTGGCCGCCGTGGTCACGCTGGTGCTGGCCGACTTCGGCGAGTTCCACGACGCGGTCGGGACCGTCGGCGGCAACCAGCTCCTGGCCGAGGTGGCCGACCGACTCCGCAACGCCCTGCGGGGGGTCGACGTGCTGGCCCGGACCAGCGAGGTCGAGTTCGCCGTCGTCGCCATCGGCCCATCCGAGCGCTCGCTTCGACGGTTCGCCGACCGGCTGGCCTGGGTGTTCGAGGAGCCCTTCGAGATCAACGGCCGCAGCCACCACCTCCGGGTGGCGGTCGGCATGGCCACCACCCGGGACCGGTGGGCCGAGGTCGATCGGCTGATGCAGGCCGCCTCGGTTGCCCTCCATCAGGCCGAGCAGCGGGGCGGCGACGAGGTGGTCGTCCACGACCAGACCCTCCAGGACCAGATCGACCAGCGCTTCGAGCTCAGCAGCGCCCTCCGGCCGGCGCTCGACCGGGGTGAGTTCCGCCTCGTCTACCAGCCCCTGCTGTCGCTGCGGACCGGCGAGGTGGTCAGCTTCGAGGCGCTGCTCCGCTGGGACCATCCGACGCTCGGACCGATCTCACCGGCGACCTTCATCCCACTGGCCGAGAAGAGCGGGCTGATCGTCGAGCTCGGTCGCTGGGTGATCGAGCGGGCCTGCCGCCAGCTCGTCGACTGGCGAGGCCGGCTCGACGGCTTCGGGCCGGTCTCGATGGGTGTCAACCTGTCGGCGAGGCAGCTCGAGCGCCACGGCGAGCTCGACGCCCTCATCTACCTGGTCGAGGGAGCCGGACTCGACCCGCGGTCGCTCACGGTCGAGCTGACCGAGTCGGCGATGGTCGACGACTCCGGCTGGATCCGGTCCCAGCTCCAACACCTCCGCGAGCTCGGCAGCCACATCGCCATCGACGACTTCGGGACCGGGGTTGCCGGTCTGAGCCACCTCCGGGAGCTGCCCTACGACGTGGTCAAGATCGACAAGTCGTACGTCGACCGGGTCGGGCTCGACGCGACCGGCGAGAACCTGGTCGCCCAGATCATCGACCTCGCCCGCGGCCTCGGCGCCTCGTCGGTGGCCGAGGGCATCGAGACCGAGGAGCAGGCGACGCGTCTGACCGAGATGGGCTGCGACATCGGCCAGGGCTTCCACCTGGCCCGCCCGATGGAGGTCGATGCGGTCGAGCGATGGATGGTCGAGCACCGGGTCGGCTCGACCGACGGCCGCTAGCGGCCGGCGGCGGCGACGGCGAGCGAGACCGTCAGCTCGTCGATGGCGAGCTGACCGGCCCGGTCGAGCAGCCACAGCGCAGCGGCGGCGATCACGAGCAGGACGAGCACGACCGCCAGCCCGATCACGAGCGCGCTCGACCGCACCACGTCATCGGGCGCGGTCTCGGCCGGAGCCGGCCGCTCCCGGCGCCGGTTGCGCTCGGGGGCCCGGATGGCCATCGACGGATCGGGGGGCAGGACCGATGGGTCGGCCGGTGGGGGTGCGCCGCGAATCGTGGCTCCCTCGATGTCCGGGATCGGCGCCGGGCCGAGCCGATCCGGCGCTGCGGGGCCCCGGCGATCGGACCCGTCCATGGCATCGGGACGGCTTCGGCCGGCCGGCCAACGCCGGTCGATCGCGGCCGACCCGGCCTCCCCGGCCGGACCGGTGCCGTCGCCGACCGGGGGCCCGAGGTCGCCTCGGTCGGCCTCGTCGCCGTCGCCCGCCCCGCCGCGTTCGCCGTCGACCGCGGCGTCGAGCACCACCTGCAGCGATCGGAGGTCGGTGGCTCGACGGTCGGGCTGGTCTGATCGGCCGGGCGAGTGCCCGTTGGTCGACGGGAAGCCGGGCGGCTCGGGTTCGAGCCGGTCGAGTCGGCGTCGGACCTCGGCCGCCGAGACCCAGGCGACGGCGGCCAGCAGCCCGGGGCCGGCCGCCTGGTCGACCTCGGCGTCGTTGGCCTCCCGGGCCAGCTGGCGACGGGTGCGGCGCTCGGCCATCAGATGCCGGAGCAGTCGGGAGCCGGTGGCCTCGTGGCCACCGACGGCGAAGGTGGCCTCGGCGTCACGGAGGCCGCGGGGGTCGACCGAGGCGACGAGCCCGGCGAGCTCGTCGGCGGCGTCGGGATCGACCGCACGTCGACGGAGCGCATCGACGACGATCGGGACCGCCCGCTCGGCGATCCGGGTGACCCCGTCCGGGGAGGCGATCGAGTAGCGCTCGGCCAGTGCCGAGGCCGCGCCGGGCTGACGGAACGGCGTGCTGCACGCGTCAGCGAGCTCGGTCATGTGCCTCGGCTCATCGGTCACCCACGGCGTTCCACTCCGGTGCGGCCCCTCGCCCGGGCCGACCGCAAACGCCGTCAAAGCATGATGTCCGCGGCCCCGGAACGGCGCAAGTCGCACCGACCGACGTCGCCGACGATGGCGCGTCGACGCCCGTCGGTGCCGTCATCCGACCGACGAGCTCGGAGCGGTTTCATGCGGCCGCAGCTCGCCGCTGGCTCCTCCCTGTCAAGGCGCATACCTCATTTTGATGAACGTCAGGGAGCACATCTGAGGTTGCCGAACCCTGCGTCACGGTGTTGACACACCTTCGGGACGTCGTAGTAGGGTGCCCAGTGTCGTAGGACAGACGACACCTCACCCGCCGACGAGGAGGCCCTTCCGCCAACTATCGCCGTCAACGCCGAGTGTGTGTCCGGACGCTGTGACAGCCTGATGAGCAGCGCTCGCATACCTACCACTGGCGTCGATCCTCCCCCATTCTCTCAACCGCCAGCGTCCCTTGGGCGCCGTCGAGAATGCTGTGAGAGCCGAGAGACGCCATGCCGTGGACCTGAGAGCCGGGAGACCGGGCTTCAGGTCCACGGCACGTTTTCGGCCCGGATCCAGGCCCGCTCTATGGTTGGGCCCCATGTCGAGACCCCCGAGCTGGTTCACCGGTGCGATCGCCTCCCGGCCCGAGTTCCACGCCGTCGACGTCGACGGCTGCCGCATCAACTACCTGTGCTGGGGTGACCCCGATGACCCCGGCCTGATCCTGCTGCACGGCGGCGCGGCCCACGCCCACTGGTGGTCGTTCATCGCCCCCCAGTTCACATCGACCCGCTCGCACCGCTACTTCGTGGTCGCCCCCGACCTGTCCGGGCACGGCGACAGCGGCCGCCGCGAGCACTACTCGATGGAGACGTGGGCCGACGAGATCATGGCCGTCGCCCGCCACGCCCGGGTCCAGGGCCGACCGATCGTCGTCGGTCACTCGATGGGCGGTCACGTCGCCATCGCCGCCGCCGCCCGCCACGGCGACGAGCTCGACGGCGCCATCATCGTCGACGCCCCCGTGCGCCAGCCCGACCCCGAGTCGGAGGAGGGTGAGCGGGGCCGCATGTTCCGCAACCCCAAGACCTACCCGGACCTGGAGACGGCGCTCGAGCACTTCCACCTCCAACCACCCCAGCCGGTGACCAACGACTACGTGGTCGAGCACATCGCCCGCCACTCGCTCCGAGAGGTCGAGGGCGGGTGGACCTGGAAGTTCGACCCGGCGGTGTTCGTGCGGGAGCGCTACCAGACCAACGACTACCTCAGGCAGACCCGTTGCCGGCTGGCGCTGATGCACGGTCAGCTCAGCGACCTGGTGACGACCGAGGTCCAGTCGTACATGGAGGAGCTGACCGGGCGGAACGCGCCGATGGTCGAGATCCCCCAGGCCTACCACCACATCCCGCTCGATCAGCCGCTCGCCCTGATCAGCGCCATCCGGGCGATCCTGGCCGACTGGCAGCACTCGGTCGACAAGAAGCGCCTCCGGGACCTGACCGCCTGACGGACCGAGCCGCGGACGCGGGCGGGCACGGCCCCCGCCTATGACGGCTCGTCGTGCTCGCGGCGGTGCATCGTCCGCAGTTGCTCGAGGTCGCCCCGGTCGAACGCCTCGACCGTGGCCTCGACGAACTTGACCGGCGTGAGGGCCCGCACCGTGGCGGTGCGGCGGCCGTCCTCGAGGAACGCCCGCTCGCCGATCACGCAGCCGGGACCGCACTCGGCCACGACCCGCCCGTCGACGTCGATCTCGACCATCCCGTCGATCAGCAGCCCGAGCGAGTCGGCCGGCTGACCCTCGACCATCAGCTCGTCGCCAGGGGAGAAGCGACGGATCGACGGCCGGCGGGTTCCCCGCATGATCGCCGTCGACAGCTCGCGCTCCAGCTCGCTCTCGGGCGTCGACGCCAGCAGCGCGCGCTCGCTGTCACCCCACGGCGTGTCCTGGTCGTGCATCCCCGAGGTCCACTGGCCGAAGTCGATCGTGGCCGACTTGCCGACCAGCGCACCGTCGGCGCCGTAGAACCAGTGGCGGGGGAAGGCGCTGGCCCCGCGGCCCTCGGCCGACACCGAGCCGTCGGCGCCGAGCGTGATGGCCAGCGTGGTCCACGCCGTCGGCGACCGGAGACGGGGCCGACCGACCGATCCGGTCCTCCGGGGCAGCGGGGCGCCGGTTCGGCCGCCCGCGGTCTGGACGAGCGTGACCGAGCCGTCGCCCTCCTCGGTCGAGCGGATCTCGGGGAACGCGATGGCCGGCACCTTCAGGGTGATCGCCCGCAGGTCGACCTCGGTCGGCGCCACCATCCCACCGCCCGAGACGCCGCAGTCGACGAGCCCGCCGGCGTCGTCGAACTCGGCCCAGGCGACGAGGTGGTTGGCGAACCGGCAGCGCCCGGCGGCCACGAAGGCCTCGAGGTCGTCGTCGAGCCGATCGGGGGGCGGCTCGTCGTAGCGCCCGATGCCGGCGTCCATCGGCAGGCGCATGAGCCCGGTCATCGCCTCGGACGGGATCCAGCTGATCGACGTGAACGCCGTCTCGACGCGAGTCACCGGACCGCCGCCGGGATCATGGCAACGGGGATCCGGCCGCAGGCCGTCACTGGCCGAGGCTCCGACCCCGGCCGCCGTCGTCACCCGGCGCCTCGTCCTCGTCGTCGAACGCCGCGTCGTCGCCGGCCGCCGCCGGCGAGAACTCCCACGACGCGCCAGGGGGCGAGACCAGGAGGATCGATCGACCCGGGGCCAGGGTGGCGATGTGCCGGCTGGTTCCCCCCAGCGTCATCACCACCGCGATCGGGCCCTCGGTCGCCGGATTGGTCAGCTCCACCACCACCACGTCTGCTGCGCTTGTCATCTGCCTCTCCTTTTCTCGTAGATCTCGAGCCGCGGGATCTGCTGGCCCTCGATGCGGGCCTTGGGGCGCTGCTTGACGTGCTCCCAGCCCCGCCGGCTGGTCCACTGGTCGAGCGCATCCTGCACGCCGCCGATCAGGGTCAGCAGCGACAGCGACTCGCCGGTCCGGTCGACGGCGTCGACCTTCTTGAGGATGGCGTGGGTGAAGAAGCCGTGGCCGACCCTCGTGCGGGGGCGGCCGGTGCGCTCGTACGGCACCAGCAACTCGTGCTCCCAGGCCTTCTCGTCACTGGTGGTGGCGCTGACGATGTAGAGGGTGCGGTCGCGGGCGAGCTGGAGCTGCTTGGCCAGCTCGACCGGGTTGCTCCGCTCGTAGAGGCCGGGCAGCACGGCACCCGAGTGGCAGGCGTCGATCAGCACGATCACCTCGGCGTTGAGCCCCGAGAGGGTGCGCCCGATCAGGTCGAAGTCGACGCCGGTCTCGGGCACCCGATCGTCGTCGTGGTCGTGGGCGACCATGAAGAAGCGGTCGCCGGTGCCGTTGTCGCCCCGGTGGGTGATGCCGTGCCCGGCGAAGAAGAAGAGAGCGACGTCGCGGGACCGGACGTTGCGGGCCAGCTTGTCGGCGGTTCGGGCCTTGACCGCCTCTTCGAGCTCGGTCAGGGCGGCCTCGATGCCGGCCTTCGTGGCCGCGCCGTCGACCAGGACCCGGCGCCACACGTTGGCGAAGGCGCCGCTGCGGTTGGCCGAGAAGCGGCTGCCGACCTCGAGGGCGTCATCGGCGGCGTAGCGGAGATCGGCCAGCGGGCCCCGGTCGTTGACCAGATCGGAGACCCCGATCGACAGCAGGAACAGGTGGGGCGGCTCCTCGGTCGGCCGCGGCGGCCGAGCGGACAGGCCGGGTCCGCCGGCGGCCCTGGCCCTCGACGCCGGACCGGGCTGGCTCGGGGCCGACTCGTGCGGTCCGGGAGGAGCGGCCTGGAGGGCGTCCATCTGCGGGGGCGCATCGGCGCCGGACCGCACGGTGTGCTCGACCGGCGGGTGGTCCTCGTCGTCGAACGGCTCGATCGCCTCGATCGTGACGCTGTCGTCGCCGCCGGGACCGGGATCGTCGAGCGGCGGGGCCGGCACAGGGTCGTCGAGCTCCGGCCCCGGGTCGTCGCCCGGCTGGCGGGGGCCGAAGGTCAGGCGGGTCTCGGCCACCGACCAGGTCCCGCTGTCGTCGGTTGCGTCGATCCGGAGCACGTTCTCACCCCGGACGACGGGGAGGTCGATGGCGACGTCGACCCGGGCCGGAGCGACGACCGTGGCCCGCCAGAGGTCGACCTCGTTGCCGGTGGCGACCAGTTCGGTGTCGGACTCGCCGGTGGTGGCCAGGTCGAAGCGGACCGAGCCGGTGATGACCTCGACCGGCGGTGGCCCGGTCGCGATGACCGACGCTGCGACCGGCGGCTCGACGTCGTCGTCCCAGTCGGGGTCGCCCGAGATCACGATGGCCTCGTCGGGAATCGGGTCGACCCACTCCCCCACGTCGGTGTCGGCGCCGAGGTCGGCGTCGGTCCCGAGCCCGGCCGGGGCGACGACGACGGCCTCCTCGACCGGTCCCATCGGGCCCGAGACGGCCCAGGGGCGGCGGCGGGCGAACCCGGGGGGGCGGTCGCCGGCGGTCGCCGGCTCGTCGTCGCCTCCCGGTCGGCGAAGCGACTCGACCTGCGGGGTGGCCTTGGCCACCTCGTTCTCGGCCACGATGCGGATCTCGTTGGCGCCCGGATCGAGCCAGACCCACGCCTCGTACTCGTCGTCGCCCGGACCACCGGGGCTGGCCTCCCAGACGGGCATGCCGTTGTGCACGATGGCCACCCGGGTGGCCGGGGGGCCACCGACGTCGACCACCCGGAACCGCACGTTGGCCGCGTCGTCGTCCTCGACGATCTCGACGTCGTCGATGACCGGCGGCAGGTTCTCGGCCGGGTCGAACTCGGGCACGTCGCGGGTGGCGAGCGCCTCGGCCTCGCTGCCGCAGCGGAGGATCTCGCGGATGACCGCCGGGCGGTAGAAGTGGCGGGAGAAGCGGTCGGCGGTGAAGGCCAACGGGACCTCGGTCTCCCCCCGGTCGAGGTGGAACACCAGGTGCCGATCGCCGGTGGTGCTGGCCGTGTAGTAGCCGCCCTGGCTCCACAGCACCCACTCGCCGTCGGTCGTGACGAACAGGCTGAGCGTCGGTTGGACGATGCCGTCCGGGTCGTCGGGGTCGCCGTCGAGGTCGTCGAGCCCGAGGTGGTCGAGTGACCAGAGGCGGACCGTCTGGTCGTCGCCGCCGACCACCAGCCAGCGATCGTCGACGGCGATGTCGAGGACCCGGCCCCCGACGGCCAGCAGCCGGCCGACCAGCTCGCCGGCGTCGGTCTCCCGGAGCAGCCGCAGGTGCCCGTCGCGCTCGGCGACCGCCATCGCCTCGGCTCCGACGAAGCTCCAGGCGGTGGGGGTGCTGGTCGGGTAACGGTCATGGCCGGTCAGGCGCCGGCCGGCCGGGCTCAGGACGAGGTGCGGGTCGCCCTCGCTCTCCTCGACGGTCAACAGGTCGACCCGGGTGCCGTCGGTCGTGACCACGTCCCGCTCGTGCCGCCGGCGGCTGGCTCGACCCCACGCGGTCTCGTCGCCGAGGTGATCGCCGGCCCGGTCGTCGAGGCGGTCGACGGTCGGGTCGATCAGGTCGGGGATGGCCAGGTCGAACCAGTCGACGCCGGCCGGTGATCCGTTGCCGACGCGCTCGAACTCGTCGTCGAACTGATCGAAGAACTCGGCGACACCCTCGTCGAGCGGATGCTCGAAGCCGATCCTGGTCCCGTCTATGCCGACCGCCGTCACCGAGCGTCCGACGCCGGCGATGGTGGCGTCGGCCGCCTCGGCGTCGAGCCGGGGGTCCTCGGGGAACGTCCATGCCGCCCACTCGTCGATCCACTGCCCGGTGCCGCCGGCCGAGACGACGGTGCCCCGGTCGAGGAAGCCGACCGCGTCGGCCTCGGCGTCGTACAGCCGGCCCCCGATCGGCTCGAACAGCGCCGACTCGCCGTCGCCGCCGCCCGTCCGGTCGGCACCGCCCGACGTGATGTCGTGCACGGTGACCACCGACAGGCCACGGATGCGGGACCCGACGACCAGCCGATCGCCCTGGTCGGTGAAGGCGACGCTGCCGCCCCGGCCGCCGCCGGCGTCGGCCACCGGCCTGGCCGAGCCGCCGGCGAGATCGCAGATCAGCACCGGGCCACCGCGCCCGGCGAGCGCCAGCCGGTCCGACCGGATCGCCAGGCGGTCGATCGGGCCGAGGTCGGGCAGCGCCAGACCACCGGCTTCGGCCCGGAGCTCGAAGGAGGCGGGTTCGAGCCGACCATCGACCAGGTCGAAGGCCCGTATGCCGCCGGCGAGCGACGCCACGACGGCCCGGGGCACGCCGTCGCAGTCGCCGACGGCCAGGGCGACGGGTTCGTGATCGAGCTCGACGCGGGCGGCGGCCCCGGACGGCCAGGCGACGGCGTCCGGTCCGGCGGCCGGGTCGTCGGCGGCCAGGGCCAGCAGCTCGCGTTCCCCGGCCACCACCAGCCACTCGCCCGCCGGGTCGTAGGCGGCCGCCCGGATCGGTTCGGGCCATCGGTAGGTCCGCACGATCGGCCGGGAGGCCGGCCAACGGTCGTCGGCGCTGGCCGCTGCGGCCTGGGTGTTCCGACGGGAGGTGCCGGCGGTCAGGTCCGGTCCGAGGCGGGCGTCGAGGTCGCAGATCCACAGCAGGCTCGACCAGTCCTGGCCCCCTCCGGTCGGATCGGCGGCCACCCGGTCGTCGACGGCGATGGCCAGCAGGTGGCGCTCGGGATGCAGGGCGGCGACGGGTCGGCCGGTCCGGCCGCGACCGGGACGACCGATGACGGTCCAGCGGGCGGTCGGCCGGCCGGGCTCCCAGACCCGGACGCGCCGGTCGCAACCGACGGTCACGAAGAAGCCGCCGTCGCCGGGCACGAGGATCGACGTGACGGCACCCCGATGGGTACCGGGATCGATGGCCGGCTCGAGTTCCGCACGCATGGTGCCAGCAGTCTTGTGGGTTCACCCCACGGTGGCAACCGCAGACCTGCCCACCAGCATGTCGCCGGGAGGAGGCTCAACCAGCTGGGCGCGGTCGGTGCGCTAGCGGGGCAGGGGGATCATCGGCATGGCCTCGACGCCGAGGCGACCGAGCACCGCCTCGGCCTCGGCCCGGGTCCGGCGGGCCGAGCGTCCGCGCCCGAGGTCCTCCTCGGCCTCGGCCTGACCGACGAGGGCCCTGGCGTGCCCGAACAGGTACACGCCGTCGGTCTCCCCCGCCGCGGCGGCCAGGTGGACGAGCGCCTCCTCGGGTCTGGCCTGCTGCAGCAGGGCGTACCCCCGCAGCAGCGCCGGCCGGCCGAGCAGCCGGGGCGGCACGTCGTCGATCGGCTGCAGGCGATCGGCGCCATCGAGTACGTCGCCGGATCGGCCGTCGGCCAGATCGGCGGCCAGCCACAGCAGCGCCATCTCGTAGTGGTCGGTCCGGCTGCCGGCGACCGCGAACCGAGCATCGGCCGAGGTCAGCCACCGGCGCCCCTCCTCGACCCGGCCGGCGTGGACCTCGAGCCGGCCGAGCTCCAGCTCGATCCAGGCCACCACCGCCCCGCCCCCGCCGTAGCTGGCCTGCCGTCGCAGCTCGTCGAGCAGGGGGCGGGCCTCGTCCCACCGGCCCTGATCGCCGAGCAACACCGCCCGGTTGACGGCGAGGTACCGCCGCCGCTGGTCGTCGCCCACCCGGTCGGCCAGTTGCATGCCCTGCTCGTAGTGGCGGATGGCCTCGTCCCACCGGCCGCCGTCCTGCAGGTCGAGCCCGATGTTGTTGTGGCCGCTGATCAACACCCTGGTGTCGCCGGCGGCGGTGGCCACGTCGATCAGCTCCTCGGCCGCGGCCTCGCGCTGGGGCCTGGCCCGGTCGGCCAGGACGACGTGACGGGTGAGCAGCGCCGGGGCCTCGGGACCGGGCTGGCCGGCGGCGTTGGCCTCGGCGATGGCCCGATCGGCGGCGGCGAGCGCCTCGTCCGGCTCGGCGTTGCGCCAGTGGAGGCTGGCGAGACCGGCGGCAACCCAGGCCCTGGCCTCGGCCCGCCGCCGTTCGTCGTCGTCGGGGGCGGTATCGAGCTCGTCGAGCTCCCGCTCGAGCCAGCCGATCCCGGTGTCGAACGAGCCGTCGTGCTCGGCCCGGACATAGGCGTAGCGGAAGGCGAGGCGGGCCCGTTCGACGGACGGGGGGAGCCGGTCCAGGATCCGCTGCCCGACGGCGACCGCCTCGGCCTCCTCGCTGGCCGCCACCAGGGCGCCGAACAGCTCGATCATCGCCTCGGTGATCGACGCCTCGTCGACCGCGGCCGGGCCGGCCCGCTCCCCCGCCGCCACCGCACGGTCGAGGTGGCGGGCCATCTCCGCCATCAGGCCGAGCTCGCGGGCCCGCTCGGCCGCCCGCTGGCTGGTGGTCCAGCAGTCGTGGTCGTTGCCGGCCTGCTCGTGGTGCCAGGCCAGCTCGCCCGGGTCGGCCTCCTCGCGCTCGAGCAGGTCGGCAACCAACCGGTGGAGGTGGCGGCGGCGCTCGGTCGACAACCCGCCGTAGGCGACCTGGTGGACCACGCCCGACCGGAACGTGTACCAGCCCTCGCCGGCGGCGTCGACCAGTCTGGCCAGGCGGTTCGGGAAAGTCGTGAGGCCGTCGATCAGGTCAGGCCCGGCACCGTCGGCGGCCAGGATCGCCCGCAGGCGGGGCAGCGAGAAGCGACGACCGAGCACCGCCGCGGTCCGCAGCAGCAGCCTGGGCTCGTGGCCGAGCCGGTCGATGCGACCGGTGACCAGCGACTCGATCGATTGCAGGTCGGCGGTCGGCGAGCCGCCCGGTGCGCCGCCGCGGCGCACCGACCGGTCGGCCTGGACCAGCTCGATGGCGAACCGCGGGTTGCCGCCCGACAGCTCGGCCAGCGCCTGCTGGCGGGCCGCCGGCAGATCGCCGAGCTCGTCGACGAGGGTGCGGGCGGCATCGATCGGGAGCGGGCCGAGGGTCAATGTCTCGCCGCCCTCGATGCCGGGTCGGTCTGGGCGGGTCGAGCTGAGCAGCAGCCAGGGCCGCTCGGGGCAGCGATCGGCGATGGCCTGGCAGAGGGCGAGCGATGCCGGATCGGCGTGGTGCAGGTCCTCGGCCACCAGGCCGGTCGGACCGGTCAGCGTCGAGCTCAGCGCGGAGGCCAGCTCCTCGATCGCCCTGGCCTGGCGGAACTCGTCGTCGATGGCGGCGGTCGCCTCGGTGTCGTCGGCGTCGAGCCCGAAGGCCGGAGCGACGAGCGGCAACCAGGGCACGACGTCGGGCGCGACCCGCTCGAGCCAACGGGCGAGGGACTCGGTCGCCTGCTCGCCGTCGCCGTCGACGGCGGCCAGCGCCCGCAGCGCCGGGGCCACCGCGGCGTAGGGGGCGGGCCCGGCCAGTCGTCGGATCAGGTCGAGCCGCAGCACGCCGACCGGCAGGTCGCCGGCGACCTCGGCGATCAGCCGCGACGCCCCGACCCCGGACTCGCCGACGAGCCCGATGGCGGCCCCCCGGCCCCGCCTGGCCTCGTCGAGGGCCCCTCGCAGTCTGGCCAGCTCCTCGTCACGGCCGACGAACTCGGGGTCGACCTCCGACGTGCGGAGCTCGACGGCGGGGCCGAGCAACCGGTGCACCGTGACCGGCGCCAGCCGACCGCGGACCAGGATCGGGGGCAGCTCGCCGGTCGGGTACCGGCCGCGGGCCCCGTCGAGCACGGGCTGCGACACGGCGATCGTTCCCGGTTCGGCCTTGCCCTGGAGCCGGGCCGCGAGGTTGGTCGGGTCGCCCATCACGGTGAACGTGCGGCGACGATCGGAGCCGAGGAACCCGGCGTAGACGAGGCCACGGTTGACCCCGGCCCGCATCGACGGGGCGTCCGGTGCGAGCACGAGCTCGGTCAGGGCCCCGAGCAGGGCGTCGGCGTCGGCGTCACCGGCGGTCGGGGCACCGGCGACCAGGAACAGCTTGGTCCCACCGGTGGTCACGTCGGTGCCGAGCAGGGTGACGCCGTGGCGGCGGCCGATCTCGTCGGCCCGACCGACCGTGGCGTTGACGACGGCGGGGTCGAGCCCGACGGTCGGCAGGTCGACGAAGGCGATCGTCACCATCCTGACCTCGCCGAGGGCGCCGGTGAAGGCGTCGGTCGCGGCCGCCAGCTCGGGTCCGACGAGGCGGATCACGCCGTCGATGTCCAACCCGGCCGCCGACCCAGCGGCGTCGCCGACGACGGCGGCGGCCGGGACCGAGGCGGGTGGCGGGGGTGCCTCGTCGCCCTTCGGGCCGACGAGGAGCAACACGTCCGGATCGTCGGTGTCGACCCAGCCGGGCGGGATCGAACCGGCCGTCGCCGCCGAGACGAGCACCTCCCCCGGTTCGGCGTCACCCTCGAGCCGCAGGCACTCGTCGACCGTCGGGCCGTGCACCACCAGCTCGCGACGGTCGGTGCCGGCGAGGACCAGCTCGACCGGTCCGGTGGCCACCCCGACGGTCATCGACAACTCGACGTCGATCCCGAGCTCGACCTCGGCGAGCAGCTCCTGGAGCCGGGTGGCGGCGGCCGCGGCCTGGATGGGGTGGTCGACGGCGCGTTCGGCATCGGCGCCGGCGGACTCGGCCGGTCCCTCGAACAGCACGAAGATGGCGTCGCCGCCGAACTTGAGCACGTCGCCGCCCCGGGCCAGGACCTCGTCGATCATCGGCTCGAAGCAGCGGTTGATCGTCCGGTTGAGGGTCTCGGCCGCGGCCCGGGGGCCGTCGTGGGCCAGGTGCTCGGCCAGGCGGGTGAAGCCGGAGATGTCGGCCGACACGACGGTGCCGATCACGGACCGGGCCCAGGGCAGCCCGGGTTCGGCGGCCCAGCGCAGGACCAACGCCGGCTTCAGGCTGGCCAGCAGCGCACCCTCGGACATGGTGGTCCACTGTGCCCGAGCCCCGGGGCGGTCGCCAGCCTTCCGGCCGGTCGACGAGGCCCTGCGAAGCGGTCCGGGCCGTCGGCCGCGGCCGCCGCGCGATCAGCGGTGCGGTCGGTCGTGGCCGGTTCGGGTCGTCCATACTGGGGCCGGTGACCGCCGTCAACGACCCCCGTTACCCGGAGCACGCCCCGCACGTGATCCGTCGCCCGACGATGCGGATGGTGTGGGACCAGCTCACGATGCTGCACTGGCGCTATCCCGTCGAGGAGGTCCAGCGGCTGATCCCCGACCGTCTGCGGGTCGAGTCGTTCGACGGCTCGGCCTGGGTCGGGCTGATCCCGTTCCGGATGCGCATCGACCTGCCCTTCCTGCCGGCGATGCCCCGGATCCTCCACTTCCCCGAGACCAACGTGCGGACCTACGTCGTCGATCGTCGGGGCCGGCCCGGCGTGTGGTTCTTCTCGCTCGAGGCGTCGTCGCTCCCGGCGGTGGTCACGGCCCGCACCACCTACCGGGTTCCCTACTTCTGGGCCGACATGCACATCGAGCAGCCGGACGGCCCGGATGCCCGGTTCCGCTACCGGTCGCGGCGGCGGTGGCCGGGACCGCGGGGCGCCTCGTCGCTGGTCGACGTCGACGTCGGCGAGCTCATCGAGCCGGGCCGATCCGGTCCGCTCGACCGATTCCTGACCGCCCGGTGGGCGCTGTACGGCACCCTCGGCCCGCTCACGGTCCGGGCGGATATGTTCCACGAGCCGTGGCCGCTGCACCGCGGCGAGGCGCGGGGGTGGGACGACGAGCTGGTGGCCGCAGCCGGGCTCCGTCAGCCGACCGGTGAGCCCGTCGTGCACGTCTCCCCCGGCGTGCACGTGCGCTGCGGCTGGCCGGCCCGGGCCTGATCGGGCGACGGCACGACCCGGCCGTCGCCGCCGGCCGGCCAACCGCCCGACCCGGCCGTCGCCGCCGGCCGGCCAACCGCCAGACGGAGAATCGATCAGTCGCCCTCGACGAAGAAGCGCCAGACGCCGTCGGCGTCGATGCCGGTCCGGTAGCCGCCGTAGCCGCCGATGGCTCGACAGCCATCGGCGGCGAGCGCCGGATCGTAGCCGAGCGCGGTGAGCACCCGGCGCTGTGCCGGCGTGTAGTCGCAGCTCGTCTCGAGGTGGAGCGCCGGCCACACGGACAGCGTCGGGTCGGCCTCGGCGTCGATCCCGAAGGGCTGGCGCAGCAGCACCCGCAGGAACCACATGGGCGAGCGGCCGTCGCGCTCCTGCTCCTGCCAGAACGGCACCACCTCGCCGCCGCCGAAGCTGGCCACGAACCCGTCGGCCGCCAGCTCGGCCAGGGCCTCCCAGTCACAGGTGGCGGCCGCCTCGTCGACCGCCAGCAGCGTGGCGGCCACCGCCGGGGCGACGCCATCACCGAGCAACGTCTCGCCCGACAGCGGCCTCAGGTCGACCCGCCCGGAGCAGCGGGCGGGGGCCGGAACCGGATCGGGCAGGTCACCGAAGGAGAGGATGCTGCTGCGCAGACCCCGGTCCCAGGAGACGACGGCGAGTCGACGGCCGTCCGCATCGAAGGCCAGACCGGTGGTGGCGCCGTTGACGAAGCGCTGGTGGTCGCCGGTCCAGGGCGACCACAGGATCACCGAGTCGTCAGCGCCGAGGGCGACCGCCTGCCCGTCCGGCGACCAGACGGCCCGGCTGACCGCGACGTCGGCCACATCGGTCGGGGGCGTGCGGACGGCGCCGTCGGTCGCCGGCTCGCCGGCGTCGTCGAGCTCGACCACGGTGACGGTGCCCGAGTCGAGCACGATGCCGTGTCGGCCGTCCGGGGCGGCCCGGAGCCCCGAGCGGTCGGCGTCGAACGGGTCGGGCTCGCCCGCCGGCAGCTGCTCGACGTTGGTGATGGTGCCGTCGGCCGACAGCACGCCGCGGCTGACGGTGCCAGCGACGCCGTCACACCGGTCGAGCCAGTAGACGGGCCGGGTGGCCACCGCGGCCGGTGCGTCGTCGAAGGGGGCGATCGCCAGCTCGAGGCCGCCCGTCTCCACGATCGCCGGCGCCCCGTTCGCCTCGGCTTCGATCGTCGGTCGGCGCTCGCCGGTGGCCAGGCTCTGGGTATACAGCATCAGGTGCTCGGCGCCCTCGCAGCCCGATGACGGGCCGGGGGCGTCGTCGACGACGAGCACGGCCGAGCCGTCCGGGCTGAACCCGACCGCCTCGCCTGGGCCGATGCTGCGGACGGTGGCGTCGCCGTCGAAGTAGCCGACCGGGCCCGAGCCGGGTTCGACCGGGGCCGCCTCTGTCGTCGTCGTCGAGGTCGAGGTCGTCGTCGACGAGGCCGGGACCTCGGTCGTGGTCGTCGAGTCGACGGTGCTCGCGGTCGAGGGCGCGGTGGAGACGGTGGTGGTCGGCTCCGGGGTGGCGGACTCGACCACCGAGGCCGGCCGGGCCCGGTCGACGAGGGCGGCGGCGCCGAGGGCGACCACCAGCGCCGCTGCGGCGGCGGCCAGCCAGCGGCCGGGCGAGCGGGGCCGGGTCCGGTTCGGGCGACGGCCGACCAGCTCGAGCGGCGAGGTCGCCGGGTCGAGCAGGTCGACGCCAGCCTCGTCGGCGCCGTCGGCGGCGGCATGGTCGGCGCCGCCGAGGGGACCGTCGAGTCGCTGACCGACACCGAGCTTGGCCTCGAGGTCGTTCCAGAAGCCCGCCCGGTGGCCGGGGACCGGGTCGTTGGCGAATCGCCTGGTCAGCTCGGGGTCGCGGTACTCGGCCACGGGCGAGGGGTCGTCCGGCACGAGCTCGTCGGTCATCGGGTCTCCTCCCCGTCGGGCCGGCGGAGTCGATCGCGCAGCTGAGCGCGGGCCCGGTTGAGGCGGCTGGCCAAGGTACCGCGCTCGACGCCCAACGCCTCGGCCGCCTCGGCGTAGGACAGGCCCTCGCCATCGACCAGCACGACGGCGGCCCGGAAGTCAGGGCTGAGGGTGGCCAGCGCGTCCTGGAGCTGGGTGCCGAGGGCGAGCCGATCCTCCATCGAGGTCGGGGCGACCGGCTCGGGGACGGCATCGAGCGGCACCTCGGCCGTCCGCCCGACCTTGCGCAGGTGGTCGTAGGCGGCGTTGACCACGATCCGGTGCAGCCAGGTGCCGAAGTCGGCGTCGGCCCGGAACCCCGGCAGGGCCCGGTGGGCCTTCAGGTAGGCGACCTGGAGCACGTCGTCCATCACCGACTCCGAGCCGACCAGGCGGTAGGCGACCGCCCGCATCCGGTCGTCGTGCTCGCGCAGGAGCTTGGCGAAGGCATCGACGTCACCGTCGACCGCCTGCCGGACGAGGGACGGGTCGGTCACGTCGACCATCATGGCCGCCATCGACGCTCGCCGTGGTTCGGGCCGCTCGGTCCCACATCTCCTTTGACGAGGGCGATGGCCGAAAACTTCCGCGCCACCCGAGATTCTCGGAGGCCGCGGCCATCGGCGACCTCGGCGGTCGGGCCGGGGGCCTCAGGTGCGCTTGCGGGCCTGCAGCGTGAACATCAGCGGGATCGAGTGGCGAAGCGACTCGGGGAGCCGATACCAGCCCTCGCGGTCGGGGACCGGCTCCATCCATGGCAGGAACGGCCAGGCGAGCTCTCGGTGCTCCTCGAGCCGGTCGATGATCAGCCCGGCGTCGATCAGGGCCTGCACGATGGCCCCCATGTTGTGGGCCCACTCGAACGACTCCGGTGATTCGACCGTGCCGGACCCGACGTAGCTGGCCGAGTCCTCGAAGCGCATGGCCGGACGGCCCTCGAAGTAGGGGTAGTCGATGCGGAGGTGCTCGGGGGTGGCGTCGTCGGCGAAGACCAGCGCCATCGGGTGGCCCTCGGTCATGTGGAAGCGACCACCAGGCCGCAGCATCTCGGCCACGACGGAGGCCCAGGCCTGGATGTCGGGCAGCCAGGGGATGGCCCCGACGCCGGTGTAGACGAGGTCGAACGTGCGCTCGATGAGGGTGGGGGCCCGGTAGACGTCGCCCAGGATGAACTCGGCCTCGGCCCCGCACCGCTCGGTCAGGTCGGTGGCCACGTCGATCGCAGCCTCCGAGAAGTCGAGGCCGGTCACCGACGCCCCGAGCCGGGCAAGCGAGATCGTGTCGGTGCCGATGTGGCACTGGAGGTGCAGGACGTCCTGACCCGTGAGGTCGCCGAGGTAGCGGCGATCGAAGTCGACGACGTCGGACAGGGCCGTCTGGTCGGCGACCAGCCGATCCAGGCGGTAGCCGTCCGGTCCGACATGGACCGGGACCCGGCTGTTCCAGTTGGCCCGGTTGGCGGTCAGCGCCGCCCGTACCTCCGATCCGAATTGATCCATCCGAAAACACTACCGAGTCCGCCGATGGCCTCGGAGGACATTCGAGTCGACGGATCGAGATGGTGGGCTCGACGACCATCGTTGTCGCGGCCCGACGGCTACGCTGTTGCCTCGCTCGGTGCTGAGAACCGCCGCCAGATCACCGCGCCGGGGCCGCCGGCACCGGTGGCGGCGTCGGCGATCGATCAGTCGCGGCCGCCGACGGCCCGGTGTGCGCCTAGCGACAGCAGGCCCGGTGGACCTAGGGTGGTGACAGTGTCTTGGCGATCGATCGACGGGGAGCGCCCGACCGGACCCCGGTCGAGCCTGGACGCCCTCGTGGCCCAGCTCGCCAAGGGATCACCGAAGGCCGAGGCCCGGCTGATCGCCCTCTACGCCAACGGCGACGACGCCGAGGCCGACCGTGTCCTCAACCTGCTGGCCCTGTCGGCCGCCGAGGGCTCCCCGTACGCGCTCGAGCTGCTGCTGGGGCTGGTCACCGACTACCGCCTGGCCACGCCGGCGATCGCCCGCCACGTGCGCGATGCGGTGCTGGCCGAGGAGGTCGAGCAGGAGGTGCTGATCGCCGTCGCCCGCTCGATCCACCGCTACCGGGGCGACTCGAAGTTCACGACCTGGCTGTGGTCGCTCGCCCGCAACACCGCAGTGTCGGAGCTGCGGCGCCAGCGGTCGTCAACGGAGCTCGACGACGAGGCCGGCGACTGGACCCAACGCCGGGTCAGCTCGCTGGTGGCCGAGCGGAACCTGGTCAGGGAGGCGGTCTACTCGCTCCCACCGGTCTTCCGCGAGACCGTGCTGCTGCGAGACGTCGAGCGCCTCAGCTACTCGGAGATCGCCGAGCGCCAGGGGCTGGCCATCAACACCGTTCGGTCGCGCCTCAGCCGCGGTCGAGCCCTCCTGGCGGCCCGGCTGCCCGAGCTGCCGTCGACCTGAGGCCATGACCCGCACGACCCGGACGAAGCACCACATCGGTCGCTATCGGATCATCGCCCCGATCGGCGCCGGCGGGTTCTCGACGGTCTACCGGGGACTCGACGAGGAGCGCCATCGCGAGGTCGCCATCAAGGTCCTGGCCGAGAACCACAGCCTGGTTCCCGACACCCGGCGCCGGTTCATGGACGAGTACAAGCTGCGGGCCACGGTCACCAGCCCCTACATCGCCAGGATCTACGAGGTCGGCGAGACCGAGACCGGGCAGCCGTTCATGGTGTTGGAGCTGGCCGACCGGGGCGACCTCCGCCGCCGGGTCGAGGAGATCCGCCAAGCCCACCAGGTGCTCACCCGCGACGACCTGGTGACGCTGGCCCAGCACCTGACCGAGTCGCTGACCGCCCTGCACGACGCCGACATCGTCCACCGGGACGTGTCGCCCGGCAACATCTTGATCCGCAGCCGCCCATCGTCCCGGGCCCGCCCGAGCGCGCCGACCCAGGGCCAGGTCCACCTGCTCGAACCGGGCGAGCGGCTCCTGCTGGCCGACCTCGGCCACGCCAAGGACCTGGTCAAGGCCTCCGGGTTCACCGCCGGCGGCGGCACCCAGGGCTTCGCCGCCCCCGAGCAGCGCGACGACGTCACCGTCGTCGACCATCGGGCCGACATCTTCTCGGCGACGGCGATCATCGAGTGGGCGGCCCACGACGGTTTCTACGCCGAGGGCCTCGAGCCGTTCTTCGACATCGGTCTCGCCGCCGAGCCGGACGAGCGCCACCCCAACATGGCCGACTGGTACGAGTCGATCAGCGCCGCCCTCGACGCCGTCGACGGCGAGGGCGGTCGCCGACGGTTCCGTCGACCGCGGGGCCGGGGTCGGGCCGTGACCAAGCCGGCCGTGCCGGCGCCCGGTCCCGCTCCCATCCTCGACGAGCCGGCCGAACCGCCGGTGCGGTCGAAGCGGTGGGCCCTGATCACCGCGGCGATGGCGGCGATCACGGCGGTGGTACTCGTCGGCCTGACCGCCCTCGACCTCGGGTTGGCCGACGACACCGAGGCGGCCGAGACGGCCCCGTCGACGACCGAGGTCACCGCGGCCGGCACCGCAAGCACCGAGGCCCCGACCTCGACCGGCCCACTGGTCGTGCAGGCGCCCGGTGGCGACGGAGCGCTGCCCTACGCGGCGATCGACGAGCCGATGGAGGGCGATGTCGTCGACGGCGACCTGGTGATCGCCGGCGGCGCCTTCCACGACGGTGGCGTCGAGCGGGTCGAGCTGACCGTGCTCAACATGAGCTCGGACGCGTTCTGGACCCCGGAGGACCCGGCGGCGCCCGAGGCCGAGCGATTCGAGGCCGAGCTCTCGGTGACCGACGACGACCCGACGTCGGGCACCTATCGGGTCGAGCTCCCCGGCACCGCCCTGGAGGCGGGCGACTACCTGATCCAGGTCTGGGCCCGTGGCCCCGACGGGGAGAGCCCGGCCGAGCCGACCAGCCGGCAGGTCACCGTCCGCTGACCGGCCGGGCCGGGGGAACCGGCGCCGCTCGCCGCCGGTCACCGGCCACTGCCGCGGAGCGACTCGGACCGGACACCCCCGTCGACGAGGATGCAGTTCACCGTGCGGTCGCCGAGCGCCCACGTCTCGGCGGTCGGCACGCTGCTGATCGACCGGATCGTCGAGCTGGCGTAGTCGCGACCGACGAAGTCCTCGAAGGTCTGACCGAAGCAGAGGTCGTCGGTCGTGTTGGTCAGTACCAGGTCGCCCGGGTACGCCTCGTCGGCGAGCCGTTGGGCCACGAAGACCTCACCCTCGTGGGGCTGGCCACAGTCGACGAGCTCGAACCACGTCTCGGTCTGGTCGAAGGTGGCCAGGCAGTCACCGGCGTCGAGGCCGAACAGCGAGACCCGACCGAAGCTGCGGAGCGGATCGAGGTCGCCCAGGCGCTCGGTGGTCGAGTCGGGGAAGACGACGTAGCAGGTGACGGTCCGCTCGCCGTCCGCCCACGTCGCCTCGCTGGGCCGCAGTACCGAGCGGTCGATCACCGTGGCGAGCGAGAGGGCGACACCGGTGAGCCGCTCGAACTCCGCGCCACAGACCTCGAGTGCGGCGTCGAGACCCTGGAACGGCGCGCCGGGGCCGCCGGGGAGGTCGACCGAGGCGTAGACCTCGATCGTGTGGGGCTGCAGGCAGTCGACCGGTTCGGCCACGGCACCGTCGATCGGGGCGGCATCGGCTCCGGTCGACGGCGGCCGGTAGCACGTGCCCGCCGGATAGTCGACCGACGGGTCGGGCGAGAGCTCGGGATCGAGATCGCTCGACTCGGGGGCCGGCGCGATCGGGGCCCCGTCGCCGTCGGGGTCGCCCGCCCCGTCGGGGCCGCCGTCGTCCGGTCCGGTGCCGGCGTCGGCGGTCTCGTCCGATGCGCCCCCGTCGCCGTCGCCCCCGGCCTCGTCGACGGCGGCCAGTTCGGATGCGGGCACCGTGCCGGACCCGAGCGCCGGACCGTCGTCGCCGTTCCCGTCGAGTGCGGCGCAGGCGGCCGCCATGGCTGCGCCAAGGGCGAGCCAGGCGACGACGACGATCGGCCGGGCGGTCGACCCGGCGACGATGGACCGAGCCGATGCGGCGGCGGGGTTCGGCACCCGGCAAGCCTACTGCCGGGCCGGTGGGCCCGAGGCGGCCGGCGCTGCGACGGGCCCGATGCGCCGGGGTCACCGGCGAGCGCCGTTGGGCTCGGGGTTCGGGGCGACGGCCGAGCCCGGCTCCGGTCAGGCCGCGGAGGCCCCCGACGGCCTCGCCTCGAACCCGATCACCCGCTCGGCCGCAGCCATCGCCGCCAGCACCTCGCCCTCGGCGAAGTGGCGGCCGATCACCTGGAGCCCGATCGGCGTTCCGGCCTCGGTGAGCCCGGTGCAGACGGTGCCGGCCGGGTTCCTGGTCATGTTGATGCCGTAGGTGAACCGGACCCAGCCGACCTCGGCCTCGCCGTCGATCTCGCCGTCCTGGCCGAGCAGCGGCGGCTGGCCGGCGTTGGTCGGGGTCAGGATCAGCGGCGCCTGCTCGAAGGCCTCCTCGAGCCGCCAGTTGAGCTCGTAGCAGGCGTCGTGGGCTCTGGCGTGGTCGACGCCGGAAACCGTCGCCCCGTGGGTGATCTGGGGCTGGATCGATGGGCTGAGCCGGTCCCAGTCGGCGGTGCCGATCAGGTGGCCCTGGGCCTTGAACCGGGCCACGCTCCAGAGGACGAGCCAGGCGGTGACCGGGTCGTCGGGGAAGACCGTCTCGATCTCGATCACCTCGGTGCCGGCGGCGGCCAGCGCCTGCACGGCTGCGGTGCAGGAGGCCAGCACCTCCCGGTCGACCTTGGCGAAGCCCATCGTCGGCGACCAGATGACGCGGGCCGGCGGCTCGGCGGTGGCCACCGCGTCGACGAGCGAGCCGTCCGGCCGCGGCAGCGACAGCGGGTCTCGACCGTCCGGGCCCGACACGGCGTCGAGGGCGACGGCGGTGTCCATCGCGGTCCGGCCCATCGGGCCGTTGGTCGACAGCAGGCCGGAGCCGGGCATGGTCCGACCGGTGATCGGGACCCGGGCGGTCTCGGGCTTGAGGCCGGACAGCCCACACAGCGAGGCGGGGATGCGGATCGAACCACCGCCGTCCGAGCCGGTTCCGAGGGGGACCATGCCCGAGGCGATGGCCGCCGCCGTGCCGCCGGACGAGCCGCCGGGTGAGTGCTCGGCCGACCACGGGTTGCCGGTCGTGCCGAAGGGGAGGTTGTCGGTTGCTCCCTTGTGGCCGTACTCGGGGGTGTTGGTCTTGCCCACGATGACGGCGCCGGCGGCCCGGAGCCGGGCCACGTGGAGGGAATCGTCGGTGGCCGGCGGGTCGTCGGCGTGCAGCGCCGAGCCGAAGCTGGTGGTGAAGCCGGTGACGGCCTCCAGGTCCTTCACCCCGACCGGCACCCCGGCCAGCGGGCCGACCGTCTCGCCGTTGGCGACCCGGGCGTCGATGGCGTCGGCCTGGGCCAGGGCCGCGTCGCCGTCCCAGGCAACGAAGGCGTTGAGGGTCGGGTCGAGCGCCTCGATGCGACCGATGGCATGCTCGGTGACCTCGCGGGCCGACTGCTGGCCTGCGTTGACCCGGGCGGCGATGTCGGCGACCGACTCGGAGAGGAAGTCCATGGGCCGACCTTGGCACGGGCCCGTCGCCAACGCCAAGGCCCGCCGGCTGGTTGGTCGGCGCAAGCGGCGGCGCGGCCCGTCAGCGACCGTCCGGGCGCTCGAAGAGGTAGTGGCCGACCCCGAACTCGCGACCGCCCCGGAAGGCCCAGGTGCCGATGCTGGCGAGCAGGAACAGCCGCCACCGGTTGAGCTGCAGCTCGGGCGGGTTCGGGTCGTCACCGGTGGCGAGGGCGGCGAGGCAGCCGTCCGGGTCGGCGTCGAGGCGGTCGAGCCAGGCCTGAAGGGTGCTGGCGTAGTGGGTGCCGTCGAGCCAGTGGTGGTCGACGACGGTCAGGTGGCGTTGCTCCCGCAGGAGGAGGTCGGCCGACGGCATCGTGCCGCCGGCGAAGAACTGGCGGGCCATCCAGTCGGACTCGGCGTCGGCGTCGAAGTGCCAGGCCAGCTGGCGATGGGCGAAGACGTGCACGAAGCAGGTGCCGCCTGGCCGGAGCCAGCCGGCGATGCGTTCGAGCAGGGCCCGATGGTTGCGGACGTGCTCGAACATCTCGACCGAGACGACCCGATCGAACGGCCGGCCGGGCGGCGGGGGCTCGAAGCGGCCGACGTCGGCGGTGATCACCGTCAGGTTGGTGAGGCGGCGGCGCTCGGCCGCGGCGTCGATGCTGGCCTTCTGGGTGGTCGAGTTCGACACGGTGACGATCTCCGCCTGCGGGAAGCGCTCGGCCAGGAACAGCGAGAGCGACCCCCAGCCGGCACCGAGCTCGAGCACGCGCTCGCCGTCGGCGATCCGGGCCCGCTCGACGGTCTGGGTGAGCGCCGCCTCCTCGGCGGCCGCCAGGTCGTCGACACCGTCGGGCCACCAGCAGCACGAGTAGCGGAGCCGGGGCCCGAGGATCCGGTGGAAGAACTCGGGTGGCACCTCGTAGTGCTGGCGGTTGGCATCGACGACGTTGGTGGTGACCGGCCCGGCGGCCCGATCGGCCAGCAGCTCGCGCTTGCGGGCCTCGGCCGCCTCCGGTCCGCCCCGTCCCTCGCTGGCCACCTTGGCCCGGAGGCGGGCATCGATCCCGGCTCGGATCACGGCGTCGGGGAGCCGACCCGCCTCGGCGGCGGCGAGCAGTCGAGCGCTGGCCTGCCGCCAACGGGGCAGCCGAACGAGTGAGTTGGGAGCCATGGGCCATGGTGGCCCGTGCCGTCCCGAGTTCGTCGAATCCGCGGCGGCCGACGACACCCGGTCCGCCGTCGCCACCGCCGCCGGGACTTGGCGAGCGGCTGGGGTCGGCGACGAACGGATCAGGCCACGGCGGCGTCGCCCGGCAGCTCGTGGCCGCCGGGGTTGGCGCTCGGGTGGCGGCCGCGGGCGGCGGCTCCGGCGTCCCACAGCGACACGAAGGCCGCGGCCTGCGCCCGCAGCAGCGCCTCGTGGTCCAGCGTCGGCCTGGTGAGTCCGAACGCCCGCCCCCGGAGCAGGTCGAGCACGAGCGGGCGACCGAGGTGACCGTGGCCATCGGTCAGCAGCCAGACCAGCGGGTTGGCGGTTCGCTGGGTGAGGGCGAGGGCCGGGTCGGCCTTGAGGTACAGCTTGACGACGTGCGGGTCACCGTCGATCGTGACGTGCAGCTCCGGGTCGACCCGCACCTTCAGCCTGCCGGCCGTCCAGATCGTGCGCCTCGGCTGGTCGATCCACTCGACCCGGCTGCGACCGAGGAACCGGCGGTAGTTGGCCACCGCCCGCTCGTAGAGGTGGTGGCGCTCCGGCCCGGCCAGATCGACCGCGGCGTCGAGCGGATCGGTGGCGCCGGGCGGCTCGGGCCGGGGGTCGGCCGCCAGCTGGTGGTGGGCCACGACGTGGAGCCGAAGGAGCCGCCAGTAGTCGATCGCCGGCGACGGCATGGCGTGGACCCGGCGGATCGACTCGGCCCTGCTGCGCTTGGCCAGCGAGTCGGCCAGCACGAACGGGTAGAACTGGCTCAGCGAGACCGGCCGGGTGAGATCGGGGTCGAGACCGGAGGGTGGCGGGGTGGTCATGGCGGCTCCCTGGATGCTCGCTGGCTTGAGGTGGTCCCTCCAGTCTGGCGACGGGGTGTGACAGCGAGCGGGCCGCGCCCGGTCAGGCGGCGACCGGTGGTCGCCCCCGACCCCGCGGCCGGCCCGGCTACGGGATGACGCCGTCGGCCTTGAGCGCCTCGATCTCGTCCCAGCCGACGCCGGCCTCGGCCAGCACCAGCTCGGTGTGCTGCCCGAGCTCGGGCGACGGCTCCCGCACCGACCAGGCGGTTCCATCGAAGTCGACCGGGCTGGCCACCATCGTCGCCGTCGAGCCGTCGGCCATGGGCACGTCGACCAGGCAGCCGGCGGCCCTGGCCTGCTCGTCGTCGCCGAGCTCGTGGCTGTGGTTGACGGGCGCCCACCACACGTCGTGGCGGTCGAAGACGTCGGCCCACTCGTGACGAGGTCTGGTGGCCAGCACCTCGTCCATGGCGGCGACCAGGTCGAGCGAGTGGTCACGTCTGGCGGCGATGTCGGCGAAGCGCGGATCGTCGGCCCACTCCGGCCGGCCGAGGGCCTCGATGACCCGCGGCCAGTGCCGGTCGCCCTCCATCCCGAGCAGCCACACCCAGCGACCGTCGCCGCAGCGGTAGCCGTTGATGAGCGGGTTCGGCGGGTCCTTCCGGGTCTGGGGCACGGTCTCGGCCCCGGTGCGGAGGTTGACGTTGTGGTCCCACCCGAGCTGGTAGGCGCCGTTGCGGAGCAGCGACGTGGAGACCACCTGACCGTCGCCGGTGCGGGACCGGTGGAAGAGCGCCGCCGACACCCCGCCGGCTGCGGCGAGCCCGGTCATGTGGTCGCCCATCCCGCCGCGGGGGTAGGGCAGGTCGACGCCGTCCGGCGTGATCGCCGACGCGACACCGGCCCGCCCCCACCAGGCCCCGACGTCGTAGGCGGCCCGGTCCCGCTCGTCGCCCCGCAGCCCGTACCCGCTGACATGGGCGTAGACGAGGGCGGGGTAGCGGTCGGTCAGCGCGTCCGGATCGAGGCCGAGCCTCTCCAGACCGGCAAGGCGGTAGTTGGTCACGAACACGTCGGCCGGCTGGACCAGCCGGTGCAGGATGTCGCGCCCGGCCTCCGTCGTGAGGTCGACGGCGACGCTGCGCTTGCCCCGGTTGTCGAGCTCGAACGGGGGGTTGACCCCCTCGCCGTAGAGCCATTCGAGCGACCGGAACGGGTCACCGGCCAGCGGCTCGACCTTGACGACGTCGGCCCCCCAGTCGGCGAGGATGCCGCCGCAGCTCGGACCGGCCACCCACAGCGCCAGCTCGACGACCCGGACACCTTCCATCGGCCCCATCGACCGAGCGTAGGTCCCCACACCGCCGACGGAAAAGGCGGGGACCGGCCACCGATCCCGGCCGGCCGAACCCACCGGCGACCGATGCCGGGCCGGGGCCCCGACCGACTCGTGTCAGGGGGTCCGTCTAGGATCGCGAACGTGCCCGACGCTCCGACACGGCTCTCGGTGGTCCTGGCCGACATCACCACCCTGGGCGTCGATGCCATCGTCAACGCCGCCAACTCCTCGCTGATGGGCGGCGGCGGGGTCGACGGTGCCATCCACGCCGCCGGCGGCCCGGCGATCCTGGCCGCCTGCCGCACGATCGTCGCCGCCAACGGCCCCTGCCAGCCCGGTCACGCCGTCGCCACCGAGGCCGGCGAGCTCCCGGCCGGCCTCGTCTTCCACACGGTCGGCCCGATCTGGACCGACGACGGGGCCGACGAGCACGATCGCACGCTCGCCTCCTGCTACGCCCGCTGTCTCGACCTGGCCCGCGAGCACCACTGCCGCACGATCGCCTTCCCCAACGTCAGCACCGGGGTCTACGGCTTCCCCAAGGCCCGGGCCGCCCGGGTGGCCGTCGAGGCCACGGCCGGGTGGCTCGGCCGGGTCGACGATCACCGGCTCGGCGAGGTCGTGTTCTGCTGCTTCGGTCGCGACAACCTCCACCTCTACCAGCAGCTGCTGGCCGAGCAGCGCTGACGGCGCCGTCGCGCCACCGGGGGTCGCCGGCCGAGCCGTCGCCCGAGCTGGTGGGACCGGTCCCGGGCGGGCAAAGATGGACCATGACGTTGACCGTGACCGCCAGCAAGCCGATGCACGAGACCCACCGGGTGGCGGTCGACGGCGCCGTCGACGCCGACGGGCACATCCTCGAGCCGCCGACGCTCTGGGAGGAGTACATCGATCCTGCGTTCCGGGACCGGGCGCTGCGGATCCGGGTCGACGAGAACGGCCTGGAGGAGCTGGAGATCGACGGCCGCCGGTCCAGGATGTCACGCCGTGGCTTCCCGTCGACCCTCGGGGCCATGGGCTACCCCGATCTGGCCGCCCTGCAGAAGGACCCCGAGCGGACGTACCTCCGCGAGGCGCCGTACGGCACGATGGACCCGAACGAGCGGCTGGTCCTGCTCGACGCCGAGAACATCGACGTCGCCATCCTGTACACGACGGTCGGCCTGCTCTGGGAGGCCGAGGTCACCGACCCGGCGCTGGCCCAGGCCTACACCAGGGCCTACAACCGCTGGATCACCGAGTTCTGCGCCGACAGCCCCCGGCTGGTCCCCACCGCCCACCTGTCGCTGTCCGACCCGGCAGCCGCCGCGGCGGAGGCCGAGCGGGCGGTCGGCGACGGGGCGAAGGGCGTCTACGTCTGTCCCTTCACCCACGACGCCAAGCCGCTCGGCCACCCGGACCACGACGTCGTCTTCGCCACCGTCCAGGACCTCGGCGTCCCCTTCGCCATCCACCCGACCTTCGAGCCGCAGTGGACCAAGGGCGAGCGGATGGGGACGTGGGAGAACGTCAAGCAGCTCCGGCTGCTGGCCTCGGTGACGGCCTCGGACGGGGTCCGGCACCAGTTCACGACGCTGTTCGACTACGGCGTCTTCGACCGCTTCCCCCGACTCAAGGTGCTGGTGCTCGAGTCGGGTGGCGGCTGGATCGGCTACTGGCTCGACCGGATCGACGCCGTCTACGGCCACACGTTCATCGGCGGCCGGGTCCCGCTCGAGCACAAGCCGAGCGACTACTTCCGGGAGCGGATCTGGATCAGCTGCGACCCGGACGAGCGCACCATCCCGGCGCTGGCCGAGCGGTTCGGGGTCGAGCGGTTCCTGTGGGCGTCCGACTTCCCTCACGCCGACCACACGCCCGAATACGTCGAGGACCTCAACGAGCTGGTGGCGTCGTTCCCCGTCGGCGAGCAGCGGGACTTCATCGGTGACAACGCCAGGCGGCTCTTCGGCCTCCAACGCTGACGGGCGGGGCTCGCGCCCCGGCGCCACCACGCAGCACCGGCGGCGAGGCTCAACTCCGCGGCCGCAGGGCCGACCGGTTGATCCATGGGTGAAGCCGCGTCGACGACCGTCGACGCCGACGACCGAGACCTGCGGGTCGGGCGTTTCGCCGGCCGGCTCTACGGCGCGACCGCATTCCTGACGGCCATGTGGGCCATCGGCGCCGGTCAGGTCGGGGACCCCCTGACGGTCGGCTTCGTGGTGGCCTGCGTCGGCGGGGGCCTGCTCACCCTGCTGCCGTGGGAGGGCCGAGGCCACGATCTGGCCCGGCTGATGGTGGCGCTGGCCGGGGTGGTCTTCCTCGTCTTCTTCCCGCTCTTCGCCCGCACACCACCGCTGCTGGCCGTGCCCGTGCTGCCCGCGGCCTATGCCGGCGCCGCCGTCGACCGGCGATGGATGGCGGTGCTGCTGCCGGGGGCGTTCGCCGTCGGGTGGCTCAGGGTCGACGAGCTCGGTCCGGCCGCCGGGCTCGGGGAGATGGGCCTCTACCTGGGGACGTGGCTCCTCACCGGGAGCATGTCGGTGTGGATGCGCAACGAGGTGGCGACCGGGAACCGGGCGCTGCTCGACACGCAGGCTCAGGCCGCCGACCGGGCCGCGACCGAGGCGGAGCGCCGTGTCGCCGAGGCGACGAGGATCGAGCACGAGCTCCGGGAGCGGGTCGAGGTGGCGAGCTCGGTGCGGCGGCTGGTCGAGGACGTCCGCCGGGCCTCCGACGAGGTCGAGGGTCAGAGCACCAGCATCGCATCGTCGGTCGACCAGTTGGCCACCGGCCTGCGGGCGACGTCGGCCACCTCGACCGAGGCGAACCGGCTCGTCGAGCGGATCGCCGACGCCGCCACCGACAGCCAGCAGCTGATCGGCCAACTCGGCGACGCCGGGCAGCAGATCGTCGGCATCGTCGACACGATCGCCGAGCTGTCCGAGCAGACCAACCTGCTGGCCCTCAACGCCACCATCGAGGCGGCCAGGGCCGGCGAGGCCGGCAAGGGCTTCGCCGTCGTCGCCGACGAGGTCAAGGAGCTGGCCGCCCAGACCGCCCGCTCCGCCTCCGGCATCGCCGACGTGATCGACGACGTCCAGCACCGCCTCGGGGCATCGACCGAGGCCATGGACGCCGTCAGCGCGATGGTGTCGGAACTGGAGTCGACCCAGTCGTCGCTGGAGACCGCCGTCGTCGAGCAGACCGGGGTGGTCGGTGGCATCGCCGACGCCGCCACCGCCGGGGCCAAGGCCATCGCCGACATCACCGGGGCCATCCGGGACCTCGACCGACAGGCCGGGCGACTGTCCTCCTCCGTCGACTGAGTCGGCGACGGTCGGCCGATCCGGGGCGCCGACCGGCCGGGGCCCGACCCGACCCCGACCGGAGAGATCGAGGTGCGGGCCGGGGGCCGTGGCGACGTCGCGGTGCGACCGGTTGGCGGCCGCAGCGTCAGCTCCCGACGATGCCGCCGTCCTTCTTCGTGATGACAAACGTGGCATCGCGGGGGATGGTCGCCCCATCCGGCGTCTCGTTCATGACCGGGAAATTGGTCAGGTTCGGGTCGCCGTTGCCCGGGTGCTGACTGTTGGCGAACATGATCCGCTGGTTCGGCGTGTAGGCGATGCCGGTGATCTCGTCACCGGCGACGCCGGTCAGCAGCCGGCGGAGGTCGCCGGTCCGGAGATCGGCCACCATGATCTGGTTGTTCAGGCCGTCCTTCTGGCCACCGTCGGTCTCGATGAAGAGCCGGCCGTGCTTGTCGGCCCACAGCCCGTCCGGGTCGGAGAACGTGTCGTCGGTGCCGTGGGTGTCCTGGGCGAAGAGGTAGATGTCCCACTCGAACTCCAGGCCGGTGTTGCGCCTGGTGTCGGTCCACCTGATGATGTGACCGTCCGCATTGGGCGCCAGCGGGTTGGCCGCATTGGGCTCGATCCGGCGCGAGTTGTTGGTGAGGGTGCAGTACACGTCGCCGTTCGGGGCGACGGTGGCCCACTCCGGACGGTCCATCGGGGTGGCGCCGAGGGCGTCGGCGGCCAGCCGGGTGTCGATCAGCAGCTCGCCCTGGTCGGCGAAGAGGTTGGCCAGCACCGGGTCGGCGATGTCGAGGTGGAGCCACACACCGGTGCCGTCATCGTCGAACCGGGCGACGTAGAGGTCGCCGTCGTCGAGCGGGCTGACGCCCTCGGCCCGCATGGCCCGCCAGCTCTTGCGGGACACGTACTTGTAGATGTAGTCGAAGCGCTGGTCGTCGCCCATGTAACACACCACCTTGCCGCCGAGGCCGGTGGTGAAGGCGGCACCCTCGTGCTTGAACCGGCCCATCGCGGTGCGCTTGACCGGTGCGGTGCGTGGCTTGTTCGGGTCGATCTCGACGCACCAGCCGAAGCGGTTGTCCTCGCCGGTGTGGTCGGGGCTCGACAGGTCGAAGCGGGGGTCGAACGTCTCCCAGCCGTAGCCGAAGCCGGTCTCGGAGAAGCCGTACCGGCTCTGGGACTCGGTCGGGGTCCACCCGCCGGTTGCGCCGAAGTAGCCGTTGAAGTTCTCCTCGCAGGTCACGTAGGTGCCCCACGGAGTGGCCCCGCTCGAGCAGTTGTTGACGGTGCCGTACGAGGGCCTCGTCGGGTCGCCGAGCGCCGGGTGTCCGGCGGCGGGACCGCTGAACGTCACCGGCGTGTTGACCGTGACGCGGCGGTTGCGGCGGTGGCCGCGAACGACCGACCACGTGCCCCGGCTGCTCTTGCGGATCTCGACCATCGAGATGCCGTGGGCGGCCTGCGACAGGCGCACGTCCTCGAGTGACTCGGGATCGTCCTTGCCGAACACGTGGGTGTTGCGGCCGAACTCGTGGTTGAGGGCCAAGGTGCCTCGACCGTTGCCTGGGCCGACGGGGAAGAAGTGCATGCCATCGTGACCGATGCCGATCTGCTTCTCCTGATCGGCCGCAGACTTCTGGCCGTTGACGTGCTCGGGGTAGGGCGGCAGGATCGGCTCGCCCCACGGGAGGATCACGTCGTACTGGTAGTCGGGTGAGATGGCCGGGTTGGGGCCGCCACCGTCGGCGATCGCCACCGGCTCGAAGTTGACCCGTGAGCGCCCGCCGGAACCGGGGGCTGTCGCCTGGTTGCCGTTGGTGGCCTGGGCCGAGACCACGGAGGGGGCCACGAACGTGGTGGCCATGGTGGCGAGACCGCCGGCGATGGCCGTCCGCCGACTGACTCGGGCGGCCAGGACGTCGGCGAACGGGCGGTTGTCGGACCGGTTGGTGGTCTCGTCGTCCTCGAGATTCATGAATGCTCCTGCTAACGCATCGACAATGAGGTCAATGTGTGTGTAGCAAGACGACCAGAATGCCCAGAGACAGCGGGGTGACGTCAGGGCGACTTGGCGATGAACTCCGCCACGCCTTCACGCAGCGTCACCTGTCGGCCACCCGGAGGCGGCCAGCGCGCAAGCCGGCCGACCGCGAGCGTTGGCTCGTCGGATCCCGCACGGCCCTGGGAACAAACCCTGTGGGGCGCAGTCCGCAGTGCTGCCGGGACCGGCCCCACAGGGGCGGCGGCGACAGCCGATGAGGCTGCTGCTTTAGAGCGGGAGGAATGTCGGCGGAAACACTCCTCCCGCAGACATCTGTTTAGTAAATGGGCATCCCGATTTCAACCTCTGTAGGTGGTTTGACCCGAAAAAGGACTTCGTTCCTTTCATGCCAATTCGACAACTTCGTTGTCGTTGCACACGGTAACGACAACGAGGATCGGCAACGTGGCGCACTCGACCGCCGTCGCCGACCGGGTGGCGGACGGGGGGCCGGTGGCACAATGGGCCGATGATCGACCTCCGCTCCGACACCGTCAGCCGCCCATCGGCCGCCATGCGTCAGGCCATGGCCGACGCCGAGGTCGGCGACGATGTGTGGGGCGACGACCCGACGGTGGCCGAGCTCGAGCGGGTCACGGCCGAACTGCTCGGCAAGGACGCCGCCGTGTTCGTGCCATCGGGGACCCAGAGCAACCTCTGCGCCCTGATGGCCCACTGCCAGCGGGGTGACGAGTACATCGTCGGCGACAACGCCCACACCTACCGCTACGAGGCCGGTGGTGGCGCCGTGCTCGGGAGCATCCAGCCCCAACCGGTACCGATCCTCCCGGACGGCCGGCTCGACCTCGATCGCGTGCAGGCGGTCATCAAGCCGGCCGACCATCACTTCGCCGACAGCCGTCTCCTGTGCCTCGAGAACACCCACGACGGCAAGGTGCTGCCCCTCGACCACCAGCTCGAGGCCGCCGCCCTGGCCGAGGCCAACGGGCTCGCCCTCCACCTCGACGGGGCCAGGATGTGGAATGCGGCGGTCGCCCTCGGGGTGGCCCCCCGTGAGGTGGCGGGCCCGTTCGACACCGTCTCGGTGTGCCTGTCGAAGGGCCTCGGGGCCCCGGTCGGCTCGGTGCTGGTCGGCTCGGCCCACCTGATCGAGCGGGCCCGCAAGTGGCGGAAGATGCTCGGCGGGGGCATGCGCCAGTCCGGCGTGCTGGCTGCCGCCGGGCTCCACGCCATCGAGCACAACATCGAGCGCCTGGCCGACGACCACGCCAATGCGGCCCGCCTCGTCGATGGCCTCGGCCGGCTCGACGGGGTCGAGGTCGTCGGGCATGCCACGAACATGGCCTTCGTCCGGTTCCCCGACGGGATCGGGCTGGCCCGGGCCGTTGCCGACGACGGCCTGCTCATCGCCGAGGGTCGGCCGGTGACCCGGTTCGTCACCCACCTCGACGTGTCGGCCGACGACATCGAGACCACCATCGAGATCGTGGCCAAGCACCTCGCGGGGTGAGCGGCCGATGATCGACGACTGGCGGGATCTGCAAGCACTCCTCGATCAGCGCTACGAGCCGGACCAGGCCGAGGCGGCACCCCGGGCCGCGGTGGCGGCGGTGTTCCGCCCCGCCGACAACGGCCGGCCATCGGGCGGGGCCGGCGCCGGGGCCGGTGGCCCACCGGCCGGTGGGAGCGAGCTGCTGTTCATCCAGCGGGCGGTCAAGCCGACCGACCCGTGGTCCGGGCAGATGGCCTTCCCCGGCGGGCGGGAGGAGCCGGCCGACGTCACGCCGCGCCACACCGCGGCCAGGGAGACGGCCGAGGAGATCGGTCTCGACCTCGCTCCGGCCCGCTTCCTCGGCACGCTGAGCGAGCTCGACGGCGGGCGGGCCAACAATCGCCGGATCATCGTGTCGGCCCACGCCTGGTGGTTGCCCGGGCCGCGGCCGGCGCTCGAGCTGAACCACGAGGTGGCCGACGTGGTCTGGGTGCCGTTGCACGAGCTGGCCAACGATCGCCGCTACGTCGACTACCGCTATCCGCTGACCGGGACGACATTCCCAGGGATCCAGCTCGACCACCCGGACCAGATCATCTGGGGACTGACCCTTCGCCTCCTGGCCGACCTCTTCGACCGGATCGACCACCCCTTCGTCACCCTCTGATCGTCCGGCCGAGGCCGGGGAATCGCCGTCGCCTCGTTCAGATCTGGACGGGCCTCCCGGCGGCCCCCGTCCCGCCGACGCGAGCACCGTGGAGGAGGATCAACTCGGACGCGGCTTCTACACCGAGCTCGGCCGCGTCGGCGTCGCCATCTACCTGTGGACCGCGTCGATCGGGCTGATGTGGCACCTGCTGAGCGGCACCGCCGTCGACTGGCTGGCCGCCATGCAGGTCGCGTTCGGGCCGATCGGCGCTGCGGCGACGATCCTGTTCCCCTGGGGCGAGCGGGGACCGACGGTGATCCGGATCAGCATCATCGGCGCGGCCGTGGTCTCGATGCTGTTGATGCCGATCTTCATCCGCGACGCCGGACTGATGATGATCCCGGTCCTCGTCGCCGGGCTCTGCGGCGTGTCGACGCCGTGGACCTGGCTCGTCGGCTACCTGGTGCCGGTCACCGCGACCCAGGGTGTGCTGCTCCACCGGGTCGACGGCGACGCTCGGGGCGCGGCGGCGACGGCGATCGCCACCTTCGCCATCGGGCTGGCGACCGGCGGCAACGGCCTGTGGCTCCGGAGCCGGATCACCCGGTCGAACGCCGAGCTGCGGGCCGTCCAGGCGGCCGAGGCCGACGCGGCCAGAGCCGAGGCCGCCCGCCAGGCCGAGGAGGCCGAGCTGGTCCGCCAGCAGATCGAGGAGCGGCGGGCGCTCAGCGCCTCCCTCCGCTCACGGGTCGAGCGGGTGACCGGGGCCTCGCAGACCGTCGAGACCGAGGCCGATCGCATCGTCGACGACATCCGGGACCTGGCCACCGCCCTGCGGGCGACGTCGGTGTCGACCGAGGAGACGGCGGGCGCCGTCGGCGAGATCGCCACCGCGGCTCAGCAGAGCAACGCCCTCGTCGAGCAGCTCGGGCTGGCCGGCCAGGAGATCGTCGGCATCGTCGACACCATCACCGACCTGTCCGAGCAGACCAACCTGCTGGCCCTCAATGCGTCGATCGAGGCGGCCAGGGCCGGCGAGGCGGGCAAGGGCTTCGCCGTCGTGGCCGACGAGGTCAAGGGGCTGGCCCAGGAGACCGCCCGCTCGGCCGCCGAGATCGCGGGCGTGGTCGACGAGGTGCAGGGGCGGGTCGCGGAGAGCTCGAGGGCGATGGCCACGATCGCCGAGATGGTCGACGCCCTCGACGCCAGCCAGGCGACGCTCAAGCAGACCGCCGTCGAGCAGAGCGACACGATCGAGCAGATCTCCGAGGCCGTGACCGACGAGGCCGGCAACATCGCCGAGATCGCCAAGGCCATCTCGGACATCGAGGCCGAGGCCGGGCGGCTGTCGGCACACGGCCGGGTGCCGTCACCCGAGCCGGCCGAGCGGACCTGACGCCTCCCCAGGCGGGTCACCGGTCCGGGCCGGACCGCGTCGCCGATCGATCGCGAGCGACGTCCCGGGCGGGACGAGCTCAGCTCCGGCCGGAGCCGGAGCGCCGCCCCTTCGCCCCGAACTTGCCCTTGCGGTTCGGCGGGCGGGACCGGCCGGTTCGCTTGGTTGCCCGGCCGCCGCTGGTCGAGCGCTTGGCCTTCGGCTTGGCCTTGGCCTTCCCCGGCCCGGCCGGCTTCGCCGATCGGCCGGGCTTGCCGGATCGCCCGTCTGGCGCCGACTCGGCGGTCGAGCGGTCGCCGCGCTTCGGGCCGGTCGGCTTGGTGCGGTCGCCGCGCTTCGGGCCGGTCGGCTTGGTGCGGGTGGCCTTCGGGCCGGTCGGCTTGCGGCCGCCCCGTCCCGGACCGGCGGGCTTCGGCCCGGCCGATGACGGCTCGTCGCCCGTCGAGGCCCGGTCGGCCCTGGCCCGACCCGAGCCGGTCGAGCGGCCCCGCTTCCTCGTCGAACCGGCGCCAGACCTGGCCCGGCCGTTGCGCCGGTCGCCCGGTCGCTCGATGCGGGTCCTCGGCCGTGCCGTGATCTCGGGTGGCTCCTCGACGTCGGCCTCGATGCCGAGCTCGACCTGCATCGCCTGCGACGCCTTCACCTGGGACGGATCGAGCAGCGAGATGACCGTGCCCCCGGCCCCGGCCCTGGCGGTCCGGCCCGAGCGGTGCACGTAGTCCTTGGTCTCGGCCGGCGGGTCGTAGTGCAGCACGCAGGCCACGCCGTCGACGTGGATCCCTCGGGCGGCCACATCGGTGGCCACCAGCGCATCGACCTTGCCGTCGGTGAACAGCTCGAGCGCCCTCGACCGCTGTGACTGGCTGCGGCCGCCGTGGATGTAGCCGGCCTTGACCCCCCGCTCGCGCAGCTGGCGAGCGAGCCGATCGACCCCGTGGCGGGTGCGGACGAAGACGACCGTGGAGCCGGTGGCGTCGATCAGGTCGGCGGCGACATCGATCCGCTTCGTCTTGGCGATGCGGATGAAGCGGTGGTCGACGGTGCTGAGGTCCGGCTCGGGATCGCCGATCTCGTGCAGCACCGGGTCGCGCTGGTAGCGATCCGTCAGCTCCTGGACGTCGCCGTCGAGGGTGGCCGAGAAGAGGAGGGTCTGGCGGTCGGGCCTGGTCTGGTCGAGCAGGCGGCGGACGTCGGGCAGGAAGCCCATGTCAGCCATGCGGTCGGCCTCGTCGACGATGGCCAGCTCGACCTGGTCGAGCGACACCTCGCCCTGGTCGATGAGATCGAGCAGACGGCCCGGCGTGGCGACCAGGAGGTCGATGCCCTTGGCCAGCGCCGAGATCTGGCGCCCGACGGCGGCGCCGCCGTACACCGAGGTCACCCGTCGCTCGACCGACGTGGCGAGGGGCCCGAGCTCCCGATGGATCTGCTCGGCCAGCTCCCGGGTCGGGGACAGGATCAGCGCCCTCGGCCGACGCTTGCCGGCCTTGCCGGTGCCGGCGAGACGAGACAGCGCCGGCAGGCCGAACGCCAGCGTCTTGCCCGACCCCGTCGGGGCCCGACCGAGGATGTCACGCCCGTCCAGGGCATCGGGGAGGGCAAGGGCCTGGATCGCAAACGGCTCGGTGATGCGCTGGGCCGCGAGGGCCGACACCAGGTCGGCGGGCAGGCCGAGCTGATCGAATGTGGTGGCGCTCATCGGTCCGTCCCGTCGAGGTGCGGGCACGTCCCGCTCACCTCCCACGCTACCGGTGGCCCGGGGGTGACCCTCCGTGCCGGCCGGCACCAACCCCCGCCGACGAGACGGACCGAGCCGGCGCCGGCTCAGCCGAGGCCGAGGCGCTCCGACTGCTCGCCCGGCGCCTCGAGCTCGTCGAGTGCGGTCCGCAGCAGGTCGATCAGCTCACCCTCGAGCCGCTCCCCGGTCCGGTTCTCCGCCTCGTCCGGGTCGACATCGAGGTCGTAGAGATGGTGCTGGCCGGCGAAGCGGGCACCGCTGGCCCAGAACGGGAGCTGATCGTCCGGGGCGAAGGGCTGGCGGATGACCGGGACGGTCGACCCGGGGAGGTGGTCCAGGGTGGCTCGCCGGTCCGGCCGGGGCAGGCCGCCGAGCCCGGCGACGGGCAGCGGCATCGTCGACCACCGGTTCGACCACATCGAGAGCGGGAAGCCGTCACCCTCGGGGGCCCTGGCGTACTTGTGACGACCGTCGGTCACCTGGACCCAGTTGCCGAAGACGCCGCCGATGGCCCAGTCGCGCACGTGGTCGGCGTCGCCGGTGAGCAGCGGGACGAGCGACCGGCCATGGGTCCGGTGGGCCGGCTCGGCGCCGAACACCTCGGCGATCGTGGCGTGCAGGTCGACGTTGGTGGTCAGGGCGTTGCAGGTCCGGCCGACGCCCGAGTCCGGGCCCGTGGCCGCGTCGGCGTCCGGCCAGTGGATCAGGAGCGGGGTGTGGCCGATCGGCTCGAACTGGGGGACGGCGGGCTTGCCCCAGATGTCTCGACCGCCGCGCTCCTCGCCGAGGTAGTGCCCGTGGTCGGTACAGACGATGACGGCGGTGTCGGCCCACCGGTCACCGTGGTCGAGGGCGTCGAGCACGGTGCCGAACCAGTGGTCGATCATCGACAGCTTGGCCCCGTAGTTGGCCCGGATGTGTCGGCCCTCCCCCGCAGTCAGGTGGCCGCCGGTGACGCCACCGACCACGTAGGGCGGCCAGATGAGCAGCTCATCGGGGAGGGGATCGTCCTGGTAGCGGGTGAGCCAGCGGTCCGGGGTGTCGAAGGGCTCGTGTGGATCGAATTCGTCGACGAAGCAGAACCAGCGGTCGTGGTGGGGGGCCGAGTGGCGGAGCCAGTCGGCGGTCGCAGCCATCGTGGCCGGGCCGGGGTAGTCCTCCTCGGCCCGGAACCAGGTGCGGGAGTCGTCGTAGTGGCGGCCGAAGGCGTCGGTCCCGAAGCGCCGGTTCCAGAACCAGCCGCCGGGCTTGGCCGGACGGGCCAGGTGGCCGGGCCGGTCGCCGCCGGCGGTGGCCCCGTGCTCGGGGGCGCCGAGCCACGAGGGGTCGGGGTGGGTGCGCCAGGGATCGCCCTCGTGACCGCGGAGGTAGTCCCAGGCCGTGAAGTCGGTGTGGTAGTTCTCGCCGCCGGTCTCGAACAGGTGCGGGTGGTCGGTGAACAGGACCGACGGGATCCCGGCCGCCCGGATGTCGGCAACGATCGAGGACTCCCACAGCTCGATCGAGCCCCAGCACCGCCACAGGAAGTCGAGCGCACCGACGAGGATGTCGTGGCGGGCCGGCATGCACGGCAGCGATCCGGTGACGTGGTTGGTGAACCGGGTGGTGGTGGCCCGGGCGGCGAAGCGGTCGAGATTCGGGGTCTCGAACTCGGCGCCGCCGTAACAGCCGAGGTGGTGCCGGTTCAGGGAGTCGAGCAGGACGACGAGCAGGTTGGCCGGCCGCCGGGCCGAGTCGCCGCCGGCCGACCGGCCGGCTCCACCCTCAGGTGACATTGACCACCGTGCCGAGCCCGGGGAGCCGCAACAGCGCCGGATCGTGGATCAGGTTGTCGACCGCCTCCTTCAGGTGATCGGCGGTCACGGCGCCGGAGCCGTGCGCCAGCTCGCCGGCGGCGTCGGCGATGGCGCCGGCGACGGCAGGGGCGGCGAAGGACGTGCCGCTCCACTGGGCGAACACGTCGTCGGTCGCCTCGCCGATCTTGGTCCCGTCGGTCGTCGCCATCGTCGGCCGTGCGGCCTGGTCGTCGTTCAACATCAACGGGTCCTGGGACTTGCTCTCCTCGCCGGGGATCCACAGGCGACAACTCGGGAACCGGGCGACGATCTCATGACCGGGGGCGCAGGCGTCGACCCATGGCCCGAAGTTGGTGAACGGAGCCGGTCCGAACGGACCGGTCGCAGCGACGCCGACGGTCAGCGGATCGGCGGCCGGGAAGATCGGTCGACACGAGCGCCGGTTGCCGGCCGAGGCGACGAACACCCAACCCTCCGACCGCATCCGGTCGATGATCGCCCGCGTCGCCAGCGGTCGCTCGTCGTCCGGCGTGTAGGTCCCGAGCGACATGTTGACGACACCGGGCGGGGTGTGCCGGTTGGTCGCCCACCAGGTCTCCAGGACGTCGGCGATGACGGTGTCGCTCGACACGCCGAAGCCGGTCATCGCCGGCGCATGGGTGATCGTGGCGCTCGGGGCGACCCGCCGCACGATCGACTCGATGAAGTGTGCGTGCCCGTAGACCGGATCGACGAAGCGGTTGCCGTCGAAGTTGCTGACGTAGATCGCCGCGGCGTCGTCGGTGGTCATGACCACGTCCTCGTCGTCGAGCAGATCCTGGTACAGGGCCTTGCGGACGTCGTGCTCGAGCCCGTTCCTCCAGGGGAAGGTGTCGACCACCAGGACGCGGACGGCGTCGGCGATCTTCGGCCGGGTCGACCAGACGACCTCGTCCTCGACGTAGACGCACGTGGAGCGCTGGGGCGCAGCCAGCCGGCGCACCCCGCCCGGATAGCCGCTCGTGTCGAGACACCCGCAGGTGCACTCGCCACCCGTGCCGCCGTTGGGGAACGACGCCGGATGCGGGAACGACGCCGGATGGGGAAACGAGGCCGGATGGGGGAACGACGCCGGATGGGGGAACGAGGCCGGATGGGGGAGCGAGGCCGGCGCACCGGCCCATTGGGCGCCCGAGACGTAGACCGGATCGACGCTGGCGTCGAAGCCGCGGCGGATCAGCAGGTTGATGGCGCCGAACTCGCGCCCGTCCCCGTCGATGCGGCTGACGTCGTCGACGCCGAGCCGGACCGACGCGAATCCCCGCATCGCCGCCCTTTCTCCCGGCGACTGGGGAGCCTGCTGCTGGAGCATCGATCGCTCGGCCTCGATCTCCGGCCTCCGTCGCTCGCCGTCGGGGCCCCGATAGACGAACGGCTGCAGCTCACCGAGCACCCGCTGGAGCGCATCGAACCGCTCGACGTCGGCGATGGCGACGACGACGCGGCCGCGGACGTAGCTGACCGGCCGACCGGCCTCGTCGTTGGCGACGTCGATGAAGCCCCACGGATCCTTCGGGTCGATCGCAAGCTTCGGTGTCGGCATGCTCCAGCCTCCCGCGCAATCCGGCGGCCACGGTCCGCCGGCTCCCGTACACTTGGAGTGACGCTAGGCGACGGGCGGAGATACGTCGATCACCCGACAGACGGGAGAGAGAGTATCGTCACCGACCCCCTCGATGCCTGGAACCTGGCGAAGTCGAATCCCGAGGAGAGCCTGCATGTCGCAGACGCCGTCCTCCGCAGCTCGGCGACGGCAAGGTCGACGACGGCTCTCGCACTGGCGGCGAGGGGTCGTGCCCACTTCGAGCTTGGTCAGAACGACCGGGCTATCGGCGACCTGCGCGAGGCCGCGGCGGCCGTGCCGGACCACTTCCGGCCCCGCGTCGTCATCGCACTGGCCGTCGCCGTCGCCGCCAGCGGGGGCCACGACGAGGCGACGGCACTGCTCGGCGACGTGATCGACGCCACCACCGGGCACGCCGAAGACGATGCCGATGGGCGAGCGATCCGCGGCCTGGCGCTGTCACAGCTCGGGTACCTCATGATGCACGCCGGCGACCTCAGGTCGGCAACCGGGGTCTTCCAGGAGGCGATCGAGCTCCTCGACGGCGATCCGGCCGAGGAGGATGCCCTCGCCCGCGTCCATGGCAACCTCGGCTACTCGCTGCTCCTCGCCGGCGACCTCAGCCGTGCGGTCGAGAGCTTCGAGGCGGCGATCGCCCACGGTCACGCGACCAACCAGATGATGTTGGTGGCCGGCTGCCTGCAGAACCAGGCCTACGCCCAGTCGCAGCAGGGCGAGTTCCCGGCTGCGTTGCACCAGCTCGGGGAAGCGAGACAGGTCTACAGCACGACCGGCGACCCGCGCCGCAACCTGTCGACCCTGTTCGACGACTTCGCCGAGACCTACCGGCTCGCCGGGCTGACGGGCGATGCGGTCGACCACGCCACGAGAGCCCTCGACCTCATCGCCGGTGGCGGAAACCTCGAGCAGGAGGCCGACGCCACCTATCGGCTCGCCGTCTGCCTCCTCGACCACGGCGACCACGAGCGGGCGGAGGCCGTCGCCGAGCGGGCGTCGCCGATGTTTCGCCAGGCCGGGCGATCGCTGTGGGCCACCCGGGCGACACTGGTTGCGCTCGAGGCGACGGCGGAGCTGACCGGCGAGCCCGAACGGGTGGGCCGAGCCGAGGAGGCCATCGACGAGCTCGACCGGGCGGGATGGCGGACCGAGGCCCTCCGGATCCGCAACCGCCTGCTCGTCGCCGCGCTGGCGTCCGGCGACGCCGGCCTGATCGATCGCCTCCTGACCGACGACCTGCCGGAGACGGATCAGTCGGTCACGGCCAAGCTGGAGCGCGTGCTGCATCGGGCCATCGCAGCCCGGCATCGTCGGGGGCGGGCCGACGGCCCGCTCGGCGAGGCCAGGGACGTCCTGTTGTCCCACCGCCGGCGTCTGGCCGATCCCGAGCTGCGGGCCGGGTCGGGCCGGCTGGCCGAGGCGTTCCGGTTCGTGTCGCTCGACCAGGCGCTCGGCACCCGCGATCCCGCCGAGGTGCTGTCGGCCGAGGAGCACTGGCGGGCCGCCTCGGTCCGCCTACCCCGGGCCCGCCCGTCCACCGATCCCGACGTGGCCGCCCTCTCCCAGGAGCTGCGATCGGCCACCCGCCTGGCGGCGGAGGCCGACGAACCCGATCCGGCGCTGGCGGCGACGATCCATCGGCTGGAGGAGCGATTGCGCCGCATCTCCCACCGGTCGACGACCTCACCCGACGTCGTGCCGACGGCCGACGGCGCAGCGGTCGACGACGTCGATCCCAAGGAGCTCCGGTCGAGGCTCGCCCAGCAGCTCGGCCGGCGGCGCCTGACCGAGTGGTTCGGTCACCGGGGGCAGTTGCTCGCCGTCGACATCGACCGGACCGGTGCCGAGCTCAGGACCGTCGGCCCGCTGCCCGAGGTCCGGGCCAGGGCCAGCCGGCTGCGTCGGGATCTGGCCCGGCTGCTGCAGGCACCGCCCGGCGTCGACCTCACACCTCGCTGGAGTCGCCTCACCGGCCGGGCGCAGAGCCTCGGCCAACAATTGCTCGGCTCGGAATCGGCGGCCGATGGGCTGGTGCTCTGCCCGCCGGGCCAGCTGCAGGAGCTACCCTGGCGCCTGCTGCTCCCGGCCGAGGCCGGGCAGGCGACGATCGCCTTCAGCGCAACCGCCTGGCTCGGAGCCGAGGCGACCATCGCCGGGCCGGAGCTCCACGTGATCGCCGGACCCGACCTCGCCGCCGCAGCCGACGATCATCGCAGCACGACCACACCCGTCGGCTCGGTCACCGCCGCCGCCGCGGCCGGGCGACGCGATCTCGACCTGGCGCTCGACGAGGCCGACCTCCTGCACATCGCCGCCCACGGCCGATTCCGGGCCGACAACCCGATGTTCAGCTCGGTCCGGTTGCACGACGGCGAGTTCGCGCTGCACGAGCTGTCGGCCTACGACCGGGTGCCGAGCGTCGTGGCCCTCGCCGCCTGCGATGCAGGCCGAAGCCTGCACCTCGAACAGGGGGCCGAGCAGCTCGGCCCGGCGTCGGCGTGGATCGACGCCGGGGTCGAGACCGTCATCGCCCCGATCTGTGCCGTGCCAGACGGCTCGACCGCCACCGTGTTCCAGGCCTTCTACGACGCCCTTCCCGGTTCCACCCCGGCCGAGGCGCTCGCGGCGGCCTGGCACGACGTGGCCGGCGCCGAGCCGACACTCGCCGGCACGGCCGCCGCCTTCCTGTGCTTCGGCAGGGGCGGGCCTCGACTCGGCGGACCGGCGCCGTCCTAGCTGGCGCCCCGACCGCGAACGTCGGGACCGAACACGGGCCGCTCGGCGCCGCGCTAGCGGCGGCCGCCGTCGACCAGGAACTGCTGGGCGGTGCACGCGGCGCCGTCGTCGGCGGCCAGGAACAACACCATCTGGGCGAACTCGCGGGGATAGATCCGGCGCTTGATCGCCTGGTCCCGCAGCGTCCCCTCCTCGCCCTCGGGGCTCCACCACTTCGTGAGCTGGCGCTCGGTCGCCACCCAGCCGGGCAGCACGGTGTTGACCCGCACCCCGCTCGGCCCGAACGTCCTGGCCAGCGTGCGGGTGATGCCCTCGACCCCGCTCTTGGCGATGGCATACCCGGGGAAGAAGTCCTCCTGCATCATGTAGCTGCTCGACCCGATGTTGATGATCGAGCCGTGCTCGGCCGCCAGCATCCCCGGGGCCACGGCCTGGATGGCGAAGAAGTAGTGGCGGAGGTTGACGGCGATCCGGTCGTCCCAGTAGTCGGCCGTGACCTCCTGCCAGGTGTGGCGATCGTCGCTGGCGGCGTTGTTGACCAGCACGGCGATCGGGCCCAGCTCGTCGATCGATGCGGCGATGGTCGATTGGAGCGCATCGATGTCGGTCAGGTCGACCTCGTGGAAGCGGGGGATGTGGCGTGGGCCGTCGGCCTCGCACCGGGCGACGGTGTCGCCCCCCTTCTCGGCGTTGATGTCGAGGAAGGCGACACGGGCACCCTGCTTGACGAACTCCTCCACCATGCCGGCCCCGATGCCGTCGGCACCGCCGGTGATCAGCACCGTTCGGTCGACGAGCGAGGGATACGTTGCGTAGTCGGCGTCTGGGGCTGCGGTCGGGTCGGTCATCGGGTCCTCTCGGATCGGGGTCAGGAGAAGTACAGCTCGGTCGGGTTGTCGACCAGCACCTGCTGCCGGAACGCGTCGTCCGGTAACCAGCGCGCCAGGAGCCGCAGCAGCTGGCGGCCGTCCGGCGGGTCGGCCTGACCGGGGTGGGGCCAGTTCGACGCCCACAGGAGGCGCTCGGGGAACCGGGCCCGGATGGCGTCGACGAGGGGCAGCTCGTCGTCGTACCCCGGCGGCCCGGTGGCCGACGACTCGTAGGGGGCCGAGAGCTTGACCCACGTGTGACCCCCGTCCAGCAGCTCGAGCAGCAGCCGCACGCTCGGGTGGTCGAGCGGCGGTGGCGGGGTGAAGCGACCGATGTGGTCGACGACCAGCGGCGTCGGCAGTCGCCGCAGCTGGTCCCGGTGCTCGATCAGCTCGACGCCGTTGAGCTGCAGCTGGATGTGCCAGCCGAGCTCGGCGATCCGCTCGGCCACGACGTCGAGGTCCTTCCACGCGACGGCGCCGCCGGGCAGCATGTGGAATCGGGCGCCCCGGACCCCGAGGTCGTTCAGCCGCCTCAGCTCGTCGACCGGGGTGGCGGCGTCGACCACCATGACGCCTCTCGCGGCATCGCCGAAGGCGGCCATGGCCTCCAGGTGGAGTCGGTTGTCGAGCCCGTAGGTGGTCGGCTGGATCAGCACCAGGCGCTGGAGGCCGAGCGCGACCTGGAGCCGACGGTAGTCGTCGACCGAGGCGTCCGGCGGGTGCAGCAGGGCCCCCGGCGCCGGCGGGTAGCGCCGGTCGTAGACGTGGAGGTGGGTGTCACACGCACCGGGAGGCAGGGTCGGGAGCTCGGCGTCGCTCATGGTTGCGCTCCGATCGCCGCCCGGGTCATCGACGCTCCCACCACCGCCGCAACCGATGGGCGTCATCGGCGTTGACCGAGCGGGGCGGCACGTCGCCGGTCAGCAGCGCCTCGACCTGCTCGACGCTGCTCAGGGCCTGGGCGTCGGCATTCTCCGGGGTCAGGCCGCCGAGGTGGGGCGTGGCCACGACGCCGGGCCGGCCCGCCAGCTCCGGACTCGGTCGCTGATCGGGGGCCCGGCCGACGTCCATGGCCAGCCGTCCCAGGTGCCCGGAGTCGAGCGCGGCGGCCACCGCCGCCTCGTCGAGCAGCTCGCCCCGGGACACGTTGACCAGGGTGGCGCCCGGTCGCATCGCGGCCAGGGCATCGGCGTCGATCAGGTTCCTCGTCTCGGCGGTCGAGGCGGCGAGGGGGAACACGATGTCGCTGCCGGCGAGCAGGCTCGGGAGGTCGACGGCCAGGAGCGGTTCGGGAACGTCGTCGACGTAGGGGTCGGTCACGAGCACGTCGAGCCCGACGGCCACCAGCAGCTCGGCGAGGTGGGCGCCGATCAGGCCGTAGCCGATGATGCCCGCCGTCTTGCCCCGCAGCTGGAACCCCGGCCGCTGGGGCGGATCGGCGCCTCGCTGGTAGTCGCTGGTGGAGGCGCCGATGCCCCGGGCCACGTCGAGCAGCAACCCGAGGGCGATCTCGGCGGTCGAGGCCACGTAGGCCGGTCCGGCCCTGGCGACGAGCACGCCGTTGGTCGACGCCGCGGTGACGTCGATCGTGGAGATGTCGACGGCCGTCCGCAGGAAGGCAAGCAGATCGGGCCTGGCGGCGAAGAGGGCGCCCTCGCCCGGCGTCGCCCGGTGGGCCACGATCACCTGGCAGCCGACGGCGGCCTCGATCAGCTCGGCCGTCGACAGGTCGTGGTCGGTCGGATTCGTCACCACCTCGGCCACGTCTCGCAGCGCCGGCATCGCCCGGCCGTAGTAGGCGTCGAGGTCCTCCGGGTTGTGGGTGAGGAAGACTCGCAGCGGACCGGTCAACGGTGGCCGCCGCTCGGCGGGAGGGCGGTCGGGGCCCGGCTCACAGCGCGTCCTCGAGGCGGCAGTTGACGATCAGCTCGGCCACCGAGGCCGAGCCGGGCAGCGCCAGCCACGTCCTGATCAGCTCGGCGAGGTCGGCCGGCTCGATCACCGGCTCCTCGCCCGTGTCGACGTGGGCGATCATCTCGGTGGCGATGAAGCTCGGGCACACGGCGACGGCCCTGATCCCGTCGGCCCAGCCGTGCTGGCGGGTGGCGTGGGTGAGGGCCATGACCGCGTGCTTGGTCATGGCGTAGCCGGGCGAGAACCCGCCCTTCACCCGCTTGCCCGAGGCCGAGGCGATGTTGACCACCCGACCGTCGCCGGCGGCCCGCAGGTGGGGCAGTGCCAGGTGGGTCAGCAGTGTCGGGGCCTTGACATTGATCTGCCACATGGCGTCGAACGCGGCCTCGTCGTAGTCGTCGAGGCCGAAGCCCTCCAGCAGGCCGGCGTTGTTGATCAGCCCGTCGATCCGGCCGTGCTCACCCATCGTGTCGGCGACCCAGGTCCTGGCCGAGTCGCCGTCGGTCGCATCGAAGCGGTGGACCGAGACGTCCGGGCCGCTCCCCCACTGGCCGACCAGGTCGCCGATGGCGGCGGCGTCACGGCCCCCGAGGCTCAACCGGTAGCCCTCGCCCCGGAGCCGCTCGGCCAGCGCCCGCCCCAGTCCTCGGGCCGGGCCCGAGATCATCAGCACCCGACCGTCGGCTGCGATCACGGTCGGCTCCCGGAGCGGCCGCCGGGTCGGGACCGCTGACGGGACTTCTGGCGCTCGACCGCCTTGTCGCCGAGGCGGCGGAGGGGTGGCACGGTCGTCGGCGGCTGCTTGCGGGGCGGTAGCCGTTCCAGCAGCTCGGTCGTCGCCTCGGCCACCGCCAGGACGGCGGCCTCGAACACCTCCTCGGTGGCGGCCGACGGCTCCCGGATCCCGCTGATCTTGCGGACGTACTGGCGGGCCCCGGCCTCGATCTCCTCGTCGGTGGCGGCCGGCTCCAGGCCCCGGAGGATCGTGATGTTGCGACACATGGACCCGACTGTAGGTCTTGGCCCCGATCTCCACGTTTCGTTCTCCACATTCTCTCCCGACGGTCTCCAAGCTCGGCGGGCCGATCCGTTCGATGCTGAAACCAGCAGACACCAGCGACCGAACGACCGCCGGCCGAGGGCCGGTCACCGAGGAGACACCGACCAATGGGACCCGACCAGTACCTGCCGAACCGGACCACCGTGGCCATCATCGGGGCCGGCCAGGCCGGCCTGGCCATGAGCCGCCATCTCTCGCAGCGATCGATCGACCATGTGTTGATCGAGCGGGGCGACGTCGCCAACTCCTGGCGGACCGAGCGCTGGGACTCGCTGCGGCTCCTGACACCGAACTGGATGACCCGCCTGCCCGACCATCGCTACGAGGGCGACGACCCCGACGGCTACATGACCGCAGCCGAGGTCGTCGACTTCCTGTCCGACTACCGGAGCCGGATCGAGGCACCCGTCGTCGATCGGACGGCGGTCATCGCCGTCGAGCCGGCGTCGGAGCGGGGCGGCTGGCACCACGTCGTCACCGACGCCGGGACGGTCGAGGCCAGGGCCGTGGTCGTCGCCACCGGCGCCTGCTCGACCCCGAAGGTCCCGGCCATCGCCGGCGAGCTGCCGAGCGGGATCCGTCAGCTGGCCCCGATCCACTACCGCAACCCCGACGCCCTCGGCGTCGACGGTCGCATCCTGGTGGTGGGGGCCTCCGCTTCCGGGGCCCAGCTGGCCGACGAGCTGGCCAGGGCCGGCCGGGACGTGACCCTGGCCACGGGCGACCACGTCCGCCTCCCCCGCGACTACCGGGGCATGGACATCCACTGGTGGATGACCACGACCGGCCTGCTGGACGAGCGGTGGGACGAGGTCCCCGACATCGCGAAGGCCCGCCGGGCCCCGTCCCTGCAACTGGTCGGCTCGCCCGAGCGCCGCTCGGTCGACCTCGAGACGCTGCACGGCAACGGCGTCCAGGTGGTCGGGCGGCTGGCCGGGGTCAGCGGCTCGACCGGGTTGTTCTCCGGCTCGCTGGCCAACCAGGTGGCCACTGCGGATCTGAGGCTCGGCCGCCTGCTCGACAGCTTCGACGCCTACGCCACCCTGGCCGGGCTCGACGCCGAGCTGGCCGCACCGGACCGCCCGGCGCCGACCTCGATCCCGACCGACACCACGACGCTCGACCTGGGCTCGGTCGGTGCCGTCATCTGGGCCACGGGCTTCAGGCCGAACTACCCCTGGCTTCCCGACGGCCTGCTCGACCGCAAGGGGGCCATCCGCCACGACGGCGGGGTGATGACCGAGCCCGGGCTCTACGTGCTCGGCCTCCCCTTCACCCGTCGCCGGAAGTCGACCTTCCTCGACGGCGTCGCCGCCGACGCCGCCGATCTGTCGGCCCACCTGGCCGACCACCTCGACACGGTCGCCGCCATGGCCGCATGAGCGTCGTCGCCCGGCCCCGGTCCTGCCGGCGAGCGGGCCGAGGAGTCGGCATCGTTGCCGGCGGAACGTCGGGCCGATCGGTCGAGGCCGGCTAGAGGATCTGCGACAGGAAGGCCTGGGTCCGCTCCTCGCGGGGGCTGGTGAAGAAGTGCTCGGGGGTGCCGACCTCGACGATCTCGCCGGAGTCCATGAACACCACCCGGTCGGCCACCTGGCGGGCGAAGCCCATCTCGTGGGTGACCACGATCATCGTCATGCCCTCCCTGGCCAGGTCGATCATGACCTCGAGCACCTCGTTGATCATCTCGGGGTCGAGGGCCGAGGTCGGCTCGTCGAACAGGATGACCTTCGGCTCCATGGCCAGCGACCGGGCGATCGCCACCCGCTGCTGCTGACCGCCGGAGAGCTGGGCCGGGTACTTGTGGGCCTGCTCGGGGATCCGGACCCGCTCGAGCAGGGCCATGGCCTTGGCCTCGGCGTCGGCCCGGGACTGCCGCCGGACCAGCCGGGGGCTGAGCGTGATGTTGTCGAGCACCGACAGGTGGGGGTAGAGGTTGAACTGCTGGAAGACCATGTTGGTCTCCCGACGGACGGCCAGGATCTGGCGGACGTCGTCGGACAGCTCGATCCCGTCGACCACGATCCGGCCCTCGTCGTGGACCTCGAGCCGATTGATGCAGCGGATCAGCGTGGACTTGCCCGAGCCGGACGGGCCGATGACGACCACCACCTCCTGGCGGCCGACCCGCAGGTCGATGTCCTTCAGGGCCTCGAAGTCGCCGAAGCGCTTCGTGACCCGGTCGAGCTCGATCATCGCCTCGACGCCGTCGGCCAGCTGGGTGGCGTCGGCGAAGACGGTGGCCGGTGCCCCGCCGTCGGCCGCCGGAACGGCGTCGCTCGGCACCGTGTCGTGTTCCGTCACTATCGGACCCCCACTCCCAGTCGTTTCTCCAGTCGCTGGCTCTCGCGCGACATCGTGTACGAGCCGGCCCAGAACACCAGCAGGACGAACACCAGCGCCTCGGCGATCAGGCCATCGCCCCGGAAGGCGTCCTGCTGGGTCGACGCCTCGGCCGCCCGCAGGAGGTCGAGGAAGCCCATCGCCGCCCCGGCCAGCGTGGTGTCCTTGAACAGCGAGATGAACTGCCCGACCAGTGCCGGGATCACGTTGCGGATCGCCTGGGGCAACACGATGCGGCGGGTGATGGCCAACGCGGTCAGGCCGTTGGCCTTGCCGGCCTCGATCTGGCCCGGCGGGACCGACTGCAACCCGCCCCGCACGATCTCGGCAACGTAGGCCGCGGTGAACAGCGTGAGGACCACGATGGCCCGCACCGTGCGACCGGGAGCGATGCTCTGGGGGATGAAGAAGCCGAGGGCCTGGTTGGCCAGCAGCAGCAGGGCGATCAGGGGGACGCCCCGGAACAGCTCGATGTAGACCGTCGACAGGAGCCGCAGGATCGGGAACGTCGACCGTCTCCCCAGGGCGAGCAGGACCCCGAACGGGAAGCACAGCGTGATGGCGATGGCGGCCAGGGCCAGGTTGAGCAACAGACCGCCCCACTCGTTCCAGCCGACCCCGCCGTTGAGCAGCCACAGTGCGGCCACCACGCCGACCGGGATGGCGAGGTTGACGAGCCAGCCGACCCGGAGCGGGAGGCGCCGCCCGACCTGGTTGGCGGCGATGGCGACCACGACGGCGGCCACCACCAGCAGCCACGGCGCCGCGGTGCGGGCCAGGATCAGCAGCAGCAGGACCGTGGCGACCGCCGGCCACAGCCGATCGAGCAGGTCGAGCGCCACCCGACCGGGCGAGCGTGGACCGGTGTCGACCCGATCGGGTGCCTCGGCCGCCCGGCGGGCGGCCACGCCCGCGGCCAGACCGCCGACCAGTGCGGCGGCGACGATGACGGTCGTGATCCGCCACAGCTCGTCGGATGGCCAGGCCCCGGTCAGGTACAGGGGCAGGTTGACCCGGACGATCTCCCACCGGCCGGTGACGAAGAGGAACCGAAGGAAGCGGTACAGGGCGTAGAGCAGGATCGAGCCGACGACGACGGTGACGACGGCGTCGGTGCGGTTGCGGAACAGATTGGCCCGCAGCCAGGCTCCGATCGAGCCGAGCATCGACGGCCTGGCCGGGGGTGGCGATGGTGGGGCGGCGGGGGCGGGAGCGGTCGATGCGGTGGTCATCGCGACGGCAGCTCCAGTCGACGGTTGGCGGTGTTCATGATCAGCGAGATGATCAGCGACAGCACCAGGTAGATGAGGATGAGGACCAGGTAGGCCGGGATGGCGGGCGAGCGGTTGCCGATCGTGGTCGACACGACCTTGGTCAGCTCGAAGTAGCTGATGACGAAGCCGAGCGATGAGTTCTTCATCAGGTTCAGGTACTGGTTGGCGATCGGCGGGATGGCGATGCGGAACGCCTGCGGCAGCACGACGTGGCGCATCTGCTGGACCCCGGTGAGGGCCATGGCCTTGGCCGCCTCGCCCTGGCCGCGGGGCACGGCCTGGATCGAGCCACGAACGATCTCGGCGATGTGGCTTGCGGTGTAGGTGACGAGCGCCATCAGCAGGGCGAAGTACTCGGGCTGGAGGGTCATGCCGCCCGTCACCCGGGGACCGTCGATCATCGGCGACGTGATGCCGACGCCGGCCAGCACGGCCCCCCAGAAGAGGACGAGGAGCACGACGGGCGTCACCCAGGCCACGACCCGGGACGGCTCGCCGGTCCGCTCCGACACCCCGAGCCGCCAGCGGCGGACCGACCAGCCGGCGATGGCGGCCAGGGCCAGCAGACCGACGAGCAACAGGTTGGTCCCGTCTGGCCACGGGATCGAGGCGCCTCGGGTGTTGATGATCAGCAGGTTGCCGGCCTGGATCGAGTCGTCGACCCGGGGCAGCGTCAGCACGATGGCCAGGTAGGCGAAGACCACCAGGCCGAGCAGCGGGATGTTGCGGAGGGCCTCGACGTAGACCCGGGCCAGGTTGCGGACCAGCCAGTTGCCCGACAGCCGCCCGATGCCGATCAGCACGCCGACCACGGTGGCGAGGATGATGCCGACCACGCTGACCCGCAGCGTGTTGAGCGTGCCCTCGACGATGGCGTCGCGGACCGGCTGGGTGTCTCGCAGGTCGTTGGCCGGGATCGTGAACGACGTCGGCTGGTCGAGGAAGTCGAAACCGGTCGGGATGCCCTGGTTCTGGCTGTTGATGCGGACGTTGTTGAACAGGATCGCCAGCACGACGATCACCAGCCCGAGCACGACGAGCTGGAACGTCCAGGCCAGCACCCGGACGTTGCGCCAGAACGGCACGGCGGCCGGTGCCGTCGAGCGCTCGCTGCCGGAGGTGGGTTGCTCGGGGGTTGGTGTGGTCGTGGTCATCGGGAGGTCACCCGGTCGATCCGGGGCCGGCCCTGCGCGCCCCTTGGCAGGAGCGGAGCGGGCCGGCCCGGATCAGCCGGTCAGCGGATCAGCGGTAGGGCGGAGCGTAGAGCAGGCCGCCGTCGAGCCACTGGGCGTTCGGCCCACGCTCGAGGCCCAGCGGGGTGATGTGGCGCTCGAAGATCTCGCCGTAGTTCCCGACCTGGCTGATGACCTGGTAGTTGAAGTCGGTCGGCAGGCCGAGACCCGGGTCGAGGACGGCACCGTCGACCTCGACGCCGAGGAACCGCTGCACGATCGGGTTGTCGGAGCCGAGGAAGTCGTCGACGTTGGCCGACGTGATGCCGAGCTCCTCGGCCTGGATGGTGGCCAGCACCGCCCAGTTGACGGCCTGGGCCCAGGCGGTGTCGCCGTCACGGACGGCGGGGGCGAGCGGCTCCTTCGAGAACACCTCGGCCAGGATGGTCAGGGCGCTCTCACCGTCCGGGTAGGCGGTGCGCAGGGCGCTGAGCTGGGACACGTCGGACGACCAACCGTCGCAACGACCGGCCAGGAAGGCCTCCTGGATGAGGTTGGTGTCTTCGAACGAGAGCACCTCGACGCTGAGCCCACGGCGGGCGAACTCGGTGGCCACGTTGCCCTCGGTGGTGGTGCCGGAGGCGACGCAGACGACGGCGCCGTCCATGTCGTCGAGGCTCTCGAAGGCCCCGGTCTCGACCATCATGCCCTGACCGTCGTAGAAGTTCGTGGTGAGGAACGTGGCGCCCTCACCGCCGTCACGGCTGGCGGTCCAGGTCGTGTTGCGGATCAGCACGTCGATCTCGCCCGACTGCAGGGCGGTGAACCGGTCGGCGGTCTCCAGGTCGATGAAGTTGACCTTCTCGGCGTCGCCGAGAACCGCGGCGGCGACGGCCCGGCAGAAGTCGTTGTCGAAGCCCTCGTGGGTGCCGTCGGGCTGCAGCACGGCGAAGCCGGGCAGCGCGTCACGGGTGCCGCACCTGACCTCGTCGGCTGCGATGACCGCATCGAGGAGGCTGCCGTCGCCCTGCGTGAGCTCGACCGTCTCCTCGTCGGCGTCGGCATCGGCATCGCCGTCGGACTCGTCCGGCTCCTCCTCGGAGTCGGCGTCGTCGGTCTCCTCGACCTCCGGTGCCGTGTCGTCGGCGTCGTCGTCGGCGCTGGCGCACGCTGCGGCGCCGAGTGCCAGCACCAACAGCAGCGACAGCAGTCTCAAGAGCCTGCTCATGGGGGTGTTCTCCTCTCCTTTGCCCCCTGGGGAGACGAGGCGCACAGCCAGGACGCCCTGATGGGGGACGGTGGTGCACCACCTTAGAAGTCACCACCGACACCGAGAAAGGAGGTTCAGGCACAATTGACAAACCTCTTACATGTGCTGGAGCCGCGTCCGCGCATCGGGCACCCTGGTGCGATGGGGACGAAGGTGGTGCTGGTCGAGGACGATCAGCGGGTCGCGAGCGCCGTGATCGACGCCCTCTCGGCCCTCGACTACGACGTCGAGCACCACGCCACCGGCCACGATGCGCTGCGGGCGACCGACGGCGATCTGATGCTGCTCGACCTCGGCCTGCCCGACATGGACGGCCTCGAGGTGTGCCGGGCCGTCGCCGCCCGATCGACGATGCCGATCATCGCCGTCACCGCCCGCGGTGCCGTCGATCAACGGGTCGACGGCCTCAGGGCCGGGGCCGACGACTACGTGGTCAAGCCCTTCTCGGTGGCCGAGCTGGAGGCCCGGATCGAGGCGGTGCTGCGGCGAAGCGGTCGCGTCGACGACCCCGCGGCCGGGCCGGGGCCGGCGACCGTGACCGTCGGCGACCTCACGATAGACCACGACGGCCACCAGGTCAGCGTCGACGGCGAGGCCATCTCGCTCACCCCGAAGGAGTTCGCCCTGCTCGCCGTGCTGGCCTCCCGCCCCAGTCACGTGTTCACCAGGGCCGAGCTGCTGCTCGAGGTCTGGCACAGCACGTGGGAGGGGCGGTCCCGCACGGTCGACGTGCACGTCGGCTCGCTGCGGAACAAGACCGGTCGGGGCGAGCTGATCCGAACGGTGCACGGCGTTGGCTACGCCCTCGACGTCGAGAGCGGGCCGGACGGCGGCACCGAACCGGGCGACGACGCTCGGGCGGGGCCGGAGGCGACCGCCTCGTGACGGGGCGCGGGTGCACGGTCGGCTGATCCGGCTCCTGGTGCCGGTCTACGTGGCGTCGCTCGCCGTGGTCGGGCTGCTGTGGGCCCGCGAGCTGGCGGCCCGGGCGACGACGGAGGAGGCGATGCGGGCGACCGAGGCCCACCTCGACGCGGTCGCCGTCGTGGTGACGGAGGCCGAGGCGACGCCGGTCGACCCCGACACTGCGGCCACCCGGGCCGAGCCCGACGGCGCCGACGCAACGGGCGACGCCGGCCCTCCCCCGCCGGCGGACGGCGACCCGCTCGGGTCGAGCCCCGGTCCGACCGTCGTCGCCGGCGGCGCCGCCAGGCCGGTCGTCCTCGTCGATGCCGAGGAGCCGCAGACGGCGGTCGGGCCGGGAGCGATCGTCTGGCCGTGGAGCGAGCCGGCGGCGTTCGTCACCACCACGGAGCTGGCCGGCCCGGTCGAGATCACGACCTGGTGGCCGACCGATGACCTCCGGTCCCGGGTCACCCGCCAGCTCCTGATCGCCCTCGGCGTCCTGCTGACGGCCGGGGCGGCGCTCGCCGGCGCCGCCCACCCCCTGGCCGTCGTCGCCACCCGCCCGCTCCGGCGGCTCGGCCAGACCGCCGAAGACCTGGCCACGGGATCACTCACCGCCAGAGCCGACGCCGAGCACGGACCGGACGAGATCCGCCAGGTCGCCGCCGCCGTCAACCAGCTGGCCGACCAGATGGCGGTGGCGGTCGAGCGGGAGCGGATCTTCGTCACGAGCGCCAGCCATCACTTCGGCAACCTGCTCACCCCGCTCCGGCTCCGGGTCGAGACGCTTCGGGCCGAGCTGATCACAGCGAACCGGACGGCCCCCGCCGTGGCCGCCCGGCCCGGCTCCACCGCCGCAGCGACGACCACGCCGGCGACCAACGTGCTCATCGGTGAGGTGATGGCCGAGCTCGATCGGCTCGAGGCGGTGGCCGAGCAGCTCATGCAGCTCAACCGGGCCGAGAACGACGAGACCACGCCGGCCGTGATCGACCTCGGGCCCCTGGTCGACGACGCCGTCCGCAGCTGGCAGCCGGTGGCCGACTTCGCCGGGGTGACCCTCGACTGCGACCGGCCGGAGCGGGTCGAGGCGATCGGGTTGGCGTGGGCCGTGACCGAGATCCTCGACAACCTCATCGACAATGCCATCAAGTACGGGCGGGGCTCCCCGGTCGCGGTGCAGGTGCTGCTCGGTCTCGACAACGTCCGGCTGACGGTCAGCGACGGCGGGCCGGGGATGGACCGCGATCAGCTCGACCTCGCCCCGGTCCGGTTCTGGCGGGGATCGGAGCACCAGAACCGGCCGGGGAGCGGGTTGGGGTTGGCCATCGTGCAGGCCCTGGCCGCCCGTTGCGGGGCCCGGTTCACGATGCGGAACCGGGCCGACGGCGGGCTCGAGGCGTCGGTGGCGCTGCGGCGACCGGTCAGCGCCGACGCCCGATGACGTTGGTCACGGCGTTGACCAGCCGGTAGCTGCCGTCGCTCGCCCGGAACGGCTCGAGCACCTCCAGCACCCGTCGACGGAACTCGTCCTCGCCGAGGTGGTCCAGACACGGCCGCACGACGCCGGGCGAGCGCAGCGTGCGGTAGGCCTCGTCGGCATCGGCCAGCTCGATGACGGCGGAGCTGACGCCCCGCTCGACCACGTCGAAGCCAGCGCTGTCGAACATGGCCTCGGCCACGCCGGGAGCGCCGATGTCGGCCAGCGACATCAGCTCGTCGGCCACGGACGGCACGCTCGTGCCGAGGAAGATGAAGAAGTCCCGCAGGTCGAGCTCGGCACCGGGACCCCAGAAGGTCACGGCGAGCGAGCCGCCGGGTCGCAGGACCCGGGCCGCCTCGGCCACGGCGGCGTCACAGCCGCCCCAGATCCCGTTGAACGAGGTCACGGCGTCGAAGGACGCATCCGGCCATGGCAGCTCGAACATCGAGCCGACGACCAGGTCGGCGGCGGGAGCCCGGCGGCGGGCGATGTCGACGAGAGCGGCCGAGGCGTCGATACCGGCGGTCTCGGCGCCGAGCCGCTCGGCCCGGGCGATGGCGAGGCCGGCGCCGCAGGCCACGTCGAGCAGACGGCGGCCGGGGCCGACCTCGAGGCGGGTGAAGACGTCCTCGACCGCGTCCCGGTTGTAGGGCTCGAATCGGTAGGCCCAATCGGTGGCGGCGTGGCCCCAGGCGTCACCCGCCACCGCCCAATCGGGCCGGTCGACGCCGGCCCGATCAGGGGCGAGGGTTGGGTCGGCCGGGGTGGCCGACGAGGCGGCGGTCGAGGTCACCGGTGGCATCGGTCGACCTCAGGCCTTCGGCCGCACGGTGACGGCGGTCGGGTTGGTCAGGATGTCGAACACGGCGCTCCGCTTGGTCGAGGCCGAGATCAGGGCGTCGAGGTCCTCCTGGGCGGCGTTGCCCCGGATGTCGATCTCGACGTCGATGTCCTGGAAGCCGTTGCGCACGTCCGGGTCGATCCCGAGGATGCCCTGGACGTCCATGGCCCCCCTGACGACGGTGTCGATCGAGGTCAGCTCGATGCCCCGGTTGGCGGCGGTGGTGGCAACGCCGGCCACCACGCAGGCGGCGAGGGCGTGCAGGACCTGCTCGTGCGGGGTCGGGCCGTGCCCGTGGCCGAGCGTCGGGTGATCGCTGGTGATCGTGAACTCCTCGACGTGGACCTGGTCGGCGCCGGCGCCGTACCACTCGTGGATGGTGGACCGGGTGGCGGTGCCCTCGATCCAGGTGTTGCGGGCCGTGAACCGGAACTGGGCCAGCTCGGCGTTCTCGGTCAGCTTGGCGATGGTGCCGTGCAGCTTCTGCACCGGAACGCCGTTGAACTCGGCGGCGGCTGCGGGGGTGGCGGTCGCGGGGGTCGTGGTTGGCATGTCGGTTCCCTTCTCGGTGGCCGTTTCGGCCGTGTTCGGTTGCTGGTTCCACCATCCCCCGGTTGGCCCCCGCCTGACTTGGAGACGATGTGGAGGTTGTGTGGAGGCGCCGCCGCCTGGCCGAGGCCGGCGCACCGCAGCACGGCAAGAACCGGGGAGAACCGGCGAGGGCCGGACGGAATCGGGGGACAGCTGCATGAATCCGGGCGGATCGTGCGCCTAGGGTCTCGATGATCGAAGGAGCGTCGGAGGCCCGGGAGCTGGCAGCCGCCCCCGGCGGGGGGCCGGCGGGAACGGCCCCGGGCCGTGGCGTCACCGGCGGCGCTCCCACCGGGGGCGACCGCACCGATTTCGCCGCCTTCTACGCCGGCAACCATCATCGACAGCTCCGACGGGCGATGGTGCTGGCCAGGACTCCCGATGCGGCGGCCGACGCAGTCCACGAGGCCTTCGTCGACGTCTACCGCCGGTGGGGCGAGCTGCGACACCCCGTCGCCTACCTCGATCGGGCCGTCGTCAACCGCTGCCGCGACGACGGCCGCCGGGCCTCGGCCCGCGACCGGCTGCGGACCCGCCTCACCGTCGAGCCTCGCCAGGCGGCGCCGGCCGTCGAGCCGGGCGACGACGAGCTGTGGCGGGCCCTGGCCGCGCTCCCCTACAACCAGCGGGCCGCCATCGTGCTCCGCTACTTCGGCGGCCACACCGAGGGTGAGATCGCCGAACTGCTCGACTGCGCCACCGGATCGGTCGGACCGTGGATCCGCCGGGGCCTCGACCGGATACGGAGGAACCTCGACCGATGAACGAACCGTTGCCCCCCGAGGGGGCCACCGAGGCCGACGACGTGCTCGGGCGGGAGATCGCCGGCATGCTCGATCGCCGGGCCGGGGCCCTGGCCGACCACCACATCCCGGTCGGCGACCTCACCGCCGGCCTCGACCGGATCCGGGCCGACGCCGACCGGGCCCGAGGCGCGGCCGCCGGTCCGGGCCGATCGAGTGCGACCCGGGCCGACGACCGGCGTCGCCGGGTCGGCTACCTGGCCTCGGTCGCCGCCGCGGTGCTGCTGGTGGCCGGCGGGTTCGCCGTGCTCGGCTCGAACGGGCTCACCACACCGGCCGGTGAGACCGAGCCCGCCCCCGGGGCGGTCGACGGCGACGGGACCGGCCCGAGCTCCACGGTCGCCACGTCGACGACGCTCCCGTCGCCGTCGACCTTCGACAGCTCGAACGGAGCCGCCGACCGCAGCACCACGACCCCGGCGCCGACCGGCACGGCCGTGCCGACCACGGCCGGTCCGGACGGCGACGATCCCGTGACCTGCTCGACCGGACCGGGGACGACGATCTGCTGCTTCGGCACGGCCTCCACCACCGAGTGCTTCGTGCCGGTTCCGCCGACGACCGCCGGGCCGGGCGAGGACGCGTCCTGTGCCACCGTCGACGCAGCCGGGCGGTGCTGCACCGGCGGCCTCACCACCCGTTGCCTCCCGACCACGTCGGGGTCGGCGACGACGGGAACCGGGTCGACCGGCTCGCCGACGACCGGGACGGCACCGCCAGGCTCGGCCACGGTGACACCATGGACCGGCACCATGCCGGCCACCACCGGCGGCACGAGCCCGCCGGACACGGGCACGACCACTCCCGATCCCGAGGACTGCGTCGATGTCACGACGGTCCCCGGCTGTCCGCCGGCCTCGACCCGTTCAGCCGCCGGCCGCACCTCCCCCTGATCCTGGTTCGGCCGCCCTGGCGTCGATCCGCTCGAACGCGGCCCGAGCCGCCCGCATGCCCTCGACCGCCCGGGGGAAGCCGCCGTACACGGTCAGCTGGGTCATGATCTCCTCGACCTCGACCCGGGTCACCCCGTGGTTCAGGGCTGCGGGCACGTGGATCGCCAGCTCGGCCTCGCGGGCCAGGACGGCCAGGATGGCCACGGTCACCATCGACCGATCCCGACGGCTCAGCTCGCTGCGGGCCCACAGCTCGCCGAAGCCCCAGTCGAACGCCAGCTCGCCAACCCCGCCGAGGGCGGCGACCATCCCGGCCCGGGCGGTGGCGGGGTCGGTCGAGGCCCGGCCGCCGAAGACCGTGCCCATCACGTCGGTGGCGGCCGCCCAGCGGTCGGGATCGTCGACCGGCGGCGCCGGGTCCTTCGGCGGCAGCCGGTCGACGCCGTCCAGCTCGGCCAGGACCTCGTCGACGATCCGGGTGGCGGCGAAGGCGAGCGGGTAGCCGGCGTAACCGGCGACCTGGTTCACGACCTCGCGGATCTCGTGGCGCTCGACGCCGTGGTTGACCGCACCCCGCAGGTGGATCCGCAGCTCGTCGTCGGAGCCGAGGACGGCGAGGAACGTGATGACGATCAGGCTCCGGTCCCGGCGCGACAACTGGGGGCGACTCCACAGATGACCGAGGACGTGGTCGATGGCAAAGGTGCCGATGGCGCCGTGTCGCCGCTCCATCGAGCGGGCCGCCCGCTCCGGCTCGTCGGTTGCGGTGAGGGTCGACAGCACGTCGAGTGCGGCGGCCCGACGCTCGGCCTGGGTCGAACCGGCCGGGGCCTCCGGGGTCTCCACCTCCTCGGGTGAGTTCGCGGTCTCGGTCATCAGGGGGTCTCCTCGCTTGCGGTCCGACCGGTCAGCCCGGCGTAGTTCCGGTTGAGGAACCAGCGTTGGTAGTCGCCGTAAGTGATCGGCTCGTGCCGGGGTGGATCGTCCGGGCCGACGCACGTCGGCAGGGTCTCGATCACGGCGTCGTCGCGGGCGCCGAAGAAGAACGGGATGGCGTACCGGTCGCCGCCGGAGGTGTTGCGGGCCCGGTGGGCGGTCGACCGGAAGTGGTGATTGGTCCAGCGCTTCAGCATGTCGCCCGAGTTGATCAGGAACGACTCGGGCAGGGCCGGGGGCACGATCCACCCGTGCCCGGCCGGCCGGATCTCCAGGCCCGGCACGTCGTTGGCCGGGAGCAGGGTGAAGATCGTCGAGTCGGTGTGCGGGGCCAGGCCCCAGTCGTGCTCGCCGTAGTCGACCGGCGGGTAGTGGGAGAGCCGCAGGGTGACCGACGGGTCGTCGAAGTGCGGCTCGATGCGATCGGCGGGCAGGTCGAGCGAGGCGGCCAGCACCGGGAGCAGCCGTCTGGCCAGCGCCGTCGCCGCGTCCATGTACGCGTCGACCAGCGTGCGGAACCCGTCGAGGTCGGGCCATCGGTTGCCCAGTCGGTAGCCGCCACGGTGGACGAAGAAGGCGGCGTTGAGGTTGGGGGTGCGGACGTCGCCGGCGATCTCGGAGGCGTACGAGGTGCCGCCCGCATAGGGCAGGTAGCCGCCGTGGTCGCCGTCCATGGCGATCGACGCCAGGTGCTCATCGGGCAGGGCGTGCAGCTCGGCCGCCGCGGCGTAGACCCGGTCGACGAGGTCCCACGGCACGCGGTGGCCGACGACGAAGAAGAAGCCGACCTCCCGCAGCGCGCTCCGGAGCTGGCGGCCGAGGCCCTCGATCGCGCCGGGTCGCTCGTCGAGCAGGTCGCCGAGGTCGAGGATCGGGATGAGGTCGACGTCGGACCCCGGATCGGTGTCGGTTGCGGTCATGGTTCCCCCTCGTCGGTCGGCCCGTCGCCGGGCGCCTGCTCACTCAAGGACGTCGGCCACCAGCAGATCGATCCAGTCCTGCTCGGAGCGCCCCAGCACGTCCCGGATCACGTGCTCGTTGTGCTCACCGAGCATCGGCGCCCGGACCAGCCGATGCTCCGAGCCTCGCCAGCGGGCCATCTCCCGATCGATCGGGATGTCGACGTCTGGGGCGATCGGCTGGTGCACGATCTGGTAGTGGTGGCGGAGCTGGGGGTCGCGGTCGTAGGTGTCGGCCAGGTGCTCGACCGGGGCCGCGGCGACACCGACCACCTGGCAGCGCTCGGCGCACGCCCACTTGTCCTGGGTGGCGGTCCAGGCCCGCACGTTGGCGTCGACGGCGTCCTCGTGCTTCTTGCGGGCGGCGTGGGTGGCGAAGTCGTCGTCGTCGGCCAGGTCGAGCCGGCCCATCGCTCCGCAGAGGGCCCGCCACTGCTCGTCGTCGGCGACGGCGATGGCCACCCACTCGTCAGGTGAGTCGCTCGACGGTCTGGCCGGGTAGACGCCGTGGGGGCAGTGGTTCAGACTTCGGTTGTTCGGCCTCGGCGGCTGGCGACCGGTCGACGAGTACCACATCCACTCGGTGCCGAGCAGGCCGACGACGCCGGCGAGCTGGGCCAGGTGGATCTCCTGGCCCCGACCGGTCCGGTCGCGCTGGCGGAGGGCGGCGAGGGCGGTCGAGACCAGCAGGTGGGGCGACGTGAAGTCGGGATAGGCGATGCCGATCCCCCGGGGCCGCTCGCCCTCGAAGCCGGTCAACAGGTTGAACCCGGAGGCCGCCATCAGGATGTTGCCCATGCTCGAGCGAACCGCCCACGGCCCCTTCCGGTGGGCGCCGGGCATGTTGAGCAGGACGATGTCGTCCTTCAGCTCTCGGATGGCCTCGAAGCCGAGACCCATGCGGTCCATGGCCCCGGGTCGGAAGTTGTTGACGACGAGATCGGCGGTGCCGATCAGCTCCCGGACGAGGTCCATGCCCCGGTCGGTGGTGAGGTCGACGGTGAGCGACTTCTTGCCGGCGTTGACCGAGTTGTAGAGGCCGCCGAGGTCGGGATCGGGCTTGCCGTCCGGGCCGTGCTGCTGGCGCATCGAGTCTGGCTTGCGGCTCGACTCGACGCGAACGACCTCGGCCCCGAAGCTGGCCAGCAGCCGGGTGCCGATCGGGGCCGCCAGCACCCAGCCGAAGTCGACCACCCGGATGCCGTCGAGTGCTCTGGCCGGGTCCGGGGTGGGGCTGAAGAGCGGCCGGGTCTCGGCCGCCGGCGGCCGGGCCGGGAGCTCGTCGAGCAGGTGTTGGTGCTGGCCGAGCGTCGGGGCGGGGGCGATCGCAACCGGTTCGGCCAGGGCGTCGACCGGGGAGCGGACGAAGCCGAGCTCACGACCGACGCCATCGGCCGCCACCGTGAGGAACTGGTCGTTGGCGGTGAACTGCTCGTGGTCGGCCAGGTCGTCGAAGTCGAGCACCGGCAGGCAGACGATGTCGGCGGCCAGGGCGCCGGCGGCGAACTCGTCGCGGCCGAGCCGCTCGGCCAGGGCCAGGGTGGCGGCGACGACGGGGTTGCCCTGCCGTGGCGCGGTCAGCAGTGACCACTGCCAGTCGTCCGAGGTCATCCCGTGGTCGATACCGACCTCGTCGCACCACTGGAGGAAGCGGTCGAACCGGTCGGGTCGGACCAGCAGCCCGACGTAGCCGCCGTCGGCGCACTTCAGCGCAGCCGAGAGGCCGGGACGGCGGGGGATGCGGTCGAACCAGGTCCAGTTGGTCGGCGTGGCGGTCTGCATGACCGCCATCGACGCCGCCTCCTGCAGCGAGATGTCGACGTGCACGCCGTCGAAGTGGGGATCCCGCTCGGCGTTGGTCAGGGCGATCAGGGCGGCCGACAGGGCCCCGAGGCCGGCCATGGCGTAGGCCGGCGTGGCCCCGCCGTGGACCGGCGTGCCCTTCGGCTCGCCCGAGACCCAGACCAGACCGCCGGCGGCACAGGCGGTGAGGTCGGTGGCCGTCCGGTGACGCCACGGGCTGTCGAGGCCGTGGGGGGTCACCGAGATCTGGATGAGGCCGGGCGATCGAGCGACGAGGGTGGCGTGATCGAGCCCGAGGTCGTCGAGCCGACCGGGGCGCGCGGTGTCGATCACGATCTGGGCGGTGGCCACCAGGTCGAGGAACCGGGCCCGGTCGGCCTCGGCGTCGAGGTCGAGCACGACCGAGCGCTTGTTGGCGTCGAAGTAGAGGTGGTGGAAGGAGCGCTCGGCGTCGATGCGGCCGTCGAGGTGCGGGGCGAGGCGGCGGATCGGGTTGCCCGCGGGGGGCTCGACCAGGATGACCTCGGCCCCGAGATCGGCCAGCAGGCGACCGGCGAACGCAGCCGAGCGGTCGGCGAGGTCGAGGACCCGGACGCCGTCGAGGGCGGTCACGCCGGTGGCGGTGGCGTCGGCGCCGTCGGTCACGGCGTCGGGACGGGCACGGTCACGGTCCCCGTCATGGCCACGGGGCCGGAGGCCAGCGCAACCTCCAGGTCGACGACGAGCAGCCCGTCGTCGACGGAGGCGACGACGGCGGTCGGGACGATGGCGTCATCGGCCTCGGTCGGCGCCTTCCAGCGGACGTCGAACGCCGCCCCGTGGCTCAGCGACTCCGGCCCAAACGCCGCCAGCAGCGGCTCGATGGCAAACGACAGCACGTGCGACCCACCGGCGATCGGCTTGGCCAACCCGGCCCGGCGGGCCTCCTCGATGTCGGAGTGGATCGGGTTGTCGGGGTTGTCGGTGTCGCGGGCGGCCATCATCGCCAGGCTGACCACCAGCTCGTCGCCGCCGAAGGTGTCGCCGGGCGCCACCGCACCGAGCCGGTCGAGGTGCGGGTTCGCCGCCGCGGCCTCGCGGTCGGGGCCTCGGACCTCGACGGCGTCGGCCGGCTGGCCCTCGACGGCGTCGGCCAGGCCGGGCTCGGGCCGGTACGACAGCAGGCCGGTGGTCACGTTGGCGGCGACGGCTCGACCGGCGGCGTCGACCGTGCGGGACACCGTCGTGCCGTAGCGGCGGCCCTTGCGGACGTGGCGGCCGACCGCCTCGCCATCGACCACGAACGCCTCGGCGGTCGACATCGGTCGGTGCACGGTGAACCGCTCCCGGACCCAGACCCCACCGGACACGCCGGCCGCCCCCTTCCGCTGCTCGCCGGCGGTGCCGGGCGGGCGGGACGGGCGGGGCTGGTTGGCCAGCAGGAACAGGGTCAGCCCGCAGATCAGGTCGGGTGGGACCAGCCCCGCGTCGACCATCGACCGGGTGGCGGGACCGTGGTCCCCCATCCCCCGGGCCGCTCCGTCGATCTTGGCCGCCCGCATCGGGCCGGTGACCGGTTGCAGCGATTGGGGCCAGCCGGATGACGTCATGGCCCGAGGCTACGCCAGCGGCACCGACCGCTTCGACTCCGCCACCGGTCGCTACCGTTGGTGGACGGACGGACGGAGGTGTGATGGAGGTCGATCGTCAGGTCACGACGGTCCGGGCCGCGCTCGAGGCCGTCGCCGACCCCGACCGGGTCGAGTCGATGACCCGCTACATGCGCGATCAGTTCCCCTTCCTCGGGGTCGCCTCACCCGAGCTGCGCCAGGCGATCAAGCCGCTGCTGGCCGAGGCCAGAACGATGGCCGGCGACGACCTGGTCGCCCTCGCCGACCGGCTGTGGGCACAGCCGGAGCGGGAGTTCCAGTACGTCGCGACGCTGGTGCTTCGGCGGGCGATCACCGCCCTGGAGGCCCACCACCTGGACGACCTGGAGGCGCTGATCACCACGAAGTCGTGGTGGGACACCGTCGACTCGCTGGCCGCCTGGAGCGTCGGGCCCCTGGTCCGGGCCAACCCTGAGCTGACGGCGACGATGGACGACTGGATCGACCACGACGACATCTGGCTGGCCCGGACGGCGATCCTGCACCAGCTGTCGTACAAGGGCGCCACCGACCCCGACCGGCTCTTCCTCTACGCCGAGCGGCGGGCCGCCGACACCGAGTTCTTCATCCGCAAGGCCATCGGCTGGGCGCTGCGTCAGTACGCCCGCCAGGAGCCGGACCGGGTCCGCAGCTTCGTCGAGGCCAACCGGGACCGGCTCTCGGGCCTCACCGTCCGCGAGGCGACCAAGCACCTGGACTGACCGCCGGGGCGACGTCGTGCGTCGGCCGGCCAGGCCGATGCTCAGCCCGTGTAGTCGGGCTGGGCCTGGACGGCGCTGGCGGCCGGGGTCTGGGGCAGGCCCCGGAAGATCTGCAGGCCGAGCACCTCGGGCACCGGGACGACCGTGGTCGTGACCTGCGCCGCCCCGGTGGTGGCCGGGGCGGCCGCGGTCGACGGCGGCGGTGCGGTGGTCGTCGGAGCGGCCGTCGTCGGGGGTGCCGTCGTCGGGGGTGCCGTCGTCGGGGGTGCGGTCGTCGTCGTGTTCTCGATCACCGTCGGCAGCACGGTCGGCTCGGGGCAGCCGTCCTCGTTGAGGCTGAGGCTGGCGTCATCGGAGCCGGGGCACGGCGCAGGGATCGACGTCGTCGGCACCGTGACCTCGCTTGGGAGGGTGGTCGTCGACGCCTCGGGGCAGTCGGTGGTGGTCGACCCGCCGGAGGACGGCGTGCCGGCCGTCGTCGACGACGAGGCCGCGGTCGTCGACGTCGTTGCCCCCGGGTCGGGGCACGAGCTGCCGACGATCACCGGCGCCCCGTCGGTGCTGCAGTCGACGCTGATCTCGAAGCCCATGCTCGACACCTGATGGGGGCCGAAGCGGAGCTGGACCAGCAGGGTCGGTCCCAAGACGATCTGGGCGGTCAGATCGCGGTCGCCGTCCGGCTGGGCCTCGATGTCCTCGATCACGGTCTGGGCACCGCTGGCGGTGATGAGGATGTCGTTGCCGGGATGGACCGAGAACTGGTTCTCGACGTGGACCTCGAGCGTGCAGAGCTGGCCGACCTGATCGGGTTCCACGTCGGCCTCGGCCAGGGTCTGGACCGAGCCCTCCTCGCCGAAGAGGACGCGCTCGGAGATGATCGAGATGCGCTCGTCGGCGGACGCCGGGAGCACCCCGAGCATGGCAAAGATGAGCACCGTTGCGGAAACGGCGCCGAGGAGGCGGCGGTGTGCGGCGGGCACGACGTGATGGTAGCGCGGCAGGTCCCGCATCATTTTCCTTTCAGACTGAGATCAGTCGGTCGCATCTGGTGGCCCCCGAGGCCGGTTGTCGCCCGCGTCTGGTGGTGTCGGCACCTCGGTCGGGGCCGGGCGCTCGAGGACGAGCGGACGCCCGATCCGGGGCGCCGCAAGCGCATCGGTGGCCGCCTCGACCGCGGCGTCGCCGGCGGTGCCACGGGCGTCTGGCTCGACCCGGTCGCCCGGGCCGGCGTCGGCCATCCCGGGGTCGGTCGGACCCTCCCCGAGCGACGGCGCGATGGTGGGATCGGGGACCTCGAGCGGATCGGGGATCTCGCTCGGGTCCCGCTCGATGACCAGCGGTGTGCCGATGTCGATCCGGGGGTCGATCGCCGGGCCCGGCGACGGCTCGGACGTCGTGCGGTCGGGGATCAACACGATCGCCCCGGCGGCCACGACGAGACCGGTTCCGATGGCGACGGCGAGCAGGCTCCGGTCGCGCAGGCTCGGGCCAACGGTCTGGCCCATGCGATCGAGCCGGCTGGCGACCTCGGTCCGGCGAAGGGCGAGCGACGCCCGGAGCAGGTTGAGATCCACCGCCTTGAGGGGGATGTCGGTGCCCGGCTCCAGCTCGAAGTGGCGGTGGACGAGCGACAGGTACTGCAACAGGTTGCGGTCGGCGGCCGGGATGCTGCGCGGGCGCCGGCTGCGGCGGAGGCGGAGCGAGCCGGCGTCGAGGTCGATCTCGATGGCGGCCCGAGCGAAGCGGCGCGACGGGGGCGGGATGCGGTAGCGGTCGAGCAGCTCGGCCAGCTCGGCGTCGTCGAGGTCGTGGCGGCCGCACTCGACGGCCTCGATCCGCTCGACGTCGAGCCCGCTGAGGCGGCTGAGCTCGCCGAGCTCGACCCCGGCGTCGGTGCGGGTGGCGACGAGCAACTCGGCGAGGGACGCGGTCGCCGTCATCGGCACCGCCCCGAGTTCCGCCATGGTCCGCATGGCCTCTTCTTCGGATTGGCGTCCCGGCGGCTTGAGTCGAATCGTCGCCCGACGTTCAGGAAGGGCCCGGGCCAGCCGATGGAGGGCCAGCAGCTCCGCGCTCGAGACCACAGGAGTGACCGTGACCGACCAGCTCACCGCCACCGACATCAGCCGCGTCCTGGTGGCCGAGGACGATCCGCACGACCAGATGCTGTTCATCATGGCCGCCGAGGACGCCAACGCCGCGCTGAAGCTCGAGTTCATGCCGAACGGTGAGGAGCTCGTCACCGAGCTCCGTCGGATGGCCTCCGACGACGCCCTGCCGACCATGGCGGTGCTCGACATGCGCATGCCTCGCATGAGCGGCCACGAGGTGCTCGACATCCTGAACGAGGATCCGCGGATCTGCCCGGCCGAGGTCGGCGTGTTCAGCACCTCGCACCGCGAGCAGGACGTGCAGACCAGCCTCGACAAGGGTGCGGCCTGGCACGAGGTGAAGCCGAGCAAGTTCGAGGAGCTCGTCGCCTTCATCCGCCGGATCGACGAGCGCTGCCAGGAGCTGCGCCAGCACTAGCGGGTTGCTCGACGTCGGGCTGCTCGACGTCCTGGCCGATCGCTCCGGCCAGCCCGATCGATCCGACTCGTCAGCCGAGGTCGGGGCTGGGGAGGCACAGCCGGAAGGCGGCACCCTCGCCTGACGGCGGCTCGGCGGCGACGAGCGTCCCCGCGTGCAGGTCGGCGACACGGCGGCAGAACGCCAGGCCGAAGCCGAAGCCGTCCGACTGGCCGCTGTCGAGGCGCTCGAACAGGTCGAACACCCGCTCCCGGAACTCGGGCTCGATCCCGAGGCCGTTGTCGGCGATCGTCAGCTCGACCGTCTCCCCCCGCTGGACCAGCGAGAACGTGATCTCGGGTCGGCGATCGGGGTGCCGGTACTTCAGGCTGTTGTGGACCATGTTGAGGACCAGTTCCTGGAACAGGATCGGGTCGGCGGCGATCGTGCCGTCGTGCAGGACCTCGAGCGTGGCCTCGGCCTTCTCCAGGTCGGCCAGCACGTAGACGCCGATCGCCTCGATCACGTCGGACAGCTGCATGATCGTGAGGTCGAGGGTCTCGTTGCGGAGCGTCGACATGCGCAGGAGGCGCTCGATGAGCGACTCGATGCGCTCGAGGCTGCTCTCGAGGTACGACGTCATCGGGATCGGGTCGGCGCCCATGATGATGGCGGCCTTCAGCCGATCGGCGAACAGGCGAGCGGTCCTGACCGGGGCCCGCAGGTCGTGGGCCACGATCCCCGCGTACTGGTCGAGCTCGCCGTTGACCTCCTGCAGCTCGGCCGCGATGCGCCGGATCTGACCGTCGGCGAAGGAGCGGGCCAGGGCGTAGCGGAGGGCCCGGGCCAGCGACTCGGCGACGAGGGAGTCCTTGACCAGGTAGTCCTGGGCGCCGCTTCGCAGCGCCAGGACCGGGATCGTCGGGTCGTCGTTGCCGGTCAGCACCACGACAGGAGCCTGCCCGGCCGAGCTGACCACCCGCTCGACCACCTCGATGCCATCGGCATCCGGCAGTCCGAGATCGCAGAACACCACGTCTGGCTGCGACCGCCGGAGGGCGCGCTCGAGCTGGAGCAGCTCGGGGAAGACCGAGATGCGGACGTCGGCCGTCCAGGCCTGGCGCAGCTTGCGGCACAACAGCTCCGCGTCCTGGGCGTCGTCTTCGAGGACGGCGACGTCGAGCGATGGGGTGGCCGTCTCCGCACCGAGGACCAGTTCACCCCCGACGTGATCCAGAAATGTCATCGACGCAGACCCCTTCCAGTCATGCGGTACCCATCGGCCGCAAGCTCACGGTCTGTACGCTTTGGGCGGTCGAACCAGCGGTTGCCGCCCGGCCGTGGCCGGCGACCGGTGAGGCGGTCAGGCGGCCGCCGGCAGTCGAATGCGGCTCTCCAGCCCCGGCCCGTCGGCCGGTGCGCCGAGGGCGATCGTGCCCCGGTGGAGCTCGACGATGCGGCGGGCGAGGGCCAGCCCGAAGCCGAGACCGTCCCGGGACGGGTCGACGCGCTCGAACAGGCGGAAGACCCGCTCCCGGTACTCGGGTGCGAGGCCGACGCCGTTGTCGCCGATCGTGATCGAGCTCGTCGAGCCGAGGGCCTCGGTTGCGATCCTGACGACGAGCGGTCGATCGGGCGAGCGGAACCGGATGCAGTTCTGGACCAGCTCCCGGAGCAGCGCCCGCAGCAGGGCCGGGTCGGCCCGGACCACGCCGTCCCGGACGACCTCGACCCGCGCCTGGCCGAGATCGGGGTCGGCGAGGAGGTCGGCGGTGGCGTCGGACACCGCGGCCGAGAGCTGCTCGTCGACCGGATGGAGGTCACCGTCGCGGAGGGTGGCCAGCCGTAGGAGCCGCTCGATCATCGCCTCCATGCGGTCGAGGCTGGCGTCGAGCGCCGCGGCCACCGGCCGGGCGCCGTCGCCCGGATCGGTGAGAGCGACGAGCCGGTCGGCGAACAACCGACCGGTCCGCAGCGGGGCCCGGAGATCGTGGGCCATGATCCCGAGACACTCCTCGAGGTCGGCGTTGGCCACCTTCAGCTCGAAGGCGAGCTGGCGGACGGCCTCGTCGGAGCGGGACCGGGCCATCGAGTAGCGGAGCGTGCGTCCGAGCAGCTCGGCGTCGTAGGCCCCCTTGAACAGGTAGTCCTGGGCCCCGGCCTCGAGCGCCAAGACCGGGAACGCGGGATCGTCCGACCTGGTGAGGACGACGACCGGGGTCGGGCCGGCGAAGGCGACGACACGGCGAAGGAGATCGATGCCGTAGCCGTCGGCCACGGCCAGGTCGCAGAAGATGACGTCGGGATGGAGCCGGCGCAGCCCGTTCTCGAGGTCGGCCAGCCGATCGAAGGCGCGGACGTCGACGCCGGACGGCCAGGCCGCCGACAGCCCCCGGGTGATGGCCATGACGTCGACCTCGTCGTCCTCCAGGAGGGCGACGCGCAGGCTCGTGTCGTCGACCGGGAGGGCGCGCGACACCTGGGCCTCGAGGTCGGGAACTGCGCCGGCTGGATCTGCAATGGCCATAGTCCCGGTCTGTATCGGACCGACCCCTCGTGGGCTGTAGTGCCCAGTTGCCGGGCGTCGGACCCAGGGCGGCGTACCCAGGCGATGGCCGGGTCGGGCGTGGTCCGCTCAGCTGCGGTGGTACTGCCAGCCGCGGTCGACCATCACGAGACGGTGGCGGGGACCGTCGACCTCGGCGTCGCCTCCGTCGTAGGCCACGTCGCCGGCCCAGGCGATGGTCATCGGCTCCCTGGCGATTGGGCGGGTGCGGAACTCCTCGGGCTCCTGGCCCGCAGCCCACGTCATCGCCGATGCGACGGTGTCGTGGCCGCCGAGCTGGGTGAGCGTGATCCAGGTCGGCGGGACGAGCTCGATCCTGCCGTCGGCGTGGTCGGCGAGCGCAGACGCCGGCCGGTACCACCGGTCCTCGTGGATCTCGCCATGGTCGATGGCGACGTCGCCGGCCGGGGCGGTCGTGGCGAAGAACCAGGTGGAGAATCGCCGCCGCGGCCCGCGGGTCGGGGCGGCCGGCATCTTGGGTGGCACCCAGTACGACCACGTCTCCAACCGGTCGCCGTCGATGGCCAGACCGGTCTCCTCGTCGACCTCCCGGACCGCAGCCAGGCGGGCCGAGGCCAGGCCGTCGCCGGGGATCAGCTCATCGTCGTCGACCCGGCCACCGGGGAACACCCAGGCCCCACCGAAGGCGATCTTCGAGTTGCGGCGCAGCATGAGGACCTCGAGGCCACCGCCGTCGGGACCGTCCCGCAGCAACAGCACGGTGGCGGCGGGAATCAGCTCGGGGTCGTCCTCGATCACGGATGACACGGTACCCGGGGCCCGCCGGGCGGTCAGGTTCGTCGCGGTCGACCGGCCCGGGTTGCCGCCGCGGTGGCCGCCGCCGGGGGCGCGGGACGTGCGGCCGAATCGAGCTCCAGGGGACCCCGGTCGAGCGAGCGAGGTCGCCGACCGGCGAGCCCGTGACGAACCTGCTCCGCAGGTTCGACTCAGCCGAGGAGGCTGGCGATGGCCCAGATGGACACGGTCGTACCGATGGCGATCTGGATCAGCGAGCGGCCGAGCGGCGGGCGGGCGAGCTCGCCATCGGGGACGTCGGTCCGGGGCCGAGCCATGGCGGCGAGCGTGCCGAGGGCAAGGGCACCGCCGATGGCCAGCGTCAGCATCGGCAGCAGGTCGTCTCCGAGGAAGTTCACGGGTCTCCGGATTTCTCGCTCAAGAATTCGGGGGGTCGGGACGATGCTAGTGACACCGGTGGTCATCACCCCCACCGGGACGGGGAAGTCGAGTGGGAGGCGTCTCTCCTCCACACGCATCGCCACGGTACCCTCGGGTGCCGACGCCCGGCGCCTTCCGCTCGCTCCCCATCAAGCCCCGGCCTCCGGTCGGGGCTTGGTCGTTTCCGACGGGGCACGATCGGGTTGCCGCGGTCGGGCCCGTGGCCCGAACCAACGGCCTCGGCGGTGCTGGCCCGGCCGACGGTCAGCGGTCAGGGCGCTAGAAGTCCTCGGGTGGGGGCGCCGAGCCGGACGGCTCCGCCGGCGGGCCGGACGGGACCGAGCGGGCCATGTTGTCGAACCGGGTGTACTGGCCCCGGAACGCGAGCTTGGCCTTGCCGGTCGGGCCGTTCCGGTGCTTGGCCACGATCACCTCGGCGACGCCGCGATCGGGCGACTGGTCGTCGTAGACCTCGTCCCGGTAGAGGAACATGACGACGTCGGCATCCTGCTCGAGCGAACCCGATTCGCGGAGGTCGGACAGCATCGGGCGCTTGTCGACCCGCTGCTCCAACTGGCGGTTGAGCTGGGCCAGGGCCACGACGGGGGCCTCGAGCTCGCGGGCCAGGATCTTGAGGTTCCGGGAGATCTCCGACACCTCGACCTGGCGGGACTCGGCGTTGGAGCGCCCGGTCATCAGCTGGATGTAGTCGACGACCACCATCCCGAGGTCACCGACCCGGCTCTTGAGCCGGCGGGCCTTGGCCCGGATCTCCATGACCGAGGTGTGCGGGTTGTCGTCGATGTAGATCGGGGCCTCGGCCAGCCGACCGACGGCGTGGCTGATGCGGTTCCACTCCGGCTCCTCGATCCGCCCGGTCTTCACCCGGCTCGAATCGACAAGCGCCTCGGAGCAGAGGATCCGCTGCGACAACTCGAGCTGGCTCATCTCGAGCGAGAAGAACAGCACCGGCTTCTGGTCGGCCATCGCTGCGTTGGCGGTCATGCCGAGGGCGAACGCCGTCTTGCCCATGGCCGGCCTGGCGCCGACGACGTAGAGCGCGTTCGGTTGGAGGCCGGCGAGCAGCTCGTCGAGGTCGAGGTAGCCGGTGCTCGTTCCGGTGATCGCCTCGCCCCGCTCGTAGAGCATCTCGAGCCGATCGAGATTGGCCGACAGCAGATCCTTGATCTGGGCCGTTGTGTTGGTGACCCGGCGCTGGGCCACCTCGAACATGCGGGCCTCGGCCTCGTCGATCGCCTTGATGACGTCGTCGGGGACGCCGTAGGCGAGCTCGGCGATCTCGTTGCTGACCGTGATCAGCCGCCGCAGCAGCGCGTGCTCTTCGACGATCTTGGCGTAGTGGGCGGCGTTGCTGATCGCCGGTGTCGACGCCTGGAGATCGAGCAGCAGCGCCGGGCCGCCGATCTCCTCGAGCAGGTTGGCCCGCTGCAGCTCCTCGGCCACGGTGACCACATCGACCGGTTGGCCGGCGCCGTAGAGGCCCATGATGGCGTCGTACAGATGGCCGTGGGCCGGCTTGTAGAAGTGGTCCGGGTCGAGGGTCTCGACGACCTCGGCGATCGCCTCACGCGACAGCAGCATCGCCCCGAGCACCGACTCCTCGGCCCGCAGGTTGCTCGGGGGGACCCGGGTCGGGGTCACGGGGCGCGGGGCGTCGGACATCAGGTCATCCTGGTCGGACCGGGCTGTGGATCGCTAGACGCCAAACCTGTTGGCAACCTGTGCATTGCTCCTCCCGGGCGGTGGACAACGGCGTTGTCCACAGGACGACGGCGATCTGTGGACAACATCGGGACCGGCCGGCTCAGTCCTGTGGATGATCGGTGGATAGTGGTGGAGACCAGCGAGTATCGGCGCGACGAACCGCACGGCTCGCGCCGCTCGATCCGCCAGCTGCGAGTGGTCGGTCCGCGTCAGGCGGCGACGACGGTGACCATCATCGGGAACTCGACCTCGGCGTGGGCCTTCACCGTCACGGTGTGGGCGCCGACGCTGCGGATCGACTCGTCGAGCTCGATCATCTTGCGATCGAGCTCGACCCCGGTCTGGTCCTGGATGGCGGCGGCCAGGTCGGCCGACGTCACCGAGCCGAAGAGCTTGCCCTCGGACCCGGCCCGGGCCGAGACCTCGATCGGGCGGGAGACGAGCACCTTGGCGATCTCCTCGGCCGCCTCGCGCTCCTTGGCGTTGCGCATCTGCCACGTCCGCTTCATGGCCGAGGCCTGGGCCTCGACCCCGGCGCTGGCCTGCTGGGCCAGGCCCTTCGGGATCAGCGAGTTGCGGGCGTAGCCATCGGCCACCTCGACCAGGTCACCCCGGTTGCCGAGGCCGGGAACGGTCTCGTGCAGGACGATGCGCATCTCAGGCCTCCGCCATGCTCTCGTCGGTCGTCACCTCGACGCCCTCGACCTGTGCGGCTTCCTCGGCCGGCGACTCGGCCGCCCGGTCGCGCCCCTCACCCGGCCGGCCGTCACTGCGATCGCCGCGATCGCCGCGGTCACCCCGGTCGCCGCGACCCTCGCCCCGCTCGTCCCGGCGGCCGCCGCGACGCTGGGTGGTGACCCGGCTGGTGTACGGCAGCAGGCCCATCTCGCGGGCGTTCTTGACCGCCCGGGCGATCTCCCGCTGCTGCTGGGAGTCGTTGCCGGTCACCCGTCGCGACCGGATCTTGGCCCGGTCGGACATGAACCGCTTGAGCATGTCGACGTCTTTGTAGTCGACGTAGGTGACGCCCTCGGTGACGAGGGGGCTGATCTTCTTCTTGCCCTTTCGCCCGATCGGCTTGGGCTTGGTGCGCTTACGCGAGCTCGACTTCGCCATTAGAACGGCTCCTCATCGGGGTTGTACGGGGGGGCGCTCCCGGCCGGGGAGCCTCCGGGGCGGGGACCACCGCCACCGCCGCCGCCGCCGCTGCCGGTGGGGCGTTCGTTTCGCATCACCTCGGCCGTGGCCCAGCGGAGGCTGACGGCCACGTCGTCGGCGACGATCTCGACCTTGGAGCGCTTCTCGCCCTCCTGGGTCTCCCAGCTGCGCTGGTCGAGGCGGCCGGCGACGGTCACCCGCGTGCCCTTGGCCACGGACTCGGCCACGTTCTCGGCCAGCTGGGCCCAGCAGGTGATGTCGAAGAAGGAGACCGCCTCCTCCCACTCCTGTGTCTGCCGGTTCTGCCACCGTCGGTTGACGGCGATGCCGAAGCTGGCGACGGCCTGTCCGGATGGGGTGAACCGGAGCTCCGGTTCACGGGTTGCGTTGCCGGTGACGGTCACCGTGTTGTCGATTGCCATGGGTCAGTCCCTCTCAGGCGCTGGCGCCGGCCAGGCCACGACGATGAGCCTCGTCGAGCGGCAGGCGCACGATCTTGTGGCGGATCACTTCATCCGCGAGCCGCAGAACGCGATCGAGCTCGTTCAGCGCGTTGGGAGCCAGGAACTCCAAGACGACGTAGAAGCCTCGATTGGCCTTGTTGATCTCGTAGGCGAACTCGCGCACGCCCCACTTGTCGAGCTTCTCGAGCGTGGCGCCCGCATCCTTGGCCATGGCTTCGAGTCGGTTGACGAAGGTCTGGATCGACGACTCGTCGGTGTCTTCGGTGAAGATCACCATGATCTCGTATGCCCTCACGGGGGGATACCTCCCTGTGGACCCGGGTTGTCGCCCGGGGCTCCCGACCATCGGGAGCAGGGTGCCGGCCGGCGGCTGCCGTCCGGTTGTCGGCCGTCCGGGTTGACCGGGTGGCCGGGGTTTGGTGCCGGGGCGCACGGACGGACCGGCACATGACACCGCCAACCAACCGTATCGGCCACACCTGGAATCGCCACGCCCCCGAACCTAGCCAGGGGGTGTGACGCTGAAGGACGGCGAGCCGGCCTCGGCGCCCGGTCGCTCAGCCGGCCTCGGCGCCCGGCCGGTCAGCCGTCGCCGGTCGGCGGAGCCGCATCCTGACCGCCACCCTGGTCGCCGCCGCCCTGACCACCACCCTGACCACCGCCCTGGTCCGGCATCGAGCCCTGGTCCGGCGTCGGGTTGCCGCCGGGCGCCGGGATCGTGGTCTCGATCGGGTTGCCGTCGAGGTCGATCGGGATGCACGGGTCGGTCGCCGGCGGCGCCGTCTGGGGCACCGTGGTCGGCGTCGGCTGGGTCGGCTGCGGCTGGTTGTTGTTGAACGGGAACAGCCGCAGCGACCGTGCGTAGCCCGAGCCCCTGGCGCCATCGCCGACCAGCCCGTAGCCGACCGCCCCGAGCGCCGACTCGTCGTCCGGCGGCGCCGCGTCCGGAGCCTCGGTCGTGGTCGTCGACTGGGTGTCGGGCGGCTGGGTCGTGGTCGTGTCCTGGGACGAGGTGGTCGTCGACGAGTCGGGCGGCGCCGACGACGTGGTGGCGTTCGGGTCGGTGGTGTCGGTCGTGTCGGTCGACGAGGTGGCGCTCGGGTCGGTCGTCGTGGTCTGGGCCGCCACCAGCGCCGGGTCGGGCTCGGCGCAGTGCAGGAGGGTGGTCAGCAGCTCGAGGCCCTGCACGCTCTGGGCGTCGGACGGCCCCTCGGTCGGCAGCTCGTCGCACGGCGGCAGCCCGGCCAGGGCCCCCATCGTGAAGTCGTGCCACAGCTCGGCCGGGATCTCGCCTCCGGTGATGTCGCCATTGCCCCTCGAGTTGTTGTACTCCTCGGTGCCGAACAGCTCGGCCATCGTCGGCCACTCGACCTCGTTCTCGACGTTCTCGGCGTCGTTCATGAACCGGGTCGGCTGGTCGGCCTGCCCCGGATACCCGACCCACACCGAGGTGGTCAGCCCACAGGTGAAGCCGGTGTACCACGCGTGCTGGTTCCGCTGGGTGGTCCCGGTCTTGCCGGCCGAAGGGCGGAGGGTCTCGTCCGGGAGGATGAGACGGGCCCGGCGCCCGGTCCCGCCGGTCACCACCCGCTCCATCGCACCGATCACCTGGCGTGCCACCGAGGGGTTGAGCGCCTGCTCGCCCTGGCGGTTCGGGCTGGACCCCCCGTCGCAGCTGTCGGTCGGGTACCAGCAGAGCACGTTGCCGTCGGCATCCTCGATCCGCTGGATGAAGATCGGGTCGAGGCGGACGCCCTGGCGGGCGATGTTGGCGAACGAGCCGGCCATCTCGAGCGGCGACACCGCGTTGCCGCCGAGCACGGTCGACGGGCAGTCGAGCATCTCCGAGGTGATCCCCAGGTCCTGCGCCATCTGCACCATCTGCGTGGCGCCGATGTCGAACATGATCTGGGCGAACACCGTGTTCGTCGACGAGGCCGTCGCCTGGTACACGGTCCGGTGGGTCTCCACCGCCGGGTTGTTGCTGACCCCGCCGCGCACCTTCCAGTTGGCGCACTTGCCCTCGGCGTCCTGGGGGTACTCGATCGTGAACGGCGCCTCGTAGTAGGACTCGGGCGAGAAGCCCTGGTCGATGAACTCGGCCAGGGCGAAGACCTTCATCTGCGACCCGGCCTCGAAGCCGGAGCCGCCGCCCCGGGTGCCCATGGCCAGGTTGACCTGGCTGGTGTCCCAGTCGGCGCCGCCCATCATGGCGACGACCTCGCCCTCGTTGTTGACCGCCACCAGCGAGCCGAGCGGCATGAACGGGTTCCGGGGGTCGAGCTTCGAGGTGACCGTCTGGTAAGCCAGGCGCTGCAGGTCGGGATCGAGGGTGGTGTAGACCCGGAGGCTCTCGGTGAAGTACTGCCCGTTCGGGAACAGCTGGTCGAGCTGGCGGCGGACGGCGGCGATGAAGTACTCGCTGCCGTACTGGCTGCCCTTGACCTCGCCGATACCGACCTCGGTGACCGGCGGCGGCTGCAGCGTGCCCCAGGGGTCGGCGGCGGCCTGGAGCTGCTGGTCGACGGTGATGTACCCCTCCTCGGCCATCAGGCCGAGGGTGACCGAGCGGCGACGCTCGGCCTCGACGATGTCCTCGGAGGCGTCGGCCCGGCTCGGATTCCGCAGCAGGCCGGCCAGGTAGGCCGCCTCGGGCAGGTCGATCTCGCCGACGTCCTTGTCGAAGTAGATGCGGGAGGCGGCCTGCACGCCGTAGACGCCGCGGCCGAAGTAGGCCCGGTTGAGGTAGCGCTCGAGGATGAGCTGCTTGGCCGCCTCGGTGGTGCCGAGCTCCTCGGTCAGCTCCTGCTCGAGCTTCATGGCCCGGACGATCTCGCGGGCCTTTCGGGTGATCTGGTCGGCGTCGTCCTGGGTGGCGAGCTTGATGTACTGCTGGGTGATGGTCGAGCCGCCCTGGAGGCTGCCCCCACCATCGGTCAGCTCGCGCTTGCCCACCTGGTAGGCGGCCCGGAGCAGACCGCCCGGATCGACGCCGCGATGCTGGAAGAAGCTCTTGTCCTCGGTGGCCACCACGGCCTGGACGACGACCTCGGGGATCTCGGCGTAGTCGATGACGACCCGATCCTCGCCCTCGGCCGCCAGCTCGTTCGCCGCGTTCTCGGGGCCGCAGTCACGCAGGACCTCGCCGGTGCAGATGTAGGTGGTCTCGATCAGCTCGTCGAAGTTGTCCTCGGTCAGCTCGACCTGGCTGGCGAAGGCCCACACGCCGCCGAAGGCGACGGCCATGACGACGGCGACGACGAAGAAGAACCGGCGGAAGCGCCAGAACGGGTTGCGCCGCCGGTTCCGGGGCGGGACGGGCCCCGAAAGCGGGCCGGGAGGGGGTTGGACATGCACGATTCGTACAGCTCCAGCGAGGGGATGTTCGGCACCGGCGGGCGAGCACCGATCTGCGAGACCTACCAGCCTACGGTCGACCCGGGTGGGTGGGGCCGCACCCCGCCCGTTGCCGCGCCACCAGCTACCCGCTAGCGGCGCGCCGGGATCCCGTAGGACTCACGCAGATGGTTCCACCAGCACGATGTACACACTTCTACCAGGTAACAGGTGGCCGGTTTACCGCGGGTCCGCAGTTTTTGCATCTCGGCCAGGCTGGCCACCACCCGACCGGCCCTCGGCAGCCCGGGTCCGAAGGCGAAGGCGACGGTGACCAGGTCGTCGCCGTCGCAGATGGGGCACGGCTCGTTTGCCGGGATGCCACAGGAGTGGGCGACGCGCCGCAGCTCGGGCTGGGCGTCGCACACCTCCTCGTCGGTCCGGTGACCGCGGGCGTGGGCCTCGACGAGCCGCTGACGGGCCAGCCGGTAGCTGACGACGCCGGGCGCGGCGTCGGACCGACCACCTGGTCGGGTCCTGGCCGAGCGGCTCGGTTCTCCAGTCACAGCACTCCAGGGTAGCGAACGGTGGCCCGGCGGGTCCTGTCGACCCGATCGCGGGACCGGCCCCGCCACCCCGGCTCGCTGGTGACCGCAGCCGCTCGCCCCATCGCGAGCGAGCGCTCAGGTCCGGCTGCGCCACCAGTCGACGAGCTCGGCCCTGGCCTGGCCGACGTCGAGCGGGCCCCGCTCGATGCGGAGCTGGCGGAGGTGGGCCAGCGCCCGACCGACCTCGGGGCCGGGCTCGAGATCGAGCAGGTCCATGACCTCGGCCCCGGACAGCGGCCCGTCGAGATCGGTGAGGTCCTCGTTGGCCGCGAGCTGATCGATCAGCTCGACGAGCCGACGGACCCGGTGGTGGTCGGCCTCGCCGACCTCGACCAGGTTGATGGCCAGGCTGGCGGCGCCGACGAGCCCGTCGACCCCGACCTCCGAAGCCAACCGTCGAACGGTTGCCGGACCGGGCTCGGCTTCCAGCCCGACCTCGACGGCCCGGAGCAGGTGGCCGGTGCGCACCGTCTCGGCCTTCGAGTAGCGCAGCCGGCCGAGCTCGCCGGTGGCCTCGGCCCGAACCGGCCACAAGAGGCCGGCCCGGCGGACGAGGACCTCACCATCGCGGACCGAAACACCGCCGGGGTCGGCGGCGGACGCCGGCCCGACCGACGCCAGGGCCACGGCCCGCCCGTGGACATCGGGGCCCAGCGCACCGAGCGCCGGCACCACGTGGTCGAGCAGGCCGGTCAGGCGGAGGAACTCGAAACCGGTGCGGGGGTGGGCGACGGCCAGCAACCGTTCGAGCTCGTCGGCAACCCGTTCGACCGACACGATATCGAGCCGCGAGGCCAGCTCGGTTGCGGCCGCCACCAGGTCCGGGGTCGGGGTCAGGCCGAAGCGGGCGATGAAGCGGGCGGCCCGCAGCATCCGCAGTGGATCGTCGGTGAAGGAGATCTCGGCCGACAGCGGGGTGCGAAGCAATCGCTCGCGGAGGTCGACCAGGCCGCGGTGGGGATCGTGGAGCTGGCCGCCCGGCAGCTCGATGGCGGCGGCGTTGACCGTGAAGTCTCGCCTGGCCAGATCGCCGGCGATGTCGTCGCCGAAGCTGACGACCGGCTTGCGGGAGTCGGGGTCGTAGGCCTCGGCCCGGTGGGTGGTGATCTCGATGGACCGGCCGCCCACCCGGGCCCCGATCGTGCCGAACCGCTCGCCCTGGGCCCAGATCACGTCGGCCAGCGGTTCGAGCAGCTGCTTGATCTGCTCGGGTCTGGCATCGGTGGTGAGGTCGACGTCGTTGCCGGGCAGATCGGTGCCCTGCTCGCTGGCCAGCAGGAGGTCGCGCACGACGCCACCGACGAGGAAGAGCCGGTGCCCGGCCCTGGCGAACGTCTCGGCGACGGGCGTGACGACCGTCGCGACCTCGTCGAGCCCGGCCAGCGCCCCGCTCTCAGCCACGGCCGACGCCCCCGCCGCGGGCGCGCCGGATCGACTGGGGGGAGGTCCGTCGCCGTCGAGATCCGGTCCGGGCGCGTGCCGCAGGTCCGTTCGTCACCACCTCCGGTTTAGCCGCTGGCGCCGACGAAACCACGATGAATGACCGGGGCCGCCGCGCCAGACTGCGCGATCGGGCCCGATCGCCTCCCGCCAGGGAGGCCGCCGGCGGCGGCCATCGGGACGCGACGAGGGCTCGTCGATGGCGCGTCGAAGGCTCACCGAGCGGCCGATCGACGAACGTGCCAACGGTCACCTCGACGACACGCCGGAAGGGGTTGCGTATTGTTCGACGCTTGCGTACTATTCTTAGCAGCTGGCCACCTGAGCCAGACCCCCCTCCCGAGAGAACCCTCGCCGAGAGCAGAAGCACAAGGAGCCCACCATGACCATGATCGACACCGCCAAGGACCTCCAGGCCCGTTACCTCGACGGCGTCAAGACCGCCCAGGAGCAGATCGTCTCCTACAACGAGCGCATCGCCGACTCCGTGTCCGGCGCCCTCCCCGAGTTCCAGGCCCCGTTCTCGGAGTACCTCCCCTCGCCGGCCGAGGTCGTCGAGACCTACTACGCCTTCGTCGGCGAGATGTACGAGGCCAACAAGGAGTTCGCCTCCCGCATGGTCGCCGCCTGGGAGCGGACCGAGGACGCGCCGGCCGCCGCCAAGGAGACCGCAAAGGCCACGGCCAAGAAGGCCGCCAAGAAGTAGCTCCGTGGCGACCTCAACCGGCGGCGCCGGCAGGAAGCCAACGAGACCGTCTCAGCCCGGGGTGTCCTACCCCGGGCTCGAGCAGTTGGGCGACTTCATCCGGGCCCAGCGCAAGATGCTCGAGCTCAGCCAGCGGGAGCTGGCCAAGCTGATGGAGGTCTCCGACCCCTACGTCAGCCAGCTCGAGCGGGGCATGCACGAGCCCTCGGTCCGGGTGCTCAAGGCCCTCGCTGGCGCCCTCAACGTGCGGGCCGAGACGCTGCTCTCCTACGCCGGCCTGCTCGACCCGGACCAGGCGTCGACCACCGTCGTCGAGGCCATTCAGGCCGACCCCCACCTCACCGACGACCAGAAGACCACGCTGCTCAGCGTCTACCAGAGCTTCCGGGCCACCTCGGGCCCCGCCGCCACCGATCCGTCCGACTTGGACCCCGGCGACGCGGCGGATGAAACTGGAGTCGATGAGAGCTGAGCTGGCTGCGGCGGTCCGGCTGGGCGCCCTCGACCCCATCCTGAACGGGGCCAGGGCCCTCGGCGTGGCCCAGTGGGGGCCCGGGATCGCGGCCTCGGTCACGGCGGCGGCCGTCCGCCACCCCAGGCGGGTGGCGATCGCAGACGACGACCGGGAGACCGACTACCGGACCCTCGACTGCCGGGCCACCAGCCTGGCCGCCCACCTCCGGCGCCGGGCCGCCGGCGGCTCGGTCGGCATCCTCGCCCGCAACCACGCCGGCTTCCTCATCGCCCAGGTGGCGGCCGAGCGGGCCGGCGTCGACCTGCTGCTGCTGTCGACCGCGCTCCCCGCGCCGAACCTGCGGGAGGTCGTCGAGCGCGAGGAGATCTCGGTGCTCGTCGCCGACGTCGAGTTCGAGGAGCTCCTCGCCGACGCCGCCATCGACATCCCCGTCATCTGGGCCGACGGCGCCACCGACGACGACGCCTCGCTGTGGTCGATCTCGTCGGCCAGGCGGCTGTGCTCACCCCCGTCCCGCCGCTCCCGCCTGGTGCTGCTGACCTCCGGCACCACCGGCCCCCCCAAGGGCGCCCGCCGAACGAACCGGGCGCCGCGGATCAGCGAGTTCGGCCTGCTGACCCGGATCCCCTACCGGACCTCCGAGACCTACTACGTCGCCCCGCCCCTGTTCCACGCCTGGGGGCTCAGCCAGGCCACGATGGCGCTGGCCACCGCATCGACACTGATCCTTCGCCGCCGATTCAACGCTGCGGCCACGATCGAGCTGCTGGCCGAGCGCGAGATCGACGTGCTGGCGGTCGTGCCGCTGATGCTGCGCCGGATCCTCCAGGACGACGCCGGCGGCCGGACGATCAACCGGCCCCGGCTGGTCCTGTCGAGCGGCAATGTGCTGTCCGGGTCGCTCGCCACCGAGTGGATGGATGCCAACGGCGACCACCTCTACAACATCTACGGCTCGACCGAGGCCGCGCTCGGCACGGTGGCCGACCCGGTCGATCTCCGGGCCGCGCCGGGCACCGTCGGCCGCCCACCCCGAGGGGTCACGCTCAGCATCCTCGACGCCAAGGGCATGCCGGTCACCCGTGGCCGGTCCGGTCGGGTGTTCCTGTCGAGCGCCATGCAGTTCAGCGGCTACACCGACGGCAGCGACGGCGACCGGTCCGGCACGATGCTGGCCACCGGCGACATGGGCTGGGTCGACGACGACGGCCGCTTGCACGTGCGGGGCCGGGCCAACGACATGATCGTGACCGGCGGCGAGAACGTCTACCCGAGCCGGGTCGAGGAGATCATCGACCGCCTGCCCGAGGTCGAGCTGACGGCCGTGGTCGGCGTCGACGACGACGAGTACGGCCAGCGGGTCGTCGCCTTCGTCGTGCCCCGCAAGGGGTGGTCGATCGACACCGAGCGGGTGCGCGACGCCACGGCCGTCGAGCTGCCCAACTTCATGATCCCCCGCGAAGTCTTCGTGGTCGACGCCCTGCCGATGACGACGACCGGCAAGGTCATCCGCCACCGCCTGGCCGTGCTCGGCGACCGCGATCGCGTCTAGGTCGGCCCCGCCGGCGGTCAGCGGCGGCCGGCCACCCGGCTACGTACACTCGGCCTCGCCGACGGCGGCGGCGTAGGGACCGACCTCGCCGAAGTCGACGAAGTGCTCGTCGGTGTCGAACACGTCGAGGTCGTCGAGCGTGGCCCCGATGGCCGCCGCCCCACCCGACCGCTCGACCCAGGCCGCGAACGCCTCGCCGTGGTGGCGCTCGCCGACGAACCGCTCGACGATCCGGACCACGGCGGCCGGCGCCGTCCTGGCCCCGATGCGGCGGGCCTGGGCCCCGAAGCGGATGGCCTCGTCGCCGACGTGACCGCCGAGCATCAGCTGGTAGCCGGGCGCAGACCGGCCGTCGACCCGCCGCTCGACCCCGAAGAACCCAATGTCGGCCACGTGGTGCTGCCCGCAGCTGTTCATGCAGCCGCTGATGTTGATGCGCAGGCCCGGCACCTCCGCCAGCCCGGCCTCCTCCAGCGCCCCGGTCACGGCGCCGGCCAGACCCCGAGACTGGGTGAGCGCCAGGTTGCAGGTGTCGGCGCCCGGGCACGAGACGACGTCGCGGATCAGCTCCGCCCCGGGGGCGGCCATGCCGATGGCGGCGAGGGCCCGGTGCACGGTCGGCAGGTCGTCGCCGTCGAGGTCGCGGAACACGACGTTCTGCCGGTTGGAGATCCGGACCGTGGCCCCGGTCCGGCGCTGGAGGTCGGCCAGTGCCCGGAACTGGTCGCCGGTGATGTCGCCGAGCGGGGCGTTGGCGTAGGCCGAGACGGTGCCGGCGGCGGCTCCCCGCACCACGTTGACCGACGCCCAGCGCTCGAGCTCGTCACCCTCGGCCGGGGCCAGGGGCTCGTCGTCGTCCGGGCCCAGCTCGATGACCCGGTTCGTCGTCACGGGGGCCGGTGGCGGGGCCGCTCCGAGGGCGACCGGCGTCGCCGGACCGGACCCGATCACGCCCGCCGGCACGCGGCCGGACCCGATCACGCCCGCCGGCACGCGGCCGTGGCCGATGGCGGTCGGCTCGACGTCGTCGGCCCGACCGGCCGGGGCGTCGCCCCGCTCGGCGACGACGGCCGGGATCCCACCGGGCCACGACGTCGAGGCGACCAGCGTGTGGCGGATGGCGAGCGTCCGGCGGCGGAGCTCGTCGATCCCGATCGTGTCGACCAGCCACTTCATCCTGGCCCGACGCTTGTTGTCGCGGTTGCCGGCCTGGTCGAAGACCCTCAGCAGGCTCTCGATCGTCGGCAACAGCGCCTCCCTCGGCGTGAACTCCTCCAGAGCCAGGGCCGGGTGGGGGTTGGCTCCGAGTCCGCCGGCCAGGTAGATCCGGAAACCGGCCTCGGGCATGTCGGTTCCGCCGGCCTCGCCCGGACGGCTCACCGCGATCACGCCGACGTCGTTGAACATCGCCTGGCCGCAGTCGGTTGCGCACCCCGAGAAGTTGATCTTGAACTTACGGGGCAGCCGCTGGGCGATCGGGTTGCGGACGAAGTGCTCGTAGGTGGCCTCGGCCCAGGCGGAGATGTCGAGCACCTCGAACGGACAGGCGCCGGCCAGGTGACAGCCCTGCACGTTGCGGACCGTGTCGCCGCAGGCCTCGCGGGTGGTCAGCCCGACCGAGGCCAGCAGGCGCATGACCTCGCCGACCTCGGTCAGCTGCACGTCGTGCATCTGGATGTTCTGGCGGGTGGTGATGTGGCCCCAGCGGCGGGAGTAGGCGTCGGCCAGGTAGCCGATCATCTCCAGCTGCTCGGGGGTGAGCGAGCCGTAGGGGACCTTGATCCGTACCATCTGGTTCGGCTCGCCCTGGCGCTGACCGTAGATGCCGTTGGTGAGGCGGTAGGCCTTGAAGACGTCGGCGTCGAGCTCGCCGGCCAGGTAGCGTCCGGTGAGGTCCTCCCACTTGCGGATGTCGTCGAGGAACGGCTGGGGCACATCGTCGTCGGTCGGGACCGGACGGCGCTCGACCGTCGGGTCGACGCGGGCGGTGGACGGCTCGGCGATGGTCATGGGTGGATGCCTCCCGGGGCGGTTGCGGTCGCCACCGCGGTCAGTGCTGGCGTGGCCGGGTCCGGCTCGGGGGCCGATGCGGGTGGGGTCGGGAGCCACTCGGGCAGGTCGACCAGCGCCGCCACCGGCCCGATGACGATCGTGGCCGGGGCCGGGACGTCGACCCGGTCGAGGCGCTCGAGGGTGGTGCGGACCGTCCGCTGGCCGCTGAGCGTTCCCGATCCGATGACCGCAACCGGTTCGATCGGGCAGCGACCGTGCCCGATCAGCGTGCTGGCCAGCTCGGGGGCCCGGCCGACGCCCATGAGCACGACGAGGGTGTGGCCGAGCGCGGCGAGCGCAGCCCAGTCGACGCCGCTGCTGTCCTCGGCGGTTGCCCCGGTCACGATCGTGACGCCGGCGCTGACCGTCCGGTGGGTGACGGGGATGCCGGCGGCGGCCGGTGCGGCCAGCGCGCTCGACACGCCGGGCACGACCTCGACGTCGATGCCGGCCGCCCGCAGGTCCGCCGCCTCCTCGCCGCCGCGACCGAACAGGTAGGGGTCGCCCCCCTTGAGCCGCACGACGGTGCCGCCGTGGCGTCCCTCCTCGATCAACAGGCGGTTGATGTCGGCCTGGGCCCGTCGTGGACCACCGGGTAGCTTGCCGACGTCGACCAGGCGGGCCCGCTCGGCCAGCGCCAGGACCGCCGGGCCGACGAGCCGGTCGTGGACCACGACGTCGGCGGTCCGGAGCAGGCGGTCGGCTCGCAGGGTGAGCAGCTCGGGGTCGCCGGGGCCGGCCCCGACCAGGTGGACGGTCATCGGGCCGGGGCCCGAGTCGGGTCGCCGACAAGGGGGAGGTCGGCGACCCGATCGGATGGTGGCGCCGGCGGCTCGGCCGGCTCGTCGGCGAGTCCGAGCGCCGAGCGGAGGCGGGACGAAGCGACGGCCGGGCGGCCTCCACGGATGACGCCGAGGAGGCCGGCGCCGTCGGCGGCGGCTCCCGCGCCGTCGAGGGCGACGGCCCAGCCGGGGTGCTCGCTGGTCCCCGTGCGGGCCCGCAGCTCGGCCCGGGTGGCGGCCAGCAGCGTGGCCAGCTCGACCATCCCGTCGTCGAGGTCGGCCTGGTAGCGGCGGCGGAGGAAGGACGCGAGCGCCGGGCTGGCGCCGTCGGTCCCGATGGCCACGGTGACCGGTCCGGAGCGGGCCATGGCCGGCAGGAAGAACGAGCAGTTGGCGACGTCGTCGGCCGAGTTGACCCAGATCCCGGCGGCCTCGGCATCGGCGTTGACCCCGGCGTCGACCGAAGCCACGCCGGTCGCGGTGATCACCAGCCGGTAGGCGGCCGCCTCGCCGGCCCGGTACCGGCGCCGCTCCAACGCCAGCCGGCCGACCTCGGCCAACCGGGCGATGTCTGGCGTGGCGTTGGGAGCGACGACCGTGATGCGGGCCCCTGCGGTCAGCAGTCGCTCGATCTTGCCGGCGGCGATGCGGCCGCCTCCGACGACGAGGACCGGCCGATCCCGGAGTCGGAGGTTGACCGGATAGGTCTCGGCGGCCGGATCGACCGTGTTCGTCTGGCTCAGGCTCGGGCTCATTGTCGGTAATTATGATCAACTTAGTCGGGATTAGACAAGGGCCGATGGTGTGACCCTCGACGCAGCGAGCCGTCGACGGCTCGCTCGACCGGGCTCAGGAGCGGCGATCGGCTGCCGATTGGCACCGGTGTGTCCCCCGCCGAGCTCGACGACCTGCTGCGCCGGGCGGGAGCGGTGCTCATCGCCATCGAGGCGACCGGGGGTCGAGCCGTGCCCCTGCCCGCCGGGCTGTCGGCCTACGCCGAGCGGGTCCTCGACGCCGACTCACCGCTCGATGCGCTGACGCCGGCCAGCCAGGGTCAAGCGGTCGTCGCCTTCGAACAGGCGCGGCGGACCGGTCGGGGCACCGCCGTGGTTCGACGTGTCGACGAATCGGACGACCGCCGGCTCGAGATCGTCGACGTCGAACGGGAGCACGGCTGCTTCCTGGCCGTGCTCGGACCGGCCGACGTCGACGGCGACGACGAGCTGGAGCCGGCGACCCTCCCGCCGCTGCGATCGGTCTACCGGCTCAACGTCACCGGGGTCATCGAGGACGTCAGCGCCGAGTTCACGGCGATGCTCGGCTGGCCGGCGGACGAGGTCGTCGGCCGATCATCGCTCGACCTCATCCACCCGGATGATCACGAGGCCGGGATCGTGGCCTGGGTCGAGCTCCTCGAGCGACCGAACGCGACGACCCGGCTGCGCCAGCGCTTCGCCACCGCGGCGGGCGGTTGGCTGTGGTGCGAGGTCACCGATGCCAACCACCTCGACCACGATCCGCCATGTGTCGAGGGCGAGCTGGTCGACATCTCCCGGCAGATGGCAGCCCAGATCGCCCTGGAGCAGAGGGAGCGGCTGCTCGACCGCCTGAGCCGGGCCCTTCCGACCGGGGTCTGCCACATCGGGGCCGGCGGCGGGGTCGACTTCTCGAACGAGCGGTGGCACGAGCTGACCGGGCTCGGCCATGGCGACGACCTCGACGCGCTGCTCCACCTGCTGACCGAGCCAGGGGCGGTGCGAGCGGCGGTCGACCGGGCCATCGGCGCCGACGTGGACGCCGACCTCGACGTGGCCCTGACCGGCGACGGCGCCTGCTCGTTCGGCACGCTGCACCTCCGCCCGCTCCGCGAGGACGACGAGCACGTCGGGCTGTTGCTCACGCTCGACGACCTGACCAGCCTGCGTCGCTCCCAGCTCCAGCTGGCCGATCAGGCGAGGCGGGATCCGCTCACCGGGGTGCTCAACCGGGCCGGGATCGAGGAGACGCTGGCCGACCGGCTCCGCTCCCCCGGTCCGGCCGAGCTGTGGCCGGCCGTGCTCTTCCTCGACCTCGACCGGTTCAAGCGGATCAACGACACGCACGGCCACGCCGCCGGCGACGAGGTCCTCCGGCTGGTGGCCGCCCACCTGCCCACCTCGGTTCGGGACGTCGATGCGGTCGGGCGGCTCGGCGGCGACGAGTTCCTCGTCGTCCTCGACGGCGCCCCCGGGGCGGAACCGTCGATCGATCGGCTGGCGAGCCGGGTGGCCGAGCGGATCCGCGCCGGCCTGCCGTCGCTCGGCGCCGCCATGGCCGGGACCACCTCCGCCGGTTCGCCGATCGAGGTCGGGGCCAGCATCGGCATCGCCGTCGCTCGACCGGACGACGACTTCGACGCTCTGCTGCGGCGGGCCGATCAGGCGATGTACGAGGCCAAGCGCTCCGATCGGACCGGCGCCGAGCCTCGGGATGCCGGGTTGCCGTGACCTCCCGGGCCTCGCGGTCGAGCCACCGACGTCTCCGACTGCGCCCGAACCCGGGGTGAGCCGCCCGCTGCGACCGCTCAGTCGCCGTAGATCTCGACGATGGCGTCGTCGACGAAGCGCTGCACCGAGCGCTCGAACGGGAACGACAGGTGCGACCCCTGGTACCACAGGATCTCGGGCCGGTCCCAGTGCTCCCACAGGTCGCGGACGTTGCCGGGGCGGACCCAGCGGTCGAGCAGGCCGGCGTAGATGTAGCGACGGTCACGGGGGACGAGCGACTCCAGCGACATCGGCGAGACCAGCGTCATGACCTCCTGCAGCGGCTCCCACGAGAGCCCCCACTGCTCGTAGTAGGGCGGGAGCAGCGGGTCCATCTGGCGGCGGATCCCTCGGGCCAGGTCGGCCTCGGGCACGCCGGCGATCACGCCGGCCAGATCGGCCTCGAGCCCGGCCACCAGCCCCGACATGTAGCCGCCGAGCGAGATGCCGGTGATCGCCACCTTCGGGGCACCGTGCTCGGCACGGAGCCAGTTGATGATGCGGCGGATGTCCCACGCACCCTGGGCCAGGGTGAACACGGTGTTCATGACCCCGGAATAGAGGACCCGCCCCCCGGCGGCGCCGATCGCCCGAGGCCCGTGCAACGGCAGCACGACGGCGATGACGTTGAGCCCGTGGTGCTGGTGCAACCAGTCGGCCCGGAACGTGCCGAGGTCGACCGCCGGCTGCCCGGTCCGGTAGCCGTTGACCAGCACGATCCACGGCCGTGGGTCGGCGTCGGGTCCGTCGTCGTGCCGCAGCATCCAGGCGTGCCCGGTCTGGACCGGGCGGTAGTCGAGCCAGCGCTCCCGGCCCGGCTCGTCCGGCCACGGCTCGAACCCGCTGTCGAACCGGACGTGCTCGTAGCGGTAGGGCCCCGACGATGCCGAGCTCAGCTCCACGGCGCCCATCGGCGGCGGATCCCGGTGGTAGGTGCGGGGATCGTCGAGCCATCCCTCGTCGGTGGCGAGCCGGCGGGCCACCGACAGCTCGTCTCGCAGGCGGCGGCGGAAGGCGCCGTCGGGGATCCGGAACCGCCCGGTGGCCATCTCGATCTGGATCGTCCACTCGTCGATCAGCCACTTGGTGACGTTGACCGGGTTGACGTCGATCGACGGCAGGTCCTGCTCGGTGTGGCCGCGGAGCCAATCGAACACCGTCCAGTCGACCCCGATCGGGCGCAGGTCACCGAACCCGATCGTCCCGCTCCGCCCTGCCATGCTCACGCTCCTTCGGCGCCCTCTCCCTGGTCGTCGGCACCGGGATCGGTGCCGGGATCGGAGAGGACCGCCTCGGTCGATTTCAGCATGCGTTCGAGCAGGTCGGCCAAAAGGATCCGCTCCTGACCCGAGAAGACGACGAAGATCTCCTGGTAGACGGCGAACGCCCGGTCGACGAAGTAACGGTGGTGGTCCCGCCCATCGGGGGTGAGACCGACCAGCACCTCGCGCTGGTCGTTGGTCGAGCGGTTCTTCTCGACCAGGCCCTCGGCCTCGAGCCGGCCGACGGCCCGGGTGACCGAGGAGGGCTCGAGGCCCATCACGATCGCCAGCTCCCGCACGGCGCATGGCCCGTGGGCGGCGACGACGTCGAGCGTGCGGAACTGCCCGGCGTCGATCGTCCGCTCGCCACCCTGGAGCACGTGACGGCGGAGCCGCTCGACGGTCGGACCGAGCCGGGCGGCCCGCCAGAGCGCGCCGAGCCGCTCCTCGACGTCCCAACCGTCGTCGATCGACTCGATGGGCACGCTGAGAGCCCGTGGCGGCAGGTCCTGCATCCCTTGTCAGGGTAGATCGCCGGAGCCCGTCGGTTGATCTGTATCCCCAATCGCCCCATCGCCAACAGAGAACTGTCTTGACGATCCAGTCGTCCACACAGATACTTGTAGGACGTCAGACAGTTTCTGTCGGGGGGTCGACGACGACGGCTCGGCGGCGCTGTCCGGCACCGGCTTCCGACCTGCTCCGCCCGTTCCCGGCGGCGGATCCGGCCGGTCGAAGCCTCGTAGCCCGCACCGCACCCGCCCGCCCGCACCAGCCGTGGCCGGCCGGCCCGATGGAGGACCCGTCGACATGTCCACCCCCCTGTGGCGCCAGATGTACAACGCCTGGGAGAAGACCGTCTCCCCACCCCTGCAGGAGCTCACGGCCTCGACCGGCTTCCGCGACCTGATGGCGCTCGGCCTCCGCACCAACGCCGAGATCGCACGGGAGGTCGAGCGGCTGAGCCGCCAGTGGCTCCACCTGTGGAACCTGCCCGCCGCCACCGACGTGCGCAAGCTGCGCAAGCAGGTGGCCGGCCTCGAGCGGGAGCTGTTGGCCCTCCGCCTCGAGCTCCAGCGCCGCGAGGCCACCGGCGCGAGCGGGGCCGCGGCGGGGGCCGACCGGCACCTGGTGGCGACGAACGGCAACGGTACGGGCAACGGCGCCAGCCACACGGCCGCCTGAGCGAACAGGAGCGCACGATCATGGCCACCGCCTCCCCCATCACCGACCCCATCGGCTTCTGGTCGGACCAGATCAGCCGGACGACCAAGCGCTCGCTCAACCTCACGCGCCACCTGCTCGGCATCGACCGGGCCAAGACCGGGGCGACGCCACGGGACCCGGTGTGGTCGAGTGGCAAGGCCACCCTCCACCGCTACCGGCCGGACCGGAGCTCGTCCGCCGAGCCCGTGGGCCCGCCGGTGCTGCTGGTCATGAGCCTGGTCAGCCGATCGTTCATCCTCGACCTGCAGCCCGGCAACAGCTTCGTCGAGCACCTGCTCGGCCGCGGCTTCGACGTGTTCCTGCTCGACTGGGGCGTGCCGGACGAGGACGACGCCGGTAACACGCTCGAGTACTACGTCGACGGGCTCCTCCCCCAGGCGGTCGACGTGGTCGACCGCCTGGGAGGCGGGGAGGGCGTCACCGTCTTCGGCTACTGCTACGGCGGCCTGCTGTCGCTGCTGTACGCCGCCGGCCACCCGGACGACCCGATCAGGAACCTCGTGGTCATGGCCACGCCGGTCGACTTCGACCACATGCCACCGGCGATGAGCGGCGTCGGCGCCGGCGGCATCGATCCCGACCACGTCATCGACTCGACCGGCAACGTGCCGGCCGCCACCGTGCGGGCGTCGTTCGCCCTGCTGACCCCGACCGCTGACCTGACCACGGTGGCCGACTTCTGGGAGCGGCTCGACAACGACCAGTTCCTGACCAACTACCAGGCCATGACCAGCTGGACACGCGACCACATCCCGTTTCCCGGGGCGGCGTTCAAGCAGACCGTCGAGCTGTTCAACGACGGCAACGGCTTCGTCAACGACCGGCTGCCCCTCGGCGGCCGCCAGGTCCACCTGTCCGACATCACGGTGCCGTTCCTCAACGTCATCGCCGAGAAGGACCACATCGTCCCCTCGCCGTCGACCACCCCGCTGACCCCGCTCGTCGGCTCGGACGATGTCACCGAGCTGCTGCTGCCGGCCGGCCACGTCGGGCTGATCATCGGCAACCGAGGTCGGACCCAGTGCATGCCGGCGATGTCGGACTGGATGCTGGCCCACTCGTCGGTCGGCGGTGCCGAGCCGGCGGCCCGATCGACGGGCGCCACGACGAAGAAGTCGAAGGCGGCGAAGCAGGCCTCGAAGGCGTCCGGCCGCGACGAGGCCGCCTCCAGATCCGCATCGAGCGGCAAGGGCTGACCCGGACGTGTCGGCGACGGAGGGAACCGATCGACCGCCCCGGATCGCGCTGGTCCTCGGGTCTGGCGGCGTCGTCGGCGGCGCCTACCACGCGGGAGTGCTCAAGGCGCTGCACGACACGTGGGGCATCGACCCCCGAGCGGTCGACCTGATCGTCGGCACGTCCGCCGGCTCGATCGCCGGGGTGCTGACCGCGGCCGGCCTGCACCCGAACGACCTGTTCCGTCGCGAGATCGGACAGACCCTCAGCCCCGCCGGCCAGGCCATCCTGGGGCGGGGCCGAGCCGTTCGCGGACGACGGCCGACGACGATGTCCGCCGTCGGCGCGCCGGCTGCCCCCCAAGCCCTCCTGTCGGCCATCACCCGGCCGACCGAGGTGGCGGCCGGCAGCGTTGCCGCCGCCCTCCTGCCCCGGGGCGTGACCTCGACCGACCACCTCGCCGGCTGGGTCGACGGCCTGCTCGGCCCCGAGTGGCCGACCGGGCCCCGGCTCCGCATCGCCGCCGTCGAGCTGGCCAGCGCCAGGCGGGTGCTGTTCGCCTCGCCGGGCGACGAGGACGATGACGACCTCGACGGCAGGGCCCGCCGGGTCGCGACCACGCCGGGGACGGCCGTCGCCGCCTCGTGCGCGGTGCCGTCGGTGTTCGAGCCGGTGACCGTCAACGGTCGCGACCACATCGACGGCGGCGTGCACTCCGCCGACAACCTCGACCTGGTCGGGACCACCGGCTACGACCTGGTGGTCGTCAGCTCGCCGATGTCGGCCCGCCAACCGCTCAGCGGCGGCCTGTCGCTCCTGGCGGTCCGCCACCTGTCCCGGCTGCAGACCGCCAGGGAGCGCCGCCTGCTCGGGCCGGTCGGCCACGTCGAGATCCTGCGCCCGACCCCCGCCGACCTCGACGCCATGGGCTCCAACATGCTCGACCCCCGCCGCCGCCCGGCCGTGGCCCACCAGGCCCACGCCTCGGCCTGCACCCGACTCGGCCGGCGGCCGTCGCCGCTCGCCGCCGGCGACCCGGCCGGCAACGGCACCACTCGCACCACCACCCCCCGATCAAGGATCATGGCCTCATGAAGCAGCTCTCCGGTCTCGACGCCGGCTTCCTCTACATGGAGACCCCGACGACGTTCGGGCATGTCAACAGCCTGTCGATCTATCGCCGCCCCCGATCGAAGGACTTCGACCCCTACCAGCTGTTCCGCTCCCACCTCGAGGCCCGCCTGCCCGACCTCGAGCCGTTCCGGCGGCGACTGGTCGAGGTGCCGTTCCAGCTCGACCACCCCTGGTGGATCGACGACCCCGACTTCGACCTCGACTTCCACGTCCGCCACATCGCCGTGCCGCCTCCCGGGGGCGACGAGGAGCTGGCGGCGCTGGTGGCCCGCAGCATCGGTCGTCCGCTCGACCGCAGCCGACCGCTGTGGGAGGCCTACGTGATCGAGGGCCTGACCGGGAACCGGTGGGCCCTGCTGCTCAAGCTGCACCACGCCACGATCGATGGCGCCTCGGGGGCCGAGCTGTTGACGATGCTGCTCGACACCAAGCCGTCGAAGACGTTGCCGACGGCCGAGGCCGCCCCGAGCAGGGGCGAGCCGGTGCCGACCCCGATGGAGATGCTCAACCGGACGGCACTCAACTACGCCATCCGGCCCGAGCGGCTGTTCCGGGCCCAGATGCGGGCGCTGCGCGACGCCTCGACCATCGCCGGCCAGCACCGCAACGACCTGTTGAGCGCCGGGGCGAAGGCGTGGTCACGGCTGTCGTCATCGGTCGCCGGGCGTGGCGACCGCACCGACGAGCCGTCCGCCCCGAGCGGCGGCGCCCCGCCGACGCCGTTCAACAAGAGCATCACCCCGAACCGGCGCTACGCCTTCCGCACGGCGAGCCTCGCCGAGATCAAGGCGATCAAGAACGCAACCGGGGCCACGGTCAACGACGTGGTGATGACGGTGTGTGCCGGGGCGATGCGCAAGTACCTCCAGCGCCACGACTCCCCGGTCGACCGCCCGCTGGTCACGATGGTCCCGGTCTCGATCCGGACCGGCGAGGAGGAGGACCGGTGGACCAACCGGGTGTCGTCGATCTTCGCCGCCCTCCCCGTCCACCTCGACGATCCGGTCGAGCGGCTCGGGTTCACCCACGAGGCCATGATCCAGGCCAAGTCGAACTTCGACCTGGTGCCGGCCGACGCCCTCCAGGACTTCGCCCGGTTCTCGCCGCCGGCGGTGTTCAGCCAGGCCGCGGCGCTGGCCACCCGGATGCGGCTGGCCGACCGGGTCTCCAGCCCCGTCAACCTCGTGATCTCCAACGTGCCCGGCCCCCGGGAGCCGCTCTACCTCGGCCCGGCCAGGCTGGAGCACTACTACCCGGTCTCGACCGTGGCCGAGGGCATGGGCCTCAACATCACGGTCCAGAGCTACGAGGACAAGCTCGACTACGGGCTGGTCGCCTGCCGCGAGCTGGTCCCGGACCTCTGGGATCTGATGGACCTCATCATCGAGGAGCAGGCCGAGTTGCTGGCGCTGGCCACGGCGGCGATGGACGAGCAGGGCGGCGCCGATGCCGGCACCGGGTCGGCCTCGGACAACGGGGCCTCGGCCACGGGCTCGACCGGCAAGCGGGCCAAGAAGCAGACGAGGAAGAAGGCCGAGAAGGCCGGGTCCTGAGCCGGTTCGGCCCCGTCAGGCGGCGAGGTCGTCGGCCGGGACCAGGGTCACCGGCACCCGGGCCATCCGGCGGACCTTCGACGCCAGGTCACGGGTCGGCCAGCGCCGAGGGGTGCTCGGGCCCAGCACCACCACCTCGTCGTAGGTGTTGAAGTCGAGCAGGGTCCTGACCCGCTTCCAGGCGTTGCCGGCGAGGATCTCGCCGCTGAGGGGCTGGCCGAGGTCGCCGAGCGCCCGCATGAACGAGTCGAGCCGGGCCTCGGCGACGTCCCAGGTCTGGTCGTCGACCCTCACCCGGTCGTCGGCCAACCGCTTCCCCTCGGCCCTCGGCCCGAGGGCCGGGTCGGTGACGAGCACCGAGCGCCGGAACCGGGTCACCAGGACGTGCATCTCGTAGTGGCCGGTCGAGCTGCACCGCTCCGCCATCAGGCGGCACAGCCGGGGGGTCGGCGGCGACTCGTGGGCGACGAGCAGGCAGCTCTGAGCCTCGTCTGTCCGCTCGGGGAGGTTGGGGAGGGGATCTCGACGAAAGATCATGCGACACTCCGAGTGTGCTGACGTCGACCGGCACCGAGCGCGGTGCCTCCCGGCGGTTGTGGCTTACGCTAGATCCGAATCGGGATTCGCAGCAACATCACTGCGCCGATTCGTGACAAGGTTCAAATCGGTCGGAATCCCCGGCCGATCGGAGGGTCGGTCGAGCCGGGCGCCGACCACGGTTCCGGCCAGCAGCAGCGCCGGCAACGAGACGGTGACCGGCAGGAACAGCGAGGACCGACCGAGGTCATCGGCCACGAGCGCCGCGACCAGCGGCGGGCCGACGGCCAGCACCGCGAACAGCGCCCGTTGGGGTCCGGTGGCGGTGACCGACCGGGCCTGGGCGACCGCCTCGGCGCCGTACCAGGCGGCCAGCCGGCCCCTCGACGCCACGACGACGAGCACCGCGACGAAGGCCAGGCTGCCGCCGAGGTGGCCGGCGTACTGCAACGCCCGGGCGGCGGTGAAGGCGCCACGGCCGGGCACCGACCCGATCGTCCCGTTGAGCCCGGCGACGTCGGCGCCCCAACGGCCGGCGTGGGTGAACCCGTCGACGACGACGTGGCTGCCGGCGCCGAGGAGGGCGCTGGTGACCGTCTGCCACAACGGCGGTCGACGATCGCCGAGCACCCGATAGGAGCGGAGGGCCAGCGGGCCGAGGTCGGGCATGGCGGCGAAGATGCCCGACGCGGCCGAGCGGCGGGTGATCAACGCCGCCAGCACGGCCACCGGGACCGCCCAGACCACCACGCCGATCGCCGTGTGGCTCTGGCGGTTCAGCCAAGGGCCGAGCGAGTAGGCCAGGTCGGGGGTGCCGGCGGCGATGCACAGGGCCGTCGCGTCGATCGACCCGGGCCAGCGGAGCTTGATCGGGACGATCAGGCCCTGGTGGGCGGGGAACGTGACCGGCATCGGCCACGAAGTGTCGCACAGCTCGTCGGCCACCAGACGTCGCCCGGCCGCCGTCCGGCCCCGGAGCCGATGGTGGTGGGCCCGGCTAGACCAGGTGGGTGTTCGGGAGCTCGCGCAGCCCCTCGCCGGCCAGCTCGGTCACCGCCGGCACCGGATCGGGGTCGGCGAACAGCCGCTCGTCGTTGACGTCCATCGGCTTGCCGGTGCCGTCGACCACCCAGCACGACGCCTCGAGGGCGATCCCGTTCGGGTCGGTGAAGTAGACCGACTTCATCACGCCGTGGTCGACGATCTCGGTGACCTCCGAACCGGCGGCCTTGATCCGCTCCTGGAGCTGGCGGAGGGCGTCCTCGTCGGCCAGGTTGAACGACAGGTGGTCGAGCTGGATCGGATGGGGGGCGGGCGACCCGGCTCCCTTGTCGAACGTCTCGGCGCCGTCGACCTCGAAGAACGCGACCGTGTTGCCCGGCGCCATCTCGAAGAAGTAGTGCCGCATCGGGCCGGCCATCAACGTGGTGACGAGCGGCATGCCGAGCACGCCCGTGTAGAAGCGGACGGTGGCGTCCATGTCGGGGGTGACCAGGGCGAGATGATTGATGCCCCGCCACTGCGGGGCCGGGGGCAGGCTGTCCATGGACGCAGTTTCCCAGATCGGCGGCGACGGCACCCGATCGGGATCGTTGGCTACGCTCGCCCCGTGCGGCGGCTCCTGACCATCGGGCGGCGGTTCGTGGTCATCTTCGCCGTGATCTGGGTCGCCCCGATGATCTTCCTGCTCGGGATCCTCGACCTCCCGCTGCTGCTGGCCTTCCCGATCAGCGTCTCGGTGGCCGGTGGACTCGGCTGGTTCGCGCTCGACCTGGCCTTCCTGCCGGAGGAGCTCGAGCAGGACGCCGGCGCCGGGCTCGGGGTCAGCGGTCGGACAGCGGACCCCGCAGGAGGTGACCGGGCGTGACGCCGGTCGGGGTGCCGCCGGCCACGAGGACCTCACCGTTGACCAGGGTGGCCAGGAACCCGCTGGCGGTCTGACGGAGACGGCGGGCGCCGCCGGGCAGGTCGTGCACCAGCTCGGGCAGGTCCGGCCTGATCGCGCCGAGGTCGAAGACGTTGACGTCGGCCGCCCGCCCGACCTCGATCCGACCACGGTCGGCGAAGCCCCAGGCGTCGGCCGGCAGGCTCGTGATCGACCGCACCGCCTCCTCGATCGTGAACGCCTCCCGGTCACGCACCCAGTGGCCGAGCAGGTGGGTCTGGAGCGACGAGTCCATGATCTGGCTGACGTGGGCGCCCGAGTCGGAGAAGGTGGGGATGGCGTTGGGGAGGCGCATCAGCTCGAGCACGATGTCCTGGTCCTGGTTGGCTGCGGCCTGGATGAAGAACCGCTCGAGGTCGCCGGCGATCGCCTCGTCGAGGAACACCTCCATCGGCGGTCGGTCGCGCTCGGCCGCCAGCTCGGCGATCGACCGGTAGGGCGGAAGGCCAGAGGTGAGCGGGTAGACCCACTGCCACTCGGGCTTGCGGGCCTCGGCCCCGATGGCCCGGCCGTAGTCGCCCTCGTCGGCCTCGCGCACCAGCTTGTCCCGCAGCGCCGGGTCGGTCAGCGCCCGGCGCTGCTCCGCCATCGGCTGCGACCGCAGCTCGGACCAGAGCGGCAGTGAGTCGAACGGCAGCCGGGTCTGGAACGACAGCAGCACGCCGAACTGCCGGGTGTGGACCTGGGCCCACGACGTGCCCCCGGCCTCGTTGATCCGGCGCAACAGCTCGGTGACCGGGCGCCACTGGTGGTCCTCGGACCCGAAGGCCAGCATGCCGTAGGTGATCGGCACGCCGGTGCGGACGGCCAGGTCGACCAGCCAGGCGATGTACGACTCCCGCTTCTCGGGGTCGCGGGACCGCAGGTGGGGATGATGGGCCAGCTCGAAGATACCGGTCCGGCCGCCGGCGGCCCGGCCGAGCCGACCGGTCCGACCCATCGCCTCGACGAGGGCGCCGATCTCCGCCCTCGTCGACAGGCGGCTGGCCACCGGCCGGTCGTCGGAGGTCTCGTGGTTGAGCGAGATCGACGTGGTGAAGCCGACGGCGCCGGCCCGCATCGAGTCCTCGACCTGGCCGACCATGAGCGCCAGGTCGTCGTCGGAGGCCTCCTCGGTGAAGGCCCGTTCCCCCATCGCCCATGTCCGCAGGGCCGAGTGGCCGACGTAGCCGGCGTAGTTGATGCCCTTCGGGGTCCGGTCGACGAAGTCGAGGTACTCGGGATAGGTCTCCCACGACCAGTCGATGCCCTCGGCCATGGCCTCGGCTGCGATGTCCTCGGCCCGCTCGAGGTTGCGGACGACGAGCTCCCTGGCATCCGAGCGGACCGGGGCCAGCGTGAACCCGCAGTTGCCCATCACCGCGGTGGTCACGCCGTGGAAGCACGAGCTCTCGCCCAGCGGGTCCCAGGCCAGCTGGGCGTCGAGGTGGGTGTGGACGTCGACGAACCCGGGGCTGACGACGTGGCCGTCGGCGTCGATCGTCTGGTTGGCGGCCTGACCGGCCAGCCCGTCACCGTCGGCCCGATCGGCCACCTCGGTGATGACGCCGTCGCTGATGGCGACGTCGGCCCGGCGCGCCGGCGAGCCGGTCCCGTCGACCACGGTCCCGTTGATGATGAGCACGTCGTGCATGTCAGCCCCCTCGGCCAGCGGGCCAGGCCGGTTTCCCCCGGGCCCGGAGCCCACGGGGCCAACGTTAGGGCAGCGAGATGCGGATCTCGTAGTCGCCGGCGGTGTTGGCCAGCGACCGGGCCTCGATGGTGAGGGTGCCGACCGGCTCGTCGAGCACGATCCGGCTCGACAGGAACGGCAGCTCGCCGCTGGGATCGTCGTCGTTGGTGGCGATCTCGACGCCGGCCTCGTCGCGGACGACCAGCAGCGGGTCGAGGACCGAGCCGGGACCGGCGACCAGCTCGATCAGGATCGGTGCACCGCCGGCCTCGACGATGTACTGGTCGTAGGCGTTGTTGCCGACCGAGCCGGTGATGACCACCGGCCCGGCCGCTGGGTCGACGAGCTCGATGTCCTCGACCTCGACGGCACCGGACCCGGACCCGGGGTCGGTCGAAACCGGACCGAGCAGCACCGCACCGGGCGCCAGGGTGAGTGACCCGAGACCGTCGGCGACCTCGACGGTGAGCCGGTAGTCGCCGCCGATACCGGACAGGTTGCGGGCCTCGAGGTGGAAGATGCCGGGGCCCTCGAGCCGGAGCCCCGAGTTGAGCCCGTCGTAGTCGTCGTTACCGCCGACCAGGCCACCGGCGTCGTCGTAGACGTCGAGCACCGGATCGCTGATGCCGCCGGCGCCGTCGGGGTTGAGGGTCGCGGCCAGGGCCTCGCCGTCACCGAGCTGCACCGTCCAGCGGTGGTTCTCGCCGTCGCCGAGGGTCTGGAACCGCTCGACGGTCTCGCCGACGGACACCGCGAGCGGGGTCTGGAGCGTCGTCTCGGTCGAGCTGAAGCCGCCGGGGTCGTCGTCGAAGCCATCGCCGAAGACGAGGTCGCCGAGATCGAACACGCCGGAGCCGTCGACCGAACCGCCCTGCTCGAACCATGCATCGACCTCGCGCTCGTCGAGATCGCGAAGGCCCTGCACCACGCCGTGCATCACCGAGCCGATGGGCGAGACGTACCACTGACCGTCGGTCTCGGCCACCACGAGCGGCAGCCCACCGAACTCGGTCGGCAGGTCGGACGGGGTGAACAGCTCGCCGCCCAGCTCGTCGACCAGGCAGCCCTCGCTGGGGCCGGTCCCGTCGTCGATGACGTAGGGCCAGCACTCGCCGCCGGTCTCGAGCGAGCCGGTGATGGTCTCGTCGCCGACCCGACCGTCCAGGGTCCAGGTCGTGCGGTCGGACGACCCGACGGCCCGGAGCGTGATCGACTCGCCCTCGACCGTGCCCTCGATCGTCAACGAGCTCGGCGTCACCTCGATCTCGAGGTCGACCGCTCCGTCCGATGCGGCGACGTCGAGGGCGAACAGCTCGCGGCCGTACTCGATCCTGGCGCTCCCGGCGCTGCCACCCCGGATGTCGAGCACGAAGCCGCGGACCTCGACGATGGCCGTGTCCCCGTCATCGTTCCGCTCGAGGTCGAGGCTCGACAGCGTGAGCGAGACGCCCTCCTCGTCGAGCTCGGCCCGGAACTCGTCGAGCGTCCGCTGGGCGTCGTCGAGGAACAGCGGCGAGTACCGGTGGAGCGCGTGCATCTCACCCGGCTCCAGCCGCTGGATCATGCCCCGCAGGTCGAGGTCGACCGCGGCCTGCAGCATGGCCTCGACCGCCGCCTCGGGCGACTCGGCCCCGACCGGCGTGAGCCCGGCCACCTGGGCCGGCAGCTCGCCGGGGAACTCGCTCTCCATCACGGTGTAGATCATCGACACGTACCAGCGGCCGTCCCGCTCGACCATCACCAGCGGCGTGTCGGACACCAGCCGCTCGGTCTCGGTCTGGGTGAGCTCGTCGACGATCGACGGGTCCCGGTCGATCTCCTCGCGGACGCGGTCGCCGAAGGAGAACTCGTCGACGTCGAACGACGTCGTGCTCGTGCCGCCGGTGAAGTAGACGAAGGCGACGTCGGGGCTGTCGGCCGGACGGTCGACCCGATAGGTGACGTCGGTCAGCCGGATGTCGAGGCCATCGGTGTCGCCGCTGTCGAAGTCGTCGCCGAGGATGCCCAGGCGCTGGAGCTCGGGCACGATCTCGAACAGGACGGGCGTGGCGATCGCCCGCCGCTCACCCGGTTCGAGCAGCTCCGCCATCGTCAGGAAGTCGGAGCTGTTGACGGCCTCGACGAGTGCGTCGGTGGCCGCCTCGGGCGAGTCGGCGCCGTCGCTCGCGGTCAGGGCCCTGACCGCGAACCACCCGGCGCCGAGGAGCAGCACGGCGGCACCGAGCACGGCGGCGATCAGACCGAGCCGCTTGCCCGGCCCGCTGCTCACGTCGAACGACGTCGACGACTCCGAGCCGTCCCACATCTGCGGGACCGGCGGTGCCGCCTGACCGGCGATGGCCGGGGACGGGGGTCCGGTCGGTGGCGCCCACTGCGGCGGCGGCTGCGGCCCGCCCATCGGCCGAGTCTCTTCGCTCCAGTGCGGATACTGATCCGACATACCTCGCCCTCCCGTTGCCTGCGATCAACCTAGAGATTCTGCCGCATGAATGGTCGGCGGGCCGTTCGACTCGTCGCTGCGGCCGGATCGATCGTCGGCGAACCCGTCTGGGCCGACGACGTCCGCCGACGGCGAGCTCGAGCTGAGCGGCTCGGCCGCGAACACTAGGTATCGGTCACCTCGGCGGAGGGTTGAGCTCGGGAGTCGAGGAGGGCGCCGACGGCGGAGCCACCGCCGAGCGCGGCGGCGATCCCGCCGAGCGCGCCGCCCCAGGCGAGGGCGACGGCGTCGGTGGCGGCGATCGCCGCCGCCACCAACCCGATGCAGGCCGAGACGACGAGGACGACGGCGGCGGCCGCCTTCGGCCGACCGAGGGCACCGAGCAGCAGGGCGACGGCGGCGGCGACCGGGATCGCCAGCCAGGTGCCGATGATGAGGGCGAGCGTCGCCCCGCCGACGACGTCGAGGGCGTTGGCGCTGGCGATGAGGTCGATGCTCGAGCGCCCGGGAGCCGTGCCGATGGCGAGCCACGGCAGGACCAGCGATGCCGCGGCGACGAAGACGGAGACGAGCGCCACGACGAGCGGGATCCCCCGTCTCACGGGGTCACTCGTTGCCCTGCCGCCTGGCCAGGTCGTCGCGATCGCCGGCGAGCAGCGACGCCGCCTGCTCGGGATCGATGGCGGTGCAGAACTCGCGATCGAGGTTGGCCACCGACAGCTGGTGCACCACCTCGGGGTCGTGGTCGACGCCGTCAGGACCGATCCGGTTGGTCGTGGCGCAGCCGTCCGGGACGAGGTAGGTGTCGAACCCGAGGTTGTTGGCCATCCGGGTGGTGGTCTCCACGCACATGTTGGTGAAGAAGCCGACGACGACCACCCGGTCGATGTGCCGGCGCCGGAGCTGGATCTCCAGGTCGGTCCCGATGAAAGCCGAGTTGACGTCCTTGGTCACCACGATCTCGTCTCGCCCCGGCTCGGGATCGAACCCGGGCTTGAACCGTCCGGTCGGCAGCGACAGCTTGAGCGGCGAGTCCGCCTCCCGCGAGTCGTGGCGGCTCCACCCGACGGGGAGCCCGGCCGCCCGCCAGGCGCCGAGCAGCTCGCCCATCACCCCTTCGGCCCCGGGGTTGTTCCGGCGGCCCGTCCGACCGCCCCAGTGGTCGAGCACGTCGACGCCCTCCTGGACGTCGATCAACAGGAGGGCCGTGTCGGAGCCGAACCGTCGGATCATCGGCGCAGGATACTGCCGGGCCCGTGCGGGAGGGAGCGGTCCGTGCGAGCGGCCGCCTCGGCTCGGCGCCGGCGGGACCGGTGCGGGTGCCGTCAGCTAGCGTTCTCGGCCATGGCCTCCAGGGAGCTGACCACGATCCTCGATGGCCTCGCCTTCGGCGAGGGTCCGCGCTGGCACGACGGTCGATTGTGGTTCTCCGACTTCTACCGTCACGAGGTGGTGGCCGTGACCCCGGACGGGGACCGGGAGCACCAGGTCGAGGTCGCCAACCAGCCGTCCGGCCTCGGCTGGACGGCGGACGGCGACCTGCTCGTCGTTTCGATGCTCGACCGGCGGCTGCTCCGCTGGGACGGGGAGACGCTGACCGAGCACGCCGACCTGTCGTCGCTCGTCAGCGCACCGTGCAACGACATGGTGGTCGACGGCGACGGGCGGGCCTACGTCGGCAACTTCGGCTTCGAGTACGAGAAGGGCGAGACGTTCGTCGAGACGATGCTCGTGATCGTCGAGCCGGACGGCACGGTGGCGCCCGGGCCGGACGAGCTGGCCTTCCCGAACGGCACGGTGATCACGCCGGACGGCGCCACCCTGATCGTGGGCGAGAGCTGGGGCCGCCGACTGACCGCCTTCGAGCGCGACCCGGCCACCGGTGCCCTCGGCGAGCGTCGGGTGTGGGCCGACCTGGCACCGGGGGTCCCCGACGGGATCTGCCTCGACACCGACGGCGGGATCTGGGTCGGCGATCCCCGCAACGGCGAGGTGTTCCGCGTGCTCGAGGGGGGTGAGGTGACCGATCGCATCAGCTGCGGTGATGGCCGTCACGCCTTCGCCTGCATGCTCGGCGGCGACGACGGTACGACGCTCTTCGTCGTCACCAACGTCGGTTCGGGCTCGGCTCGGGCCGACGATCGCGATGGCAGGATCGAGAAGGTGGAGGTCGACGTGCCGGGAGCCGGTTGGCCCTAGCGGGGTGCTGAAGATCGCCGACGAGGGTCGCGACGGGCCGGGACGCCGGCAGCGACCGCTCCGCCCGCGCCCGAGGGCGGCGGGGTACGCTGCCGCCATGCGCCGTGCACTCACCCGCCGTTCGTCCCTCGCCCTGCTGCTCGTCGTGGCCCTGCCGCTGCTCGTCCTCGGCATGCAGCGCCGCAACCGCCGCTAGGTACGGCTCGGGCGCCATCCGGCCCGCCGGGCGGCGACGTCGGTGCCGGCGTCAGCCCCCGAGCTGCTTGAGCCGCAGGTCGGTGGCCTCGAGACGCTCGGCCAGCTCGGCCGCGATGGCCCGGACCATGCGAGGGTTGTCGTCGAGGATCTGCTCGAAGCGGTTGTACGGGATCACCAGCACGACGGACTCCTCGGCCGTCTTGACCGTCGCACTGGCCGGCCCCTGGTTGAAGTAGCCGAGCTCGCCGACGAACTCACCGGCCGGGATGTCGGCGACGCGGGTGCCATCGATCTCGACGACGGCCGAGCCCGACTCCAGCACGAACATCTCCTGGTGATGGTGGCCCTGGCGGATCAGAACGTGGTCGGCGGCCACCGTGACCTCGTCGGCGGCCGAGGCCAGGTGGTCGATGGCCCTCTCGTCGGCCCCCTTGAAGAGGGGGAGCTTCTTGAGGCGTTCTTCCTTGGGGTCGGTGGCCATGCGTCCTCCTGCTGGCGCCAAATGGGTCGGCCCGGTCCCCACCGGGCTGGAGGGACCCTAGCGCAGGCCCAGACGGCACCGGAAGTGGCGAAGGTCCATGCCGGTCGACGTCGGCGTGCCGGCCGGCCATGGCCGGGGTCGGGTCGGGGCCCGATCCGGCCGGCATCGGCGGCGACGAACCGGACCCGGGGCCGTCAGCGAACGGTGGCGAAGAACCTGCGCAGGTCGGCGACGAAGGCTTCGGGCTGCTCGAAGGCGGCGAAGTGGCCACCCCGCTCCATGTCGGTCCAGTGGGTGATGTCGTAGCGGTCCTCGCACCACGAGCGGGGCACCCGGACGATCTCCCGAGGGAACGACGCCACCCCGGTCGGCACCTCGACCCGACCCGAACCGGCCATGTTCCCGAAGCTCTCCCAGTACAGCCGGCCGGAGGAGGCTCCGGCCCCGTTCAGCCAGTAGAGCATGATGTTGTCGAGCAGCTCGTCGCGGCTGATGGCGTTCTCGGGGTGGCCGTCCGGGTGGCCACAGTCGGTCCAGGCCCAGAACTTCTCGAGGATCCAGCTCATCTGCCCGACCGGCGAGTCGACCAGACCGTAGCCGAGCGTCTGGGGCCGGGTGCGCTGCTGCGTCGAGTACCCGGAGTCCCACTCCCGGTAGTACCCGGCGCCGGCGAAGGCCGCCTTGTCGGCCTCGGTCGGATCGGTCTTGGCCTGTTCGGTCGGTCGCCCGAGCGGCATGTTGGTGTGGATGGCGATGCAACCGGCTTCGCCCTGCCCGCCGAGACGGCCGAGCTGGGTGGTCACCGCCGCGCCCCAGTCGCCGCCCTGGGCCCCGTATCGGTCGTAGCCGAGGCGGGCCATCAGCTGGTCCCAGGCGGCGGCGATGCGCTCGACGCCCCAGCCGGTCCCCGTCGGCTTGCCCGAGAACCCGTACCCCGGCAGGGAGGGGCAGACCACGTGGAAGGCGTCGGACGGATCGCCGCCGTGCGACGCCGGGTCGACGAGGGGCCCGATGATCTTGTCGAACTCGACGACCGACCCCGGCCAGCCGTGGGTGATCAGCAGGGGCATCGCCCCCTCGTTCGGTGATCGCTGATGGATGGCGTGGATGTCGAGCCCGTCGATCTCGGTGGTGACGTGGTCGAAGCGGTTCATGCGGGCCTGGCGGGCCGGCCAGTCGTAGCCGTCGGCCCAGTACTCGGCCACCTCCCTGGCGTAGGCCAGCGGGACCCCCTGGCTCCAGTCGTCGACCGTCTCCCCCTCGGGCCAGCGGGTGGCGGCGAGACGGGACCGCAGGTCGTCGAGCGCCTCGGCCGGCACGTCGACGGTGAACGGGGTGACGGCGCCGGCGGGGTCGCCGACCGGGCCGCCGGTGGTGGCGTCGGTTGCCGCTTCGGAATCGGAGCTCATGGCGGCAACGTAGTCCCCACCGGGCGAGCGGCCAAAGAGCGTCGCAACTACGCTGCTGGCCGTGACCGCAGCCCCGTCCGACGACGTCGCCGATCGGACCTGGCCGGCCGACAACGTCCCGTCCTCCCGCTGGCCGATCTACACCCGGGGCAACGTCGGCGAGGTCTACCCCGATGTGGTGCTGCCGCTCGAGTGGGAGCTCGGTGGTCCCGGCTCCGAGCGTGGTTGGCGTCGGGGAGCGGAGACGATCGGCTTCCTGACGCCGAGCGACTACGGGCCGGGCGACTACGTCCTGATCGGCGTGTTCGGCGGCTACGCCTACTTCAACGCCTCCCTCATGCGACTGCTCGGCGTGCGGACCCCCGGGTTGGGCGTCGACGTGATCGACCAGCAGTTCCTCGGCGAGGCGGCGGCCGGGCTCGCCCCCTACGAGGCCGGACCGGGCGACCGGAACCTGCGGGCGACCGGCCGGGTGCTGGCCACCGCCGTCCGGACGCTCCGGGCCCGATCGGTCCCGCTCGTCGACGAGATGCGGACCCGGGTCGACGCCTACCGGCGGGGCGCCCCGCCGCTCGACGTCGACCGGGACCACCTGTGGGGCCACGTGATCCGGGGCCTCGACGAGCTGTGGGAGTACCTGATCGCCAGTCACGTGATCGTGACCATGCAGGCCACGATCGCCGCCGGTCGGTTGACGGACCTCTGCGAGAACCGGCTCGGCGATCCCAACCTGGCCGTGTCGCTGACGACCGGCATCGGCGACGTGGTGTCGGCCGAGCCGGCCAGGGAGCTGTGGCGGCTGGCCAACGACACGACGGCCGCCGACTTCGACGCCGCGTTCGCCCGCTTCCTCGAGCGTCACGGCCACCGGGGCCCGAACGAGTTCTCGCTGGTGGGGCGGGACTGGGCCGGCAACCCGGAGCTGGCCCTGGCCGCGATCGACACGATGCGGGACGCCGACCCCGAGCGTTCGCCGCAGGCCCAGGCCGACCGGATGGTCGACGAGCGGGAGCGGGCGGTCGCCGAGGCCAGGCGCCGGCTCGGCTGGCGGGGGCGGGGCCTCGACGGGGCGATTGCGACCACGGCCCGTTGGTCGCGGGCTCGGGAGGCGTCGAAGAACGAGGTCATCCGGGCCAGCCAGGTGGCCCGTCACCGACTGGTCGAGCTGCTCCGCCGGGCCACCGAGGCCGGCGGGGTCGAGGACCGGCTCGGCCCGCTGCTGCTGTCGAGAGGCGAGTTCGAGGCCTACCTCGACGACCCGCCATCGATGGTGGCCACGATCGAGGCCCGCACCGCCGCCCACCGCCGGCTGGTTGGCCTCGAGCCGCCGTTCGCCTTCGACGCAACCGAGCACGGTGGGTCCCATCCGCCGACGTCGACGTGGGCGGCGAGGCGGACCGAGGCCGAGCGGGCCGGTCCTGGACGGGTGCTCACCGGCGCCGCCGGCGCCCCCGGCGTCGGCCGTGGCATCGTCCGGGTCGTCACCGACCCCGCCGACCCCCGTGGCCTGCAGCCCGGTGAGATCCTCGTCGCCCCGCTGACCGACCCGGCGTGGACACCGCTGTTCGTCCCCGCCGGTGGCGTCGTGGTCGAGGTCGGGGCGGCGATGAGCCACTCGATGATCGTGTCCCGCGAGCTCGGTATCCCCTGCGTCGTCGGCGTGGCCGACGCCACCCTGCGACTGGCCGACGGGATGGAGGTCGAGCTCGACGGTCGGGCCGGCACGGTCACCGTCATCGGCTGAGGCCGTTCGAGCCGACCGGGCGGGCGGCCGCCGGTCAGCGATCGCCGGTCAGCTGGGCGTTGTAGGCCACCTCTTCCTGGTCGTTGCGGGCGATGATCACCTCGGCCACCTCGACGAACGAGGAGAACGGGTCGTCGTCGTTCTTGTACCGACCCTCGCCGGTCAGGTAGAGCCGCTTCTCCCGGCCGAGCTCGCGACGGAGCACGTCGACCGAACGCGAGCCCTCGGTCGTCCGGCCGAAGATCCGCTCGAGGCCCTGGAAGACGACCACGACGAACCCGAGGAGCGCAGCCACCCAGCGGTCCCAGCCGAAGGCCTCGACGAGGGCGACGGCCGCCCCGGCGATCGTGACGATCACCCACGACAGCTGGATGGCGCCGACCCGGAACCGGACCTGCCAGGTCGCCTACCAGAGGCGCCGGTCGACGTCGGCCATGTAAGCCATGCGCTGGTCCTCGGTGGCCCGGCTGCCGGCGGGGCGACCGTCGGCCGTCGATGTACCGGCCGTCGATGTGTCGGCCGTCGATGTGTCGGCCGGCTCGGCGGGCTCGGTCGTGTCGCCTGGTTCGGTGGTGTCGGCCATCAGCGGGAGCCTAGTTCCGCCTCCGGCGACGTTCCGGATGTCGTCGACGACCCCGGCGCCGTCGACGGGCGGGGCGGGCGCCGGTCAGGTCGAGGGGTCGGTCGACTCGAACCAGGCCGGGAGGCGGGCACTGATCACGTCGTCGGCCTCGAGCCGGTCGAGCTCGGCGTCGTCGATGCCGAACACCTCGCCGAGCACCGCCCGGTTGTCCTGACCCCGGAATCCGATCCTGGGGTCGGCGCCGGACGACGAGGCCGAGAACCGCCACGGGGCCTGGGGCACGGTGACCGGTTCGCCGCCCGGCTTGACCTCGACGTCGAGGAAGGCGCCCCGCGCCGCCGCCCACTCGGTGTCGCGGATCTCGGCCGCGGTGCGGACGTCGGCCACCAGCACGGTCGACACGCCGATCGCCTCCTCGAGCGCCGCAGCCGAGTCGAACCCGGCCACGAAGTCGGCGACCAGGCGGTGCAGCTCGTCGGCGTTGGCCAGCCGATCGGTCATCGTGGCGAACCGGGGATCGTCGCGCAGGTCGACGGCCTCGCTCCCGTCACCGCGACCGGACCGTGACATGGCCCGGTTCAGGGCCCGGAAGCCGCCCTCGACCGCCGGGTCGGCGGTGACGCAGACCCACCGGCCGGTCGAGAGCTGATAGCAGGGCGGCCAGTTGCTGCCGGAGCGGAACCCGTCGGTCACCTCCTGGTCGGGCCGGAGGTTGATCGCCGTCATGTCGTTGGCCACGAGCGTCGCCTCGGCCATGTCGACCTCGACCGCCTGGCCGACACCGGTCCGGTGGCGGTGGTGGACGGCGGCGAGGATGGCGGCCAGGGCGCTGAACCCGGCGTAGACGTCGGCCTGGGAGGCCGGGTCGTTCCTCGGCGTGGTGTGGCGACGGCGGGCGATGTCGGCCGTGAGCCCGGTCTCGGCCTGGATGGCGGCGGCGAACGCCCCACGATGCGACCACGGGTTGCCGTGGCCGTAGCCGCTGACCGATCCGAGGATGATGCCCGGGTTGACCGCGGCCAGGTCGTCGTAGGCCAGGCCGAGCCGGGCCATCACCCCGGGCCGATAGTTCTCGAGCACGATGTCGGCCCGCTCGACCATGGCCAGGAAGAGGTCGCGGCCGGCCTCGGTGGTCAGGTCGATCGAGACGCACCGCTTCCCCACGTTGGCCTGGACGAAGTAGACGGCCATCGAGTCCTGGCGGGGGCGGGTGGCCCGGGTCAGGTCGCCGTCCGGGGGCTCGACCTTGATGACCTGGGCGCCGAGGTCGGACAGCAGCCGGCCGGCGATCGGGCCGGCCAGGGCCCGGGTCAGATCGAGCACCAGCAGATCGTCGAGCGGTCCAGCCATGGGGCCGACCGTAGTGGCGACCTCGGCGGGGCTCCCAAGTGGCTCGGCGCTTGCTCGGGTCGCTACTGCGGCCTGACGAGGTCGAACCGGTCCCGGGTCGTGGCGTAGCCGTTGCCGGCGAGGCGACCGACGGCGTCGAGCGTGTCGAAGCGGATGCGGGTGCCGTCGAGCACGTCGTCGTCGACGTGGAACCGGACCACCTCGCCGAACACGACGACGTTGGCCACCGGCTCGCCGATGTCGACGGTGTCGGTCAGCCGGCACTCGAACGAGGCCTTGGCCTCGGCCACCCGGGGGGCGGCGATGTCGATCGACGGCTCCGGGGTGAGGCCGGCGAACGAGAATTCGCTCTCGCCGTGCGGCAGCTCGGCCGACGACTGGTTCATGGCCTCGGCCACGGCCATCCCGACCATGTTGCAGGTGAACTCGCCGGTGGCCCGGGCGTTGGCCAGGCTGTCCTTGGCTCCCCGGCTGGCCATCCCGGCCGAGAAGATCACGGTCGGCGGGTTGCCCGAGACGGCGTTGAAGAACGAGTAGGGGGCCACGTTCGGCCGACCCTCGGCGTCGACGGTGCCGACCCATCCGATCGGGCGGGGCACGACGAGCCCGGTGAGGAGCTTGTAGGCATCGGTCGGGCTGATCTCACGACTGTCGAAGCTGGCCATGGCCAGACGGTAGCGGCGGTGGCGCTCCCTCGTTCCACCGGCCGGGCGAGCGAGCGGTCGACCGGCTGATCGCCGACCGACGGGCCGAGCTGTCGCCCAGCAGGGTGCTGAAGAACGCCGACGAGGGTCTCGGCGTCCGGACGCCGCCCGGTCGAGGACGCAGGATTCGCCACAGCTCGTGAGCGCTCTGGCCGATCCGAGGACGAGGCGTGGGCGGGTGGATGGGCGTCGAGAGCCCGCCTTGCGATCTTCGGCTCCCCGCTAGCGCTTGGCTCGGCGGAAGCCGTCCGCCTCGGCGTCGCCGGCGGACGCGTAGCAGCGGGTCGGTCGGGTCCGCTCGTAGGAGAGGCCATCGGGCACGTGGTAGATCCCGGACCGCTCGTTGACCTTGACCGGGTAGCCGTCCGGGCAGGCGCCGTCGACGGGCTCGGCCCAGCGCCGTCCCGCCGTCGTCGTGGCCGCCGGGTCGGCGGGCTCACCGGTCGGGTCGACCGCGTCGACCACCTCGGCCGCAGCGGGCGGGACCGCCGGGGCGGGCTCGGCCGGGTCGCCCCCGGTCGTCTGGGTCGAGGTCGCGTCGTCGGCGGACACCGGTTCTGCGGCTGGTGCCGGCTCGGGAACGACGACGAGCGACGGGGCGGGCGAGTCGTCGGCCGGTGCCTGGTCATCGGTGTGGTCGAGATCGGTCCGACGGCGCCATGCACGCCAGCAGGCGACGGCGGCCGCGCCGATCGCCGCCAGACCGATCCATCGAGCCGCCGAACGAGCCATCGGTTCAGGGTAGCGGCAACCGTGGTTGGGCCCGGGACGAGCGGCGTCGCCGCTTGTCCTCGTAGGTCGCCAGGTCGGCCTCCTTGAGCAGATCGGCCAGATCGGCCGGTCGGTCGCTCACGGCGATGCCGAGGCTGAAGGCGAGCTCGATCGCCTCCTCGACCCCGACGTCGAGGAAGCCGGCCACCGATCGGAGTCGCTCGTCGACGATCATCGGATCGAGCCCGATCGGTCCGTGAACGATCACGGCGAACTCGTCGCCGCCGAGTCGGACGATGGCGGCCTCGGTCCTGGGCATGGCCCGGCACAGGCCATCGAGCTGGGCCGCCAGGCGGCGGCAGAGCAGTTGGAGGAGGGCGTCACCGACATCGTGGCCCCAGGTGTCGTTGGTCAGCTTGAACCGGTCGAGGTCGAGCATGGCAACGAGATGCCGGTGATCGGCGACCTGCGTCTTCGGGGCCAGGACGTCGTCGAGGTAGCGCCGATTGCCGACCCCGGTGAGGGCGTCGGTGTGCAGGGCGTCCGTGAGGTGACGGCGTCGACGGATCATCGACCGGGCGCCGACGGCGAGGAGGGCCGCGGCCACGATGGTGGCCACGACGGCAACGGCGAGCAGCGCCGAGCGGCTCGAGCCGAGCGGACCGGTCGGCGACGGCGACGGCGAGCCGAGCAGCTCGGCGACCACGGCGGCGTCGACGACGGCGGTCGCCCTGGCGACGGCTGTCGCCAGCTCGCCGGTCGACCGGGGTGCGGCGCCGGCGGCGGGACCTCCCTCGATGAGCCACCGATCGTGATCCCAGACGAGGCCGAGCTCGTCGGCGACCTCCGCCGCCGCGGCGGCGACCGACGGCGGCCCGATCGTGGAGCCCCCGCCGAGCAGGTGGTCGGCCAGCGGGTCGCCCCGGTCGGGTCCGAGCCAGCCGGGGGCCTCGGCCACGATCTCGGCCGTCGTCTCGACGTAGTCGGCCGCCCACGGGGGTGTGCGGCCGGCGCTGGCCGCCTCTGCGGCCAGCGCATCGCCGAGCACCAGGCGAGGCAACATGGCCCGCTCGATGGCCCCGAGCAGCTCGGCCGGAGGGAGGTCGGGGCCGCCGGCCGACCAGGGGATGGCGAGATCCGACTCGGTGAACGGCATCAGCTCGTCGTGGAGGCTGTCGAGCGGGACGAGCGGAACCGGCCACGGCTCGATGGCGACGGGCTCGACCGCGCCGAGCAGTTCGGCGGCCGCCAGGCCGGCGGCATCGTCGACCGCCGCCAGGTCCCGCAGCTGGGGCAGCAGGGCGGTCCGCTGGCCGACCAGCCGGGCGTGGTCCGCCATCGCCGCCTCGGCGGGCGGCGGAGCCGCCGGGGCTCGTCCCGACCGGTCGCCTGGGGTCCCGACCGCCACGGCGAGGAGGCTGGTCGTCACCAGGTCGTGGTGGAGCCAGGCCAGCTGGACGCGGACCGCGGCCACCTGCCGCGACCGCTCGGTCTCGAGCGCCTCGGCCCGCTCGTCGGCGACGGCGGCTGCGGCGGCGACGCTCAGGCCGGCCAGGACCAGGGCCACGATCGCGACGATGGCCCCGACGGTCGTGATGACCGGGTCGGAGCGGCCGATCGGGCGGTGATCGGCGCGGGGGCGGGGGGCCAACGGGCCCACTCGGACGGGCGAGGGCATCACCGGCGTATCGACCTCCGGGTGATGGACCTTGATCGTCGGTCGGACGGGGGTGGACGGCTCGCCGGTGGCGTCCGGCGACGGATCGGTGGCAAGGTGCACCCATGCCCGAGACCCCCCGATACGGCGCCGAGTCGGCCGACGAGGCCGGACCGTCGCCGGTGGACGAGCAGCAGGCGGCGGGCCACGACGGGTTCGCCGACCGGGATGCGCCCGATGGCCGAGCGGGCAATGGGCAGCGGCCGGACCTGGACGAGTCGAGGCCGCCGGTCAGTCCAACGGGGGCGCTGCGGATCCAGGCCTTCCGCCGGCTCTGGGGCAACAACATCGCGTTCTTCATGACCCAGAACGCCATCCGCTTCGTGTTCGGGTGGTACGTGCTCGACGGGCTGCAACGGGGCGAGCGGGAGCAGGGCCTGGTCGTCTTCGCCCTCGGCATCCCGTCGGTGTTCCTGGTCCTCCAGGCCGGCGCCTGGGCCGACCGGCTCGACCCCCGGCGGTTGCTGATCGCCACCCAGGCGGCCACGCTGTCGATCCTCGCCCTGACCGCGACCCTGATCGCCGTCGACCAGGCCCCGCTGCCGACGATGCTGGTGCTGGCGGCGCTGGCCGGGGCGGCGACCACCATCGGTCAGCCCGTCCGGGCGGCGCTGATCCCGGCGCTCGCCGGGCGGGAGAACCTGTTCGGGGCGATCGCCCTCAACGCCCTCGGCATGACGATGTCGATGATCCTCGGCCCGGTGCTGGCCCAGGCCTTCGGCAACGCGTTCGGCTTCGACGGTGCCGTGTGGTTCCTGGTCGCGCTGCTCGTGGTCGGGCTGATCATCGTGTGGCCGTTGCGGGTGCCGCCCCGCGACGAGCCGCCGGGCCCGGGGCGCTCGATCATGGCCGACACGATCGAGGCGGTCGGCCACGTCGCCCGCGATCCGGCATTGCGGGTCCTGTTCGGGTTGTTGACCCTGTCCGGGCTCACGATCAGCCCGCTGGTGATGGTCACGCTGCAGGCGTTCGTGAAGGAGGAGCTGGGTCGGAACTCGGGCGATGCGGCACCGCTGCTGGCGGCCATGGGGTTCGGCATCGCCGTCAGCTCGGTCGTCGTGATGCGCAAGGGCGACATGGCCAACAAGGGGGCCGCGTTCCAGCGGGCGATGATGGTCGGCACCACGATGGTGTTCCTCATGGGCCGGACGACGGAGTACTGGCAGCTCTTCCCGCTGACGCTCGGGATGGGTCTGGCCGGCGGGTTCTACATCAACATGAACCAGGGGCTGATCCAGGCCAACACCCCGCAGGCGCTGATGGGCCGGGTCATGGGCCTGTTCACGCTGGTCCAGGTCGGGCTGATGCCGATCGGGGCGCTGGCGCTCGGGCTGATCGCCTCGGCGATCGGGATCGGGCTGACGATGTCGGTCACGGCCGGCCTGGCCTTCGCCGCTGTCATCGCCACCTACGTCTCGTCGCCGGAGCTGCGCCGCCTGCGCTAGCCGGGCCCGTCGCCGGTCGGTGGTCGCTGCGGCGGTTCGGGCGTCATCAGCGCAGCGGTTGCCATGGCCTCGGGCCAGGGTGAGCGGGCGAGCGCCTCGGCCACGGCGCGCCGATCGGCGTCGGGGCGGTTCTGGCTGAGCTTGTGCTTGGCCTCGATCCGCTCGACCCTGAGCTCGATGCCGACGATCGCCCGCAGCTGCCGTTGGATGAACTCGGTGGGAGCGTCGCTGACCGCCCACGGCGGCTCGCCGTCGCGGGCAGCCGAGGCGGAGGTGGCGGCAGGGGTGGCCGCGGAGGTGGCGGCCTCGTGGTGGTCGGTCAGCGCTTCGACGATGTCGCTGGTCTGCTCGGGGTCGACGAGCCGGACGGTACCCCGAAGGTGGATCAGCTCGTAGTTCCAGGTCGGCACGACCCGAGGGTCGTCGGCCTTCGACGGATACCAACGAGGCGAGACGTACGCATCGGGGCCGGCGACGATCAGCAGCGCGTCCGCACCGTCGAGCGACCGGCTGTGACGGTTGGCCCTGGCGAGGTGGGCCCGCACCGTCGCGACCTCGTCGTCGACGACAAACGGGACTGCGGTGGCGTCGAGCACACCGTCGACCGCCGTGACCAGGTGGCCGAAGGCGATCGAGCGGAGGCGCTCGAGCACCTGGGCCGGCTCGACGAGCGTGAAGGCCGGAGGGAGGTACATGTCGACATCGTAGGTTCGACGACGACCGTGCCCGGGCGGCGTTTCCGACCGACTCGGGCCCGGCGGGTAGCGTGTGGCCGTGAACGGTAACGAGCTCATCGCCCACATCCTGAAGCGGGAGGGAGTGGAGTGGCTGGCCTGCTTCCCCAACAACCCGTTGATCGAGGCCGCAGCCAAGGTCGGTATTCGGCCGATCGCCTTCCGCCACGAACGCGGGGCGGTGATGGCGGCCGACGGCTACAGCCGCGTGAGCGATCGGCAGCGGTTCGGCGTGGTGGCCGTCCAGTCCCAGGCGGGGGCGGAGAACGCACTCGGCGGGATCGCCCAGGCCTACGCCGACAACATCCCCATCCTCGTCCTGCCGGGTGGCCCGACCACCGGCCAGCTGCCGGTCCGACCGAACTACTCGGCGACCCGGAACTACGAGGGGATCACCAAGTCGGTCGAGGTGCTGCTGGACCCGGCCGGCATCCCGGCCGCGATGCGCCGGGCGATCAGCGCGCTGCGCAACGGTCCCCCAGGGCCGGTCGTGGTCGAGCTGACCGCCGACGTGTGCGCCCGGGAGGTGCCCGACGGCGCCATCGACCGCTACACCTCGCCCCCGAGCGCCGTCCAGGCCCCGGCGCCGTCCGCCGTCGAGGCTGCGATCGACGCCGTGCTGGGTGCGGCGAATCCGGTGCTGTGGGCGGGCGGCGGCGTGCTGTTCGGCGCCGCCACCGACGAGCTGCGGACCCTGGCCGAGCGGGCGGCGCTGCCCGTGTTCACCACGATGGCCGGCAAGTCGGCGCTCGACGAGCGGCACCCGCTGGCCCTCGGGGCCGGCGGCATGACGACCACCGCCCCGGCCCGGGCCTGGCTCGATCGAGCCGACGTGGTGCTGGCCATCGGGTCCAGCCTCACCCGTACGCCCTACGGCCAACGGCTCCCCGGCGGCGCCACCGTGGTCCACAACACCGACAACCCGGCCGACATCGGCAAAGACGAGAACGTGCACGTGGCCGTGCCGGGCGATGCGGCCCTGACCCTCGCTGCGCTGACCGCCGAGCTCGAGCGGCGGGTGGCGGCCGGGGACGCGGCGGCCGTGGCCCGGGTCGGGGCCCGTGCGGTGGTCGAGGCGGAGATCGCCCGGGCCAGGGATGAGTGGCTCGAGGTCTGGCGGCCGGCCCTGACCTCGGATCCCGACCAGACCGGCGAGCCGCTCAGCTACTACCGGGTGATCCAGGCCCTCAACGACGCGCTCGATCGCGACGACTCGATCGTGACCCACGACGCCGGCGCACCCCGCGACTGCCTCGTGCCCTTCTACGCCGCCACCACCCCGCACTCGTACGTCGGCTGGGGCAAGACCACCCACCTCGGGTTCGGGATCCCGCTTGCCATCGGCGCCAAGCTGGCCCACCCCGATCGGTTCTGCTGCAACGTGATGGGCGACGGAGCGTTTGGCATGTCGGGGACCGACATCGAGACCGCCGTCCGCTCGGGCGCAGCGATCACCACGATCCTCTTGAACAACGGGGCGATGGCCACCTACCCGATCGGATCGCCGATGGATCCGGTCACCGCCCGAACCGAGTACGGGGTGACGATGATGGGCGGTGACTACGCCAGGATCGCCGAGGGCATGGGCGCCGTCGGTCTCCGGGTGTCGACCACGGAGGAGTTGTTGGCGGCGCTGGACGAGGCCAAGGCCCGCAACGCCGATGGCACGACCGTCCTGATCGACGTCGCCGCCAACGTCGAGGCCCGCCGCTCGCCGAACGCGCCGTGACCGACCGACCAGCGCTGGCGGCTCGGCGAGCGCGTGGCCGCTGGTCGCCCCGGGGTGCCCGGTGGTAGCTTGCCGGTAGTTCGACTCTCTAACGACAAGCCGGGACGACGGACCGGATCGAGGAGTGACATCATGCCCGAGGCCTACATCATCGACGCCTGCCGGACGCCACGAGGGATCGGCAAGCAGGGCAAGGGCGCGTTGGCCCACCTCCACCCGCAACACCTGGGATCCACCGTGCTCAAGGCGCTGGCCGAGCGCAACGGCTTGGACACCGCCGAGGTCGACGACATCGTGTGGGGCACCTCCAGCCAGGTGATGGAGCAGAGCGGCGATCTCGGGCGCATGTCGGCGCTCGACGCCGGCTACGACATCAAGGCGAGCGGCGTCACCCTCGACCGGTTCTGCGGGTCGGGCATCACCGCCTCCAACATCGCCGCCACCTCCGTGATGGCGGGGATGGAGGACCTGGTGATCGCCGGCGGCACCGAGATGATGTCGCTGCCGAAGAAGGGCCTGTTGCCGATGGGGGCCAACAATCTGCACCTGCAGGAGCTGCACCCCCAGCCCCACCAGGGCGTGTGCGCCGACGCCATCGCCACGCTGGAGGGCATCCCCCGGGAGGCGCTCGACGCCCACGCCGCCGAGTCGCAGCGTCGGGCCGCCGTGGCCGTCGAGGAGGGGCGGTTCGACAAGAGCCTCGTGCCGGTGCACAACCCGGACGGCACCCTGGCCCTCGGCCAGGAGGAGTTCCCCCGGCCGGGGACCACCGCCGAGGGGCTGGCGAAGCTGCCACCGAGCTTCGAGGCCGCCGCCGACTACCGGCACAGCGAGGACGCCAAGACCTATCGGGAACTCGTCAACATGAAGTACCCGGACCTCGAGATCACCCACGTTCATCACGCCGGCAACTCCTCGGGCGTGGTCGACGGATCGGCGGCCATCCTGTTCGCCTCGGGTGCGTACGCCGAGGCCAACGGTCTGACCCCCCGGGCCCGGGTGGTGGCAACCGGCAACATGGGCGACGACCCGACGCTGATGCTGAACGCCCCGGTGCCGTCGGCCAAGAAGATCCTCAAGCGGGCCGGTATGGCGATCGACGACATCGACCTGTTCGAGATCAACGAGGCCTTCGCCGTGGTGTCGGAGAAGTTCCAACGCGACCTCGATCTCGACCGCGAGAAGGTCAACGTCAACGGCGGAGCGATGGCGCTGGGACATCCGATCGGTGCGACCGGCGCGATCCTGATCGGCACGGTGCTCGACGAGCTCGAGCGGCGCGACCTCCAGACCGGGCTCGTCACGATGTGCGCCGGCGGCGGCATGGCTCCGGCCATCATCATCGAGCGGGTCTGACGTCGACGGCGTCGCCGATCGGGCGACGACCCAGGTCGAGTCCGAGGCCATCGTCGGCCGGTCGGGTCACCCACAGGTGGCCTGCGGCGGCGAACCGCGGCTGCCAGGGACCGAGGTCGAACGTCGACCGCACCTCGTGGTCGACCGGATCGACCCGGGACCACCGGTCGCCGGGCTCGGGCGTTGGCGTCATCTCCGCGCCGTAGACGAACGTGGCGCGATGGAGGTTCCAGCGGTGACCGCCGCTGACGAACGTCCAGGCCGGCAGGTCGGTGCTGGGGCGCTCGTCGACCAGCGAGCCGTCGTCGAGGTCGAGGCGCACGGGGAAGCCGGGCAGGTGCTGATGCACCCAGACCGCTCCCTCGTGGGCGTGGAACGAGGTGATCCGGAAGGTCGTGTCGATCGGCAGGCTGCGAACCGTGTCGTGTCGCAGCAGCTCGCCTGAACCGAGGTCGAAGATCCAGACCTCCTCCCGGCGGACGATCGCCAGGCGCCCGCTGTCGACGATCACGCCGACGACGCCGGGCTGGATGTCGAACGCCGGCCGCCGCAGCGACTCGATCGTGCCGGCAGCCAGGTCGACCCGGCCTGCGCCCGGACCGACACCGAGGATCCAGACCGACCGGTCGATCACGACGATGGGTTCGTGAGCCAGGACCAGGAGGTCGTCGCCGTCGAGCGGCGGGAGCTGGAACTGGCGGACGGGGCGCAGGCTGGTGGCGTCGAGCTCGACGAGGAACAGCTCGCCGTCGACGAGGATCGACGGCTCCCAGGCCTGCTCGATGGTCTCGATCCCGGGCAACCGGCCGCGGACCCGGAGCAGCACCGCGCCGTCGACGGCCGCGAGCTCGTCGACCGCCGACCAGGTGGTCAGCTCGATGCGTTCGCGCTCGGCCCCGGTCTCCGCATCGAACCGGATCAGCGTGGTCGGGCCGGCCCGCCAGCCCTCGGTGTCGGTGACGGCGACGACCACCGAGCCGTCGATCGCCACGCCGCCGGCAACCCGACCGCCGGGCAGGCGCAGGACGTGCTCGGGCGCACCTCGATCGTCGCCGAGCCCGACCCCGAGCGCGTCGGCCGCGACCAGCGCGAACACCGACACCGCGACGGCGACGGCGAGGACGACCGGGAGGCGCGGCCGGACCCGGGTCATGACCGGCCCAGCCACCGGTCGGTCCAGGCGGCCGGGCTGCCGGCATCGACGTCGGTGTCGGCACCCGGCTCGGCTCCCGGCGGTGACCCTCGCTCGATGCCGTCCTGGAAGGCGACCGACAGCTCGACCCCGGCGGCCATGGCCCGTCGCATCGGCACGAGCCGGTCGTGCGGCAACAGGTCGAGGCCGGCGGCATCACCGGGCAGGGCAAGCTGCCGCCAGTCGCCGGCCTCCGGATGACGCCATCGATACCCGTCGTGCTCGTCGCTCCACCGGACGTCGACCGTGCGGGGACCGAGGCCGGGGACCACCAGCTCGACCCGGGCGGTCGGCGCAGACTCGAGCCGCCGCTCGAGCCAACCCTCGACGACGGCCCGCTGCCAACGGGCGGGGTTGCGCCGCTGGTAGACGTCGCCCCAGGCCAGCCGCAGCTGCTGCAGTTCCTCGTCGGTCGGTGAGCCCTCGAAGAACCAGGCCCAGCCGACGCTGGCCGGGGCCGCCACGGTCCAGCCCCACGGCACGAAGCCGACGCCGGTGCTCAGGAGCGCCATCGCCCGACCGGCGTCGCGATTGCGACGGCGGGCCTCGTCGTCGAGCGCCGACGACCGGGCGAACAGCGCCGCCCAGCTCTCGGCCTCGACCCGCCCGGCCAACTGCGCGAACGGGCGGACCCGATCGAGATCGACGGCGCCGGCATCGTCGATCGAGGCGGCGATCGCCTCGTGCAGCAGTTCCTCGGTTGCGGCGGCCAGGGCCTGGCCCCGACCCCACCGCACCACCTCGCCGCCGACCGCTCGCCAGGTCGGCGGATCGATGGCGACACCAGGCCCCCGACCACGCCGGAGGCCGCTCGGCGGCAGCCGGACGGCGGCCAGCGTGGCCGGTGCGAGCATGGTCGACGCGTGCCGAGCCAGCATCAGGTCGAGGCCGGCCGCCGTGCCGACGTCACCGACGACGGGCCCGTCGACGGCGACCGCCTCGGCGACCGCACCGAGGATCGCCCGGGACAGGTCGGGGTCGGCGGCCACGGTCCCGAGGAACGTGGTGATCGGGTAGGGGTCGTCGAGGTCGACGTGGCCGAGACGATCGGCGGCGACGGCCCCGACGGCGCGGTCGAAGGGCACCGTCGGTCGGATCAGCGGATCGAGTTCGCGAGGTGGCCGGTCCGACGACCCGAGCGACGGGCGATCGGCGTTGGGCCTCGCTCCACCGAGCAGCCCACGGACCACCAGGCGAGCGGCCTCCGGGTTCGCCGCCGCCGCGGCGAGCAGGATGTTGCGAGGGTCCTCGGCCGTCAGCGCCGTCGGTGTCGTGCGGGTGGTCCACGGGTCGGCGTCCCACCGCCAGCGGGCGATCGAGCCCCGCCGATCGCCGGCATGACCGAGCCGCAGGGTGGCGACGGTGGCGTCGGCCAGGAACGCCGGGTCGAAGCGGCCGAAGGCCAGCAGGGTCGCCGGGCTCCGGCCGACGGCGGCGGGCAGGCCGTCCGGCATCGGCTGCTCGACCAGCGCCGCACCGCCGAACCCGATCGACGGGCCGCCGTCCGCGCCGCGGGCATGGGTGGCGGCGGCCAGGCTCTCACCGAGTGCTCGCAGCGTGTGCAGCTCGTCGTCGGCATCGCCGTCACCCTGCTCGCCGGCGACGGCCGCCAGCGTCGGGAGCCGGGCGGCCCCCGCCGGCCCGAGCTGTCGGTGGAACGCCAGGCCGACCTCGGCCTCGGCCGCCACCCGCTCGACGACGTGCGCCAGCTCCGCCGCCAGGCCCGGTCGGTAGTGCCACGCCTCGCCGACGGGCCCGGTCAGATCGGTGCCGAAGTGCTCGGCGTACCGCCGGCCCTCCCAGGCGAGGCCGTCCGTGGTCTCGGCGATCAGCGCGATGGCATCGAGCTCGTCGATCGAACCGTCCGGTTCGATGCCCACGTCGGCCAGCTCCTCGAGATCGGCGCCAAGCCGGGCGAGTCGGCGGTCGATGGCGGCCATCCGATCGTCGTCGCCGTCCCACCAGACCAACGGGTGGCCGTCGACCCGGCGACGGTCGGCCTCGAGCCCGGCGATCCGCTCACGGAGGCGCTGGTGCCGTGCGACCTCGGGCGGGAGGTAGGCCGGATCGATGCCGGCCTGGTCGGCGGTCGCGCCGGCGAGCACCGCCTCGAGCAGCCGGTTGCGAATCGCGTCGTCTGGCGGGGGGAGCCGACCGTCCCGGACCGCCCGGCCGAGGGCCGGGGGGAGGGCTCGGGCCGAGACGGTCAGCAGATCGTGGCGGACGGAGCTGGCGAGCTGCGTGGTGTCGAGCGTCGCCGCGAGGAGCGGGCCGAGCGTCGGCCCGGCCTCGACCGCCGGCGAGGTGCCGATGGCCTCGACCGTCCGCCGACGGGCGACGGCGACCCGGTCCTCGATCGAGGCGAGCGCATTGCGATAGCTCCGGCCCCGCTCGATGAAGCGGGCGAGATCGTTGGTGTCGGCCTGGTAGGCCTGCGGTGGGGACACGGTCTGCCTCGATGCGGCCATCGAGGGCCGCCGGGGATCGGCCCGATGGCCGATGTGCGGTGAGCGTGGCCCTGAGGCCCGAGGCCACCGGGCGAGCCGGGGCGGACAGGGACGAGGCTACGGCGAGCGCCCGGACGTCGCCATGGGGACCGGTCCCCATCGACCGTTCGCTCTCGCTGCCGTTCAACTTCTGGCCTTGCTCTGGTTACGCTTGCGCCATCACGGCGGAACACACACGGCCGACCACGGCCACCACGACCACGGCCACCACCGCGCCAGCGGCGCGGACGCCGGTGACGATCGACGCTCGGCGGACCACGGTCTGGCTGCTCGTCACCACCGCCGTGCTGACCGGGCTCAGCCTGGCCGCCGAGGCCTACGTCCTGTCCCGCGACCAGCCCATCGGCCTCGCCGCCGAGCGCATCGTCGCCCTCGTCGACCTGGACGCCGAGGCCAACGCCCCCACCTTCTTCTCGGTGATGCTGCTCGCCGCTGCGGCGCTGCTGTTGGCGTTGATCTTTCGTCATCACCACGCCGACGGCAGGCACGGCGCCGCCTACTGGGGCGTGCTGGCGCTGCTGTTCGCCGGGCTGTCGTTCGACGAGGCGGTCAGCCTCCACGAGACCATGATCGGCCCGTTCCGACGGTTGTTCCCCGACAATCGCTTCGTCTACTTCGGTTGGGTGGTGCCAGGCGCGATCTTCGTGCTCGTCGTCGGCGCGTCCTTCCTGCGGTTCCTCGTCAGGCTGCACCCCCGACTCCGCAACCGCTTCATCGTCGCCGGCGCCGTCTACGTCGGCGGCGCCCTCGGGGTCGAGGTGATCGAGGGCGTCATCGCCTCCGACATCGGCGAGGAGAACTGGACCTACGTCAGCGCCCTGACCGTTCAGGAGGTCATGGAGATGGTCGGCGTGATCCTGTTCATCGGCGCACTGCTCGACCACCTCCGGAGCCTCACCGCCGGGATCGACGTGACGTGGTCCGGTGAGATCGATCGTCGATCAGGCGAGGCGGCGGCGATCAGCCCTCGACCCGGTTGAACCACCGGGCATCACACGGCGCCGACCAGGGCGGCCAGCGAGCGGTCGATCTGCACGTCGAGGTCGAGCAGCGCGTGGCTGTAGGTCTTGCCCTGGGCGTCGATGTGGAGGCTGAGCGTCCCCCCGCCGCCGAGGCACTGGTGCAGCAGGAAGTTGAGCGCACCGATGTTGGCCACCTCGAAGCGCTCGACCCCGCCGAAGGCGATCCCCTCGAACGCCTCCTCGACCCGCTCGGCCGTCAGCTCGTCGGCCAGCCACCGGTAGATCGCCGGGTGGCGGGCGATCACGCCGATGTTGCAGGTGTCGCCCTTGTCGCCGGACCGCCCGTGGGCCAGCGCCGACAGCTTGACGGTCACGGTCTCGCCCGCCGACGGTGGCACGTCGACGTCGGCATCGATCCGAGGGGTCGCACCCGGTTGGACCCGACCCTCGCCGATCGGACCATCGAACGCCACGACCGCCTCGACCCGCTCGCCACCGCCGAGCACGGTGACCTCACCGGGGCAGAGCTCGCGAGGGATGAGGCACGGCCAGTAGGCGACGACCTCCTGGACCGGCGGGCGGCCGCCGATCACACCGACCCCGGGTGGGCCGGACAGCACCAGCGCCGGCACCATCTTGGCGAACTCGCGGATCTTGGCCCGGTCCTGGTCACGCACACCGAAGCGGGCCATGATCTCGTTCGCCTCCTGGCTCGGTGAACGCGGGCCCCAGGTCGCACTGGCGCCGACGAACTCGGTCAGGGTGTCCTCGTACTCGGGCAGCCGACCCCAGAGGATCTCGCCGAACATCTCCCCCTTGGCCACGGCGTCGGGCCCCGACACGATGACGCCGCCGGATGCCTTGTAGCCGTCGCCGTAGCTGACGGAGACCTTCAGGAACTCGGTCGGGGCGGCGCCACGGATGCCCGACACCCGAACCCGGTCGGGCCCGTCCTCGGCCACCACGATCGAGCCGAAGTCGACCACCACGTCCGGCGTCAGGTAGGCCGACGGGTCGCCCATCTCGTAGACGAGCTGCTCGGTGACCGTGGCGACGTTGACCAGTCCACCGGTGCCCGGATGCTTGGTGACGACGAAGGAGCCGTCGGCATGCATCTCCACGATCGGGTAGCCGACGTCGTGGAACGATGGCACCGTGCGCCAGTCGGTGAAGTTGCCGCCGGTGCTCTGGGCCCCGCACTCGAGGATGTGACCGGCGATGATGCCAGCGGCCAATCGATCCCAGTCGTCGGTGGCCCAGCCGAAGCGGTGGATCATGGGGGCGAGCGTGATGCCGGTATCGGTCACCCGACCGGTGACGATGAACTGCGCACCCTCCTCCAGGGCCCGCACCACGGGGGCCGCCCCGAGGTAGGCGTTGGCGCTCGACACCCGGTCGACGACCTCGGCGAACGACCGACCGTCGTCCATGTTCGACAGGTCCATCCCCTCGGCGTGCCACTGCTGGATGCGGCCCATCAGGTCGTCGCCGGCGACGACGCCGACCCGTGGATCGAGCTCCTTGGCCTTGGCCCGGGCCAGGATGGCCTCGCCGCAGCTCAGCGGACGGACGCCGCCGGCGTTGGCGATGATCGTCACCCCCTTCTCCATGGCGCTGGCCATCACCTCGTCGAGCTGGTCGACGAAGTCGACGGCGAAGCCGGTCTCGGGGTTGCGCTGCACCTGCTTCTGCAGGATCGACATCGTGATCTCGGCCAGGAAGTCCATCGTGATCACGTCGACGGGGCCGCCGTCGAGCTGGCGGCGAAGGGCGGTCAGATCGTCGCCCCAGTAGCCGCTGGCGTTGGCGATGCGGAGCGGCTCGGCGGTCGGTTCGGTTGACGGCGTGGTCATGCCCCGACAGTAGTGGCCACCCGCTCCGACCCGCCCGCTGCCATCGCGACCCGAGCCGGCCAGACGGGCGTCGAGCCCGGTCGGACGTGGCTCGACCTAGCGGGCCGGGAGCCAGACGTTCTGGCAGGCCGGAGGATCGGCCAGGGGAACGGCCCGGAACAGGACCAGGCGCTCCTCGAACCAGCCGAGCGGCTCGGGGGCGAGCGGGCCGGGCGACTCGGGGGTGTGGCGGACGACGGCGCCGTCGAGGCGGTAGCTGACCGACACGTCGGGATGGTCCGCCAGGTAGTCGCGCAGGTTGGCCACCGGCAGGGCGAAACCGCTCTCGGCGTAGGCGGCCAGCCCCTGGTCGTCGGCCTCCACGATCTCGACCGTCGATCCCTGCGCGTCCCGCAGTCCGGCCGTACGGCGAATGACGAGGTGGTTGGTCTCGCCGTCGGCGGTCACCAGGTTGGCGTACATGTTGAACCCGGTCGCGGTCTTGACCTCGAGATAGGGGGCGAGGCCGTTGACCAGCGCCACCACTGCGATCCCGGCGCCGACAAGGCTCGTCGGCCGGAGTCGGACCGGGTGCGGGCGGTCGGATGCACCGGCGTCGGGCGACCCGTCGTCGCCCGCGTCGGCCGGTCGGTCAGCCCCGGCCCGCCACGCCTTCACCATGCCCCGCGCGATCAGCGCCAGCAGCACGAGCCACAGCACCCACGCCACCCGGATGGCGACCGTGCGGGCCCCGGACTCGGCCGGCCCGAACACCGGCAGGTGGAACGCCGCCACCTGCACCGCAACCGCCACCATCCACGGTCGGCCCCGACCGAGATCGAGGCGGGGCAGGCTCCGGTCGATGGCGGTCAACAACGACGGCGGTGCGAACAGGGCGAACAGCGGCACCAGGACCAGCGTGAAGTCGTAGAAGTGCTGGCGCAGGTCGAGCGTCAGCACCAGGTGGAAGGCGATGGCCAGCCACACCCCGAAGCGCCTGGTCCGTGGCACCACCAGCAGCACCGGCACCGCCAGCTCGATCAGCAGGGCCGGGTAGGGCAGCAACGGCGCCACCGTCCCGTCGCCTGGCACGAGTGGCAGCCGCCAGAAGTCGAGCGCCTGGTTGGCGAAGAACCGGGCACACGACTCGACCGGGTCGAGGAAGCCGGTGTTGAGCTTGGCCACCGCAGCGAAGGAATAGAACACCAGCAGGATCACGCGGGCGGTCGGGGCGAACCGGCGGGCGAAGCCCTCGTCGTCGGCCAACGGCCGGGCGGCCAGCGCCGCCAGGCTGACCACCGCCGCCAGCCACCAGTGGTTGCCGATCAGCGGCGCCTCGGCCAGCGCCGACGCGACGACGGCGATGGCCAGCGCCACCCGAGCGGGCCGCAGGTCGGGTCGGACGACCACCAGGATCGCCACCCAACCGACCACGGCATTGGCCAGGCCTCGGCCGGACCAGCCATCGGCGGTCGGCGCCCCGAGCACGTGGGCGATGGCGGCGAAGGCCCACCACCGCCACCAGATGTCCACGTTCATGTCGGCTCGATCGTAGAGCCCCACTCCCCTACGGTCGGGCCATGCTCGTCGAGACCTCGCTGACCTCAGCCGACCTGAACGACGTCGGACCGAAGGCCGCCGCCCTGGAGGCCGCCGGCTACGACGTGCTCACCACCCAGGAGAACCGCCACGATCCCTACCTGCCGCTGGCCGTTGCCGCGACGGCCACCACGTCGGCCACGCTGGCCACCAGCGTCGCCATCGCCTTCCCCCGGAGCCCGATGGTGGCCGCCAACGTCGGCTGGGACCTGCAGCGGGCCTCCCGGGGTCGGTTCGAGCTCGGGCTCGGCAGCCAGGTCAAGGGCCACAACGAGCGCCGCTTCTCGGTGCCGTGGTCGGCCCCGGCACCCCGGATGCAGGAGTACGTGGCCGCAGTCCGGGCCATCTGGCGAACCTGGCACGACGGCGAGCCGCTCGCCTTCGACGGCGACCACTACCGCTTCTCGCTGATGACGCCGAACTTCACCCCCGAGCCGCTCGGCGAGGGCATCGCGCCGCCCCGCATCACCATCGCAGCCGTCGGACCGGCGATGCTACGGGTGGCCGGCCGGGTCTGCGACGGCGTCCGCCTGCACCCGTTCTGCACCCGCGACTACACCGAGGCGGCGGTCCTGCCCCAGCTCGATCGGGGGCTCGGCCAGTCGGGCCGGACCCGTGGCCAGCTGTCGATCACGGGCGGCGGCTTCGTCTGCACCGGACCAGACGACGAGTCGGTGGCCCGAGCCGTCGAGTGGGTCCGCTACCGCATCGGCTTCTACGGCTCGACCAGGGCCTACTGGCCGGTGCTGGAGCAGCACGATCTGCTCGACCTCGGCCAGCAGCTCAACCACCTGTCGAAGAACGACGGCTGGGATCGGATGACCGAGCTGGTCGACGACGACACGGTCCGGCTCTTCGCCGCGGTCGGCCGCCACGACGAGATCGCCGCCGCCATCGCCGAGCGGTTCGGCGGTCTGACCGACGGCGTATCGCTCGGCTCGGGCGCCGGCGACGGTCTCGACGTGGCCCCTGACCTCCTCGACGACATCCGAGCCGTCGCCTGACGCCGGACCGTCGGGACAACGTCGGGCTCAGCCGAGCCCGGCGGCGATCATCCCGACGACCGAGCCGATGGCGAGGAACGGGCCGTAGCTGAAGCTGATCGTGCGCCGCCGGTGGATGGCGATCAGGGCCAGCGCCACCACCGCGCCGGCGAGAGCGCCGACGAACACGGTCAGCAGCACCGTCTCCCGACCGAGCCACGCCGCGATCGTGCCGACGCTGAGCGCCATCTTCACGTCGCCCATCCCGAAGCGCAGCACGAACAGCACGACGGCGAACAACAGCCCGACCCCGATGGCCCCGAACCCGGCGCCGATGTCGGAGCGCACGATCCCACCGATCAGGACCGCCACCGCCGAGGCGGCGGCCAGGGGCAGGGTGATGCGGTTGGGCAGGCGTTGCTCGGCCGCGTCGATGATCGACAGGGCCCCGTAGGCCACCACCACGGCGGCGAGCAGCACCCCGAGCAGCGGCGACGACCGGTGGGCCACCAGCACGGCGACGGCCGCGGTGGCGGTCAGCACCCCGATCAGGATCTGGACCGGGCGGGCGTTGGTCGTCAGGTCGAGCCAACCGTCGTCACGGTCCGGCTCGTCACTCGACGGCGTCGTCGACTCGGCGGGCGGCTCAGCTGGCGTGGTCACGGCGGCGGGCCGGTCTGGCGGCGCAGGGGGCGTCGACCGGCATGGCGAGCAGTGTAGTGCCGCCGGTTGGGCCCGGGGTCGGGCGTCGGCTCACCATGCAGACCGACGGTCCGGCCCCGGGCACCGATCGAGACCGGTGGCGACAGGAACAGGCCCCAGCAGCTCCGGGTGGCGGGGGACGGCGTGACCGAGGCTCCGCTCGTGGCGCGTCCTGGTTGGTCGATGCCGCCGGGTGGCGACCAACCAGGAGGGGCGCTGGAAACCGCCGGTTCCCATCGGGTAGACGTCGACACGGGCGACGGCGCCCGGAGCGGCCACCGGCCCGGTCTCAGCCCGGACCGGCGACGATGGTGGCCAGCTCCCGCACCGCAGTGGCCACCTCGCCCGGCTGCTTGGCGTGCAGCATGTGCCCGGCGTCCGGCACGGTGCTGCGACGGCGGACGTCGAGATGCTTGTCGAACACGTCGGCCGAGGCCAGGAACCGCTTGTCCCGCTCCCCGACGAGGGTGATGGCCGGCACCGCGATCTCGCCGAGCCGATCGATGACCAGCGAGTCGACGTGCTCGGTGATCTCGACCTGGCCGTCCGGCAGGTCGCCTCGGCCGGCGGCGATCTCCCGCACGTTGGCGTTCCACTGCTCGCGGCTGTCATCGCTCCGGAAGCCCGGGCCGGCGGCAACCAGCACCAACCCGGCCACGTCGGCGGGGTTGAGGATGGCGTGGGCAAGCGACAGGTAGCCGCCCAGGGAGTGGCCGACCAGGATCGCCGGGCGACCGGCCGCCTCGACCATCCGGCCGAGGTCGTCGAGGGCGTTGGCCCGGGTGTACTCGCCGGCGGCCGCCGTCCCCGACCGTCCGTGGCCCCGCAGGTCCCAGGTCAGCGACCGGACGGCGCCGTCGAGCTCGTCGACGACGCCGGACCAGACCTCGCCGGTGTTGAGCCAGCCGTGGGTGAACACCACGGGGGTGCCGTCGCCGGCGATCTCGTGGTGCAGCGGCAGGTCGGACGTCACGGTGCCGTCACCTCCAGGCCTGGCCGCCACCGTGCACGTTGAGCTTCTCGCCCGTCACGTACCCGGCCCGATCCGACACGAAGAACAGCACGGCGTCAGCGATGTCGGACGGCTGGCAGACCCGACCGAAGGGCATGCTGGCGTCAAGGGTGCGGATGTCGTCGATCCCGGCCGCCCCCTTGATCAGGCGGCGGCCCATCTCGGTCTCGACCAGACCGGGGGCGACCACGTTGACCCGGATCCCGTTCTCCCGCTCCTCCTTGGCCAGCGTGTAGGCCAGGGCCTCGACCGCGGCCTTGCCCATGCTGTAGGGGGCGCCGTTGGCGGCGTAGCCGAGGGTCGCCACCGACGAGATGAACACGATGTCGGCCCGGTCGTTGGCCCGCAGGTGGGGCACGGCGACCGAGGCGAGGTGGTGGGGCCCGAGGGCGTGGGTGGCGACCACCCGCTGCAGCTCGTCGGGGTCGGTGTCGACGACGCTGCGCCCCCGGCTGGCGATCCCGCCGTTGTTGACCAGGATCTGGAGCCCGCCGAACCGGTCGACGACCTCCGCCACCGCCCTGGCGTTGTCGTCGGGGATCGACACGTCGCTCTGGACGGCCAGGGCGGCCCGGCCCATGGCCTCGATCTCGCCGACCGTCTCGTTGGCCTCGTCGGCCGCCTTGCGGTAGGTGATGGCCACGTCGATCCCGTCGGCGGCCAGCCCGAGGGCGATGCCCTTGCCGATCCCCCGTCCGCCGCCGGTCACCAGCGCCACTCGATCTGCCATGTCGGTCTCCTCTCCACCGGTCCACCGGACGCCGGTCGGACCGTCGGTTCCAGGGCGGCGGCGTCGGCGCCGCTCGCACGCCGTGGATAGCACATCGCTCGGGCAGACCCCAGTCCTGGGTCGCCCCGAGCCATCGATCTCCTATGCTCGCAACCCGGGGAGAGGAGGCCGTCGATGACGGAGACGGGACCGAGGACACGGCGTCGGGGAGCCCGCTGGTCGATCCCACTGCTCGCAGTGGCCTTCGTGCTGCTCGTGATCGCCGGCCCGATGCTCTACACCGCAACGGTGATCGACGACGAGGACGCCTTCGTCGCCCTGTCGGACGACGTCATCGCCCATCCCGAGATCCGACGGGCCGTCGCCGGGGCCACGGCGACCATCACGATCGAGGCGGTGGCCAACGACGAGACGATCAGCCAGGCCCTGCCTGACGCCATCCGCCCGCTGACCGTCCCTGTCACCAGCCTGGCCACCGCCGAGCTGACCGACGTCGCCTTCCGCCTGCTCGACACCAGTGCCGCGGTCGAGGCCCGCCAGTCGGCCCTGCGGGAGGTCCACCGCCAGGTGACCGCCGACGACGACGAGATCGTGATCGACCTCCGGGCGGTGCTGGTGCGGACGAGTCGCGAGCTGGGCGGCCCGGCGATCGGGGCCGGCGTGGCCAAGTTCGTCACCGACGAGGGCAGCGGCCGCTTCACCCTCGTCGAGGCCGACTCGCCGAACGCCGACCTCCTCGCCCTCGTGCGAGCCATCCCCGCCGTCGGCGCCCTGACCGGACTGGTCGGCCTGCTGTCGCTCGTCGCCGCCGTGCTCGTGGCCGACGACCGGCGGCGCACGCTGGTGCTGGCCGGGCTGGTCCTGGCCGGGGCGGCGCTGACGGCGACGGTGGTGGTCGGGGTCGCCCTGTTCGCCGTGCTCGGGGTGCTGACCGGTGGGTCGGAGGTCGGCATCGCCGTCGCCGAGGTCGTCGCCGCCGACTTCGGCGAGCAGCAGCGAGGCTCGCTGCTGACCGGACTGGTGGTCGCCCTGGCCGGCGTCGCCCTCGGGCGCAGCCGCTCGGCCGTGGCCCTCCGGGCGCTCCCCGGCGACCTCTGGCACCGCCGTCGCCACTCGATCGACCGGCTGGCCGAGCTGGCGACCGACAACCCCCCGCTGTCCCGCCTCGTCGTCTGGCTGGCCGGCGCGGCGGCGCTCCGGGCGTGGTCGGCGCCGACGTGGCGGGTCGTGCTGACGATCGTGGCCGTCGGCGCCGTCGTGCAGTGGTTCATCTGGATGGCGGCGGCACCGACCGACCGGGCCCGGGCCGAGCGGGACCGCTTCGGCCTCCCCTCGCCGCCGGTCGATCCCGATCCGCTCGGTGCGCCGGGGCGGGTCAACGCCAACGTCGGCGCCGTGGTCGGCCTCGGCTTCCTGCTGTGGCCTGGCTGGGACCGGCCGCTGGCCATCACCTTCCTCGTCGTCGGCGCCGTCTCCCAGGCGCTGGCCGACGTCCCGGCGGCCCGCACCCGGCTACGGGCCAACCGAGCCGACGACCCCGCCGAGATCGAGCCGATCGGGCCGACGAACCGGGGCCGGCTGACCGTCGCTCTGGCCGTCGGCGCCCTCGCCGTGGTCGCCGGCACGGTGTCGACGCTGCTCTCGGCCGAGGAGACCGAGGCCGCCGTCGGCTGCAACGGCCACGAGGAGCTGTGCGACCGCCGGATCGACGAGGTGGTGTTCGCCGGCAGCCACAACGCCATGTCGTCGAGCGACCTGGGATGGGACCTGGCGCTGCAGACCGGCGACATGGTGACCCAGCTCGACCACGGGGTGCGAGCACTCCTGATCGACGCCCTCTACTGGGACGACGACGGCCAGCTCGACGGTGGGGCCGCCACCAGCGAGGCGGCCACCGTGATCGAGGCCGCCCTCGGCGACGATCAGCCCCGACCGGGGACGTGGCTGTGCCACGGGTTCTGCGCCCTTGGGGCGACGGACCTGGTGGCCGGGCTGACCGAGATCGACGTGTGGCTCGACGAGAACCCCCGAGAGGTGCTGCTGATCATCGTCCAGGACGAGATCACGTTCGACGACCTGGAGGACGCCTTCGTGGCCAGCGGTCTCCGCGACCGGGCCAACGCCCACCGACCGGGCGAGCCGTTCCCGACCCTGGGCGAGCTCATCGATCGGGGCGAGCGGATCCTGGTCTACGGCGAGAACCAGGGCCGACCGGGCGAGTGGTTCCAGAACGCCTACGACACCGCGTTCGCCGAGACGCCGTTCACCTTCGCCGTGGCCAACGAGTTCACCTGCGAGCCGAATCGGGGCGACGACGCCAACCCGCTGTTCCTCATCAACCACTGGATCACCACCGGCATCCCGGTCCGGGAAGCGGCGATCACGATCAACGACCGGGCATCCCTGCTCGACCGGGTCGACGAGTGCGAAGCGGAGCGGGGCCGCCGACCGACGGTCCTGGCCGTCGACTTCGTCGAGACCGGCGATCTGATCGAGGTCGTCGACGAGCTCAACGGTGTCGGCGACGGGTAGCGCCGGCGGCACCGGCCCACCAGCCCGCCAGCCGGCCCGGCTCAGCGGCGATGCTCGGGGCTGTGGAAGTCGGTGCGGCAGCCGGCCGCCCACACGTCCGGCTGGTTGCCGTGGGCCGGGATCCCACCGGCGTCCTTCAGCATCCGGGCCAGGTGCAGGCAGTTCCAGACCAGGAACGTCGTGTTGCGGTTGGTGAAATCGTTCTCGGGCCCGCCCGAACCAGGATCCATGTACGACGGGCCGGGGCCGGCCTCGCCCATCCAGCCGGCGTCGGCCTGGGGTGGGACCGTGTAGCCGATGTGCGACAGCGAGAACAGCAGGTTCATGGCACAGTGCTTGACCCCGTCCTCGTTGCCGGTGATCAGCGCCGCCCCGACCTTGCCGTAATCGCGGTACTGGCCCTTGTCGTTGAGATCGTGGGTGTAGCCGTACATCCGCTCGAGCACCCGATTGCACACCGAGCTCTTCTCTCCGAGCCACACCGACGTCCCGAGGATCAGGATGTCGCAGGCATCGATCTTGGCCTGGATCTGGGGCCAATCGTCTCGCTCGTAGCCGTCCATGCCGGCGTAGTCGTGCTTGAGGCCGGCCGGGATCTCGTAGTCGACCGGCCGCAGGTACTCCACCGCGACACCGTTGGTCTCGAAGATGTCCTTGGCGATCCCCATCAACCCCTCGGTGTGGGACAGGTTCGGCGAACGGGTGAGCGTGCAGTTGAGCATCAGGACGCTCAGATCGTCATAGGAGGCCGGTGCGGTGTCGCACTGCTCCTGCGTGATCCGGTTCAGTTGGTCGGTCATGGCGCCATCCTGGCCCGGATTGGCACCGTTGTCATGCAGGCCACCGCCGTCGGGTCGACCCGCCGCCGCCGTCGGTCGTGTCCCGCAGGCGACCCGGCCCCGTCCGCCGCCGACCGCTACCGTTGCTGCCGTGATCCCCCTCCGGGACGAGAACCCGACCACCCGTACGCCGATCCTGACGTTCGTGATCATCGCCGCCTGCGTCGCCGCCTACTTCGGGCCCCAGCAGCGGGTGTCTGACGAGATCGAGGCCCTCGAATTCAATCTCCAGTGGGCCGCCATCCCCTGCGAGATCAACACCGGCGAGCCGCTCAGCATCAACGAGATCGAGGACACCTTCGGCCGGGGCGACGACACGGCCTGCGTCGACGACGACGGCTCCCTGCCGACGCTGTTCCCCGACAAGAGCCCGTACCTCGGCATCCTGACCTCGATGTTCCTGCACGGGAGCCTGCTGCACCTCGGCGGCAACATGTGGTTCCTCTGGATCTTCGGCAACAACATCGAGGATCGGCTCGGCCACGTCCGCTTCGCCCTGTTCTACGTGCTCGGCGGGGTGTTCGCCACCGTGGCCCACTACGTGGTCCAGCCCTCGAGCACGATCCCGGTCGTCGGGGCCTCCGGAGCGATCGCCGCCATCATGGGCGCCTACGCGGTGTGGTTCCCCAACGCCCCGGTGCGGACACTGATCTTCCTGTTCCTGCGTGACATCACCGCCAAGTGGTTCCTCGGCATCTGGTTCGTCACCCAGTTCTTCACCGGGACCAACAGCGGGGTTGCCTGGATGGCCCACGTCGGCGGGTTCGTGTTCGGCGTCGTCGCCGGCGTGGTCCTCCGGGAGTCGGCGTTCGGGCAGCGGGAGCTGAACCGGTCGGAGGAGCCGCTTGAGTGGGACTACACCGGCGGCGCCGGCCGGGGCCCCTACCCCCACCCCTTCGAGCGCCAACGGGGCCTCCGCGACAGCTACTGAGCGGCGACGCCGTCGAGGCCGACCCGACGCCAAAACCATGAGAGCGGGACCGGGAATCGAGCCGTCCGCATCGGCATCGATCCCAGGTCCCGCTCACCAACCGTCTCGGCCGGCCCCGGTCGGGGCGGCGGCCGAGGGCGATCGTGACGAAGCTAGCCCAGCAGCTGCAGCACCGACTGGGGGATGGCGTTGGCCTGGCCGAGCATGGCTGTGCCGGCCTGCTGGAGGATCTGGTTCTTGGTGAACTGGACCATCTCGTCGGCCATGTCG
>JANQPB010000019.1 GCA_028285495.1 Acidimicrobiales bacterium
ATCCAGGAGGGCAACCTCGGCCTCGAGCACGCCGTCGACAAGTTCGACTGGCGCAAGGGCTTCAAGTTCTCCACCTACGCCACCTTCTGGATCCGCCAGGCCATCGGCCGGGCCCTCGACCAGAAGGCCAGCCTGGTCCGCCTCCCCGGCGACCGCTCGGCCAGCCTCCGGGCCGCCCTCCGTCAGGTCTCGGGTGACGGCGACGAGCTCGACGACGAGCACGCCCGCCTCCATCGGCTGACCACCCCGACCTCGCTCGACCGGACCATCGGCGACGACGACTCCAACGAGCTGGTCGACCTCCTCCCCGACTCAACCCCCGGCCCCGAGTTCGAGGTCATGGCGCGGGCCGAGGAGAGCATGGTCACCGACCTGCTCGAGGTCCTCGACCCCCGGGCCAAGTACGCGGTCGAGCAGCGGTTCGGCCTCAACGACGGCCGCAAGCGCAGCTACCGAGAGGTCGGCGAGGAGCTCGGCGTCACCGCCGAGGCCGCCCGCCGTCTGGTCAAGCGTGCGGTCAGCGCCGTCCGTGACCAGGCCGGCGACGTGATGAGCGACTTCGACGCCGCCTAGAGCCGTCAGACGGCCTGCGGCCGTCGCACCAGAACTGGCGGATCGGGGCTGCCCATCGGGCGGCCCCGATCCCTTTTTGCCAACCGGGCGATGGCACAATTGGGTTGCGGCCCGAATGGCCAGGAAGGACACTACTGCCGTGACGTGGAACCCCGATTCGTGGCGAGCCCGACCGGCCGCCCACCAGCCGACGTGGCCGGACCAGACCGAGCTCGAACGGGTCGAGAAGGAGCTCGCCGCCGTTCCCCCGCTGGTCTTCGCCGGCGAGGCCCGAGACCTCAAGGCCAAGCTGGCCCGGGTGGCCCAGGGCGAGGCCTTCCTCCTCCAGGCCGGTGACTGCGCGGAGTCCTTCGACGGCTTCAGTGCGGATGCCATCCGCGAGAAGCTCCGGGTCATCCTGCAGATGGCCGTCGTCCTCACCTACTCCTCCGGCGTGCCGGCCATCAAGGTCGGCCGCATCGCCGGCCAGTTCGCCAAGCCCCGCTCCAAGCCGACCGAGACCGTCGACGGCACCGAGCTCCCGTCGTTCCTCGGGCACATGGTCAACGACCTCCCGTTCTCGGCCCGAGACCGCCGCCCCGAGCCGGCCCGCCTCCTCCAGGCCTACAACCAGTCGGCCTCGACGCTGAACCTGCTCCGGGCCTTCACCAAGGGCGGCTTCGCCGACCTGCACCGGGTCCAGGCGTGGAACCAGGAGTTCGTCGCCTCGTCGGCCGAGGGTCAGCGCTACCGGGCCCTGGCGGCCGAGATCGACCGGGCCCTCCGCTTCATGGAGTCGACCGGGGTCTCGTCGCAGCACCCCGAGATCCACGAGGCCGAGTTCTTCACCAGCCACGAGGCCCTCATCCTCCAGTACGAGGAGGCCCTGACCCGCAAGGACAGCCTCACCGACGAGTGGTACGACTGCTCGGCCCACATGCTCTGGATCGGCGAGCGCACCCGTCAACTCGACGGGGCCCACGTCGAGTTCCTCCGCGGGGTCCGCAACCCGGTCGGGTGCAAGGTCGGCCCCACGGCCACGCCGGACGAGATCGTCGGGATCTGCGAGCGGCTCAACCCCGAGCGCGAGCCGGGGCGGCTGACCCTCATCTCCCGCATGGGCGCCGGCGCCGTCGCCGACGGCCTACCGCCCCTGCTCGAAGCGGTCCGGGACGCAGGGCACCCGGTGGTCTGGACCTGTGACCCGATGCACGGCAACACCTTCACCTCCGAGACGGGCCACAAGACGCGCCACTTCGACGACGTCCTGGCCGAGGTGACCGGCTTCTTCGCCGCCCACCGTCAGGCCGGTACCTGGCCGGGCGGCATCCACGTCGAGCTGACCGGCGACGACGTCACCGAGTGCCTCGGCGGCGCCGACCAGCTGCAGGCCGAGGACCTCGGCCGCCGCTACGAGACGATGTGCGACCCCCGCCTGAACGCGCGGCAGGGGCTCGACCTCGCATTCCGGGTGGCCGAGCTGGTCGACCCGAACCACGTCCCCGTCGAGCTCCCGTAGCATTCCGGCCCGGGCCGCCGGTCCCGCCCGGGTATCAGATCTCGGTCAGATCACCGCGCAGCACGCTGACGCCGCTGTGCTCGGGATTGCCGTCGTCCGGCTCGACCGAGACGTCGACGACGTCATACTCGTCGAGGTCGATGCCATCGGGAACCTGGTACGTCCCGTCTGCCGCCACCTCGATCTGGCCGAGCGACTCGAGACGAGCGACCTCGCCGCCATCGAGATCGAGCAGCCACAGCTCGTAGAACGAGCCGTCGGGGGCCGCATCGCCGTCGAAGCGGACGTTGAGGTCTCGGCCGTCGAGCTCGGCCTCACCGGAGCCGGCGAAGTCGCTCATGGCCAGGAGCTCGGCCCGGCGATCGGGGTCGCCGTCGCCACCGATGGCCAAGCCAACGGGCACGGCAACCAGCAGCAAGGCCGCGGCGACGGCGGTGAAGATCGCGCCCCGCCGGCCCCAGGACCGGGCCGACGAGATGTCCCGCACGACCGCGCCGTTGGCCGACGGGCCACCGGCGGCGACCTCGGGGTCGGCCAGGCGGGCCGTCGGAGCGACCCGACCGGGCAGCTCGAGCTCACTGGCGATGGCGTCCCAGACCGACTCGCTCGGCCGCTCGCTCGGCGACTCGGGCAGGCCACCCCGCAGGATGTCGATCACCTCGCCGAAGTCGGCTTCCAGTTCTTCGTACTCAGGAGTGGACACGGCTGTCCTCCAACTCCCTCTGCAGGGCCTCCAGGGCCCGGCGCATGTGGCTCTTGACGGTTCCGAGCGGCAGGTCGAGCCGTTCGGCGATCTCGGGATGGGTCAGGTCGTCGAAGAAGCCGAGCTCGACGACTTCGCGCCTGGCGGCGGGAAGGGTGTCGAGGGCACGAGCCAGGATCATGCGGTCGACCACCCGGTCGACGGCCGGCTCGACCGCTTCGCGCTCCCCCACCTCGGCGCTGGGGGTCGACGGACGGCGACCGGCAGCTCGGAGGTGATCGATGGCCTTGAAGCGGGCGATCCCGCTCAGCCACGCCCCCAGGCTGCCCTTCGACGGATCGAATCGCTCCCGACCGCGCCAGGCGGCGATGAACACCTGTTGGACGAGGTCTTCGGCCTCGTCGCCGACCAGACGGCGACAGATCCCGAGCACCATCGATCCGTACTCGTCGAAGATGTCCCGGAGGACCGACTCGTCACCGACGATCAGTCGGTCTTCGAGCTGGGCGACCACGTGAAGAGGATAGCCACTGGTGGCCAGCGAGTGCTCGCGTTCGGCGGTGAACAACCCCGGGGCGATGGGGCTGGCGAAGCCGATGGCGGACAACGTACTCACGCTCTGTCCTTCGTCAGTCGAACCAAACCGGATGCGACCGCCCTGTTGGATTCGCGTGACGAAACTGGGTGAACGTACCCAGGGGTCGGATCGGTGAGCGGGCCGGCCGAACGGACCGATCGCTAGACCAGATTGTCGACGAAGCGCTCCAGCTGCCGAAGGTTGCGCACCTCGAACACTCCGTCGCAGTGGGCCCCGTACTCCCCGACGATCGAGTCGCCGGTGTTCCAGTAGGCGTTGGGCTCGGGGTTGAGCCAGAACAGCTTGCGGGCCCGCTTCTGGATCTCCTTGGTGATCCAGGCCTGGGAGGCGTGGTAGTTGTTGCGGGCGTCACCGAGGATAAGCACGGTGGTCTTCGGCCCGATCTCCTTGCCGTAGTTGTCCCAGAACACCTCGAGGGCGTGGCCGTAGTCGGAGTGCCCGTCGACCCAGACCACGTCGGCCTCGGTGTTGACCCGGTGGATCGCCTCGGTGATGTCGTCGACGCCCTCGAAGAAGTCGGTGACCTCGTCGAGGCCGTCGATGAACACGAACGACCGGACCCGACTGAACTGGCTGGAGATGGCGTAGACGAGGTGCAGGGTGAACCGGGCGAAGGCCGCGACCGAGCCCGAGATGTCGGCGACGACGAAGATCTCGGGCTTGGCCGGCTTCGGGTGCTTGAACTTCGGCTCGGCCGGCACCCCGCCGTAGCTGAGCGAGTGTCGGACCGTGTTGCGGAAGTCGAGCGGGCCCTTGCGCTTGTGGCGCCGCTTGCGGGCCAGGCGGACGGCGAGCTTGCGGGTCAGCGGGTAGATGGCCCGGCGCAGCATCGCCATCTCCTCCCGGCTGGCGTGCATGAAGTCGACGTCCTCAGGCAACGGCTTGCGGAGGGTCTTGGCCATCGCCTCGGCCCCCCGGTCGGCCACCAGGCGGCGCCGGATCTCGGCCTCGATCTCCTTGCGGAGCTTCTCGATCCTGGCCTCGTACTCGTTGCGCTCGAGCCGCTCGTCGAACGGCGTCATGTTCTCGTCGTCGGCCTTGGCCTGGTCCATCAGCCGCTCGAGCACGCCGTCGAGGTCGAGGTTGCGCAGCGTCCGGTACAGGTAATAGGTGCCGCCGACGGGTCGCCCCGGCTCCATCCCGGCGTAGCGCTTGACCGCCTGGCGGGCGATCGCCCGCATCAGCGTCTCGTCGCCCCGCATCAGGGCCTGGTACAGCAGCTCGGCCAACTCCTCGGGCGACAGGCCGTCGCCGCCGCCCTGGCCCTGGCCGTTGTCGCCGGAGGCCTGCTCGGCCATCTCGTCCTCGTCGAGGTCGAGCTCGCCGAAGGGGTCGTCGGCGTCCGGGTCGATGGCGTACTCGGAGCCCCGCAGCGAGAAGTAGACCTCGAACAGGGTCTCGAACGTCTTCCAGTGGGCGTCGTTCTTGACCAGGGTGGCCGCCAGGGCATACTTGAACGCCGTGCGGTCCTCGAGCGGGATGTGCTTGACCGCCTCGGCCGCGTCGATGTTCTCCGACAGCGAAACCGGTAGGCCGGCCGTCCGCAGCTCGGTGACGAAACCCTCCAGGAGGTTGAAGATCGGGTCGTCGCTCGTCGGGCCGTCGGTGGTCGGTTCGGTGGCGGTCATCTCGGCTCCTCGCTGCGCTGGTCGACCGGGCTCGGGGCGGGGCTCAGGTCGCGGCCGGCTGGCCCTCGAACTGGGCCGAGTTCGACGAGAAGTCCTTGATGGCCTTCTCGATGTCGGACCGGTACTTCAGCAGGATGTTGACGGTGTTGACCGCGTCCTGCTCATCGATCTTGTCGATGCCGAGCAGCACCAGCGTGCGGGCCCAGTCGAGGGTCTCCGACACCGACGGGTGCTTCTTCAGCTCCAGCTGGCGGACCGACCGGACGATCCTGGCCACCTGCTCGGCCAGGTTGTCGCTGATGTCGGGCACCTTGGTGAGCACGATCTCCTTCTCCCGCTCCATCTCGGGGTAGTCGAGATGGAGGAAGAGGCAGCGCCGCTTGAGCGCTTCGGACAGCTCCCTGGTGTTGTTCGACGTCAGGAACACCAGCGGGATCTGCTTCGACTCGACGGTGCCGAGCTCGGGGATCGAGACCTGGTACTCGGAGAGGATCTCCAGCAGCAGGGCCTCGGTCTCCAGCTCGACCCGGTCGACCTCGTCGATCAGCAGCACCACCGGGTCGTCGGCGGTGATCGCCTCCAGCAGCGGCCGGGGCAGGAGGAACTCGTCGGAGAAGATGTCGTCCTGGATGTCGGTCCACGACGTGTCGTCGCCCTTCTCGACCTGGATCCGGAGCAACTGCTTCTTGTAGTTCCACTCGTAGAGCGCCTTGGCCTCGTCGAGGCCCTCGTAGCACTGCAGGCGGATCAGGCGGGCCCCACTCATCTCGGCCACCGACTTGGCCAGCTGCGTCTTCCCGGTGCCGGCCGGGCCCTCGATCAGCACCGGCTTGCCGAGACGATCGGCCAGGTAGACGATGCCGGCGATCGATTCGTCGGCCAGGTAGTCGACGCTGCGGAGCCCGTCCCGGACCGCGTCGACGGATTCGAAGCGATGAGTCATGGCGACCACCGTACAACGGTGCTTGACCACCTGGTCAAGGTGAAGACCGATGTGGGGCCGGGCCAGTAGCATCGAGCCGATCACCGACAGCGAGGACGCACGATGGACCGGGGACTGACCAGAGCGGTGGAGCGGTTCGCCGAGGCCGTCGGCGGGGCCCTGCAGCAGGCGGCGGCCGGTACCACGGTCGACCAGTCCCAGCTGCGGCGCGATGCGCTGCTGGAGGCCTTCAACCTCTGCGCCGCCCTCGTCGATGTCGACGGACGCCACACCGACGACGAGCTGTGGGCCCTGGTGGCCGCCTTCGCCCACCACCAGGTCCTCCCGGGTATGACCACGCCGGACGCCATCCGCCGCAACGACCTGGTCGCCGGCAAGCGGGCCTGGCTTGGCACCCCGTCCGACGTCTTCGTGACCCTCCGCCAGGCCGACGAGACCAGGGGCGGCCGGCGGGCCAGGCTCTACTACGACCAGGCGATGGAGCTGGCCCACACGGTGGCCTCGCTCGACCGGGTCCCGTCGGACGCCGAGCTCCAGGCCATCGTGGCCTTCCAGCGCCTGCTCCTGGCTGCGCTGCCCGGCCCCGAGCGGCCGACGCCGAACCGGGCGGAGTCGACGGCCGAGCAGGACGGGGCGACCGCCGCCGACGGCGACGAGGCGGCGGCCGGGGCCGACGAGGAGCCGCTGCCACCGCCCGAGCCCCTCGACGACCTGCTGGCCGAGCTCGACGAGCTGGTCGGCCTCGACGCGGTCAAGGAGGAGGTCAAGCTGCTGTCGGCCCTGCTGCGGGTCCAGAAGCTGCGGCAGGACCGGGGGCTGCCGGTGGTCGACAGCACCAAGCACCTCATCTTCAGCGGCAACCCCGGCACCGGCAAGACCACGGTCGGCCGCCTCCTGGCCCGGATCTATCGCTCGCTCGGGGTCGTCGAGAAGGGCCAGCTGGTCGAGGTCGACCGCAGCGGGCTGGTGGCCGGGTTCGTCGGCCAGACCGCCACCAAGGTCTCGGCCGTCTTCGACTCGGCCGACGGCGGCGTGCTGCTGATCGACGAGGCCTACTCGCTGACCCGGGGCGGCGAGCGGGACTTCGGGCGGGAGGCGATCGACGCCGTGGTCAAGAACGTCGAGGACCGGCGGGACTCGATGGTGGTGATCCTGGCCGGCTACCCGAAGGAGATGGCCGACCTGGTGGCCACGAACCCGGGCTTCCAGAGCCGGTTCCCCAAGACGATCCACTTCCCCGACTACGACGACGACGAGCTCGTCGCCATCCTGCGCCTCATCGCCGGCGGCGGCCACTACACGCTCACCGACGAGGCGGCCGGGGCTGCCGACGCCTGGTTCGGCTCGCACGCGCGGGGCCGTGGCTTCGGCAACGGGCGGCTGGCCCGGAACCTGTTCGAGGCTGCGGTGTCGCGCCACGCCACCAGGCTGGTCGACGTCTCGGACCCGACCGACCAGCAGCTCACCACCCTGGAGGCCGTCGACATCGCCTCGGTGCCAGTCGGCGACGAGGCGACCGGAACGACCGCCTCGGTGCCAGTCGGCGACGAGGCGACCGGAACGGTCGATTCGACGCCGGCCGGCGATCCGGCGGATGAGGACGGAGCGATCGGGAACCCCGCAACCGACAACGGCGCCGATCCGAACGGGGGATGACCGACTCGCCCGGTCGGAGCCGGGGATCGCTCCTGGTCGCGGCCGGCATCCTGTTGTCACGCATCGCGGGCGTGATCCGGCTGGTGGTGCTCGGCGTCGTGCTCGGGGCCGGGCCGGTGACCGACGCGTTCGCCTTCGCCATGCGGCTCCCCAACGTGCTGCAGAACCTGCTCGGCGAGGGGTCCCTGTCGGCGTCGTTCATCCCGGTCTACGCCCGGCTGGTCGAGGAGGGCCGCCACGAGGAGGCCGACGACCTGGCCGGCGCCGTCGTCGCCTTCCTGGCCCTGATCACCACCGCGATCGTCGTGCTCGGGGTCGTCCTCGCCCGACCGCTGGTCTGGCTGTTCACCAGCTGGGAGGACGATCCCGCCCAATACGACCTGGCCACCGACCTGACCCGCATCACCACCGTTGGCATCGGGTTCCTCGTGATCTCCGCCTGGTGCCTCGGCATCCTCAACAGCCACCGCAGCTTCTTCCTCTCCTACGTCGCTCCGGTGATCTGGAACGCAGTCCAGATCGTCACGCTGGTCGTGGTCGGGCTGCTGGCCTGGGGCGAGCGGGACGTCGCCACTGCGGTCGCCTGGGCCGTCGTGGTCGGCGGCCTGGCCCAGGTGCTGGTGCAGCTGCCGAGGGTCCGCCGGCTCGTCCCCCGGCTCCGGCCGAACCTGACCCGCACCGCCGAGCTGCGCGACGTCGGCACCCGGTTCGTGCCCGCCGTCGGGGCCAGGGGCGTCGTCCAGATCTCGAGCTACGCGGATCTGTTCCTGGCCGGGTTGCTCGTGCTCGGGGCGCTGAGCTGGTACACCTTCGCCCTCCCGCTGTACCTGCTGCCGATCTCGCTGTTCGGCTTCTCGGTTGCCGCAGCCGAGCTGGCCGAGATGTCACGGACCGCGGGCGGGGCCGAGGCGGTCGGGGCCAGGCTCACCCCGGCCCTGCGCCAGGTCCTCGTCCCCGCCGGGTTCGTCACCGCTGTGTTCCTGGCCGCTGGCCGACCGGTCGTCGATGCGCTGTACGGCTGGCTGTCCCGGCTGTTCGACAGCGGTCTGAGCGACCCGGCCCAGATCACCACCATCGGCCTGGTGCTCAGCGCCTTCGCCATCGGCCTGCCGGCGGTGATGACCGCCCGGGTGACCCAGAACACGCTCTACAGCCTCGGCGACGTGCGCGGTCCGGCCCGCATCGCCGTGCTCCGCCTGATCGTCAGCGTCTCGGTCGGGCTGATCCTGATCCTCCAGCTCGACTGGCTGACGTTCGACGGCGACGACATCGTCCGCTTCGGCGACATCCCCCACTGGCCGCCGTGGGAGCGGGTCCCCCAGGAGCGACGGCTCGATCCGGCCGGCGTGCCCCACCTCGGGGTTGTCGGTCTGGCCATCGGGGCGGCGGTCGCCTCGTGGGTCGAGTGGTTCGCGCTACGGCGACGGCTCCGGCGGCGCTTCGGGATCGCCGTCCGCTCGGGTTGGGAGCGCCCGGTTGCCGTCGCCGGCATCGCCGCCGCGCTGGCGATGGCTGCGCTCGGTCGGATCGGACTGCCCTCGCCGGTCGACGCGATCGCCATCGGCCTGGCCGGCATCGCCGTCTACGGCGGCGGCCTGGTGATCCAGGGCGTCCGGGTCCCGCTCGGCCGCCTCAGTTCCGGCTCGACCGACTAACATCACATCATGATCAAGCTGTTGCGTCGGTGGTGGAGATACCTGGTCGCCCGGGGCGAGGGAAGCTTCAACGAGCGGGCCGACCCGAAGATCCAGCTCCAGCAGGCCATCACCGAGGCCCAAGAGCAGCACCGCAGCCTCAAGGAGCAGGCGGCGAACGTCATCGCCCACCAGAAGCAGACCGAGATCAAGCTCAACCGGGTGATGGAGGACTACGAAAAGGTCTCGGCCAACGCCCGCCAGGCCGTGCTCATGGCCGACGACGCCCAGAAGAAGGGTGACCAGGAGAAGTTCCTGCAGTACACCCAGACCGCCGAGTCGTTCGCCAACCGCATGATCGCGCTCGAGCGCGAGGTCGAGGATCTGAAGTCGCTGCACTTCCAGGCCACCCAGGCGTCCGACCAGGCCAAGTCGGCGGTCAACCAGAACTCCGCCCTGCTGCAGAAGAAGCTGGCCGAGCAGAAGCAGCTGCTGTCCCAGCTCGATCAGGCCAAGATGCAGGAGCAGCTCAACGCCGCCACGGCAACGCTCACCGAGCAGGTCGGGGCCGAGGTGCCGTCGTTCGACGAGGTCAGGGACAAGATCGAGTCCCGCTACGCCAAGGCGAAGGGTGCGGCCGAGCTGGCCGAGAACTCGGTCGAGGGCCGGATGCTCGAGGTCGAGCAGGCGTCGCTCAACATCGAGGCCCAGTCCCGCCTCAGCGAGATCCGGGCCCAGCTCGGGCTGGAGGCCGGCGACACCGGCACCACCGAGGCGGCCCTCGGTCAGGCCCAGGCCGCCCAGGCGTCGGCCGAGGGCGTCGAGGCCGGCGGCACCGAGACCACGGCCTGACCGGTCACGGCCGTCGGCCGTGACACCCGCGCTCGGCCTCCGGCCGACATCGACGCGGCGGCCCGGCGACGGCTAGCAGGGTGCTGAAGATCGCCGACGAGGGTCTCGGCGTCCAGACGCCGCCCGGTCGAGGACGCAGGACTCGCCACAGCTCGTGAGCGCCCTGGCCGATCCGAGGACGAAGCGTGGGCCGATGGATGGGCCTCGAGAGCCCGTCATGTGATCTCCAGCACCCTGCTAGGGCAGGATGACGAGATCGTCGCGATGCACGACCTCGTCGGCCAGCTCATCCGGTAGATCGCAGATCCGACGCCCGGCGTGGGCGGCGATGTCCTGCGACGACCAACGGACCAGTCCCTTGGCGAACACCTCACCGGCCTGGTCGACCAGCTCGACGGCCTCCTCGGCCCGGAACGAGCCGAGGGCCTCGACCACACCGGCCGACAGCAGCGACCTCCGGTCCTCCTCGAGCGCCTTGCGGGCCCCGTCGTCGACCACGACCCGACCGGCGGGGGGCAGGGCGAAGGCGATCCACAGCTTGCGGGCCGGCAGCCGCTGGGTCCGCGGCCGGAACACGGTGCCGACCCCGGCGACACCCTCGACCGCCTCCCGCAGCACCTTCGGCCGATCCGACTGGGCGATCGTGGTCTCGACCCCTGACCAGGCGGCGATCTTCGCCGCCGCCAGCTTCGAGGCCATGCCCCCTCGCCCGGACGTCGAGCCAGGACCGCCGGCCGCCGCCTCCAGCAGCGGGTCGATCTCGACGATCTCCTCGATCAGCGATGCGTTGGCGTCCTGCCGGGGATCGCTGGTGAACACCCCGGCGGTGTCGGTCAGCAACACCAGGCAGTCGGCGTCGATCAGGTGGGCCACGAGGGCGGCCAGGCGGTCGTTGTCGCCGAAGCGGATCTCGTCGTCGGCCACGGCGTCGTTCTCGTTGATGACCGGCACCACGCCCTGGGCCAGCAGCGCCTCGAGGGTGCCCCGGCTCTTCAGGTAGCGGTTACGGTGCCACAGGTCGGTCGGGGCCAACAGGACCTGGCCGGCGGTCAGCCCGTTGGAGGCCAGGTGGCCCTTGTAGGTGGCCATCAGGGCGATCTGGCCGACGGCGGCGGCCGCCCGGAGCAGGCCGGCCTCCTTCGGCCGATTGTCCGGCGTGTATCCGAGCGGGCCGAGACCGGCACTGATGGCGGCGCTGGTCACGACGACGACGTGGTGGCCGTCACGGCGAAGCTCGGCCACCTCGGCGCACAGCTTGGCCACCGCCGCGTGGTCGATGTCGCCGGCCGCCGTGGTCAGCGACGACGAGCCGATCTTGGCCACGATCTTCACGGCAACCCCCTCACCGTCACCCGCCGGGGGCTGCGCCCCCGAACCCCATCCGGAGCACCGACACGGTCGGCGCTCCACCTGCTCGCTCCGCTCACCGTCACCCGCCGGGGGCTGCACCCCCGGACCCCATCCGGAGCACCGACACGGTCGGCGCTCCACCTGCTCGCTCCGCTCACAGGTCCTCCTGGTACTCGAACGCGAAGTCGGCGATGCGGACCTCGTCGCCCTCTCGCACGCCGGCCCGGCGAAGTGCCTTGTCGACGCCGATCTTGCGCAGCCGGTTCTGGGCGTAGTCGAGGGCGCCGATGTCGGTCAGGTCCGACAGGGCGACCGCCCGCTCGGCCTGACGCCCGAGCACCCGCCACGCACCGTCGTCGTCTCGGGTGATCTGCACGCCGATCGGTTCGGGTCGGTGGATCACGAAGCCCGATCGCGAGACCTCGACGTCCCTGGCCTCGTCGACCAGCTCCGCGAGACGCCACAGCAGCGGCGGCAAGCCGTCGCCGGTGGCGGCCGAGACGGCCAGATCGACGGGCGCCTCGTGGCCCCAATCGCCGGGATCCAGCACATCGGCCTTCGAGCCGACGACCAAGGCCGGCCGCTCGAGCAGGTCGGGCTGGTACGCCCCCAGCTCACCCCGGAGCACCTCGAGCTGACGGGCCGGACTCGGACCGTCGATCGAGGCCAGATCGAGCAGGTAGACGAGCACGCGGGCCCGTTCGACGTGGCGCAGGAACCGGTGGCCGAGTCCGTGGCCCTCGCTGGCCCCCTCGATCAGGCCGGGCAGGTCGGCCATCACGAACTCCCGCACGTCGTCGCCTCGCCGGTCGTCGCCGAGGCGGACAACGCCCAGGTTCGGTTCGAGGGTGGTGAACGGATAGTCGGCGATCTTCGGCTTTGCCCGGGAGACCGTGGAGATCAGCGTGCTCTTGCCCGCCGACGGGAAGCCGACCAGGGCGACGTCGGCCAGGAGCTTGAGCTCGAGCCGGAACCACTGGTCGTGGCGCTGCTCGCCCTGCTCGGCGAAGGCGGGGGCGCGGCGACGGTTGGACAGGAAGCGGGCGTTGCCCCGACCGCCCTGCCCACCTGGCATGCCGAGCCAGCGGTCACCGTGGACCTCGAGGTCGACGAGCACCTCGCCGGTCTCGTGATCGCGGACGACCGTGCCCTCGGGGACCTTGACCACGAGGTCGGCACCCCGCTTGCCGTGACGCTTGGCCCCCTGGCCGTGGGTGCCGGCATCGGCGATCCGGTGCGGGTGGTCGCGGAAAGCCAGCAGCGACGCCACGTTGCGGTCGGCCTCGAGCCAGACGGAACCACCGTCGCCCCCGTCACCGCCGTCCGGCCCGCCATAGGGCACGTGGGCCTCCCGACGGAAGGACACGCAGCCGGCGCCGCCATCCCCCGCCCGGAGGCAGAGATTGGACTCGTCGACGAAGTTGGAGGCGGAGTCGGACCTGGGCAACGGGGCCAATCCTAGGACGTTGGGGCTCACGGGGTCTCCAGAGCCGGAGCCCGCACCCGACGGGGTGACGGCGAGCCGGCGGCGGCGAGGGAAGCGACCCGGCGGTGGGCCACCCGAGGCAGGATAGCGCCAACGGGCACAAGCGTGTTGTCCCATGCGCGTTCGACGGTCTCGGGACGCGACGAACGGGCCGGAGCCGATGCCAACCGGGGAAGGAGTAAGGAACGAGCGGGCCGGACGCCCGCCGGCCGACCTAGTCGGTCAGGACGTCGACGAGCCGGCGACCCTTGCGGTAGCCGAACTTGACCCGGCCCTCGGCCGTGGCGAACAGCGTGTCGTCGCCGCCCTTGCCGACGTTGCGACCCGGGTGGAACCGCGTACCGCGCTGGCGGACGATGATGGACCCGGCGGTCAGGTACTCGCCGTCGTAGGCCTTGACCCCCAGCCGCTTGCTCTGCGAATCGCGGCCGTTCCTGGTGGAACCGCCGCCCTTGGTCTTCGACATGTCAGCCCCTGGAGATCCCGGTGATCTTGATCGTTGAGTACGTCTGTCGGTGGCCGTAGCGGCGCCGGTTGTTGGTCTTCGGCTTGTAGGTGAAGCCGTCGATCTTGGCGCCCTTGACCTCGCCGAGCACCGTGGCCGACACGGTCGCTCCCTCGAGCTGGGCCGGCGTGGCGAGCACGTCGTCACCGTCGACGACCATGACCGGACGGAGCTCGATCTCCGCGTCGGCCTCGGCCACCCGCTCGACCTGGAGGGTCTGGCCTTCCTCTACCCGGTACTGCTTGCCACCGGTGGCAACGATTGCGTACATAGCTCGATCAATCTAGCGCCGCACACCGCCGGTTCCTCCCGATCGGACCGGCCGAACGGGAGCACTCGCGGCGGCGATCGATCGGTCAGGAGCCGGCCGGCGCCGCCTCGTCGGTCAGGTGGATCCCGCGGCCCTCGCAGTGGGGGCACGACACCGACAGCGACTCGAGCAGACCCTCGCCGATGCGCTTGCGGGTCATCTCGGCCAGGCCGAGCTCGGAGATGTCGAAGACCTGGGTCCTGGTCTTGTCACGGGCCAGGGCCGAGCGGAACGTGCGCATGACCTCGTCGCGGTTCTTCTTCGACTCCATGTCGACGAAGTCGATGACGATGATGCCGCCGATGTCCCGCAGCCGGAGCTGGTGGGCGATCCCCTCGGCCGCCTCCAGGTTGTTCTGGAAGACGGTGTCCTCGAGGTTCGACGAGCCGACGTTCTTGCCCGTGTTGACGTCGATGACCGTCAGGGCCTCGGTCGACTCGATGATCAACGAGCCGCCGGACGGCAGCCACACCTTCTTGTCGAGCGCCTTGTGCAGCTGCTCGTGCACGTGGAAGCGCTCGAACAGCGGCAGCTTCTCGTCGTCCGGGTCGTAGTACTCGATCCGGTCGGCCAGGGCCGGGGTGATGGTCGACACGTAGTCGGACACCTCCTCGTAGAGCGACCGATCGTCGAGCACGACACCCCGGTACTCCTTGTTGAACTCCTCCCGGATGACCCGGGTCGACATGTCGGGCTCCTGGTAGAGCAGCGACGGCGCCTTCGACCGGCCGGCGAGCTTCTCGATCTCGGTCCACTGCTGCATCAGCCCGTCGATGTCCCGCACGATCTCGGGCTCGGTGACGTTCTCCGCCGCCGTTCGCACGATGATCCCGTGCCCCTTCGGCCTGGCCTTGTCGAGGATCTGGCGCAGACGCTTGCGCTCGGTGTCGGGCAGGCGCTTGGAGATGCCGTAGGTGTCGCTGTTCGGCACCAGCACCACGAAGCGCCCCGGCAGCGACACCTCGGTGGTGAGACGGGCCCCCTTGTGGGCGATCGGGTTCTTCGTCACCTGGCACAGGATCGACTGCCTGGCCTTCAGCATCTGCTCGATCTTCGGTTGGCTGTTGCCCTCGAAGTCGTCCTTGTCGTAGGTGACGTCGCCCCGGTAGATCACGGCGTTCTTCGGGGTGCCGATGTCGACGAACGCCGCCTCCATCCCGGGCAGGACGTTCTGGACCCGGCCGAGGTAGATGTTGCCGTGGATCTGGAACACGTTGTCGGTCGGGCGGGACACGTAGTACTCGATCAGGGTCCGGCCCTCGAGCACGGCGATGTGGGTGGCGTCGGCCTGCTTCGACACCACCATCAGGTAGCGGCCGACCGGGCGGCCCTTGCGGGACCGGCCGCGCCGCTGCTTGAGGTTCTCCTCGTCCAGCTCGACCTCGCCGTCACCCAGGATCTGGCCGACCGGTTCGACCTTGGGGCGCCGTCCGCCGCGGTTGCGACGGCGACCGGAGCGGTTGCCACCGCCCTGGCCCTCGTCGGCGCCCTGGCCGTGCCCGGCACCCTGGTTGCCTCGCTGGCCGCCGTCGCCCTGGCCCTGGCCGCCACGGCCCGAACCCTGGCCCTGGCCGCCCTGACCGGCGCCCTGGCCCTGGCCGCCACCACCCGGCTTCTTGCGCCGGCGGCGACGGCGGCGGTTGCCGCTGGAGCCACCGCCCGGGGTCTCGCCCGAGCCGCCCTCCGAAGCGCCGCCTGACGGGCCGACCAGCGGCTGGGGGGCGGGGCGGGAGTCGCCGATCTGCGGCTTGCGGGGTCGGCCACCCCCTCCGTCGGCCGAGGCGGCCGACGGAGCTCCTACATCGGAGCGGGGCTGTGAGCCACCCGCTCCGGGGTTGTCTGCGGGGGCTGAGCCGCTCTCAGACGTTTCGGACATCTCGTTCGATCCCTTCTCATGAGGCACGCTGCCAGCGTTGCCCCATCGACGGGTCGGGTCGTCTCACCGGTTCACACCGGACCCCGTCGATGATCATCCATTGGTGTAGTCGCCGGATCCTGCCCTCGGACAGCCCGTCGATCCCGAGGACCTCGACCAGTTCGGCCGGGCGAAGGGAGACGGGGGACGTGGCCAGGTCGGCGCGGAGCTCGATACCTCCACCCGTCGGCCCGACCACCTCGAGTGCGAGGATTGCCGGGCGGACATCGGTGACGGCCGTCTTCCCCTTCCGAACCCGCTCGAGCGGTCGTTCGGTGGCGGCCAGGGCTTCGGCTACTGCTGCCGTCACCTCGGCCGGTGGAGCGCCGAGAACCTCGATGCTCCAGGTACAGCTGGTTATTGCCTGTTGCAGCGATGCTGCGCCCGGCTCCAGCTCGGCCACCCCGACGACATCGATGCCGTCTGGCAGGGCGGCGGAGAGGGCTCCGGGGAGATCCTCGATGCCGACGTGCTCGGTGAGCTCGACGTCGAGGTATTCCGCATCCGATTCGTGAGCCACGCTGAGGGCGAGCCCGAAGCTGAGCTTCGGGCGCGGTGAGAAACCCTCGCTGTAGGCCACCGGCAATCGGAGCTTTCGTAGGGCCCGCTCGAAGAGGCGGGCCACATCTCGATGACTGACGAACCGGACCTTGCCGTTCTCGGTGAACCAGATCCGCAGTCGAATTTTGGGAGGGGGGCTCATCGGGCCTCCTCGAGGGCCCGATGTTCGGCCGGCCGATCGGCGGCGACCGGTTGGCCGGCCGCAGCCGGCGTCGTCGCCGGTCGGCTCGGGGCGAGGGTCACGGCCACCGGCTGCGGGTTGCGCCAGTCCTGGCCGCTGCCCGTGCCCTGGCTGCCGCCGGCAGGCGGCGTGGCCGAGGCCACGACGTGCTCGATCCCGTAGCCGGTGCAGGCACCGCAGTCGTAGCAGGGGGTCCACCGGCAGTCCTCGAGCCCGACCTCGGCCAGGGCGTCCTGCCAGTCCTGCCAGAGGAAGTCCTTGTGCAGTCCGGCCGACAGGTGGTCCCACGGGAGCTGCTCGTCCTCGACCCGGTGGCGGTGACACAGGTCGTCGACCGACAGTCCGGCGTCGTCGACCGCCTGGAGCCACAGGTCGAGGTCGAAGTGCTCGGACCACTCCTGGAACGTGCCCCCGTTCCGCCAGACCTGCTCGATCACGGCGCCCATGCGCCGGTCGCCCCGGCTGGCCATGCCCTCGACGAGGGTGGCCTTCGGGTCGTGCCACTTCAGCTGCACACCCTTCATCTTGCGGGTGGCGTCGCGGAGGAGGTTGATCTTGCGCTGGAGCTCGACCGAGGTGTTCTGTCCGAACCACTGGAACGGGGTGAACGGCTTCGGGACGAAGCCGCCCACCGACACGGTCACCGATGCCCGGTTGGTGTGGCGCTTGCCGATGGCAACACACTGCCGGGCCAGTTCGGCGATGGCAAGCGTGTCCTCATCGGTCTCCGACGGGAGGCCGGTCAGGAAGTAGAGCTTGACCCGGGTCCAACCCTGCGAATAGGCGGCCTCGACCGCCTCGTAGAGGTCGGCCTCGGCGATGAGCTTGTTGATGATGCGGCGCATCCGCCACGAGCCGGCCTCGGGGGCGAAGGTCAGGCCGCTGCGGCGGGCCCGCTGGAGCTGGGCGGCGATGCCGACGCCGAAGGCGTCGACCCGGAGGCTCGGGAGCGACACGCTGACCGGACCACAGCCCGTGTCGGCCGTTCCGGCTCCGGCACCGTTGCCATCCGCTCCCCCGTCGGCGTCGTCCATGATCCCGGCGACGACCGCCTCGACGTCGCTGAAGTCGGCGGTCGAGAGCGAGGTCAGGGTGACCTCGTCGTAGCCGGTGCGACGGAGACCCTCGGCCACCATCGTGCGGACCTGGTCGGCCGGGCGCTCCCGCACCGGGCGGGTGATCATGCCGGCCTGACAGAACCGGCAGCCGCGGGTGCAGCCCCGGAAGACCTCGACGTTGAGCCGGTCGTGGACCACCTCGGTGAGCGGGACGAGCTGCTCGCGAGGGTACGGCCACTCGGCCAGATCGGCGACGGTCCGCTTGGGGACCTCGACCGGTGCTGCCGGTGACAGCGGCGTGATCGCCGCCACCCGGGGGCCGTCGTAGGTCATCTCGTACAGCGACGGGACGTACACGCCCTCGACGGCGGCCAGCCGCTCGAGCACCTGCCGGCGGCTCAGCTCGGGCCGGTTGCGGGCGGCGACGAGGACGTCGGTGATCTCGCCGACCACCTCCTCGCCGTCACCGAGCACCACGGCATCGAGGAAGTCGGCCAGCGGCTCGGGGTTGTACGTGCAGTGGCCGCCGGCGATGACCAGCGTGTGGGAGCGGTCCCGGTCGGCGGCGTGGATCGGGAGGTCGGCCAGGTCGATGCAGTTGACGAGGTTCGTGTAGTTCAGCTCGGCCGACAGGTTGAAGGCCAGCACGTCGAACTCGGCCGCCGGGGTGTGGTGCTCGACGGAGAACAGCGGCACGCCCTCGGCCCGCATCAGCTCCTCGAGGTCGCCCCACGGGGCGTAGCTGCGGTCGGCCCGGGCGTCCGGCCGCTCGTTGACGATCTCGTAGAGGATCTGGAGGCCCTGGTTCGGCAGGCCGATCTCGTAGGTGTCGGGGTAGATGAAGCACCAGCTGACCAGCGATGGGTCGGGAAACTTGGCCTTCGCGCCGTCTTCGCCACCGATGTATCGTGCCGGCTTCTGCACCTTCGGTAGGAGCGGCTCCAACTGGGGCCAGACCGATGTCATCTCCGTCTCAACCCTATCGCAACGGGGGCCCGGACCGGTTGGACGCCCACCCTCCGACCCGGCCGCTCACCCAGGGCGGCCGGACGGGGCGGAAACGACCGCCGACAGACCCCGGGAGCCGCCGTCAACGACGGCGGCAGGATCCCCGGGCCGCCGTCAACGACGGCGGCAGGATCCCCGGGCCGCCGTCAACGACGGCGGCCGTGATGCAGGGCGACGGCCTGGACGAGGCCGACCGCCAGCATCGAGGTCAGCATGGCGCTCCCGCCGTAGGACACGAACGGCAGCGCGATGCCGGTGATCGGGGCCAGCCGCAGGTTCATGGCCAGGTTCTGGATGACCTGCGAGGCCAGCAGGGCGAACACCCCGGCGCACAGCAGCCGGCCCCACTCGTCCCGGCAGTCCCGCCCGACCGACCAGACGAGCCCGAGCACCACGGCCTGGAGCCCGATCAGCAGCCCGGCCCCGAGGAGGCCCAGCTCCTCGGCCACGGCGGCGAAGATGAAGTCGGTGTGCTGGTCGGGCACGTAGCCGAGCTGGGTCTGGGGCCCGGCGAAGAGCCCCGCGCCGGTCAGCCCACCCGAACCGATGGCGGCCAGCGCCTGGCGCTGGTTGTAGCCGGCCCCCAGCGGATCGTGGTCCGGACGCAGGAAGACCTCGAACCGGTCGACCTGGTACGCCGACAGCACCCCGGCATCGAGGGCGAGACCGACGACGGCAACCCCGGTCACCACCAGCAATGCGATGTAGCGGAGGGCGACGCCGGCCGTGGCGAACATGCCGACGGCGATCGCCCCGAAGACCAGCACCGTGCCGGTCTCCCCCTGGGCCAGCACCAGGCCGGAGCACAGCCCGAGCAGCACCACGCCGACGCCGAAGCGGGCCGGTCCCGGTCGGCGCCCGACCCGGCGGTCGATCGGACCGGCCGGCAGGCCCGCCCTGGCCGGGCGACCGTCCGGGCCCCAGGTTCGGTCGAGCACCGCAGCCAGCCCGAGGATGAGGCCGAGCTTGGCCGGCTCGGACGGTTGGAGCGCCAGCCCGCCGATCCGGAACCAGCCCTGGGTCCCCCGGACCTCGGTGCCGAGCGGGGTCAGCACGAGCACCAGACCGACGACCACCACCGTCACCACCAGCGGAACGAACCGCCGGAGCCGGCGATGATCGACCGCAGCCCCGCCGAGCAGCAGCAGCGATCCGAGGCCGACGAACATGGCCTGGCGAGCCCCGACGGCGCCGTCGTCGACCAGCCGCCGCCCGGCGCTGTGGACCATGACGACGCCGAGGGCGCCGAGGGACATGGCCGCGGCGGCCAGCGGCCAGTGGACGAGCCGGCGCCGATCGGACCCGGCCAGTCGGCGGACCGGCCGGTTCATCCCGTCCGGCGCCGAGGGAGCCGCGCCGGGGCGGGCGCCGACCGCGGTCACGGCCACACCCCGGGGGCGGGTGGCTCGGGGGCCAGCAGCTCGGGGTGGAGGACGCCGTCGAGGAACCGCCTCGCCACCGGCGCCGCCGCCTCGCCACCGAATCCCCCCTCCTCGATCACGACGGCGAACGCCAGGCTCGGGTCCGGGAGCGGTCCGGCGCCGGCGAACAGCGCGAAGTCGGCCCGGCCGTCGACCTCGGCCGTGCCGGTCTTGGCCGCCAGGGGGAACCGGTCGTTGGGGAAACCGGCGAAGGCCGGCGCCGCGGTCCCCCGCACCGGCACGTCGAGCAGGCCGTCGACGATCGGGGCGAGCAGGTTGGGGGCCAGCGCCGGCCCCGTCTCGACCCGGGGCGCAAACACGACCACCGGCTCGCCGGTCACCCCGTCGACGATCCGATCGACCAGCCGGGGCTGGTGGCGGGCCCCGTCGCTGACCACGGCGGCATAGACGTTGGCCAGCTGCAGCGGGGTGACCAGCAGCTCGCCCTGACCGATGGCCAGGTTGACGCTGTCGCCCGTGTACCAGCGAGGGTCGGGAAAGGCGCCGGGGGCCGAGTCGTGCTCGGCTCGCCTGGACGCCGGCGTCGGCACCCGACCGGCCGACTCACCGGGCAGCTCGATCCCCGTCGGCGACCCGAGCCCGAACCGCCTGGCCGTGTCCTGCAGCGCCTCCTCACCGAGCCGGCCGCGCTCCAACCACAGCCGTTCACCGAGCGAGTAGAAGTAGGTGTCGCTCGACCGGGACAGCGCCGCACGGAGATCGACCGGCCCCATCCTGACCCCGCCGGCGTTGCGGAAGCGGCACCCGGCGCCACCGCCGCAGCCGGTCAGCCGGTAGCTGCCGAGATCCTCCCACACGGTCCCCGGCGTCCGCAGCCCGGCCTCGAGCGAGGCGTAGGCCGTGATCGGCTTGAACGTCGAGCCGGCCGGGTACAGGCCGTCGATCACCCGGTTGAGGAACGGATCGTCCTCGTCGGCGAACAGCGCATCGGCCTCGTCCGAGCCGAGCCCGGCCACGAACACCGCGGGATCGAAGTCGGGAAGCGACACCAGCGCCGACACCGCCCCGGTCGCCGGGTCGAGCGCGACCATCGACCCCGCCCGGGCCGGCACGTCGGCTCGGAGCCGGTCCAGCTCCGCGGCGAGCGATCGGGCGGCCAGCAGCTGCAGGTCGAGGTCGATCGTGAGATGGATGTCGTTGCCGGGCCGCGACGGTTGGACGACCTCGATGGTCCGCACCACCCGGTTGGCCGAGTCGACCTCGACCCGCCGCACCTCGGGCACCCCCCGCAGTTGCGCCTCGAACAGCTTCTCCAGCCCGGTCCGACCGACCGGGTCACCCGGCCGGTAGCGATGCCCGGGGTCGCGGCGGTTGCGGTCGGCGGCCTCGGCGTCGTCGACGACCGAGCCGAGATAGCCGAGCACGTGGGCCGCGGCTCGCCCGTTCGGGTAGATCCGGCGGGGTACGGCGACCACGTCGATCCCGGGCAGTGACCGCTCGGCCAGGGCGACCCAGAGCTCGGTGGTGACGTCGTCGGCGACGACGACCGGCTCGAGCACCTGGCTCCTGGCCCGGTCGTAGGTGCTGGTCAGGTCGTCGGCGGTGATCGTCTCGCTGGCGGCCGCCAGCTCGTCGGCGGCGTCGAGGAAGACGCCCTGGCGCCGGTCGGCGTCGAGATCGGCGAGACGCTCCCAGTCGAGGGTCACCTGGAACACCGACCGGTTGCCGGCCAGCACCCGACCGGCGGCGTCGAGCAGCCGGCCCCGGGGAGCCGGCGACTCGATCACCCGGACCCGGTTGCCGGCGGCGACGTCGCGGTGGTCCGGCGCCGCCACCAGCTGGACCTGGGCGAGGCGGCCGGCGAGCACGGCGAACAGCACGGCGGCGACCAGCGCCATCGCGTCGAATCGCCGACGGGCGTCCCCCCGTTGCCGGCCGGGGCCACTCATCGCCCCAGGCCGCGGTGACGCCGCCAACGGCCGACCCCGGGCCGCCGACCTCCGCCGCCGAGCCATGCGGCGAGGAACGGGGCGAGAGCCGCCGCCGTCACCACGGCCGGCACCAGACGGTCGGGCGGGATCGGGCGACCGGCGGCCAGGCTCTGGCCGACCAGCACGACCGCCGTGGCCGCAGCGACCTGGCCGCCGACGAGCCATGCCGTCTCCGCACCGGCCCGACCGATCGTCGCGCCGATGCCGAGCGACCGGATGGCTCCGGGCACCGGCAGGTGTCGGGCAACCGGCCCGAGCACCGTGAAGGCCAGGCAGTGGATCCCGAAGAGCCGGTGTCCCGTCGCGTCGACGGCCAACCCGAACGCGAGCCCGATGGTGGCCGACCGGCCCGGGGCTGCGACCACTGCGACCGCGGCCAACGTCAGCGGCAAATCGGGCTGGCGCAGCAGCCAGACGGACGAGGCATCGAGCGCGAACGCCTGCACGAGTGCCGCGGCGACGGCGAGGACGACGATCCGACCGGGGCCGACGTCGGCCCGCAGAACGCCGTCCGGTCCGTCGAGACCGCCGTCGTTGCCGACCGCCACGGAGGCGCGAGCGGGGGGACGGTGGCGCGTGCTGGCGGTGATCATGCCGGCCGGTCGACCAGCAGGACGGTCAGGTAGCCGAGGGCGTCGAGGTCGGCGGCGGCCCGCACCGTGCCGTCGGCGGCCAGCCGGGCGACGGGCAGCCCGGCCGGGAACCGGCTCCGGGCGACGCCGCTGGTCACCAGCGTGTCGCCGGGCCCGACCAGCCCGTCCTCGATGGCGCGGGCCAGGTCCGGGCCGGGCTCGAGCTCGATCGTGCCGTCCGGCTGACCGACGATCAGGCCGATCCCGTGCTCACCACGGACGCCGACCGCCACCTCGCCGTCGGTCAACAACCGGACCGCGGCCCGCTCGGCCACCGCCTCCTCGACCACGCCGACCAGACCGGCCCCGGTCACCACCGGCATGCCGGGCACGAGACCGTGGTCGGTTCCCTTGTCGAGCTCGACGATCCGCTCGATGCGGCCGCGGCGGTCGGCCACCACCCTGGCGGTGACCCGATCGATGTCGTCGACGCCTTGCACGTCGACTGCGGCGGCGAGGTCACGCAACTGGGCTCGCAGGTCGGGCTGGGCGGCGAGCCGACCCTCGGCCTCGGCCAACCGCCGTCGCAGCTCGTGGTTCTCGGCCACGACGTCGTCGTAGTGCACCGCCCCGTTCCACGCCCCCGCGAGGGGGGCCGATGCGCCATCGATCAGCGCCCCGACCGGCCCGCCGATCGACAGCACGGCACGCCGGACGGCCCCGATCGGACCGAACCCCGAGGCGTCGAGGGCCAGCAGCGTCAGGGCGGTCACGGCGACGAGCGGCAGCAGGCGACGGTTCCCGGTCAACGCGACGAAGGCCGGGCGCTCAGGCCGGCCCCGAGCCGACCAGGCCCGTCAGCCGGTTGGCCTCGAGGAAGCGGCCGGACCCGAGCACGACCGTGTGCAGCGGGTCGTCGGCCTGGCGCACCGGCACCCCGATCGCCCGCTCGAAGCGACCGGCCAGCCCGCGGAGGAGCGCCCCGCCACCGGTCAGGACCATTCCCCGCTCGATGATGTCGCCCGCCAGCTCGGCCGGGGCCTCGTCGAGGGTGGCGGACACGGCGTCGATGATCGAGGCCACGGTGTCGGCCATCGCCTCCCTGACCTCCTCGGTCGAAGCGACGACCGTGCGGGGCAGCCCGCTGACCAGGTCGCGGCCACGGATCTTGGCCTCGAACTCCTCGACCAGCGGTTGGGCCGAACCCATCTTGACCTTGACCGTCTCGGCGGTCCGCTCCCCCAGGGCCAGACCGTGGTCGCGGCGGGCGTGCTCGATCACCGCTCGGTCGAGGGCATCGCCGCCGATCCGGAGCGACCGGGCGACGACCAGACCGCCGAGGGCGATGATCGCCACCTCGGTCGTGCCGCCGCCGACGTCGACGACCATCGAGCCGACCGGCTCGTCGATCGGCAGGCCGGCGCCGAGCGCAGCGGCCATCGGCTCCTCGATGACAACCGCCTCTCGGGCCCCGGCGAACTCGGCGGCGTCCCGCACCGCCCGCTGCTCGACCCCGGTGATGCCGGAGGGCACGCAGATCACCATTCGCGGCCGCGGCCCCCAACGATTGCCGACGACCTTCTGGATGAAGTACCGCAGCATCTCCTCGCACACGTCGAAGTCGGCGATCACCCCGTCCTTCAGCGGCCGGACGGCCTGGATGTGGCTCGGCGTTCGCCCGATCATCCGCTTGGCCTCGACCCCGACCGCGACCGGCCGGCGGGTGTTGACGTTGATGGCGACGACCGATGGCTCGTCGAGCACGACGCCGGCACCGCGGACGTAGATCAGCGTGTTGGCGGTCCCGAGGTCGACGGCCAGGTCACGGCCACCCACCGCTCCGAGCATGGTCGACAGACTGGCCACGGCTGAACCCCATCGTGTGCATCGGTTCCGACTGGTCCGCCGGACTCGATCGTAGGCACGGGAGCGGGGTCGGTCGTGGACCCCCGGCCATGCGGTCGATGCGACGACAACGACCCTCCCGGAGGAGGCGTCGGCTCAGGCCAGGCCGGGAAAGAAGATGCCGATCTCGCGAGCGGCCGACTCGTCGGAGTCGCTGCCGTGCACCAGGTTCTCGGTCATCGTGGTGCCGTAGTCACCCCGGATGGTTCCGGGCGGGGCGTCGGCCGGGTTGGTCGGCCCCATCAGTGTGCGGACCATGGCGTAGGTGCCGTCGGGGCCCTCCAGGACGCCGACGAAGGCCGGGCTGCGGCTCATGAACGCCACCAGGTCGCCGTAGAACGGCTTGTCGACGTGCTCGACGTAGTGCTTCGACAGGGTGGCCTCGTCGAGTTGACGGAGCTCACCGGCGACCAGCTTGAGGCCCTTGCGCTCGAACCGGTCGATGATCTGACCGACGTAGCCCCGCTCGACGGCGTCGGGCTTGCAGATGATGAAGGTACGACTCACGGCAGGGAGCGTACCGGCTCGGCCCCTGGCCGCGGGCCGGCCCCGACGGGAATCGGCGCCGGACCGGCGCGCTCAAGCTGGCCGACCTCGGCGTCGATGTCCCACCCATGGACCTGCGTCGTGACGATGGTGGTGAGCGGGGGGCCACCGCGGTCGAGTATGCGATGATCCTGGCCCTGGTCGTCGGGGCGACGTTGGCTGCGATCACCGGCCTGACCGACTCGTCTGGCGGGTACCTGAGCACGACGGGCGACGACATCGGTGAGCCCCGCGAGCGGATCGCCGACATGGACGCCGACCTCCCCGATCCGCCGGCCTGGCTGGACTGATCGCCCCCGGTCCCGGCCCGAGCCCGTTGTCCGGCCTGGCTCCGACCCGGCCGCCCGTGGCCCGAAGCGGGCCGTCCGACCCATCAACCCGGCCGCCGATCGCGCCGATGCAAGCGCCGTGAGACTCCGGTCGACCAGCCGCAAGGCGGATCGTGGCGCGGCTCTGCTCGAGGCTGCGGTCGTCACCCCGGTCTTCGTGCTGTTCGTGTTCTTCGTGCTGGAGCTCGGCCTGCTGTTCCGGGACTCGCTCACCACCGACAACGCCAGCAGGGAGGGGGCCAGGGCCGCCAGCACCCGCGGCAACGAGGCCGACGCCGACTACTACATCCTGCGGACCGTCGAGCACGGGCTCGAGGCCATGGGCCTCGAGCGGCTCGACCACGTCATCGTGTTCCGGGCCACCGGCCCGGACGACACCGTGCCGGGCAGTTGCACGACGTCATCCCAGGCCGGTCTGTGCAATCGCTACACCGCCACCGAGTTCTTCGCCGAGCTCGACGACTCGCTCGGCAACGACACCGGCAACTTCCGATGTGGCAGCCTCGACGCATCGTGGTGCCCGACGACCCGCGAGACCAGCCTGGCCGCCGGCACGGACTTCATCGGCATCCACGTGCAGACTCGCCACCAGTTCATCACCGGGCTGTTCACCAACGGGCAGACGCTCAGCGAGACCACGATCCTCCGGCTGGAGCCGGACGAGGAATGAGGTCGGCGGAGCGCACCGGGCCGGGCGATCGCCGGTCGGTCGCCGACGAGCGGGGTGCGGCCCTGGTGGAGTTCGCCATCGTGTCGAGCTTCCTGCTGATCCTGGTCTTCGGCGTGTTCGAGACCGGCATGGCCTGGAGCGACAGCCAGCTCGTGACCCAGGCCGCCAGGAGCGGGGCCAGGTCGGTCAGCCAGCTCGGGATCGACGCGGAGGCCGATTCGTTCGCCGTCCAGTCGATCGAGGCGGCGCTCGGCGACCTGTCGGGCGACCTGACCAGGATCGTCATCTACGACGCCAGCGCGACGGACGGGTCGATGTCGGCCGCCTGTGCTTCCGCCAGCCCGCCCGGGGTGGCCGGACAGTGCAGCATCTACGACCAGACCGACTTCGGGACCTATGCCTCGTGGGTCGACGGGGCCTGGCCGCCGTCCGGTCGCGACAACTCGCTGGAGAACGGCGACCACCTCGGGGTCCTCGTCGAGGTCGACCGACCGTTCATCACCGGCTTCCTCGGGGGGGCGTCCTTCACGATGACCGACACGACCGTCATGAAGATCGAGCCGGCGGCGGGTAGCTGATGGTGGCGGCGACCATCAGGCCGACGGCGACGCCGGTCGCGCATCGACGGCGTGAGCTCCTGGCCGACGAGTCGGGGTTCGTGCTGGCCCAGGCCGCCCTCCTGCTGATCCCGCTTCTCATCTTCGCCGCGTTCGCCACCGACATCGGTTCCTGGTACCTGCAGGGTCAGAAGGTCCAGCGGGCCGCCGACGCGGCGGCCCTGGCCGGCGTGGCCCACATGCCCGACACGACGGCGGCCGAGCAGGCCGCCCGCGAGGTCGCGGCCCGCAACGGCTACGTCGACGCCACCCCGTTCGACAACTCCGACTTCGAGACCGGCCCCCTCCCCCAGATCCGGGTCACGACGTTCAACGGCGATGCGGTCGACGTCGAGATCCGGGCCGAGGCCGACGCCTTCCTCGGCGAGCTGGTCCTCGATTCGATCACCGTCGAGCGCTACGCCGTCGCCGAGTACGTACAACCGGTCCACCTCGGCAACCCGACCTCGGGGCTGGGGACGGGGACGATCTCCGAGTCGACCCTGGGGCTCCCGAACGACGAGATGTGGTTGGCCGTCACCGCCTACTGCCAGGACCACGAGCAGGGCGATCCGTTCGCCGTCGGCTACTACGACGGCCCGAACTACTACAACTCCGACCACCGGACCTGCGGCAGCAGCGACAGCTACGTCTACCCCAGCTCGACCGCCAACCCGACCTTCGACCCGGACGCCTACGTCTTCGTCGTCGAGGTCCAGCCCGGATCGCCGACCGTCGACATCGACGTGTACGAGCCGGGTGCCGGCTGCTCGGGTGGCGGCAGCACCGGCGACGACACCTGGGCGCCGCTGCTGAACTTCGAGGTCTACGGGCCGAGCACGACCCGCGGTCACCGCGACTTCATCGAGGCCAACTCCCCCATCGCCACGGTCTCGCCGTCCTGGAACGCCTGTATCTCCAACAGCCCGGACGGCGACGGCTGGTGGTCGCTCGCCTCCAGCCTGGCCAACCCCGGTTCCGAGGGCGGCTTCTACTACGTGAAGGTGTCGAACCGGTACCCGGGCAGCATCAACGGCCATCCGGGCGACTCGTACTGGCGGGAGGAGAGCCAGAACAGCTTCTCGCTCCGGGCGATCCGGACCACCGAGAGCCAGCTGTGCGCCTTCTCCGCCGCCGACCCGACCTGCCCTCAGGTCTATGCCCTCGACTGGTTGCCGCTCTACCGCCAGGTGCCGAACACCGAGTCGCCGTTCTACCTGGCCGAGGTCGACGAGAGCCACGCCGGCGAGCAGATGATCGTGACGTTCTTCGACGCGGCCGAGGGCATCGACAACCTGCAGTTCGTCGACTCGAACGGCACCGCCATGCCGTTCGAGTGGCGGTACAGCGACACCGCCGACGGTCAGCTCTCCGGGTCCGACTACTTCGAGACGGCGTACGTCGGCCACAGCAGCACGTGCACCTGGGGTGGCTCGGGGTCGAACCCGTGCCTCGACACGGGCACTCGCAGCGACTGGAACGACCACTTCGTCAAGATCAAGATCGACATCCCCGACGACTACACCTGCGGAGCCGACTGCTGGTGGCAGATCCGCTACGTCACCGGGGGCACCCCGACCGACCGCTCGGTCTGGTCGATCGTGCTGCAGGGCGACCCGGTCCGCCTGGTCGAGTAGCTCGGCGCCCGCGCTGGCCGTCGACGGCGCCGACGCTGGCCGTCCGGCCCGGCCGAGGCGGTGCTCAGTGGGGCAGGTCGAAGGCCGAGCGGACCTCGCCGACGACGTAGATGCTGCCGGCGACGAGGATCAGATCGTCGGCTGCGGTGACCGCCCTGGCTCGGGCGATGGCCTCGTCGGCCCGGCGGACCACCTCGGCCGAGATGCCGAGCGTGGCGGCGGCGGCCGCCACCTCCTCGGCTGGCAATGCCCGTGACCAGTCCGGCTCGGTGCAGATGACGGCGTCGAAGTCGTCGGCCCCGAGGGCGGTGAGCATCTCGATCGGGTCCTTGCCCCGCAGCATCCCGACGACGAGGACCCACGAGCCGAGGCGGGCGAACTCCTCGTTGAGCGTCCTCGCTGCGGCGGCGGCGCCGTCCGGGTTGTGGGCCCCGTCGAGCACGATCGTCGGCTCCCGGTCGACCACCTCGAACCGGCCGGGCAGCCGGACCTGCCCCAGTCCCTCGGTGATCAGGTCCTGGGGGGTCGGGCGATCGAAGAAGGCCTCGACGGCGACGACGGCGGTGGCGGCGTTGTCACCCTGGTGACGGCCGTGGGCCGGCACGAACAGCTGGTCGTAGGTCTCGCCCGGCGTGCGCAGGTCGATGCTGCGGCCGCCGACGGCGAGCTCGTTGCCCTCGACCTCGAAGTCGGTCCCGGCCTCCCACAGCCCGGCCGACGGCTCGTCGGCGAACAGCGGCAGCAGCTCACCCATCGGGCTGCCGAGCACGACCCGGCTGTCCGGCTTGATGATCCCCGCCTTCTCGGAGGCGACCTTGCGCTCCCAGCCGTCGGAGCCGTCGGTGTGGTCCTTGCCGATGTTGGTGACGACGGCGACGTCGCCGTCGAGCACGTTGGTGGCGTCGTAGCGGCCCAGGAGCCCGACCTCGACGACGGCGACGTCGACGCCCTGCTCGGCGAACCAGACGAAGGCGGCGGCGGTCAGCAGCTCGAATCGGCTGGGGCGGTGGTCGACCAGCGGCTCGACGGCGGCCAGCAGCTCGACGACCCGGGCCAGCTCGTCGTCGGCGATGTCGCGCCCGTCCCAGTCGAGGCGCTCGTTGACCTTCTCCATGTTCGGGCTGGTGTAGAGCCCGACGGAGAGATCCATCGACCGCAGGATCGAGGCCGCGTAGCGCGACACCGAGCCCTTGCCGTTGGTTCCGGTGACGTGGATCGACCGGTAGGCCTGCTGGGGGTCACCGAGGGAGGCCATGAGCGACCGCATGGGGTCGAGGCTGAGACCGTCGACCTGGCCGGCGGTCGGCAGCTCGGGCGCCGGCGGGGCGAACCGGTTGGCCCGGAAGCCCTCCAGGTTGGTGAACGAGTCGAGGTAGGCGACGGCCGAGGCGTAGTCCATGCGACCCGCGATCCTACCGGTCGATGGCGGGGGCTCGGTCGTGTCGGCCGTCGGCCGGGCGGCGGCGGTCGCAGTGGTGGCGCCGGCGGTGGCCGAGACCTGGCTCAGGCTCGGTGGCTCAGGAGGCGGCGCGGCGCTGGCGCCGGGACTCGCTCTTCGGGACGAGGGTCGGGTTGACCCGCTCGAGCACGGCCTCGGCGTCGAGCACGCACCGGTCGACGTCCTCGCGGCTGGGGATGTCGTACATCACGTCGAGCAGGACCTCTTCGAGGATCGCCCGCAGACCCCGGGCGCCGGTGCCCCGCAGGAGGGCCTGGTCGGCGATGGCCTCGAGGGCGTCGTCGGCGAACTCGAGCTCGACGTCCTCCATCTCGAAGAACTTCTGGTATTGCTTCGTCAGCGCGTTCTTCGGCTCGAGGAGGATCCGGATCAGGGCCTCCTTGGTCAGCTTGGTGACCGTGCCGATGACCGGGAGCCGGCCGACGAACTCGGGGATCAGGCCGAACTTCAGGAGGTCCTCGGGGCGGACCTCGGCGTAGACGTCGTCGATCGTGCGGGGCTCGTCGTTGCGGATCTCGGCGGTGAAGCCGATCGAGCGGGTGCCGAGCCGGCTCTCGATGATCTCCTCGATCCCGGCGAAGGCGCCGCCGCAGATGAACAGGATGTTCGAGGTGTCGATCTGGATGAAGTCCTGGTGTGGGTGCTTGCGGCCGCCCTGCGGTGGGACCGAGGCGACGGTGCCCTCCAGGATCTTGAGCAGCGCCTGCTGGACACCCTCACCCGAGACGTCACGAGTGATCGAGGGGTTCTCGCTCTTGCGGGCGATCTTGTCGATCTCGTCGATGTAGATGATGCCGGTCTCGGCCCGCTTGACGTCGAAGTCGGCGGCCTGGATCAGCTTGAGCAGGATGTTCTCGACGTCCTCGCCGACGTAGCCGGCCTCGGTGAGGGCGGTGGCGTCGGCGATGGCAAACGGGACGTTGAGCATCCGGGCCAGCGTCTGGGCCAGGAGGGTCTTGCCGCAGCCGGTCGGGCCCATCAGCAGGATGTTGGACTTGGCCAGCTCGACCTCGGAGCCCGTGTTGGCCCCGTACTGGATCCGCTTGTAGTGGTTGTAGACCGCGACCGAGAGGATCTTCTTCGCCGCATCCTGGCCGACGATGTAGGTGTCGAGGAACTCGCGGATCTCCTTCGGCTTGAGGAGCTCGTCGAACGACAGCTCGGCGCCCTCGGCCAGCTCCTCCTCGATGATCTCGTTGCAGAGGTCGATGCACTCGTCGCAGATGTAGACGCCGGGGCCGGCGATCAGCTTCTTGACCTGTTTCTGCGACTTGCCGCAGAACGAGCACTTGAGCAGCTCGCTGCCCTCTCCGAACTTTGCCACGCTGCGCTCCCCTACCTACTTGTCGCTGGTGTCCAGCCGCTGAGGACGCTCAGCGTGAGACGGATTTGGCCCGGTGGTCGACCGGGTGACGGCGGTTGTCGTGCTCACAGTGATCTTCCCGTTGCCGGGTGCTTGTCCCGTTGCCGGTCGACGGCGCAACGGGCGAACGGTGCCCGCCGACCGACGGCAGTCGATGGTCGTCGTCACGTCGCCGAAGCGGTGCGGTTCCGCCGGAGCCGACATCAGGTCGCCGATCCTACGAATCGACGGCCCGGATCGGCCCGGAAGAATCGACCACGTCCCGCTCTGCGATGACCTCGTCAATGATGCCGTATTCTCTCGCCTCGTGCGCGGTCATCACAAAATCCCGATCCGTGTCCTCGGCGATCTTCTCGATCGGCTGGCCGGTGTGGCGGGCCAGGACCTCCTCGAGCGACGACTTGAGGCGCTCGATCTCCTTGGCTGCGATCTCCAGATCGGAGACCTGGCCCTGGGCCCCGGTGTAGGGCTGGTGCAGGAGGATCCGGGCGTTCGGCAGGCCGAGCCGCTTGCCCGGTGAGCCGGCGGCCAGCAGGATGGCGGCGGCCGAGGCGGCCTGACCGAGGCAGATCGTGGCCACGTCGGGCTTGATGTAACACATCGTGTCGTAGATGGCGAACATCGCGTTCACGTCGCCACCGGGCGAGTTGATGTAGAGCATGATGTCGCGGTCGGGGTTCTCGGACTCGAGGTGCAGCAGCTTGGCGCAGACCAGGTTGGCGACGTCGTCGTTGATCGGGGTGCCGAGGAACAGGATGTTGTCCTTCAGCAGGCTGGAGAACAGATCCCGGCCGACGACGCCACGAGGGGTGTCCTCGTAGATGGTCGGGATCGTGTAGCTGGCGACGGGGAGGTGGTGGCGGTCAGGGTCGCTCATGTTCGGGCTCATTCTCTGGTCGGTCATTCCTCTTCGGAGGCGTCTGCGACCGCGTCGGCCGCTGCCTCGTCGGCGTCGGTTGGCAGTTCCGCGTTCGGTTCCGTCTCCGCCTCATCGGGGTCGGATCCGTCGGCCTCGGCGTCGTCGGGATCGTCCGGCATTTCTAGCGCATCGGCGCTGACGGGTTGGCCATCCTCGTCGACGACCTCGGCCCGCTCGATCAGCCAGTCCATCGTCTTGGTCTTGATCAGGTCGGCCCGCACCGCCGGGAGCTGTCCGGCCTCGGCCAGCTCGGCCCGGACGTCGGCGACCGAGCGGTCGAAGCGCTCGGCCACGGTCTCGAGCTCGGTGTCGAGCTCGTCGTCGGTCGCGGTGATCGACTCCTGGGCCGCGATCGCCCGGAGGGCCAGATCGAGCTTGGCCGTGACCTGGGCCTGCGTGCGCATCTCGTCCATCACCGTGGCCGGGTCCTGGCCGGTGAACTGGAGGTACTGCTCGAATTCGATGCCCTGGGCCTGGAGCCGCATCGCCATGTCCTGGAGGCGGTTCTCGGTCTCGTTCTCGACCATGGCGTCGGGCACGTCGTCGTCCTCGACCAGCTCGGCCACCAGCTCGGCCAGCTTGTTCTGCCTGGCCGACCGGGCCTGCATGAGGCGGGTCTCGGTCATGCGGGTGTGGTAGTCGGCCCGGAGCTCGTCGATGTTGTCGAACTCGGAGTTCTGGCTGACCCACTCGTCGGTCGGCTCGGGCAGCACCCGCTCCTGGACCTCGCTGACGGTGATCGAGAAGTGGAGGGGCTCGTCCTCGTCGTCGTCCGGATGGTCGGCGGTGAACTCGAGCTCGTCGCCGGCGGAGGCGCCGGTCAGCTGCTCGTCGATCTCGTCGATCCCGGTGGCGCCGCTGCCGACCTCGTAGTTGTAGCCGTCGGTCGTCATGCCCGGGACGGGCTCACCCTCGTGGGTGGCGGCGATATCGATGACGACCTGGTCGCCATCGGCGGCGGGCCGCTCGACGGTCTCCAGCTCGGAGAACTGCTTGCGCATGCGGTCGACGGCCTCGTCGACGTCCTCGTCGGCCACGTCGAGCTTGGGTACTTCGACGGTCAGGCTGTCGTAGCCGCTGACCTCGACCGAGGGGCGGACCTCGACGACGGCGTCGAAGGCCACGGCGCCTTCCTCTTCGCCGGCCGTGATGTCGATCTCCGGCGGGGCGATGACGTCGACCTCATGCTCCTTGACGGCCTCGGAATAATAGGTGGGGAGCGCTTCGCGGAATGCCTCACCCCTGGCGTACTCCTGGCCGATGCGGGCCTCGAGGACCTTGCGTGGGGCCTTGCCCGGCCGGAACCCGGGGAGGCGAACCTCCCGGGCGAGGCGAGCGAAGGCCGCATCGAGGTCCTTCTCGAACTCCTCTTCGTCGAGCTCGACGACGAGCTTGACCTTGTTGCCCTCCAGGGGCTCAACCGTGGACTTCACCGACTGAAGTGTACCGACGGGTTGAGGGGGCGCGCGACCCGTTCCAGCGGGCCGGGAAGGTCGAGGCGGGGTGCGGGTGGCGTGGCTACGATGAGAGACGTCGGACCGACGGGATGTGGCGCAGCCTGGCAGCGCACCTGCTTTGGGAGCAGGGGGTCGGGAGTTCAAATCTCCCCATCCCGACCAGTAACGGAGCGGGTTTCGCCGGCCCGCCTCGAGCGCCAGATAGGCACTGGTAGCCATTTTGGTAGCCCCGACGCTCGGCCGGCCGGCTAGCCACTCGGGGGTGATCCGCAGCCACCACGCCTGCAACACGGCGGCGACCTCGCCGAGGAGGTTTCTTCACACGATCAGGCGAAGATTTCGTCTGCGTGCTGGATAACTTCGTACGGCCATGTAAACTCCTCACATGGCAAAGCGAACGAAGGACCAACCCGCATGGGCTCAGCCAGAACCGGCCGAGCCAGACGAGGTGGCAAGGGCACGGCGGTACCTCGAGGAGCACCAGCTCACCAAGACGCTGCAGCCCCAGCAGCAGCACGAGTGGCACCTGATGTACATCGAGAAGGGGGACGATCATGCAGACTACGAGCTCGAGTACATCCGAGCCGTGATGACCGTCTACGACTACGAACGCGAGACCTGGGCTCGGCGCCATGCAGAGGCGCGAGTTGCGGCCGGGCGCACCATCAACCACCTCGTCGACGGCGGCCTCCGAGTCGGCTACGCCCTGAAGGAGCTCGGAGTAAGTCGCTCAACCATGGACAAGTGGCGAGCCGAGGCGAAGACCGCTGGCCCGCGATGGAAACAGCGCAGCGCCGAGGCCGCCGGCCGGTAGAATCACATCGATGTAAGTAGGGCAGGAGGTCTCCGGTGCCCCGTCGAGTCACCCCAGCGCAGATGCGCAGCAAGCTTCGCCAGGCGGAGGCGAAGCAGCGTCAGGCGATCAACCGGCACAACGCGGCTGTGCGCAAGGCGAATCGTGCCATCAACCGGTACAACCAAGAGGTTCGGGCACACAACGCACGAGTTCGATCGAACCAGGCTCGGCTCCGCAGAGAGCTTCAGCGCTTGAACAACAGGCCAAGGTCGACCACGACGTCTCGCCGGCATGTCGTGGTGCGCACTTCGGTCCAGACGGTGCAACGCTCATTCGTTCGCTTGGAGTCGGCCGCGAACAGCCCGACCTGGCAAGGTGACGACGAGCTCTTCGATCTCAGCGAAGGAGAAGCCGCCAACAGTGCCGCCGTCCTGAACGCACTGTTCGGCCCGACGGGCGATCAGGGGAATGACGACGGCAGCCAGTTGCGCACAACCACCATCACGGACGAGCTCGCCCTTCTCGACCCGGACTTGGACAGCCGTTGGCGCGGCGCCTTGTTTGCGCTTCATCCGAGCAACCCGGATGCGAGTCGGCACTTCTGTACGAGCGCTCGTGAGATGCTCGACCAGATGCTCCTGAGCGCTGCGCCCGACCGGGAGGTGCTGGCCGCAGACCCAAACGCGCCGCTGACACCGCGCGGATCGGTCTCACGGCGGGCACGGGTTGTCCATTGCCTTCGTCGTCGCGGAACCTACGACGCGGCGCTGGCCGAGTTCATCGATGCCGACATCGACGACGTCGTCACTCTCTTCAGGGAGTTCAATACGGGAACGCACGGATCGGCAGGGCGATTCGACATTCCCCAGCTGCAAGCGATGAAGCGGCGTGTTGAGGATGCGATTCGATTCGTCAGTCGCGCCTCCGTACCCCAGTAGCACGAACTACACAGGACGCAGGTTGGCCAAACGTCGAAGACGGTGGCGGTAGACCTCGCTGATCATGGCCTCGGAGGTGCCGGCCCAGTCCGCAATTTCCCAGCTGGAGTGGCCAGCATCGGCCTGCATGGTGATGGCGGTGTGGCGTAGCTCGTAGGGGCTGATCGGCGGTTCGATCGCAACCTCGTCGCAGAGGCGCTTCAGGGACTTGGCGAACGAGTGGCGATCGACCGGATTGCCCCGGGCCGTGGTGGCGATGATGTCGAGATCCTCCCAGGCGTCCCGGGCCCGCTCCCGCTGGGCCGCCTGCTTGTCCCGCCAGGCTCGGAGACAGTCGACAGTGATCTCGTCGAGCTGGAGGGAGCGGGCGGATTTCTTGGTCTTTGGCTTGGTGCGGCGGTTCTGGCGGTCGAGCTGGCCCGAGACGGTGAGGACGCCTACCTCCAGGTCGACGTCGGCCCAGCGGAGGGCCCTGGCTTCGGCCGGCCGGAGTCCGTTGCGGGCGCTGAGGTCGATGAGCACCAGGCGGCTGCCCTTGGCCACCGACAGCAGCGCCGACAGCTCGTCGTGGGTCAGCGCTCGGCGCTCCTTCTTCTCGACCGTCGTGGCCGGGAGGATCGACAGCTCGGCCACGTTGCGGGTCAGGTGACCGACGCGGATCTCGTTGGCGAGGACGTTGATGAGGGTAAATCGGATGCGGCCGATGTGAGCCCGGGAGATCGGGCGTCGCTCCCCTATCCCCTGTGCGGCTGCATCCAGGAAGCCGTCGCAGTCGGCGACCGTCAGTGTCGCCGTCCGTCGACGACCCAGCGCGTCGCCGATTACCTCGAGCTGCCAGCGGCTCTGGTCGAGCGTGCCCTGGCTGAGGCCCTTCGCCTCCCGGGCCGCCTGGTAGTCGGCGATGGCATCGCCGATCGTCCGGCGAGCGTTCGTCACGACCTTGGCGGTGTTCAGCTCGTCACGCATCTCCCGCAGCAGCCGTTGAGCTTCGGCACGGGTTCGAGCCCGACGCTTCTTCCGCTGGCGTCGACCATCCGGTCGACGGGGCAGCTCGATCATCGCCACCCAGCGGCCGAACTCGTCCTGGAAGACCGACCCCTCGGCGTTGGCTCGGCGCCTAGCCATCGTCGGCCTGGTCCCGGAGCGCTCGCACGTACTCCATCAGGTCTTCGCCGGCGACCAGACGGCGGCCGCCGTCCTTGAACGACCGCAGCTGACCCGACCGGATCCGCTCCCGGACCGTGCTGTTTCCGATGCGCAGCTCCTCGGCCGCTTCCTGGACGGTGTAGACAAGGCGGCTCATCGCCGACTCCTTTCGCTCTCGTCGTGGCCACCCGGGGGCTCGAACCCCGGCACCCTCCTAGCGGTGGGCTGCTCCGATGCGTGGCCGGTCATCTGACGCTCAGCCGCTGTCGGCCGCAGCCGCCTTCTTCGCCCCGGCCGAGGCCGGCGTCGATGCCCGGGAGGGCATGGCGTCGAGTGCGGCGAAGGACTCGGCGTGCCAGGTCTGACCCTGGTTGCCGTTGATCGACCAGTCCTTGACGACGAGACCGGAGAACATGATCTCGGCGTCGAAGTCGGCCGTCGGGATGTCCTTGGCGGGCACGGTGACGGTGATTTCGCCGTGCTCGCCGCCGGCCCGGTACACGGCCACGCAGCGCACTTTCCAGAGCAGGTAGCCGGTGTCCTTGTGTCGGGTCTGGTCCTTGGCCCGCTTCTCGGTGTCCCGGTCGTACTCGTAGTGCTCGCCGGTACCGGAGTACCGGAAGGTGAGCTGGCTGGCGTCGATGGGCTTGGTGCTCAACATGATGTTGTCACTCCTGTTGGGGTTGTTGGGTTGGTTGGTCGAGCCCGATCACGGGGATGGGGCCCGCCTCGTCGACCACGACGGCCAGGCCGAGATCGGTGAGGAATCGGACGGCGGCATCGATGCCGTTGCGGCCGTCGTCGCTCTCGAAGGCAGTCAGGAGCTTGGAGCGGCGACCGTCTCGCCGGTTGGCGATCTCTCGCCACAGGTCCCGGTCGATCTCGGCCACGGCTTCGCCGCCGGCGTCTTCGGCGGCCAGCTCCTCGTCGGAGCGTTCGGGGCCGAGTCCGTAGCGCTCCCGGAGCCCCTGCGACCAGGTGATCGAGCGCTTGCGGTGGGAGGCGACGACCCATTCCCGGAACAGCTCGACATCGGCCTTGTCGCCGGTCTCGGCGGCGTCGTGGGCGATGGCGAACGGGGTCCGGTGGCCTTCTTCCCGGCCGATCTTGTTGTCGCCCATGGCCAGCTCGTAGCCGACTTTGGTCAGGTACTCCCCAGAGCCATCGGCGTCGTCAGGCTTGACCGGGTCGACCCGGATGCCGAACTCCTCCGACACGATCCGGCCGTACTTCTCCTTCATCCGCTTGCACCACCGGTTCCGGATGGCGGCCCGGAGGGCGTAGAACTGCTCCTCGTTCTCAAGCGGCGACATCGGCCGGTCGACGAACAGCAGGACGTGGCAATGCGGGTGCCACCCGGAGCCCCAGGAGTGGGTCGCTTCGGTGGCCCGGATGTAGCCCTCGATGGCGTGGTCGGCCTTGAGCTTCTTCCATCCGCCACCGGAGGTGACGTGCTCCCAGCAGTCCGACAGGATCGACCACAGGTCGGCCAGTGCCTCGCCGGCCCGATGGGGCATGGTGATCACGCAGTGGAGCACTCCCCCACCGGCGGCCAGGTGGGCGCCGACGACGGCGTTGATCTCGGCCGCCCGCTTGGTGCGGACCTTGAAGTAGCAGGCGATGCAGCTCCACACCGACCCGCACGTCTGGAGTCCCGCCATGTGGGCTCGGCCGTCGACCTTGGCCACCCGGGGTCGACCGGCTCCGGTCGGAATGCGTCCGCATCGACTGATCCGCTTCGCCTCGGGAAGGTCGCCGCAGGTCTCACGGATCAGCGCTTGGGCCCGGTCGGCAGCCTGTCGCCGTTCCCGGCTTCGGCCCTTTGACGACCTATTCGCCATGGTTACCAAGCAGACGTTGGCGCTGTCCGGTCAAGCGTCCGCCATGGTCTTGACCAAGCTCGGAGAACACGATTTGGCCTGGATCGCTTCAGAACGCGGCCTCAACGCCGCCCAGGACGCCGACGATCCCGCCATCATCGGATCGCTCAACCGCTCGATGGTTCACACCCTCCAGTCACACGGCCGGACCGAGGCCTCGACCAGACTGGCCGAGAGAACCGCCGATAACCTGCGACCAGCCCTCGACGCCGGTTCGGCCCGTGAGACATCGGTATACGGCACGCTGCTTCTCGCTGCGTCGATGACCGCAGCTCGGGCTGGCGATCGGTCCGCCGTCAACGAGCTCCTGGACGAAGCCGACCACCACGCCGCCCAGCTTGGCCAGGACGCCAACCATCTGTGGACCGCCTTCGGCCCCACCAACGTCGCCGTACACCGTGTCGCCACAGCGGTTGCCCGCGACGACATCGCCACCGCCGAGCACCACACCCGCCAGCTGCACCCGTCGGCCCTTCCACCAGAACGACGCATCCGCTACCTGTTCGACGTCGCCATGATCGCCGTCAAGCAAGACCGCACTGGGGACGCGATCGCCACCATGCTCGAAGCCGAGCAGCTGAGCCCCGAGCAGGTCCACAACCACGTCATGGCCCAGCAGATCGTGGCCCACCTGCGCAGCTCGCGGTCCGGCCGCCAGGACCCACGCCTTGCCCAGCTCGACCGGCGCACCCGCAAGACCCGGGCGGCAGCCTGACAGCCTCCGATGCCAGGCGCAGGGGTAGGGTCGAAACCGTGAGCAACGACGATCCCACGCTCAACTTCATCACGCCCCGGGTGGCCGCTGGCGTCCTCTTCACCGACGATCAGGACCAGGTCCTCATGGTCGTCCCGTCCTACAAGGACTACCTCGACATTCCTGGGGGCTACGTCGAGAAGGGAGAGACCCCCTACCAGGCGGCCGGACGCGAGGTCTTCGAGGAACTCGATATAAGGCCGCCCATAGGTCGGCTTCTAGTCGCCGACTGGTGGGAAGACAGCCCCGAGGCCAACGGCACCGCCAAGCTACTGCTGATCTTTGACGGTGGCCGGATCGATCCGACCCACACCCAGATGATCAAGACTGACGGCAACGAGATCGACCGATACTGCTTCTGCCCGCAGAACACGATCGCCGATGTGACAATTCCGCGTCTGGCAAACAGGATCGCTGAAGCGCTGCTAGCGAGGATGGAAGGACCGATCTACTTGGAGAACGGTCATTTAGTCCCCACTGATGCCCGACGCACGAAGGGCGCCCATCGCCACTAGGGCCAGCGGATCGGAATATACCAATCGCCGCCGCGCCGGTCGATGGACTGGACCGAGTGATCCATTGCGCTACTCGTGTTAGCGAAACCATCAAGCACATCGCAAACACAGATGGTCGAGACGCAAGTCAGATACTAGGCCGACCCGAGGCACCGATATCGCCAATTTCGCCTACCGGGAACCGCTCTACCTGATTCGACATGACAACGTAGACTCCTGCATCCAACAAACGGGCAGCAAGTAGCGCTTGCGACAAGTTCTGAAGGGCGTCAGAACTCCGAAGAGCGTAGGGACGCATGGCGCCGGTGAAGACAACCGGGGCCGCAGTCGGTCCTGTGCTCAGCAATGAGTTAGCGGTCATCGGGATCCCTGGAACCCCGTGAATGACCACGACACCATCCGAACGATCGGCCAGCTCGCGGACGGCCCTAACGATCACGCTACGATCGTCCTCAGACATCGAGGCTCCCGTCGACGTCCATCAATCGCACGATCTCGACTTGAGTGTCATCGGGTAGCCAAAGCGAGGACAGCGCGCTATCGATAACACTGCGACCGCTGTCACTATCTGGAGTTCCCCCGCTACGTGAGACATCTGAGCCTGGGAGACTGGTCCCGGGAAGGAGTCCACGTTGGGCACACATCGCTACCCGGAGGAGTTCCGT
>JANQPB010000026.1 GCA_028285495.1 Acidimicrobiales bacterium
CGGCGACAGCTCGAACCCGGCGGCCTCGGCCGCCGACGGCGAGTCGAACCACACCTCGGGCACCGTCGCCCCGTAGTTCCGACTGTCGGGGCGGTGATAGAGCTTGGAACCGTCGTCTCGGATGTTGCCTTTGACCGGATAGCAGACCGGCATCTCCCTGGCGTCGCTCAACGGCGCGTGAGACCCAGCGCCGAACGGATGCAGCTCGTCAGAGAGCCCGTGGTCGTCAGCCATGACAGTCGTTTCCTTTGCGGTGAGGCGGCGAGGGGTGTGGCCTACCTTGTCTTTGGTCGCCCAGCGGCCAGGACGCTAGTCGATGCAAACGGCGATATCTACAGTCTTGGCGAGGTGTTTTGGATCAGGAACCTCCGAACCAGACGAGCATCAATTCGTCCAACGTCCCGTCCCTTCCGATCTCGATGACGGCGGCGTTGACCTGCTCGAGACGATCGCTCCCGGAGGGCAATGCGATCCCGTACGGGTCCCGGCCGACCGGTGGCTCGATGAGCAACAGGTCGTCGCCGCCGGCCCGGTTCAGGGCGTGGGCGAGGACCGGGGCGTCGAACACCACGGCGTCGACGTCACCGGACCGGAGGGCGGCGATGGCGCCGTCGAGGTCGGACTCCTCCCGGGGGAGGACGCCGATCTCGGCCTGGAGGAAGGGCACCGTCGCCGTCGCCTCGACGGTTGCCACCGGCCGGCCGGCGAGATCGTCGAGGCCGCCGATGTCGGCCTCGAGCTCGGCCACCGTGAGCACCGACGTGGCCCTGGCGGTCACGAAGGCCAGCAGGAACAGACCGACCAGCATCCAGAACACGGCGATCAGCCGGCTCAACGTGGTGTTGATGTTCTTGACCGCCTCGCCGCCGGTGATGACGCTGACCGTCGACCACCAGATCGCCTCCCCGATCCCCTCGCGGTAGTCGAACGGGAAGTCGTCGGAGTCGTGGCCCCGCTCGAACCACCACACGAGGTGGGAGACGACCAGTACCAGCACCACCAGCACGGCGAGCGGCACGACGAACGTGCCGCTGCCGACGAGGGCGGCCAGGGTGCGGAACGTGCCGGCGGTGCCCTCGTCCCGGACCACGATCTGCTGGCCCGAGATGTAGTAGGGCTGGCTGAAGTCGATGATGGCCTCGCGCTCCCGCGTGATCGAGATGCCGGCGATGGCGGCATCGACGTCACCGGCCTCGGCCGAGTCGATGATGTCGCCGACGGTCTCCTCGACCACCCACTCGGTCTCGACCCCGAGCCGCTCGGCCACCGCGTTCCAGTAGTCGATGCTGAACCCGCTCAAGGCATCGGCCTGGACAGGGCCCCGTGCGTCGCCCTCGACGAAGACGAACGGCTCCAACGGCTTGGTGCCGACGGTGAGGACCTCGGCATCGGCCTGGGCCCCGACCGGCCCGCCGGCCAGCACCATGCCGAGCGCCGCCACCGACACGGCGGACAGCAGCCAGCGGCCGAACCGCCACCGGTCGGCCCCGACCGGCCCGGCCGGGCGTGGCCGAGCGGGCGCGTCCGCCGCGCCTCGCTGTCGGCAGGTCGTCAACTCCTGTTCCGGCATCGGGTGCGATCGTAGTGTTCAACCCGACCGGCCCCGCACTGCCGGTCGCCCGGGTCGTCGTCGCCGAGCGCCGGGCGGGCCACTCACCGGAGGACGGCGTCGATCGTCAGGTTCTGGTCGCCGGCCGACACGCACACGAACCGCTGGAGACACTGCCCGCCGCCCTCGAAGCCGGAGCCGCTCGGCGCGATGAACACCACCACGTGGCAGCCGGCGGCGACGGTGAAGCCGTACCGGCCCGAGCCCTCGCTTGTCGTCGATCCGAGCCAAGCCGACCGTGAGCCGTCGGCGGCCCGCAGGCCTCGGGAGAACATGTGGGGCGCCGAAGTCCCCCTTCTCGCTCAGGTCGTCGTACATCGTGATCTCGTACTGCCCGATGAAGTCGGTGATGCCGATCGAGCGCCGGCCCACGCCGTCGAGGGTGAAGTCCTGGCCGAACGGCCCTGGTAGCTGCTGCCGTCGCCGCGGCGACGGGGGCGACGAGGGCGACCGGAGCGAGACCGGGGCCCGTCCGGCGGCGTCGACGGGCGGGCGGGCGGGCGATGCCGCCGTGGCGCTCATCGGTCGACCTCCGCCCGCAGCACGGTCTCGGCCGTCAGGTCGACCCACGTGAGGAGCTCCGGCCTGGCCACGTGGTCGACGTGGGAGCTGACGTCGGCCACGCGGCTGTCGTGGTGCGTGCCGTCCGACTCGACCGACAGGATGACGAACCCCTCGAGCTGATCGATCCGGTCGCCGCCGACCGCCTCGCAGTGGGACCTGGCCACCTCGGTGGCCCGGTGCTTCTCGTCGACGGCGAGCGGCGGCTGGTCGGCGCCGGCCGGTCGGCTGACGACCTCGACGACCCGTGAGTCCCGCCCGTGGGCCTCGACGGTTGCCGACCGGTCGTGGCTGTGGAGCAGGACGAGCGTGGCCGCCTGGTCACCCTGGTCCGAGCCGGGCACGATCTCGTCGTCGGTCACGCTGATCAGCGTGTGGCGGTCGCCGATGGCCGAGGCCACCTCGGGAGCGGCGATGGCCACGTCGATGGCGGCGCCGGCCGCGGCGGCAGGGGCGTCGGTTCCGTGACCGGGCGACAGTGCTCAGGTTGGAGGGACGGCGACGACGTCGGCGCTCAGCGGCGGCGAGCGGCCCCGAGGGTCACGCCGCCGTCGACGACCAGGACCTGCCCGGTGATGTAGCGGGCCCGGTCCGAGCAGAGGAAGACGACGGCGTTGCCGATGTCCCAGCCGGTGCCCTCGATGCCGAGCGGCGAGGCCCGGCGACGGCGATCGCGGAGCTCGTCCGACATGCCGTGGCCGTAGACCATCGGGGTGTAGACGGGCCCGGGTGCGACGCAGTTGACCCGGATGCCGTCGGCCGCGTGGTCGACGGCCATGGCCCGGGTCAACGAGATGACCGCCCCCTTCGACGTCGAGTAGGCGGTGAGCTGCGATGGTCGCATCGCCGCGATCGAGGCGATGTTGACGATCGCCCCGCCACTCGAGTCCGGTCCCCCGTCGAGCATCGCCGGGATCGCGTGCCGGGCCATGAGGAACATCGAGTCGACGTTGACCTGCATGACCCTGGACCAGCGGCCGGGGTCCTCGTCGACGACCGAGCCCCGGCTCCCGATGCCGACGTTGTTGTCGAGCACGTCGAGCCGACCCCAGGCATCGACCGCGGCGGCCACGATCCGCTCGCAGTCGGCCTCGACGGTCACGTCGCCGACGAACGGCGCCGCCTCGCCGCCCTCGTCGTCGATCATGGCCACCGTGCGGGCCGCCGCCGTCTCGTCGCGGTCGACGACCAGGACCCGGGCCCCGGCCCGGGCCAGCAGGATGGCGGCGGCCCGACCGTTCCCGATGCCGTCGTCGAGGGCGCCGGCACCGGTGACGATCGCCACCCGGTGGCGGAGGCCGTCCGGGTCGTCCGGGTCCGGGCTGGCCTCCACCGGCTCGTCGGTCCCGCTCAGGCCTTGGCCGCGACGCCGGCGATGGCGCCGGTGATCTCGCCCCACAGGGGCTCGGGCAGGTCGTGCCCCATCTCGTCGAGCACCAGCAGCTCGGCTCCGGGGACCGCCTTGGCCGTCGCCTCGCCACCGGACACGGCGATCAGCGGGTCGACGGCGCCGTGGATCACCAGCGTCGGTGCGGTGACCGAGCCGAGGCGCTCGGTCCGATCGCCGGTCTTGGCGATGGCCGCCATCTGGAACGGCGCGCCGCCGGGATGGAAGGAGCGGTCGAAGGCCTCGGTCATCCGGACCCGGGCCCGGTCCTCGTCGAACAGGGGTCCGGCGATCAGCCGGCCGAGGGTGACGCCGCGCTCGATGGCGCCCTCCCGATCGGTCGGCGGCGGGGTGATCAGCGCCGTCATCGCCTCCGGCTTGGCCTGGCCGACCTCGGGGTTGCCGGTGGTCGACATGATCGACGTCATCGACCGGACCCGCTCGGGATGCTCGATGGCGAGCATCTGCACGATCATGCCCCCCATCGAGGCGCCGACCACATGAGCGGACTCCGCCCCGACCGCATCGAGCACGGCGACGGCGTCGAGGGCCATGTCGGACAGCGTGTAGGGCACCTCGCTGGTGATCCCACCCCCGGACTGGGCCTGGGCCAGCAGGGCGAACAGGTTCGGCGGCTCACCGTCGGTCTTCGAGCTCAGACCGCAGTCGCGATTGTCGAAGCGGACGACGTGGTGGCCGTCGTCGACCAGGCGCTGGCAGAAGCCCTCCTCCCAGGCGGTCATCTGGGCGGTGAAGCCCATGACGAGGAGGACGGTGGGGTCGGCCGGGTCGCCGAACGTGTCGTACTCGAGCTTGACGCCGTCGTTGTCGGCCGTTGGCACCGGTACCGCTCCGTTCTCCCGGGTTCGGCCGGGATTCGTCGATGGGGTCGCCCGTCCGAGCGACGTTAGCGAGCGCCGGCACCGGCGCGCCAAGCCGCAGCGAGCGCCACGACGGCCATCGGCTGACCATCCGAGACCACCGCCTGGCGGGCCGGGAACCGGCGATGGGGGGCCAGATGAGCGCCACCCGAGCTCCAGGTGGGCTCCAGGTGAGCTCCAGGTGAGCTCCAGGTGAGATGGTAACGATCCGCCTGGCCGATGGGTCTATGCAGTCGACGGAGGATCGATCGCAGCGAGAGTCGGTCGGTCTCTGACCAAAGGGGAAATGCGATGCGTAACGCAAAGCTGTTCGCCGCCGAATTGATCGGGACCATGATCCTGATGCTCGGCGGCCCGGGCACGGCCGTGCTGGTACCCGGATTCGACGGCAAGCTGACCATGGTGGCACTCGGATTCGGGTTCGCCCTCCTGATCGCGGCCTATGCCGTCGGCCCGATCTCCGGCTGCCACATCAATCCGGCGGTGACCCTCGGCATGGCCGTGATGCGAAAGATCGAGATGGCGCTCGTACCCATCTACTGGGCCGCCCAGATCCTCGGCGCCATCCTCGGTGGCTTCATCATCTGGATCATCGCCCGGGGCCAGGCCGGCGGGTTCGACGCCGACCCGGCCAACTTCGCCACCAACCTCTGGGGTGAGGAGAACGGGTTCTTCAGCTTCGGGGCGATGGCGGTCACCGAGATCGTCCTGACGGCGGTGCTGATGTTCGTGGTGCTCAGCACCACCTCGAAGCGGTTCCCGGCGGCGATGGGCGGCCTGGCCGTCGGCATCACGCTCGCCCTCATCCACTTCATCAGCATCCCGGTCGACAACACCTCGGTGAACCCGGCCAGGAGCCTCGGCATGGCCGTGTTCGCCGGCGGTGACGCGATGACCCAGCTGTGGGCCTTCATCGTGTTCCCGCTGATCGGTGCGGTCGTCGGCGTCCTGCTGTGGCTGGCGGTCGACGACGCCAGCATCGAGGACACGGTGCTCGGCCAGAGCGACGCCCTCGTCGAGGTCCGTGACGCTGCGGCCGGTGCCGCCGGTGCCGTCGGCGGGGCGGCCGAGCGGGCCACCGGGGCCACCGATCGGAGCTGACGGCAACCGACTCGCCGGCCCTTGCGCCGCCGACATGCGGGGTCCGACCAGGCGGCCGGCGCGGCCGCGGTCGGGCTCCGCTGTGCGTCTGAGCTCCGACATCGACCGGCCCGGCACCCGTCCGGCGACGGTCCCGTATTGGCCCCTTCGGTCGCCGGATGCCGCAGTAGCCTGGCCTCATGAGTTCCGACACACCCGCTCATCGCTACGACGCCGCGCTGGCGGGCGAGATCGAGCTCCGGTGGCAGCAGCGGTGGCGTGACGACCGCACCTACGAGACCGCCAACCCGACCGGCGTGCTCACCACCGGGCACCGGCCCGAGGGCGAGAGCCGCAAGCTCTTCGTGATGGACATGTTCCCCTACCCCTCGGGGGCGGGCTTGCACGTCGGCCACCCCCTCGGCTTCATCGGAACCGATGTCTACGCCCGCTACAAGCGGATGACCGGCCACCACGTGCTGCACACGATGGGCTTCGACGCGTTCGGCCTGCCGGCCGAAGAGCACGCCCGCCAGACCGGCACCCACCCCCGCGACAACACCGAGGCCAACATCGCCACCTACCGGCGGCAGCTGACCCGCCTCGGCCTCGGCCACGATCCCCGCCGCGGGGTGTCGACCACCGACGTGGCCTACTACCGGTGGACGCAGTGGATCTTCCTGCAGATCTTCAACAGCTGGTACGACGCCGAAGCCGACCGGGCCAGGCCGATCGCCGAGCTGGAGGCCGCCTTCGCCGACGGCTCCCGGCCGACGTCGGACGGGCGCCCCTGGGCCCAGCTGTCGCCGACCGAGCGGCGGCGCCTGATCAACGACCACCGACTGGCCTACGTCGACGAGGCCCCGGTCAACTGGTGCCCCGGGCTCGGCACCGTTCTGGCCAACGAGGAGGTGACGGCAGACGGTCGAAGCGAGCGGGGCAACCACCCGGTGTTCCGCCGGCCGCTGAAGCAGTGGATGATGCGGATCACGGCCTACGCCGATCGGCTGATCGCCGACCTCGACCGGCTGGAGTGGCCCGAGCCGATCAAGATCATGCAGCGCAACTGGATCGGCCGATCCGACGGCGCCAGCGTCGACTTCCCGGCCGGTGCCGACGGCGGCGCCGCCATCACCGTGTTCACCACCAGGCCGGACACCCTGTTCGGCGCCACCTACATGGTCCTGGCCCCCGAGCACCCGCTGGTCGACGACCTGGTCGCCGACGCCTGGCCGGACGGCACGAACCCGAGCTGGACCGGCGGCGCAGCCACGCCGGCCGAGGCGGTTGCGGCCTACCGGGAGGCGGCCGCCCAGAAGTCGGAGCTCGACCGCCAGGAGAACAGGGAGAAGACGGGCGTCTTCATCGGCGCAACCGCAACCAACCCGGTGAACGGTGAGCCGATCCCGGTCTTCATCGCCGACTACGTGCTGATGGGGTACGGCACCGGTGCCATCATGGCCGTCCCCGGCCAGGACGAGCGCGACTGGGAGTTCGCCGAGGCGTTCGACCTGCCGATCGTCCGCACCGTCGAGCCGCCGGACGGCTTCGACGGGAAGGCCTACGTCGGCGATGGTCCGGCGATCAACTCGTCGTTCCTCGACGGACTCGAGGTCGACGCGGCCAAGGCCCGGATCATCGAGTGGCTGGAGGCGGAGGGCCACGGCCACGGCACGGTCACGTACAAGCTGCGAGACTGGCTGTTCAGCCGTCAGCGGTACTGGGGCGAGCCGTTCCCGATCGTCTACGGCGACGACGGCGAGCCGAGGGCGGTGCCCGAGGAGGCGCTGCCGGTCGAGCTGCCCGAGCTGATCGACTGGGCGCCGCGGGCCCTCGACGTCGACAGCGCGCCCGAGCCCCCGCTCGGCCGGGCCGAGCACTGGACCACGGTCGAGCTCGATCTGGGCGACGGCCCCCGCACCTACCAGCGAGAGCTGAACACGATGCCCCAGTGGGCCGGGTCGTGCTGGTACTACCTGCGCTACCTCGACCCGACCAACGAGAACGAGATGGTCGACCCCAGGGTCGAGCAGTACTGGCTCGGCGACCCCGATGGCCGGGTCGGCGGCGTCGACCTCTACATCGGTGGCGTCGAGCACGCGGTGCTGCACCTTCTCTATGCGCGGTTCTGGCACAAGGTGCTGTACGACCTCGGCCACGTGTCCGGCCCCGAGCCGTTCCAGCGGCTGTTCAACCAGGGCTACATCCAGGCCTACGCCTACCAGGACGACCGCGGCATCTACGTCGACGCCGACCGGGTGGTCGAGCGCGACGGCCGCTTCGTCTTCGGCGACGGGCCCGACGCCGCCGAGGTGTTCCGCTCCTACGGGAAGATGGGCAAGAGCCTGAAGAACTCGGTCACCCCGGACGACATGTACACCGAGTACGGGGCCGACACGCTGCGGCTGCACGAGATGTTCATGGGCCCGCTCGACCAGGACCGGGTGTGGGACACCACAGCCGTCGTCGGCTCCCATCGACTACTGCAGCGGGTCTGGCGCAACGTCGTCGACGAGGAGAGCGACGCCGTGGTCGTCAGCGACGAGCCGGCCGGCGACGAGCTGCGGCGCCTGCTGCACCGCACGATCGCCGAGGTCGGCGCCGACATGGACGGCCTGCGGTTCAACACGGCGATCGCCAAGATCACCGAGCTGAACAACCAGCTGACCAAGGCCGACGGCCCGACTCCCCGCGAGGTGGCCGAGCCGCTCGTGCTGATGCTGGCGCCCCTGGTGCCCCACATCGCCGAGGAGCTCTGGCAGCGACTGGGCCACGACGAGTCGGTGGTCTACCGGCCGTTCCCGTCGGCCGACCCGGCGCTGCTGGTCGACGACACGATCGAGATCCCGGTGCAGGTCAACGGCAAGGTCCGGGCCCGGGTGACCGTGGCCGCCGATGCCGACGAGGCGGCGATGCGGGCCGCAGCCCTCGGCGATCCCAAGGTGGCCGAGCAACTCGGCGGCGACGAGCCCCGCAAGGTCATCGTGGTGCCAAACAAGCTGGTCAACGTCGTCGTGTGACGGCCGACGGCCGTCACCCCGAGTCTCGCCTGTGGCGAGACGTCGGCTGGGACGGCGTCATGCCTCCTCGATGCGGTAGACGCAGCGCTGGTCGCCGGAGAGCAGGTGCTGCTCGCGGGTGACGGTGATGTCGGCGCCGAGCACCTCCTGGAACAGCTCGAGCTCGGACCGGCACAGGGCCTGGCAGGACGTGGCCGCGTCGCAGATCGGGCAGTGGTGCTCGATGAGCAGCCGGCCCCGGCCGTCGTCGGCGTCGACCACCTCGGCCATGTAGCCCTCGTCGGATCGGATCTCGGCCAGGCCGGCGAGCGGATCGGCCCGGTCCGCCAGCCTCGTGCGGTAGTCGGCGGTCTGCTCGACGGTCCTGGCGGCGATGACCGCATCGAGGCCGACCTCGCCGACCGCAGTCCGGATCGACTCGATCAGCGACACGGTGAGGTCGGCGTGACGGTCGGGGAACAGGTCGGCGGCCAGGTCGGTCAGCGACCACTCGACCGGCGGGCGACCGGCACCGCTGCTGGCCCGAGGTGAGGACCGGACGAGGCCATGATCGGCCAGGTCGTTGAGGTGCAGGCGGATCGCCTCGGCGGTGAGGCCGAAGCGGTCGGCCAGCTCGGGCCCGGTGTGGGCCCGGCGCTTGAGCACGTCGACGATGCGGCGCTTGGCCGAGCTGAGCTGGGGTGCGGAGCGCGGGTCATCGGCCACGTCGACACCGTAGCGAGCGTCGATCTATTTGCCAAGTCATGACTTGACAAATAGGGCTCGGACGATCGACGATGCGGTCATGGAGACGCTCGCTGGCTCGCTCGACGATCTGAAGACCAACGGCCACCTGGTGACGAAGGTCGGCCGTCAACCGGTGGCGGTGTTCTGGCACGAGGACCGGGCGTGGGCCATCGACGACCGCTGCCCCCATCTCGGGCTCCCCCTCCACCGGGGCACGGTCGAGTCGGGCATGGTCACGTGCCACTGGCACCATGCCCGCTTCGACCTGTCGTCCGGCTGCACCCTCGACCCGTGGGCCGACGACGCCGCGGCCTACGACGTCGAGATCCGGACCGGCAGCGACGACGGCGCCGTCGGGGCCGAGCAGGTCTGGGTCCGGCCGAGGACCGACGGCGATCCGCGGGCCCGTCTCCTCGCCCGGCTCGAAGACGGCCTGGAGGACCAGATCACCCTGGTGATCGCCAAGTCGGTGCTCGGGCTGCTCGACCTCGGCGAGCCGCCGCAGACGATCGTGGCCACCGCCGCCCGCTTCGCCGCCCGCAACCGCTGCGGCGGCTGGAGCAGCGGCTTGACCGTGCTCTGCGCGATGGCCGGCGTGCTCGACGACCTGGATGCGGACGATCGGCCGCTGGCGCTGACCCAGGCCCTGGCCTTCCTCGCCGCCGACGTGGCCGGCAACGCCCCCCGCTTCCCCCTCGATCCCCTCGACGGCACCGAGGTCGGCATCGGCCGACTCGGCGACTGGTACCGGCGCTTCGTCGACACCCGCTCCGGCGACGCCGCCGAGCGGGCCCTGGCCACCGCACTGCAGCGGCTCGACGAGCCGAGCGAGCACGGCCGGGCGACCGATCGACGGGAGGTCGAGGCCATGATGTTCGCCGCCGTCACCGACCACGTCTTCATCGACGAGGGCCACACGATCGACTTCACCAACAAGGCGTTCGAGCTGATCGACCTGCTCGGCCCCGAGACCGCCCCCGAGCTGCTGCCGACCCTGGTGCACCAGACCGCCGGGGCCACCCGCCACGAGGAGCTGTCGGAGTGGCGCCACCCCCACGACCTGGCGGCACTGCTGGCCGAGACGACGCTGACCTCGGGGGCCGGATGGGGTGACGACGAGGCCGTCGCCGCCCTCGGTCGGGAGCTGCTGGTCGACGACCCGGGCCACGTCGTCGGCGCCCTCGTGAAGGCGGGCGAGAACGGGGCCTCAGCCGAGGAGCTGGCCAGGGCCGTCGCCCTGGCCTCGGCGCTGCGCATCGTGCGGTTCCACACCCAGAACGACCACCGCGACTGGAACTCGGTCCACCACGGCTTCACCACCGCCAACGCCGTCCACCAGGCCGTGACCCGCAACCCGACCCCCGAGCTGCTGCGGGGCGTCCTGCACTCCGCGCTCAAGGTCTACCTCGACCGGTTCCTGAACGTGCCGGCGGCCCGGCCGCCGCAGGCCGGGGCCGGCTCGCTCGAGGCCCTGGCTGCGTGCTGGGAGACCCAGGGCCAGGTCGACGACGCCGGTCGGGAGGCCTACGGCTACCTCGCCGGTGGCGGCGATCCGGCCTCGCTGATCGCCGCTCTCGGGTCGGCGCTGCTGGCCGAGGACGCCGGCTTCCACTGGTTCCAGCTCTACGAGGCCGCCGTCCGCCAGCACCGGGCCTGGCCCGATGGTTCCGAGGAGAGCCGACTGGTCCTCGTGGCCTTCGCCCGGTTCCTCGCCGCCCACACCCCGACCCGCCGGGAGCGGTCGCGGGTGGTCGACATCGCCCGCCGTCTGCGCCGCGGCGAGGAGCTCTTCGAGGCAACGACCCCCTGATCGCCCGGCTGCGGCGAACGGGGAGCCCCGAGTTGCGCCCGGCGAACCTCGACGGCACCAAGAAGGTGCCCTGACGACCGATACGGCCACCCGGCTCGAGACCGAGGGGGTGGCCCGCCCCGGGGCCGCCCCTGCCGCCGGCGGGGCCGTCGACGGCCGGCACGTCGAGCTAAAGCGGGGCCGGCAGCTCCCGAAAACACTGATCATGGCCCTGCAATCGCTGCGCGATCACCTTCCGGACGGACGGGCGATCGACGACGAGCAGTTCGAGATCCGCCACCGGATCATCGGATGGGTCCTCGTCGCCCACGCCCCGGCCCTGATCGCCATCGGGCTCCTGAACGGCTTCGCCCTGTGGCACACCGCGCTCGAGACCTCTCCCGTGCTGGTCCTCGCTGCGCTCGGCTTCAGCCGCATGCACCGACTCCCGAGGTCGATCGCCACCTGTCTCGGGCTGGTGTACGCCGCCTCGACGCTGGTCCACTTCACCGGCGGCATCATCGAATCGCACTTCCAGTGGTTCGTCGTGCTGGCCCTGGCCGCCCTCTACGTCGACCTGCGGCCCTTCGTTGCCGTCGTGCTGTACACCGCCATCCACCATGCGGCGATGAGCATCTACCAGCCGACGCTGGTGTTCGAGCACGAGCGGGGCCAGGAGAGCCCGTTCCTCTGGACCGGCGTGCACGTGGTGTTCGTCGTCATGCTCATCGGTGCACTGGCCATCAACTGGTACACCCTCCAGGTCCAGCATCAGCGCTGGCTGCAGGCCGCGTCCGACCAGCAGGCGCTCGTCGAGCGGCAGGCCGCCCTGGCCCAGGAGAGCGCCGAGCTGGCCCAACGCCACGAGCACGCACTGCGCCGCCGCCAGGCTCAGAGCGAGGAGCTGGCGGGACGCTCAGCCGAGCTGGTCTCGGTCTCGGACTCGGTGCGCGACATCATCGGCTCGACGTCGGCGGCGATGGGTGAGATGACCGAATCGGCCTCGACGGTCAGCGATCTGGTCCGCGACGTCGTCGGGCTGGCCCGCCAGGCCGACGAGGAGACCTCGGTGACCCGGGCCGCAGTCGAGGAGCTCGAGGAGCAGAGCCGCCGGATCAACGAGATGGTCGACCTGATCGCCGAGATCGCCGACAAGACCAATCTCCTGGCCTTGAACGCAACGATCGAGGCGGCCAGGGCCGGCGAGGCCGGCCAAGGCTTCGCCGTCGTCGCAACCGAGGTGAAGAGCCTGGCCCAGCGGACCTCCGATGCCACCGAGCAGATCCGGTCGATGACCGACGAGGTCCAGGGCAAGATCGCCACGTCGTCGACCCGGGTCGCCGGCGTCGCCGACCTGGTCCGCTCGATCTCCGAGCGACAGAACGACGTCGAATCGCAGATGGACCTCCAGCGGGAGAACGTCGGCCGGGCCAGCGGCGACGTCGAGCTGGCCGGGACCACGATCCTGCAGGTCATCCAGGGCATCGAGGAGCTCAATGCCTCGGCCGGCAACGACCTCGGTGACCAGGAGCTCGGCGGTGTTGCGGGCGACCGCGTCCTCGACGGCGGGCCCGGACCCGTCGCCGCCCGCTGACCTCGCACGGTTGCGCCATCACCACGCCGGGTGCGACCGCCACGCCATCAGATGACAAACGTGTAACACCTGGGCGGTTCACCGGTCCCCGCACCCGACTCGGGCGTCTAAGAAGGTGAGTGGGGCCTCGGCCCGGTGGCGAGCACGGAGGTGAGGGCATGGGGATCGGGAACCGGGCGACCGCCCGGGCGGTCGACGGATCCCTGGCCGCGCTGGTGGCCGCCGGGTTGGCAGCGACCCTGGCCGTGGCGCTGGCCGCCTGTGGCGGGGACGCCGGCCCGGCGCCGGACGCCGGCCCGGACGACACCATCGCCTCCGCCGACACCGCAGCCGAGACCACGGCGCCGGACCCGACCGGCGAGACGGCCGGCGCGGCCACCGACGACCAGGACGACTCCGACGACGGCGGCGACCGCGGCGAGCGGCCAGACGGGACGCCGACCACCACACGACCGACGACGACGACCACCGCGCCGGAACCCGAGAACCTGCTCGACCCCGTCGGCCCCGGCGACGGCGGCGATGACGTCGTCGCCCTGCAGACCCGCCTCGACGAGCTCGGCGTCGCCCCCGGCCCGGCCGACGGTGACTACGGTCGCCGCACCGAGCGGGCGGTCCGGGTGTTCCAGGAACTGGTCGACCTCCGGCCGACCGGGCGGGCCGACGCCAGGACGATGCGGGAGCTGGCCACCTACACCTACGACGGGCTCCTGCTCGTGGCCGGCGACGAGGGTGACGACGTCGAGGAGCTCCAGGAGCGGCTCGCCGGCGGACCTTTCGACCCCGGCCGGATCGATGGCGTGTACGGCGGCGCCACCGTCGCCGCGGTGTGGGCGCTCGAGAAGCTGGCCGAGATCCCGATCGACGGTGACTGGGGCCCGGCGGACGAGCTGGCGTGGCGAAAGCTGATGGACGGCGAGGTCGGCGGTCCCGAACGCGAGAACGACGAGCGCTGGGTCGAGGTCGACCTGTCCCAGCAGCTGATGAAGGTCTACGACCCGGGCGAGACGATCCCGGTGCTGGTCAGCCACGTGTCGAGCGGGAGCGGCATCCCGTGGGAGAACGAGGACCACAGCGGAAGCTCGATCACCCCGAAGGGCGACTTCCACATCAACCGCCGGATCAGCGGCTGGCGTGAGTCGAGCCTCGACATCGGTCGGCTCTACAACCCGCTCTACTTCAACGGCGGGATCGCGTTCCACGGGGCGACGTCGGTGCCGCTCTACCCGGCCAGCCACGGCTGCGTTCGGGTCCCGATGCACATCGCCGAGTACCTCCCGGACGAGCTGCCGAACGGGACCGCCGTCCACGTGCTGGCCTGACCACCCGACCTCGTGCGGCCGGGCCAGGCTCCCGACCCACTGGGCCGAGGTGAGACCGGGCCAGGCGACCGCGTCACCGCCGGCCGGTGGCAGCGCGGTCGCCGGGCGGGTCCTACCATGCCGGACATGACGACCCGCATCGAGATCGGGACCTTCGGGGTCTGGACCAGCCTGCTCGACCTGCAACCGACCGCCCGGGTCCGGCAGCTGGTCCGGGAGCTCGACGAGATGGGCTGGGGCTGCCTGTGGCGGCCGGAGTCGACCGGGCGCGACCCGATGGTGTCGGCTGCGCTGTGGCTCGACGCCTGTCCCCGGATGGCGGTGGCGACGGGGATCGCCCAGACCTATGCCCGCCACCCGCTGACCACGATGGCCGCCACCCGCACGCTCGACGAGGCCTTCCCCGGACGGTTCCTGCTCGGTCTCGGGGTCAGCCATGCCCCGCTGGTCGAGGGGGTCCGCGGGCTCGACTATTCAACCCCACTGGCCGACATGGCGGCCCATCTCGATGCCATGGACGCTGCGCCGTTCACCGGCCTCGCCCCGGAGGGCCGACCACCGCGGATCCTGGCCGCCCTCGGCCCGAAGATGCTGGCCCTGGCGGCCGAGAAGGCCGACGGCGCCCACCCGTACTTCACGACCCCTGACCACACGGCGATGGCCAGGGACATCCTGGGGCCGGACAAGTTCCTGGCCCCGGAGCACATGGTGGTGCTCGACGCCGACGCCGACCGGGCCCGCCGGGTGGCCCGGGCCAACATGGCCCGCTACCTGCAACTCCCGAACTACACCCGCAACCTCGAGCGGATCGGCTTCACCCGCGACGACATCGAGTCGGTCAGCGACCGCCTGGTCGACGCCATCGTGCTGTGGGGCGACGTCGAGTCGATCGTGCCCCGACTCCGTCAGCACCTGGAGGCCGGCGCGGATCACGTCTGCGTCCAGGCCCTGGTCGAGGACCCGTCGCAACCCCCGGTCGACGACTGGCGCCGCCTGGCCGAGGCGCTGCTCGGGTAGATCGCCGACGGGCGACGGCGGTCAGAGGCGACGGGCCCGGCACGGCTCGGTCACGCACGGCGGCACGTCGCCGAGGCCGCCGAGGCCGGACAGCGGGACGCCGGTCAGGCCGCCGCTGAGCCCGACCGGCCCACCGGCGACGAGCGACCGCAACACCCGGGGCGGACCGGTCGGCGCCGTCGTGGTCGTGGCCCGCTCGGTCGTGGTCGAGGAGTCGGGCGGTCCGGTCGTCGGCCCGGACGTCGTCGGCCCGGACGTCGTCGGGCTGCTCGTCGGCGCTGACGTGGTCGACCCGGTCGCCGGTTGGGTCGTCGGCGACCCACCACCCGGCGCCGTCGTCGATGGCGAGGTCGTCGACGGCGACGTCGTCGTCGCCCCCGGGCTCGTGGTCGTTTGGCCCGAGCCGGGGCTGGTCGTCGGCGTCGTGCCACCGCCCGGCGCCGTCGTCGTGCTCGGCGGGCCGGTGGTCGGCGTAGTCGGGCTCGGACCGCCGCCCGGGTCGAGGTGGGTGAACCCGCCCGGCACGAGCAGCACGGTTCCCGCGCTCGGCGAGCGCAGGCTGACGTCGACGGTCCCGGCCTCGGCCCTGGTCGGGGCAACGGCGATGATCCAGTTGCTGCTCTGGTAGATCAGGTCGCCCGGTTGATCGCCGAACCACACGAAGACGAGGCTGGGGAAGACGCCGTCGATGCTCACCATCGTCTGCTGGTCCATCCATCCGGACGTCGGGGTGATCGAGTGGACGGCGAAGGCACCGTTGACCGTCGTCGTCGGCGGGGCCCCACTGGTCGTCGTCGGCGCCACCGTCGTGGTCGTCGGCTGGCCGGTGGTCGGCGGGTTCGTCGTCGGCGGTGGCTGCGAGGACCGGGTGGTGGTCGTTGTCGTCGTCGGGGCCGTGGTCGGCTGGGTCGTCGCCCCTCCCCCGCCTGGCGGCGAGGTGGTCGGGGCCGTGCTCGGTTGGACGGTCGTCGGCCCGCTCGTGGTCGGTTGGGCGGTCGATGGCGACGTCGGCCCGGTGGTCGGTCCCGTCGTCGGCTCGGTCGGGGCCTCGGTCGTCTGGCTCTGGGTGCTGGTCGGCCCCGTCGTCGGCCCGGGCGACGTGGTCGCCGTCGCACCCGGCCCTGTTGTCGGTGTCGGCGGTCCGGTGGTCGGCGGTCCGGTGGTCGGCGACGGGGTGGTCGGTGACGTGTCGCCCGGTGCGGTCGACGTCGGGCCCGTCGTCGACGTGGTCGATCCGGGGGCGGTGGTGGTGGTGCTCGGCTCGTCGACGGTGGCCTCGGGCACGTCGAAGGTGGTCACCCAGGCGTCGCCGAGGCGGACCGACCGATCGTCCTCGGGCACGGCCTCGACCACCATCGCATAGTCGCCCGGCGGCAACGTGGTCTCGAGGCGGGCCCGATCGCCGGTCCCGTCGGCCAGCAGCACCGCCCCCGTCTCGTCGGTCTCGTCGCTCTGCCAGTCGACGAGCACCGGATGCTCGACCAGGCCGTATGGCTGGCCGTCGCGGATGGCGACGAGCGTCGCCTCCCAGCGATACGGCTCGCCGGTCAACGTCCCGGGCTCGCTCATGGCCAGCTCGGCGACGACCCCGTCGGCGGTGGCCTCGGTCAGGCCGGTGACGCTGACCTCGACCTCGGTCGGATCGCCCTCGATGCCGAGTGCCCAGGCCTGGTTGATCCGCACCGGGTTGGCGGCGAGGCCGGCGTAGGCCGGCGGGCGGTCGGCCGTGCCGACCAACTGGGTCCTGACCTCCCGAGGGTCGAGGTCCGGGTTGGCCGAGAGCACGGCCGCCGCCGCCCCGGCAGCGGTCGGTGACGCCATCGACGTGCCGTTCATGAACGAGTAGCCGCCAGGCACGGTCGACAGGATCAGCACCCCGGGGGCGAACAGGTCGACCGGCGACCCGTAGTTCGAGAAGGAGGCCCTGGTGTCGTCCGGGGCCGACGCCCCGACGGTGATCATGTTGGGCGCCTCGATGTTGGCCGGCCACACCGGCTGGGCGTCGAGGTTGACGTCGGCGTTGCCGGCGGCCACGACGACGAGCACCCCGCTGGCCTCGGCGTGGGCGACGGCGTCGATCAGGACCTGGGCCGCCCACGACGGGGTCCCCGGTTGGGTGCCGAGCGACATGTTGATGATGTTGGCGCCGTTGTCGGCGGCGTAGCGGACGGCTCGGGCGATGCCGGAGAGGGTCATGCCGCCGGCCCCGTCGACGTTGAGGTCCATGATCTCGACCTCGGGGGCCATGCCGACCACCCCGACCCCGTTGTCGGCCGATGCGGCGATCGTCCCGGCCACGTGGGTGCCGTGGTCGTTCTGCCCGGCGCTCCACGGCTGATTGTCCTCGTTGCCGAAGTCCCAGCCGTTGCAGTCGTCGACGAAGCCGTTGCCGTCGTCGTCGGCCAGGTTGTCGCAGACCTCGTCGTCGTTCACCCAGCTCTGCCCGGCCAGGTCGGGATGGCCGAAGTCGACCCCGGTGTCGATCACCGCCACCACCACGCCCTCGCCCCGGGCACCGGCCTTGGCCTCGACCCCGTCGATGTCGGCGTCGGCGACCTGCACAGGCGGGTTGTCGAGCGCGGACAGGTTGTCGCCGGTGTTGTCGAGCGTCCACTGGTACGGCTCGTAGGGGTCGGCGGCGAGGGCGATCGGCGGATCGACGACGGCCTCGAAGCCGCTCCCGTCGAGCGCGTCGGCCTCGTCGGCCACCACCGCCACCGTGCCGTCGCCGATCGGCACGGCCGAGACCACGCCCTCGATGGCCAGCAGCTCGTCGACGACGTCCTGTTCGGTCAGCGGATCGTCCGCCCGGACGACGGGGCGGCCGCTGCTGGCCGACGACGAGCCGACGAGCGGGATGAACGTGCCGCCGTCGTCGTGGAATCCGGGAATCCCGTCGACGAAGACCACCACCGTGTCCTCGTCGAGGCGGTCGATCAGCGACTGGTCGAGCGTCCAGGCCGGGTCGGGCGGCGGCGGGGCCGACGGCTCGACCGGCTCCGCTGGCGCCACGCCGTCGTCGACGGGCTCGTCGGCGGGATCGCCGGTGTCGGCGATGGGGATCGGCGGGCGGACGATGAAGCGGTGCAACCCGTCCGGCGCCGGCGGCGGCACCGGATCGGGGACCCCCTCGACGACCGGGGGCGGCGGCGGGAGCGCCGCCGCCTGGTCCGACGACGGCACGAGCCCGCACCCGGCGCCGATGAGGGCGATGGCCGGGACGGCTCGGACCAGCGCACGAACCACCAAGAACGACCTCCAACCGACGAGTCGGGCCCGGCTCGAACCGGGGGCCGCTCCAACCCGGAGGGCCAACCCCGATATCGGCAGAGGAGGGCACGCCACTTGAATCCGGGAGCCTCCGGCCGATCGGTCCCGCTTGAGCTCGATCGGGCCGGTCGATAGGGTCCGGGCATGCCCGAGCTCGACCACCTGATCTTCGCCTCGACCGACCTCGAGGTCGGCACCGCCCGCATCGCCGAGCTGACCGGGTCGACCGCTGTCGCCGGCGGCCGTCACCCCGGGATCGGCACCCACAACGGCCTGCTGACGTTCGACACCACGACCTACTTCGAGATCATCGCCATCGACCCGACCCAGGACGCGCCGGATCGACCGAGGCCCTTCGGTCTCGACGACGGGGCCGAGCCCCGCCTGGCCGGCTGGGCGATCCACCCGGCCGACGGCGAGCGCATCGAGGACCTGGTGGCGCTGCTCGTCGGCGCCGGCCACGACCCCGGACCGGTGCTCGACATGAGCCGGGCCAAGCCGGATGGCACCGAGCTGTCGTGGCGACTCACGATCGGCGATCCGACCGACACCCCGGCGGCCACGCCGTTTGCCATCGACTGGGGTGACTCGCCGAGCCCGGCGACCTCGCTGCCGTCGATGGGTGAGCTGGTCGAGTTCCGGGTCCAGCACCCCGATGCCGCGGCCAGGGCGGTGGCCGAGGCGGTTGCCGCCGCCGTCGACCAGACGGTGGTCGTCGGTGACGGCCCGCCGAAGCTGACCGCCGTCGTCGACACCCCTGGCGGCCGGGTCGAGATCAGCTGATGCCCTGACCACCGAAGGTCGCCCGCTCGGGTTGCCCGCCTGGGCAGGCCGAGGGGCACCGCCAGGGGAACCGAAGTCCGCCTGCCCGCTCCTGGCCCGGCGCCGCCGGTGCGGTCAGGCTGAGACCGCAGTGCGTGAGCGAATCCCGTCCTCGGTCGAGTCGGCCCCCGAGCTCGAGACGCCCCTCCGGGCGGAGGTTGGCACCGCGGCGGCCGCGTCGGCGGCGCCAGGGACCATGGCGGGGCGACCCCCACCGGTCGTCGACGACAGCGCGGCCGATCTGCTCGACGGCCAGCAGCGGGCCACCGCCTTCCTGGCCTCGTTGGAGCAGGCGGCCAGAGGCGTGATCGGCCCGACCGGCATCCCGGGCCAGATCATGCTGGCCCAGCAGGTGTCGGAGCTGTCGGCGCTGCCGGCCAGCCGGCTGCTCGCGCAGCTGGCCCAGGCCGTGCCGGAAGCCACCAGCGCCGGATCGGCGGCCGGCCTCCGGAACTCGGCCGTTGCCCGATTGGGCCGGCAGGTCCGAACCTGGCACGAGGCCGAGCGGTCCCAATCGTTGCTGCCTCCCCTCCTGAAGCCGGTCGCCGGCCAGCCGCCGGAACCCGGGGTCGGGGCGACCGGCGAGAAGCCGTCCGAGGCCGGCGCCGTCGCTCGGGAGCTCGGCTCGGGCCGGCCACTGGGATCGGGTCAGGGGGCGCGCTTCCGGACCGCCCTGGGAACCGACGTGAGCGGGGTACGGATCCACACCGACAGCCGGGCCGCAGCGCTGGCCGGCCGGTTGGGGGCTCGGGCCTTCACCGTCGGCGACGATGTCGCCTTCGCCCCCGGTCAGTTCCGGCCGGGCGAACCGGTCGGCGACGCCCTCCTGGCCCACGAGCTGGCCCACGTGGCCCAGCAGCGCTCGGCCGGCGCCGCCGTGGCCGCCAAGAGCACGACCAGCGGTGGGGTGGCATCGCTGGAGGCCGACGCCGACCAGACCGCCGTCGAGGCGACGCTCTCGCTGTGGGGCGAGGCCCTTGGATGGGCCGGGCGCGTGGCCCGCCGCACCGGTCCGCGGCTGCGCAGCGGGCTGCAGCTCCAGCGCTGCACCTGCAGCCCGACGCCGACACCGACGCCGGTACCGAAACGGGTCGACCTGCACGGCGGGGCCCAGGTACCAGACGCCACCACCCAGCAGGCGATCCTCAACACCCTCATGCCCGGTCGCCTCGCCCCGGCGGCGGCACCGGCCGCCGGGGGCCCGGCGGCGGCCCCCGTCCAGCTGCCGTGGAAGGGGGCGGCCGACCCGGTGAGCGGCACCGTGTCGCCGGCGGCTGCGGCATCGAGAGCGGCGCTGAAGACCGCACTGACCAACGCCGTGCTGGCCGAGCTGAACAGCGTCAACACCGACATGTTGGGCGAGGAGGCCGCCTACGCCGCCGCCCGCATGCCGACCTCGAGCTTCGAGGGGGCGGGCGCCGCAGCCAAGCAGGTCGTCGACACCGTGTACGGCAGCTACGCCAGCGCGGCCGCACTCAGCGCCGCCGATCAGACCCACCGGTCGAGCTTCGCCTTCACCGCATCGGGAGCGAACCCCAACCTCCTCGACGCCTACGACCCGGCCGACCGGATCGCCGTCAACCAGGCCATCAGTGCCGAGGCGGTCATCGAGTGGATCCTCGGCCGGCCGCCGTCCCAGACGGCGATGGCGGCCGAGCGCTGCGCTCCCGCCCGCGGCAACGAGGCCGAGGTGTGGCTCAACGCCGAGGTCGTCACCCCGTTGGCCAACGGTCCCCGCAAGGCCGACTTCGAGCGCTACGACCGCTTCGGCTTCGCCATCACCAGCGACGACGCCGGCGTCAGCCGGGTGGTCATCCCCACCACCCGCGACACCAGTCGGCCCTCGGTCTCCGAGGGCGAGAAGGCGGCGAAGTGGGCGAACTTCGAGACGCTCATCCACGAGTACATCCACGTGCTCGAGCACCCCAACTTCACCGAGGGGAAGGCCCAGGCCAGCGACATCATGACCGAGGGCTTCACCGAGTGGTTGACCAAGCCGGCGGTCGAGGCCGCCTACCGGCGCCTGTCGAGCGACGTCGCCCTGCGCCGCACGGTGGAGGGGACCCCGGCCGGCGACCCCGACCCGCCGAACCCGGTGGGGAACTTCCTCGGTCCGACCTACAGCTATGTCGCCAGCTACGCCGACCAGGCCAACGCCATCGCGTCGCTGGTCCCCCACGTCACCGATGCCGGGCTCAAGGCGGTCTACTTCCTCGGCCACGTCGAGTACCTCGGGCTCGACCCGACCGGGAACGCGGCCGCCCCGGCCACCACCCGGGGTGAGGTCGACACACCGTCTGGGGTGACGACCGTGGCCCAGCTGAGCGCCCTCACGGGCGTGAGCGAGGCCGACCTCCGGGCCAGCAACCCGGGGCTCCCCGCCTCGGGATCGCCGCTGCCGGCGACGCTGACCGTTCCCGGCTTCACCCAGCACGTCGTGATCGAGCACACGAGCGGCGCCACCACCAAGACCGAGACCATCGCCGACGTGGCCCGCCAGCACGGCCTCACCGAGGCCCAGATCCGGGCCTACAACCCGGGGCTGGTCGGCGCCTCGCTGACCGTCGGCCAGAAGGTCCTGATCCGGAGCGCGCCATGACCGAGCACGACCCGACCGCAGACGCCGTCCTGGCCCAGGTGGCCGAGGGCCAGCTCCGAGCCTTCGCCGGTCTCCTGGCCGACCACGACCGGGCGGCCATGCAGCGGGTTTTCGATCCGGGCGGCGACGAGGCACCGGAGACGGCCGGCCTGCTCGACGGGATCGCCGTGTGGCGACGGGCGTTCCCACCGTGCCCGCTCGCGCCCAACGGCCTCACCGTCGCCTTCGACGAAGCGGGCCTGGCCGTTCACGTGACCGTGGCGGAGCCCGAGCTGACCGAGCCGGCCGACGACCAGCTGGGTCCGCCGGCGCGGATCCTCGACTCCGGGCTCTCGTCGTGGACCGACCTGCTGGTGTGGCCCGACCGGGGCGTCCTGCTCCACCGGCACCGGTACCGCCCGGTCGGAGGTCGGCTCGACCTCGTCCGGGCCATGGAGATCGACCAGCTGCTCGCGTCGTCGGTGGCGACGGTCCGCGTCACCCGGAGGCGGCGATGAGCCAGACGACCCGTCGGCGGGCGACGGAGCGGGCGGCCGAGAGGCCCGCCGCCGGGGGCCGAACCGGGATCGCCGCCGGTCTCGACCGCCGCCTCGACTCGTTCGTGGCCGCCTCGGCCCGGTTCGACCGGCCGTTTCGGCGCTTCGGCGCGGCCGGCGTCGCGGTCGGGGCCGTGCTCGGGCTGGCGGTCGTCGGTGCGACGAACGGCTCGCTGGCGGCTGCGGCGCTCATCCTGGTCGTGGTCGGGCCGGTGACGTACGGGTTGGGCCTGGCCACGGCGATCGTCCTCGACCGGGAGACGCTGATCTTCCTCCATCACGCCCTGGCCGTGGTCGGCGTCGCCGTGGCCGCGGCGGCGACAACCGGCGCCGAGCCCGGTCCCCTGCTGGCCGGGACCGGCGTTGCGCTGATGGCCGGCTCCTCGATCGGTCGCCTCGGCTGCCTCGCCGTCGGCTGCTGCCACGGCCGACCGGCTCGCCACGGCGTGCGCTACCCGATGGCGCTGGTGGCCGACGGGTTCCCGGCCCCACTTGTCGACCTGCGGCTCCGGCCCGTGCAGCTGCTCGACGCCGCCCTGACCGCAGCGCTCGCCGTCACCGGCGGCCTGCTGGCCATCAGCGGTCGGCCGGCGACCGCAGCGGTGGTCATGGCCGCCGGGTACGGGCTTGGCCGCATCGCCCTCCAGCTCCAGCGCGGCGATCGGGGCCGCCGACTGCTCGGCCTCGACCACGTCCAGTGGACGGTCCTGGCCATCGCCGCCTGGCTCGGCCCACTCGTCGTCTGGTGATCGCCGGGCCGGGCGCCGCGCCGGAGGCGCTCAGGCGTCTTCGACCAGCGCCCGCAGCTTGCCCATGGTCTCGACCTCGTCCTGGCCGGGGGCCAGGTTGACGTTGAGCACGCTCACGCCGGCCTCCTTCCAGACGCCGAGGCGCTCCTTCACGTGCGACTCGGGGCCGACCAGGCTCGATCGCTCCAGGAAGTCCTTCGGCACCTTGGCCGCGGCCTCGGCCTTGTGCCCGTCGAGGTAGAGGTCCTGGATCTCGATGGCCTCCTCCTCGTAGCCGTACTTCTTGGCGATCGTGTTGTAGAAGTTCTTGTCCCGGGCCCCCATGCCACCCCAGTAGAGGGCCGTGGCCGGCCTCGACAGGTCGTGGACCTTGTCGGCCGCCTCGCCGACGAACTCGTCGCCGATGGCGACCATGGCCCCGGCGGCGATGTCGAGCCGGCCGAGCGACTCGTCCCGCTTGGCCTGACCGGCCTTCAGGTCGTCGCCCCAGACCCGCTGGAACTCGTCTGGCACGAAGAACACCGGCAGCCAGCCGTCGGCCGAGCGGGCGGTGGCCTTGACCGACAGCGGCATCAGCGACGCCCAGTAGATCGGCACCTCGCTGCGGACCGGGTGGTTGATCAGCTTCAGCGGCTTGCCGAGGCCGGTGCCCTCGCCATCGGGCAGGGGCAGCTTGACGGTCTTGCCGTCGTACACGAGGGGCTCGCGCCGCAGCGTCGCACGGACGACGTCGATGTACTCGGAGATCCTGGCCATCGGCTTCTCGTATGGCACGCCGTGGAAGCCCTCGACCACCTGGGGGCCGCTGGCCCCGAGGCCGAGGATGAAGCGGCCGTTCGACACCATGTCGAGCCCGGCCGCGGTCTGGCCGATGGCCGCCGCGGTGCGCGAGTAGACGTTGAGGATCCCGGTGCCGAGCTCGATCCGCTCGGTCCTGGCCGCCAGGTACCCGAGCTGGCTGACGGCGTCCCAGCTGTAGGCCTCGGCCACCCAGGCCACGTCGAGCCCGGCCTGCTCCATCTCGACCACACGGTCGACGGCTGCGGCGAAGTCGCCGGCGTAGTTGATCGTCGTTCCCAGCTTCATGGCCGCCGATCGTAGCGCTCGCCCCCGGCCGGGACCGATTCGCCGGCACCGGCCGGGCGCCGTCGGTTACGGTCCGCCCATGATCACCTGTATCCGTCGGGCCGACTGGGTGGTTGCGTGGGAGGACGGCCGCCACGTCTACCACCGTGACGTCGACCTCGCCTTCGACGACGGCGCCGCCTCCGACGCTGCCGGCATCGTCCACCTGGGGTCCGACTACCAGGGACCGGCCGACCGCGAGCTCGACGGCTCCGACCGCCTGCTGCTGCCGGGCCTGGTCAACGTGCACTCGCACCCCTCGTCCGAGCCGATGAACAAGGGATACCGGGAGGAGTTCGGCAACCCCCTGCTGTACTGGAGCCCGCTGTACGATCGGGCCGGTCTGCTCCGGCCCGACGACGAGGGCAGGCGGGCCGCCACCGAGCTGGCCCTCGCCGAGATGCTCACCAGCGGCGTGACCTCGGTCTGTGACCTGGCGGCCCCGTGGCCGGGGTGGCTCGACGTGCTGGCCGGCAGCGGGATGCGGGCGTGGGCCGTCCCCGGCTTCGCCTCGGCCAGGTGGGTGCCCCGCACCGCCAAGGGTGGGGCCGGCGGGGCCGAGCCGGTTGGCCCCGTCAACGCCAACGACGTCGGCTACGACTGGGACGAGGCGGCCGGCCACCGGGCCCTCGAGGCGGCGATCGCCGTGGCCGAGCGGGCCGACGCCCACCCGAGCGGTCGGCTCGCCGGGATGCTGTCGCCGGCCCAGGTCGACACCTGCAGCGAGGAGCTGATCCGGGCTGCGATCGAGGCCGCGGACGAGCACGGCTGGCGGATCCAGATCCACGCCGCCCAGAGCCTGTTCGAGTTCCACGAGATGACCCGCCGCCACGGCTGCACCCCGATCCAGTGGCTCGACCGGATCGACGCCCTCCGGCCGACGACCACCGTGGCCCACGGGATCTTCCTCGATCGGCACTCGTGGACCCGGTGGCCGACCGACCTCGACCGCGATCTGCTGGCCGACACCGGCACCGGCCTGGCCCACTGCCCGGTGGTGTTCTCCCGCCACGGGCAGGCGGCGGAGAACATCGGCGGGTACCTGCGGTCGGGCATCACCGTCGGCATCGGGACCGACAGCTTCCCCCACAATCTGCTCGAGGAGCTGCGGACCGCGGCGACGCTCGGCTGGCTGACCACCGGCGACGTCCGCTCGATCACGACCGGTGAGCTGTTCGCGGCAGCCACGGTCGGCGGTGCGTCGCTGGTCGGGCGGGACGACCTCGGTCGGCTCGCCGTCGGGGCGGCCGCCGACGTGGTGTCGGTCGATCTCACCCACCGGGCCATGGTCCCGGTCCGGGATCCGCTGCGGAGCCTCATCTACACCGCCGCCGACCGGGCGGTGACCGACGTCTTCGTCGCCGGACGCCCGGTCGTGGTCGACGGGCGGGTCACCACCATCGACGTCGACGACGCCGGCCGCCGCCTCGACGAGGCCAGGCGTCGGGCCGAGGCCACGGCCGGCGATCGCCATCATCTCGGCCTGGCGGCCAGCGACCTCTCACCGCTGAGCCTGCCCGTCAGCCGCCCCGTCGGCGACGGGCGGGCGGGCGCGGCCGGGCCCTGACGCCCGATCGGTCGGGCCCGACGGCCGCGCCGGGCCGATGCCCCCGGCCGACGTCAGCCGGCCGAGCCGGTGCGGCGCAGCTCCCGCCACTCGCCACGGTCGGCGAAGACGGCCTGCTCGGCCATGTCGACCGCGTGCTCACCGGCCCGCTTGATCGCCCGCGACAGCCGATCGAGCTCCATGCTGCCCCGGTGGTCGCCGGCCCGGCCATCCGACAGCCAGCGGAACACCCCGCCGTGCAGGTCGTCGAGCTGACGCTCCATGGAAACGACGCCGTCGACCGACCCGGTGCTGCGGTCGACGACGTCGGCGACGGCATCGCCGACCATCACCTCGAGCAGCGACAGCATGTCGCCGAGGCCGGGAGGCGTCGGCGAGTCCTTCGGCAGGTGGACGGACAGCGCGGCCTCGGCGACGTCGACGAGGCCGTCGGCCACCCGCTCGAGGTGGATGACCGTGTTCTCGAGCGCCAGCAGGGCCCGGAGGTCGCCGGCCACCGGCTGCCGCAGGGCGATGATCTCGAGCACCCGGTTGACGACCGCCAGCTGGGCGGCGTCGACCCTGGCGTCGGCGTCGCGGACCCGCCGCCAGCCCTCGGTCCGACCGAACGGCAGGCTGCCCTCGAGCGCGGCGGCGGCACACTGGATCATGGCGACGACATCGCGACCCATCCGGTCGACCATCGCCGTCACCTCCTCGAGGTCGCCGTCGAAGCCGGCGCGGCTGACCGTCGGCGTCGGGGGTGCGAGCCGCCCGACGAGTCGCTCGACCTGCACGGCCAGCTCGTGGCGGAGGCTCCGGTAGGCATTGAGGCCCCCACCCTCGGGGTCGATCGTCCGCCAGGCCTCGTAGTGCCGATCGTCGAGCACGGGGATGCGGTCGTGGCGGTCGAGGGTGATGATGATGTCGGCCGCCTGCTCGACCTCCGGGGTCAGCGGCTTCGGGAACTCGTCGAGCATCTCGATGCCGACCTCGTGCATGGCGTGGACCGCCTCGACCAGGAGGTCGTCGGCCGGCTTGCGTCCGGCCGACAGGGCGATCGCCCGGTCACCGGCCTGTCGGCGGAACAGCGCCGCCGCCATCTGGGACGCGCCGTCGTTGCGCTGGCACACGAAGAGCACGACCGGTTGATGGTCGACGACCAGGCCCTGGTTCTTGGCCAGCGCCCGCAGCCGCTGCCGGGTGAAGCGCTCCACGAAGACCGGGGCGTGGGCCACCGACGACGACCGCCTGGTCAGCTCGGCGGTCGATTCGTCGAGATACTGCTCGAGGGTCTCCCGGGTCAGGAGCCGACCGAACTCGACGTCGAGCCGGTTGAGGATCCCGCGCCGGATCAGGCGGTGCTCGGTCGAGAGGTGCAGGTGGTCCGGCGTCGGGGCGGTCGAGGTGGGCAGCAGTAGCGTCATCGTGGTCCTCCCGTCAGCACTCAGCGTGCACCCGCCCGCGACGGTCGACCAGGGTCGGAGGTCCGAAGCGGGGTCGGCCCGACCGACCCCGCTTCGGGCGATCGGCTTCAGCGCTCGTTGATCGAAGCCGGCTCGGGTGGGGCGTGACCATCGAGGTCGGCGTCGAGCTCGCCGTTGAGGTCGCCCTCCGGCAGCGTGGGTTGCCCGTCGAGCCCGCCGTCCCGGGTCAGGACCTCCAGCAGGTTGACGCCGGTGGCGTTCTCGATCTGCTCGACCACGGAGATCACGGCCCCCGGCAGCTGCCCGGCGACGGCGGCGACCCCGCCGTCCCCCGAGCCGCCCCCGTCGATCACAGTCACCTTGTCGATGTCGATGTCGGCCACCGTGTCGGTGATGTGGGCCACCAGGTCGGGCAGCATGTTGAGCAGCATCACGTCGCGGGCGCTCGGGCCGGCGTTGGTGAACTCCGACGCCATTCGCTGGAACACCTCGATGTTGGCGTTGCCGTTCTCGACGATGGTGGCGGCCCGACCGCGGGCCTCCAGCTCCATCGCCTCCCGCTTGGCCCTGGCCGGGGCGACGACGTCGGCCTCCAGCCGGCGCCGCTGCAGCTCGATGCGCTCGCCCTCCAGCGTCTGCTCGGCCTCGACCCGGGCCTGCTCGGCGGCGACGTCGGCCCGCTTCTCCGATGACATGGCCTCGGCGTCGAGCTCGGCCTTGCGGACCCGGAGCTTGTTCTCCTGCTCGGCGATGGCCAGGTCGGCCTGGACCCGGGCCAGCTCGGCCCGCTGCCGGCCCTGGGCCTCGGCCTCCTGGGCCTCGGCCGCCTGGGCCGCCTCGGTCTCGCGGGCCTCCCGCAGCACGCTGGCGGTGCGGCGACGACCGACGGCGTCGAGGTAGCCCGCCTGGTCGGTCACGTTCTGGATCTTCAGCACGTCGAGCTCGAGGCCGAGCGTCTTGATGTCGTCGTCGGCCTCCTCGATCAGCACCTGGGCGAACTTCAACCGGTCCTCGTTGACCTCCTCGGGGGTCAGGGTCGCCAGCACGCCACGGAGGTTGGCCTCGAGGTTCTCCTTGGCGATCTGCTGGATGTACTCCGACGGCCGGCCGAGGAATCGTTCGACCGAGTTCTCGAGGATCCCCTCCCGGCTGGCGACCTTGATGTTGGCCACGCCCTGCACGTCGAGCGGGATCGCGCCCTTCGAGTAGGCGTTGGTCACCGAGACCTCGATCGGGATCGTGTTCAGGTCCATGTACTCGACCTTCTCGATCAGCGGGATCCGCAGCGTCCGACCGCCCTTGATGACCCGGTAGCCGACCGTGCGGCCGTCGGGGAGCGACCGGCTCCGGCCGGAGACGACGGCGACCCGGTTCGGCGGGCAGATGATGATCAGACCGCGAATGGCCAGGGCCACGGCGATCAGGGCCGCCGCACAGAAGGCGGCGATGATGAGCGGCAACATGTCAGCTCTCCTCTCCCGAGTCGAGCCCGGCCAACGACGTGACCATCGCCGTGCCGTTCTCGATCTCCACCACGACGACGGACGCTCCGACGTCGAACCGTTGCTCCATCCCGTCGTCGACGGGACGGGCGACCATGTAGTGCGGCTGCCCACCGAGATCGATCCGGACCCGTCCGGGATGCCCGTCGCCCATCGGCAGGACGACGACGCCCGGGCGACCCTCCAGGGTCCGATCGCTGATCTGTGAGGTGGCCTCGGAGCTGCGGACGAGGCCGAACAGCACCGAGTTCGACACCGAGGCGAAGCCGCCGACCAGCGTCGAGGTGACGAACGTGAGGACCGAGCCGTAGTCGAGGGCGCTGAGCACCAGCCCGACCAGGCCGAAGAACGCGGTGAAGAACACGATCGTGCGGAACGAGACCAGGCTGGCGAAGATGGCGCCGAGCGGTCCGCCGCCGACGGCGTCGAACCCGCCGCCGGACTCGCCGTCGAGCTCGACGTCACCCCCGACGTCGACCTCGACCTCGACGTCGGCGTCGAGATCGAGCCCGCCGGCCTCCAGCTCGCCGCCCCCCTCGAAGTCGGCACCGCCGATGTCGAGGCCGCTGAGCAGCATCGGCACCAGGAAGATGCCGCCGAACAGCGCAGCCGCCGCATAGATCCAGATCATGGCTCCCCCTTCGCTCCCCTCGCCCCGGACAGCACGGCGTCGACGCCGGATCGGACCGCGTCCCAATCGGCCTCCCAGGCGTACAGCACGTCACGGCCGAGGTCGGTTGCCGAGTAGACCTTCCTGGCCGGCCCGCTGTCGGACTCGACCAACTCGTGCTCGATCCGCCCACGCTCGGTCAACCGCTTGAGCACCAGGTAGACGCTGGCCTCGCTCGGGACGGCCAGCCCCCGCTCCTCGAGCTTCTGGATCAGGGCATAGCCGTAGATCGGCTCCTCGACGATCGACGCCAGGACGCACATGTCGAGCACGCCCTTGAGGATCTGTGAGTGATGCTGCTCGACCCGTGAGACCACGTTGAGGGGTTCCTCCTGAACCGCCGACGACCGCTGTTCCGTACCGCTCCTGACGGCACCGACCCCAGGTTTCGAGCAAGTACGCGCCAGATAGCTTACAGAGCAAGGTACTATGGATTGCAGAGTAGGTCAAGTCCCGTCCGATACCACGAGCTGCCACACTGCTGCGATGGACGAATCGGCTATCGCCCCGGCCGCGCCGACCAGGGTGCTCGACCTCGACCGCCAGCAGTGGGCGGCAGGGCTGAACCTGGCGGTCAAGGCGGCCCTGATCCTGTCGTTCGTCGTCGCGATCGGCTTCGAGCCGAGCACCGTCGAGGGCAAGGCGATGGGCTTCCGGGCGCCGCTGTTCCTGGCGCCGGCCATCCTGGTGCCGGTGCTGGCCCGCTGGCGGGGCTGGGACCCCTACCCCCACATCGGCGATGCCCTCGCCTCGGCGCCGTTCCTGATCGACACGCTCGGCAACCTCTTCGGGTTCTACGACGACTACCCGGTGACCGACGACGTGTTGCACGCCCTCAACTGGATCCTGCTGGTCGGGGCCTACCACGCCTTCCGCTTCCGCAACGTGCCCGACCGGCGGGATGCGATCCTGCTCGGCTACGGGTTCGGGGCGCTGGCCATCGTGTGGTGGGAGGCGATGGAGTGGGCGGTGTCCGAGGACGGCTTCGGCGGCGCCGGCGGGCTGTCGCTGACCTACGAGGACACGATCGGCGACCTCATCCTCTCCAGCACCGGCGGCCTGCTCGGCTCGATCCTCGGAGTGTGGCTGCTCGGTCCGCCGATCGCGGCCGCAGCTGGACGCCGGCAGTCGGTCAGCAGCTGACGACCGGACTCAGCTCCGCAGGGCGACCGGCTGGCTGGTGAGGGTGCCGACGTGGAGGTCGGTCATCCACTCGGCCTCGCCGTCGCGGACCAGGCGCTCGAGCAGAGGCCGGCTGGCCAGCTCGGCGAAGACCGCCCGCAGCTCCCAGCGGGCCAGGTTGGCCCCGAGGCAGAAGTGGGCCCCGTGGCCGTAACCGACGTGGAAGTTGGGATGACGGCCGACGTCGAACCGGTACGGGTCGACGAACTGGCGCTCGTCCCGGTTGGCCGACGGGTACCACAGCCCGACGGTGTCGCCGGCCCGGATGTGCTGGCCGTGCAGCTCGACGTCACGGGTGGCGGTGCGGGCGAACTGGATGACGGGACTGGTCCAGCGCACGATCTCCTCGACCGCCGGCTCGACGAACCGGTCGGGGTCGTCCCGGAGCCGGGCCAGCTCGGTCGGGTGGTCGAGCAGGGTCAACACGCCGCGACTGATCGCGTTGCGGGTGGTCTCGTTGCCCGCCGCGATCAGCAGGGCCAGGTAGCCGTGGAGCTGCTGCTGGGTCAGGGGACGGCGCTCGCCGTCCGGTCCGGCGACACCGGCCTCGACCAGCACGGTGGTGAGGCCGTCGCCAGGGAACGCCCGCTTCCTGGCGATCAGCGCCTCCAGGTACTCGAAGAACTCGACCCGCAGGCGGCGGCGCATGTCGGCCCTCGTCTCGCCGGGCTCGGCCCAGGCCATCGACGGGGTGTCGAAGGCCGAGTCGGTCCAGCGGTGGATGTCGCTCCAGTCGTCGACGGGGAGGCCCATCAGCTCGCAGATCGTGGCCAGCGGCAACCCGACGGCGAGGTCGTCGACCAGGTCGGCCCGACCGTCCGCCTCGAGCCGACGCTCGAAGCCGTCGACGAACCGCCTGGCCAAGCTCGCCAGCTCGCCGGCGACGGCTCGGCACCGCGACGGGGTGAAGGCCCTGGCGGTCAGCAGGCGGAACTCGGTGTGACGGGGGTCGTCGAGGTACACGAGGTCGTAGGGCTCGTCAGGATCCCAGCCGTAGCGGGCGTCGCGCTTGGCCTTGACCTCCCACAGCCGACGGTCGTGGGCCTCGCTGGCCAGTCGGAGGCGCGGACCGCCGTTGATGAACGTCTCGTCGTCGGCACCGATCCGCTTGACGTCCTCGTAGCGGGTGATGGCCCAGAACGGTGCGATCCCGTCGCGCTCGTACCAGTACGCCGGCGCCTCGTCCCGCAGCAGGTCCCAGTCGGCCCAGGGGTAGCCCTCGGCCTCGTAGCGGTCGATGTCGTGGATGTCGACGTCGTCGAGCCGGCCGGTCGGCCGGACGGTGGTCACGCGTGCTCCGGTGACGCTCTCGGTCATGGCCCCCAAAACCCCCTCGGAAACCGTCTCGTCTCGTCGATGCCAAGGCTAGTGAGCGCGGCCGGTCCGGATCGAAACGGCGAGGGTCAGCGGTCGTCGGCCGCGGCGGACGTCCGGCCGAGCTCACCCCGGATCTCGGCGCCGTGCTCGTCGAGGGTCGGGGCACGGCCGGGTGCCGGGCCGGCGCCGCCGACCAGCTGCCCGAACACGGTCAGCCTCCCGAACGCCGCCGACTCCTGCTCGACCACCAGGCCGTTGGCGGCGGCCAGGGCCGAGGCCGTCAGGCCATGGGTCTCGACGTCCACCTCGTGCCGACCGCTCCGCCACCGCGGGCGCCCGTCGTCGCCATCGAACCAGGTGTCGTCGCCGCTTCCCGGGTGGTCGAACCCGCCCTGCTCGGCGGCCGGCCGGCCGTCGTAGCGGGTGAACTCGGCGGCCTGGGCCACCATCGTGCTCTGGATCAGCGACGTTCGGACGTGCTGGCCCCGCCCGCCCCCGGCCGGCGAGCGGCCGCGCTGCCACCAGCCGAGGACCACCCCGAACGCACCGATCAGCGGGGTGGTCACGTCGTGCACCGGCACGCTGAGGAAGACCGGCTCACCGCCGTCCTGGCCGACGCCGCCCTGGGCCGCCATCATGCCCCCCAGGGCCTGCACGAGCGGGTCGAAGGCGGCCCGATCGGCCATCGACTCGTCGAGCCCGTAGCCGGGCGACGACAGGAACACGAGGTCGGGGTTGACCGCCCGCAGGGTGGCCTCGTCGCAGCCGAGGCGCTCGCTGACCCCGGGCCGGAAGTTCTCGATCACCGCGTCGGCCGACGCCACCAGCCGGTGCAGCTCGGCCCGGCCGGCGTCGCTGTTGAGGTCGATGGCGATGCTGCGCTTGCCCTGGTTCCACGAGAGGAACAGGGGGCCGATGCCCCGGAACGGGTCGCCGGTCGGGGCCTCGACCTTGATCACCTCGGCCCCGAGCATGGCCAGGTGGCGGCTGACCACCGGCCCGGCGATGAACGACGAGAGGTCGACGACCCGCAATCCCCGCAGGGGTGACTCGGACGTGTCGCCGCCGCCGTCGGCGGGCTCGGGCGCCCGGTCGCGTCGGTCGGCCCAGTCGGCCAGCACCTCGTCGGTGTGACCGCCGAGTGGCGGGGCCGGGGCGGCGACGGCGCCGGGCGCCGACTCGACCGTGACCGGGAGGCCCATCATCTCGACCGGCCCCAGCTCGGGGTGCTCGACGGTGACGAGCATGTCGTTGGCCGCCACGAGCGAGGTCCGGAGGAACTCGTCGCGGCTCAGCACCGGCTGGGCCGGCACGTCGGCCTCGGCCAGCACTCGCAGCCACTCGTCGCGGGGCCGCGTGGCGAAGGCCTCGTCGAGGATCGGGGTGATCCGGGCGATCGCCTCGTCCTCGAGCAAACCCCACGGAGGGTTGGCCAGCAGCGGGTCGTCGAGCAGGTCCGGCCGACCGATCACGTCGAGCATCCGGGTGTAGAAGCGGGCGGTGCCGCAGGCCAGGAAGAACCACCGGCCGTCGCCGGCCTCGATCAGGCGGTAGCAGGCCACCCGGCCCTTCGACCCCAACCCCGACACGGCGGTGCGGGGCTCGCCGTCGCCGGCAAGGCGGAACTCGCCCAGTTGCATGGCCGCGGCGCCGGCCACCTCCGAAACCTCGTAGGTCGGGGCGACGCCCCGGCTGCGTCGGACCAGCAGGCCGGCTGCGGCGGCCAGCGCCCCCAGCACCCCGGCGCCGTAGGAGGCGACCGGGATCACGACGTCGACCGGCGTCTCGCCGTACGACTGCTGGTTCCAGGCGATCCCGGTGGCGGCGTGCAGCAGGGTCCGGCCGATCGGGTCGCCGACCTTCGGCCCCCGCTCGCCCCACGGCGGCATGGTCACGATCACCGCCGCCGGGTTGGCCGCCCGCAGCCGCTCGGCCTGGCCGGCCCGGTCGACGATCACCACGTCGGCGGCCGGCACCAGCTCGTCGAGCACGCGCCGCCGATCCAGCACCGCCGAGCGCTTGTTGCGGTTGACGGTCTGGAAGCCGGGGTCGCTCCGGTAGGGGTCGCCACCGGCGGGCTCGGCCTTCACCACGTCCGCTCCCTGGTCGCCCAGGAACATGGCGGCGAAGGGCCCGGCGATGCCGGTGGCCGCGTCGAGAACCCGGACCCCGACGAGGGGACCGCTCGATCCGGGGATCGGCACCGGCGTTCGTCCGTCATCGCTGTCCAGGAACCGAAGCGTACGAGGACCCTTTCCTCACCTCAATTCCCGGCGGGTAGGGTTGCGGCCGTGGACTCCCGCATCGTCGTGGTCGCCAACCGACTCCCGGTCCGGTGGGTCGAAGACCGCTGGGAGACCAGCCCAGGCGGTCTGGTCCGGGCCCTGGTCCCCATCCTCGAGGAGCGCAAGGGCGCCTGGGTCGGCTGGGGTGGCGTCGCCGGGGAGACGATCGAGCCGTTCGGCCACGCCGGGATCGAGCAGATCCCGGTGCCGCTGTCGACCGACGACATCGACGACTTCTACTTCGGGTTCTGCAACGGCACGCTGTGGCCGCTGTACCACGACGCGATCGCCAGCCCCGACTTCCACCGCCACTGGTGGCGGGCCTACGAGCGGGTCAACCGCCGCTACGCCGAGGCGGTGGCCGAGGTGCTCGACCCCGAGGGCATCGCCTGGGTCCAGGATTACCAGCTCCAGCTCGCCCCCGGCTTCATCCGCAACCTGGTGCCGTCGGCCAAGATCGGCTTCTATCTGCACATCCCCTGGCCACCGGTCGAGCTCTTCTCCCGACTCCCGTGGCGGGCCGAGATCCTGCGGGGCCTGGTGGCGGCCGACGTGGTGGCCTTCCAGACCAGGCGGAGCGCCGAGAACTTCACCCGCTGCGTCCGTCGCTACCTCGGCGGGGTGCCGAAGGCCCAGGGCACGATCGACGTCGGCGGGCGGACGGTCCGGGTCCAGCGGGCCCCCATCGGGATCGACGTCGACGAGTTCCGCCAGCTGGCTGCCTCGCCCGAGATCCAGGATCGGGCGCGACGGCTGCGGGAGGACCTCGGCAAGCCGGAGAAGCTCATCCTCGGGGTCGACCGGCTCGACTACACCAAGGGCATCGACGTCCGGCTCAAGGCGGTCGACACACTCCTGGCGATGTCGGCCGACCGCCCCGACCGCTACGCCTTCGTCCAGGTGGCCGTGCCGACCCGCGAGGAGGTGCCCGCCTACAAGGACCTCAGGGAGCGGGTCGAGGGCATGGTCGGCCGGATCAACGGCGAGTACGCCAGACCGGGCTGGTCGCCGATCCACTACCTGCACCGGTCGATCCCGCTCCACGACCTCGTCACCTACTACGTCGCCGCCGACATCATGCTGGTGACCCCCCTTCGCGACGGGATGAACCTGGTGGCCAAGGAATACGTGGCCTGCCGCCCGGACAACGACGGCGTGCTCATCCTCAGCGAGTTCGCCGGGGCGGCCGAGAACATGCGGTCGGCCCTCCTGGTCAACCCCCACGACGTCGACCAGGTGGCCACCACGCTGCAGAACGCGGTCGAGATGGAGCCGGAAGAGATCGAGTCACGAATGCGCTCGCTGAAGAAGACGGTGAAGCGGGAAGACGTCTACCGCTGGGCCCGCGTCTGCCTGTCGGCCCTGGAGGCATGAGCACCGTCCCGCCGGGCGCCCGCCAGCCGGAGCCCACCGACATCGACGAGGCCACCCTGACCAACCTGGCATCGACGCCGAGGCTGCTGGTGGCCAGCGACTTCGACGGGGTGCTGTCGCCGATCGTCGACGACCCGATGCGGTCGTTCCCGATTCCGGCCTCGATCGAGGCCCTGGCCCGCCTGGCCGAGCGTCCCGACACCGACGTGGCCATCGTCTCGGGTCGGGAGCGGAGCCGGCTGCAGCTGCTGGTCCCCGAACCGGAGCGGTTCACGCTGGTCGGATCGCACGGGGCGGAGCTCGACGGGATCGACGTCGACGAAGGCGACCGCCGCCGGCTCGAGCGCCTCACCGGCGACCTGCGGGCACTCGGTGAGCGGTTCGATGGGTTCTTCGTCGAGGCCAAGGCCCTGTCGGTGGCCGCCCACTTCCGGCGGATCGCCACCGGTCGCCGGGACGAGGCGATCGCCGCCGTCGATCGGCTGATCGAGCGCTGGCCGGCCAAGGTGGTGACCGGCAAGGAGGTCGTCGAGTTCACGATCGGCACCGCCGACAAGGGCGACGCCGTCGTCGCCCTTCGCGATCGGACGGCGGCCACCGTGACCGTCTACCTGGGCGACGACGTGACCGACGAGGATGCCTTCGCCGCCCTCGACCCCGGCGACGTCGGTATCAAGATCGGTCCCGGGCCGACGGCGGCCACCCACCGCCTCGATGCGCCGGCCGCGGTGACCACATTCCTGTCCGCTCTGGCGGAACGGCGGTGCCGAACCTGACCGCCGGGTGGCGATGGCCAGCGGCCGCCGACCGGGCGGTCCCCGACGCAGCTTGCCTCGCTGGCCTGACGCTGTCAGGCTGATCGAGGACGCGAGAGGAGCGGCATGACCGACACCGACACGACCACGCTCAGCGAACCGACACCGCCGGTCGAGCACGTCGACGTCCTGATCGTCGGCGCCGGCATCTCCGGCATCGGCGGGGCCTACCACCTGCGCCAGCAGTGCCCGGACAAGACCTTCACGATCCTCGAGACGATGGACGGCTTCGGTGGGACCTGGCGGACCCACACCTACCCGGGGATCCGGTCCGACTCCGACCTCTACACCTTCGGCTACCGGTTCAAGCCGTGGACCGGGGCCCCGATCGCCACCGCCGAGAAGATCCTGACCTACATGGGCGAGGTTATCGACGAGCACGACCTCGACCGCCACATCCGCTACAACCACACGATCGAGCGGGCCGAGTGGTCGGCCGACGAGCAGCGCTGGACGCTCTCGGTCACCAGGACCGACACCGACGAGCGGCTGCGCTTCACCTGCGACTTCCTGTGGATGTGCCAGGGCTACTACCGCCACGCCGAGGGCTACACCCCGACCTGGGATGGCATGGACCGGTTCACCGGCCCGATCGTCCACCCCCAGACCTGGCCGGACGACCTCGACTACGCCGGCAAGCGGGTGGTCGTCATCGGGTCGGGTGCCACCGCCGCCACCATCATCCCGGCCATGGCCGCCGAGGCCGGCCACATCACGATGCTGCAGCGCTCCCCCACCTACTTCGCCACGGGCCGCAACGCCAACGAGCTGGCCGACACGCTGCGCGAGCTGGAGATCGACGAGACCTGGATCCACGAGATCGTGCGCCGCAAGATCCTCTTCGACCAGTCGCAGATCACGACGATGTCGGCCCAGCACCCCGACCTCGTCAAGGCGGAGCTGGCCAACGGCATCAAGGAGATCCTGGGCGAGGACTACCCGCTCGACCCCGACTTCACCCCGACCTACCGACCCTGGCGCCAGCGGATCGCGTTCGTGCCGGACGGCGACCTGTTCCACGCCATCGCCGACGGCAAGGCGTCGGTCGTCACCGACCAGATCGAGACGTTCACCGAGACCGGCGTCCAACTGACCTCGGGTGAGCACCTCGACGCCGACCTCATCATCACCGCGACCGGCTTCAACCTGAGCGTGCTCGGCGACATCGAGTTCGTGATCGACGGGGAGCCCCTCGACTTCAGCCGGACCGTCGGCTACCGGGCGATGATGTTCACCGGCGTGCCGAACATGGCCTGGGTCTTCGGCTACTTCCGGGCCAGCTGGACCCTCCGGGCCGACCTGGTCGCCGACTTCGTGTGCCGGCTGCTCACCCACATGGACGAGCTCGGCGCCCGCACCGTCGTGCCCGAGCTGCGGCCCGACGACGCCGACATGGCCATCGGGCCATGGGTCGACGACGACAACTTCAACCCGGGCTACCTGATGCGGTCGCTCCACCTGCTGCCGAGGCAGGGCGACCGCCAGCCGTGGCTCCACACGCAGGACTACATGACCGACAAGGACGAGCTGCCCGCCGCCGACCTCGACGACGGGGCGCTCGTCTTCAAGTAGCCGGCACCGGGCGACGGCCTACGGCTGGAGCGCAGCCACGTCGGCCGCGATCTCCTCCGGCGTGGTCATCGGCTCGTAGCGGGCGACGACCTTGCCGTCGCCGTCGACGAGGAACTTGGTGAAGTTCCAGGCGATGTCGGACGTCGCCCCCTCCCCCGGCTGCTCGGACCGCAGCCACCGGTAGAGGGGTGCGGCCCCGTCGCCGTTGACCTCGATCTTGGCGAACATCGGGAACGTCACCCCGTAGGTCGAGGTGGCGAACTCGAGGATCTCCTCGTTGGTGCCGGGCTCCTGGTCACGGAACTGGTTGCAGGGGAAGGCCAACACGTTGAAGCCGGCCTCGTTGTGCTCGTCGTGGAGGGTACGCAGACCTGCGTACTGGGGGGTCAGGCCTCAACGGCTGGCGACGTTGACCACCAGCGAGGCGTTGCCCCGGTAGGTGGCGAAGTCGACCTGATCGCCGTTGATGTCGTCCATGACGAAATCGAAGAAGCTGGTCATGGGCCGCACCCTAGCCCGTCCCGGCCGGCACCCCAGGGGTGACGGGGCCCGGGACGGTGGCGCACGGCCCGGTCAACCGGGGACCGTGTCGAGGCGCAGGACCTCGTCGACCCGGAGCAGGGCCGGTGGCCGGCCGGTGCCGGACGGTAGCTCGCCCCAAGCCTCGTCGCCGACCAGAACCCGCGGGTTGGTCAGCTCGCGGGCGACACCGTCGATCGTCAGCGTGGCCCGGCCGGCGGTGCACACGTTCTTGACCCAGTCGGTCGCCTCGGCGCCGTAGACGAGCACGACGGCGTAGCCGCCCTCGACGGGGATCGCCTCGACCGGTGTGCGGTAGACGGTGCCGGAGAGCCGGCCGACATGGGTCAGGACCGGGCGGTCCCCCTTGGCCAGCTCCCGGCGGTTGAACGTGTACTTGTTGATGTGGCGCATGAAGCTCGGCATCGGCACGGTGAGCTCCTCCTGATCGTGTGATGTCCGTTCACCAGGAGCCTGACCGTCGGCGCTGGTCCCCCGGTCGACCGCGGGTCGAGCCGCGGTCGAGCGGCGCCGATCCGCTGGCTACGGTTGCGGGATGGGACATGAGGAACGGATGGCCGCGGCCGGGATCGAGCTGCCGGATGGCTACCCGCCCGGCGGCATGTACGTCCCGGCGGTGGTGTCTGGCAACCTCCTGCACGTCGGTGGTCACGGGCCGGTCCGCTCGGACGGCTCGACCATCGCCGGCAAGGTCGGCGACGACGTCGATCTCGACACCGCCAGGGAAGCGGCCCGCTTGACCGGGCTGCAGATCCTCCGCTCGGTCAGGGCCGAGCTCGGCTCGCTCGATCGGGTCGCCCGGGTCGTCAAGGTCTTCGGCATGGTCAACTGCGCGCCGGGCTTCAATCGGACGCCGGCGGTGATCGACGGGTGCTCGGCGCTGTTCCACGAGGTGTTCGGCGATGCCGGGATCCACACCCGCTCCGCCGTCGGGATGGCCGAGCTGCCCTTCGACATCGCCACCGAGATCGAGGCGGTCTTCGAGCTGGTGCCGGGCGACGGCTGAGGTCGGACCGGCGCCCGGCCGGCGAGCCGGTGGCCCGCCACCGGCCGGCGATCAGCCGGCGAGCGCGCCGAGGTCCTCGAGCGAGAACCCGAGCTCTGCCTCGGTGACGACCTCGTCGGCCGGCGGCGGGGCGATGCCCTGGTCGACGCCGTGGTCCCAGAGGTCGTAGACGACGGCCAGCCCGCCGACCTCCCCGACCTGGGCGCCGTCCGCCGCACCGCGCTCGTCGACGGCGAGCTCGAAGCGGTGGAGCAGATCGTCGTCGTCGATCCACAGGTCGAGCAGATAGCGGGCCTCGGTCGAGGCGCCGAGCTCGACCTCGAACGCGGCCCGCTGCTCGTCGCTCATCCGCTCGGCCAGGGCGGCGACATCGAGCGAAGCCCGGTGGTGGGTCGTCGTCACGCCCCGGACGTCCTCCCGGCCAACGATCTCGACGTCGGCCTCGGCCTCGGCCAGTCCCTCGAGCAGCGAGATCGGCGAGTCGGTCCCGCCGCCGACGCCGAAGTCGGCCGCCATCGAGCTCCCGGCGGCGTCGCTCTCGAGCCACGCATCGTCGACCCCGAACATGGCGAGCAGGCCCCACTTCACCCAGCTGGTGTCGCCGATCGTGATCATCCGCAGCGGCTCGTCGAGCAGGCCGGCGAACAGCTCGGCCATCGCCTCGGCGCCGTCGGCCTCCCCTGCGGTCGCGGCCGAGAGCAGGTCGCCGACGTCCATGGTGATCTCCGACGCATCGGCCTCGCGGTCGAACGCACCGGCGAGGGTCATCGTGAACGCACCGGGGAGGTCGCCCCCGGCCTGCCCGCCGACGGTGATCGTCGCCTCGAAGCGGGCCGAGCTCATCGCCTCGGCCCGATCGAGGGCCCGTCCGAGCACGGCCGACCGGAGCGTCCCGGAGGCGGCGCCCCCCTCCACCGTGTCGTCGCCGTCAGACGCCGGGGTCCCGGCCCCGGAGGCCAACCGGTCGGCCGCTGTCTCGACGGTGTCGGGGTCGCCGCAGCCGGCCAGGAGCAGGCCGATGACGGCCAGCAGGATGATCGGTGTTCGCTTCATGGTCGCCCTCTCTTGAGGATGGGTTGCTCCGGTAGCTGTCGGCACGACACGAGCGGAACTGGACGGACTCGACCGGACCCGGTGGGAGGCGGGCGCCACCGGCCGGCGACGACGATGGTGGCCGCCCCTGGTCGCCCGACCGCGGTTCGACCGCTCGACCGGGGGCTGGCAGGCTTGCACGGTGCTCGACCTCACCCCGGCCCCTGCGCGACGTCCGACGGCCGACGGGCGGCGATGACCGCCGTCGCCGACGCCCGCACCGCCGATCCTCGCGGATTGCCGGCCGCCGCGCTGGCGATGGTCGGCTGGGCTGCGTCCGGGGTCATCGCCAAGGGGATCGACGAGCTCGGCCCGCTTGCGGTCGTCTTCTGGCGGATGTGGATCTACGCCGCGATCGTGCTGGTGTTCCTCCAGCTCCGCGGTACCCCGCTGCGGGGCTCGTCGATCCGGGCGTCGCTCGGCGGCGGCCTCTCCCTCGGGGCCGACATCATGCTGTTCTTCGTCTCGCTCCGGCTGACCACCGTGGCCAACGCAACCGTGATCGGATCGTGCCAGCCCGTGATCATGCTGCTCATCGCCGGCCGGCTGTTCGGCGAGCGGCCCCGCCGGGCCGACTGGGGCCTGGCCATGGTCGCCCTGGTCGGGGTGGCGATCGTCCTGTTCGGCTCGAGCGGACTACCGGAGTGGAGCCTCGCCGGCGACCTGCTGTCGGTGGTCACGGTCGTTGCCTGGACGCTCTACTTCGTGTTCTCCAAGCTGACCCGGGACACGATCGACTCGTCGCAGTACACGGGGGCGACGGCGCTGATCGCGGCGCTCGTCGCCACCCCGTTCGCCATCGGGTCAGGACAGGTCTTCGATGCGCCGTCGCCGACGGCCTGGCTGTGGCTCGGCATCCTGTCGATCGGCCCGGGCTTCACCTCGCACATGCTGATGAACTGGGCGTTCGGGCACATCCCGGCGTGGCTCGGCTCGACCCTGACGCTGGCCATCCCGGTCACCTCGACCCTGCTGGCCTGGGTCTTCCTCGGCGAGCCGGTCGTTGCCCTCCAGTTCGGCGGCATGGCCGTGGTGATCGTCGCCCTGGCCGCGCTGGTGACCGGCCAGTCCGGGGCGAGGTCGGCTGCGGCCGACGTCGGCTGACCGGGCGAGCGCGGCGAGCCGCCGACCCACGCGGCGGACCTCAGCCTCGGGTGCGGGCACCCCGTGGCGGCATGGTCTCCTCGGGGACCCCGAGCTCGTCGAGCCGCCGCCAGACCCGCTCGGCGACGCGTTCGACCCGCTCGAGCGGTGGATCGACGGCTCCGGCCTCGGCCCACGTCGCCAGCTCGCGGGCCAGACCGTCGAAGTCGACGGCCAACACCAGCAGCGGCACGGCCAGCCGCTCCTCCTGGTCGAGCGCCGAGATGCCGGCATAGCCGTCGACGACCGGGCGCTCGTCGTGGCCGGCGGCGACGGCCCTGGCGATGTCGGCCAGGCGGATGTCGGGGACCGTTCGGACCGACCCGTCGCCCGACCCGATGGCGGCGTCGACGTCGATGGCACGAGTCGCGGGGTCGGGCAGCAGGCTGTGGGCCGGTCGGCGCTGCAGCGCCCTGGCCACGTGGTGAAGCGGCACATCGAGGCGGCGCATGGCCTGGAGCAGTGCGCCGACCCGGGCCGGATCGACCTGGGCCAGCCGCACCAGGGCCGAGCGGAGCGTCCAGTCACCCGTGTGGGGGGCCTCGGCGTAGTTGAGCAGCGAGCGGATCTCGTCGACCCCGTCCGGGCGGCCCAGTGCCTCGTGGCGTTCGGCCAACCGGCGACCGACCTCGCGAGCGTCCATGGGGTCACAGGGTAGACACGGCGTCGACGCCACGGAGCCGTCAGGCGGAGAGGACCGGGCCGATGAGCGGCGGAACCAGCGATCCGAGCGAGCACTTCCCGCCCGAGATCCGGGCCCTGCCGGCCTTCGACGGCCCGTTCGACGCCTTCAGGCTGGCCGCCGATGGCTGCGAGGTCCTGTTCGCCACCTGCCCGGCCGGCCCGTCGATCGAGCCGCATCGGCACCCGACCGACGACGTCGGGGTGATCACCCGGGGGCGCCCCGTCCTGACGATGGACGGCGAGGCGACCACCGACGGCCCGGGCGAGTGGTAGCACGTGCCGGCCGGGGCCGAGCGCGCCGCCGACGTCGAGATCGACAGCGCCGAGACCGAGTTCTGGTTCGAGGCCGGCGACCGCCCGGCCGCCTCCGGTCCTGGCCCCGACCCACCTGGTCCGGGACGGCACGGTCCTCAACGTGTGGAGCCGGTACGAGCCGCTGATCGCGCTGGAGGAGGCCCGCCGAGCCCGAGGCCTGCGGGCCCTGCTCGGTGCGTCGGCCGACCTCGGCGGCGCCCCGACCGCCACGACGGTGGCGGAGATGCGAGCCGGGCTCAGGGCCCGACCAGCAGGTCGTGCAGGTGGTCGAGCAGGTCGAACGCCGCGTTCCGGGCGACCGGCGGTGCGCCGAAGCTGAAGAAGAAGGCGCCGCGGGCCCCGGCCGCCGGCGTTGCGTCGGCCAGCGGTGTGCCGTCGGCGACGGCGAACGCAACCGGATCGGTGCCGTCCATGCCGCCGGGGGCGTTGGCGACGATCTGGGCGCCGGCGATGGCGTCGCCCGAGGCCAGCGGCCGAGGGGCCGTCAGCACGCTCACGTACCCGGTCGACCCGAAGGTCGGATCCACGACGACGACGTTCGTCGTGGCCGCCAGCTGCCCACCGGTGGTGGCGATGCCGAGGTCGTCGAACAGGTAGCCCTCGGTGGCCAGGATCGGCGTGGTGACGTCGTTGAGGCTGGACCCGACCTTGGTCGGTACCACCGACGACGAGACCAGCACGAAGTCCGCGTCGTCGAGCCCGGCGATGGCGGCGGCGTCGAGATCGTCGTCGTCGAGCACCGTCACCGCGTAGCCGAGGTCGAGCAACCAGTCGCGCAGCGGGCGGTCGGCCCGGACCAGCGGGTCCTGGCCGGCGACCATCACGGCCATCGGCGTCTCGTCGATCTCCACCGCCCCGACCTCGCAGGCCGGGCCCTGGGGGCGGCCGGTGCCCCGCTGGTCGACGCCCGTGCACAGCGGACCGCTGACAACGCCGATCAGCGGGCTGCCGTCCTGGGGCAACCGGGTCGGCGTCGGACCGCCGTTGTCCGCGAGCGGGTCGAGGAGCGGGTTGCCGGCCGGGGCGACGTCGCCGGTCCCGCCGCCGAAGCCGCAGGTCAGGTCGTCGGCCTGGTTGAACCCGAGACTGGAGACCGCTCCGGTGGCGACGCAGTTGGCTCCCCCGCCGGCCGGCAGGGCGACCACCGAGGCCGTGGCGGTCAGCTCGTTCGCCCCGACATCGAGGTTGGCCCCGGTTGCCGCCGAGTTGTCGACGAGGGTCACGAACGACAGGTCGAGATCGGCCGAGATCGTGCGGATCCCGCCGCCAGACGAGCCGGCGCCGGCCTCGTTGTCGGTGATCGTCGAGTTCTCGACGGTGAGGGTGGGGACGGGGCCGTCCTGCGCCTCCAGCTCGACCCCGCCGGCGTTGGGCCCGAACGGTCCGCTGCCGCCGGTGTTGTCGGCGACGGTCGAGCCGGTGATCGTCATCGTCGGCCCGACGACGTTGGTCTGCATCGACACGCCGGTCCCCTCGTTGAGCTGGACGATCGAGTCGGTGACCTCCAGGTCGGTGCAGAACGAGCAGCGCAGGCCGCCGGTGAGGTTGGCCACGATCCGGCTGTCGTCGACGATGAGGGCCTGGCCGGAGTCGGCGTTGCCGGTGTTGCGGAGGCCGTAGCCGCCGTTGCCGCCGGCGACCACGTCGGTCGCGTTAATGGCGGCGTCGATGCCGGCGACGCCGTGCTGGCCATTGTCGATCAACGAGGTGTCGCTGATGTCGAGCGTGCCGAACGAGATGGCGATGCCGTGCACGGCGCTGTCGGCGAACAGCGATCCGCTGACGATCGCGTCGCTGACCCGGGCCCTGGCCCCGGAGGGCTGGTTCACCAGGAACGTCGAGTCGATGATCGTGAGCCGGTTGCCCGGGCTGACGACGTCGTCGCTCGTGCCGACGACGACCGCCGCGTCCTGGGCCCCGAGGTCGCTGAACGAATCGGTGACCGTCACCCCGGTGAGGGTGGCGCCGCCGAGCGAGAAGACGTTGGTACCGGCGTCGGGCGGGTCGTCGCCGCCACGGACCGTCAGCTGCTCGAGGAACAGGCGTGACCCGGCGTCGTGGTTGTCGATCACCCGGTCGAACTCGCAGGTGTTGACGATCTCGGAGCCGTTGCCCTCGATCGTCAGATCGTTGGCCTCGGTGTGGTCGAGGTCGCCGTCGGCGTTCAGGTCGTCATCGTCGGGTGGGCGGAAGAAGCCGCTCATGCCGATCTCGACCGGCATCTTGACCACGCAATCGTCGAGCTCGTAGGTCAGGCCGGCGCCGAGCTGGATCACGGTGTCGTCGCCGTCGCTGTTGGCCGAGCCGAACGCCTCCCGCAGCGAGGTGACGCCGTCGGCGGCGACCGTGTCGGCGGTGGTGGTGACCACGACGACGGTGGCCGCAGACGACGGACTGCCGACGCCGGCGACGAGACCGGCGACGACCGCAAGGGCGACCAGGACCCGCAGCGGGGTCGTCTTCGGGATGCTCGAAACCATGGACGTTCCCTCCAAGCAGACTCCTGCGTGAGCATAGTTCGACGCCCGGGGCCGACGGACCGACGACGGGATCGGAATCCGGGGTCGCCGTCCGGGCCCGCTGCTACGTTCGAGTCCCGATGCGCAGGCGTGGACCCGCTGGCTACTACGAGTGGCTCGACTTCAACAGCCCGATGACCGACGAGACGGCGAACCGGCTCGTGGCCAGGCTGGCCGCGGGGGAACCGAGACGCATCCTCGACATCGGGTGCGGCTGGGGCGAGCTGCTGCTCCGGTTGCTCGATGCGTGCCAACGGGCGACCGGCCACGGCATCGATCGCGATGGCGTGCTCATCGACCGGGCGCTGGCCAACGCGTCGGCTCGCCGGTTGCGGGACCGGGTGACGTTCTCGGCCGAGCTCGCCGACGCCGAGCCGGCCGACCTGGTTCTGACCGTCGGGGCCGAGCACGCCATCGGCACGCTCGACGAGGCCATGGCCCACCTGTGGACGCTGGTCGAGCCATGCGGGCGGCTGTTGCTCGGCACGGCGTTCTGGGAGCGACCGCCCGGCCCGGAGCAGCTGGAGGTCTTCGGTCCGCTCCCCCGGCTCGACGAGCTGGTCGACCGTACCGTGGCGGCCGGATGGCGGCCGCTCGACCTCCAGGTGGCGACCATGGCCGACTGGGACCGCTTCGAATTCGGCTACCTGCGCAACTGGGAGCAGGTGGTCATGGCCGCAACCGATCCGGAGGCGGCGGACGAGGCACGCTCGGCCGCCGACGCCCATCGAGCCGGCTATCTCACTCGACGGGGGGTGCTCGGGTTCGCCTACCTGACCCTCGGCCGTCCGGCCGAGCCGTCCAGGTAGACCACGGCCTGCCCGCTGCGGTCACCACACCGGCCGGCCGGCCCGTCGCTGGTCAGCTGCGGAACCAGGCGTCCTCCCGCTCGAATCGGGCGGCATTCCAGGCCAGCGCTGCGTTGAGGCCCTCCTCGGCCCGAAGCTTCTCGAAGTGGGCGATCTCCTCGGATGACCGGGGGCTGGTCAGTGCGATCGCCTCGAGCTCCATGGACCGTTCGATGACCTGCCGGACCCCCATCAGCTCGTACGCCATGTTGATCAGCTTCTTGTTGTACTCGACGGTCGGCGGGGGCAGCTTGGCGATGGTCTCCGCCTGGAGGCGCACGGCGTCGTCGAGCTCGTCGGCGGCGACGACCTGGTTGACGAGGTCGAGTCGCTTGGCCTCGGCGGCGTCGATGAGGTTCCCGGTGTAGAGCAACTCGCGGGCCTTGGTCATCCCGACGACCCACGGCCAGACGGCGGGGATGTACGGACCACCGGTCCGAATCTCCGGTGCACCGAAGCGGGCGTCATCGGAACAGATGCGGAGGTCGCAGAACGTCGCCGTCGCCAGCCCGCCGGCGATGCAGTAGCCCTGGATCTGGGCGATGATCGGCTTCGGGTTGTTCCAGAACACATCCCACCAGCTGGAGGCGCTGAAGCCCTTCCCCTTCAGGAAGCCGGCTCGCATCTCGACCGCCTCGGGCCGCCCGTCGGCGCCGGAGATGTCGAACCCGGCGCTGAACGCGCGCCCTGCGGCCTTCAACACGATGACCCGGATGTCGTCGTCGGCCCAACCGGCGTCCTCGAGGGCATCGCGGACCTCGAGCTGCAGGTCGTCGGACAGTGCGTTCAGCTTCTCCGGCCGGTTCAGGGTGACGACGGCCATCGGCCCGTCCTTCTCGTACAGGATCGTCTCGTAGGACATGGTCGTCAGCTCCGTTGTCGCGGTGTCGCCGACGCTACGTGAGGTCGAGGCCGGGAGCCAGACAACGATGGCGGCCGGGACCGGGCCGGCGACCGGGCACCGGCCGCTCGGTCGAACGCGATGCGGGTCGTTCCGACGCTCGACCAGCTTCGTCAGCTCCCGGACGGCCAACCTGCCGGTGGGGGCCGGGCCGCGGCCGCCGACGCCGCCGCGTCGCCTCCTGTCGTGCCGACGTGGCCATCCCGGCCGACCGGGTTGAGCGACCACGTTCCACCACCGGCCGAGCGCCGGCCCCTGCCTCCACACCACCGGTGTGCTCCACCGGCGAGCGCTCCCCTACCCTTGACCGACATCACGGCAACGGACGGGGATGCGAGCTGATGTCCGAGGACTTCTCCGCTGACGAGAAGGCACGAATGATCGAGCACATGAACGACGATCACCTCGATGCGTGCCTGCTGTATGCGCAGCACTACCTGGGTATCGGTTCGGCGACGTCGGCCTCGATGACCGACATCACCCGCTCGACGATGACGCTCGACATCGAGTCGGGCGACGGGACCAGCCGGACCGAGACCTATGCGTTCGAGCGCCAGCTGACCTCGGTCGAGGACGCAGCACTGTTCCTGGCCCGGATGGTGGACGACCTCGACGACGCCTGAGGCGACCGCACCTCGTCGCCCGGTCGCCGCAGCGGGCTCTCAGCTGCCGTAGTCCCAGGAGATGCGCCGTTCGACCGCGACCTCGATGTAGGCCGACCCAGGGCGGGCCGCCGTCGGCAGGTCTCCATCGGGAACGCCCCGGCGCGACGCGCCCTTCCGCATCAGCGCCAGCACCGTGTCCTCGTCTCGGTGCACGGTGGCCGTTCCCTGGATCATCGCACCCTTGATGTCCGACATCGTCGAGCCGGACTCGACCATCAGCGAGACCTTCGGGTTCTGCTCGATGTTCCTGATCTTGGTCGTACCGTCGACGCAACCGCAGTAGACCCGGTCGCCGTCGCGGAAGTAGCCGAGCGGCACGCTGTGCGGATAGCCGTCCGGGGTGATCGTGCTGAGGACGATCCACCCGGGCTTGTCGTCGAGGAAGTCGTCGAATGCGTCGCGGTCGAGTGGTCCCGGCATGCTGCTCCTCGATGGTTCGGGCGATCGGGCATCGTGTGATCGGGCCTCGCCGGCTCGACCGGCTGCGGCCCCAAGGGGCCCAATCCTGCCGCACGCCGCACGTCGCAAGCCACCCCGCAACGGGCCCGGTGGCCGACGGATCGGGGTGACGGTCCGGGCGAGGATTCGCGATTCACCCTGGGCGATGGCCGCCCTCCCGGGCGCGCTCACCCAGGGGTGCTCGATACTGAGCCCGATCGCCAGGTTCGGAGGAGAGATGGTGCGGTATCGGATTGTCGTCGAGGGACCGGTCGGGAGTCGTGTCGTCGCCGTGTTCGCCGATCTGGTGGCGGAGATCGAGGACGGGCGCACGGTGCTGGTCGGGCCCGTCAAGGACCAGGCGCAGTTGCACGGCATCCTCGCCCTGATCCGGGATCTCAACGCGCCGCTGGTCGCCGTCGAGCGCCGCTGAGCGGTCGTGGTCGGGTCGCGGTCAGAAGAGCCCCGCGTCGCGACAGACCTGGACCGCCTCGGACCGGGAGCTGACGCCGAGCTTCCGGTAGGCCGACCGTGCGTAGGTCTTCACGGTGTTGAACGACAGGAACAGCTCGCGGCCGATCTCGCGCTGGGTGAGGTTGGAGCTGAAGGCCCGGAGCACCTGGATCTCGCGGGCGGTCAGCGCCGCGGTTCCGGCCGGTCGGCGGTCGTCCGGTGTCGGGGCGGTCGACGGGAGTCGGCCGGCGATCAGATCGACGTAGCGCTCGATGAGCGGTGACGGTTGCTCGATCTCCTCGATGAGATCGCGGGCGGCCACGATCACCCGCTCTGCGTCGTCGATCGAACCGGTCTCGATCCAGTGGTTGGCCTCGGCCAGGTGGAAGAGCGCGACGGCGTACGGGCTGTAGATCGTCTCGCCGATGGTGCGGAGGGGCTCGACCGCCCGTCCGGCCTGGTCGGCGTCTCCGGTGAGCAACCGACCGACGTGGGCGAGGCTCATGTGGATGGCCGTCGATGGCAGCCCGACCTCCTCGGCCATCCGCATCGCCTGGTCGGTGAGCGAGCGGGACGTCGCCGGGTCCTGGCGCTGGAAGGCCAGGAGTCCCTGGAGCGAGCGGGCGGCGATCGTGGGGATGCGGTCGGTCGCACCGGACGTCACCTCGATGCACTGCTCGAGGCGGGCCTCGGCCGGCCCCGTCCGGCCGTCGAGGGTGAGCGCCATCGCCGACACCAGCAGGCACTCGGCGACGTCGCCCGGTGGTCCGTCGAACGATCCGTTGCGCCCGTCGAACAGCTCGAAGACCCGATCGGCCTCGGCCGCCGCATCGGCGATCCGGCCGTCGGCGTGGAGCAGGCTCACCCGGGTGGCGAGGGCCATCAGGCGGTTGGTCGGCTGGTCGTCGGTGTGCTCGTCCGCCCGGCCGGCCCAGGTCTTGGCCTGATCGACCCGACCGCCGTAGAGGGTGGCCCTAGCGGCCAGGAGGAACATCCCGGCATCGGCCTCGGGCGTCTCGGCCAGTGCGCCGATCCAGCGGGCGACCGTCGCATAGCGGCCTCGGAGGGTGTAGTCCGATGCGTGCTTCGCCACCAGGGCGATGGCCCGCCCGTTGTCGCCGGCTTCGATCAACTGCTCGATGGCCGGCCGAGGTTGGTGGTCGGCGAGGTACCAGTCCGCAGCGAGCCGATGCCCGACCCGCCTCGCGTCCGCGTCCAGCCGGTGCTTGAGCACGTCTCGGAGCAGATCGTGGTAGCGGTACCAGATGCGACCGGACTCGTGGCGGCGGCGGGCCAGACCGCGGCGTTCGAGGTCCTCGGCGATCGCCCCAGCCGACGCCGGGTCGGTGAGCGCGGCCGCCAGCTCGACCACGAACCGATCGACGACCGACGTGTGGTGGAGGAACGTCCGGTGGTCCGGTGGAAGCGTGTCGAGCAGCTCCTCGGCCAGGTAGTCGACGATGAGCCGGTCGCTGCTGACGAACCGGGACAGGAACTCGTCCCGATCGTCGACCGTCCGGAGGGACTGGGCGGCCAGGCTGATGGCGGCCGGCCACCCCTCGGTCGACTCGACGAGGAGCTCGACCTGCTGCGGCGACAAGTCGAGCGAGAAGGCCTGGCGGAGCAGCTGGTCGGCCTCGTCCGTGGTGAAGCCGAGATCGTCGGAACGGAGCTCGCTCACCCACCTCGCAGCCCGCAGGCGGGCCAGGCGGAGCGGCGGGTCGACCCTGGTCGACAGCACGAGCAGCGACCGTGGCCCGACCTGCTCGATCATGGCCTGCACGATGCGGTGGCTCTCGGGGTTGTCGATGACGTGGTAGTCGTCGAGCACGATGGCGGCCGGACCGTCGGCCTGGACCGCGTCCAGGAGCACGGGCAGGCCCTCCTCCACCCACGCGGCCGGCGTCGACGAGCCGGGACCGGGAAGGGAACGACCCACGTCCGGGATCAGGGCCTCCGAGGACTCGAGGACGCCGGCGATCAGCCGCATCGGATCGTTGTCGGCCGGGGTCAGCGAGCTCCAGCAGCACCGGATCGCCGGCACCCCGCCTGCCCAGCTCCGCAGCAACGTCGTCTTGCCCCACCCACCGGGGGCCGAGATCACCAGCAGTCGTTCGTCGTCCTCCGGCCGTGGGAGACGGTCGAGGAGCCCTCGACGGACCACGTCATCGGACCTCACCTCCACCACGACTCCCCCCTGTCCAGTCCCCGGACCGGACGGTCGCCGGTCGTCAGGCCTCGACCTCGAACCTAGCCCGACGGTAGGGCCGCAGCGGACCGCAGCGGCGTTGCCTGGCGATCGATTCACCCAGGGTGAGGACTCGACCCGTCACCCACCTCCGTCGTTGGATGACCGCAGCCGCAACCGGCGGCATGGCCGACAGGAGGATCGATCCCATGTTGAGCAACGGCGGGGCCGCCGACCGGTCCGCCCCGGTGACGGCGACGGGCGGCCGCCTCCGGCTCGTCCTCGTGTCCGCCGCGGTCGGGGCCACCGTCCTGGCGGCCAGCTGCGGAGGTGGCTCGTCCGCCGCCCAGCCCGACGACACGATCCCCGGTTCGCCACCGGACCACGTCCCGAGCGAGTCGACCGCCTCGACCACGACATCGCCGGCAGCACCGCCGACCGAGAGCACCGCCGGCACGTCGGCGACCACCACCCCGTCGACCGGCACGGCGACCGACGAGGACGAGGGCCAGGACACCCCGACCATCATCGACTGGACCATCGACGTCGACGCCGCCGAGTGCCGGGTCAGCGACCTGCCCGGCTCGCCGGGGGGCGAGGCCGTCGTCCCGGCCAGCTGGGCCGCCGGCAACGCCGAGTACGTCGACTTCATCGTCGATGGCGACCTCCGCCCGGCCAACACGGTCCGCGACGTGCGGGGGACGGGCAACATCCAGGTTCCCTGCGACCCCGAGCTCAACGACGGCCACGAGGTGATCATCGTCGCCTACGCCGGGCCGCCGGCCGACCCCGGCATCCCCGTCGAGGGCTCGCGGCTGATCGTCACGACCACCGCCACCGTCGACAACGGCGGCTGACACCACCGTCCCCGGACCGTCGCCGGGGCGAATCAACCGGCCGGTTCGAGCCGGCCGACCCCGAGGGAAGCACACCCCATGACCGCCCCGGCATCGACCGCCACATCGCCACACCAACCGACGTTCCGGTCCTCGGGCGACCCCACCGAGACCGAGCACGATCTCGCCGCCCGGCGGCACCCGGCACCAGCGCCGGCCATCCCCTCGCGACACCGGGACGCAGGCCGACCCGCCTCCCGTCGCCCGACACCCCGCCGCCGCGCCGGTCCCCTCGGTGCATCCACCGCATCGAGGGGACCATGGCGAGCGGCGGCGCCGTCCACCCCCGTCGGGACAGGCGGACGGACGACCGACGCACAGACCCGCACACGGAGAGTTGGAGACACGTGACCCTCGTCAAGCTCGACCCCGATCCCGACCACCTGTTCCACGCCGCGTCGCACATCCTCGGCGCCATCGTGCGACCCGACGTCCCCCTTCGGATTCGACACAGCCGAGTCCTCGCCTCCCGGGGCGACCTCACCTACCACCACGAGTCGCACGAGCTCGACGCCAGCCTCCGCGACACGGTCGAACGATCGGGCTGGCGGGCGGCGGTGGGCGACGAGTCCTTCACCGCCACCGCCAGGAGCCGCATCGAGATGGACGTGGCCGGCGACCTCGCGCTCACCGGCAACCTCAAGATGCACCGGGCCAGCGGCGGCGGACAGATCTGGCTCGGCCACGAGGGAGGTGACGTCTCCGTGTTCCACCTCGCGGACGACGAGCTGATCGTGCTGGCACAGGGCGAGGTGCTGGCTCACGACGACGCGCTCGACGTGGCGCTCGAGCGGCGGGTGCCCCGGGAGATGGCCATCGTCCGGGACACGACCTACGCCTGGGTCATGCGGGGCACCGGCCACGTCGCCACCGCGACCCCGGGCGAGACCGTCGTCCTCGACGTCACCGAGGACGACCCCGTCCTGGTCGAGGGCGACGCCCTGCTCGCCTACACGAGCGGCATCGAGCTCACCCCACCAGACGACTACGAGCGCCGCGCCGCCATGCGAGGCGTCAAGTGGCTCCTGAAGAACATCCCCCAGATCAACCTGTCGACGGGGAGGGAGCGGATCTGGATGGTGGCCAACGGCCGCGGCTCGGTCGTGATCCGGTCCGGCGACCAGTCGTGACGCGGGCCGGGCCAACACCACACGGGTTCGTGGCCCGGGCACGAGCCCGACCCGGTCCCCGATCGCGTCGAAGAAGGGACGCCGAGATCCGTAAGGCGGCGTGAGGTCGACGGTCAGGACGGGTGACACCGCAACGAACCCGAAGGGATCTCACCATGTCCACCTCGACCCGAACCGCGATCGTCGTCACGACGTTGATCGTCGCCACCGTCATCGGAGCCGGCGGGCCAGCATCGGCCCGCCCCGCCGACGACGGTCCGACCGGCTGGACGTGGCGCCCGGCCTGCACCCCACTGGCGGCCGAGTACTTCGACGTCGAGATCGACGAGTCCGGCGACGGCAACATCAGCGTCGCCGACGACGGCGTCGTCAACTGCGACGAGGCCGTCGTGCTGTGGAGCATGGCCAACAGCTCGTCGGTCGTCGACGACGACGAGCCGATCATCGACGAGCTCGTGCTCCAGGTCGCCGACCTCGAGGCTGCCGGCCAGACCGGGATCGACTTCTCCATCGAGCTCGATCCGTGCTTGGCGGGATTCCAGGTGCTCCGCGACGGCGACTCGCTCGTGCACGAGGAGATGATCGGGGACGGGTGCGAGATGACGGTTGCGGTTGACTTCACCGGCGCCCCGGCCGAGGCGGAGATCCACGTCGTGCAACAGACCGGCACGATCGCCCCTCCGCACATCTGGACCGTGGACGACGACCACGTCACCAACCTCGTCGGACTACCGAGCGGAACGTGGTACGTCAAGGTCTTCGACGGGTTCACGCCGGGCAGCTCGATCAGCGTCGACGCCGAGGGCGTCTCCGGCGCCGACACGGTCTACGGCGTTGGCCACGACGCCACCGTCGACATCCAGATCGCCACGGAGTTCGGGTTCTCACCGACGCCGCCACCGCAACCGGAGCGCCCGGAGCTCCCCATCGCGGGCGGCCACGGCGCCGGCGTACGGGGCCGCTAGCAGGCACGAGGATGGTGGGCATCGGCCTCCAGGCGGTCGGATCAGCGGTCGGGGTGGCCGATGCCCGAGACGGTGACCGTGGCCGGGAACGGGGTCGACGTCGTCCGTCGGACGATCGACTCCGAGCCGTCGCCGCCGGGTTCAGGGCCGCCCTGCCCCGATAAGGCGAGGTGAGCGACTCCGAGCGCGACACCGGCGCTCCCGCGACGAGGCCAGACCGCCTCGGACCGGTCCGCCGAGCACCGCCGGGAGGTCGGCGGCACGAGCGGCCGCGGCGCCGACGCCCTCACGCCCGTTCGGCTCCACCACCGATCGAGGATCGAGACGGGTCGGGCGATCGGGAACGCACGCATCCGCCCAGCCCGGCACGAGCGGGCCGCCCGATGGCGGTGACGACGTCCGCCGTGCCCGAGCAGCGGGACGCTGCTCCAAGCGCGTCCGAGCGATCGCCGGGTCGGTCCGGACCGCAGCCGCGCGCTTCGCGTCGACGAAGTACCCCCCGCTGAATCCGGCGACCGAGGGATCGGTCCCCCATCTACGGTCGTCGCTCGTCCAACCAGGTGAAGAAGGCGGCGAAGCGGGCTTGCTGACGTCCGTAGGTCACGATCGTGCCGTCGATACCGACGTCGCTCAGGGAGACACCGGTGTCGACGACGTCACGGCCGTTCGCGGCACACGTGTCTCGCTGCTCGTCGGTCAGCGGCTCATCGATGACCGCGAAGTCGGATCCCGGCGGTGTGCCTCCCTGCGGTCGACAGAGCACCTCGACCGGCGGGCCGTTGTAGAGGGTCCTCGCATCGAAGCTCGGGACGTCGTCGTCGAACGCCTCGATCAGCGCTCGAACGTCGTCCTGCAGCGCCGGTGACGCGGCGAAGAAGATGTTCTGCGGCGAGGCCGTGGTCGCCGTCGTGCTGGTCTCGGTCGTCGTGCCACTGGTGTCGGTCGACGTCGTGTCGGTGTCGACGGTCGTCGCCGTCGTGCTGGACTGGGTCGTCGTCCCCGTCGTGGCCGTCCCCGTCGTGGCGGTCGCCGTCGTCGCCGCGTCGGCGGTGGTCCTGCTCGTTTCGGTCGACGTCGTCGCGGTGTCGGCCGTGCTCCCGGACGTCCCCCCGGGCGTCTGGGCGCTGCTGGTTGCGCTCGCGGGTGATCCCGAGGCCGAAACGCCGTCGTCTTGACCACTCCGAAGAGCGCTGAGCGCCACGAGCGCAGCGGGTATGGCGAGCGCCGCTGCGATGATCACCTGCCATCGGTGCAGGTAGGGACTCGTGGGCGACCCCTCCGTGCGTGATCCACCGGACTGTGGGTCCATGAGTGCCCCCAGGAAATCGATCTATGGAGATTCTGACATCCCGGTAACGGTCGATGCCCGGAATTGACTCCAATGTGAGCAAGAGCACCGACAGGACATGCAACAATCAAGTTGTGATCGACCTGTCGACGCTCGGCGTCGTGGCCGCCGTCACGTCATCTGGATTCGGGCAGTCATGCGGGCTCGGGCGCATCGAGGCGACCACGAGACGAGGCGTGACGGACCGACGTCGTGCTCGCCATTCGGCCCCGCTGCGGCCGGGCCCCCGGGCCTGACCGCGGGCCCGGCCGAGTTGCCGCCGAGCCCCGTCTGCCCCGGTCGAGGCCTCGGTCGCACCACGCGGCGGGCAGGATCGGCCGAACGCCCGGGATCGGTGTCCGTCGGTCAGAACCGGCGCAGGTCGGGCATCGACGCGCGACACTGAGGGCGGCAACGTCGAAAGGTGACGAGCGATGCCGGTGAAGTACGTCAAGCTGCAGAAGCACGGCAGGAAGGGCCGGAAGCGCAGGATCTTCCTGCTCGACGGCCCTCGGGACAACGCAGACAAGTTTCGCCAGGTGCTGTGGGGCGACCATCTGACGATTCTGCGCGAGGCGAACGCCGACTACTACGAGGTGGAATGGGCGCCATTGTCCGACGATCCACAGACCAAATACATCCGAAAGACCCACACCACCGACGACCGCCCGTTGGAGATCATCTTCGTCGACGTCGGCCAAGGAGACGGAGCGGTCCTCATCACACCGGAAGCCGGCACGACCGAGCGTGTGCTCGTCATCGACGCAGGCAAGGACGACCACATGGCTCGCTTCCTGCGGGAGCGGTTCGGTAGTTACGGCAACGGCTACGACTTCAGCGGTGCGCTCATCACCCACACCGACTCCGACCACTACCTCGGCTTCAAGCCGGTCTTCGACGCCAGGAGGCTCAGCGACACCGGCGCAGACGCCGGGCCGTTGTTCAGGTTCGGAACCGTCTTCCACCCGGGATTGCTCGAGGGGCCGGGTGGACCGAACGTGACGAGCTGGGACCGTCTCGGGGGGCGGGTCGAGATCGACGGTCGGAACTACCTGACCGACCTGCTCAACTCGAACGTCGACGTGAGACGCCGGTTCACCGACAACCCCGACGAGGACTACGACTTCGCCAGCGTCGTCGCCTCGATCTTCAGGAACAGGGGCAACCAGTCGTTCAAGATGTTGTCGAACCGGCACGGGTCCACCTCCGGCGTTGCCGGCGACACCCGCCGGTTCGTGCCGGGGCTCGCGCCGAGCGACACCGGTGGCGGCTACTCGGTGCAGATCCTCGCCCCGTTCGTCGAGCAGGCGAACGGGGCCAACGCGCTGAGAACGCTCAGCAGCTACGGAGAGACGAAGAACGGCCACTCCGTGATCCTCAAGCTCGAGATCGGTGGTTTCCGGGTGCTCTTCGGCGGCGACCTCAACGACAAGGCCGAGAAGTTCATGCTCAAGGAGCTCGCCGGGTTGTCCCGCTGGCCCAGGCGGGCGTCCGCGGACCATGCGAGGATGATCGAGGCGGGCAGGGCCCTGTTCGGGGCCGACGTGTTGAAGGTGTGTCACCACGGATCGGAGAAGGTCACCGACGAGTTCCTGCAGGCCGCCGACGCCGCGGTCTTCGTCGTGTCCTCCGGGGAAACGGGGGGCCACGTGCACCCGCGCCCGGAGCTGCTCGGGCGGCTCGGGAAGGCCGGGCGCACCGACCAGCCGGTGATCCTCTCGACCGAGCTGCAACGCTCGACCAAGCCAGACGACGACCCGAGCGCCGTGCAGGACGCCGTCGACGCCGTCGACACGCTCGCCAGCCGCTCGACCGAGGCCCGGATCCGGGATCTGAAGGAGCGGATCGAGAGGTTGGGCCGAACGAACGTCGGCGTGTACGGGTCGATCTATGTCAAGACCGACGGAACCGACCTCATCGCCGCGTTCAAGAAGGAGACGGGTTCGCACACCGACAAGTGGTTCTATTTCCACTACACGATCAACGACGACGGCAGCCTGAAGCTGTCGGACACCGTCTGAACGGGGCACGAGGTCCGGGGGTCGACCGCGTCCGGTCGGGCGGCAGGCCTCGGGCTGCGACCGGGCTCGTGTCGATGCCGAGCCGTCGGAGACCGCCGACGCGGCGCGAGGCCGGCAGGCCGACCCGACGGCGATGACCGGGCCGTCAGCGAGCCGTCCGGGTACGAGCCGTGGCCAGCGCGTCGGCGATGTCGTCCAGGGACTTCCCGGCTAATCCACCGCCGGTGAAGGCCTCGTCGTCGGAGACCTCCGAGCCAGCCCACGACGGGGGGACGAACTCGTCGAGAAGCGACGGGTCGCCGAGGTCGACCTCCATCAGGACGAGCCCGGCCAGCGATTCCTCGAAGACGTTGACCGCGCACGGGCGGCCATCGACCTCGATGGCCCAGCGAGTCTTGACGAGCCTTTTCGCCGGCAGCGCCCCGAGGACGCGGAACTCGTCCTCGTCGAGATAGAGGCTCGTGTGCATGATCGCCCGGGGATCTGAGGTGTTGAGGCGGCGCTTGTGACCGAGCTTCCGGTCGGGCTCGGCCCCAGGTCGGTCAACCCTTCGGAGGCGGAGGCGGGTGCCGTCGACGTAGAGGTCGACGATTCGGCGGGGGTCGGTCGCCCCCGCTGGGATCTCGTCGAGCAGGAACCGGCGCTCGTACTCGCCGACGGCGTACTTCTCGTTGACCATCCGTCCAGGATGTCAGGTCGACGCCGACGAACCGCCAGCTCCGCTCGACGCACGCCTCCGGGGCGCCAGTGCAGCGCTTGCGAGCACCGGTGGCCCGGCCCGGATCGCCACCGACGGTGGCCCCAGCGGCGGGCCGCGACCGGGTCAGCCCGGTCTTGAACACCACCGCAACGAGCTGGACCCGGTCGCGGCGTGCGGCCTCGTCATCGCCCGACTCACGCGGGTCTCGGCCGGGGGCATCACGTTCGGCGCAGAACGTCGCGGCAGGCGAGGCACCCGGGGCCGGCAGACCGGTCGTGTCACCCGGCGAAGGTGGAGCCTGCGGGATCCGGTTGGCCCCGATCCTTGGGGATGAGGATCCACAACAGCACGTAGACGAGCTCGCCGGCGCCGACGAGCCCGAACAACAGGAAGGCCAACCGGACCAGCGTCCGGCTGAGGCCGAAGCGCGAGGCCAGCGCCGCGCAGACGCCGGCGAGCACCCGACCATCGCCCCGGGCCGGTCGAGTCAGCTGAGATCGTGCTGCCACGTGGTGGTCCTCCCAACGGGATGCTCGTCGAGCTCCCCTCGCCGAATCCTACCGAACCAGGATCCGATGCCGGACAGCGGCGCAGCGGCGTCGGTCCCGCGGCGAGGATCGGCTCGTGTCGTGCTCGCGGGCGTGAGGTGGGCGGTGGTGCGCCAGGACACGCATGACACAAGGTTCGACGTCGGGTATTCGCGACCCGAGCTGAGGCGGACGCCATGGTCAAACGCTTCGAGCGGGGCGACCCGCCTCACCAGACCCACTCCATCGAGGAACGCCCTGCGGATCGTCGAAGGGCCGCCGCGAGCTCGCGGCTGTCACCGATCCTGGCGATCGGGTGGTGGTCGTCTACCCGGTCGAACGGAGACCGGCTGGCCGGTCTCCGTTCGGCTGGGGAGCATGGGTAGGTGCGGTCGGTGGGGCTGCGAGCGAGCCTCCCTGGTCGGGCAGCGCCTGGACGGTGCGGCGCCAGGTACCGGGCGGGGCTCCGTAGTGTCTCTTGAAGACGGACCCGAATGCGGCTTCCGATTGGTAGCCGAGGCTGCGAGCGACCTTTCCAACGCTGTCGTCGGACTGGACCAGGCGTTGGGCGGCGAGCCTCATGCGCCAGCCGGCCAGGTAGCGAAGGGGCGGTTCGCCGACGAGGTTCGAGAAGCGGGCGGCGAGCCCGGAGCGGGACATGCCGACCTCGCGTGCGAGGTCGCCGACAGACCAGTGGCGCCCTGGTTCTTGATGGAGACGCCGGAGCGCCTGCCCGACGTGGGGATCAGCGAGGGCTCCGAGCCAGCCGGTGCCGACAGCGGGCTCGGTCCGAATCCAGGCGCGAACGGTCTGGACGAGCAACAGATCGAGGAGCCGATCGAGGGCGAGTTGCGAGCCCGGTTCGGAGCTCTTGGCCTCGCGGGCGATGAAGCGCAGCGAGTCCTCGAGCCAACCGGCGTCGACCATGTCCTCGCTGCGCAGGAGAACGAGGGGCGGGAGGATCGCCCGGAGCGGGTGACTCCCGCCCGAGGCGAAGTAGAAGTTGGCGCAGATGATGGTGGTGCGTCGACCGTCGCCGCCGCCTTCGATCTGTCGGCAACCCGTCAGCTCGGCGTCTGCATCGTCGGGAGCCTCGGACAGCAGCGCCGACGAGTCTGCGGCGTCCTCGGTTGGATGATCCGACAGTACGTGCGCCGTCCCGTGGGCCAAGAAGACGAGATCTCCCGGACCGAGGTGCGTGGTCTCACCGTCGAGCCGGAGGAAACAGGAGCCTCGGGACACGATGTGGACGGTGGCGTGGTCCTTGTCGGGAAAGAAGGTGGACCACGGGGCCCCGAGCTCGATCTCGCCCGCCACCCTGCCGGTGACCTGGAGATGTCGTAGTACGTCGGTCAACACGTCCATCGTGAGAACTCTCCTCGACGCTGATCTACCGAAAATCCGGTCGACCTGGACGATTGCGATAGAAGTCTGGAGTTCTCAGGCTACCGAATCCAGGATCAGGTGCGTACGCTCGATCTTGACCTAGTGGGCAGCGAGGAGTGCGACGATGAGGTTGGCGAACAAGGTGGCGGTCATCACCGGCGGCGGCAGCGGGATCGGGCTGGCCGTCGCCCAGGCCTTCGTTGGCGAGGGCGCCCAGGTGGCCATCTCCGGCCGCAGCGCCGACACCCTGGCCGCAGCGCGAGACCGCCTGGGAGGCTCTGCCATCGCCGTTCCGGGCGATGTCACCAACCACCGTGACCTCGAGCGGCTGTTCAACAGCACCGCAGAGCAGCTCGGCAAGATCGACGTTCTCGTCGCCAACGCCGGTGCCATCAACTTCACCCTGCTCGGACACACCACCGAGGCCGATTTCGACACCGCCAGCGATCTCAACTTCAAGGCCGTGTTCTTCACCGTCCAAGCCGCCCTCTCGCTCCTCAACGACGGCGCCTCCGTGATCATCACCGGCAACGCGCTGGCCTCGAACCCGGTGGTCGGACCGTCCGTCGCCATCGCCGCCAAGGCCGCCGTCAGGTCGCTGGCCCGCACGTTCGCCGTCGAGCTCGCACCGCGAGGAATCAGGGTCAACGTCTTGAGCCCGGGTCCGACCGCCACCGGCGCCCCCGCTCCAAGCGACGAGGTCGATGAGATCTCCGCTCAGATCACGAAGCAGATCCCCCTCGGCCGCTGGGGCGCTCCCGAGGACGCCGCCAGTGCCGCCCTGTTCCTGGCCACGGACGAATCGTCCTACATCACCGGAGCCGACCTCCCAGTTGGAGGCGGAATCGGCATGGGCTGGGTCCCGCAAGCCTGAGACGGCGACACGCAAGCGATCCGCAGCGGGCGCGGGATCACCAGGAACGGCGGGGATGCGCTCACCGGCCGTGAAGGCCGACGAGGCGGCACCGTCTCGGTCTCAGGTGGGAGCGGGCTTCGGCCGAGAGACCTGTCATGCCTCGACGTCATCGCCGGCTCGGGCTGCTGGTGCTGTCGTTGTTGATCGCCGGCTGTGCCTCGACCGACCCAGGAGCGACACCTCCGGCTGCCGTCGATGCGACCTCGACCGCCTCGACCAGAGCCCCTCGACCGTCGATCAGCGGTGTCGAGACCGGCTCGCCTGGACCAGCACGAGCCAGCGACCCGGACACTGCCGACCACGCATCGGCCGACCGAGAGGAAGCACTCAGCCTCCTCGCCGCCGACATCGAAGCCGATCCCGGCTGCGTCCGCGATCGATTCACCGGCGGACGGTGTCGCTCTGCAGCGGCTTCTTCGAGGAACTCGTCGACGAAGACGTCGCAGACCAACTCCCGCAGGACGAGCTCGACTGCATCGTCCGTCTCAGCCGCGACGACCCGGAGATCGTGGCGCTTCACCTGGCCGGGACGCGCAACGGCGCCACCGTCGAGGACGTCTACCCCGAAGCCATGGTGGCGAAGCTCCAGCGAGGTCAGACAGCCCGCTCCGAGATCCTCACGAGGATGCGAGCGCTCGGAGCGTGCCCGACCGGCCCGAGCGCCCGGATCGATCCGTGAGCGCCGCCACCCGTGCTTCGCCGGTCAGGTCGCTCCGGAGTCCGCGTCCAGCTTCAACGCAAGGAGGGCCAGGCCGATCGCCAGAGCAACCCGCGTGCCCGGGGGTCGCCGTTGGCCCCGTCCCCACCCCACCGACGGTCATGGCCAGGCCAGCGTCGAATCTGGCGTGCGGACGGTCGCCCTTCCAGGCTCGCTGTCATCGAGTAGGGCTCAGCCCCTGGGGTCGGTGACCTGCCCGGCGAACAGTACGGCGCCGGTGTCAACGTGGCGGACGAGATAGAGGAACGGCCGGTCGGCTGCCACCAACAACTCCGGCTCGGGCGGGCCAGAGGTTGCGAACCCGAGGCCCGTCGCGGCTGCCGCTTCCGTGCCGATCTCGTCGACGGCGATGTCCGCCCCGTGCACCGCACCGTCGAGGAACACGCCGGGGCCGATGCCGGGGAAGGCACCCGGAGCGATCCCGCGTTCGGTCAACCAGCCCAGGAAGTCGATCGCCGTCGTGGTCTCCCACTCGGGCATGCGCAGCTCGTATGGGCCTGTCGTGAACACACCGTCGATCTCAGCCAAGAAGTCGGACGACAACCGGGAACGGACGTCATCGAAGCGACCCTCGTCAGGCACGATGATCAACATCGCATAGTCGTCACCCAGGTACGGGACCTCGGCCCCGACGAACCCGTCACCAACCCCCCGGGGGCCGGGCTGCTCGAGATCGACCAGGTACGTCATCTCGACGGTGGTCCCGTCGAGCCGAGTGAAGGGACCTTCGATGGTTCCGTACTTGCCGAAGATCGTGCGCCACTGGGCCTTGAAGTAGACGGTGTCGGTCAACACCAACACGGTGCTGCCGTCGATGAAGCCAGCCGGGAGCAGCTCAGGGATCAGGTCGTTGGTCTGCTCCGACACCCACGAGTTGATCCGCTCGCGAGAGCCTTCGGGATCGCTGACGTCAATCGTCTCGACGTCGGCTCCGTGGTGGCTGGCCATCAGGTCGACCCAATCTTGATCGGGGGCGGCCGTCGTCGAGGGCCACAGCCGGTCCGAGACGGTGACGATCGGCGTCGCCGTCTCGTCGATGGCGACGGCGGTGCCGTTCGAGGCCGCAAGTTGGGCATCAAGAGCGTTCCAGGCATCGTGGGCGGCCATGCCAACCGGTAGGGCGAGCGCTTCATCGATGGCCGCTGCCGTCGCATCGTCAGCCGCACCGCGGGCCATCAACAGCGCGTGGCCGATACTGAGCGGGCTGAACACCAGGTTCTCGCCGACCGGCTGGGTACGCATCAGATCGAGACCGCCGTCGGTGAACCCGGAGACCAGATCATCGATCGGCGCATCGGCCACAGGCAGGGCTCGCTCGACACCGGACGAGGGCTCGACCACCCCACCGGCCGAACCGGAGCTGTCGCCGCCGCACGCCGCTGCGACGAGAAGCGCAGCGACGACAGCCAGCATGCCGAGACGAGGGTGGACGAAGGCGATCCGTGTCATGGTCGGTAGGACGCCAGGGCGGGGCCGCTGGTTCCCCGACGTCCCCGCCAGCCGGTCGGCGACGGGCACGACCCGACCCGCCCGGGTACGGCGCCAGAGCGCTCGGGTCGCACCAACGCCAACGTTCGGCGTCATGGGGCGGGCCGACGTCGAACCGGCCAGGTCCGAAGGCGACGGCACCCAGCGGCTGCCGAGACCACACGCTCGGAGTCTCGGGTTGCCACAGTCGGTGATCAGCGGGCCGGTCGTCGACCGTTCACATCATCCCCAGTTCGAGGCGAGCCACGTCCGACAGTCTCGAGGCGTCCCAAGGGGGATCGAACACGAGCTGGACGGTGACCACCTCGACGCCGACGAGCGCGGCTACGGCGTCGTGGAGGTCCTGGCGGATGATGTCGCCCATCCCGCAGAACGGGGCGGTGACCGACATGTCGATGTCGACCCGCCAGCCCCCGCCGGGGAGCTCTTCGCCGTCGACCCGGTAGACGAGACCGAGCTCGACGATGTCGACCGGGATCTCCGGGTCGTAGACCGTGGCCGCCGCGGCCCACACCTGGTCGAGGCTGAACTCGCCGTCGCTGTCCTGAACGTCGGAGGAGCCGGGCCGGACGAAGCCGAACTCGACCGAGTCCTCCTGGCTGAGCCGCACCATCTCGCCCTCGGCGGTGTTGACGGTGGCGGTCCCGCCGAGCGCCTGGAGGAGGGTCACCCGTTGACCGGCGGGCAGAACGGTCCGGTGGCCGGCCGGGACCACGGTGGCCACGCAGTCCCGCGGGAGCTTGAAGCCTGCGGTCGAGCCGATGCTGACGTTCGATTCACGCATCGGCATCAACGGCGCCGTGGCCAAGTCGTTCGGCCACCCAGGCACGGACCGCGTCGATCTCGATCTCGTCGACGGTCTGCTCGGCGAAGCCGGCGATCAGCAGCTGGCGGGCCTGATCGGCCGGGACTCCCCGCGACCGCAGGTAGTAGAGGGCGTCGTCGTCGAGCTGACCAACGGTGGCACCGTGCTTGCAGGCCACCTCGTCGGCCAGGATCTCGAGGCGGGGTTGGGTGTTGACCTCGGCTCGGGTCGACAGCAGGAGATTGTCGTTCGACTGCTCGGCGTCGGTGCCGTCGGCGCCGGGGCTGACCTCGATCGCGCCGTTGAACACCCCGGTGCTGCGATCGTCGAGGATGCCTCGGAATGCCTGGCGGCTCGTGCAGTCGGCGACCCGGTGGATCACGGTGATCTGCTGGTCGAGGGTCTGGTCGCCGTTGCCGGCGTAGAGCCCGGCGAGGTCGGCCATCGCCCCTTCCCCGATGAGCTCGACCCGGTAGTCGAGACGGCCGTAGCTGGCACCGAGGTTGAACGCTCGGGCCCGAAAGTGGCTGGATTCGGCCACGTGCACCTCGATGCGGGTCAGCTGGATCTGCTCGGCCGGTACGTCCTGGAGCACGACGTGGGTCAACGAGGCATCGGCCGCCAGCGTGATCGTCGATCGCAGGTTCGAGCCACCGAAACCGCTGCCGGTGCCGAGGTGGGTCTCGACGATGCTGCACGAGGCGCCCCGAGCCAGGTGGATCACGGCGCCGGTGCAGGTGGCCGGCCCGTCTGGCCGGGAGGTCGAGATGTCGACCAGGTGGATCGGCTGCTCGAGCCGGCACCCCTCGTCGACCCGGACGAAGGCTCCGTCGCGACCGTTGAGCCGGTTGAGGCTGACGAAGGCGTCTGGCTCGTTCGGGTCGGCGGCGAAATGGGCGGCGACGTCGTCTGGGCGCTCCTCGATGGCGGTGGCCAGCGGCAGCAGCTCCAGGCCCTCTGGCAGGTCGGCGAGGTCGGAGCGAAGCGGGTCGAACCGGCCGTCGACCACGACGATGCGGAGACCTTCGATCACCGGGGCTCGGCCTTCGATCCCGAGCGGGGCGTCGCCAGGCGAGTCGGCCGGGCGGCCGAAGGTCAGGCGGCCGAGGTCGGCATGGGGGGCGTAGCGCCACGCCTCATCGCGCCGGGTCGGGTAGACGATCGCCTCGACGTTCGATCCCGCATGGACCGGCGCCCGGGCGGCTTCCGCCGTTGCCGGTGTACCCACGGTCACGACGCCGCTCCGGACAGCGACCGGTCGGGCACGTCGTCGAGGTCGTGGTTGACGAAGTCGGCGTAGCCGTGGTCCTCGAGGTGGGTGGCGAGGGTGTGGTCGCCCGACTCGACGATGCGGCCGTCCACCAGCACGTGGACGAAGTCGGGCTTGAGGTAGTCGAGCAGCCGCTGGTAGTGGGTGATGACGATCATCGACCGCTCGGGGCCGCGCAACGAGTTGATGCCGGAGGCGATGATGCGAAGTGCATCGATGTCGAGACCCGAGTCGGTCTCGTCCAGCACCGCCAGGCGGGGCTGCATGATCGCCATCTGCAGGATCTCGTTCCGCTTCTTCTCCCCACCGCTGAAGCCGGCGTTGACGGCCCGGTTGAGGAAGTCCTGCTTCATCTCGACCAGCTCCAACGCTTCCCGGGCCAGGCCGAGGAAGTCGCGGGCGCTGATCTCGTCGTCGCCCCTGGCCTTGCGAACCGAGTTGAGGGCGGTTCGGAGGAAGTACATGTTGTTGACCCCGGGGATCTCGACCGGGTACTGGAAGCCCATGAACAGACCGGCGGCGGCTCGCTCCTCGGGCTCCAGGTCGAGGAGATCGGCCCCGTCGAGGGTGACCCGCCCGCTGAGCTCGTAGCCCTCCCGACCGGCCAGCGCGTGGGCCAGCGTGCTCTTGCCCGAGCCGTTGGGACCCATCACGGCGTGGACCTCCCCCTCGCCGATGGCGAGGTCGAGGCCCTTCAGGATCTGGGTCCCTCCGATCGAGGCCGTGAGGTTCTCCACGTGCAGCATCAGCCAACACTTCCTTCCAGGCTCACGCTCAGCAGCCGCTGAGCCTCGACGGCGAACTCCATGGGGAGCTCGTCGAACACTTCTCGGCAGAATCCGTTGACGATCATCGACATCGCATCTTCTTCGCTCATGCCCCGCTGGCGGCAGTAGTAGAGCTGGTCCTCGCCAACCGTCGATGTCGAGGCCTCGTGCTCGACCTGGGCGGTCGGGTTCTTGACCTCGATGTAGGGGATCGTGTTGGCCCCGCAGTCCTTGCCGAGCAGCAGGGAATCGCACTGGGTGTAGTTGCGGGCGTTCTCGGCCGAGCGCATGGTCTTGACCAGGCCCCGGTAGGTGTTCTGGCCCCGGCCGGCCGAGATTCCCTTCGAGATGATGGTGCTGGTGGTGTCGGCACCGATGTGGACCATCTTGGTGCCGGTGTCGGCCTGCTGACGCTTGCTCGACAGGGCGACCGAGTAGAACTCGCCGACCGAGCGGTCGCCCTGGAGAATCACGCTGGGGTACTTCCAGGTGATGGCCGATCCGGTCTCGACCTGGGTCCACGAGATCTTGGCGTCGGTGTGGGCCCGACCCCGCTTGGTCACGAAGTTGTAGATGCCGCCGACCCCGTTCTCGTCGCCGGGGTACCAGTTCTGGACCGTCGAGTACTTGATCTCGGCCCGGTCCTTGGCCACCAGCTCGACGACGGCGGCATGGAGCTGGTTCTCGTCTCGCATGGGGGCGGTGCAGCCCTCGAGGTAGGAGACGTGGGAACCCTCCTCGGCCACGATCAGGGTCCGCTCGAACTGCCCGGTGTTCTGGGAGTTGATCCGGAAGTAGGTCGACAGCTCCATCGGGCAGCGCACGCCGGCGGGGATGTAGCAGAACGAGCCGTCGGAGAACACCGCCGAGTTGAGTGCGGCGAAGTAGTTGTCTCGCACCGGCACCACCGAGCCGAGGTGCTCCCGCACCAGATCGGGGTGGTCGTTGACCGCCTCGGAGAACGAGCAGAAGATCACCCCGGCCTCGGCCAGTGTCTCCTTGAAGGTGGTGGTGACCGAGACCGAGTCGACGATGGCGTCGACGGCCACGTTGCTCAGCATCTTCTGCTCGTGGAGGGGGATGCCGAGCTTGTCGAACATCTCCCGGATCTCGGGGTCGACCTCGTCCATGCTCTCGAGCTGGGGCTTCGGCTTCGGCGCAGCCCAGTAGCTGATCGACTGGTAGTCGATCGGGTCGATCTCGAGCTTGGCCCAGTCGGGCTCCTCCATCGCCTGCCAGGCCGCCAGGGCCTTGAGCCGCCACTCCAGGAGCCAGTCGGGCTCGTTCTTCTTGGCCGAGATGAGGCGGATGGTGCCCTCATCGAGGCCCGGCGGGGCGATGTCGGTATCGAGGTCGGTGGTGAACCCGTACTCGTAGCCGGCCTCCGCCAGCTGCTCCAGCTCGAGGCGCTGATCGGTCACGATTCCTTCCTTGCCGTCGTCGTTGTCGGGCCGGTCAGCTGAAGGACTGACCACAACCGCAGCTTCGCTGGGCGTTGGGGTTGTCGATGCTGAAGCCCGCGCCCTGCAGGCCGTCCTTGTAGTCGAGTGTTGCACCGGAGAGCAGCGAGGCACTGGCCGGATCGACCTTCACCGTGACCACACCCGAGGTGGCGACCAGATCATCGGCCGCGGTATCGGCATCGAAGAACATCTCGTAGGCGAACCCCGAGCAGCCGCCCGGTCGAACGGCGATCCGGAGACCGAGGTTCTCGTCGCCCTCCTCGGCCAGCAACTCGGCCAGCTTGGCCTGGGCCGGCTCACTCAGGGCGATCGGCGATGCCGTCTCGTTCTCGGTGGCGGTCACGCGTGTTCTCCTCGGTCGTCTGGCTGCGATTGGTCGTCCCGACTGGCGGCACCGGATGCCGACGTCGGAGGGGGGTCGGCGCGATCACTCATCGACGTCGATGAAGATGCATTCGCCGGGACACTCCTCGGCGGATTCGATGACCCGTTCCAGGCCACCATCGGGGATGCGAGCCATCCCCTCGGCGCCGGCCGGATTGGCCTCACCGTCGAAGAGCTTCTCGGTGCCGAAGTTCTCGGCGGACTCCTTGACGTAGTACAGGCCGTCGTCCATGCCGAAGAACACGTCCGGCGCGATCTCGGCACAGAGGCCGTCACCGGTGCACAGGTCCTGGTCGATCCAAACTCTCACATCACTCCCTTCACGACTGACCACCATCCTAGCGATAATTACGACAGTTTCAACTTGCGAAACAGCCATAGATCCCGGAAAGCTGGTACGATAGCGCCATGGAGACCGATGAGACGGTCCTCTCTGCGACCCAACGTCACGTCCTCGAGACGCTGAAGCGCCATGGTGACGCCACGGCGGAGGAGCTCGCCGGCTACCTCGACATCTCGTCGAGCGCGGTCCGACAACATCTGGCGGCGCTGAGATCGGCCGGCCTGATCGCCGCTCGTCAGGAGCGAGGCAACGCCGGTCGCCCGGCTGACCGCTACCACGCCACTGCGCTGACCGAGCGCCTGTTCGCCCCAACCGGCGACCTCGCGGTCGAGCTCCTCGGCCATCTCGACGACGAGGACCCCACGCTGGTGGATCGCATCTTCACCCGCCGGCGACGCAAGCTGGTCGAACGGGCTCAGATCGAGGTCGAGGGTCTCTCGTTGACCGACCGGGTCGCGGCTCTGGCCGCGGAGCTCGACGCCCAGGGCTACCTGGCCGACTTCCAGGAGACCGGCGACGGGCACTACCTGATCAACCTCCACGGTTGCGCCGTCTGGGCGGTGGCCACTCGATACAACCAAGCATGCGAGGCCGAACTCGGCTTCCTCCGGGACATCTTGCCCGACGCCACGGTCCAGCGGGTGACCCACAAGACGGCCGGCGCCCACACCTGTGCCTACAGGATCTCCGCCAACGCTGGCGCGGCGTGACCAACTGCGAGGCCGGTCGACGCCGGAACGGACCGAGCGGTTCGGCCCCGACCTCGGCCTCGTCGGCTCGGCCGGCGGCCTCGTGCTCGTCGTCGCGTCGCGGGGTCGCAGCGCAGCGGCGGCGGCCGGCGTTCTCGCAATCGCACTCGCCGGCCGGATCCGCCGGTCCGCTTCTCGGTTCGAGCCGGCGCAGGTCACCCTGAGGACGTCGACCTGGACGGCGGGCGCAGAGGTCACCGCTCCAGCGGTGAGCGGGCGTCCCAGTCGTTGTCCGGCGGCCATGGGCGACGAGCGGCGCTGGACACTTCGAGGCGGTCCGCCGACAGGCACCGACTCGGCTCGAGGGCGTGGACACTTCCAGCGACGAGACGTATAGTTCGGCTCGGCGGTAGGCGGGCAGGGAGTTGAAGGCGGGACCGATGTGCGTTCCTTCGACGCGTCGACACGACCACCGATGAACGAGCGGAGGCCGAACGGGGCCTGGCGGGCCAACCCCTCGCTCGACGAGCCGACGATCATCGCCGCGAGCATCCACCCGATCGCGCAGCCGGTCCACGAGCACGTCGACGAGCACGGGCACGGGCACGGGAGCCCCGACGGGCAGACCGCCGAGCACGATCTGGCCGACCAGCTCGACGAGCCCTACCTGGTGGCCTACGCCCGGTGGCTCTCGGGCGAGCTTGGGTGGGCTGCCACCATGTGGATGGCCCGCCACGGCGTCGGTCTCGTCCGCCTGACCATCGGTGTCGTCTTCGTCTGGTTCGGGGCGCTCAAGCTGATCCCCGGGGTCAGCCCGGCGGAGGGGCTGGTGACCTCGACCGCAGACGCCCTGGCCGCGCTGGTCGGCCTTGGCACCCCCGACCGGCTGGTGATCGTGGCGCTCGGCCTGTTCGAGGTCGGCGTCGGCCTGGCAATGGTGCTCGACCGCCGGCGACAGACCGTGGTCGCCCTACTCCTGGCCCACATGGCCTGCACCGCCCTTCCCCTCGTCCTCCTGCCCGAGATCATCTGGGGAGAGTTCCCCGTCAGCCTGACCCTCGAGGGGCAGTACATCGTGAAGAACGTGATCATCGTGGCCGCCGCCACGGTGGTCGGGGCCACAGCGCACGGTGGCCATCTCAGCTGGGCGCCAGCGGCCGAGATCGACCCCTCGTCGTTCGCCGAGCCCGAGCCCGGGCCGGAGCCGGTGCCGTCGGGGCGGACCCCGGTCGCGGAGCCCCAGGTCTGGGTCGTCGACCGCGACGGCCATCTGGTCAGCAGCTTCACCCTCGACGGCTACTACGCCGGCGGGGCGCCGGTCCCGGCTCCGTCCCCCGCTCGGGGGCGGAGCTATCCGCCCCCGATCCATCGGGCGACCTGATCGGATCTCGGCGACGCCACGCGGCGGGGGCCGGGCCACCCGACGTTCAGTGGCTGTCCCGGTGCCAGAGCTGGCGGCCCGACCGGTGCCTCATGGCCTCGATGCGGGCGCTCAGAGAGGACAGGTCAGGCACGAGCGTTGTGCTCGGTATCGCCGGCGCTCGGCCCGCCCGTCGGGGCGGTGGCTGGCGAGCGGCCGCTCGCATCCTCCGGTCACCGGGGTGATTGCGGTCGGCGCCTGGCGGCTGTGCGCCGGGCTGCGGATTGCCCGGTGCCCGCACGTCGGCCGGTCAGAGTCGTGGGTCAACCGGCTCGCTCTCGAGGGCGAGGACACCGAAGACGCACTGGTGGGTGCGGAAGAGGTGCTCGTTGGCGACGAATCGGTCGAGCGCTTCGATGCCGAGGGCGAACTCCCTTCTGGCCAGTGACGTCTTGCGGCCGAGCGATCGTTCTCGGAGGCGCTCGAGGTTGTCCGGCGCCAGGTACTCGGGTCCGTAGATGATGCGGAGGTACTCGCGACCTCGACACTTCACGCCGGGGAGGACGAGCCCCTTCTCGTTCGTCGTGATCGGGTTGACCGGCTTGACGACCATGCCTTCGCCGCCCGACTCGGTGGTTTGGAGCCACCAGTTGGTCGCCTCGGCGACGGCGGCGTCGTCGTTCGTGTCGACGAAACGGCGTTCGGTCGGGCGAAACAGGCTCGGGGCATGCGCGACCAGGCGGTCGATCTGCTCCAGGTGCCATCGATGGGAGCGCCGAGCGAGCACCTCTCCCTCGGCCGCCAGAATCTGGAAGGGCGCGACCTGGATGCCGTTGAGGCCATCGGTGTCCCAGCAGTACTGACGGTAGGCGTCCACGTAGCGTTCGGCGTCAGACAGCCGAGACGCCGTCCGGGCTTGCAGATCGTCGAGACCGTCGATCTCCCGGTTGGTTGCCTGGTCGAGCAGAGCCGATGCGGAGGCGAGCATCGTCGTCGCTGCAGTGCCGGTGGAGGCGTACTGCGTCTTGAGCAGCTCGATGGCCTTGGCCGACCACGGCAACAGCTCGGCGTCGAGCAACAGCCAGTCGGTGGCCAGTGCATCCCAGAGACCGGCCGCTTCGATGGAGGAGCGGGTCTGGTCGAGCAGCGCCTGCGTCATCGACGAGTCGGCGAAGAACGGTCGCCCGGTCCGGGTGACGACCACGCCGGCTGCCTCGTTGCTGATGCCGAACCGCTCCTTGGCCGACTGGGGGCTGCGGGCGAGGAGCAACACGGCTCGCGAGCCCATGTGTTTCTCCTCGCAGACGACCTCCGCGACACCGGCCCCTCGGTAGTAGTCGAAGGCCTCGTCGGGGTGTTCGAGGAAGTCGGGTCGGCGGCTGGTCGCCACGGGCGCCATCGTGGGTGGCAGGTACACGAGCCAGCGTGGGTCGGTGGCGAAGCGGCTCATCACTTCCAGTGCGGCGCTGGATCGCTCGGCGTCGATCGTGATTCGTCCTGCGAGGCTGGTCTCGACGTGGTGCTTGCCGAGCACGTCCTGCACGTCGAGCAGGAGTGCGGGGCGGTCCACTCGCTCGTCGAGCAGTGGCCGAACCGGTTCGTAGTGCTCCCGTTCGGCGTCGACGGCGACGAGCTCCTTCTCCGGCCACCTCAAGGCGGTCAGGCGGCCACCGAAGACCGCACCGGTGTCGAGACAGATGGTGTTGTTGAGCCACTCCGCTTCGGGGACTGGTGTGTGGCCATAGACGACGGTCGCCGAGCCGCGGTAGTCCTCGGCCCACGGGTAGCGGACGGGGAGGCCGAACTCGTCGGTCTCCCCATCGGTATCGCCGTAGAGGGCGATGCTGCGGACTCGGCCGGATGATCGGCCTTGGTAGCGCTCGGGGAGGCCGGCATGAGCGACGACCAGGCGGCCGTCGTCGAGGACGTAGTGGCTCACGAGACCGTCGATGAAGGACGCCACCTTGCTTCGGAACTCTTGCGGCCGTCCGTCGAGCTGTTCCAGTGTCTCGGCCAGTCCGTGCGACACCGTGACGTTGCGGCCGGCCAGCGCTCGTCCGAGTTTGTTCTCGTGGTTCCCGAGAATGCACATGGCGGTGCCGCCTTCGACCATCGCCATCACGGCGTCGAGGACCCGGTCCGATGCGGGCCCCCGGTCGACGAGGTCGCCGAGGAACAGGGCTCGCCGCCCGGCGGGATGGCCGATCGGCGAGCCGTCGGTCTCGTAGCCGAGGCGGCCGAGGAGCTTCATCAGCTCGTCGAAGCAGCCGTGGACGTCGCCGATGATGTCAAACGGACCCGAGTCGTCTCGGCGGTCGGTCCAGAGTCTGCTGCGCTCCAGCCGAACGCCGTCAAGGCGGTCGACGGTGTCGATGACGTGGACCCGGGTGAATCGCTCCTTGCGGAGGCCCCGAACGGATCGCCTGGCGGCCTTGTGCTGTCGACGGATGGCGTGCTGCGGGGTCGTACGGTCTGACCGCTGCTGGTTGCGTTCGAAGCAGACGTCGATCGGTAGGTCGAAGACGATCGCCGTGGCCAGGACGTCCCACTTGCGAGCCAGTTCCAGCAGTGGCCTGCGGTCCTCGCGCTTGACGTTCGTGGCGTCGACAACGGTGAGTCGGCCGACCTGCAGTCGCTTGTCGACGATCTCGTGGAGGAGCGCAAAGGCCGGTGCCGTCACCGACTGGTCGGTCTCATCGTCGCCGACCAGGGCCCGGCACTGATCGCTCGACACCACCTCGGTCACGTTGAAGTGGCGCTGAGCGAAGGTGGACTTGCCGGACCCGGACGCGCCGACCAGCACCACCAGACCGAGTTCGGGCACCTCGATCGTGCTGCGGTCGGTCATGATGCCGCCTTCCGGAGCACCGCCATCTGCGTCGGCGGCCCGGTCTCCACATCGTCGTTCCCGATCGGCGCAAACGTCGCGGTGTACCGGTACTCCGAGCAGACCGCCAGGACCCACTCGTTGAACTCGGCGCGGGTCCACTCGAAGCGGTGGTCGCCGTGACGGAACCGACCTGGCGGCAGGCGCTCGAAGTGCACGTTGTACTCGCGATTGGGCGTGGTCACCACGACCGTTTGCGGCGCCGCCTCCCCGAAGACGACCCGTGCGAACACGTCGAGGCGCTCGGCGTCGAGGTGCTCGACGACCTCGACGACGGTCGCGACGTCACGACCGTGGAGTCGGGCGTCCGCATACGTCAGCGCTCCCTGAACCAGGCTGACTCGCTCTCGCCGGCGTTCCGAGAGCTCGTCCAGTCGTAGCCGGGACTCGGCCTGATCGAGGGCCCGGAGCGACACGTCGACACCGAGAACGTCCGTGACCGAAGGTTCAGCAATCAGGCGTTTCAGCAGGCGCCCCTCGCCGCAGCCCAGGTCGACGACCGACCCACCGCCGGCGCGAACGACGGCATCCATCACCGCGTCGAGCCGCTGCTCGTTGAGGCTGATCGGCCGTTCGAGAGCGTTCTCGCCGGCATCGTTGCCCTCGTCCCGCTCGTCGGAGTCGACGGCTCCTTCGGCCAGGCGAGCAAGGGCATCCCTGGCCAGCGACCCGAACCGCAGATAGCGCCGTGAGATCAGCTCGCGCTCCGGATGCGCCGCGAGCCAATCGCCACCATGGCGGAGCAGCTTGTCGACCTCCGCTTCGCCGATCCAGTAGTGCTTCCTGCCGTCGAGCACCGGCAGCAGCACGTACAGATGGGCGAGGGCATCCTTGACCGTCTTCGAGCCCCGCAGCTCGAGCGAAGCGAACCGGCTGTCCCCCCAGCTGGCGAAGGCGGCATCCAGGGGAAGGACCGTGGAATCCACCTCCCAGCCGAGCGGCTCGAACACTCGGGCGATCAGCTCGCCTCCCTGTGGCGCTCCGACGACGGGCACCGAGATCTCGAGATCCAGCGGCCGGTCGACGAGCTCGGGTTTGGTGTCACACGTCCCCGACAGGGCTGTGCCGTACAGCTTCCCGATCGCAACCGACAGCATCGACGACGCAACGTACGGCCGATCGTTCACGTACGGCTCCAGGGTCGCCGCCGACTTCCGCCCGCGAGCAAGGCGGCTGAGCCGAATCGGGTCGACCTCGACCAACAACACCGCCGTGGTGCGCCCCTCGGCCGCCTCGGGATAGAACACGTGGGCACGCCCACCCCCGACATCGACGGACCGAACCCGGTCGGGATGCTTGTGCAGCAGGAAACCCAGGTCCGAGGAGTTCGGTCCGGCGCACGTGATCGAGACCAGCATCCGACCAGTCAACCAGGCACCGGGCCGGCCGCACGGGCACGTTCGCATGCGACCGGCCCGCTCTGGCCGCGAAGCTGCTTCGTCGTGCCATGGGCCATGAACCCACGTCGCGTCGCCCTGCATCGCCTCGTTCCGGGCAGCCTCAGCGGACGACGACGCCGGTACCCGCCCGGCTCCGCCGCCGGCGCGAGGATGGACCAGTGAGAGAAGCGATCCGGGACTTGGTTGATGCGATCAGCCCCGTCGACGAGTTGGAGGCCGAGCACCGCCAGGACGTGTTGAGCTGGTTGGAGAGCGACGCCGGGATCTTCCGCACCGCCAAGCCGGCGACACCACCGAAGCACCTCGTCTCCTACTGCGTGGTCGTCGATCGCAGCGGTGAGCATGCGCTGCTCGTCGATCACCGCGATGCGCAACGTTGGCTACCTGCGGGCGGCCACGTCGAGCCAGGGGAGCACCCGGTCGACACCGCTCGTCGAGAGATCGACGAGGAACTGCGGATCTCGCCACCGTTCCATCGGAGTGTTGGCGAGGTGCCCCTCTTCGTGACCGTCACCAAGACCGGCGGCCGATCGCAGAGCCACACCGATGTCAGCCTCTGGTTCGTCTTCGAGGCATCGAGGGACACGAAGCTCTCGGCCGACGAAGGAGAGTTCGCCGGTGTTCGCTGGTGGGCAGCGACCGACATCAGCCCGGCCGAAGGGGTCCGCTTCGACCCGCACCTCCCAAGATTCGTCGACAAGCTCCATCGCCACGTGAACGGACGGCCAATCGGGCCGACGCTCAGCCGGTACCACTCGTCGCACCACGAGCGGTGGCGTTGCTGAGCGAGCGGGCCGGGCCAACCTGCCGGTTGCCCCTCGATCGTTGTCACCCGCTGGAGCGGTCGGCGGCATTATCAGGGTGTGGTCGACAGTCTTGGCTCGGTCTCGGACGTCTGGGAGAAGTGGGGCACGGATCTCCTGTCCTATGCGACGGTGCTGGTCGGACCCGACGAGGCCGAAGACGTGGTTGCCGAGAGCCTGGTGCGTCTGATGGCGGTCGAGTCGCACCTGGTGGATGGCGGGCTGTTGACGCTTGGCTATGTCCGTCGAGTCGTGCTCAACGAGGTTCGGATGCGCTACCGATCGAGGACGAGGCGGGAGCGGCGAGAGTTGGCGTTGTCGGCGCCGCTCGACCACCACGAGTTGCTGTCCGACCCTGCCGTTGTCACCGCGGTCGGCCGGCTGAGCGTGATGCAACGCGCGGTTGTCTACCTGACGTACTGGCACGACCTCACCGCCGAGTCGGCGGCACAGGAGCTTGGAGTCAGTACCGGGACCGTCAAGCGTCACCTGGCCCGTGCGCGCCAGACGCTGAGGAAGGCACTGTCGTGAACGACGTCGACCGGAGAATCAGGCAGGTTGTCGCCGAGCTCGTCGACTCAGCGCCCATCGCAGCTGGTCCGCCACCCTCTGACCGTCGCGGACACGGTCGGAGGCACGGCCGGTCGAGAGGACGGCTGGCCCTCGTCGGGATGCTGCTGCTGGTCGGGGCTGGGTTCGCCGCTCTCTCACAACGCTCGATCGACAGCACCAGCCAGGACCCCGTCGATGGAGGAACCAGCGCTTCGGCGGTGGACGAGGTGGACGAGGTGGACGACGATGACGTGTTGTTGTCCACCCCGTTGGAGGACCACGAGTGGCCGCTGCCACTCAGCCCGCCAGACGGGTTCGAGTACCAGCACGCCGTCTCAGCCGACGGGCGGCGTCGCGTGACCTTCGTGAATCCAGCAGCAAGCTCCGACATCAGCGTTGCCACCCCGGGCGGCGATGAGGACGTCGTTCTGGTGGAGCGCGGCGACAACACGATGCAGGTTGGAGCCGAGGTGTGGCGACGGACCATGAACGGCAGCTGGGTCCGTCTCGTCGACGGGGTCCAGGTCTGGGGCGAGCTACCCGAGCGGGAGCTGGAGACCTTGCTCGGCTCGATCCGAGTCGTCGACGAAACGGAACTTCCCCGGCCGCCCCTCGACCTCGACCCCGGCAGCCCGAACTACGAACTCGTGGCAACGACCGCGATCGGCACTGGGTCGGTGGAGATGCGGGTCATGACCGATGGCGTCTTCTACGCAACCCGGTTCCGCGACGGTGGCGGGTGCTGCTCCAGGCTCGAAGCCGACCAGAACGTCGCCATCGCCGGAGGTGCAGGCCCGCTCCGGACCACCGACCCGCCCGTCGGACTGCTCCACGGCCTCGTTGCTGACTCCGTCCACGCCATCGAAGTGCACCTGAGAGACGGAGCCGTGATCGAAGCCACACCCCAGGACCTCTCCCGGAGCTTCCCGATCAGGTTCTTCCTCGTCACCGTTCCGGTGGACGATGACCCCTTCGACGTGATCGACGCGGTGATCGTGTTCGACGACGCCGGCAACGAAATCGGGAGGACCCATGGCATCTGAAGGACTACTCGGCCCCAGAGGAACCACTCGACCAGCGACCCGGGGAGGCAGGGGCTCGACGGTATGACCAGGAGACGGTCGCTCGACTCGATTCGTCATCGCCTACGCCGTTGGCGAGCTTGGTTGGCGGGCTCGCCAACCGATCCGAGACACGCCGATGCCGCCACCCGGAGTCGATTCGAGTCCGACACGTTCGGCCAGCAGGGCCGCTTCGGTTGACCACTCGGCCGGGCACTCGCCGCAGGCGCGAGATCACCGGTCCGGCCGATGTCGCACCACGGCCGGGGGCTCCAAGCCGTTCAGCGGGATCCCCGTCCGCACGACGTCTGGTGCCAGGGCCCGCTGGAGCGCGGAACCACGTCGACCGCGCATCCCGCATGTCGCCAGCGGGGTACACACCGGCACATCAGAGCGCCCGGAAGCGCTCTCGGGTGACATCCGGGGCTGTTCGGTCGACCGTCCGCAGGGTCGACCGAGACCGGTCGCCGCCGGCAGCCATCGGGCGCTGACGGCGACGGTCCGGGAGACGCCCAAGCCGTCCGACCCGCATGACCTGGGGAGAACGTCGGGCGCTCGACCCCTCGGGACCGGCCGGTGCTTGGTGGCTGGAGCGCTGAGCTCGGCGCCGACCCGAGCCTCGGTGCGCCGTTGTGCGAGCCTGACACCGTACGCCCGAGAGGCCGAGGTGTGGGTACTCCTTCTCGTTGCGTGTCGGTCCGATGTGGCCGTCGATACCCTTCGCCCATGCGGCTGGCACCTCTCCTTGCTCGTCACCCGAAAGGGCCCGGGGGGTGCCACCGTCCCGAGGCCCGGCGCAACCGGCGTCCCGAGGGCGGCAGGTCACCGGCGCGGCTGTTCGCCCTGGCCCTCATCGGCCTCGCGGTCGGTGTGCTGGCGCTTCCCGGTCGGGCGGCGGCCCACGACTACGGGCCCTTCGCCATCGACCGCTACATCGGGGTGCTCGTCTCGCCCGACGGCATCACCGTCGACTACGTCGTCGACCTCGGGGAGGCGCCAACGCAGTGGGACGGTGAGGAGATCGAGGCCGATCCCGCAGCCTGGTGCGCCGGGCGGCTGGACGGCTTCGCCGTCGACGTCGACGGAGCGGCCGTGGCGCTCCGGCCAGGGACCGCCACCGTGTTCGTTCGTCCCGGCAACGGTGGCCTTGACACCATGAGAATCGAGTGCGGGTGGACGGGCGACCTCGGCTCGACGGACACCAGCCAGCGGATGGTGATCACCGACGTCAACGATGAGGACGAGCTGGGCTGGCGCGAGATCGTCGTGGTCGGCGATCGGGTGGCGATCACCGGTGACGTGAGCGCCGAGACCGACACCGCCCGGCTGACCGACGTCCCCCAGAACGAAGACGAGAACCCCAGGACCCGGGCGGTGACGTTCGACTTCGTCGCCTCTGGCGAGGTCGGCCCGGGCCAGCTCGACGACACCGAGTTCGGGGGTGACAGTGACACCGACATCCTCGGCGACCTGATCACCGACGCCGAGTCGGGGTGGGGCATGCTGGCGGCGCTCGCCATCGCCGCCTTCCTCGGGGCCCTGCACTCCCTGGCCCCCGGACACGGCAAGACCGTGATCGGCGCGTACCTCATCGGCACGCGGGGCACGAAGATCCAGGCCTTCGTCCTGGCCATCGCCGTGGCGCTCTCCCACACGCTCGGCGTGCTGCTGCTGGGCATCATCACGTACATCGCCGGTGCCACCTTCGCACCGGAGAACGTCTACCCGTGGCTGCAGGCGCTGTCGGCCGCGATCGTGTTCGGCATCGGTATCTGGCTGGTCTGGATGGCGTGGCGGGAGTACCACGAGCGCCGAGCCGCGCTGGCCGTGGCGACACATGGCCACGGGGGCGGCCACGGTCACTCGCACGATCGCGGGCACGACCATGGCCACTCGCACGGTCACTCGCACGGCCATCACGATCACGGCAGCGATCACGGAAACGGCCATCACCACCATGACGGCCATGACCATGACCATGGCCATGACCATGGCCACAGCCATGACCACGAGCACGAGCACAGCCACGAGCACAGCCATGCCCACGAGCACGAGCACGAGCACAGCCACGAGAACGACCACGAGCACGTCCACGCCACCGCAACCGAGTCGACGACAGCGGCGCTGAGCATGTCGGGCGCGGCCACGGTCGGCGCGTCGAGCGCCAGTACCCATGATCACGGCCATTCGCACGTGCACGATCACGCACACGACCACGACCATGGACACGGGCACGACCACGCACACGACCACTCCCACGACCACTCCAACGGCGCAGGCTGGCACCGCCACGGGATCTTCCCCCACACCCACCGCTACGACCTCGACGAGATGGACCTCCAGGGCAAGGTCAGCTGGAAGACCCTGGCGCTCCTCGGCCTCACCGGCGGCCTCGTCCCCTCGACGTCGGCCATCATCGTGCTGCTCGGCGCCATCCAGCTCAACCGGGTCGCCTTCGGTGGTCTGTTGATCCTCTCGTTCGGCATCGGGATGTCGGTGGCGCTGGTCAGCGTCGGTCTCGGCATGGTCGCGCTGCGCGACCGGGTGTTCGGCACGATGGACGGCAACGACGCCATACGGGCGGCGAGGGTTGCCATCGTGCCCCTGGCGGCCATGGCGGTGCTGGCGGTCGGCACGTTCCTCGTCGTCCGGGCCTTCATCACGCTCGCCTGAGCGGGCCGACGCCCGACCCGCTCGTCCGGACCTCGATTCGCCGACCGGCGTCGCTCAACCGGCGGTCGACGTCGAGGGCTCCTGCTGCAGTGTCCACCCGGCAGCCCGCTGGCGGGTGGCCCAGAAACCGGCATAGGCGCCACCGGTGGCGAGCAGTTCCTCGTGGCTCCCGGACTCGACGATGCGGCCGTCGTCGACGAACACGATCCGGTCGGCATGGCGGATCGTCTCCAGCCGGTGGGCCACCACGATCACGGTCCGCTCGGTGGTGAGGTTGGCCAACGCCTCCCGCAGGAGCCGCTCGCTGGTCGGATCGAGCGCCGACGTCGCCTCGTCGAGGAGGACGATCGGGGCCGGCTTGGCAATCGCCCTGGCGATGGCGATGCGCTGGCGCTCGCCGCCGGAGAGACCGCTGCCGTCCTCACCGAGCTCGGTCTGGTAGCCGTCCGGCAGGGCCACGATGCGGTCGTGGATCCTGGCCGCTCGCGCCGCTCGTTCGACGGCGTTGCCGTCGACGCTCGGATCGCCGGCGGCGATGGCCTCGCCGATCGAGCCCTGCAGCACCCCGACCTCCTGCATCACCGCCGTGACCAGCGCGGCCGAGTCGGCCCGCAGCATGGCGTCGATCGGGACGCCGTCGACCGTGATCGAGCCGGACTCGATCGGGATCAGGCCGGCGATCGCCCGGAGCACGGTGGACTTGCCGGCACCGGATGGGCCGACGATGGCGGTCACCGACCGGGCGGGGGCGGCCAGATCGAACCCGTGCAGCACCGGCACCCCCGGCTCGTAGCCGGCCACCACCCGATGCAGGCCCACGTCGACCCCGGAGCCCGACGGCGGCCGGGCCGGCTCATCCGGTTCGTCGATCGTCGGCGTGGCCAGCCAGGCCTCGATGCGTGACAGCGACGCCGCCAGCTCGGGCAGGTGCAGCGCTCGGGCCCCCATGTCGAGCTGGGGTCGGAACAAGGTGGTGGTCAGGATCAACCCCGCGATCAGGTCGCCCGATCCGGAGCTCCCACCGGCCACGAGTAGGCCGACCCCGGCCAGAACGGCGGCGTAGCCGGCGTCGACGAGCGCCTGGAACGCCGAATACGCCGGGGTCAGGCGCTCGACGCTGGCGACGTCGGCGTCGCGGATGCCGTTGAGGGCTTCGCGGAAGCGGGCCTGGCGGGCGCCGGCCAGCTCGTGGGCCCGGATCACGTCGATGCCGCGGACGTACTCGAGCATCCGCTCCGACGCATCCCCCTGCAGGCGCCGGCGGTCGTCGTACACCTGCTCGACCCGGCGGAGGCCGAAGCGGAGCACGGGAAGCGCGATGACGACGGTGGCCACCGCCGGGACGGCGAGCGCCGGCTCGAACCAGGCGATGGCGATGACCGTGGCCACCGGCAACACGATCCCGTTGACCAGCGTCGGCATCTCCCACGACAGGAAGCCGGCGATCTTGCCGCCGTCGAACGCCAGCACGGTCAGGGCCTCGCCCGAGCCGCGGCCGGTCCAGGTCGTCGGCGAGGCCCGCCGGGTGTGGTCGAGGATCTCGTGCCGGATCCGACCCGAGATGTGGTACGCCAGCACCCAGAGATCACCGTTGGCGACGCGGGCCAGCGTGTAGCGCAGCACGAGCGAGAGCCCGCAGATGCCGGCGGCCAGAGCCGCGTCGGCGCCCGTGAGCCCGTCGTCGAGCCGGGCGACGAGCACCGCCGCGGTCAGGGCAGGAACCAGGCGAAGCAACGACGCCAGCCCGCCGAGCACATAGCCCCGGACGAGGCGCGCCCGCTCTGGCGCACACAGGCGCCACAACCGCCCAACCGCCGCGATCACGAGCCACCCCCGGTGCGCTCGTCCACTCGTCGGCCCTCCCCGACGTGCCCGCCGTCACCGAGATGCAGGGACTCGGCGATGCGCATGTCGTTCCACATCGTCGCGTACGTCCCGCCGGCGTCGACCAGGTCGCCATGGCGGCCGATCTCGACCACCCGCCCGTCGTCGACGACGACGATCCGGTCGGCCGAGGCCACCGTCCGGAGCCGATGGGCGATCACGATCAGGGTGCGGCCGGCCACCAGTTCGGAGATGGCCTCCTGGATGGCCGCCTCGCTGTCCGGATCGGCCATCGCCGTCGCTTCGTCGAGGACCACGATGGGGGCGTTGCGCAGCATGGCCCGAGCGATCGTCAGCCGCTGCCGTTCGCCGCCCGACAGGTCGATCCCGCCGGCCCCGATGTGAGTGTCGTACCCGTTGGGGAGGGCGGCGATCGTGTCGTGGATCCTGGCGGCCCGACACGCGGCGGTCAGCTCCTCGTCGGTGGCGTCGGCCCGACCGACCCGCAGGTTCCCGGCGACGGTGTCGCTGAAGAGGAACGGGTCCTGGAACACCAGCGCCAGCTGGGCGAACAGGTCCGACGAGTGGAGATCGCGCACGTCGACACCACCGATCCGGATCGAGCCGTCGTCGACGTCCCAGAAGCGGGACAGGAGGCGGGCCAGCGTCGACTTGCCGGCACCGGACGGCCCGACGAGGGCCGTGACCTCGCCGACCTCGGCCCGGAACGAGACGTCGCTGACCGTCGGCGTCGGCGGCTCGTGGGCGAACGTGACACGGTCGAACTCGACGGGCCCGATCTGCGGCGGCTGCGGCTCCCGCGGCTCCGGCAACGCCGTTTCCTGCAACATGGCGTCGACCGTGGCCCCGGCGTAGCTGATCCACGACAGGCGGAACCCGAGTCGGTAGGCCCGTTCCAGCGGTTGGAGGATGCCGGCGCCGAGCAGCAGGACCAGCACCAGGGACGGGGCGTCGGTCGAGCCTCGAGCCAGCAGCCACACGCCGACGGGGAGGGCGATGACGAAATCGGCCGTGATCAGCACCCGGAACCCGGTCCCGGTCCCGGCGTAGCGCCGAGACCACGCCTCGTCGGCGGCCACCGCCTCGTCGATGGCCGCCTCGATCGGGCCGGTGATGGTGCCGAACCGGTCGAAGAGCCGCACCACCGGTGGATGCCGCAGCACCTCGGCCGCCCGTCCGTGCAGGTCGTCGGCGGCGGCGGTGATGCGGCGGACGTGGACGGAGCTGTCGTGCATGCCGAGCCACTGCACGAAGAACGCAACCGGCGCCAGGCCGAGGGCGGCCAGGGCCAGGACCCAGTCGACGGCCAGCAGCCAGATCGCCGCCGCTACCCAGAACACCAGGGCCGAGGCCAGCTCGGGGATGGCGTGGGCCAGCAGCACCTCGAGTCGCTGCACGTCGTCGGTCAGCGCCCGCTGGACCTTGCCGGAACGTCGACGGGAGAACCACCCGAGCGGCAGTTGGGCCAGGGTGCGGGCGATCTCGAGCCGCAGGTCGGCCATCACGTCGAACGCGGCCAGATGGGAGATCTTCAGCGCCCAGCTCCAGGTGACGAAGCGGACGGTGCTGGCCACCGCCACCACGAGCGCCAGGACCAGGAACCGTCCGCCGTCGGCGCTCCCGTCCAGCAGATCCCGGATGGCGAGGAAGAAGGCGACGAAGGGGACCAGTTCGAGCGCGGTCGACACGATGGCCAGACCCGTCGAGACCAGCATCGGCCGCAGTGCCGGCCGGCACAGGCGGGCGAGGATGCGCAGGCCGGCGGTGAAGTCGGGTCGGTCGGGGAGGTCAGACATCGGCGTCCTCGGAGGTGTCGGTGGCCGGGGCGCCCGCCAGCGCCACCAGCGCCGCGGTGGCCTCGTGGCGTGGGTCGGCGATCAGTTGATCGGTCGCGCCGGTCTCGACGATGCGACCGCGGTCGAGCACGACGATCCGATCGCAGGTCCCGGCGGCCTCGGCCAGGTCGTGGGTGATCAACACGATGGCCGACTCCAGCTCGTCCCTGGCGTCGAGGAGCGCACCGGCGATACCGGCCCGGATCGACGCATCGAGCATCGACATCGGTTCGTCGAGCACGAGCACGGTCGGCTCGACGACGATGGCGCGGGCCAGGGCGACCCGCTGGCGCTGACCGCCCGACAGCTGGTCGGGGTGGCGGCTGAGCAGATCGTCGGTCGGGTCGAGCCCGGCCAGCTCGAGGGCCCGCCGGACCCGGGGTAGCCGACCAGTCGACGGGGCGCCGGCGATCACCAGCGGTTCCTCGACGATCGACCGGATCCGCATCCCCGGGTGGAGCGAGGCGAACGGGTCCTGGTGCACGAGGGCCAGCCGGTGCCGGATGCGGCGAAGCGACGACCGGCGGGCGCCGACCAGTTCGTCGCCGTCGATGCGGATCGAACCGGCGTCCGGCTCGACGAGTCCGAACAGGGCCCGAGCGAGGGTCGACTTGCCGGATCCGCTCGGTCCGACCAGTCCGACGATCTCGCCGGCCCGCAGGTCGAGGTCGACGTCGCGCAGCGCCGCGGTCTCGACCGACCGGAACCACCGGCGGGACCGGTAGGTCTTCGTCACCCCCCGGATGGCGACGACGGTGCGGCGGCCGTCCGCCCCGTCGCTCCCGCCGTCGTCGCTCCCACCGTCGCCTCCCGTATCCGGCGGACGCCGCCTGGTGATGGTCGGGAACACGGTCTCGATGTCGGCCGGCGAGTCGGCGGCCTCCGACCGGTCGTGGAGGTGGCAACGAACCCGGCGACCGTCGATCTCGACCGCAACCGGGGCGGTGTCGCAGTCGTCGTGGCGGTGGGGGCACCGGGCGGCGAAGCCGCAGCCGACCGGCGCGTCGACCAGGTCGGGCGCACTCCCGGGGATGGCCGACCATCCCCGCCCGTGCAGGCTGGGTGCGGCTGCGATCAGCCCGGCCGAGTACGGGTGCAGCGGCGCATCGAGGAGTCCCACCGTCGTTCCCGACTCGACGGCCTCACCGGCATAGGTGACGATCAACCGGTCGCAGGCCGCGGCGACCGATCGCAGGTCGTGGGACACGAGCAGCAGCCCGAAGCCATCGTCGTGCTGGCGCCGCAGCAGCAGGCGCAGGAAGCGATCGGCGGTCACCGCGTCGAGGCCGACGGTCGGCTCGTCGGCGATGATCAGCTCCGGCGACGCCGCCAGCGACGCCGCGAACGCCACCCGCTGACGCATGCCGCCGGACAGCTCGTGGGGGAACGCCCGGCGAGCCCGCGCTTCCAGTCCGACGCCATCGAGCAGCTCGTCGGCCCGGGCCACCGCCGCCTCAGACGAGGCGCCGGTGTGGAGCCGGAGGACCTCGGCCACCTGATCGCCGGCCCGATGGGCCGGGTGCAGGCCCGCCATCGCCCCCTGGGGGATGGCGGCGATGCGCGAGCCGCGGAGCTCGGCCAGCGCCGGTCGGTCGGTGGCGTCGATCGCCGTCCCGCCGACGTGGATCCGGCCGCTGACCACGGCGTTGCCGGGCAGGAGGCCGAGGATGGCCGACACCACGGACGACTTGCCGCAACCAGACTCGCCGACCAGGCCGACCCGTTCACCGGCCCCGATCTCGAGATCGACGCCGCGCACGGCGTGAAGCAGACCGCCGGGCGTGTCGTAGCCGACCCGCAGGTCCCGCACGGCGACGTCGGTGGTCACGAGACCGCCCTCGATCGTCGGGGGTCGAGCCGCTCCTCGGCCGCCACCCCGACGAGACCCATCGACACGATCAGCAGGGCGATGGCGAGACCGGGCGGCACGACCCACCAGAGCCAGGCATCGGTCAGCACGGCGCTGCGGACGTTGGCCCAGTAGAGCATCGTGCCCCACGACGCCCGCGAGGGATCACCGAGCCCGAGGAACGCCAGCGCCGCCTCGAGCAGGATGGCACCCATCGCCGCCCGCAGGAACAGCGGGATGAGGAGCGGCGCAGCCCCGATCGACAGGTGACGCCAGAGGATCCGCCACCTGGTGGCCCCCATGCCCTCGGCCACCTCGACGTGACCCCGGCTCCGGGCCTCGAGCACCGCCGATCGGATCAGGCGGGCCGGCCTGGCCCAGGTGAGGGCGGCGATCAGGAGGATCTGGGCCAGTAGGCCACCGCCGGAGAACGTGGACGCCACGATCAGCAGGGGCAGGAAGGGAAGGGCGAGCACGACATCGACCGTCCGCATCGACATCCCGTCGACCCAACCGCCGCGGAGCCCGGCCACCGATCCGGCCAGCGCCCCGACGCCGATGGCCAGCGCCGCGGTACCGACCCCGACCACCAGCGAGCTCCTGGTCCCGAGAACGAGGAGCGACAGCAGGTCCTTGCCGACGTCGTCGGTGCCGAGCCGGAATGCCGACGACGGGCGCTCGAAGGGGGCGCCCGGTCGCTCGGTCGCACCGTAGGGGGCCAGCAGCGGGCCGAGCGCGGCGACGACGACGAACGCGCCGAGCAGGGTCGCCCCGACCGCCGCCCACCAGCCACCCGCCCGGGGCCCGCCGGCGCGGACCGGTCGCCCCGGTGCCTCGCCTGGCTCGATCGCCGGCCGGTCGTCGGTGATCGTCACGAGGCGGCGTCGCCCCGGACCCGCGGGTCGATCAGGGGGTAGGTCAGATCGGCGATGAGGTTGGCGCCGATCACGGTGAGGGTGAGCAGGAGGAACGCCCCCTGGAGCAGCGGATAGTCCCTGGCCTGCACCGCCTCGAAGACCGTGCGGCCCAGCCCCGGATAGGCGAAGACGGTCTCCACGACGACCGAGCCGCTGATCAGCCAACCGACCTCGAGCAGCACCAGCGTGTGGATCGGGAGCGCCGCCGCCCGCAGGGCATGGGCCCGGAGCCGACGCTCGGGCAGGCCGCGGACCCGGGCATGGGCCAGATGGGTGCTCCCCATCACGCTGAGCAGCGACGACCGGGTGACCAGGTAGGTCTGGCCGAGGCCGGTGACGATCAGGGTGGCCGCCGGGAGGACGAGATGGTGGGCGACGTCGACGAACCCGCCGCCGCCGACGATCGACGTGGCCCCGAAGGTGGGGAACCACCCGAGGCCGACCCCGAAGCCGAGGATCAGCAGCATCCCGAACCAGAACGGCGGTAGTGCGTCGAGGGCCAGGCTGGTGACCAGACCACCCCGGTCGACGCCGCGGCGCCGTGAGGTGGTGAGCAGGGTGCCGAGGGCAACGCCGAGCACGGTGGTGAGCAGCAGGGAGGTGCCGACGAGCAGCAGCGTCCAACCGATGGCGTCGCCGATGTGCTCGGTGACGGGACGCCCGTCGCCGAGCGAGATCCCGAGGTCGCCCCGGAACAGACCGACCACGTAGTCGCGGAGCTGGACCTGGAGTGGATCGTTCAGCCCGTACCGCTCCAGGAGCTCCTCCCGCTGGGCCCGGGTCAGCTGCCCGGCGTCGCCGCCACGAGCGATGGCCCGCAGCGGCGAGCCGGGCATCAACCGGGGGATGACGAAGTTGAGCCCGACCGCGATCACCAGCACGGTCAGGGTCACCCCGACCCGGCGCAACGTGGCCCGCACGGGACGATCAGCCGATCACGAGCGAGATCTTCCCGAGCGGTCCCTGACCGGCCTGGTAGACCCACCCGTCGTAGGCCTCGGGCCGGAAGGCGTACACGCCGTCGGCGTAGTACAGCAACACGAACGGTCGCAGCTCGGCGATGCGCTCCTGGAGGGCGCCGATGGCGGCTGCCCGCGAGTCGGCATCGGAGGCCGCGTTCATCTCGTCGACCAGGCCGTCGGTGTCGGCATCGGCCAGCCCGACCACGTTGAAGCCGCCGATCGACGGATCGGCGTGCACGAGCGAGCCGAACCGTCCGGCGTCGAGCTGAACCGGTGGGCTCCAACCCCACATCGCCAGCTCGTAGTCGCGGCCGTTGGACACGTCGAAGCCCGGCCACACCTGCTCGTCGACGGTCTCGGCATCGAGCGGGGCGACGGTGATGCCGATCCCGACCTCGCCGAGCTGCTCGGCGATGAGCTCCGCGGTCCGGATCCGGGTCGGGTTGTCGGCGTAGACGAGCAGTTCGAAGTCGAGCGGCTCACCGTCGAGCACCCGGATGCCGTCGTCGCCGATGGTGGCACCGAGCTCGTCGAGGGCCACCGCCGCGGCGTCCCGATCGAAGTCGTGGGTGAGGGGATCGACGGTGATCGGCCCGTCGGGGTGCAGGAACCCGGGGTTCGGGGCCGTTCCGGTTCCGAGCAGCACCGTGTCGATCAGCGTCTGGGGGTCGATCGCATCGGCGATCGCCGCCCGCAGCTCGGGACGGTCGAGCGGGGGGAGGCCGGTGTTGATGTTCATCATGGTCGAGCCGAAGCCGGGGCCGCTGATGACGTCGACCCCGCCGTCGGCCTCGAACTCGGCCACGAGCTGGGGTTCGACGATCGGGGCCACCATGTCGACCTCCCCGGCCCGAAGCGAGGCGAACGCCGTCGCCGGCTCGGGGATGATGGCCAGGTTCACCGTGGCGGCCGCCGGCGTCCCCATCGCATAGTCGGGATTGGCGTCGAGCCGGTACGACTGGTCGGGGGTGTACTCGCCGAAGACGTAGGGCCCGGTCCCGATGTTCTCGGCCTCGCCCGAGTTCTGCGGGTCGGTGACCGACGACCACACGTGCTCGGCCAGGATCGGCATATCGGCCAGAGGGCGGACCGGGAAGTCGGGACTGGCCTCGTTCAGCGTGATGACGACCTCGGTTGGCGACGTGGCCTCGACGCCAGCGACCGCCGCGACACCGGGGGTCCACCTCGGGTGGGTGTTGTCGACGACGTACTCGAAGGTGAAGACCACGTCGTCGGCGTCGAACTGCTCGCCGTCGTGCCAGGTCACGTCGTCACGGAGCTCCATCGTGTACGTGAGCCCGTCGTCGCTGATCTCCCACCCCGACGCCAGCGCCGGCTTGGGCACGTTCACCGCGTCGAGCTCGAGCAGCGAGTCGTGCATCAGCATCAGCACGTTGTAGCCCGGGTAGCCGGTCACGTAGGTGTACGGATTGAGGGTGGTCTCGTCACCGCCGATCGCGATGACCAGATCTCCGGCCGGTGCGGGCGACGAGTCCTCGTCGACCTGTCCCGTCGATTGGTCGTCATCGGTCGGCTCATCCGACACGCCGCCGTCGGTCTGTTCGCTCGACTCGCCGCTGTCGGTCGGCTCGGCCGAGTCGCTGTCGTCGCCCCCACATCCTGTGGCGATGATCGCCGCAACGAGGAGGCCGGTCAGAAGTCGCAGTACCCGCATGGCCGCAACGTATCCGCTTGATGCGAGGTTCTCGCATTACTTTCGCGTTTGTTACGTCACAGCTCGGCGACATCGTCGCCGAGCCCCCTGGAATCAACCCGTGAGCGCGCAGCAGCGGCCGTGTACGGTGGATGACCGAGCCAATGGGCATCACCTCACCGACCGATCCGGACGCCGTCATCCACGACGCCATCGCCACCCTCCGACGTGAGGGCCTCCGCATCACCGTGCCCCGACGACAGGTGATCGATGTCCTCGCCCGCACCGACGAGCACCTGACGGTCGAGGATCTGCATGAGCGGGTCCAGGAGCGGACCGACGGCATCCACCTGGCCACCGTCTACCGGACGGTCGAGACGCTCGTGCAGCGCGGGCTGATCGACCACATCCACCTCCCCCACGGCGCGACCACGTATCACCTGGTCGTCGACCGCAACGCGTCGCACTGCCATGCGATGTGCACCGACTGCGACCGCATCATCGACCTCCCCCCGGACCTGCTCGATGGGGTGGCTGCGGAGGTGCTCCGCCAGCACGGCTTCGAACTCAACTCCCGCCACGCCGCCCTGACCGGACGCTGCCGCGACTGCCGGGCCGGCTGACCACCTCGACAGCCGGGTATCGAACCCGCGGCGTCCTCGCCGCCTGCGACGGGGCGTTCGGGGTCTCCGCCGATGCAATGGGGCGGAACGCCGTCCCGCGTCCGGGAGGCAGGGACGGAGCGGACCGGCTGTCGAGAGCCGCGGTTGGGGGTGTGGCGCACCTGCCACGTGGCCAACGTGACGATTCAGTAGACCGGGAGGATGTGAGATCGACCTGTCGGGAACAGCACCGGAACGGCCTCGCTGGCCGCCTGCGTCGCGGTGATCCGATAGACATGGGATTCGTACAGCTGCTCGACGCTGCGGTAGCCGAGTACGATCTGCGCCAGCAGTCCGCCGGCGACCCGGAGGTCCCCGTCGAACATGTCGCGGGGTTGCCAGGGTCGCACGTGGATCTCGCTTCGGTCGTAGTCGATGGCCACGCTCGTGCCGTCCCACTGTTGGATCCGCAGCGTGCCCTTGGCACCGGACAGGTTCGAGTCGGCGAGCCGTCGTTCGAGCGCCGGGGCGACGGCCTGGAGGAAGCCGACGGGGTCAGGGACCCGCACATACCAGGCCCCACGTCTCGTGTGGGGGGCGAGTGTCAGCAGGTCGGGGTGTGCGCGCTCGGCCGGGTGTCCCCGGCCAAGCCAGCCCAGGTTCAGGCCTTCGATCGGCTCGGCTCGTTCCGTCGTGCGCAGAAGGCCATCGAGCAGCCCGGGGAGGTGGGCCCTCCACTCGACCCCCGGCAGCAGCTCGAGCGCATCGACCTGCCGGATCTCGTCGAAGCGATCCTCGGGTACGGCCAGGGCGAAGCCGATCGGTTCGTGGTCCACCTCAGCGACGAGGAGGTCCCGGCGCCAGGGATTGTCGTCGGAACGGACGTTCTCGTATCGCCAGTGCGGCGCGTTTCGCTCGTAGGCGACCAGCAGCTCCGCGGCACCGTGGGCGTACGCCCGGGCGACGACGTCGAGGTCCTCGGGGCTGTTGGCCGGTCGCAGGTTCACCGGGATCGGGGCGACGGGCAGCTCGTCGGCGGAGACCGATGGTCCCCACCACTTCTCGAGACTCAGCTCGTACCCGAACTTCGTGTACAGCCAGGGGATGCCGTTGATGACCGTTGCGACCAGCCCCCGTTCGCTCGCCCACCGATGCATCAGCTCGGTCTGGGCTCGCACGAGACCTCCGCGTCTGGCATCTGGCACGGTTGACACGTGTTCGATCTCGCCGACATCGATACCGACCCCGCCGTATGTCCAGCGGTGGATCGAGAGATGTTGCACCGAGAGCAGTCGCCCGGTGGCGCGCTCCTCGACGACGGTCATGTCCCCCGGCTCGAACGTGGGATGTGGTCGCTGCAGCAGATCGATCGCACGCGCCAGATCAGCCGGGGACGGGCCATCGCGGCCCCAGGCTGCAGCATGGACGCCGGCGACGTCCACCACGTCGTCGCCGGTCGCCGGGCGGATACGCAGGTCGTCATCGAGGTCGATCGGTCCCCACCGCCTCACCATCGTCGTTCCTCCTGCCTCGCCAGCTCGTCCCGCCGTCCGGGGGCCTCGAGGTCGCGGGCCATGACCCGGACGATCAGGTCCTCGATCGACGTCACCACCTCCTCGGCCCGAAGGCGCCATGCATCGCCCTCGACCCGGACATCCGCCGATGTGCCTGGATCGGCGGGATGGACGTCGAATCCGACCCGGGCGAGCGCCCGGATGGTCCACAGACGGCGGATGTCGTCGTGGCCGGCAACGGAGAGCGGCCCTCGTGTCGGCTGGTGTGAGATCCGGAACCCTCCTGCCTCGTGTTCGAAGAACAGACGCTCGTCGGAGAATTCCTCGGAGAGCACGCCGGCCAGCGCGATGTGCTCCGGTGGCGCAACGACCAGATCCCCAGACTGCCGGACGAGCCAGACCGTGTCCGCGGTCCGCAGGGCGAGTTCCAGGTCATGGGTGGACATCAGGAGCGCAATGCCTGCGTCGTGGGTGAGATCGCGGAGCAGCGCCGTCAACCGAACACGATGGGCCACGTCGAGGAACGCCGTCGGCTCGTCGAGGAGCATGACCCGGGGCGACTGTGCGACCGCACGTGCGATCAGCACCCGCTGCTTCTCGCCGTCGCTGAGGGTCGTCATGGGTCGATCGACGAGCTCGTCGCAACGAGTGAGGCTGATGGCATCGTCGACGATGCGGTGGTCGTCTCGCGTGAGGCGCCCGCTCCACCCCGTGAACGGGTGCCGCCCGAGGCGCACGACGTCGAGACCGGTCAGGTAGCGAGCGAAGGTCCGCTCGGTGAGCACGAGCGAGACCATCCTCGCTCGGTCGGCGGTGGAGAGGTGGTCGGCGCGAACTCCACCGATCTCGACGATACCGCTGAGCGCGGGCTGGAGCCCGGCGAGGGTTCGCATCAAGGTCGACTTGCCGGCGCCGTTGATGCCGAGCAGGCAGCAGAACTCGCCCGGCCGGAGCGTTGCGGTGGCCTGGCGCACGACCTCGGTCGTCGCTCGCCCCGATCGGTACCCGGCGGTCAGTGCCTCGGCCCGCAGCGGCGCGTTCGCCTGGCTGGTCACAGGTCGGCGCCTCCGCTCTCGCGGGCAGAGCGGAGGAGGACCCACAGCACCACCGGAGCGCCGAACAGCGCCGTGGCCGCGTTGATCGGAAGGGTCGCGTCGCGCCCGGGCATCTGCGACAACACGGCACAGAAGCAGGCCAGGGCGATTCCGATGAGGATGCAGGCCGGGAAGAGCAGCCGCTGATCCGCTGTCCGCAGGATCCCGCGGGCGAGATGGGGGACCGCCAGGCCGATGAAGCCGATCGGACCGCAGAACGAGGTGACGACTCCTGCGATCAGTGACGCAGAGATCATCGTGACCAGGCGGAGCCAGAACACCGACACTCCGACCGAGGCGGCGTACTGATCGCCCAAGAGCATCGCGTTGAGGTTCTTCACCCCGACCGCACCGACGCCGAGCCCGAACAGGACGACCGCGGCAAAGACCGGCAGCTCAGCTCGCGTCACGCTCTGGAACGAGCCGAACGTCCAGACCGAGAACGCCTGGACGGACTCGGGTGTGGAGAAGTAGATCAGGATGCTGACGATCGAGTACGAGAACGCGCCGACAGCCACGCCGACGATCAGGACCGTGGCGACGTTCCGGAACCACGAAGCCACCACGAGCATCACCGAAAGCACCGCCATCGCCCCAAGAGAAGCGGCGACGATGACGAGCAGGTTGCTCCCGAGTCCGCTTCCGGCGAGCAGACCACCGCTGGCGCTGATACCGGCCGACAGAATCACGAACGCGACGCCGAGCGAGGCTCCCGACGACACACCGAGGATGTAGGGGTCAGCGAGACCGTTGCGGAACAGCGTCTGCATCTGCAGACCGGCCACACCGAGCGATCCGCCGACCAGAGCTGCCGTCGCCGCCCGGGGAACGCGCAGCTCCATGATGATCGGCTCCCACACCGGATTCTCGACCGTGCCTCCGCTCAGGACCGTGACCACGGCCCGCGGCGGGATCAGCACCGAACCGAAGGCGCCAACCGCCAGCAGCCCGACGCCAGCCAGGATCGTGAGGACGACAAACGTCATCGGCCCCCGCGAGGACTGGCGGCGCCGGGTCGTGCTGGGCGACGGGGAGGTCTCACCCAGCAGCCGCACGGGACGTCAGCTCCAGGCGTCCAGCGGGCTCGTTCCCATGTACGTGACGGTGTGGTCGGGGACGAGGTCCGGATGCACGACCGCCACGAGGTCCTGCAACAACAGGTCCGGGCGCAGCGCTGACGAGTAGAAGTACTCGAGGACTCCGTCGCGTTGGCTGAAGCCTTCGGCGTCGTTGGAGATGATCTGGTTCTCCTGGTAGGCACGGAACGACTGCATCAGCGGACCGGTATACCGGTCGCCGGGCAGGCTGAACGCGACGAGGTAGTCGGCCTCGGCCCCTTCCTCGAAGACCCCCTCGATCGCCAGCGGCTCGAGGCTCTGCTCCGAGGACGGATCGGCGATCACGTTCACCATGCCGGCGTCCTCCATGATCTGCGCCTGCCAACCGTTGCGAGCGACCATGCACTCGCCGTTCGCCCCGCACTGGGCGAAGATCGCGGTCGGCTTCGGTTCTCGGGCCCGAGCCTGCTCGGCGAGGTCGCGATAGGTGCCCAACACGTCGCCAAGGACATCGTTGGCTCGAACCTCCTGGTTGAACGGCAGCGCAACCACCTTGGCCCACTCGGCGCGACCGAGCACGGTGGTTGCGGCCGATGTGAGCGTCGGCACCGTCGGGATGCCGAGCGCGGCCAGACGATCAACACCCTCCAGCGCCGCCTCGCTGTGGAGGAACAGCAACATGGCATCCGGCTCAGCCGACGCCGTCGTCTCGAAGTCCATGTTCTGCGCACCGAAGGCGCCGCCGTTGACCACGATCTCCCCGGACTCGAGACGGGCATCGATGTCGTCGGGGAAGACGTTCTCGAAACCATGCGTGACCAGGTTGTCGGTGAGGCCGAGGGCAACAGCCGAGGCGAGATCGTCGTTGCGGTTGAGACCGAAGGTGGTGATCGGGACCTCGAGCATCGTCGCACCAGCAAGGTCGCCCGTGAGCTCTGGGGCCGGCGTCCCGCACTGGACCATCACGACCACCTGTGGGTCCATCCCCTCGTGGACGAGATCGGTGCGGACGGTCAGCACCTTGTAGTTGTTCTCGTACACGACCTCGAAGTCGGTCGCCTCCTCGATCGCGATCTTGTCCGGGAAGTAGTCCACCTCGGGGTCGAACGACTCGACGCATCCCTCGGTGACATTCGTCGCCGGTGCCTCGGCTGCAGCCTGATCGTCCGCAGCGTCGCCGTCGGCCGGATCCTCCTCGGCCGGTTCGCTACCCGCTGACGTGGTCGACGTCGCTTCGGCCTCGGCCGGCTCGCTACTCGACGAGGTCTCCCCCGCCTCCTGCGTTGCCTCGTCATCCCCGCACGCAGCTACCACCAGGACGAGGGTTAGGAAAACAGCAACTCGACGCATCAGATGTCCCACCTTTCGGAACGAGTCACTGCGAACCTATCCAAGAACGAGAATCATTCGCAATGTGGCAAGATGAGCGCGACGGTCGCCTCGCTCCGCCTCCCCACCACCGAGCCGGCGACGCCGACCGGCACCCCGACGACGTCACGACCGGGGTGGCCCGTCCGGCCAAGGCGCCCAGTCCGCACGCCGCACTGCCGGAGAAATATTGCGTGCGGCGAGGCGTCGGTGCCGGGCCGCCACGGCACTCCCGACCTCACGGGGTGTCGTGGCGCCCATGGGCCACCAGGGCCGGTCGGGCAGCCGGTCGCTGATCCGGCCTCGGCTGACAGCAAGACGCTGTCGGCCGAGGTCAGGCCGCGCACGAAGACCAACGAACTCGTCGTCGGATGACACCCAGTAGGGACCTCCGTGGTGTCGTACAGGTAGTGGTCGATCCCCGTTTCGCTGAAGCGTACGAGAAGCACGCATCGGATCTGGTCAGCTACGCCACCGCGCTCGTCGGCAGCGGGCAGGCCGAGGACCTCGTTGCCGAAGCTGCGCTGCGCACGCTCCGGACCGTCGATTGGGACCGGGTTGCCGATTCGCGGGCCTACCTGTTCCGGTGCGTCCTCAACGAGGCGAGGCGCCTCCATCGGCGACGCCCAGTGCCGGTTCACGAGCTCCTACGGGCGTTCCACCGGTCCGACACGTCCGTCCGATCTGGAGTCGATGAGCTCGGGGTGTTTCGCCATTTGAGCATCCAGGAACGAGCTGTCGTCTACCTCGCCTACTGGGAAGACGCCCCCGTCCAAGAGATCGCCAGGACGCTCGGAATCGGTGACGGGACCGTGCGCCGCTATCTGGCTCGCGCCCGGGCAAAGCTACGGAAGGAGCTCGCCGGTGAGCGGACTTGAGCAGTCGATACGACTCGAGATGGCACGCCTCGTTGGAACGTCCCCACTGCCGCCGTCCGTGCGTCGGTTGGCCGAGGACCATGCGGCCCGCCAGTCTCGCCATCGCACGAGACGAGTCGGGTATGTCGCTGTCGCCGGCCTGGTCGCGGTCCTCCTGGTCGGCGGCGTCGCCCTGATCGCGCCGACCCGCGACATGGGAACCGTCGATCAGGACACCGCCTCGAACGTGCTCGTCGAGCGTCTGGACCTCGACGGCGATGGCATCGTTGATCTTGTCGAACAGCCGCCGATCGCACTCGAACTTCCCACGACGGTCAACGTCGCCCTGCCGATCGCCACGACGGACAGTCGTCTCTACGCAGCCTTTGCCGACGGGCTCGAAGGCCCACTCGGGATCGTTGCGCTCGACACACCGAACGGCTCGCCGCGTCGCGTCCTCGAAGCCGGCCCGACTGGCATCCCGGTGGCCATCGTCGCATCCGACCAGAGCATCGTTGCGCTCGTCTCTCGACATCTGCAGGGACTCCCCCCCGTGGCCATGTCGTCAGACGATGACGGCCAGACCTGGACTGAACTGGAACTCCCCGACCCAGAGGGAGCCGATGAGGCGCACCGATTTGCCACCGGCGTTGCACTCGGGAACGGGACGATCGTGATCTCCAGCGCCCGAGGCGTCTGGGTCTCCTCCGATCGAGTGCGTTGGGACCACATCGACATCGCCGGTCCCGGACGACAACTGACGACGCTGGCTTGGGATGGAGCCCGGTTCGTTGCCGGCGGGGGGCAAGCCGACACAACGGTCTCGACTCGCTCGGGTGATCGGGACCTTGCCATCTGGCGCTCGACGGATGGGCTCAGCTGGACCATCCCCGAGATCGTTCCGACCGAACCTGCCATTCGAACCGCCGACGGGATCGACACGATCGTTGCCCGTCCAGGTCGCCCGACACTCACGCTCACCACGGCGCAACGATGGAATGGAGATCGCCCTGCCGAGGAGCTCTGGGGCACCTTGGTCACCGTCAGCGACGGTGAAACAGCCTCGAGCTCGGTCCACCTTCCGCAGTGGATCTTCCACGACGCCGAAACGACCCCGTGGGGCTTCATCACTGCGGCTCAGGTCACCGGCGACCCATCGCAACTCCGACTCCTCGCCAGCACCGACGGGATCAGCTGGCACGACCTGGCACCAGCACCTGCGGTCATGATGAACGCTGCGACCTGGCGAGGAGGCCTCGTCGTCAATGGCTACGCCAGCGAAGGCCTTCCCAACCGCACCTGGCACCTCTCGGGTGAACCGGCGAGCAACCCAACGACGCCAGGGCCCGACCCAACGGATCCGACGGTGCCAACTCCGTCCACGGCGACGACCACGCCATGAAGCCACGGGCTCGGAACTCCCGAGCCAGTCACCACCCAGACGTCCAGATCGGGCGCCAGGTGACGCGGAACGCATGCGACCCGGTCGAAGGGGCGCACGAGTGATGGGCGGTCACCGCAGCCAGCGAATACCAGAGCGGCAGCACCCGGTCGTCCGATGATGAACTCTCGACGCTCCATGTCTTCAACGATCTCTCGCTCACGAGCGGTGAGCGGACGATCGAGCGAGCGTCCGCCGTCCGCACGGGGCAACCCCAAGTCGTCCGGACAGAACCCCTCTCGGCTGGGGTGCAGGGCGACCGATGAACTGAGCTCAGCCAACCAGCCGACTACTGGGGGCACGGCGCCACCGGCTCGCTCGACAACACCGGCCGGTCGCAGCTCGCACTCACGTTGGCGTCCCGTGACGTGGTGTAGGTGGTTGAGGTCCACCTGGTGGGTGGGCCATCGCGTGACCCTTGGTGAGAACGACCAAGTACTCACTGGAGAAGGTGAACACGCGATGACCCGTGATGATGATGCCCGAGTTGCTGACCTGTTGGCGCGGCTGGGTGGTGGTGATGGCCGGGAGTTGTTCCGCCGGCTGTTGGAGACCTCGATGCAGGAACTGATCGATACCGAGCTCACGGCGGCGATTGGGGCCGGGCCGCATGAGCGGACCGAGTCCCGGTCGAACCACCGCAACGGCTCCCGAGCCCGGTTGTTGTCGACCCCGGCCGGGGATATTGAGCTGCGGATCCCGAAGCTGCGTACGGGGTCGTTCTTCCCGTCGCTCCTTGAGCCTCGTCGTCGGGTCGACAAGGCCCTGTGGGCAGTGATCATGACCGCCTACGTCACCGGGACCTCGACCCGCAAGGTCGACGACCTGGTCAAAGCCCTGGGCTGTGAGTCCGGGGTGTCGAAGTCGACCGTGTCTCGGATCTGCGCCGGGATCGACGACGAGGTGGCCGCGTTCCGAGCCCGGCAGCTCAGCCACATTGCCATGCCATATGTCTACCTGGATGCGGTCTACATCAAGGCCCGCAACAACCACCGCATCGTGTCCCGAGCCGTCGTGGTGGCCACTGCGGTGACCGCGGACGGCAACCGAGAGGTCCTGGGCCTCGATATTGGAGATTCTGAAGACGAGGTGTTCTGGACCAGCTTTCTGCGGACGCTGCGGGATCGGGGCCTGGGTGGGGTGCGTCTCGTGATCTCCGATGCCCACGCCGGCCTCAAAGCGGCCATCGCCCGGGTGTTCGCCGGGGCCAGCTGGCAGCGTTGCAAGGTCCACCTGATGCGCAACCTGATCGGGACTGTGCCGTCAGCGTCCAAGGAGATGGTGGCCGCCACCGTCCGCACGATCTTCGCTCAACCCGACGCTGAGGCGACCAGGGCCCAGCTCCACGAAGTCGTCGGCATCCTGGCGCCCCGGTTTGCCAAGTCCGCCGAGCTTCTCGAGGCCGCCGAAGCTGACGTCACTGCCTACGCCGCGTTCCCGAGGGGTCATTGGCGCAAGATCGCTTCGACCAACCCGCTCGAGCGGGTCAACAAAGAAATCAAGCGCCGCTCGAACGTGGTCGGGATCTTCCCCGATGACGCCTCGGTCATCCGCCTCGTCGGAGCCGTCCTGTTGGAACAACACGACGACTGGGCCGTGGCCGAGCGCCGCTACCTCTCCGAAGAATCCATGGCCCTCATCGACACCGACACCAAGGAGGTGACCACCACCAACCACACAACCCTGCCGGCGGCCTAACATCAACCGGCAAACCAAGGGCCACACACACACTTCCACCACTCCACTCAGTGTCATGTTGATGTGGTCAGTGCGAGGCTGACCATCGTGTTGCCGGCTCGCTCAACCACTCCATGCCCTTCGGTGGCCAGGTCCCGTCTTGCGGCCAGCAACACGATGTGGACCGGCCGGCGTGGCTTGATAGGAGCGTGGCGTCGCCCCCACTGAGGTGTGCCCACCGACCGGTCCTGTCACCGTTCAACCAGTGAAAGGCAACAGGACCATGATCATGCTCGGCATCGATGCGCACAAGCGCACCCACACCGTCGTCGCTGTCGACCACCTGGGCCGACAGCTCGGCACGAAGACCACGAATGCGACCACGTCGGCGGATCATCTGGCGATCATCCGCTGGGCAGACCAGTTCGGGGCTGAGCGTTACTGGGCCGTCGAGGACTGCCGGCATCTGTCGAGACGACTCGAGCGCGACATGCTCGCTGCCGGCGAGCGGATCGTGCGGGTGCCACCGAAGTTGATGGCCAACTCGCGTGACTCGGCACGCACCTACGGCAAGTCCGACCCGATCGACGCGCTCGCCGTCGCGCGTGCCGCGCTGCGCGAACCGGACCTGCCGACCGCCCACCTTGACAACGAAGCCAGGGAGCTTCGATTGCTGGTCGATCACCGAGAAGACCTGGTGGCGGAGCGAACACGACACATCAACCGGCTCCGCTGGCACCTACACGAGATCGATCCGACCTGGGACCCAGAACCGCGTGCGCTCACCACGTTCAAGCATCTCATCATCGCCGCCGACCGCCTCGCTACCCTCGACACCGTGATCGCCCGGATCGCAATCGATCTCGTCGAACGCATCCGCCAGCTCACCGTCGATATCAACGATCTACGCGCCGAGCTCGAGGCCCGGACCGAGACGTCGGCACCGAACCTGCGACAGATCCATGGCGTTGGACCGCTCGCCTCGGCCAAGTTGATCGGCGAAGTCGCCGGCGTCGAACGGTTCCGATCGCGCAACGCCTTCGCCCGTCACAACGGCACAGCGCCGACACCGGTGTGGTCCGGCAACACCAACCGACACCGGCTAAGCCGCGCCGGGAACCGACAGATCAACGCTGCGATCCATCGCATTGCGCTCACCCAGGCCCGATCACATCCCGACGCACGAGCGTTCCTCACCAGACGCTCCGAACAGGGAGCAACCAAGAAAGAAGCCCTACGATCGCTCAAACGGAGACTCTCCGACGTCATCTACCGGGCCATGCTCGCCGACGCCGCCCTCGCATCCAATCAGGTTCACCACCTCGCCGCTTGACATAGGAGAGAGGGGGCACGGCCGCACTCACCGACGGTGGCGAGCAGGCGAGTCTGCGACCTCGCGACGTTCGTCGTTCCATCCTGCCCGGTCGTGCAGGGGCGATGACCGGTCCGTCTTCCGGTGTAGGATCGCCAACGACCTGAGGAGCTTCGTGAAGTCCTTCGCCACATCCTGAACGTTCGTGCGCTCGAACCGAGAAGCGCACGTGAATCCGACCGGTTGAGTCGCGCTCCCGACTCCCGAGATCCGTTCAGTACATCGACCTCACGAAAGGACCAATACGTTGGTCAACCCGACCACTCGCGTCGCCAGACCGGCCGACGCCGACCAGATCAAGCGGCTCGCCCTGGACAACAACATGTTCCAGCCAGAGGAGATGGGCGACTTCGACGAGATGCTCGCCGGCTTCTTCGACGGCACCCTCGACGACCATCATTGGATCGTCGCCGACACCGCCTCCGGCACCAGCACCATCGCAGGGGCCGCCTACTTCGCGCCCGAGCCCTTCTCGGATCGGATGTGGAACCTCTACTTCATCGCGACCTCGCCGGCCCACCAAGGCACCGGTGCTGGCACCATGCTCGTCCAACAGGTCGAGAGGAGGCTCATCGAACTCGGAGAGAAGGAGGCCCGAACACTGATCGTCGACACGTCGAGCCTCGACGAGTATCAGCAGGCTCGCGCGTTCTACGCAGCACGCGGCTTCGTTGAGGAAGCTCGGGTCCGCGATTTTTACGGGCCCGGTGACCACAAAGTCACGTTCTGGAAGCGACTCATCGGCTGAATACCGGGTCGGTGCAGGCCCACCAGCCTGCACCGACCCGAACCTCACAACAGCCCACCGCCGATCCGCCCGACGGGATAGGCGACGGTCCACAACGGGCCCGGTCCGGCTCAGAGCTGGGGATGGTCGTCGCCAACTCAGCGCATCGGTCCCACATTCCGTGCGGCGATACCGAGCCACGTTCGAGACCGACGCCGGGACTGCTCAGCTCGCTCCTAGGTGTCGAGACGACTGGAGTGCTCGCATGCTGGGGAACGGCCTGTCTCCGTACAGTCTCGTCGTGGGTCAGCGGGCCATCCGTTGGATGACGAACTCATAGGCGCGATCACCGAACCACTTGCGGATGAAGAGTGCCGGCCGTGCGCCGGTGCCCTTCACGTAGCGGCATTTGGGCTCGTCGGTCGTGGCCGCCTCGACGAAGATCTCGCCGAGCACCTCGGAGCCAGTCGTAGCGAACTCGAAGTCCTGCATCGCCGCTGTCCACCACCAACCGGACTGGCGCGACCAGCGGCTTGAACCTCGCCAGCCGCTCCATTGCCACCGTCAGATCAGGGCTACAGAGGGCTGCGAAGACCGGCGGCGCGAACGACTCAGCGTTGACCCGGGACGCCAACTGGATCGGGAAGAGCGGATCGTCGACCGACTCCTCGACGGCCTGGAGGAACATGAAGAACTGGTCCGCCGAAACCCTCACGTCCGGGCGGTTCAAGACATCCTCAGGGAGTCCGGCGCGACGCAGGACGTCCTGATGACGCACGCCGACGGATGCAAGTATGCCCTTGAAGCCCGGATCGAGCCCGAACCGTAGTTCGGTGGCACAGCCCGTCGCCTCCTGACCCTCCGAACACTAGCGCTGGTCCGCCGGCGGCATGCTCGCCATCGGCGCCAACGATCTATCCAAGCACGACAACAAGGAGCGCCTGCGATCTCGCGGCACGAGCGACTTCGGTCGACAGTCGGCCGCTACGCGTCGCGGACGCCCGACGACGGCGATCTCTCAGCGGAGCTGGACGAGGCGGACTGCTTCCGGGTGCCAGACACCGACGGCTCCCCCTGGGGGCTGCTAGCGGCGGAGCGCTGTTCTCGTTGCGGCCGCATTGGCGCTGATGTGGTCGGGGTCGATGAGGCCCCACCACCACTCGTTCCCGGTGGGCTGGTCGCCGCTGGCCACGGATCGCCGGAAGTCGAAGCAGGTCAGGTACAGGGGTCGTAGGTACATCACCGCTTCGAGGCGGTCGAGCTCGTGGTCGGTCACCTCGACGTGTCGGCGGTAGGCGTCGACTGCGGCCTCGACACCGTCACCGTCGCCCCACTCGGCTCCCCAGAGCAGATAGGCCAGGTCGGCCAGGCGCGGGCCTCGCCCAGCCGCCTTCCAGTTGATCGCCACCGGCCCTTGCTCGGTCAGCAGGACGTGATCAGGATTGTGCAGCAGGTTTCCGTGGAGCAGCGCCTCGGGAAGCCCTTCACCGGTGTCAGCGGAGCGGACCTGTTCACGGAGGTGCTCGAGCAGCCCACGACTCCCCCGAGCGACCTTGGTGTCGACGGCGTCGAGAAACGACAGGGCAGCCATCAGGTCCTGGCTGGGGCTGCCCTGCCGATGAGGATCATCGCCGGCTGCGCCACCGGGTCGGCTGACAGAATCGTCGACCTCCAACGCATGCAACCGCCCGAGCAGGTCGCCCATCATCGCCATCTTCTCCCGGCCGTCGGGAAGCTCTCCCCCATCGACGAACCCGGTGACGAGGACCGATGCTCCATCGAGGTCCGACACCGCGTCATCGACAGCGAGTCGCTCCGCCGGGTAGTCGTGTCGCTCCAAGAACCGCAGGATCGCCGCGTCGCCCTCGACCCCGGCTGAAGGTCTGGCGGGAGGATACACACGAGCAATCCATGGGTCACCGCTGCCGCGGTCGACCCGGAACACGTGGTCGTTGTGCTGACTGGCCTGGGCTACCGCGGTCGCATCGACGCCGTATCGGTCTCGGAGATGGGAGAGCACACGCTCAGCGGCGGGCGCATGGAAGAGGCGTTCCTCCACCCCCTCCAGGTCAACGAGCGCTTCGGTGTAGCGCTGCCCGTCTCCTGCGCGTGTCGCCGGACAACCTTCTTGAAACTGCCGTGCTTGGTCATGGACAAGCCTCCTCTGACACACCCTCGTCCCCCAGCGACTCGGTGTGTTGAGAGATGGCCTGGACAATCCAACCGGGAGGGCAGCTTCCCCTTCGCCAACGAAGCCCCGGCTGGGGCGGACGCTCCACAGGCTCGGCGACCGGTCGGCGCCGTCTCGAGATCTTCCCCGACGGTCTCACTCGTGTCAACGGCCCCGCACCGCTCACAGCCGGCCCGGCCAATACGCCGACACCGCCGCGTTCGGTCGAGGCGCTGGACGAAACTCCACTGGTGGCCTTCGGGATCCTCGATCGTCAGCATCCGAACGCCGAACTCGCGGTCAACTGGCGGCGGGGGCTCATGTCCACGGGCCCGGATGTCTGACTCAATCGAGGCGATGTCGTCGACAAGGAACCCGACCCAGGTGGCGAGGCCGGCGAACCGTTCCCGCCAGTCCGGCACCGGGCCGTCGAGCCAGACCTCGGAGGCTCCTGCGGTCAACTCGATGTTCGTCGGAACGCCGTTGTCGTCGTGCCAGCGGCGTTCCTCCTCGATTCGCCTGTCCACGCAAACTAACCCTGGTCGGCGGCACTTGCGGGTACAGCACAACCGACATGCGCGAGAACACCGGTCGAGCGGGCGCTGCTGCTCACGTCCTGGCGCCATCCAGGAGATCGGCGATCAACTCGGCGGCCCGGGCCGCTCCGTCGGTCTCGACTGGGCGGGGTGTCTGGGGTCGGTCGATGAGCTCGGCGATCACCGCTGCGACGTGGTCCGGCTCGAAGGCGGCGTAGTCGAGGTGGAAGCCGGCACGGTAGTTCTCGAGGCGTGCCCGAACATGGAAGTTCTGTTCGAAGTGGTTGCGGAGCGGGACGTACACGAAGGGCACCCCGAGAGCCGTCAGCTCCATCGTCGTGGTGAGACCGCCCTGGACAATGGCGACGTCGGCGCAGGCCAGATGTCGATAGAGCCGATCGACGTAGGCGCGATACTCGACACCCGCCACCTCCGGCATCGACGTCGGGTCGATCCGCGGCCCGGTCACCAGGATGAAGCGCAGGCCGTCGACGCGACGTCGAGCTGCGGGAACCGCTGCTGCGACTCGACGCAGCAGATCAGAGCCGACGCCAGACCCGCCGACACTGACCACACAGAGCGGCTCGTCGGCGCGATACCCGAGCTCTCGACGAAGCTCGTCCCGATCGCCCAGCTCGGCCGGATCGAACCCGGTCACGTAGCCGGCGAAGTCATAGTTGGCCTCGGTCCAGTCGCGGATGAGTGGGAGCCCGGGCCCGAACCGGTCGGGGACGATGTCGTCGGGATTCCCGACGAAGATCGCCTTGTCACGAATCGACGAGTGGCGGGCGATGTGCTCGATCATCTCGGCGTTGTAGTCGGCTGCGACGAAGGCTTCCCTGTCGCCACGCTCGGGCATGGGGAGGTAGCCGACGAAATCGGTCAGCCATGCGTAGGCCGCCTTCTTGAGGTTGGGGTTCTCGTGGAGATGGAAGTCGAGCTCCCATGCCTCGTCACCGATCACCAGGTCGTAGTCACCCTCGGCGAGAACCTCGTCGCAGACCATGAAGTTGGCGACGAGAATCTCATCCATGTCTCGGAGCGCCTGGAAGACGGCCAGATCGTGCTCGCCGGATTCGGACTCGAGGTGTGCCGATTCGTTGGCGAGATGCCTTGACGCCGGATGGATGCGCTGCCCGGCCGACTCGAGGACCCGGGTGACCGGGTCCTGGGCAAGCCAATCGATGTCGAGGTCGGGGTGAAGCCGGCGCAGTTCGTTGCAGATCGCGAGGTCGCGCCGGGAGTGACCGAGCCCGATCGGAGACGAGAGCATCAGTGCCTTCTTCCTCGCCTTGATGGGGCGCGAAGGGAGGGGCGCCTGCGTCTCGGGCCGGTACACGCGATCGGCGACTTCTTTGATCAGGTGGTTGATCTTCACCGGGAAGCGGCCGTTCGGCAGGTGGCCGGCCCCGTCGAGGGTCACCAACTCGGCGCCCGGCACCCGATCCAACAAGGCGACGGAGCTCGCATGGGGTTGGACGCGGTCGCCGGTTCCATGCACGATCCGGACCGGCATCGGCATCTCGGCCAACCCGACCACGACCTGTTCGAAGTCGAGCGTCGGTCCGCCACCCACGCCTGCGGCGGCGATGACGTCGCCGTCGGTCTCCAAGGCCCACCCCGTCGTGTCGTCGAAGAGCTTCGTCGAGTGGGGGTCCGAGCAACACTCGCCGAGGAAGAAGTCAACGAAATCGGGCCAGTCCTGTCGCCAGTGGTGGAGGTTGTACTTCTCCCAGCCGACCGGGTCGACGACCGGCTCGAACATGGCGACCTCCGCCTGATCTCGGAGCTCGGACTCGGCCATCCACGGATGCGACGGGGCGATCGCCACCACACCGTCGATCCGTTCCGGATGCAGCGCGCCGAGCAGGAGTCCCAGCTGGCCCCCCATGGAAACGCCGGCCACGACAGCCGACGCCGTATCGGTGGCGTCGAGCACGGCGAGCCCATCATCAACGGCGTGACGTGGGCCGTAGCGGGTCGGATCGCGCACCCGATCCGATGCACCGTTACCAAGTCCGTCGTAGACCACGACGCGATAGTGGCGGGAGAGGTACGGGATCATCAGCTTCCAATGGCGGGCGTGCAAGATCTGCCAGGTCGGCAGCAGCAGAATCGTCTGCTCGGACTGGTCGCCGTAGATCTCGTAGGCGACGTTGGCGCCAGCGCGTCGAATCGAACCCCGCTCGGCGGGGTTGGCCGCCCTCATCGCTCGACCCGCTGTTCGTGACGGGCTATCGCCTCGCCGATGCGGCGCAGGGCTTGCCGGATCGGCATCGTGTCACACTCCCGCCCAAGCAACAGCATCGATTCGGCGCCGAGAAAGACCGCCTGGATCAGCGCCACCACCTCGTCGACACTGAACGGCCCGAAGTCAACGCCGGCGGCCTGGGCCTCCTCGACGATGGCGACGTGAGCGCTGGTCCAGCCGGAGAACACGTCCTGGACGGCGCTGCGCACCTCCAGTGAGCTCCAACCGGCCGCCGTCATCTCCTGGAGCACTCGCACATAGCCCGAGTCGAGGTCGTCGTCGAGATAGTCGCATGCCCGGTCCCAGCGCTGCGACAACGACACGTCGAGGCCGAACATCGCCGTTTGACGTTCGACGAGCGGATCGTTCTGCCAGCGGAGCAACGCCAGGATCAGCTCTGCCTTTGACCCGAAGTGGTAGTGAATCTGTGAGAGCGGCACCCCGGCCCGGTCAGCAACCTTCCGGGTTGACAAACCTGCGAATCCAGCCTCCAAGAGGACATCCCGGGACGCCTGCAGAACCTTGTCGGCCACGGGAGGCGTGGATTTCTTGGCATCGGGCACCATCATCACCTGACAGTTCGGTCGGTCGATCGACCGAATTCTCACCGACGCCGAAGGCCGTTGTCAATCAGGAGGCGGACGATCCTCGGGGGTGGACTACTCGTCGACCACGTCGACAGAGCCGTGCGCAAGGCCGCCGCGCATCCCCCGCTCGGGAACCACCAGCGGCCCGTCCGGTATCACCGGCGGTTGGTACCCGCTCGTCACCGATGTGACGACCAGGTCGAGGCTCTCGTGGCACCGTGGCGCGCAACTGCAGCAAGCTGCGGCCTATGGTCGAGACGGTGAGCGTCCGAGCCTGCCCACCACCGACCGAACGGCTGCGATTCAGGGAATACCAACCCGAAGACGTCGAGGCAGTGATGGCGATGTTCGATGATCCCGAGGCTCGCCAGTGGTATCCGACCCACAGCGAGCCGGCACCAGCCAAGCGGTGGATCGAATGGAACATCGAGAACTACTCCACCCATGGGTTCGGCCTTTGGGCGATCGAGGAACGCGACTCGGGGTCGTTCCTGGGTGACTGCGGATTGACGTACCAGACCGTGGAAGGCGCACAGCTCCTCGAACTCGGCTACCACCTTCAAGAACTGCGCCGCGGCTTCGGCTACGCGACCGAAGCTGCCCGAGCATGTCTCGCCTACGCCTTCGACGACGTGCGGGCCGACCTGGTCTGCTCGATCGTCGACCCTGAGAACGTGGCCTCGATCGCCGTCGCCGGAAGCCTCCACGAACAGCAGCGACAGTTCGTCACCGATACTGGTCGGACCATGAATCTGTACTGGACGGATCGCCCGTAGCATCCGGTACGGCACGACCGTCGCACCGGATAGTCCCCGGCCTTCGGCCCGCGCTACCGGTAGCGTCGGTCTCAGTGACGGTCGACGGCAGGCAGGGCGGCATGCACAATCACAACTGGGTGTGCGTCTCGTGTCGCCAGAACGTTCGTCGTCGGCCGGCCGACTCGTCGGTCGTCGGGTGCCCCGGATGCGGCCAGCCTCGTGAAGATGTCGGCGATCAGCTTCGGGTTCCGCCTCGATCCGATGGCCGTGCGTGGACAGCTCTGGCGGCAACGCTCGACAGGTCTGGCGACGATCGGGTCGACCGTCTGGAAGCTGACGTCCGCCGATGGACGGTCCATCCCGAAGGTGTCGCACAGAACAGCAAGGAGAGCCATGGCGAGTGAGCTGGATGTGAGGGGTGTCGATCTCGCCTATCAGATATCGGGTGACGGGCCCGCCTTGATCTGGGGCCATGGCCTCTCGGGCTCGCGCTCCCACGATGACGCGCTAGGCCTGTTGGACTTCGACCAGGTCGAGCAGGCGTGCCGGCTGCTTCGCTACGACGCCCGAGGGCACGGCAGTTCGGGGGTGACCCAGGAACCAACGACCTACAGCTGGGCATCGCTCGCCGCGGATCAGTTGATGCTCGCCGACCGGCTTGGCATCGGGAGCTACATCGCGGGAGGCGCCTCCATGGGATGTGGCACCGCACTCCACGCCGCCGTCCAAGCCCCAGACCGGGTGCGAGGCCTGCTCCTGGTGATCCCCCCAACCGCCTGGGAGACCCGACAGGCCCAAGCGGCAATCTGGGACCAACTGGCGATGGCGGTCGAGACCGACGGGGTCGACGCCTTCATCGACGGGGTCTTGGAACTCGAGTCCCCCGATCCCTTCGATGGCCGCACCGAGTGGGCAGATTCGATGAACATCCAGCGGGCTATGGAGCCGGGCCAGCTCGCCACCGTGTTGCGTGGCGCAGCCACCGCCGACCTCCCCGATCGTGAAGCCGTGAGGTCCATCACCCAGCCAACGGTCATCCTCGCATGGACTGGTGACGCCGGTCATCCGGCCAGCACCGCCGAAGAGCTCGCGAAACTGATCCCGGGCTCCGAGCTCCACCTTGCATCAACCTGGGACGATCTCCAGAACTGGACAGAACTCGCGGTCCAGCTCACCACCAGCACCTGAATCGTCCCAACGTCTCGCCCCGTGCACGGGAACGAAGCCTCCTTGGACGTCAAGGGCTGTCTCCCCAGGCTCACCTCATCGGTAGCGGTCAGCGTCGGTGATGAGATGCCGGTAGATCACCTTGGAGATCTGTCGTTCCAGCGCCCGGAGCGCTTCCTTGCCGATCTTGCCCTCGGCCCGCTTGCGGTCGTCGTCCTTGCCCGGCCCGGGGTAGCGGAGCTGGCAGATCGCGATGATGTGGATCGCCCGGTTCAGGGTGCGGTTGCCTTTCGGGTTCAACCGATGCCGGCGCCGTTCACCCGATGAGGCCTCGATTGGAGCGGTGCCGTTGTCGGCCGCGAAGTGGTCCCGGGTCGGGAACCGATCCACGTTGCGGACCCTCGACGAGATCAACGCTGCGGTGCCGGGTGACATCAACCGGGTGGCCCAGATCGAGACGGTCGAGGAGGCTTCGGGCCATGTGCGCTCGCAGCCCCGTACGAGCCCCACCAGGCAGAACCTCACGAAACAGAGCGTCGAGACGAGTCGCGACCTGGGTCCGAGCGCCCGACAATTGCAGGTGCCGATCGACGATCAATCGCAGTTGCGCGGTGTGGTCGCCGATCGGCACGGATCGAAGCCGAGGGTGACGAATCGCTGCCAAGCATCACCTGCCGGCGCGACTGCTGCCGATCTGAGCCCGACCGGTCACTCGTCGCGATGGATCCTGACGTCGTGGCCGACCTTGCCCCCTCGCTGGACGTAGATCTCGTCCGGGCGGTACGGGATGGTCCCGGTGGTGCTCTCGATCGTCTGGGCCACGCCGGTCGACGCCGCTAGCTGCGCCTTCACCATCACCTCGAGACAGTGGTAGGCGTGGCTCGGCTGGATGAGCAGGTCGATGCCGTCGATCAGGCAGTCGACCAGGTGCCGGAGGCCGGCCGTCCACGGCCAGTGGGTGTCGACCTCGCCGTACTGGGTCCAGCCCGGCCGGTCGTTGTGGGCGATCTCGTAGCCCTCTGGCGCCCAGTCGTCGCCGAGCATCTGCACCACTCCGTTCAAGCCGTAGAGCTCGATGGCCGGGGACCGGTAGTCCTGCATGGTGAACCCGGTGGTGACGACCGCGAACCGGGCGTCGCCGAAGTCGAGCAGGATCTGGTAGTTGTCGTAGTTCTCGACCTTGATCAACTCGCCCTCGACCACCCGCTCCGGGATCGCGGTCCCGGCCAGCGCCGTCACCCGTCGCACCGGTCCCATCAGCCCGGTCAGCGAGGTGATGTTGTAGACGCCGAGATCGAACAGCGGTCCGCCTCCGGTCCGGTAGTACCACGCGCCCCAGTCCGGTCCGGCCCAGCCATAGCGGGCCCTGGCCGACAGCACCGGCCCGATCTCACCATCGTCGACGACCCGCTTCCAGAGCGCCCGGTAGGTCGGGCTGAGCACGACATGGGGGGCGCAGACCAGGAGTTGGGGCACGGCCGCAGCCTGTTCGACCAGCGCCGCCGCCTCCTCCAGGGTCACCGCCATCGGCTTCTCGACCAGGACGTGCTTGCCAGCGGTCAGGGCGGCCGACGCGATCTCGCCGTGGTACGGCATCGACGTCAGCACGACCACCGCATCGACGTCGTCGCGGGCCAACACATCCCGGTGGTCGGTGGTGAACGGAGCGTCCCGCCCGAGGAAGCGCCCGACTCGACCGGCTCGCGCCGGCTCGGTGTCACAGGTGACGACGACCTCGAGCCGCTCCTCGTAGATCAGCTCCCGCATCAGCGCGGCATAGGGCTCGAAGACACTGCCGAGGCCGATGATGCCGAGGCGGACATGATCGAGGCGATCGGGAACGGAATCGGTCATGGTCGGATCTCTCCTTGCTCACCACGGGCGAGCGTCATGCGCCACCTCGGGCGGCGGCGTCGGTGAGGATGCTGGCGTTGGTGCAGCGATGGATGAAGGTGGCTGGCCAGGTCGGGTCGTAGGCCGAGGCCCGCCTGACGCGACGGAGTGACTCCGCCTTGTCGGTGCCGGTCAGGACCAGGCGCACTTGGCGTGACAACCGACGGATCGTGCCGAGCCCGACCGAGACACCCCGAGTCGGCACGTCGTCGATCGAGTCGAAACCCGGAAACGTCACCAGGTTGTCGGCCCGGGTCGAGTCGGCCAGATCCACCACCGATGTGGCTCCAGACGGGTCGCTTCCCGGCCCGCAGAAGGCGACGTGTCCGTCCGACGCCCCGCTGGCCACGACGAACAGATCGATGCCACCGGCCTCGGCCAACCGATCGTCGTAGCCGGCCGGGTCGGTCGGGTCGGGGAACCAGATCGAGCCGGCCGGGATCGAACGCTCGGGCGGCAGGTGCCGGTTGACGACCAGGCGGATGTCGTGCTCGGCGAAGCGTCGGCACGAGTAGTGGGCGTCGCTCGGGGCGAGGGTCGGTCCGGGCACCCCGGGCCGGAGGTACTCGTCCATCATCACGATGATGACATTCGAGCAGTCGATCGGGCGCTCGCAGCACCTGGCGCTCAGCGCCTCGAAGATCGGCTTCGGTGTCCGTCCGCCCGGGCAGCCCAACAGGTACGGCCGCCCCGCGTCGGCGCTGCTGGCGATCCCGTCGACGATGCTGGCCGCCACCGATGCGCCGAGCGCGGCCGCGCTGTCGAACGGTTCCTCCACCGCTGCGCTCACCATCGACGGGTCAACCCTTCTCGGCCCCGGCCGTCATGCCCTGGGTGAACCGGCGCTGCAGCAACACGTACATGACGAGGACCGGGATGGCGACGATCAGGGCGGCGGCGGCGATGACCGCGGGATCGGCGTTGCGCCGCTGCCCGGCGAAGAACGACAGCGCCAGCGGAGCGGTCTGGGCCGACTCGTTCTGGGGCACGAGGACCAGGGCCAGGAGGAAGTCGTTCCAGGCGAAGAGGAACAGCAGGGCCGAGAGGGAGAGGGTCGCCGGCTTGATGATCGGGACGAGCACCCGCCAGAGCACGTCCCAACTGGTGGCCCCGTCGATGGTGGCGGCCTCGACGATCGAGCCCTGCTGCGACTCGAACGCGGTCCGCATCCAGAACGTGCCGAACGAGACGCTGAACCCGATCTGGGGCAGGATCAACGCCCACCACGAATCGATCAGCCCGAGGTCCCGAAAGCCGAAGAACAGCGGGATGATCAGCGCTTCATATGGCAGCATGAGGCCAGCCAACAGGATGATGAACAGGCCGTTCTTGAGCGGGAACCGGAGGGTGGCGAAGGCGTAGCCAGACAGGATCGAGCAGACCACGCTGGCCACGACGACCGATGTGGCCACGATCAGGCTCGACAACAGGGCCTGGCCGAATCCCCCACGTTCCCAGGCCGTGGCGAAGTTCTCGAACGAGACCGAGCTGGGGATGGTGAACCCGCTGACCCGCTCACCGGGAGGATTGAGGGCCAGGAGGACGATCGACACCAGCGGGTAGAGGGCGACGAAGGACGCTCCGATCAGGACGAGGTGGATCGTCCGGCGCTCGATCGGGCTCTCGATCACCGCTCTGCATCCTGCGCTGCCGTCCCCGTCATCAGCTGACGTCCTCTCCTCGTCGCCGGTACCAGAGCACGGCCACGTTGACCAGGAGCAGCTCGATCATCAGGACCACGCCGATGGCAGCCCCGAGACCGACCTCCCTGGTCTGGAACACCGAACGGTAGATGAACACCGACGGCACCTCGGTGCTGGTGCCAGGCCCGCCCCTCGTCGTCACGAACACCACGTCGAAGTTGCGGAGGGCGGCGGTGATGGTGACGACGAGCGCAACCGTGATCTCACCACGCAGCGCCGGCAGCGTCACCGCCAGGAACTCGCGGAACGGGTTGGCTCCGTCGATCTTGGCCGCCTCGTAGAGATCGTTCGGGATCTTCTGGACCCCGGCGACGAACAACACGAACACCAGCCCGAAGGTGACCCACGTCCCGACGAGCCCGAGCGAGGGCAGGGCGAAGGTGAAGTCGCCGAGCCAGGCCCGGCTGACCGCGTCGAGCCCGATCAGGTCGAGCCCTCGATTGAGCGGACCGTCGGGGGCATAGATCCACCGCCAGGCAACGGCGACGACGGTGAGTGGGAGGATCGTCGGCACGAAGAGGACGGCCCGGAACCAGGCCTGGCCGCGAACCCGGACCCGAACCATCAGCCCGACGATCAGCAGAGCGAGCGAGATCGGCAGGACGGCATAGAAGAAGATGAGCACCAGCGAGTGCTGGAGCGCTTCCCGGATCTTGGCGTCGGTGAAGACGCTGGCGTAGTTGTCGAGGCCGATGAAGGTGCGGTCGGTGATGCCGTTCCACTCGTGGAGCGACAGGATGAACGTCTGGACCAGCGGCACCAACGCGAAGGCGGTGAAGAACGCAAACGCCGGGAGCAGGTAGAGGAAGGCGACCGGTTGGGGGCCCCGAAGGGTACGCCGACCGAAGCGACTCGGTCGGCGTGCCCCCGGGACGCTTACCGAATCACTCGGCAAAGAAGGCTTCCCAGTCGGCCTGGACATCGTCGAGGTATTGGGCGGCGTCGATCTGCCCGCCCAACAGCTCCTGGGTCTTGGCCGTCAGGGTGTTGAACATGGTGTCGGTCGTCCAGTCGGCATAGAGGGTGATGCCGTCGGCCTCGATGACCTGGTTGGCTCCGGCGGCGACGTCGGCCAGGAGGCCGTCGATCTCCACGGTTACCTCCTGAGCCGGCACCCGTCCGAGCTCCGCCAGTTCGGGGGCGAAGGATGGATCCATCATCAGGGCGATGAAGGCCGCGCCGAGATCCGGGTGCTCGCTCTTCGAGGTGATGTGCCAGGGCAGGGCCAGGGCCGCGGTCCCTCCGAGGACGCCGCTCGGGCCGACCGGCATGGCGAAGTAGCCGACGTTGTCCCCCATGCCCTCCTCGAGCGTGGCCGTGTTCCAGTTGCCGGCGATCATGAACACGCCATCACCGTTGATGAAGGCGGCCACCGAATCGTCGGAGGCGATCCCGTTCACCCCTTCGGGGAAGTAGCCGTTTTCGGTCCAGGCCACCATCGTCTCAGCGGCCTGTAGCTCCTCGTCGGTCACGACAGTCGAACCGGGCTCACCGAAGACCCAGTCCCGGATCTCCGGGGCCGGCCGGTAGGCGGCCTGGACCATCCCGTACACGTGCAGGGCCGGCCAACCCTCGGCGTTGCCGAGCTGGATCGGGACCTCACCGGCGGCAGCCGCGTCGGCCAGGAGCCCCTCGAACTCCTCGAAGGTGGTCGGGAGCTCGCCGCCGATGGCCGCCAGCTTCTCCTTGTTGTAGTAGACGCCGACGAACTCGGCCACGGCGGAGACACCCCACAGCCTCCCGTTGCCGAAGTCGGTTCCCTCGTCGTTGAACCGGTACTGGTCCAAGGTGCCCGACCCGAAGGCGTCCTCCCACCCGTAGACCTCGGCGTAGTCGTCGAGAGGGATGATCAGGTCGCCCTGCACCAGCAAGCCGTCGATCGTGTAGCCCTGGTTGCCATGGGCGATGTCCGGCGGATCGTCGCTCTGCAGAATGCCGGGGGCGATCTGCATGTAGTCATCGAAGGCCCGGAGGGTGACCTCGACGGTGACGTTCGGGTACTGCTCCTCGAACAGCTCCTTGGCTCTGGCCAGCGTGGTTTCGTCCCCGGCTTCGGCCAACACACTGAGGGTGACGTCACCGAGATCCTCGAAACCGTCGGTCTGGATCTCGCCAGACGACGCCTCTCCTCCCGTGCCGTCGGCCTCGTCGGAGTCGTCGTCGCCGCACGCCGCGACGACGAGGGTCAGGGCCACGAGGACCGCAAGGGTTCGACCCAATCGCAACCGCCAGTTGGTGATTCTCACAGTGATTCTCCTTGTTGGGCGAACTCGGCGACCGCCCTCCCGAACCCCGCCTGGGGTGGCGGGTCCACGGCCTCGACGGGCCCCAGCCCGGTGGACGTCGCGACCTGGGCCGTCGAGGAGGCTGGACGGTCGATCGCAACGACCGTCCCGACGCCGCCCAGAGCTTGTCGCGAATCGGGCATCGTTCTCACGTCCTCTGCGCCTCCCCTGGTAGGGTTTAACATACCAATAGTGACCAGTTCAAGCCTTGTCAGCCCAGAACGCACATGTGGTATGGTCGCCGGATGGATGTGCTCGACGTTCCTGCGGTAGATCCCGCAGCGCCGCAGTCGGCTGCCCTCCAGGCCTATCGCATCCTCGAACGGGCCATGGACAGCCGGGTGCTCGCTCCTGGAAGCAAGCTCCCCTCGGAACGGGAGCTGGCCAGGCGGCTCGGCGTCAGCCGGTCGACCCTCCGCCATGTGCTGGCTGCCCTCGCCGACTCCAACCTGGTCGAGGCCAGCCCGCAACGGGGTTGGTTCGTCACCGATGGCCCGATCAGCGATCCACCGAACTCTCTGGTGAGCTTCACCGAGAGCGCCCGGCTGCGGGGCATCCGGGCCGGGGCCAAGGTGCTGGTCAAGACCATCCGACCCATCACCCTCCCCGAACAGGACGAGTTCCGGGCGGCCCCGGGAACCGACATTCTCGAGATCAGGCGGCTGCGCACCCTCGACGACACCCCGGTCAGCCTCGACGTCAGCTGCATCGTCATGGCCAGGGTCCCTGGCATCGAGACCGTCGACCTGGAGGACGCGTCGCTCTACGAGGCCATGGTCCGCGTCGGCGGGGTGAAGCCGGTCCGGTCCGATTACGCAGTTCACGCCGAGCGAGCCGACGAGGACACCGCTGCGCTGCTCGACATCGCCGTCGGAGCACCGGTCCTGGTCGGCCAGGAGCTCACCTACGGTCCAAACGGTGACCGGCTCCTCTCCGCCCACCTGATCTACCGCGGTGACGCCTACACCTTCCGGGCCACCCTGTACGACCGATGAGCGTGCCACACGAGGCGATCCCGCCCCGACGCCCGACCCCACGCCCGACCTACGACGAGCCAACCCGACTACCCGCTGGAGACAACACCCGCCACATCTGGGGCGACGCCCAATCGGGCTTCGTGATCGACCGGGTCCACCTGTCCTCCGAGAAGCTCCACGTCTTGGAGTTCGCCCTCCCACCGGGCGGGAGGTTCGGCCACTCTCCGGAGAACCCGACGATCTTCGCCGCCGACGAGGTGCTCTACGTGCTCGACGGAGCGCTCCTGCTCAGCGACCCGTCGACCGGGGAGACCCAACGCATCGAGGCCGGCGACGCTGCGTTCTTCGGTCGCGACACGTGGCACCACGGCCGGGCCGGTGGTGATCGCGGCGTCCGGGTCCTGGAGTTCTTCTCCCCAACCCCGGCGACCGGCGCCTCGAGCACCTACGCCAAGCAGCAGCCCTATCTCGACGCCACGGTCACCATCGACGCTCGGGTCCTGGGGAGCTGGCCGGTCGAGGCCGGCGAGGTGAGGGTCGAGCATCGCATCACCCCGGTCCGTCGAAACGACGTGGCCTGGGCGACCCGGGGTGAGCTGGAGTTGGAGTTCATGGCCTCGACCGAGCACCTCACCGTGTTGCGCAGCCACCTCCGCGCCGGTGCATCCTCACCCCCCGAAGAACACCCGGGGGAAGAGTTCGTCCTCGTACTGTCCGGTCAGCTGATCGTGAACACCCCGACCGCCACCGCCGCCAACTGCCTCTATCTGGAGACCGGAGATGCGGCGGTGATACCGGCCGGTATGCCCCACTCCTACCTGGCCAGTGGCGATCAGGAATCCGTCTGGCTGACCGGCATCGGACCGGGCTGGGCGACCGTGGACGACATCGGCCCCGGGGCCGCACCGGCCCCGTGAACCCGGTCGCCATCGGTATCGACGTCGGGGGCACCAAGATCGCCGGGGCACTGATCGAGGTCGACGGCACCGCGATCGGTGAGCGCGTCGTCCCGACGCCGAGAAACGGCGAGGGGGCGGACCCCGGTGCCGAGGCAACGACCGATCTGGTGCGACAGCTCCTGGCCGAGGCCGACGCCGCCGGGCGGGACGTCGTGGCCGCTGGTCTCGGTGTTCCCGAGTACGTGACCCCCGACGGCCGGATCGCCAGCAGCGAGGTGTTGGCTTGGCGGCGCGATGATCTGGACGCACTTCGTGCCCAGCTCGAGCTGATCATCGAGTCCGACGTCCGATGTGCGGCCAGGGCTGAGCGGGTCGTCGGCGACGGCAGTCGCTACGACAGCTTCCTGTACGTTTCGATCGGCACCGGTATCTCCCACACCCTGTCGATCGGCGATCGACTGGTGACCGGTCATCGGGGTGAGGCGATTGCGCTTGGCGAGGTCCCGGTCTGCTCCGACATGGCGATCCGGTCCGACTCACCGCTCACCGTCGAGTCGCAGGCCTCGGGACGGGCCATCGCGGAGCACTCGAGCTCCGCCCGGCGGGCCGACCAGGCCCCACCGTCGACAGACGATGGGCTGGAGAGCAACGACGGAGCCGGGAGGGACGACATCGCGGCGGCGATTGACGACGTGGCGGCGAGGGCCGGGCGGATCGTGGCTGAGGCCATCGCCACCGTCGTCGGCCTCGTCGACCCGCAGGTGATCATCCTCGGCGGGGGCCTCGGTTCGAGCTCGGGGCCCTACACCGACTCGTTGATCGAGGAAGCGACCAGGCTGCTGGCCCGCAGACCTGGCGGGCCGGCGGTTCTCCGCAGCGGCCTCGGCAACCGAGGTGGCGTCATCGGGGCCGGGCTCACGGTCCACCAGGTGGGCCGATGAGGCACTCGCCCCGCGTGGAGAACCGACGATGAGGCCAGAGCGGAGCTGGCGAAGCCTGCCCATCGTGCGCCACCTCCTGGCCTGGCGCCTCCGCACCCTGACCCCCCTCCATGGCGGCGCCGCCAGGGGCACCCCGATCGTTCGGTACTACCAGCACGACTTCCTCGACCGCTACCGCTCCGACATCCGCGGCCGCTGCCTCGAGATCGGTGCCACCTCCACCGTCAAACGCTACGGCGGTGACGCCGTGACCGAGGCCGAGGCCTTGGACCTCGCGGCGCACAGCGACGACGTGACCGTGGTCGCCGATCTGAGCCGGGCCGACCATGTGCCCAGCGATCGATACGACTGCTTCCTCAACCAGTTCACCATGACGGTCGTCTACGACGTCGAGGCCGCCCTCTACCACGCCATACGCATCCTCAAGCCCGGCGGCGTGCTGCTGATCAACTTCGGCTGTGTCGACTACTACCTGCACCGTGGACTCGACATGGGCACCGGCGCCCCGCTGTACATGTACAACTGGTTCACTCCTCTCCAGGTCAGGGACATCTTCGGCCGGCTCGGGCTGAGCGATGACGATGTCCAGGTCCACGTGTACGGCAACCTCATGAGCCGGATCGCCTTCCAGGTCAACCTGTCAGCTGAGGAGCTGACCGAGCGCGAGCGCGACATCGTCGACCCCGGCCAACCGCTCCTGATCTGTGCTCGAGTCGAGAAACCCCAGGACTGGCGAACCGACAAGCCCACCTACCGGGACCCGACCTACACCCCAACCGAGGCGCCAGCCTCCCTGCGGGCCGACACCGGCCACTACGGAGACGCGTACCGCTGACTACGAGTGGGTCTGGCGGCAATCGGGGCGCAGATCACCGGAGAGCAAGGCCCCTCGCCGACTCCTACCATCGGCGCGGTCCGGCATCGCCACCAGTTGCCCACTCGGGATCACCAGTGACCGGCCTCGGCTCCCACCAACAGTGCCGACGCCGCCGTCCTCCTCCTCGACGCCACCACAGACACCAAGTGGGACGGGACCTGCCGGCGTCCGACCCAGAGGCGCCTGACCGCACGACCACCAGCAAGCTCGCTCATCCGCCCGACCACCGAACGGCAGAGACCACAGCCCGGAGGTGGTCAGCAAAGCGATATGGACCCCCACGCCCGCCGGACCAAGCCTGACCGGACCTGACAGCGACTGCGTGCGGGTTCACCTCGTGGGTCGGAGGGGCGTCACGCACCCCAACTCCACACCGCAACGGGAAATGGGTCCGGTTGGGCAACTCGGCCTGACGAGTCGAGCAGACTGTCGCACCCGTAGCACACCGTACGTGGTCGCGTAATCGAGCGGTTGAGGCGCTCGGTAACGGCCGGTTACGCCTGGATCAGTCGGGGTGCGGCCACCGGTCAGGCCAGATGTCGATGACGTGCACGACCATCGCTCCAGGATCCTCAGACCAGGCGTCGAGACCTACGAGCAAGTGGTAGCCAGCAACGGTGCGAGCAGCCTCGACGGTGAATCGCCGGATACCTGGCGATCTCTCGATCTCGGGGAGACTCCACCAGTCGACCAAGGACAGCGCCTCGATCGCCTCGGGCAGATCGTGAGCCCGAAAGACCTCGGCCCGGTCGATTGGCAGCTGTTCGTCGATGCTCGCCGTTGCGTGATCCGGGATCCGGACCGGTCGGCTCACGTGTTGGCGGCCCGGGCCTCGTCGTCCGACTTGGCGATCGCCTCCGGCAACCGCTCCACAGCTCGTGCGAGCGATGCCTCGGCCGATGACGAGAGGGGTCGAGCGGCGATCGCATCGCTGGCCAGGGCAGCCGCTCGGTCAGGCTCGACGCCAGGAGCGGTCTCGGTCGGTTCCATCTACTCGACACTATCGCGCAGCTCTGACAACACCCGGCATGAAGCGTGCACACCGGCACGAGCAGTGCGCCTGGTATCGCCGGGCCGCTGGTTGGGCGCGCCACTGTTCGTGGGGTCGGTGTCCTCAAACGTTGTAGATGTCGAAGTGCCCGGCCGCCGATGCCAGATCCGCTGCGGTCTGCCCACCAGAGGTGACCAAAGCCGGGTCGGCACCGGCCCTGATCAGTGCCGCGACGTTTCGTCGGTAGCCATGAACAGCAGCACGGTGTAGCGGCGTCCAGTCGCGTTGATCGACGACGTTGGGGGCGGCTCCCGCTGCGAGAAGCGCAATCACCGAGTCGCTGCCATCGGTTGACGATGCGACACGAGCTAGGGCCGTCGCACCGGTCTCGTCGGCGAGTTCGAAGTCGGCGCCAAAGGCCTTGAGCAGGATCAGCGCCGCGGCGTCAGCTGCGTGGACGGCGACTTGGGCGATCGGCGATCCGACATCGGGATCGGCTGCTCGCGGATCGGCTCCGGCCTCCGGCTGCGAGCGGGCGTTGGTTTCAGTCAGTGGTCCGGGCTTGGGCTGCTGGTCCGAGGTCGTCGATGAAGTCGTTGAAGCCCTTGGCGAGCAGCCGGTCGAGTATGGGCCCGTAGATGAGGGCCAGTAGGCCACCCTGGGGTTCGTAGTCGTAGCTCATCGAGAACGGGGTGGCGCCATTGTCGTCGGCGAGGGTAAAGGTCATCGTGGCTTGATTGATGGGTTGCTTCTCGATCTGGTCGACAGCGATGACCATTCGGTGCTCGGGCTCCCATTCGGTGACGGTCTCTCGGTTTCTGATCGATCCCTTCGAGCCCACGTTGACCTGTCGCTGGGCGCCGACGCCTTCGACGACATCGCCGATGGCGTAGCTCTCTTTGACGGCGCGGTTCCAGTCGACGATGTTCGGGTAGTCGGCCAGGACAGCCCAAACACTTGAGCGGGACGCTGGCACGGTCCCCGTTGCGGTGACGTTCCTCATGGATCTTCCTTTCTGCGGATGTGGGCCAGCGCCGCGGCGGGGTGTTTCAACGAGCTCGGATGCCCTTGAGCAACCGGGTGACGGCATTCTGTGACGTGTCGTCTGGGTCAGCCTCGCTGCCACCGCCCACCGGTTAGCGGGGCGACGTCGGCATCGACTTCGCTGGAACTGGGGTGCGAGGTGCGAGTCCTTCTGGCAGCGGCTCGGGAGAGCTGGCGTTCGGGTTCTGACTCAGTCGCTCGTGGCGAGTTCTTGCTGTTTGCGGGGTGAGGGTTGGCCGGTCTCGACGAAGATGGCCATGTCGTTGAGCAGTTCGGGGTAGAGCTCGTTGAGTGCCTTCTTCATCGGGATCTCCATGAGGTTCCCGATGAGGGGCATGGTCTGGATGCGGGGGCCGATGGTGATGTCGGTCTCGGTGTCAGAGACCGGTTCGAGTGACCAGGTGGCCACGACCGACCGCACGAAGAACGGCAGCCCGGTGACGGAGAACTCCAGCACGTGGTCGTCGTCGTCGACCTTGGTGATGGTGTCCTTGAGCGTCCCGGACTCGGTGTGACAGATCCGATCGAAGTCTTCGGACTCGGTCCCGGCCCGACAGGAGCTGGTGCCGAACGCCCACTCGTGGTTGTTGGTGAACTCGTCGACGACGAACCGCCAAACCTCCTCGATCGGCTTGTTGATCCTGCGGGTGGCCTTGATGTCGAGCATGGCTGTGTCCTCTCAGCGTTCGGCGACGCCTGGCTCAGGAGCCGAGCCAGGAGCGGGCGTCGGCCCTGGTGGCGAAGAACGCGGTCGGGTAGTCGGCTGGGCCCTCGGGGGCTGGCGGTGCCCCAATCGGGGGGAAGCCGGCGGGCACGATCAGCGCCTCCTTTTTGACACCGGCAGCGTTCAGGCGAGGGATGTGGTTGGCGTTACGCCACGCGACGTCCATGTCCTCGGCCCTCATGCCGAACTGCACCGCATCGACCAGCAGGCCCGAGCGGCCGCAGCGCTCGATGGCATCGGCCATGATGCTCAGCCGGTCGTTGAAAGTGTCGCCCGTGAACGCCACGGAGGCGTCGTACCAGCGGACCTCGAAGTAGTCGTCGTCGGGGTAGTCGATCAGTGAGCCGTAGGTGTCTTCGTGGACGATGTGTGGCTGCATTGGGTGCCTGCTTTCTCTCTCGGTGTTCTCGGCCCTCGGGCCGTTTCGGAACCGGTCAGTCTCGTTACTGTAGAGCGGCGTCGTACCGGAACGCAACAGTTCTGCTATGGTTTCTTTCATGACCGAGCAGCCAGGCCGACGCCCCGACAACACCAGCGGACGGCCACGGGACGCGGCGCGAACCGATGCGATCCTCACCGCAGCAGCCGACCTCCTGCTCGAGGTCGGCTTCGATCGGATCCGAACCCAGGACGTCGCCGAACGGGCCGGCGCCGGCAAAGGAGCCATCTACCGGCGGTGGCCCACAAAGGAAGCGCTGCTCGCCGAGGCCATTCGAAACATGCCAGCTCGCCAAGCCCCGGTCACCGACGACCCCGTCGCCGACCTGCGCACCCTCGTCAACGACCGCTGCCAGTCGGCTCAGGAGAAGCCCGACCTCGTCCCGGGACTCATTTCCGCGATGCGGGCTGACCAAGGTATCGAGGACGCGGTGAAGGAGGGCTATGACCTCTCGTACATGCGCGACACCCTCGCCCGCATCCTCGGAGCCGACCACCCCCACCTCGACGTGCTCGCCGATATCACCCAAGCCGTGCCGCTCTACCGGGCAGCCTTCACACCAGAATCGCTCGACAGCAGCACCATGACCGAAGAGATCGTCTCACTCATCGAAGCCCTCGCCGCCGGCGCCACGAAACGCGGCTCCGTCTGACCACGAGGCACGCCAGCCCATCGCAGGCAAGGAGATCTCGGATTGGCGAGAGGCCGTCGTGGTCGTGCCTTTGGCGTATCTGTAAGCGCTACTCCAGGGGGAGTAGACGCATAGCCTCCCGCCGTGGGATTCGAGGCGGCACCCTGCGACGGATGATCAGGGCATGAACAGACAGCGAACGATCACACTGGCGGGAAGGAACGGAGCGAGGCGGAACGCGATGGCTACTGCCACCGCGATGGCCCTCATCCTCGCAGCATGTAGTGGAGGTGAGGAGAATGACGCAGCCGCTTCCGGGACCGCCGAGGTTCCAGAGGCCCAGGAGCAGACGTCAACGACCGAGCCGACCACGACGACAGCGCCGACCACGGATACGACGGCCGCCCCTGACGTGCCCGCTCCCGACGAGCCGACTTCGCCGATCACGACCGTTCGACTCTCCGACGACGAAGCCCCCCGGTTCGGCGCACAGATGGGGGACACGAACACGAACGAACTCCTTGCATTCCTGCAGGACCCAGACGACGACGGCGAACCGTTCTACATGGTCAACATGATCCGCTACCGCGATCAGGCCGAGTACGGAGACGGCCGCGAGACGGATCTCACGGGACAAGAAGCCGATGAGATCTATGGCAACTTCATGGGTGAGACGATGCTGCCCCGCTACGGCCACGAGGTGATGTACACCGCCGACGTCGAAGGGGACCTGATCGGCGGTTCGGCGTGGGATCAGGTCGCCGTGGTGAAGTACGCAAGCCGGGCAGCCTTCAGCGAGATGTCGCAGGACCCGGAGTTCCAGGAAATGTCGATACACAAGGATGCCGGCGTGCTCGACACCCTGGTTCTGGCGACCACGTTGATCGAAACGCCGCAGACGCCGCCGCTGGAGAACCCGCCCTTCCCGGCGACCGGCGACGACACGGTCATGGCCCTCATGCACGTGCTCGACTACCGGGACACTGCGGAGTATCAGCCCGGCGACGCCGACGCCGACCCGAACCGTTCCGGTCGCGATGCGGTTGACCTCTACACCCAGAACGCTGACAGCGTCGCTGGCCCTCTCGGAGTCCAGCCGGCCGTATGGCTCAAGGTCGAGGCGACCACGCTGGGGCCGGCCGGGATCTGGGACGAAGTCCGAATCAACCTGTTCCCCAGCCATGCGACGTTCGACGCGCTGACCTCCGACCCCACGTGGCAGGCAGGCACGCATCACCGCACGGCCGGCCTGGAGCAGACCTTCGCCATCATGAACCAGCCACTGACCAACGAGTTCAACGGGATGGTCGCCGACATCGACTGATGCGGACACGAGTCACCCGGCGGGTGGGGCGGCGCCGACTGCCACCCACCCGCACAGAAGCGCGACTGCTCTCCGGCGACCAGATCATTCTCAGACGGCTCCTGCACACCACGCACTACGGCACGTCTTGCGTGCGCGAGATCACCGCCGCCGGCCGCTGAAAGGCCACCGACGGTGGCGACCAAGCCAAAGCCAACCCATCAGGTCCACGAAGACCGAACGTCGGCCTCGCTTCCCGACGATCGCCTACCGTTGCCACGGTGCACCAGTTCTACAACCCGGAGCTATCACCTGCCGAGGTCGACGCCCTCGACTGGGCGAACTGGCTAGTCGTGCAATCGACTCAGGCGTTCCTTGGCGCCATCTCAGACAACGTGCTCGGAATCGCCATCGAACCTCGCCCCAACGCAGTCACGATCCATGTCACCTTGCGCGAACCATCCGAGACAGACGACGAAGCCATCGATGACGCCCTCTCCTACCTCGACGTCCTTCTCGAGGGACGTACCGCGATCGACCGCTCAATCGTCGCCTCGCCCCTTAGCGCCGGGGCCTGGCTCGCGGCCGGGCTGCGGCTCCTGTTTCTTCGCCGGTCCGACTGACGCAGCAGACAGTCACCCTCCGGTCTCTCGGTGGAGCACGCACAACGGCACCACCAGCGCACTCGGTATCACCACCGCCAACGCTCGGCCGTAGTGGGGCGGGCCGGAATCGAACCGACAGAGCCCGCAGGCGACGGATTTACAATCCGCTGGGCACACCACCTGCCCAGCCGCCCCAAGTCGACTGACCCGACGCCGTTCGACGTCGTCAGGGTCCAGATCAGCTCAGGCGGGATATCGGGAAACCACGGGAGCAGTGTGGGCCACTACCCACCGGCTGTCGAACGACTTTCGGGCCGAGCACGCAGTACCGCATGGGTGGTGCGCCCAGAAGCCCTCAGGACGACTTCTCAACGAGGTCGCGGTACTCGTCGCCGAGCACACCGAAGTTCACGCACGACCCAGGACGCGGCGCCATGTTGGTTCGCGGCTTCAATCGCCTCTTGCGGGTCGCTCACTCTCTCAAGGGCTGTCCCTTCGCCAGCTTCTTCGTCGGGATCAATCGAAGGGAACTCTGCGAGGTCGTAGGTACCCATCTCCCGACCGACATCCTCCACCTCGTGCCTGATCAGTCCAAAGCCACGCGAGGTCGGCGCAATCGTGAGCCAGCTGACCGACCATCGACCGTCTGGCAGCTGGTTCCGACCGAGCAGTTGATCGACTCGCCGGCGAACAAACCAGGCTCCGCCTGAACCATCTCGGGTTCCCGGAGGTCCCGCCACACCTCCCAGCACTCTGGGACCAGGCCGACAGCTTCGCTCGACGGCCGTCGAGCGAAGTCGTCCGTCGCCTTGCCTCACTGAACGTGATCGTGGCCGTCTCCTGCGGCATGCCACTCGAACTGGCAAACGACTGGGTCGAGGCAAACCGACTCGAAGGCTCGATGAGCAACACCGAGCGACAGATCTTGCAGGGCCTCCGACAACCAGGCCCCGAGGAGCAGGGTCAGGTAGGGGCGATCTGGGCGCTCGCCTGGGTTCTCTCGATTGCGGATGATCTCAGCGCCGAGACCGAGTGCCCCGATGACCTTGTGAGACGAGTACCAGATCTCCGCTCAGCGGAAGCGCTCGCCAGCTGGCGTTCCCGGAAGAACCCCTCGTTGCGCGACGCCGATGAGGTCATGACCGAGCTTGATCTCCACTACTGCATGGCGTGGGGCCTTGCCGAGGCCAACCTCCGGCGTCGAGAGCCGCCCGGCAGCATCGAGCAGCTCGCGATCTGGCAGCGCCGACGGGCCCTTGAGTACACCTTGGTCAGACACGACGGACCCGAGGACGACTGGGACGACATCGACCTCTCCACATAGCTTGCGATCCAGCCCTGCACCCCACGCCTGGCACGCGGGAATGCACACACGAGTGCAACGCCCGGGAACACCGGGAGCGGAGTCGGTCGGGTCGGCTACCGACGGTGATCGGCATGGCGTCCGCTACCAATCACAACACCTGCCGACTCCCCAGCCTTCGTACATGAGATGGACCCAGGCGGCGGAGCCTTCCTCCGGCCGGTTCTCGTCGAGCCACCAGCTCGGTGCTGTCGAGTAGACGTAGAGGTACGTGCCGTCGCCGTCGGTTAACACGATTCCCTCGGGAGTGCGGCACGGTGGCGTATCGCCTCCGCAGTCCATCTCAGGGACGAACCAGCCCGTTGCGAGCGCCTGGCTACGAACCAGATCACCGACCCCAGAAGCATCCTGTCCAGCAGATGAGTACACGACGGCCCAAGTGGAGATGTCGCCTCCGCTCCCTCCGGCCGTCCGAGTTTCAGCAATCAGGAGGGGCTCGGACAGCTCCACGGCTGACATCGGGGGTGCTTGAAGCCTTCGAGACCTGCCTGGTAGATCACGTACGCGGCTGTCGCCACGAGCCCAAGCCCAAAGAGGCCGGGAACACTGAGAACGGACGCCTTGAGCCACTTCCTCGGCGATGGCGGCACATCGAGCACCGACCGACAGTAGCTTTGAGTCACCGTCCGGGAACGGCATTCCTCGGGCGCTCTGGTTCGTCGGTCAACTGGTTGTCTGCGCCACCGACGGTGGCGACCAGGTGGCCGTCGAGCCTGTCGTGCTTCCATTCAGCGAGACTGGGCCAATGGTCACCACGCCCGAAGCCGTCCGCCTTCGACCGGTCAAGGAGACTGACCTCGTGGTCCTGGAGCGGATCGACACCGACCCCGCCCTCAGCGCGCCGTTCGAGTGGAGAGGCTTCGCCAACCCACGAACACGACGCCACCGATGGGAACAGGACAACTACCTGGGCCCGACCGACTCGCTGCTCGCGGTCGCGCTGGCGGACGACACCTTCATCGGCTTCGTCACCTGGCGATCGAGCTGGGCGTTCGGACCCTCCGGGTCGGTGGACATCGGCATCCTGCTCCTACCCGACCACCGCGGCCAGGGTCACGGCACAACCGCACACCGGCTCCTCGTCGACTACCTCTTCGCAACAACCACCATTCATCGGATCCAGGCCACCACCGAAGTCGACAACGACGCCGAACAACGAGCGCTGGAGCGGGCCGGGTTCACCCCCGAAGGCATCCTCCGCGGCGGGAGCTTCGTTCGCGGACAGTGGCGGGACTACGCCATCTACGGACGACTCCGCACCGACCAACACCCCAACCCCTAAGCACTTGGCTGGCGTCGTGAACAGGTACAACAGTGCGCATCACGACGTGGGCGCTCGACAACACTCTTCCACCACCGGGCCGTCATGCTCTCGGGTGGTCGTCGTTTTCCGAGCGGTGAAAGGTACTGCGTTCGGCCGGTTCGGGGAGCTCCGGGTGAGGCCATCTCAGCTTGAGGGCGCAGGCGGAGGCGGGCCGGGGTTCGACGTGCGGCTCGGGCTTCGGGCACACCAAGGAGGGGCAACAGGGGCGGCCCGACTCTCTGGAACGAACGACATGAACGCAGGCTCAGGAGTGGCCATCGGCACTGCGATCGGGGCCATCCTCGGGCTGAGCACCGGCCAGTGGTGGTGGATCGCCGTAGGGATCGCCATCGGCGCGGCGGTTGGGTCGACGGCGGAGCGGCGAAACCAGGAGCAGACGAACGTCACCCCAGAAACGACCGGTGAACAGGCCGGCACCTCCAGCCACCGGCTTCGCAAACCTCGAGTTCACCCGACGAGCCGCAGGTCGACGACCCGACCGCAGCCGGAGTGCAGCGACGCAACAGTACGACTGCGCACTCGGGTATGGGACTACTTGCGCACGTGCAGACGCTCATCGGCGGTGGCAGCGTCGGGCTGGCTGTGGCGAATCTCGTTCATCTTCAGCCGTCGGTTGGTGCACCACCAGCCAGCAAGCCACGTCGCGAACGCCAGCGTGCCGACGGCGACTCCGACGCGTTGGCCGACCCACACCGAGCTTGAGATCGCGATCCACACGAGCGCAGCACCGAACACGAAGACGCCCAGCGTCTCGGCGGCCTGCCGCAGGGTACGCGAAACCTCAAGGAACCACCTCACCGTGGTCACGAGTAGTCAGCGGTGGACATCGAGATCGAGCGGCCGATGACCCCAGTGGCCCGCAAGGTGCCGGAACGCGTCTGCCCTGGTTGCGCCGAATCGTTCCTCTGAACGTTTGAGCGTCGAGGCGATGGCGGTTCGCAGCTCGCCGTCTGGCAGCCCGAGGAGGGTGGCTTGCAGGGCGATGTGTGTTCACCGATCGGGTGACGCGTTGACGTCCTCGATGTCCGCTTGGGCGGACACCCGCAGCACCTCGATGACGACGTCGGTTCGGTCTCGCGCCGGGTCGACGTCGGTCGGACGCGGCAGCATCTGGGAGAGGGTTCGAACGAGCAGATCATCGGTTGCCCCCCCAGCCGGTGCCGAGCCCGGAAGCGCTGGCCAACTCGACCAGCAGGTCGGCGATGACGAGGTCCTTGTAGGGCCAACGCCGGTACGCCGATGTCCTGGCGACGTCTGCAGCTTCGATGACTTCATCGAGGCGGATGTGATCGAGGCTCACGGTGAGCCCGTGCGCAGTCGCCATCGTGACTGCGGCGGCGAGCATTCGCTGCTCCGTCTCGCTGTCGCTCAGCCGTCGGTGGCTTGCCCCGGTCAGGGGGTTGCGCTTGGTCGAGATTCGAGTAATGTTGCATGGTATATAGAACTCCAAGTACCAAACTTCAAGCCGACAGACCGGCACCGTGACCCCACCGGCGGGATGCATCGCCCCAGCGGGTTCGACTTCTCGGTGTCAACCGCACGGCTCGTGATCACCGTTGCGGCCGCTCTTCTCACCGCCGTCGGCGCGCTGGAGTACGCCGTGGGCGAACCACCCGTCGATGGCGTCGGCGTTCTCGACTGGATGGAGACGAACCGCGTCGGCCTGATCCTGCTCGACGAAGCACTCGTCTTCGCCGGCCTCGCCCTGCTCGCCGCAGCGGCAGTAGCCAGGAGCGTCGCCCCGCCCCCTCTGGGCGAACGACTCACGCCCATCGTCGGCCTCACGATTCTGGCAACGATGATCATGTTGGTCACCGCCCTCGCTGGCGGGCGGTTCGTGTATCCGGTCCACGACATCTCCGTGGAAGACTCCGGCTCCGCGACCGTCGTTGCCGGTCTGTTCTATGGCGGCATGCACATGCTCTGGCTTGCCTTCGGCGGCCTTGCGCTCACCCTTGTGGCCGTTGCTGGGAGGTTCTTCGGACCGGGACTCATCGCCATCAGCCTCGTGGCTGCCGCCGCGGCCGTCGCAGCGTCCTACCCCGAGGCCCTTGGCCCCGAGATCACTCTCGTCGTGCGACTCGTCTTCGTGGCCTGGATCGTCCTCCTCGCCCTCAAGCTCCCTGACCAACACGCCTTTGACACAAGCCACAGCGCGACGGAACCAGCCCAATGACCTGCGAACCGAGCCGAACCGCCACCGCCCCGATCGGCCAGGCGGCGGCAGCGTTCCTCGCCTCCGAGCGCATCGCCGTCACTGGCGTCTCACGATCCAGCCAGAACCACAGCGGTAACCCGATCTACCGCCCGCTGCGCGACCGCAGCTACCCCGTCTTCGCCATCAACCCCGACACCGACACTGTCGAGGGCGACCCGTCCTTCGACAGCCTCGCATCCATCCCGGGCGACGTCCACGCCGTCGCCATCGCGACAAACCCGAAACGCACCGAAACCACCCTGCACGAGTGCATCAGTCTCGGCATCAACCATGTGTGGATGCACCACGGACCATCAACGAGCAGCGTCTCACCGACGGCCGTCACGCTCGGACGGAACCACGACCTCATCAGCATCGACGGAGGCTGTCCCCTCATGTCCGGACCAACGGCCGGCACCGGCCACACGTGCATCCGCGCAGTCCGCACCCTCGTTGGCAGAATCCCGGGCCACATCGAAGACACCCCCCGAGCCTGACCGATGCCCGAGCCCCTGATCGCCCGACCCGACAACCCCCGATCCTCATGACCGACATTCACGAACTGCTCACCATCCTGCACTCCATCAACCGATGGCTCGTCGTCGTCTCAGGCGCCATCGCTGTTGGTACGGCACTCGCCGCTCGCATCGGCAAACACCGCTTCGCAACGACCGGCCGCCGTCTGACATGGCTGTTCCTCGCAACGATCGTCGCCCAAGCCGCAAGCGGCGTTCTCGCCACGGTCACCGCACCGAGCGACGCCGACGTCTTCGATAGCGACACCGCAGCACTGCTGTGGCACGCCCTCGGCGGCGTTCTCGCCTTCTGCTTCGTCGCAACAGCGCTCATCCGCGCCAACCGAACCAGCACCGATCAGGTAGCCGCACGCAAGTCAGCGTTCTGGACCGGACTAGGACTGCTCTCGGTTGGATCCCTCATCTTCACCGTGCCGCTCACGGCGGCTGTCGTGGCGACACTGGCTGCAACTGGGTCTGCCGGTAAGGAGCAAGGCTCGTCCGTCATCGGCCACCGCTCAGAGCCAGGAACCCAGTCCAGGAGCTGACCCCCAATCCAGAAGCTGACCGGCACACCGCAGGTACCGCACCAGCGACACACCGCACCGGTGTCACCGATGCGGTGTCCGACGACACCGGACGCTCAGCCGGATCGCATCGATGGTGCCGACCAGCCCGACGATGGACACCGCTCGATCCGGCCGAACTCAGTTACCGACCGGTCGAGCGCTTGGCGAAGCGGTCTCTCGGCGAGCGAGGACGACCACCAGTGCGGCGGCCAACACGGCCAACACGACGCCGGTGATCGAGGGCGTGAAGAAGTCACCGAAGGTGACAGTGGCGACATTGCCGGCGGCATGGCCGACGACCGTGACGGGCACACTCCCGCCCGCCCCGTTGTAGGCCAGCACCAGGATGACCCGGAAGGCCACGGTGAACAGCGTCCACCACGCGATCCACCCCATCGAACGATCGGCCTGCAGCAGCGGGACGTAATGCCAGACGGCCCACACCATCCCCAGCACGAGGCCGGTGATCACCGGCGTGAGCCGTCGCTGCATCGCATCGACGGCCAGGCCAGACCAGCCGACCTCCTCGAACACCGCGGCGACGCCGAACAACACCAACGTCGGCACGATCCACGCCCAAGGCGTGCTCGCCCCAGCGGTGGCATCACCCGTGAACTGCTCGACAGCGGCCGTCGCGACAACCGAAGCCGGAACCGCCCCAATCGCCACCAGCCACGCCCACTTGGCCTGCACCGACCGATCGAGCAGCCGCCTCCAGAGCCGCCGAACGCCCCGACGACCGTCCCGGCGAGAGACAACGATCGAGGCCGCCCCGGCAGGGCAGACCACCATCGCCGACGCAATGGGCAACGAGCCGAACGTGCCCCCTTCAACCGCACCCAGCACCCAGAACGGCAACGACAGCCCAAACGTGAGACCGACGAACTCGAACACCACTCGAGCGGGGCCTCTCGCTCCCGAGTGGCTGGGCCACACAAGACCCCCGGATGCATCGCTGCTCACCCGATTCACCGTAGTAAGACCCGCGAACTGTGGCCCTGCGATTTCGGTGCCCTCGCCACGGAGCCCTGGCGCGGGGCGCCAGAGAACGCCGCTCGGCAACGGCACGACAGGCGTGCGCAGGAGCACCGGCCGACCGAGGAGAGCGGCCACCGACCGTGAGGACGAGGCCTTCAGGTCCGGCGCTCGAGGTTGCAGGCGGGTCCCGCAGTTGTCGAGAGAAAGCTGAGCCCGGTTGGCGACGTGTTCCTGCTCCTGCCGATGCCGTTGCTGCTGACCGGGATCCTGACCATGGGCCCGTCGTTGACACCGGTCCACGTCCACAAGCGGCCTTGCCGACTCGATCTCCGGTTCTGCTGTGGCCAGCCGAACCAGGTCTTCGACCTGCCCGGGATCGGACCGCAGCGCCAGTCGCTGGCGGGGTCAGTCGCTCTTGCTGGCTGATGCGATGGCTCGCCGAAGCTCGGTGTGCAGTTTGGTTCGGCCCTTCTCGGCGGCCAGTTCAACGAGGGACGCGGGTAGGGGGACCGGGCCTGCCAGTTCTTGGGCGTCACAGAGAATGGTCGCGATGGCGTGGGCTCCTCGGGCTTTGGGGCAGTCGGTGAGGACGGCGATTGCGAGGTCTCGGGCGATGGCTGGGTCGTGGCCGAGTAGGTCTTGCAGGGCGCGAGCCACTCGCTCGAGTTTGAAGAGCTCGTTGCCGAGTCGTGCGCCTGAGCTGCTGATCTCGGTCGTGGTGAGGCGCTGGGTCTTGATCAGCGACACGACGGCGTCGACGGCGGCGAGTCGGGTCGCGGCCGGTTTGGCGTTGAGGCCGAGGGCTGTGATCAACGGGGCGAGGTCACCCGGTTGTTGGTCGGGCCGAGCGAGGCGTTCGAGCACGAGGGTCAGTAGGGGCGGCCGGAACATGCTGGGCTCGTTGTCGCAGAGTTCGCAGATCACGACCGCCGTGTTGATCAGCGCCGTTTCCAGGTGGTGCGGTGTGAGCGTGAGCGCCCAGGCGATGTCCTGGGGCCGTAGCGACCATGTGGTGGGCATGCTGAGGTAGCTGATCAGGTCGTCGTGGCCTCCGTCGAAGGTATGGCCGCGGAGTTCTGCGTCGAGCGAGCAGGTGTAGATGGGTGCGTGGTGGTCCGGCTTGGGCGCCCACTCGACATCCGAGAGACGGAGCGCTGTCCGCTCATGGTCGCTGCGAAGCAGTCGGACGAGTCGTTCGCTCGGGCCGCCCTCGGCCGATCGTTGCCGGCCGTCGGGCTGGATCCGGCCGTCACCGCCATCGGGCATCGCCGTCCAGGGTCGGCTGGCCCCGGAGACGATCTCCTGGAGTGTCTCGTGGAGGAGATCGGTCATGAGCGTCGCCGGTTCGTAGGGCCCGATTGGTTGCGTTGCCTGACCCGCGAGTGATTCGATGCATGCGACGGCCCACCTCCCGAGCTGGCCCAGGGTCCACGGGTCGCGCCGAGCGCTGCTCTCAGCGAGGGGCGCAACGAGCTGCTGACGGTATTCGAGGGGGTGACGGCAAGCCTGCAATGCGGCTTCCAGCGCTCGCTCGACCTGCATTGGCTGCGCGGTGCCTTCCAGCATGGCAGCGAGAGCGAGCACGAAACCGTCGTCATCGAGCGGCGGCGGCACCTCCGGGCTTGCCGGTGGCTCCCAGCCCGCAGTGTCATTGGTACCGATCGTCGAGGAGCTCGTCGTGGGCGTCTCCCGGTTCTTGGGCACGCCCGTCTCGGACGAGTTGGCTCCGGTGAGTGCTTGCCAGCGCCGGAGGTGGGATGGTGCCAGTCCTTGCGCCTGGTCGGTCAACGTCGCCTGGGTCGGGGACGACAGGTCGGGCCACCATCGCTCGAGCACCGTGAGCGCTGCTTCTTGGACGTCGGCCCTGGGATGGGCCAAGGCCGGTCCCAGGCACACGGCGGCCTCGTTGCGCCACGCTTCATCGGTGCCGACGCTGTTCAGGATGCGGAGTTGCGCCAGCGCAACGACCTTCGTCGGCTGGAAGAAGGGCGCGTCGGCATAGGGAAGGACGTCATCAGGCCGAAGTGCCCCGTCCTGGAGCATCGACCCGCAGATGGGTTGGGCCAGGCCAACGACCTGGGGGTTCGGCGCCGCCAGCAAGCTGGCGAACTTGGCGGCCCTCGCCGCATGTTCTGCTGCGGACAGTTCGAGTTCGTCGAGAAGCAGCGTGAACCACTGGAGTACTGCCCAGCTGTCGTTTCGTCGCAGCGCCGCCAACGTACGATCGATCAGGTCGTCGCGATCGATGGTGCCGTCAGCGCTGAGCGTGACAAGTGCCGTCGACCAGTACCGGTCCTCGACCGGCCAACCTCGCTGGTACGCCGCAGGTTCACTATCGGGGCTGGCCGGACCGGCGCTCCAGAACCGTCCGGGACCGTCGCCCTCGAAGATCCGCCACACGTCATCGATGAGGCCGGGATCAGCTCGGAGGGATTGCGCGATCGGCCCGATCTGCATGGCCATCTGCTCGAGATAGGCCGGATCTGTCGGTTTGTCGCTGAGACCTGCTGTCACCAGCGCCCAGCCAAGCTCCCACTGCTGGTCCCAGCTGTTTCGCGTCAACCTGTCGGCCAAGGCCGGCAACCATCGCGGGCGCAGCGCCCCGAGCGTCTGCACCGCCGCCTCACGGACCCGTTGATCATCCCAGAGCGACCGCCCGAACACGCCGTTCCCATCCAACGCCTCCGCTGCCCCACCGGCGCTACGGGCGCACGCCACAACGACCAGGGCAGCTGCGCTCCCGCAGTAGTAGGAGAGCTCGTGGACGTTGGCGTCATCAGCGTTGATCGAAGCGGCGCGTGCTTCCTCGACCACCGCCGAACCCCACGGCCCAAGCTGTCTGCGGTGTGCCGCAAGCTCGGCCAGACCACGGTCGATACACCAGTTGGCGACGGCCTCGATCTCACCCCGACGCACGAGTCCGTCAAGCTCAACCAGCGCCTCGTCCCACGAGCCACCTTGGCGGTCAACCATCGGCGTCCCGGCGCTTGCGGAACTGAGCGGCAGCCAACACGTGTTTGCATGGCCCACGGGCCCCACCGGTTCGGGCATACCATCGGCACGTGCACCACGCACCCGAAACCGATCCACCGGGACCGAGCCGTACCTGGTGATGGTGGTCGCCGCTCGCCACCCGCACCCGGAGATCGTCGCTAGCGTCCAACGACAACGCCCCCGCGTCGAGTAACGCCCGGCTCGATGCCAGTCGCGGATTCAATCGCTCCAGGGCAGCGCCGTACGGGAGACGACGACGGAAACTCCCCTGCTCACCAACGTCGAATCCGATCAACCCAGACGCGGACAACACATCGACCGCACGCCGAGCGCGATCCGTCGACAGGCCGGCGACCCTTGCGATCCGGGACATCGACGACACCGGGCGGCGACCGAGCACCTCGAGAACCGAATCGGAATCGTCGAGTTCGTCATCAGCGAGAGCAGCCAAGAGCCCTCCCTCGCCCGAGAAGCCGCGTGACGGATCAGCGCTCACCGTGAGCGTGAAGCGGGCCGTCGGCAGCGCCACCTCCCAGGCGCTGGATGCCCCACCAGCCACCTCATCAGCTGCGTGGATGACCAGCCGGTCAGCGAACCGCAACAGTGGCAGCAACGGCGCCATCCGATCAGCACCGCTCAACGCAACCGGCAACCGCCCTGGCCGAGACGTCAACCGCAGCCCCCGCGCTGCCGCCTCGACGTAGACGACACCCCGACCCGCTCGAGGAACGTCACGGGCCACGCTCCGAACCGGCGGACCCCGCAGCTCAACCCGTGGCTCCATGGCCCGCACCTGTACCTGCGACTCTCCCAAACCCCGAACCCACCGTTCAGGTAAGGACACCCGCTTCTCGACCAAGACGCCATCCAGCAACTCGACGCGAACCTCATCCCGCCCGACACTGAGCCTCATCGGTTCACCCGGCACCACCTGCGCCAACGCGCTGGCCAACGGCGGGTTCACATCGACGTTCGTCGTCCCAGTCTCCCCTCGGGCGAGTTCGAGCCCGGAGGCATCGACATCAAGTCGGGCGTGCACCCCGCCACACTGCGAGAGCGACTCGAAGCGCAACCACCCACCATCGAAGGTCACGATCGGATCTGCCGCTGCGATCCTCCGAGCGACCATGTGTGGCGGCTCGTCGTAGCGGCTGCCGGCAACCCTCGCCACCGCCAGCAGCCCAGCCGCCACGACCTCGGGCCGAGCCACCCAACCTTCGACGAACACATCACCGCCACCGGTTCCACGATCACCCGGAGTCCAGGTCGACAGTCCCAAACACCGATCCGAACCCTCGACCAGCACCGACGCAGCCGCATACCGATACGTCAACGTGTCAGCCAATCAGCTCACTCCCAGCGCGCAGATGTGCCACACCGACATCCCGGCACCTCACTGCACCCTAGAACTGATCCGACACCGACGAGACACACCGCTCGGGTACAGCACGTATCGCATGCGCTGGATCACCGGACTGCCAAAGCCGCTACCTCACCGACGGTGACGACCCGCCGCCAGGCCAGTGAGGGGCTGATCGCCACTCGGTTGGATGGGTTACCACGCGGCAGAGACGGGGCCGAGACAATTGCCTCGCATCAGGTCAGCTGGCCAACGTAGGTCTCCCAGCGCTCTTGGTACCCGCGACCTTCGTCGTCGCAGAGTCCGAGCACCTCGGCGACACCACTCGCCAGTTTCGCTCTGGCATCGCTGTCGCCGCCCCAGACACCAGGCCCGTAGGCGGCCATCGTCGCTCGAAGGCGCTGTTCATCGAGCTCGTACCGAACACACCCGGTGTCGACTGCAGCGACGTCAGCCTCCCAGAGTAGGTTCCACAACCTGGTGAAGGGCTCAAGGCAGATGGTCGCCACCTCCTCGATCTGGAGCTGGTACTCGAACAGCCCCTGCAGAGCCTCACCGCTCAGGTCCTCACCACCCTCCCACTGCACATAGGGGTCGACCTCCTCGGGAGTCAGCGTCGCACCGACCCCGGCAACAAAGCACTGCTCCTCGAACACACGGAACGGACCAAGCCACTCGACCAGGTCTTCGGCGACCTCCGAAACCGCCGGAGGAACGTCGCTCGGCAGCCCGTAGAGCTGCTCGACGGCCTCATCGGCACAAGTAACCTGCGCCTCCCAGATCGGCGTGAGCGCATCGGCGCTGACACCGGTCAGGTCGTACTCGATGGCAGCCCACTCCTCATCTGGGGTGATCCGCCCCAGGACACACGGCTCGGTCCGCTCCTCCAAGTAGGCGGCACGCCAACGACTCCGAAGATCACAGGCCCCCATCGCATCGAGGACCGCCTCGTTCTCCTCGTCGGTCAACCGATACTGCTGACCAGCGAACTCAGGGGACTCTGACGTGACACCGATCTCGGCCAACCGATCGGCCCCAAGGGTGTCCAACACGGCGTCGACAATGCAGCGATCTTGCGCCGGGCCATAGCCACCCGCCCTGGAATCAGCGATCAAGACCCTCCGAAGCTCCTCGGGATCGTCGACACCGCCATCAGGCATCGAGACCCGGGGCTCGCTCGATTCCGTCGTGGTCTCATCACGAGAGGTCGTCGTCGCTACAGGCTGTCCGATCCCCTCCGAAGTAGGAGTTCTTCGGTGTCGGCGCAGCCGGCCAGCAGCACACCTCCAACGATCGCAGCAGCAACCGCACGTTCCAACGAACCCGACCAGGCGCTATGCACCCGACGACCCTAACCCCGACTGCTGCGGGCGGCCGGTAGCAGCAAGACCGAGACGACCCAACCGAGGTCGTCGCTAGAAACCGTTCGGTCGGGCTCTGCCCTTCTCGACCTCGAACTCGAGCTCGTCGGCCGCCGCCCGCTCCGCTCGCTCCCGGTCGCCCGCCGCCCCGAACGTCGAACGAGCAGGCTCGTTCGGTCGAGCGCTCCGGGCGAGCAGCCGTTCGAACCAACGCAGCATGCCCATGAACCCGACCGTAGTTCGCACAGAAGCTGAAAGGCACGCACGACGGCACCAGTGCCACGGGCGGGAGCGCCGGCCGACCGACCGCCTCCGTCACCGACGGTGCGGGCCACGAGGTCGGCGTTCCTGCATGCGCGACGCTCGCTGGCACCCTGCGTGATCTCGTTCCCGAGTGGCCAGACCGGTCCACCAGCCCGGTCGAGCCCTCGCGATGAACGCCTCGGTTAGGGTCGGAGGGTGGCGAAGCATCTGGCCCGCTACCTCGAAGCGGAAGAGCGGCTCTGGCGAGAGGTCGGCGTCGCTCCGGCGGAACACCGGGTCAGACTTCAGTCGGGAGGCGATATCCGCGTCCAGGAACTGGGCGAGGGACCACCGTTGGTGTTCATCCACGGGGCCTCCATCTCGGGAACGAGTTGGTGCCAACTGGTGGCCAAACTCGATGGCATCCGTTGCCTTCTCGTCGACCGCCCCGGTTGTGGGCTTTCCGATCCGATCGTGGACGGACCATTGAAGGACCTGGCCAGTGTCCAGGCCTACGCTGATCGCCTGCTGGAAGAGATTCTCGATGCGCTCGGCCTCGACGAGACTGCGGTCGGAGCCACATCCTACGGCGGCTACTTCGCCTTTCGAGGCGCAGCGGCCATTCCCGAGCGAGTGACGAGACTCGTCGAGTACAGCTGGTTGGTGGGAGCGCCAAGCGAGTCAGCACCGCTCTCCGCCCGAATCGGCACGCTCCCTGCGCTGCAGGCGGTGGTGACCCGGGCGCCCATGACACGATCAATGGTGAAGTCAGCACTCCGACAATTCGGCCTTGGGAAGGCCATCGACTCAGGCGCATTCAGCGACGTCATGCTCGATTGGGCGCATGCGTTACTCCGCCACACCGACACCATGGCCAATGACACCCGCTCCTCCCCAAGGCTCTTCACGCCAATCAAGGGTCAGAACGACGACGTTCTCTTGACCGACCACTTGCTGTCAAGGCTCACCATGCCCGTGCTCCTGCTCTGGGGCGAGGACGATCCCAACGGGGGAGCCGTTGTCGCCCGCTCATTCGCTCCGCGCCTTCCCAACGCCGAGCTCCAGATCATCCCGAACGCCGAGCACGCGCCCTGGATAGATGATCCAGACCTGTGCGCTGACCACACTCAACGATTCATCCTCACCCCTTGAGGGTCCGTCCAACCGTCCGGGCACCAGTGCCGCGCCCGAGAACACCGACCCGATCGCAGTGGTCGTCACCGACGGTGACGACCAGGCCGACGAGGAGCTGGAAACGCTCATTGCGCCCCGAGTGGTCTCGTTCTCGAGTGGCCGGGCCGGGCCAGCACGCCGGAACTCGGGCGCAGCCCGTTTCGTGCCCGCAGCGGAACGTCGAGTGCGATCGCCAGTTGCTCCATCGTCTCGGGACTTGGGCGGGTGCGGCCGTCTTCGAGAAGGCTGAGGTTCCGTTGGGACACTTCTGAACGCTCGGCAAGTTGTTCCTGGCTGAAGCGACGGTGTCGCCGCCACCGACGCCACTCAGCAACGAAGACTCGGACCTGTCAGGGAACGGAGCGGCGGCGGCTCTTGGGGCCCCACGACATGAAGAGCGATGGTGGCCAGTCGAGATCACCGATCGAGGCCGCAACCTGCGGAGTCAGACTCCGAAGCTAGACTGCTGACTCCAGACGTCGGCTGCCCGAAGGATCACGTGGCAGTCGCGGTCCGTGACCAAGTCGCATGAACGACCTCACACCCCGCCGGACGACCCTGCCTTCCGGGAACGCCACGTTTCTCGAAGCAGGTTCGGAGCATGCGCCAATCGTGCTCCTGCTGCACGGAGGCGGTCTCGACTGTGCGGCCCTCTCGTGGCGTTGTCTCGTTCCGGAACTGGCGCGGCGCCATCATGTGATCGCACCCAACTGGCCAGGCTATGCGGGGACGACCCCGTTCGGCCGGCCGTATACGATCACCGACATCGGGTTGTGGCTCATGGAGTTCCTCGACCACGTCGGCGTTGAGCGAGCGGTCGTGGTCGGCATCTCGATGGGCGGCGGAGCGGCGCTCTGGTCGGCCGTGAACAGGCCCGAACGGCTTGCGGCCCTCGTTCCGGTCGGCACCTACGGCGTCGCGGAGCGCGCTCGGTACCACACCCTCACCTACCTGCTGACGAAGTTGCCGCTCAACGCAGTCTCCTACGGCCTCATGCGGCGATATCCGTGGATGCTCCGACGCGCCGTCGAGGCGATCTTCGCCGACCCCGGCAAGGTGACACCCGAGATCCTGGCCGAGGTTGAGGACGTTCTCGCCACGGCCGGGAACGGTGAGGCGTTCACCAACTTCCAGCGCGGCGAGACCACCGCAACGGGCTTGCGCTCTGTCTTCGGTTCAGACCTGCAAGGCGTGTCGCAGCCGACCCTCTTCATTCACGGAAAGAACGACGCCCTGGTCCCGCTCGGAGCCGTCGAGGTGGCCGCGAACGCAATGCCGAACGCACGTCTAGAGGTGATGCCGGCGGGGCATTGGCCGATGCGGGAGGACCCCGAAACCTTCAACAGCCTCGTCCTCTCGTTCCTGAAAGACCCCGACCGGCATACCTGACATCGGTCCCCGACTGAGGAACGGTCGCATAGACCGAGCGGTCCGTTCCCTGAAATCGGGATCCTCGACGCGCCCACCCCTTCGTCGACGATCATGCAACACCCCACTCCCGTGGTCGGAGTCCGGGTACCTCGACTGGGCCGGGTCGTCAGCAACGGTCGTTGGCCACGACGAGTCCAGCTGAAAGATTGACTTTGGCGAACCGCCGGTGTTGGCTTGCGAGCGCTCGTCGTCGACCGACGCCCATTGGAGGATCATCGGTGGCTGAACGAAAGTCAGACGATCACTACGTCGACGTCCCCGACGGCATCACCAAGGAGGAGATGCTCGGCCTCGTCGAACGAGCAGCAGCTGCAGCAGGGCTGTACATCTCACACATCGGCGGCTACTCCCGTACGAAGTTCCCCAACTCCGTGCACTGGCACTTCAAGCGCGACCCCGACGAACGCGGCCTGCTCGACGCAACCTTCTGGGACGTCAAGTCGCTCTTCTGGCTGATGATCCGCCACCGGGAGCCGGACTGGGTACACGCCAAGGTCCCGGAGCTGCTGGCAGCGCTCAATCGGGAGGTCCGAGCGCTCTCAAGCTAGCTTCGCCGCGGCGACGGGCTATGGCGGCACCTGTCGCGCACGCCGCGACGCTCCAGATTGTGGGCGGCGCTCACCGACTGTGACGACCAGACCGTGTCCAGCCGGTAACGCTGCATCGCGCCGGTGTTGGTCGCGTTCTCGGCCGGCCCGAGGCGCCGACAGACGCCATCGCGTTCGGCGACAGCGGGTCGCGTGGCTCCGGATTGCGGAGCGAACCCCGCACCGTCTGGGCGCTGGGCACACGGCGGCGCCGCACGTCAGTCCGAACGACTCGGGTTCTCCGTCCCCCGGGCGGGTTGTGCGCTTCGGTCGGGAGACAGCGACCGTTCCCTCACCGACGCCAAGTAGGCCGCGATTGCGAACGAGAGCTCGGGCGCAAGGACCGGGTCGACGGTGCCGTCGGCGTCGACGATGCGGGGGAGCAGACCCCGGATGATCTCGGTACAGACGATGGCGACCTGTTCCATCCCGATGGCTGATGGTGGTCCAGCCTTGTCCGCCACCGCCTCGATCTGGGATTGGCAAGCGTCGCGCACTCGTGCGCCGGCCGCAGCCAGCGGGCCGGCGACGGCTTGCCCGGAGAACAGGGCTGCGAACACCGGACGGCGGGCCGCGAGCTCGAGGATCTCCCCGATCACGTCCCCCACCATCGCTTGGAGGCTGATGGTGCCAGCAAGCTGTTGGCGGTGAGCGGCCCCAAGCCCATCGAACGCCCGATGGAGTTCGAGGATGAGATCGGCTTCGACCGCGTCGAGCAGCCCCTGCTTGCTCGTGAAGAACTGATAGACGCTGCCCTTCGGCACGCCTGCTGACTCCGCGATGCTGCGAACACTCGCTCGTTCGTAGCCCTCCTCGGCAAACGCCGCTTCGGCTGCGTCGAGCAAGCGCCGAACGACACGCCGGCTTCGCTCCTGCTGAGGGACTCGAGCGAGCCCTGATGAGCCGACGGACACGGCGCCAGTCTAGCGGCCGGTTGTCAACATGACCGGTCGGTCGTATTCTGCTGAGCAGTGAACGTGTCCGATCGTTCACATTTCGAGTCGGAGCGAGGAGCCGTGCTACCAGCGCTCTCGATGTCTCGCCGAACCATCCGACGCCCAACCCGAACGGAGCACAAAGCATGGCAACGATCACACGATCGGCCCCGAACCCGTCGTTGACCAGAATCGTGAACCCGGCCGTGAAGGTCGCCGTCACCAGAGGTTGGGGTCCGCTCACTGATCAGCTCATGGTCCTCCACTGGACCGGACGCAAGACAGGAACTGCGTACTCCACACCGATAGCCCGTCACGAACACCACGGTCAGCTGTTCTCGATCACCCAGGCCGGCTACAAGCACAACTTCAGAGGTGGTGCTCCGGTCGAACTGGTGCTCGATGGTCATCGCCGACCCTTCACCGCAACCGCCGTCGACAGCCCCGAGATCGTCGGGCAACGAATGCGTGCGCTACTCGACATCCTGGGCCCCAAGCGCGGCGCCCGGGCGTTGGCGACCAAGATCGACGGGGACCCAACGATCGAGGAACTCGCCACCTACGCATCGAACCAAGGCACCGTCTTCCTCGACTTCGAGCCGCGACACGACGGGCAACACGAGCCCGGATCGGCGAACGCCACGTCGAGGTGATCATCATCTGTTGCCATCGGCTCGAATCGAGCGCCGTGGGCGGCGCAGCCAACGATCCGTCGGTACCGTCGCCGCGCCAGACGACCAGGACATGCCAGTCCCCCTCCCCCACCCGAGTCAACCGAGCGCGGCAGCCGTCGGGCGCTGATGGCTACGGTCCGGGCCCAGATCGCGGAGCGCACGTTCTGTACGGCGATCCACGACCGGTCAGGCGCTCGGCTTGCCGGACATCGCGCTGACTCGAAGCAAAGCCGAAGCTGCTTGTCGAGGCTTACCAGACCGATCGGAACAGGACGATTCCGGCAGTGACGGCCGCCGAGAGGATCAGGATCCGCGGGATCTTCCAGGGGTCAGCATCGGCGTTGCGCTCCTCGGCACGGAGATGAGCCAACACGTCGGCCATATCGTTGCGCTCGAGCAGCAGGTCCATCTGTCGCCGGAGACGAATCACGTTCTCGGCCATGGAGATCGCGGCGAGCATGATGAACTCCAGGATCATGAAGCCGACAAATGTCCCCAGGGCGAGCCAGACGTCCTGGGTGTAGATGACGATCAGCGCCGTCGAGACGAGACCGATGTCGAGTTCGACCTCTGCCGCCACGTAGGCCTTGTCGACGTACCACTGGCCGTAGGGATCCCTCTTCGGCGGCGATCGCCGGAGCACCTTCCTCCACACGGCGACCCCGAACGGGGGAGATGACTCCATTTGATTGGATCGTATCGACAATGCGTACTCGCAGCGCCACCCGCCCGGGACTGCACCTCCGAAGGGTCGGGCGTTCCTCCAACACTGCGCGGTCGTCCCAGGCCGGAACGCTTCAACTCGCGAAGCGCTGCCGGCGAAGTCGCACGACACCCTGACTCTACGGGCCCGCCCATCATCCCGACCGGCGGACCCCCGGAGAGCGTCCGGTCTCGAAGCCTCGTTCGACGGACCGCGGCCCCTGGTTTCGTGACGCTCGAAGTCTGACGTCACCAACAACGGCCTCGTTGTCGTCGACAGCAACCGCGGTGTGGGTCGCCTGGTGGGGATCGATCCCGATCATGGTCGTCACTGCCGCTTTCGGCTGATGGTTGCAACCGGGATGGCACTCCTGATTGGCGTTCTGTGGGCGCTCGCCCCTTTCGAGCCACACCTCGGCCGAGAACCCAGACCGGTCGACAGCTCGTTACCCATCATCGATCAGGCTCGTGCCGAGCGCTCGGAAACGCTCGGGCGTGATCTCTGGAGCTGTCGAGTGGACCGTGCTGGACTTGGGCCAGCGGCCCCTCGCATGTGAGAAGGTGGGGACGATACCGGGGGGTCCCGCCGGACCGGCCAGTCGCCGTCGCCGTCGCCGATCGCAGGTGGATCGTGCAACCGTCGCGGAGAGCGCCGCCGCTCCTCGCCCAGAACGCACTGCTCGCCGAGCTAGCCTCACCAACGTGGCCTCGAACCGCCAGCGAATCACGGCCTTGTTGAAAGGGATCGAGACGGGCGACCCGGCTGCAGTCGAGGTCGTCGACGAGGCACGTTACGTTCAGCACAACCCGATGACCAAGGAGGGGAGCATCGGGTTGGCCGAGCTGTTCAAGCGGCTGTCCCAGACGTCGCCTCGCGTGCAGATCATTCGAGCCTTCGAGGACGGCGACTTCGTCTTCGCCCATGTCGAGTACGACTTCGCCGAGCACGTGACCGGATTCGAGGTGTTCCGGTTCGAAGATGGATTCGCCGTCGAGCACTGGGACAACCTGCAACCACTGGCACGTGTCTCGAACCCCTCTGGGCACTCGATGAACGACGGGCCAACCGAGGTCGAGGATCTCGACCAGACCGCAGCGAATCGAGGCGTCGTCACCGAGTTCGTCGATGCAGTGCTGATCAACCGTGACCTCGCCCAGCTCGAGAGGTTCGTGGCCCCCGACCTGACCGAGCACGATCCGATGCGTGGCGACGGCGTGGCGGCGCTGCGCGATGCCCTGGCGGCCGGCGCAGCGAACCACGGCCACCGCCTCCGCTACGACACCGTCCACCGGATTCTCGCCGAGGGGAACTTCGTGCTGGTCGCGGCCGAAGGGGCCTGGGAGGCCACCGCATCAGCGATCTATGACCTGTTCCGCTTGTCCGGCGGCATGATCGTCGAACACTGGGGGTCGATCGAGGAGATACCACCGCGCGAGCTCTGGAACAACGACAACGGGAAGTTCTGACACGCACATCGCACGACTCATCCTCTCCAGACCTCCCGCCCCAGATCAGCGAGCCCAGAGGTCGACTCTCCATGCACGACCGCACCAGCGCCACACGTCGGGAACAACGGGGCCTGGCTTCCCTCGACGGTCGCCCCTCGGGTGTGCGGCCGCCGACAGAGGCGGCAGCTCTCGACCGCCGAATTCGAACCATTGACGTCGTCTGCCCCCGAACGACGAAGCACAGACAGGACAGAAGACCGTGGGCGCTGGGATCGGCATGGCCATCGGGGCCGGCATCGCCGCGTCAGCGGGCCACTGGTGGTTGATCGGTCTCGGTCTTGTGCTCGGCGTTGCGGCCGGCGCTTGTTTCGACAGTCCACGCTGACCTCGGCCAAACGTGCCCTCCTCCGCGGACACGCACGACGGCACACCTGTCGGGCAGCCCGCTCGGGTCTGCTCTCTCAGCCCCTCATGATCGGGTGCCGAGAGGCGGCGTTCCCTTTCGCCGGTGGCGAGCCGGGCGTCTGGGTCGACGCGACACAACTTGAACGGTGAGCCGCACCGGGGGGTCGTGTGACTGCGGTGGCTACTGGCTGAAGGCGAGAAGCGCGCAGCCTGGCTCGATGGTGGTCTCGGCACTTGGAGCGAGGACGGGCCGGCCGTCGACGACCGCTCCGGCGATGTTCTGATGAGCAGTCCAGAGCTGGTTGCGGGCGTCGACGAAGCTGGCAGGACCGCCGGCGGCCACCGTGAGCTCGACGGGACGTCTCGTGTCGTCGACGACCAAAGCGTCGAGGACGGTCCCGAGCTCTGGTGTGACCAGCAGCCTGGCCAGAATGCGGGCCAGAATCGCATCCACTGGGAGAACAGGGGCGAACCCGGACAGGTGGGAGCTGCCGGTCCGTTCTCCACCGCCCTCGCCGATTGGTCCAGCGCTATCGGGGTTGATGAGATCGGCAACGACGAGGTTCGGTGCGACCGACATCTGTCTGATGGCCATCAGGTCGAAGACGGCTGCGGCATCGGCGGCGTTCACGGCGTCCCGGCCCTCGGAGCCATCGACGGTGCTGGTGACAATGACCGCGTCGGGCCGTTGCTCGGCGACTGCTCGCTGCAGGGCGTCGACGTCGCGAGGCGGCCCCGGTAGGAACCGGACTGCGTCCGGTGTGACCCCGCGGGCAGCCAGGTCACTGGCCCGGATGCGCTCGGGGACCGGTGCGATGCTGGAGATCTCGATCGTCAGGTCGGTGATGGCCAGCAGGTCGGTGATGAGGGCGCTGGCGTTCCGATTCCACCCGACAACGGCGAGTGAGATGCGGCGACCTTTCGGCCCCCTCACCTCGACCGGGGAGCTCGTGCTCTGCTTGTGCTTGGTCCCGTCCCAGGGCAGCGTCACGATCCGATCCCCGGGCTTCAGCACCAGATCAGGGTCGAGGTCGACCCCTCCTGCTGCTGGCAGTGCTGCCACCGTGAGTTCGTCGCTCTCGCCGTCAATCGAGCGCAGTGATCTGCCCGCCCACGCCTCGCTGCGCCTGATACGAAGCCCCGAGGACTCGTCGAGCAGCCCGACGATCAGCACGGCCCAGCTCGGTTCCAACACCGTGAGCTTGAGGATGCTCGAGACCATGCTGTCGTCGATGATCGGATCGAAGAGGTCAGGGACCGTATCGGCCGCAGCGTTGGCGTTTCGGGTTTCCGTGAGCTCATAGAACACAGCCGGACGACCTGTGCGTGGCCGGTTCAGGAATCGAGCAAGGACCACGGCCCGCTTGATCACGTCGAGATCGACGGTCATCGGGTCGTGGACGTTGCCATCGTCGCGGACGACGGCGACGCTCCTGGCCCGCTCAACTCCCGCCCGGGCCAGGCGGTCCGGATCCCGGGGGTCACCGAAGAGGAGGTCGACTCTTGGCTGGCCCCGCCGGGGCAAAGCCGATCTCAGTGATGTCCGATCGTCATACAGGTCGGTCGGGGCGATGACCACGACGTGACCGACCGGATCGGCGCTCACTCGGGCTAGCTCGTCGATGACGGTGGGCAGGCTCCATCGCCACCCGTCGAACACGATGTGGTCGACATGGCGAACCGAGGCCGTCGTTTGGTCGAGCCGGCTGAGCGAGCGGTCGACGACCTGGGTCAACACCTCGAACAAGATCCCGATGATCAGCACGACCCCACAGACGACCAGGATCGCGCCCAGGACTCGCGTGGCCCAGGTCTCGTCCTCGCGAACCGCACCCGGGTCCAGCAGGTGGATGAACGCCCACCAGGCGCCCTCGCCGTAGCTGTCGAACTCGTCGAAGCCGTAGGACACGATCAGGCCCGCACCGCCTGTCAGAATCGCTATCGCGACGACCAGAAGCAGCAGCTTGCCCCAGACGCTCTGATAGAGCCGCCCGATCCGCTCGAAGACGCGACGACGCGTGGCCATCGACCAGACCATAGTGCTCGAACCTCGGCCCTCCGGCTCTGAGCGCATGGGATCGGGACCGACGACGTCGGGGGTCTGCCGCTGCAGACGTGACGACCAAGGAGATCACGGCCGCGGAGCCGAAGCCGAAGATCGCCATCGCATCGGGCTCGCTCCCTCGGCCACCTGCCGTGCCGGCTGTCCCGGCCCGACCCTGTCGACGAGATGCTGCGAGGGATGAGCTGAGAGCCCGCCACGCCGACCGCTGGGTCGACGGCGATCTCGTGGTGACGACCCGCTACGGGACGCCGATCAATCGGAACAGCAGGCTCGCCAGCATGCGACGGTTCTGCGAGGCAGCCAGACTCGCATGATCACCGAGACCCACCGCCATCAGCTCAAGGCGATCCCCGATCTCACCCCGGCGGACGATGAGCCCTATCGACGAACTTGGGCCCGGCGAAGCTCTACGGGAACTCGACGGTCAATCGAGGTGGATCGGTGGAGCTGTCGCCGGGACCGCGGTGGGCGTAGGAGAGTAGGAACTGCCCGCTTGTATCGGTGCGCACCTCGTCGAAGATGAACATGGCCACCGCCGTCGCCCCAGGCGCGATCTCCGGTGTCGCAGCATCGATAGGCGACTCCTGGCGGCCATCGGCGTTCGAAGTGAACGCCGACTCCCAGAACAGCAACAAGTCGTCCCGGTCGCTTTCGTTGCGCGCTTCGATCATGACAACGCGAACGCCTGAGGCCGATCGGTAGATCAGCCCACTCACGGCGATGTCGCTGGCCGTCGCTGGTTCGGCCGCAAAGATGCGCTCGGACATCGGGCTGCCAGCGATGTCGAAGTCCTCGACCCCGGCAGAGGAAACCTGGATGTTGTCGATCGTGATGTCGTCCTCGCCTCGAGTTCGCAGGATCGCAGAGTCTTGATCAACGATCGCCTCGGTCGGCTCCCCGAGTCCGTAGACCAACCGAGACTCGACCAAGTAGTTCGCATACATGCTCGCCGGCGAGTCTGGTGCGGCACTGGTCGTCGGACGCCTGGCAGCGATGTCCTGAAGGTACGTCACGGCTATCTCGGGAAGACCGCCTACAGGCTCGGGCTCGGTGTCGGGAGGCGCCGTGGTCGTGGTGCTCGTCGTCGGGTCCGCAGCAACCGATGACTCGACGACAGCCTCAGTCTCCGGACCCGCATCGGCCGAACAGGCTGCAAGAGTCCACCACGATGCCGCCATCATCGCCAAGAATGTCAGCCGCCTCATCTCCCAGCTCCAAGCTGGTCGTCGGTCCGACAGCTCTGCATGGTGCCCCCCTTCCTGGTGCGACTGAGAGCCCTCGGGTTGCCGATGGCGGGTGCGGCCACAAGCTCCAGGGCATCAGTTGGGGTGCTAATCCCCGATTCCGGATCCCGTGATCACGTCCCCTGCCGCTCGCACCCAGCCTGACCCGGGGTGTCGTGGTGGACCGTACTGGACTTGAACCAGTGACCTCTTGCGTGTGAGAAGGTGCGGAGTCGACAAACGACCAGGACGCGTTGCCCCCACTCCCCACCCGAGCCACCGAGAACGGCCGCCGTCGGGCGCTGATGGCTACGGTTCGGGCTACGCCCAAGCCCATCCGACCCTCTCCATCTTGCCGGGGTTGTCGAGCGGTCGACCCACTCGGAAACGGGCCGGTTTGAGCACCGTGGGTGCGACTATGGAGCCGGGACACCAAGCTGACCAAGGTGGGGAGGCTCGTTACTCGCATCGCCTTTGATGATGGGTCGGAGGATGGCGGTGGCGTAGCCGATGATTGTGATGCCGACGGTGACGAAGAGGATGAGCTGGCCGGCCGAGGCGTTTGGGTCGCCGTTGATGAGCATGGCGGCGGCCATGGTCCCAACAGCGACGGTGGTGAGTACGAACCAGACGACGAGGCCACGGTGGAGAACAGTGGCCCAGCTGCGACCACGCCGCAGTCCGACTGCGGCCAGGATCGTGGCTGGGAGGTAGACCCCCAGGTCCAACAGCACGATCAGCCAGTACATCGCCGGGTCTGTGGCGAGCTCGGCGGGGAGCGGTTCGTTCGTGATGCTGTTGACGAGACCGGGTAGGTAGCGGGCGAGGACGAACGCTCCGAGACCGAGCGCAACCCAGCCGTGCCATTCGGCCAGGTCGCGCCCCCTCGCAAGTCCGCGCAGCGACTGGCGTTGTTCGATCCGCCAGGCAAGGCCCGCCAGCAACCACCCGCCGATGAAGATCCCCAACTGCAGGACCAGCACCGGTGGGTAGTTCAGGTGGTCGGGACCGGCCACGTACTGGACGAACATGTAGGCCATGTAGCCCGTTGGTCCAAGTGCCAGCGTCGGCGCAGCCGCATGGTTTCGGAGGGCCAGGATCCCGATCGCTGCCGTCGTGGGGGCAACGACGAACAGCGAGGCGGCGTCGAGTCCGATGGTCTGGTTGCGCATCGTTTCGGAGACGGGATAGTCGATGGCGTCGGCCAGAAGGGGCCCGAGGATTGAGTTGACTGCGAGCGCGATCGCTAGGGCCACGAGTCCGCAACCCAACACGAGAAGGCCGCTATCGGCAGTCGACGAGGAGAACGTCGCTGCCGAATCGTCTCCGACTTTCGAATGTGACGAGTGAACGCCTTCGATCGTCATGACCCAATCCTTCGGGTTGGCCTCCGTTGGCGAGAGGGCGGGTGAGGTACAGGTTCATCCTCGCTCGCGGCAGGCGTGACCGGTAGGGACCATCGACCGCGCTCGGCCACCGAGCGTGATGAAGCCCAGAGCTGATGGGCTGCGAGTGTGGTTGGAACACACAGCTCAGGGCGTGGCTCGGACCGCGGAGCCGACGGGCCCCGGACCGAAGGAAGGACCATCGACCCTGGAGGCTGATGAAGGAACGACGGAGCATCGAAGCCAAGTTGATCCGCAGCCAGAGAGTGATCGTCGTGTCGCCGCCAACCTCGCTCAGCACCAAGATCGGTGTCGGCGTGCTCGGCTTCGTCGGAGTCACCGCCGTGGCCGGCGGGGTGGAAATGGTCCTGTTCCCCCAAGGCAACGTCTTCGTCAAGGGAGAGTGGCTCGATTCTCTGCCGGTCGGGAGCTACCGGTTGCCAGGCATTGCGCTCGGCGCTGGGCTCGGTCTCGGATCGTTGGCTACGGCGCTCGGGCTGCACCGCCGCCCGAACTGCCCGCTGTTCCGCCGGGTCGAGGAGGCGACCGGGCTGCACTGGTCGTGGGCCGGGACCGGCGCGATGGGCGCGGGCCTCGCCGGCTGGATCCTGCTCGAGGTCGCCTTGATCCCCGAACGTTCCGCTCTCGAAGCGCTCTACGGCGCACTCGCCGCCGGGCTGGTCGGGCTGACCGCAAGCCCGTCGTTCCGCCAGACCCTCCGACTGACGGACCCATCATGAGAACGACGCTCACGCTGTGGTCGGCCGCCACTTTCGCCCTGTTGTGGGTCGGGTTCGTCGTCGTCCTCGACGATGGCCGCGACCTCAAATCGATCGACCGGTGGATCGACAGGCATTAACTCCCAGTTCGAGCTGGCCTCTGGGTCCTCTTCCCACCGATCGTGATCGGTGTGAAGGCATGGGACCTCGTCTTCGACAACGCTACGAGTAGTCGGAGTCGTGGCCCTGCTGATCTGGACGGTCGCCTCGGCGGCAAGCCTGATTCGACTCGTCGCCGATTGACACCAATCGAGAGCACCGAGTTGCCAACCAAGGGCGACAGCCGACCCCGCACGGGAACGGCATACCCGAGCGCTCGGAAACGCTCAAGTGCTAACTCTGAAGCTGCTTCGGTGGACCGTACTGGACTTGAACCAGTGACCTCTCGCGTGTGAGGTCCATGCGAAGGTCCCAGAGACAGTCGGGGCACACGGCAGCTCAAGGCTGAGAGGCCACCAGGGTCCGCAGGTGTCCGGCGGCGATCGGGACCGACGGGCATCACCACGGGCATCAACGGATGGACTACTTCGGCGATGACTGTCGAGCAGCGGGTCCCGGGGAAACGCCAGCTGCCCAGGAGTCCAATCAGAACCGAGGGAGCGGTGTGCCTGAGCGGCGGGTGCTCCGAATAGCACCGGACCAGCTAATTGGCCGGTTGGCGAACTAGAGTAGCAAACTTCTCTTGATGAAGGGAGGGTTCCTGGGGCATGCGAATTGAAGATGTCAATCTAGTACTGAGCGTCGCGCTCCACAGCAACATGACGAAGGCCGCTGCAGAGTCCTACGTGGCCGTTCCGACCCTTAGTGAAGCGGTCAAACGAGTCGAGCGCGAGCTAGGAATCACCATCTTCAATCGCAGCAACAGGGGCGTGACGCTAACTCCTGATGGCCGACGCATCCTAGACCACCTGAGAAGCTTGGCCGAGGCGGACGTCAGACTGCGCACGGCCGCCCTCGGACCACTCCGCAACGCGACGTTCACGGTCGGAAGTCCGCAGACAGCATGGTCTGAGCTATTGCACTACGCCGATCAGCGGTCAAGGACGGGCATTCGATTCCGACCGGCCAATATCGATCACTACTCACCCGCCCAACAGTTGCTAAGCGGCTCAGTCGATCTTGCACTACTCCCGGCACCCTCGGACTTCGACAGCAGGTTGCAGCGGAAGCCCCTGTTCTACGAGCCCCGGCTCGTTAGCGTTTCTAGCTCTTCCCCGCTCGCCGAAACCAGGTCCGCACGGCTTGAAGACTTCGATCGCCTACGTTGGCTCGGTGCACCTCCCGGCGCCGACCAGCTGTACACCGCTACGCACCGATGCGATGACATTAGGGGGGGCCGACCAAAGCGCCTAGGTCGCCACGTGTCACACCCGATGGAGGTACTAGCCGCCATCAGGTCGGGCGAGCTGATAGTCGGTACGTCGCGATCGTTCTCACGTATGTTTAACCTCACCGACGGACGGATCACTGACGTAGAAATCAGCGGAGCACCCCCTTGGCAGGTGGACCTAGTTTGGTGCCCAACGACTGGCAACGTCGGAGAGCAAGGCTTCGAAGGGTCCTGGCAAGTGCTGCGCGAAGCGGTCGATCGGTTCGACGAGCTGCTCCCTACGCCCTAGGTGCAGCTACCGAGTCGCTTCACAACCTTTGAGATACCCAAAGGCTGTCAGTCAGGATCTTCTAATTCACTAACTGACCTGAAGACCTCATACTTGCGGGAAGAGGTTTGATGGACCGATCGGTCCTGGGGCAGTTGATCCCCACGCCTGATTCAGCGCTCGATTGCCAGAGTCAGATCTGACCCTCTTGAGTCGTCCACGGCTTGGAACGCAGAGGAGGCCCTGTGGAGATACGAATAGACGGATTCCATTGCTATCTGGAGTCGACTTCCGGACGACGTGCCCGCAGGAGGAATCGAGTGAGGCGGCGCGGTTCCGACGAGGTAGCGTTTTTTCTGGCGGTTTTAGGCCTGGACGGGTCGGCCCCAGACGGTGGACGATACACGGAAGAGCAGTCCTTCCGCATCCGCTCCAAAAGCGACGTGGACTCGAATGAGTCCCACACTTTCGAGCATCCGATCTCGGTGAGGACCACGCCGGGCTCCAGTTCACGCCTCGTCGAGGTGCATGCGCTCGGATATGAGCTTGACGGCGCTGGATCTGTAGATGGCTTGGCGAGCGACATTCATGACGCGATCCGAGCAGAGATCGAGCGTGAATTGGCACCTGGCACGCCGACGAGGCCCTACCGACTGTTCAGAAGATTCGGACTAAAGGACAACCTCAACCAGGGCGTCATCCAGCACGACATGCTGTGGACAGACGTCTGGCACGTCGACCTCGACAACCCACTGGAGGGGGGTCACGAGCCTGCGCCCAACGTCCGGACTATTCCCGAAGGTAGCCGCCAGTTCCTCAAGATAGGTAGACCGACGATAGAGCTCTTCGATGTCGAACCAGGCTTCCGAATCGAAAGAAGGACATACAACACGCCCGAACAGTACAGCATTTACAGCTTCGACACGCGATACGTCGCCTAGACTGCAGGACTTCACGATGCTTCAGATCAGCATAAACGGACTACATTGCATAGACGAGTCAACGTCCGGCAGGCGGGACAACGTTCGATCGCGGAGAAGGAAATGGGGTAGTGACGAGCTCGCATTCTTCGTTTGCGTACTGACGGTTGACACGAACGGCACTACGATCCCGAACGAGTGGTCCTATACAAACGAGCAATCCTTCAGGATCCGATCACTGACCGGTGTCGACTCAGGCGAAGATCACGATTTCGACTATCCGATCGTGGTCAATGTCAAGGAAGGCCCATTCTCGCGTCTTGCGGAAATCCATTGCTGGGGATGGGAGATCGACGGTGCCTCGACAACCCAACTCAGCGCTCAGAGTGTACACGAGGCCTTGCGAGGCCAAGCGTCCCGGACGATGTCACCAGGTCAGGCCTACCGCCCTCACGGGCTACTCGAGGCCTTTAATAGTGACCACTTCAGTGGAAACTGGCAACTACTCGAGCACGACCTGCTTTGGGCGGACCAATGGCATGTTGACCTTCTGAGGCCACTTGAGGGAGGTCGGCCCGCTGTTCCCATAATTCGTCCAGTTGGGCCGGATGTTCCAGATATACCGCTCGTCGATTCGGGGCCCACTAGCCATGAACTCTTTGAACCACAGTCAGACTTCAGGATAGAGCGCCGCACATACGATAGCGCGAAGGAGTTCAGTAGCTACCGATTCGACGTAAGATATACCGACACCTAGATCAAGCTCACCCTAGGGCGGCTAGTGGTGCCACGAGGTCCGATAACGGCGAGGGCTTCCATCGATGGGCCGGATCGAAGCCGAGGCCAGCCTATGCTCAACTAGCGACCGATCTAGCCCAGTGATGCCGGTGGGATCGTTTCCACCGGCGAAATCGACCCCGTGCCCTCACCGATCAGAGCGACAGGAGGGGACGACGCCGTTGTCCAGCAACCAATACCATGCCACCAGTGACGGAACCGGCCGTCTAGGTGCCTTCTGCACCGCGATAGTAGGAACGTCGGTCTCGTTCCGAGCCGGCGTCGCAGTTTCGGCGGGTGCAATCAACCTTGTGCTTTGGCCCTGAGGTGATGCACTCAGGGATCTGCGCCCCGCGGATACCGCCGGCATAACGCTCGGCGACCAGGCTTCAACCGAGGAGGAGGTCTCGTTGGCGCCAGGATCGATCGAGGTTGAAGCGGGTCTCCCCCGCCAGGCGGTCAGCGGCGAAGAGTTCATTGATCGTTGCTTCGGTGAAGGGGATGAGAATCGAGGGAACGGCGGTGCCGGTCTGGACCAGGGTGCCTTCGTCGTTGGTGGTGACGGCGTTGGCGAAGATCTCGTCGAAGGCGTCGCCGTCGATGACGGCCACGGTTTCGAGTGACGACCAGAGGTCGAGCGCACCGACCCGTATCCCGATGGCGTAGACCCTGATCTTGCCCTCCTGACGTGCTCGGTCGAGCGACGCCAGCGGTTCGATCGTGTAGTCAGCGCCGGCCTCGTCCCCTCCGTGTTCTGCGTTGCCGAGGAACTCTTCGGAGTACTCCCGCATGATGTTGCGCCAGATGTCGAAGTCCTCGCTGTGGTCGACGTGGCGAACGGTGGAGGGCTGGAACACGCCGCAAGGAATGGTGGTCACGATGCCTCCGGCCGTCGCGACCTTGGACGTGCTGCGGTCGTGTAGCACCATCGAGGCCGAGTGACGGTCACGGCGGATGGTGAGGGTGTTGATCGAGAGGATGCACGGCCTGCGGCCCGGGTCGAGCGGATCGCCGATGGCCTTGCGGAATCGGAGTCCGCGCCAGCTCGCCGGCGCCAACGCACCGTCGTTGATCACGTGGGTTGCAACCAACTCGTGGGCGACGGCCTCGGTGATGTCGATGGCGTCGAAGTAGTTCATGTGCCCGAACGACATCTGTCCTTTGCCGTTCCCGATCTCGGCGTGGGTGAGACGCCAGCACGGCCGATTCTCGAACAGTGACGGCCGGGCGAGTTCTCGAATGGCGTAGCTGTACCGGGTGAACCGGCGCCCGTCGTTCGCCAGCGGCAGGATGCCGGCGAGGTCCTCCCCGGTGCCGTCGATCTGCGGTGGCTCGGAGGTTGTGTCCATCGAGATGTCGATGTGCTCCAGCGGTACCGGCTCGTTGGGTGTCCACTCGGGACGGGTCAGCATCCCGGTGTCGTCGATTCGGTTGGCTTCCGGGTAGAGCTGGGCTGCCAGACGGGCCAGAGCTGGTTGCCGGCCGTGGGAGGCTCGTCGGATCGTCAGCCATTGACGCTGGGAAGCTTCGATCTCGGGGTCTTTGTCGCCGTCGCCCTGGTCGAGGTCGAGCAGTTGTAGACCGGGCCCGCTCAGATGGCCGGTGCTGTGGACAGGTGCGGGGCGCTGCCGGGTCAGTCCGAGCTCCTCGACGGTCACGCCGAAGTGCTCGGCCAGAAGCTGCCGGTTGTAGGGACCTGGCCGGACGATGCCGCGCTCCCATCGAGACACATCGTTGCCGGTGGTGGCGACGGGGCGACCTCGGGCGATGGCGATGGCCTGGAGGGCGTCGGCCACCTGCTCCTGCGACTCGCCCCGGAGATCACGCAGGTTGTACAGCGTCACGTTCGGCTCGGGGTTCGCTCGGGCCATGCGGCGCTCCTTCGGTGACCGGCTGGCCGGCGCTCTAGGCACGAGACCGGTGGCGTGCCTAGTCGAAGCCTAGTGGCCGCTGATCGACACCCTTGGTGTAGCTCTCGGAACGGGCTGGCTCGTCGATCAGGCTTGAAGACATGACTACCGAGGAGACGGCGAACCTTCAACGCAGGATCCGCTTGCTTCGCCTGGAGCTTGCGCAGGCGGCCAACAGGCTTGACCGGCTCACTACGTCGATGGAGGAACGGTCCCGCCCTCGACCTGGGCTTCCAGGTCGTCGAGGCGCTGGTTTATCGAGCGGATCGCAGCACCGATCGCCTGCAGTTCCTGGTGAAGCGCCTGGAACTCCGGCGATGGATCGGGCCGATCAGCACTGTGGCTGAGGGTCTCGACGTCCAAGTCCGACCGCACGAAGGTGCCGCGACCGGGGACGCCTTGCGTGATCCCCGCGTCCTGCAGGATGTTGAGCGCACTCTGGACGGTCTGACTGGAGACCCCGTAGCGGTCCATCAGCTCGCGGGTCGACGGCACCCGCTCCCCCGGCCCGATGACTCGATCGACGACCAGGCTGCGCAGATCGTCGGCAATCTGCCGCTGCTTGGGACGTGGGTCGTTGGGATCGATCGACACAGCTTCAACTCTAGGGCGCTCCACTGCGCCCCACTTCACCTGCGCACTGCCCTATAGCTAGTTGATTAACTGGAGCGCATCAGTTAATATGGAACCACCTACCAACCGGTCCCCTCAGCGGGAGCCAGCAAACAGGAGCATCATGCGAAACCTACCTTTGGACAATGAGGGCTTTCGGGCCCAGGTGTTGGCTGCGGTCGAGGTGGTCGAGGACGCCGACTACCAGACCAAGGCTCAGAAGATCTCCAAGACCGGGTTGCCGGTGTGGAAGATCAGGCTGTTGACCCGTGACGGCGACGACGAGACCCGCCGTCCCGAGATCACCGAGGTGAAGGTCCCGGCCGCGGCGCGTCCGGCGATCGTGCCCGGCGTGATCCCCTCGTTCGGGGGCCTGGTCGGGATGGTGTGGTCGGGGGACAACGGCGGGGGTGTGTCGCTGCGGGCGGACACCGTGGCCATGGACGCCCCGCCGTCGACCTCGACTCGGGCCAAGAGCGGGGAGAAGTCTGCCGCCTGACCCCCTGCTGGCGGCTGGTCGCTTTGGACGGTCACCGATCAGGTCTCGGGTTCGATTCCCGAGCAGAGCACGAGGGTTCCGGCGGTCGGAGCCCCTGACAAGAGCAAGGGGTTGAACAGATGGCACGAGCGCTGTCTTCAACGCGCCCAAGAACCGGGCAAGCGGACCGGTCGGCGCCACATCGGGTGAGCCTCGACGAGCTGGCTCCCCCCGACAAGCGGATCTCTGCACGGGAAGCGATGGCCCAGTTCCGGGCCCGTGGGCTCGACACCGTCGACTCCCAAGACGTCGAGGTGTACCGGCTGGTCATGTTGCCAGCGGAGTTCAAGCGCCTCTGCCTCCGCCTCGACCGGGCACTGGCCGAGCGTTGGGAACAGACCCGACGTGACCCCGCCCCCGACCCGGCCGGTCTGCCCTTCGGCGAGGATCTGCAACCGGCGGCCGACGCGGTGCGCCGGCACCGGTGGGAGACCCAGCCGGGTGTCGAGTTGCACCCGCATCGGGGTGACTGGGCGATCGACGACGAGCACCAGGTCCCCGGGCGGCTCAAGCTCATCGCTGGCCGGGAGTTCACCGCCTCCGGCATCCGGGGGCGCCTGCGGTTCCATCACGCCGTTCGCACGATCGACGGTCACGTCTGGCTGGAGGCATTTGACCGGGACGGCCGCTACCGGTCGGTCAGCCCGGACCGGGTTCGTCGTGTGCACGTCAGGTCGAGGATGGGGCGCCTGCCAAGCGTGGCCCCTCGAGCCCGGAGGTGACCGCCATGGCGCTCCCCTCCCCTAACCATGCCGACCCGCTCGTGTGGGCGTTGGTTGATGCCCTGGTCGAAGCCGTCGACACCGATCGGGTTGACGCCGCCCGCCGAGTCCAAGCGGCCCTGGAGCCCTTCGGTGCCGCTTCATTGTTTGCCGCCGAGGTGCGTCTCAACGGTCGTTCATCCGACGCGGTCTGGTCCCTCCTCGGTGAGATCGACACGGAGGCGTTCCTCTGATGCGACCCGTCCTCAAAGCCTTCGCCTCCGACCACCCCGTGGCCGTGTTCTTCGCCGTCGTCGCCCGCTGGCTCGTCTGGACCGTGACCGGCAGTCCCGCCGCCATCCTGGCTGCGGTCGCCTGCCTGCTGGCCGGCGCATCGTTGCGAGCCTCTGCGGAAGTCGCAGCCGTGGGCCTGGCCGTGATGGCCGCCTGGGGCATGACCAGCTGGTACCCGACTCGTCTGCGGTGGGTGTGGCTGTGGTGGCGGATCTGCCGCTTCCGGCTCCGGTGGCCAACGGTCATGGGCTCGGTGGTTGGTACCTGGCAGACGGTGGTGGCCAAGGCGTTGTCGTCGAACAACTACAGCGTCCCCGGCGGTCTCCGCCCGATCCTCGACGCCCCCGCCCTCGGCCTGTTTCCACGTATCCGGGGAACCGTAGTCATCTGGACCGTTCGACCGGCCGCCGGTCACACCCTGGCTGACCTGGCCGCCCAGGTGGACACGATCGCTGCGAATTACCGGATCGTTGACCGGGTCGATGTCGACTACCCGAAGGCCACCGCTCACAAGGGCCGCCTGGTCGTCTCGTTCGCTGACGAGCTGGTCACGGTTCGGGAGCCGTCGTGGGCCTCCTGACCCGCCGCCGGACCGTCGTCGGTGTGGTGATCGGCCGCCGCTTCGACGGGCGACCCTGCATCGTCCCCTGGCCCGGCCTTGTCCATCTCCTGCTCGCCGGCGTCACCGGGTCGGGCAAGTCTGGTTGGTCGGCTGCCCTGATCGGCGTCCTGGCCGCTGATGCCAACACGGTCATCGTTGGGATCGACCTCAAGGGCGGGGTCGAGCTCGGACCTTGGGAACCACGCCTCACGGTCCTGGCCTCCTCACCGGGCGACGCCACCCGCCTCCTGGCCCGGGTCTACGAGCTGGTCGAGTACCGGGCTGCGATCCTACGGGCGGCTGGCCGCCGGCACTGGACCCCAGCGGATGGGCCGGCCGTGTTGCTGGTGGTCGACGAGCTGGCGGAGCTGGCCGCTCTCGACAACCACGTCATCGCCCAGGCCCTCCGCAACCCCGGCAAAGAGGCAACTGCGGCGATCAAGCAAGCGAGGGAAGAGGTTGGCCTGCGCCTGGGGCTGTTGGCGTCGATCACTCGCCTGGCCCGCTTCGTGAACGTCACGGTCTTGTGTGCCACGCAGTACCCGTTGGCCCAGGTCGTCCCCTCCGAACTGCGATCCAACCTGACCGGCCGCATCGCCGGACGAGTCACCGGCCGTGAGCAAGTCGAGGTGGCGCTCGGTCACGGCCTGGCCGACGTCGTGTCCCCGGACTCGATTGCCGTCTCCGAAAGGGGCGTCGCCTATGTCCTCGGCGTGCCCGGCTACGAGCTGCCCGTTCGCTGCCGGGCCGACCTGGTCACCGACGACGCCATCGCCGCCCGAGCAGCCGCTACCGCCCACCTGAACCACTCCGAGCACGAGGTGTTCTGTGATGAAGCCTGACGAGATCATCGATCCGCCTCCTGCCTGGGCACGGACCGCCTGGATCGCCGCTACCCCACCGAGGCACATGAACGCCGACAGGCGGTCATGGGTGCTTCCACGCACACCCCACCCGAACACCACCGCCGCCGGAAGGTCACCACCGGACTCGACGCCCGGGGCCCGCTCCCCTTCGACGCCCCACCACCCCACGGCACCGCCGGACCGGAGCCCCGCCACCGGATCGGGTGGGCGCTGGTGCTCATGTGCTTGGCCGAGATCGTCGTCACGGCAACCGCAGTCGCCACCGGCGCCTACGTCATCGGACTCGCAGCCGTGTCGGCCATGTTCGTCTGCGGGCTGGTGCTGATCGTTGCTGAGTCGGCCAACGCCGTGCGGAGGGACTGCCGATGACCGTCAACGTCTATGAAGCAACGGCCCGAGCCGGGAGCCTCAAGCGGGAGGCGAGGGCCGGAGGCGCCGAAGGCGCCGACGGGACTCCGGGCTTGTTCTTAGGCCACAACGTGCCGCACCTGACGTCGCTGCCAGATCGTGAACTTCCGGCGCCGGTGGCGAACTGGCCCGAACTCGACGGGCACGTCGTCGGCTTCCGACCCGCAGACGCAGCCGCCATGGCTGCTGCCTGGTTCCCCGGCTCCGACGGACTGGCCGAAGTCGAAGCACCAACGGTGCCAGGCCAGTACGTGCCGCTGGGCGACCGTGCTGGTCGTGCGGTGGACGCAGCCACTGGGGAGCTGGTCCGAGTCGTCGACACGCTGGAGCGGCACCCGATGCGACCGGTGCACGAGCGCAAGATCCGCCGCCGGCTCGTCATCGCCGGCGGGAAGATCGCCATCGAGTGCGACCACCTCGACCGCACCGAGAAACGCCTCGAAGCCATCGAAGCCGCCCTGGCAATCGAAGCCCTCGTCGACGCCACCGACGCCGACGGTTGCTGCGACGGCCACGACCTGGTCGACAACGACCCCGACCACGAGGACGAGGAGAGCTACGGCCGGGTGATCTGGGAGTTCTCCCGCAAGTCACGGCAACGGCTTCGCCAACGAGTGGCCGAGGCCGACTGGTACGAAGCGTTGCAGCGGGACGGCACCCGGACCGGGATGCTGACCCTCACCTACCCCGGAGACTGGCAACGCTACGCCCCCGATCCCGAGACGATCACCCGACACCGTCACGCCCTGGAGAAGCGACTCGTGCGGGCGCTGGGGTACCTGCCGGCGTTCTTCTGGGTCCGTGAGTTCCAACACCGAGGCGCACCCCACTTCCACCTCGCCGGCGCCTGGCCCGCCACCGTCGACGGTCTCCCGCTGCGCGAGTGGCTGTCGCTGACCTGGTACGAGATCGTCGGATCCAACGACCGCCGGCACCTCGACGCCGGCACCAGGGTCGACTGGTCCAAAGGCATCGAAGCCTCCGACCCCAACCGGCTGGCCGCCTACTTCTCCGCCTACACCACCGGCCAGGGCGGCAAGGAGTACCAGCACCATCCGCCCGAAGGCTGGTGCAACGAGAACGGATCCGCCGGCCGTCACTGGGGTTATCGAGGCGTCGAACTCACCCGCTCGGAGGTGGCGTTGACTCGCGAGCAGATGATCGAAGCGCAGCGCTTCCTGCGTCGCTACATCAACTCACACAAGCGGACCATGCGAGCCAAAGGCCGCAACGGACAACGCAGCCGACCCGTCAACCGCCGCTGGCAACTCACCTCCCTGCACGGCCTCGACACCGGCTTCACGTTCCTCACCAACGACGGCCCCGCCCTCGCCGTTGCGATGGGCCGAGCACTCGATCCCGACCCACCACCCTGGACACCCGGAGAACGGAGACCACTCCCATGAGCGTCGAACCGCTCTTGTACACCGTTCCGGAGGCGGCGCGTCTCCTTCGGATTGGCCGCTCTTCGCTGTACGAGCTGATCGCCACCCGGCAGCTCGTGAGCATCACGATCGGGAGCCGGCGATTGATCCCGGTCGAGGAACTGGAGGCGTTCGTCGCAGCGAGAAAGGACGCGGCGTGAGCCGACGAGCACCTGGGGAGGGGTCGATCACGCAAGGCGCCAACGGCCGGTGGATCGTTCGCCTGGAGCTTCCACGTGGCCCCTCCGGCCGCCGACGTCGGCTGCTGCGCCGCACCCGGACTCGGGCCGAAGCGGTACGGAAGCTGCGGGAGATGCGGCAGGAACTCGACCAGGCGGGCGCCGTCGCTGATGGTCGACGGACAGTTGGCGAGGCTGTTGCGACGTACGGTGATCTGCTCGCCCAGGGCGACCGGAAGAAGTCGACGGCAACGTCGCATGAGTGGATGCTGGGACTCATCGACTATGGGCTGGGATGGAGACGGCTGGCCGAGCTGACCGTCGACGACTGCGATGCGTTCCTCGAGCAAGCGGCCGCCGGCTTGAAGCCCGGCTCCCGTCCAGTCGGCCCCGATCACCTCGCACGACTTCGGGCGATGCTGGTCGCCGTCGTCCGCAACGAGATGCGGCGAGGGGCCGTGGGCCGCAACGTCGCCGACCAGAGCAACCGACCCAAGCGCCCACCCAAGAGGAAGCGGAACCGGAAGCGGCGGGCTCTGAGCCGAGAACAACTCCGCCGAATGGTCGCAGTCTCGACCGGGGCGGACCTGATCGCCGTGGACCTGATCGGGCGCAACGGTCTCCGGCCGGCCGAGGCCCGCGCCCTGCGATGGTCGGCACTCGACCCCGAACGCCAGCTCCTCACGGTGGCGCTGCAGATGGACGAGGATGACGACCCGGACGACGTCAAGACCGACAACTCGCATCGAACGATCCGACTCGACGACCGGACGATCGAGCGCCTGGGAAACTGGCGGCAGACGCAGGATCGGCTGAGGGCGCGTCACGGTGATCGGTGGGTCGATGACGACTTCGTGGTGACGACCCGCTACGGGACACCGATCAATCGGAACAACATGCTCCGCAGCGTGCGGCGCCTCTGCGAGGCGGCCGAGATCGTGCCCTCGATCGTCACCTACGAGCTGCGCCACACGGCGATCAGCTTCCAGGCCGACGCCGGTAAGTCGAGCTGGGAGATCGCCGACTGGGCGGGCACATCCGAGCGCATGATCGCCGAAACCTACCGTCACCAACTCAAGGCGATCCCCGACCTGACGCCTGCGGACGAGGAGTAGTGCAGGCCGAGGCCGGTTCGAACTTGCATACCGGGCGTCACCGCAAGGCGTCATCTAGATTCGGGTAGGCGGAGCTAGCCCGGGGATGACATTGGCCGGGAGCACGGTCGCGTGGAAGGGGTCGATCACGCAAGGCAAGACGCACCTCCTGGTCGAGATCGACCTGCCAGCCCGATACGAGAACCTCGTCGACAGCCTGGGCCCTGATATCGCGCGCATTCTTGTCTCTCCTTCTGGAGACACCCTCGACCTGTTCAGGCAAGCAGGGATCGTGACCCAGACCCGGCGGCGTGGGATCTTCGCCCCGGTCGTGGCTCCCACGGGGACCGGAAAGACGACGCTCGCCAGCAACTTGCAGCATTGGTTGCCCGAAGCGTTCGGCCGGTCGGTAGTACATCAAGGAGCGGTGGGACGGTCGGAACTGCTCGCCAGTGTGGCCGAGGCCTACGAACACGAGGCCGTTGACGATCGCAGGGCGATTCCAGTCGTGGTCGAGGATCGTGAGGGCTCCGAGCCCACCGATGCAGAGTTGGCACAGATCAAGGGGTTTCTGCGGTCGGGTGACTACGGCTCCAGGTGTCTCCTGCTATGGCCAGAGGTAGATCCTGCCTTGGCCGAGCGCATCAGCCGCCGATACCGACAGACCGCGGGCAACCCTGGAGTTCCAATCCCGTTCGAAGTAGCCGGGCCTCCGCGCGACCTGTGGAGGGAGGTTGCGCAGCTCACACTGCAGCTAGTCAACGACGTGGAGTCGCTCGATAGCATCGTGGACCTGGATGCGTACGAGCCGAACTCAGTCCCCACCATCGGAGACTACCTCGATCAGATTTCCGCCGACCTGTCCGACCGAAAGCACCAGCTGCTCAGCTCTACGCAGCGACCAATCGCACTCACGATCGTGTTTGCCTCCGAGTCCACCGTTTCGGGTGTCCTCGAGGCTTTCACGGGTAGTCGGAGGCTCGGCTTGGTAGAGCCGCAACGCGTCTTCCAGGCTACGCGAGATAGCCGCATCGGACGCTGGTGGGCCCCCCGCCTCGGCCAGCTCGCTAGCGCCGTCTATCGGTTGGATCTCAGAGTCATCGGGCTGTCCCCTGCGACTTCGATTCCGCTGGTCCGCTATCACGGCCCCGACGACGCTCGGCGGGCAATCGCCGCGGTCTGGAAGAAGACCTACTCGAAGGCAGAGATCGAGCGAACGATCGAACGTTCAGATCTTGGCAAGTACATCACGGGACTAGACGAGTCCATCACAGAGGGAAGAGGGCACCCAGCGACATCCTCTACCGATGCGTACGCTTGTCTCGTCAAGAAGTACGGATTGACTGGTGGCCACGACAAGCGACTGAACGCTGCGATCGGTTCCGCACTGCGGCAGTGGAACGATGATCAAGGGGTCGGGTTCGCGTCTGCTGCGATCGAATCGAAGCTCCAGGGCTACGAGATCATTCCGGACGTGACGATGTCTGCCGAGAACGTCGATCTTTGCCTGGAGTTCCACTGGAGAGCTGGCGATTTCCTGGTCCCAACACATCGAGCCGAGATCGCTCGATACATCCTTGAGAAGGTCAAGACGTACTCGGTCGAGCTGGGATGGGTCTCGGACTAGGTCGACCGGGCGGGTCAGCCAGAGCCGCCGCATGCCCGCCGACGGGGCATCAGTTGGGGTATCAAACCCCGATCCGGAGGCCTGGCGATCGCTTCCCCGGCGGCTCGCACCCTGCCTGACCTGGGGTTTCGTGCGTGGACCGTACTGGACTTGAACCAGTGACCTCTCGCGTGTGAGGCGAGCGCTCTAGCCAGCTGAGCTAACGGTCCGCTGCCCGACAGGATAGGGCGTCTCGGCGAGACTCGGACCTGGCAGGCGTGCGGACCCGTCGAACGGCGACCCCACCCGCTCGCTTGTCACCACGACGGCACCCGGCCCCTCACCGGTACGAACCCCTGGCGGCGGCCGGCGTGTCGGTCGCCACGGCCTCGGACACGCCCGAGCGATTCGACGACCGGCGGGCCTCCAGCCGGCTCAACCGAGCTCCGAAACGGACCGACACCATCCCGAGTGGCAAACGTCGCTCGGAGGCCGTGCCGGCCCTCCGACCCGAGTAGCCTTTTGCCGCCGCCGACCGACCGGGTCGGGCCGACCACGGAGAGCGACCACTACCCATGGATCACCCCCCTCGCGACACCCTGGCCGCGCAGCTCCTCGAGCTGGCCCGCAACCACCGCTGGACCTGGCACCTGCCTGCGTCCGAGCTGCTGGCCGCACTCCCCGGCGCCGCCGCCGACACCCACCCGGTGGCCACCGTCCTCGCCCTCACCGACGATGACTGGGCGACCATCGAAGCGAGCCCGCAGCTCGTCGACGCCATCATCGCCCAGCACGCCGACCTCCAGGCCGTCCTGGCCGACAAGCCCGCCCGTCCCGAGGTCGCCTACGTCTCGGCCGAGTTCGGCATCACCGAGCTCGTCCCCCAGTACTCGGGCGGCCTCGGCATCCTGGCCGGCGACCACCTGAAGTCGGCCTCCGATCTCAACCTCGCATTCGTGGCCATCGGACTCTTCTACCGCCAGGGCTTCTTCCGCCAGGAGCTCGACGGCGACGACCAGGCCGAGCGCTACGAGACCTGTGACCCCGAGCAGCTCGGGTTCGTCGACACCGGCACCACCGTGACCGTCGCCGTCGGCACCAACGAGGTCACGGCGAGGATCTGGCGCCTCGCCGTCGGCCGCATCGACCTGTACTGCCTCGACACCGACCTGCCCGTCAACTCCCCCACCGCCCGAGACATCACCGACCGTCTCTACTCCGGCGACAACGAGCACCGCATCCACCAGGAGCTCATCCTCGGCATCGGCGGCATCCGGGCCCTTCGGGCCCTCGACCTGGAGCCCGAGGTCGTCCACCTCAACGAGGGCCATGCCGGGTTCCTCCTCCTCGACCTGCTCCAGACCCACCTCGCGGCCGGCGCCACCTGGGACGAGGCGATCGAGCAGACCCGGACCGGGGCCGTCTTCACCACGCACACCCCCGTCCCGGCCGGGATCGACCGCTTCCCCCGCGCCCTGATCGAGCCGTACATCGCCCCGTGGGCCGAGGCCAACGGCGTCGAGCTGGAGACGCTGTTCGACCTGGCCGCCAGCCCGGACGACACCGGCACCCCGAAGCCGTTCAACATGGCGGTCCTGTGCCTGGCCCTGTCGGGCGCCGCCAACGGCGTGTCCAAGCTCCACGGCGAGGTCAGCCGGGAGCTGTTCGGATCCGTGCCCCACGGCGAGGACATCGGCTCGGTCACCAACGGCGTCCACGCCCGCACCTGGGTCTCGCCCGAGCTCACCGCCGTCTTCGACGAAACGCTCGGCGACGGCTGGGAGGCCGGCGAGGCCTCGGCCTGGGATCGCGTCCGCAACCTCGACGACGACACGGTCCGGTCCGCCCTCCGGGCCGGTCGCCATCGCCTCATCGACCTGATCGACGCCGCCGGGATCGACACCGCCAACCTGGCCCCCGACGCCCTGACCATCGGCTTCGCCCGCCGGTTCGCCACCTACAAGCGGGCCGACCTGCTCCTCACCGAGGTCGACCGCCTCGCCCGGCTGCTGGCCGACGACTCCCGTCCTGTCCAGTTCGTCTTCGCCGGCAAGGCCCACCCGGCCGACGACGACGGCAAGGCCCTGATGTCACGCATCGTCGCCTTCTCCCGCACCGCCGAGGCCAACGGCCGGTTCGTCTTCCTCCCCGACTACGAGATGGCGATCGCCCGGGCCATGTACCACGGCTGCGACGTGTGGCTGAACAACCCAATCCGCCCCCGGGAGGCCTCCGGGACCAGCGGCGAGAAGGCCGCCCTCAACGGCGGCCTCCAGTTCTCGATCCTCGACGGCTGGTGGGACGAGATGTACGACGGTGACAACGGCTGGGCCATCGTCGGCTCCGAGGCCGACGACGCCGCCACCCGCGACAAGCAGGAGGCGGCGTCGATCTACGAGTTGCTCGAGGGCGAGATCCTCCCCCTCTTCTACTCCGGCAGTGGCCGTCCGACCGGCCCCTGGCTCGAGAAGGTCCGTCACGCCTGGACCACGCTCGGACCCCAGGTCACCGCCACCCGCATGGTCGCCGACTACCGCGACGACGTCTACAATCCGGCCCTGCAGCGATACCGGGCGTCCGCCGGCTAGCGAGCACGGCTGGCCAGCACCGCAACGCCGCCAGACGGGGAGACGACATGACGACCGGTGTGTGGCCGGGAGAGCACGAGCCGCTTGGCGCCACCTTCGACGGCGCCGGCACCAACTTCGCCATCGCCTCCCACCCGGCCACCAAGGTCGAGCTGTGCCTGTTCGACGAGGGCGGCGGCGAGACCAGGATCGAGCTCCCCGAGAGCACCGCCTACGTCCACCACGGCTACCTCCCGGGCATCCAGCCGGGCCAGCGCTACGGCTACCGGGTCCACGGCCCCTGGGATCTCGGCGCCGGCCATCGCTGCAACCCGGCCAAGCTGCTGCTCGACCCGTACGCCAAGGCGATCGAGGGTCGGGTCCGCTGGCACCCGGCGGCCTACGGGCACGACCAGGACCACCCCGACCGACCCGACCACCGAGACTCGGCCCCCTACGTGCCCCGCTCGGTCGTCGTCAGCCCGTACTTCGAATGGGGCGACGACCGCCCGCCCCGCACCCCGCTGCACCGCTCGGTCATCTACGAGACCCACGTCAAGGGCCTCACGATGACCCACCCCGACGTGCCCGAGCGGCTCCGCGGCACCTACGCCGGCCTGGCCCACCCGGCGGTCATCGACTACCTGCTCGACCTCGGCGTCACCGCCATCGAGCTGCTCCCGGTCCATCAGTTCATCGCCGACCAGTTCGCCGTCGATCGCGGCCTCACGAACTACTGGGGATACAGCTCGATCGGGTTCCTGGCCCCCCACAACGCCTACTCGTCGACCGGCGACCGGGGCGAGCAGGTCCGGGAGTTCAAGGCGATGGTCAAGTCGCTCCACGAGGCCGGCCTCGAGATCATCCTCGACGTGGTCTACAACCACACCGCCGAGGGCAACCACCTCGGCCCGACGCTGTCGATGAAGGGCATCGACAACTTCTTCTACTATCGGCTCCACCCGGACGACCGCCGGTACTACATGGACTACACCGGCACCGGCAACACGATGGACATGCGGAGCCCCGACGTCCTGAAGCTGGTGATGGACAGCCTCCGCTACTGGATCACCGAGATGCACGTCGACGGCTTCCGGTTCGACCTGGCGTCGGCCCTGGCCAGGGAGGAGCACGCCGTCGACCGGCTCTCCAGCTTCTTCGACCTCGTCCACCAGGACCCGATCGTCAATCGGGTGAAGCTGATCGCCGAGCCGTGGGACGTCGGCGAGGGCGGCTACCAGCTCGGCAACTTCCCGCCGCTGTGGTCGGAGTGGAACGGCAAGTACCGGGACAAGGTGCGCGACTACTGGCGGGGCACACCAGGCACCGTCGCCCGGTTCGCCACCCGCTTCGCCGGCTCGGCCGACCTCTACGGCCACTCGGATCGGCGAACGACGGCGTCGATCAACTTCATCACCGCCCACGACGGCTTCCCCATGGCCGACCTCGTCGCCTACAACCACAAGCACAACGAGGCCAACGGCGAGGACAACCGGGACGGTGAGAGCCACAACCGCTCGTGGAACTCCGGGGTCGAGGGGCCGACGACCGACCCCGAGATCGTGGAGACCCGCAAGGCCAGGCAGCGGGCGATGCTGGCCACCCTGCTGCTCAGCCAGGGGGTGCCCATGCTCCTCGGCGGCGACGAGCGGGGCCGGACCCAGGGCGGCAACAACAACGCCTACTGCCAGGACAACGAGATCTCCTGGTACGACTGGTCGACCGGCGACGACGATCTGCTGGCCCTCACCCGCCGGCTGATCGCCCTACGCAAGGACCACCCGGTGTTCCAGCGCCGGCGCTGGTTCGACGGCGAGGTCCGGCCCGAAACGGGGCTGCCCGACATCGAGTGGTTCCGCTCGGACGGCCGGGTGATGACCGGGCACGACTGGACGACCGCCGACGGGGCGCTCGTCGCCTTCCTCCACGGCCAGGGACTCGTGTCGACCGGACCACGGGCCGAGCAGATCGTCGACGACGACTTCCTCGTCCTCTTCAACCCCAGGCCGACCGTCGGCTCCTTCATCGTCCCCGCCGTCCTCGCCCCGGGGCTGTGGCGGATCGTGCTCGACACCGACCCGACCAAGCCCCGCGACGGCCTCGTGGCCGGGGGCGAGCAGATGGACCTCGCCCCCTGGTCGGTCGTCCTCCTGCAGCGACCGAACGACGAGCTGTCCGACGGCCGCGATCGCCGTCGCTCCCCCGGCGCCGACCCGGCTTAGGCTGACCCGATGCACGTGCTGATGACATCGGCGGAGATGTCACCGGTCGCCCGGGTCGGCGGCATGGCCGAGGCGGTCGCCGGCCTGGTCCGCCAGCTCCGGGCCGACGACGTGACGGTCACCATCGCCCTGCCCGACTACGGCGGGATCGACCTCCGCAACGGTCACACCCGGACGCTCGACGTGCCCGAGTGGGCGGCCCCGGCGACGGCCCGCACCGGTCAGCTCGACGGGCACGGCGAGATCACCCTCGTCGACGGCCCCGGCATGGCCAAGCCCCACCCGTACAACGACCCGACCGGGCAGGCCTTCGACGACAACGACCTCCGCTTCTTCGCCTTCTCGGCCGGTGTCGCCGCCCTGGCCAGGGAGCTGCGGCCCGACGTGCTGCACGTCAACGACTGGCACACCGCAGCCACGCTCGGCCTGCTGACCGACGACGAGGCCCCGCCGAGCGTCCTCACCATCCACACCCTGGCCTACCAGGGGGTGACCGCCCCGTACTGGATGGGGCGGCTGGCCCGCCGGGCCGACGACTTCGCCTGGTACGGCGACACCAATCCCCTCCTCGGCGGGATCCGCCTGGCCGATCGGGTGGTCACCGTCAGCCCCAACTACGCAAACGAGATCCTCGACGAGCACAACGGCATGGGCCTCCACGGCGTGCTGGCCCAGCTCGGCGACCGGCTGGTCGGCATCATCAACGGCATCGACACCGGCGAGTGGAACCCGGCCACCGACCCCCATCTCCCCGCCAACTTCTACGCCGGCTACATGCGGGGCAAGAGCATCAGCCGGACCGAGCTCCATCATCGCTTCGGCCTGGCCACCGACGGGCCGAGCCAGCCCCTCATCGGGATGGTGACCCGGCTGGTCGAGCAGAAGGGCATCGACCTGGCCGCCGACGCCGCCCGGTTCCTCGCAGGGGTCCCGGCCAGGCTGGCCGTGCTCGGCTCCGGCGACGCCCACCTGGTCGACCGGCTGCACGCCCTGGCCGCCGACCATCCCGGTCGGATCGGCTTCGTCGACGGCTACGACGCCGCCCTCAGCCACCTGATCTTCGCCGGCGCCGACCTGCTGTTGATGCCGAGCCGGTTCGAGCCGTGTGGCCTGGCCCAGATGCAGGCCATGGCCTACGGCACGATCCCCGTGGTGACCGACGTCGGCGGCCTGCACGACACGGTCATCGACGCCGACCGCGACCCCGAGCACGGCACGGGCTTCGTGTCACCGTCGGTCGATGCCGCCGGCATGGTCGACGCCATCCACCGGGCGACCCGGGGCTGGAACTCGACCAAGCGACGCTCGGCCATGCGCTACCGGGGCATGTCGACCGACTGGAGCTGGGCCGGCCCGGCCCAGGCCTACGTCGACCTGTACCGGGCGATCAGCTGAGGTCGCCCGAGGCCTCGGGAATCCGTCTCGGCACGTTGCCGGTCAGCTGCAGGATCGGTCGCATGACGCGATGACCGACATCGGCGGTGGCGCCGAACATGCACGGACACCCGCCGTCGATGACGGACAACCCCCGGGCGCGACCGTGCCGGGCCGCGTCGACGTCGAGGCTGCCACCACCGGGTCCCCGGTGGAACCAGACGTGGTCGATGCCGAGCCGCAAGCACTCGTCGACCGTGCTCCGGGCGTGGGCCGGTGCGGTGCCGATGACCACCGCTTGGACCCCACCGGGAATCGAGGCCAGGTCGGGGAACGCCGGGTCGCCCTCGACCTCGGTGGCGTTGGGGTTGACGGCGAAGACCTCGTAGCCCCGCTCCCGGAATCGCCGATAGACGCCGTTGGCGGCGTGGTCGCCCGGGTTGCGCGACACACCGGTGACGGCGACCCGGCGGTGGGCGAGGAACTCCTCGGCGGCGTCCGCGATCCGGCGCATGATCCGACCTCCAGGTGACGGCGATACCGGCCGCAACCCATCGTCGTGTGTCACCGGACCCGGCACCATGGTCAAAGGTCCTGCGCCATCGGGGATGCCGCGGCGGTGCCCTGCGCCGCCGGCCCGCGCCAACTCAGTCGACGACGCCCTTCTTCGGCACGACGACCACCCCGGTCCCGCTGACGGTGAACCGCTCGGCGTCGCCGTCAACGTCGACCCCGAGGCGTGCCCCGTCCTTCACCTCGACCTGCTTGTCGAGGATCGAGCGGCGGATCACGGCCCCGGCCTTGACCACCGTGTCGTCCATGATGATCGAGTCCTCGATCACCGCCCCCGCCTCGACCCGGACGCCGGGCGACAGCACCGAGTTGTGGACCGCCCCGCCGGACACGATGACGCCACGACCGACCAGCGAGTTCGAGACCTCGGGGTTCTGGGCCCCGTCGCGGACGAACTTGGCCGGCGGCAGGTCGCGGCCGATGCTGTGGATCGGCCAGCTGCGGTTGTAGAGGCTGAACTCGGGCTCGGGGGCGACGAGGTCCATGTGGGCGTCGTAGAACGAGTCGAGCGTCCCGACGTCTCGCCAGTAGGTCGGCTCGTGCTCGCCGCCGGGCACGAGGTTCTTGGTGAAGTCGTAGAAGTGGGCGCTGCCGTTCGACACCATCGACGGGATCAGGTTGCCGCCGACGTCGTGGCGGGAGTCGTCGTCGGAGGCGTCGTGGCGGATGATCTCCTCGAGCGCCGTTCGGTTGAAGACGTAGTTACCCATCGAGGCCAGCACCATCGACGGGTCGTCCGGGATCCCGACGGCGTCGTCCGGCTTCTCCCGGAACCGGCCGATCTTGGTGCCATCGCCCGGCTCGATGACGCCGAACTGGTTGGCCTGCTCGATCGGGACCCGGATGGCGGCGACCGTCACCCCGGCGCCGGTGGCCATGTGCTGGTCGAGGAACTGCCGGGGGTCCATCCAGTAGATGTGGTCGGCCCCGAACACGAACACGAAGTCGGGGTCCTCGTCCTCGATGATGTTCATGTTCTGGAAGATGGCGTCGGCCGAGCCGAGGAACCAGCGGGGCCCGCTCCGCATCTGGGCCGGCACCGAGGTCACGTAGTTCCCGAGCAGCGTCGACATCCGCCAGGTCCGGCTGAGGTGCACATCGAGGCTGTGGCTCTTGTACTGCGTGAGGACGACGATCTTGCGGTACCCGCCGTTGGCCAGGTTGGACAGTGCGAAGTCGATGAGGCGGTAGGGGCCTCCGAAGGGGACGGCCGGTTTGGCTCGGTCCAAGGTGAGCGGGAGGAGGCGTTTGCCCTCACCTCCCGCCAGGACGATGCTCAGCGTGCGGGGGCGCTGATAGAACTCCACGCGGACCTCACCTTCTGTGACGTGGTGTAGGAAGGGGCTAGACGGACCTCACGACCCCAGTATGGGTGTCGGCCGCAACCGCGACAATTGAAATGTCCGGGTCGTTGTTCACCTCGAGTTGACGCACGGCGGGTACCGTGAATGATCCGGTCGCCAACCCGACCTAGAGTTGGCCCGATGCTGTTGACCCCGGATGACCGCCACCGGTTCCGCGACGGATCCCACGTCGACCTCGCCCGCGTCCTCGGTGCCCATCCGGTCACCAGCGGGCCGGATGCCGGCGGGGTCTGGTTCGCCGTCTGGGCCCCCAACGCCGACCGCGTCGAGGTCATCGGCGCCTGGAACGGCTGGCAGGGGGCCGACGACCTGCTCCACCCGGACGACTCCGGCATCTGGCACGGCGTCGTCACCGGCGCATCGGTCGGCGACGGCTACAAGTACCGGATCCGCAACCGCGACGACGGCTCGATCACCGACAAGGCCGACCCGTTCGGCTTCGAGTTCGAGGAGCCGCCCCGGACGGCCTCGGTCATCGCCGACCTGGCCTACGGCTGGGGCGACGACGAGTGGATGGCCGACCGCCACGCGGCCAACGCCCTCGACGCCCCGATGTCGGTCTACGAGGTCCACCTCGGGTCCTGGCGCTACGAGCCGGGCGGCTACCGGGCCCTGGCCCACCAGCTGGCCGACTACCTCGACGAGACCGGCTTCACCCACGTCGAGCTGCTCCCCATCATGGAGCACCCCTTCTACGGCTCGTGGGGCTACCAGACGCTCGGCTACTTCGCCCCCTCGCGCCGCTACGGGCCGCCGATCGACTTCAAGTACCTCGTCGACCACCTGCACCAGCGGGGCCACGGCGTGATCCTCGACTGGGTCCCCTCCCACTTCCCGCTCGACCAGTCCGGCCTGGCCCGATTCGACGGCACCCACCTGTACGAGCACGCCGACCCCCGCCTCGGGTTCCACCCGGACTGGAAGAGCGGCATCTTCAACTACGACCGCCACGAGGTCCGCAGCTTCCTGCTCTCCAGCGCCCTGTGGTGGCTCGGCGAGTACCACGCCGACGGCCTCCGGGTCGACGCCGTTGCCTCCATGCTCTACCGGGACTACTCGAGGGAGGAGGGACAGTGGATCCCGAACGAGCACGGGGGCCGCGAGAACCTCGGGGCGGTGGCGTTCCTCCAGCAGCTCAACCAGTCGGTCTACAACCGGCACCCCGACGTCCAGATGATCGCCGAGGAGTCGACGGCGTGGGGAGGCGTGTCCCGCCCGACCGACACCGGCGGCCTCGGCTTCGGGATGAAGTGGGACATGGGCTGGATGCACGACACGCTCCAGTTCCTGGCCCGAGACCCGGTCCACCGGGCCCACCACCTCGGCGAGGCGACCTTCCGCAACATCTACGCCTTCACCGAGAACTTCGTGCTCCCGCTGTCGCACGACGAGGTCGTGCACGGCAAGGGCTCGATGGTCAACAAGATGCCCGGCGACCGGTGGCAGCAGCTGGCCAACCTCCGCCTCGTCTACGGCTACCAGTGGGCGGCCCCGGGCAAGCCGCTGCTGTTCATGGGCGGCGAGTTCGCGGTGTCCGACGAGTGGAGCCACGACGTCGAGCTGGCCTGGGAGCTGCTGCAGTACGACGAGCACAAGGGCATCCAGCGGCTGGTCGGCGACCTCAACCGCCTCGTTCGGGCCGAGCCGGCCCTGCACCGGGTCGACTTCGAGCACACCGGCCACCGGTCGATCACCGACGACCACACCAACACCGTCATGTTGTTCGAGCGGCTGGCCCCCGACGACCGGCCGGTCGTCGTCGCCGTCAACTTCACCCCGGTCCCCCGGCCGGGGTATCGGATCGGGGTCTCGACCGCCGGTGAGTGGACCGAGGTCCTCAACACCGACGCCGAGGCCTACGGCGGATCCGGGCTGGTCAACGACGGACCGATCCAAGCCGAGGCGGCAGCGGCCCACGGCTCGGAGCTGTCGATCGAGATCGACCTGCCCCCGCTCGGGGTCACGTTCCTGGCCCCGGTCGAGGTCGGGTAGCCCGAGGGCCGCTCGCTCAGCCGGCGGCTCCGAGACAGACGATCGAGCCGTTGCTGAGCTCGACGTCGCGTATCGTGCCGAGCGGGCACGCGCCGTCCGGGAGGCGGGCGCCGATCACCCGACCGTCGGCGGTGGCCGTGCACGGCACCTCGAGCAGCGCCGGCCCGCTGGTCACGACCACGCAGTCGTTGGCTGCGATCCCGGCGCCGAGCGACGGGCCGGGAACCGTCGGGGCGGTCGGCCGGTCGACCGAGTCCCTGGCGTAGGCCGTGAACACGAGGATGGCGGCGAGCAGGCCGAGCACGGCCAGGATCGGTGCGGCCCGCAGGACCAGCGAGGTCCTGGTCGAGATCTGCTCGAACTGCGCTTCCCGGCGGGCGGCCAGGAACTCCGGGTCGAGCAGCCGGGGATCGATCCGCGTGACGCCGTCGATGGTCTCCATGCCCGGACGCTGGCCGTTGGTGCTCGGCGGGCGGAGCCGGCGGTCGTAGTCGGCCCGCCGCTGCTTGTTGCCGAGCACCTCCCAGGCCTCGTTGACCCGGCGCATCGCCACCTCGGCCTCGGCCGCCTCGGCCGCCGGCTTGGCGCTGTAGCGATCCGGGTGCCACCGCCGGGCCGCGTCGAGGTAGGCCCGGCGGATCTGGGTGTGATCCGCGCTCGGGGACACGCCGAGGACGCCGTACAGGTCGGTGTGGTTGTTCGCGGGGTTGGCACCAGCCACGCCGGGGGCCTCCAGGTCGTCCGCTGGCCAGGCTAGTGGTCCGGAGGGGCGGGGCCCGATCCCGGCGTTCGGCCCCGCCCGGTCGCCGGTGGCGGATGCACGGGACCGGCGTCGCGGCCCAGGCCGGCGCCTGTCGATGCGACCAGGCCGGTGGCCCGACGGTAGGGTCGCCCCATGCGCCTTGGACTGGGACTGGGATACTGGTCGGCCGGCCCGCCGGCCGGTGCGGCCGAGCAGATCGCCACCGCCGAGCGACTCGGATTCGACTGCATCTGGACGGCCGAGGCCTACGGCAGCGACGCCCTGACGCCGCTGGCCTGGTGGGGCTCGGCCACCGACTCGATCGGTCTCGGCACCTCGATCTGCCAGCTGTCGGCCCGCACGCCGGCGGCGATGGCCATGGCCGCCATGAGCCTCGATCACCTGTCCGGCGGGCGCTTCCGGCTGGGGCTCGGCGCCTCCGGCCCCCAGGTCGTCGAAGGCTGGTATGGCATGCCGTACCCGAAGCCGCTGGCCCGCACCCGGGAGTACGTCGAGATCATCCGCAAGATCCTGGCCCGCGACGAGCCGGTCGCCTACGACGGGAAGCACTACCAGCTCCCCCACCCGGGCGGCACGGGGCTCGGCAAGCCGCTCAAGTCGACCGTCCACCCGCTGCGGAGCGACATTCCGATCTACCTCGGCGCCGAGGGCCCGAAGAACGTCGCCCTGACGGCGGAGATCGCCGACGGGTGGTTGCCCCTGTTCTTCGCCCCGAAGGACAACCAGTTCTACCTCGACGCCCTGACCGAGGGGTTCGGCCGGCCGGGGGCGCAGCGCAGCCTCGACGACTTCGACGTCGCCGCCGTCGTCCCGGTGGTCATCGACGACGACGTCGAGGCCGCAGCCGACGCCATCCGGCCGATGCTGGCCCTCTACGCCGGCGGCATGGGGGCCAGGGAGGCCAACTTCCACCTCGACGTGTTCAGCCGGATGGGCTACGAGGGAGCCTGCGCCAAGATCCAGGATCTGTACCTGGCCGGGGACAAGCGGGCGGCGATCGCCGCGGTCCCGACCGACATGGTCGAGGCCGTCGCCCTCGTCGGGCCACAGGACAAGATCGCCGACGACCTGGCCGCGTGGCGGGAGAGCGTCGTGACGACGCTCGTGATCAGCGGCCCGCCGGCACTCCTGACCTCGGTGGCCGAGCTGGCCGCAGGCTGAAGCCGGCCCGCCCGACCACGCCGACCGTCGCCGCGCCGGCCACCGGCTCGGGCGGCGGCACGGGGGCCCACAGCGGCGCCGGTTCGACGAACGGGTCCATCCGGGCTGCGGCCGTGGCGGCCCAGGCCAGCAGGACGCCCTCGACGGCCAGCAACGGCGAGGCCATCCCCGCCGGGTGCACGACGTGCAGCCACCCGATCGAGAGCTGGAAGACGACGGCGATGGCGAGCACAGCTAGCGGACCGCCGTGACCCGAGCGGCACCGCAGCAGCGCCCTCGGCAGGGCCAACCCGCCGACCAGACCGAGGACGGCGGCGATCGGCAGCACGATCTCGAGGGGGCCGAGCCCGATGGCGGCGGCCGCCGCCATCAGCATCGCGAGCGCACCGGCGGCGGCGTGGCCGGCCAGCCAGCCGAAGCGAGCGGCCGCCGCGGCGACCGGGACATCGACCGCTTCCGGGGCGAGATCGACGACCGGACCGTCGAGCGAGCGGCCGACGGCGGCCTCCGGCGGTTCCCGGTCGGCAGGCGTCTGCTGGCGGACGGCGGCACTGGCGCCGATGAGGATCGTGAACACGGCGAGCAGCAACGAGATGGCCTGCGTCCGCCCGAGGGCGAGGGCGAGCGAGGTCTCACCGGTCTCCCGGAAGCCGGTGGTGGCCAGGCCGATCCAGATCAGCGACGCCGCCGGCAACAGCCAGGCCCCGAACAGGACCCGCAGGACCATCGACCGGGTGACGGACGCCTCCAAGGTCTCGCAGATCGATCGTGCTGGCACCCCGGAGCTGTCCACGCTTCAGGGGTCGGTCAACCTGGGCCGCCCTTGAGGCGCGAGCCACCACCCTTCATCCAATCGTCTCGTTGTCGCCGGGGTCAGCCGATGGCCAGCCCGACGGCCAGGAGCAGCCCGGTGACGAGCTGGGTGCGGCCGGTGGCGCCGAGGGTGGGGATCAGGTCGGAGCCGGTGGCGCCCCCGAGGACCTGCCGCATCGGCCCGATGGCGGTGGCCAGGCCGACGAGCCCGATCAGCGCCGGCGGGCGGGCGAAGCCGCAGGCCACCACCCCGAGGCCGGCGCCGAGCAGCAGCCCGACGTAGAGGGTACGGGTGGCCGGGTCACCGATGCGGACGGCCAGCGTGCGCTTGCCCGAGGCGGTGTCGCCGGGGATGTCACGGAGGTTGTTGATCACGAGGAGGGCGACCGCGAGCAGACCGACCGGTACCGCGGCGACGACGGCCAGACCGGTGATCCGCTCGACGTGCACGTAGGCCGACCCGACGGTGGCCACCAGTCCGAAGAACACGAACACGAAGACCTCGCCGAGCCCGAGGTAGCCGTAGGGCTTCGGACCGCCGGTGTAGGCCCAGCCGGCGACGATCGAGACTGCTCCGACGACGAGCAGCTCTGGCCCGACGGCGAGGGCGAGGAGCAGCCCGACGACGGCTGCGACCCCGAAGGCCGCGGCCGCCGCCCGCTTGACCTGACCGACGGTCGCCAGCCCGCCGCCGACGAGCCGGACCGGGCCGACACGGCGCTCGTCGGTGCCTCGCTCGCCGTCGGCGTAGTCGTTCACGTAGTTGGTGCCGACCTGCAGGGCGAGCGACACGACCAGTGCGGCGGCAGCCCGCCACCAGATCGGCCACGCCTCCAGCGTTGCGGTGCCGACCGCGACCGGAACGACCGCAGCCGGCAGGGTGCGGGGCCGGGCGCCGGCCAACCACACGGACGGTGCCGGCATCAGCCGCCCCGCGCCGGGTTCGGTGCCGGTCCGGGTCCGGCCGTCGTGCTCGACATCATCCCGGGCACTGTAGTGAGTGGCGGGCGGCCGACCCCGCCTCGGCCGACGCAGGTGGTCAGAACGCGGTGCCGCCCCGGTAGTACCCGTCGGGGATCAGGAATCCTCGGGTCAGGCGGGCCATCGGTGTGTCGAGCTCGGTGAGGTGATCGGCGATGGCCCGCAGGGTGTCGCCCAGGGCCGTGCCGCCGAAGATCCAGTCGTTGAGGGCGTCATGGTCGGGCGCACCGGGCCCTGGCTGGGCTGCGACCGCCTCGTGATAGAAGGTGCGGAGGTCATCGGCCAGGTGACGGATGAGAACCGGCATGTCGAAGGCCCAGTCGATCCCGACGTCCGGAGCCGCCCCGACGTCCCCGCCGTCGGCGATCGCCCCGAGCGCCGAGGCCACCTCCCGGACCTCGTCGACGCCGGCTCCCGTGGCCCCGAACAGGGTCCGGCCCCTGGCGGCGCGGGTCTCGGCCGACCAGGGCGCCAGGCGGGCCACCTCGGCCAGCAGCCGCTCCGACAGCGAGCCGTCGTCGGTCGCGGCGATGCTGAGCGGGCAGGCCCAGGCGCCGGGCCCGGCCCGGGTCGGGGCCTCGATCGGGTAGTCCTCGATCGTCGGCTCGGTCGCCGTGCGCAGCAGGACGAAGGCGGCCAGGAGGACTTCGGTCTGGAACGCCGGATCGCCGGCGGCACCGAGCGGGCGACCGAGGTCGAACGGCACCCACAGCGCCCGCGGCGGGCGGACGGCCACGGTCTGCTCCCGCACCAGGCTGATCGAGGTGGTGGCCACCCCGGCCCGCTCGATGGCGTTGGCGAGGGCGCCGACCGCGCCCGTGCAGATCGGTCAGACGGGGACCAGCAGCACGACGTCGACGCCGTCGGCCGCCAGCAGTCGCCCGACCTCCTCCCCGGTGACGGCCAGGGCCTCGTGGTTCGGCTGGGCGCCCATGAAGCTGTAGTGCCACGGCGAGATGCCGCCGATCCTGCCTGCCTGGGCCAGCTCGCGGAGCCGGTCGATCGGGAACCAGATGTTGTGGTCCTGCTGGAAGGCGCTTCGGTCGAAGTTGGTGCTCACGTGGGAGGCGACGAGATCGGCGACGTCGACGTCGGCCGGCAGCAGCCGGTAGTCGACCGCGCCGGGCGTGAATCGGGCGTCGTCGCGGCGATGCAGCCCGGCGGTCGACACGATGGCCACCGTGGCCGCCCGCAACGGGGGCGGCTCGACCCACGGGGCCGGGTCGAGGGGGCGCATGGAGTCGGCCCAGCCCCGGATGAACTCGGCCTCGCTCGGATGCAGGTCGCTGAGACGGACCATCAGTGGCCGGAACGGCGACCGTGATCGGGAGCCGGGACGCTCGAGGTGGGCATCGGCCGACTCTAGGTCGACGAGTCTCCGGTGGCCATCCGGGGGCTCCTGGGCGGCGATGGCCCAGCTAAGCCATGCTGGTGGTCATGGTCATCGTCGCCACGTCCCGGTGTCGGCCCCGGCGTCGGACGCCGGCCGGAGGGCAGCGGTCGTGAGGCCGTCATGATCAGCGTCGCAGTCCTGAGGCCGTCGTCGTGAGGGTCGCGGTCGTCGGGGCCGGGATCGTCGGGGTCACGGCCGCGCTGACCCTGGCCGAGGCCGGCGCGGAGGTGGTGGTGCTCGAGTCGGGCACCGTGGCCGGCGAGGCCTCCGGTCTCAACGCCGGAGTGGTCGGCGGCGGGGGCTGGGGCGACGAGCCCGACGTCGACGTCGCCCTGAAGATGGGCAGCCGGGAGCGCTTCCTCGATCTCGCCGACGGCCGAGGCCACGACATCGGGCTCGACCGGACCGGCACGCTGACCGTCGTCCGAACCGAGCGCGAGCTGGCGTGGGCCGAAGCGACCGTGGCGGCCGAACGGGCGGTCGGCCGACTGGTCGAGCTGCTCGACGATGGGGATCTGCGGCGGCTGGAGCCCGCGCTCGATCCCGGGCTGCTCGGAGCCGTCCTCGACTCGCTGGCGATCCGGGCCGAGCCGGTGGCGGCCACCGAGGCGTTTGCCATCGAGGCACGGCGAGCGGGGGCGGACATCCGCAGCGGTTGGGCGGTCACGGGGCTGGCGCCGGCCGCCGGTGGCGGCTGGGACCTCAGCGGCGGGGGGACGGGGACCGGCGTCGGGGCCGATGTGGTCGTGCTCGCCGCCGGTCCCTGGTGCGGCCGGCTCGGCCGCCTGCTCGGCGTCGACATCCCGATCGTCCCCGTCCGGGGCCAGATGTGGGCCTCGCCGGCCATGCCGCCGGTCCTGCGCCACGCCTTGGCGGCGGCGGAATCACCGACCGACTGGGCCGATCCGGCGACGGCGACGACCCCGCCCTTCCTGACCGAGGTCGACCATCGCAGGCTGACCCGTCACCTCTACGGTCGGCAGCGCCCGAACGGCGAGCTGGTCTTCGGCGGCGACCGTGTGCTCGTCGCCGAGCCCGGTGGTGACCGCACCGCGGACCAAGACGGCATCGACGTCAACCACCGCCACGTCGCCGAGCTGCTGCCCGTCGTCGCCGACCGGCCGATCACCCGGACGTGGACCGGGCTCATGCCCTTCAGCCTCGACGGTCGGCCGCTCATCGGGCCCCTCGCCGGGTTCGCCGGGCTGTTCGTCGCCGGCGGGCTCGCCTCGTCCGGGTTCGGACGGGGGCCGATGACCGGAGGGCTCGTCGCCGACCTGGTCCTCGGGCGGGATCCGGGCATCGACCTGACCCCGGTCCTGCCAGGCGGCCGCGTCCGGGCCATCGGCTGACCGGGGGCACGCCGCTCGGCGGCCCCGATCAGGACGCGGTGAGGGGGCGGTCGAGCAGCTCGATCTCGACGAACGACACGACCCCGTCGGTCCGGTTGGCCACGTCGTGCTCGACCCCGGCGGCGCGGGCGTAGGTGGCGCCGACCGCCAGCGGCGCCTCGACGACGTCGCCGTCCGGGGTGGAGATCGTCAGCACCCCGCCGGTGAGCGGCACGACGATGTAGTCGTACCCGTGCACGTGCCGGCCGGTGTTGGTGCCGGGCGGGAAGTCCCAGCGGGTGACGCGGACCGTCCCGTCGTCGATCTGGACGATGGCGGTCGCCGGCTCCATCAGCGGCCCAGCAGCTCGGCCGCCAGCCGCTCCAGGCCGGTCACCCGGCTTCCCTTGACCAGCACGGCGTCGCCAGACCCCAGCGTCCCGAGCGCGGCGGCGGCGTCGTCGCGGTCGGCCACGTGCCTGGCCCGGTCGCCGTACTGGGGGGCGGCGACGGCGATCAGCTCGATGCCGGCCTCGGCCGCCTCCTCCGCGATCGCCAGGTGCTCCCCCGGGCCCTCGGGACCGAGCTCGGCCATCAGGCCGACGACGGCGAGCCGCCGCTCGGCCGGCAGCTCGGTGAGCGACCGGAACGCGGCCCGCATCGACGTCGGGTTGGCGTTGTAGGCGTCGTTGATGACCAGCGCCCCGCTCGGTGCCGCCGCCACCTCCATCCGCCACGGTGAGACGGAGGCCGAGCCCAGCCCCTCGATCGCGGCGTCGAACGGGACCCCGGCGGCCAGCGCCGTCGCCAGGGCCGCGGTGGCGTTGGAGGCCATGTGGGCGCCGCGGACCTCGAGCGTCAGCTCGGCCCGCCGGCGACCCGGCTCGGTCGGGACGTCCGCCTCCACCACGAAGGTCGGTCGAAGCAGGCGATCGACCCGGACCTCGGACGAGCGGACCGACGGCCGATCGGCTCCGTCGCCGGTGCCGTAGGTCAGGACCGAGGCATCGGTCCGGGTTGCCATCGCCGCCACCAGCGGGTCGTCGGCATTGAGCACGGCGGTGCCGCCGGTGGGGAGGGCCTCGACCAGCTCACCCTTGCCGCTGGCGACGTCATCGATCGAGCCGAACAGCTCGGAGTGGACCAGCGCCACCCGGGTCACCACACCGATCGTCGGTCGGGCGACCTCACACAGCTCGGCGATGTGGCCGAGACCCCGTGCCCCCATCTCGACGATCGTCACCCCCGAGCCCTCCGGGGCGTTGGCCAGCGTGAGCGGCACACCGAGCTCGTTGTTGAACGAGGCGACCGAGGCCCAGGCCGCGCCGGCGGTCGAGCAGGCGGCGAGGGTGAGGTCCTTGACCGAGGTCTTGCCGACGCTGCCGGTGATGCCGACGACGGGCCCGGTCAGGCGGCGCCGGGCGATCCGGCCGAGCACGGTGAGCGCCGCTGCGGTGTCGTCGACGACGATCGCCGGCGCATCGACCGACGGGCCTGGCGGCCGGGACGTCAGGTAGGCGGCCGCCCCGCCGTCGACGGCGGCGGGGACGAACTCGTGACCGTCGCGCTCGGCCACGAGGGGGACGAAGAGCCGACCGTCGACCTCACCCCGGCTGTCGATGGCGGCACCGTCCACGGTGCCGTCGGGACCGTGGAGCCGCCCGCCGAGGTCGGTGGCCAGTGAGGACAGCACGAACTTCACGTCTCCGGTCTAGCGGCTCCCGCGCTCGGCCCCTCGCCTGCCGCCCCGATCCCCGACCGATCGGCGATCCGGGCAGGGTGGCCGAGCCGGGGCGGCGGTGGCCACTACGCTGATCCGGTGGAATCCGCATCCGACGATCGCATCCGGCTCGTCGTGCTGTTCGGTGGCCAGTCGGCCGAGCACGACGTGTCCTGCACCACCGCCGCCCACGTGCTCGCCGCCGTCGACCCCGACCGCTACGAGGTCGAGGCCATCGGGATCACCCGCGATGGCCAGTTCGTCCGGGCCGGAGCGGCCGAGGAGCTGCTGGCCAGCTCGGCCCGCTCGCTCCCTCCCGGGACCACGACCGAGACCGGCGACCCGGGGGGCGACGGCGGCGAGCTGGCGCCACTGGTCCCGACCGGGCCGTCGACGGAGCTGATGTCGTCGGTCGGCGCGCTGGCCGAGTCCCACGAGGTCGTCGTGCTGCCCCTGCTGCACGGCCCGCTCGGCGAGGACGGCACCGTCCAGGGTGTCTGCGAGCTGGCCAACGTCGCCTACGTCGGTGCCGGCGTGCTCGGCTCGGCGGCCACGATGGACAAGGTGATGGCCAAGACGATCCTGTCGAGCCACGGCATCCCCCAGACCCGTTGGCGAGGCGTCAACGAGCGTGAGGTCGCCGCCGACGCCAGAGCCGTGGCCAAGGAGATGGCGGCCGACCTCGGCCTGCCCTGTTTCGTCAAGCCGGCCAACATGGGCTCGTCGGTCGGAGTGTCGAAGGCCGTCGACGTCGACGAGATCGAGGCGGCGATGACCGCCGCCCTGCGCTACGACGAGTGGCTGGTGGTCGAGGAGGCGGTCGACGCCCGCGAGATCGAGGTCTCGGTCCTCGGCAACGAGTCGCTCGAGCTGTCGGTCCCCGGCGAGATCATCCCCGGCGCCGACTTCTACGACTACGAGGACAAGTACGTCGACGGCCGGGCCGAGCTGGTGATCCCGGCCGACCTGCCCGAGTCGGTCGTCGAGCGCATCCACGAGCTGTCGGCCGAGGCCTACCGGGCACTGCGGGTCGAGGGGATGGCCAGGGCCGACTTCCTCTACGAGGAGGGCGGGCGCGGTCCGCTGCTCAACGAGCTGAACACCATCCCGGGCTTCACCCCGATCTCGATGTACCCCAAGCTGTGGGAGGCGTCCGGCCTGCCCTACCCGGCCCTGATCGACCGGCTCGTCGACCTGGCGATCGAGCGCCATCGCCGCCGCTCGACCAAGCGGATCACGGCTCGAGACCCCCGGGGCTGACCGCCCCGCCGGCGGCCGGCCGACACCGGCGCTAGAAGCGCCCCGAGCTGCGCCGGGAACCGATGGCCCGCCCACCCCGCGACCGGGACCTCGGCCGCGACCGGCCGCCGAACGAGCGACCCCCGCTCGACCGCGAGCCGGCTCTCGGCCGCCGGTGCGATCCGCTCCCGGCCCGGCGGCCGGCCCCACCGAGGCTCCATCCCGAGCCTCCCGGTATCGAGGACCCCGAGCCGACGGCAACGCCGCGCCGCCGCCGGCGAGCGAGGATCTGCTCCTGGATCCGCAGCGCGTCGTCGGCGATGTCGGCGGCCAGGTCGATGGCGGCCGCCGGATCGGACGGGAGCGACCGCAGCTGTGCCTCCAGCCGGTCGATCGCCGCCCCGTCGGCGCTGGGGAACAGCTGCCAGCCGAGCGACCGGCGAGCCCGGGCAACCGCCCGATCGGCCCTGGCGACCTGGCGCTCGGCCTCCCGCCGCATGGCCTCGGCCCGCTCGTGTTGCGCCGTGGCCTCGTCGAGCAGCCCGTCGATCGCCCGCCCCATCTCCTCGGCCAGCTCGACGATCTGGAGGTGGTTCGGCTTCGGTCGACCCAGCTCCGATCGCAGGCCGTCGACCGCCGCCGTCAGCCCGTGCTGGCGGCGGATCACGTCGTCGCTCAGGTCGGCCCGGAGGCGGGTGATCGTGCCCGCCAGTTGCCGCAGCTCGCCCTGGACCTGGGCGAGCGCAGCCGGCGCCTCGACCAGCGACCGCTCGAGGTCAACGACCAGGTCGTCGACCTCGTCGAGCAGCCCATCGGCCGCGATCAGATCGAGACCGGCCCGTTCGAGGCGTCGACCGGCATCGTCGAAGCGCTGGGCCGGCAGCAAGTCGTTCATGACGACCTGCCGATGCTCGTCGACCCGTTCGAGCGCCTCGACGGCCCGCTGCGGATGATCGGCGGCCCAGCGCCAGGAGTCGGCGGCGTGCACTGCGGTGGCGGCCGACAACTGTCGGCGGACCTCGTCGACGCGGTGCAGCTCGTGGTCGGCCGCCTCCGCCAGCTGCCGCTGCCACGCCTGCAGGGACGGACCGCGGTCGGGCAGCACCTCGAGGTCGTGGGCGATGGCGAACAGTGCCGCCTCGGCCCCCTCGATCCGCTCGGACAGCACGAGCAGGTCGACCTCGAGCAGCGGGACGGCCTCCTTGACCTCGGCCACCGCAGCCTGGACGTCGGTCAGCCCGGCCCTGGCCGCCTCGACGTTCCAGCCGTCGCCGGCCCGGCCGTTGGCCAGCTTCCGGACCTCGGGCAGCTCGTTGGCCAGGACCTCCGCCTTCGCCGGCACCGCCACCTCCAGGTGGTCGAGGTGGGCGCCGAGGGCGGCCAGCTCGTCGAGCTCCTCGCCGTGGGCGGCCAGCGCCCTCGACAGCTGGCTGACGTGCCCGGCGGCCCGCTCGACCGCGGTGCGATCGGCCCCGCCGACCCCGTCCGGCAGGGTCTGGTGCAACAGCCCGGCGGCCCGATCGGTGGCCGCAGCCGCGGTCTCGACGCCCCGGATGCCGGTGACGATCTCGGTCCGGGTCAGGCCGGCGCTGGTCCGTCGCCAGCCGTCGGCCTGATCGAGGAGCTGGCGGTGCCGCTCACGGATGACGCCGAGGCGGGCGATCGCCGGCTCGACCCGGCGCCGCAGGCCGTCCCTGGCCCTGGCCAGCTTCCGTTGCCGCTGCACGCCGAAGACGGCGGCACCGCAGGCTCCGAGGCCGAGGATCGCGCCACCGACCGCCAACGGCGACCGTCCGCCACCGGCGTCGGTGGTCTCGGCCGAGGCATCGTCGACCGGTTCGGGTGTCGGCTCGGAGCCGACGGTCGGGGCCGGGAGGACGGTGACCTGCCCCTCGTCCGGCTCGGTCGTCGTCGTGGTCGACGTCGGGTCCGGCAGCGCAGCGACCCCGGTCGCCATCTCGTCGAGGGCCGCGACCAGGCCACCCGTCAGGTCACCGGCCGACAGCGGCGGTCCCATCACGTCGGCCCGGAGCCGGGCGGCGTCGGGAACGGCGACGACCCACAGCCCGCCGAGGAGGACGTCCGAGAGACCGTCACCGACCGAGAGCCCGAGCACGGCCACCTCGTCGGCGATCCCGCCATCGGGATCGCCGAAGCACTCGATCACGAGCTCGTCGACGGCCCGCATCAGATCGGCGCCCGGCACGACGTCCCAGACCCGGACCACGATCCTGGCGTCGAGGCCGAGCCGGTCGACGTCGATGGCGGCCGCCGCCGCCTCGACCGCGGCGACGTCGACGGCGCCAGACGTGTCGACCACTGCGGCGTCGCACTCGAGCGGGTCGATCGCCGCCCCGGCCGGACGGACCCGGACGATGAGTTGCGGGGTGACGGCGACGGCGACAGCGACCGCGATGAGGGCGACCTTGGCGGCGAGCACCGGTGCGACCCGGCGGTGATCGTTTGGAGGACCTGTTCGAGACATCATCGGATCGGGTCGCCGCTCCGATCGAAGGCGATCGGCCCGGTGCTCACCGGTCGACGCCGCCCGCCAGGGTCCCCTGGCCGAGCCCACCCGCCTGACCGACCAGAACGGCTTCGAGAAAAGATAACAACGTCCGCCGCAGTCGGGCGGCCACCCGCAGGTCGAGGTCGAGCCCGACCGCTCGCAACACCTCGGCGTCGGACACGACCCCGGTGACCACGGCATAGCTCGACAGCAGCACCATCTGGGGGTCACCCGGCCGGAACCGACCGGCCTCCATGCCCCGGGCGAGGAAGTCGACGGCCCGGTCGACCAGCGGCTGGAGGGCCTCCGATGCCGTCTCCGACCACGGCGGACCGAGCCGGTTGACCTCACGGAGCAGACCGACGAGGTCGGGCCGCCTGACGGCGAGGGCGAAGCTGGCCCGGACGACGGCGACCACCCGTTCCCAGCCGTCGTCGGCCGGCTCGACGGCGGCGGCCAGGGCCTCGGTCAGCTCCCGGGCCCCGGTGGCCAGCACCTCGGCCACCAGACCGTCCTTCGACCCGAAGTGGTACAGGATCGTCTGCTTCGTGACCCCCAGCTCGGCCGCGAGCCCGTCGAGCGACGTGGCGGCGACGCCCCGCTCGGCGAAGGCGGCGCTGGCGGCCGCGATGGCTCTATGCTTGGTGGCCACTTACCAAATGGTAGACAACTCCGAGGCGGTTCCCGAGACCGCCGCTGCCCCGTGATGCCGACCGCCCCGACCCGAGAGGCCCCCGTTCGCCCATGATCTCCGAGCAGCTCGCCGGCAAGCGCATCGCCATCACCGGCTCGACCGGCTTCCTCGGCACGGCCCTGGTCGAGCGGCTCCTCCGGCAGGTGCCCGACTGCCACCTCGTGCTCCTCATCCGGCCGGGCCGGCGCTCGAACCCCGACCAGCGGGCCAGGCGCGAGATCTTCCGCAACGACGCCTTCAGCCGCCTGCTCGGCGAGCTGGGCAAGGATCAGTTCTGGGAGGAGGTCGATCGCCGGGTGACCGTGATCGCCGGCGACGTCGGGACCGACGGCCTCGGCCTCGACGCCGACGGCGCCCGCGCGTTCGCCGACTGCGACGTGGTGATCCACTCGGCGGCCACCGTCAGCTTCGACGCCCCGCTCGACGGCGCGGTCGAGGTCAACCTGCTCGGTCCGACCCGGATCGTGCAGACGCTGCACGAGCTCGGTGCGGCGCCGCACCTGGTGGCGGTCTCGACCTGCTACGTGGCCGGCAACCGACGGGGCAGCGCCCCCGAGCAGCTGCTGAGCGACAGCCCGTTCCACATCGACGTCGACTGGCGGGCCGAGGTCAAGGCGGCCAGGCGGACCCGGGCCGACTTCGACGCCGAGTCCCGCTCGGCCGAGCGCCTGGAGCAGTTCCGGGCCGATGCCCGCCACGAGCTCGGCGCCGCCGGCACGCCGCTGCTGTCGGCCAAGACCGAGCAGCTCCGCCAGCGCTGGGTGTCCGAGCAGCTGGTCGAGGCGGGCCGGGCCAGGGCCGCCTCCCTCGGTTGGCCCGACGCCTACGCCTACACCAAGGCCCTCGGCGAGCGGGCACTCGACGAGTCCAGGGGCGACGTGCCGGTCTCGATCGTGCGGCCGTCGATCATCGAGTCGGCCTGGGCCGAGCCCCGGCCCGGTTGGATCAAGGGCTTCCGCATGGCCGAGCCCATCATCATCAGCTACGCCAGGGGCCTGCTGAAGGAGTTCCCCGGCGTGCCCGAGGGCGTGATCGACGTGATCCCCGTCGACCTCGTGGTGGCCTCGATCATCGCCGTGGCGGCCAAGGGTGCGGCCAGCGATGGTTCGATCGAGATCACCCAGGTCGCCTCGGGGACCCGCAACCCGCTGCACTACCGCCGCCTCGTCGACCTCGTGTCGACCTGGTTCACCGAGAACCCGCTGTACGACCGCAAGGGCCAGCCGATCTCGGTCCCCGAGTGGTCGTTCCCGGGGCGTGGTGCGGTCGAGCGGCAGCTCGAACGGGTCCAGAAGAACCTCGACCGGGCCGACAAGGCGCTGAAGCTCCTCCCCCTCCGGGGCCGCCAGGCGATGATCAACGCCGAGGTCGAGGACCGGCGAGAGCAGGTCAGCCGGGCCATGGGCTACGTCAAGATCTACGGCGCCTACGCCGAGTGCGAGGCCCTCTACGGCGTCGACAACCTCCTGGCCCTCCAGGACTCGCTCGACGACGGTGACAAGGAGCCCTTCGCCTGCGACCCGGCGATCGTCGACTGGTCGCACTACGTCCGCGAGGTCCACCTGCCGTCGGTCGTCGAGCACGCCAGGGTCAAGACCACCGGCGAGCGCTCCGACCCCGACGCCCGCACCCGCCGGCTCCGGGCCAGGGTGCTGGCCCCCGAGCGCCACCTGGCGGCATTCGACCTGGAGAACACGATCATCGCCTCCAACGTGGTGTTCAGCTACGCCTGGCTGGCCACCCGCAACCTGCCGCCCCGGGACCGGATGCGGTTCACCATCAAGACCCTCGGCGAGGCCCCCGGCCTGCTGGCCCTCGACCAGCGGGACCGCACCGACTTCCTCCGCCACTTCTACCGCCGCTACGACGGGGCCTCGGTGGCCGAGATGGACCGGCTCGGCCAGGAGCTGCTGGCCGACCACATCCTGACCAAGGCCTTTCCCGCCGCCTTGCGTCGGGTGCGCGAGCATCGGCGGATGGGTCACCGGACGGTGCTGATCACCGGCGCCCTCGACATCGTGGTCAAGCCACTGGGGCCGCTGTTCGACGACGTGATCTGCTCCGAGATGTCGCAGCTGGAGGGCCGCTACACCGGCGAGCTGCTGGCCGTGCCACCCACCGGCGAGGTCAGGGCCCAGGCCCTGCGCGACTTCGCCGACGCCAACGGGTTCGACCTGGCCGAGTCGGTGGCCTACGCCGACTCCTCGTCGGATCTCCCGCTGCTCGACGCCGTCGGCTTCCCGGTCGCCGTCAACCCCGAGACCCGGCTGGCGTCGATGGCGGCCAAGCGGGGCTGGCTGATCGAGAACTGGTCGAAGGCCGGCGCGGGCACCGACAAGTGGCTCCCGCTCGGCCCCCTCCCCACCCCCAGGAAGAGTCGCAGGTAGACAGGCAGAGGACGTGAGGAAGAAGAGCGAGCCAACCAACAACCCACGCCCGGGCTTCGTGCTCGAGGTCGATCGCCAGACCCCGCCCATCCTGTTCCACCACGGGGAGGGGTTCCGTCTCGAGAAGCTGCCGATCGGTCGGAGCCGGGTGATCTACCCGGCCGAGCCGCTCCGAGGCCTCGACGATCCGGACGAGGCCATTCGCGAGGCCCTGCTCAACCCGATCGACGAGGATCCGCTCCCCTCGCTGCTCCACCCGGGCATGAAGTTGACGATCGCCTTCGACGACCTGTCGCTCCCGCTCCCGCCGATGCAGCGGCCCGACGTGCGCCAGCGGATCATCGAGGCGGTCCTCGACCTGGCGGCCGAGGCCGGCGTCGACGACGTGCACCTCATCGCCGCCCTCGCCCTGCACCGACGGATGACCGAGCCGGAGCTGCGGCACGCCGTCGGCGATCGGGTCTACGAGGCCTTCGCCCCCCACGGCCTGCTCTACAACCACGACGCCGAGGACCCGGATGGGATGGTCATCCTCGGCCACACCGACAAGGGCGAAGCCGTCCAGATGAGCCGGCGAGCGGCCGAGAGCGACCTCGTCGTCTACGTCAACATCAACCTGGTGTCGATGGACGGTGGCTGGAAGAGCACGGCCACGGGGCTCTCCGGCTACCAGGGGGTCAAGGCCCACCACAACGTGCACACCATGCGGCACTCCACGTCGTTCATGGACCAGGACAACTCCGAGCTGCACCGGTCGAACTGGCGCCAGGGCGACATCATCAAGCATCACGGGCCCCGGATCTTCCAGATCGAGTCGACGCTCAACACCAACACGTTCGGCCACGACGGCCCCATGGCCATGCTCCAGAAGCGGGAGTGGGAGTGGTCGATGGTCGACCGGGCGTCGTTCGCCACCATGCAGGCCGGCCTGAAGCGCATGTCACCCCGGGCCAGGCGGATGGCGTTCCACTCGTGGCGGGCCCCCTACGACATCACGTCGGTCCAGGCCGGCGAGGTCGAGGCCGTGCACCGCAAGACCACCGAGATGGTCTACAAGCAGCACCTCGTGCCGGTGGAGGGCCAGACCGACGTCGTGACGATGGGGCTCCCCTACCTGACGCCCTACAACGTGAACTCGATCATGAACCCGATCCTGGTCATGGTCCAGGGCCTCGGGTACTTCTTCAACCTGTACCGGGGCCGGCCGGTCGTGCGGGAGGGCGGGGTGCTCATCATGAGCCACCCGACCCCGTGGGAGTTCCACCCGGTCCACCACCCGAGCTACATCGACTTCTTCGAGCAGGTCCTGGCCGACACCACCGACCCGGTGGAGATCGAGGAGCGGTACGAGAAGCAGTTCGCGGAGGACGAGTGGTACCGGCACCTGTACCGCACCAGCTACGCCTACCACGGCGTGCACCCCTTCTACATGTGGTACTGGGGATCGCACGCCATGCAGCACCTCGGGCAGGTCATCGTGGTCGGGGGTGAGGAGCGGGCGGTCCGCCGCCTCGGCTTCAAGCCGGCGTCGACGCTGTCGGATGCGCTGGAGATGGCAACCGACGTGGTCGGATCGAAGCCATCGATCACCCACCTCCACAATCCGCCGATCCTGATGGCCGACGTCAGCGCCGGATCGGCCTGACCGGGGAAGGGGGAGATCGTGCGCCTGCTGCGAACGCTGAAGTACATCACCGAACCGCCGGCCACCCCCAAGGGCGTCGAGCGCCGCCCCGAGCCGCCGAAGACCGGCGTGTACTACGACACCGACTGGGCCCACCGACCGGTGGCCAAGTTCGTCCGCCGGGTCGGGGTGTGGGGGTTCTTCAAGCCGGCGGTGCGGATCTACGGCTCACCCCGGGTGATCGGCACCGACCGCCTGGAGCACCTCGAGGGCCCGCTGATCTTCGCCGCCAACCACCACAGCCACGCCGACACCAGCCTGCTGCTGGCCACCCTGCCGGCCCATCTGCGGGACAACCTGGCCATCGCCGCCGGCGCCGACTACTTCTTCCCGAACCGGGTCAGCGCCGCACTGTCGGCACTGTTCATCGGGGCGATCCCCATCGAGCGCCAGAAGCTGTCGAAGCTGTCGATCGACAACTCGCTCCGGGCGCTGAAGGACCGGGGCAACCTGCTGATCTTCCCCGAGGGAGGCCGAAGCCCCGACGGCTGGAGCCGCAAGCACCGCCCGGGGGCGGCCTTCCTGGCCCGTCGCAGCGGGGCCCCGGTCGTGCCGGTGTACCTCGACGGGACCGGCACGATCCTGCCGAAGGGCAAGAACTGGCCGACCCGCTCACGCTGTGCGGTGGTGTTCGGCGACCCGCTGACGATGGGCGACGAGGAGGACACCAGGGCCTTCGCCGAGCGGATCGAGCACCGGATCGCCGAGCTGGCCGACGAGTTCAGCTCGGGCTGGTGGCAGGCCCGCAAGAACGCCTACCGACGAACCACCCCGGACGCCACCGGTCCGGATGCCGGGGCCTGGCGCCGCCGGTGGGCCCTCGGCTCGAAGCCGGGGGCGAGGCGGGCGGCCAAGCGGCGCTCCTGGCCGGACCTGTAGCGACGGCCTCGGGTCAACCCTCGGCGGCGTCGAGCTCCCGGCAGTCGAGCACGTCGGGACGGTCGCCGCAGGTGAGGCCGAACGCCTCGTAGTCGCTGCCGACCGGGCCGATCTCGAAGAGCCGGTCGCAGGCCTCACCGCTGCCGGCCTCGCAGGCCGCCCACAGCCCGTCGAGGGCCAGGTCGTCGCCGAGGGTCCACGGGCCCCGGTCGACCGACGCCAGCTCGTCCGGTGGCTCGGCCGTTGCGTCAACGAGGGGGTCGTGGGCGGTCCGGCAGCTGGTGACGAGCTCGTCGACGGCCCGATCGTCGAGACGTCCGATCCGGAGCTGACGACCGCCGAGGCGAACGGCGCACTCGATCACGTCGACCGACTCACCCTCGGCCGCCAGCTGATCGACGAGGACCGCCTCGGGGTCGGGGACCGGGTCGGGCGTGGCCAGCGCGATGCCGGCGGCGGCTGCGGGCAGCACGAGCAGGCCACCGAGAGCGGCGACGCGGGCCGACCAGCGGTGTCGACCCTGCCGCCTCCGGCGACTCACCGGAGCAGGCCTCGTGCCGGAGGCGCCGGCGGGCCCATCATCGGAGCAGACCTCCACCGGCGCGGACGACCTGGACCCAGGTGCGGCCGGGCGTCAACTCGATCACGGACCCGTCGGCGGTGGTCAAGGTGGCCACGCTCCCGAGGGTCGGCCGGGTCCACGTCCCGTCGATGCGCATGCCGGCGGTGAAGACGGTGGCCTTGCCCGACCCGACGAACACGAACTCGGGCACGGTGGCGCCGGAGGAGTCGACCATCCCGGTCGCCACCTCCCTGGTCTCGACGACGACCACGTTGGCCGCCGACACCCGCTCAGCGGAGGCGGTCCGGTGGGCCGAGCCGCCCTGGCTGCGGAGCCAGGCCGAGCCGTCCCAGGCCCAGGCCGCCGTGTTGCCTCGGTAGGCCACGGTGAGGGCGTCGTCGGCGACGCCGGCCACGGCGGCGCCGTCGGCCCGGTAGGCGAACTGCGGCGGAGGTGGTCCGCCGGCGGCCGAGGCCCAGTGGGGTGCGGTGTCGGTGTAGAGGTTCGACGGGGCCGAGCGGCTGGAGCTCCGCCAGTACCCAGACGAGGTGCCGGCATTGCGGTTCTGGACGGTCGGTTGGGCCCGGAGCAGGGCGTCGGTCACCTGGTTGGCGCCGGAGTACAGCAGCAGCGGCGAGCCCAGGCCGTTGATGAGGCCGATGTCGGTGGTGCGGCCCGAGCGGACCGGTCCGACGATCGAGCTCGTCGAGTGGAAGACCGCAGCGAAGCGGGTGATCCCGCCCTCCACCTCCTCCTCGAACACGATGTCGGCGGCGTTGAGCCCGGTCTGGGGTCTGGCCGGGCCGCCGTTGTCGATCTTCACCACCGCCGCCGGATGGCCCGGTACGGTGCCCGGGAGCCCGGTGAGGGGCAGGATGCCGGCGGCCACCGTCGGCGCCGGGGCGACGGGCGCGGCGACGGACTCGTCGCGGGTCAGGCCGCCGAGCACACCCTGGTAGATCGCCGTGTCGCCCCCTCCTCCCCCGCCGACCGTGGTCACGGGGGCTCCTCCGCTGCCCGTGGTGGTGGCCGGCGTGGTGTCCGGCGGCGTCGTGGTGGTGTTGGCGCTGGTCGGGGGCGTCGTCTCGGCGGCACCAGCACCAGCATCCGGGGCCGACGTCGGCGAGACCTCGCCCGGGTCGTAGCCGTCGTCGCCGAGGGCGAGGCGGGCCGGAGGCTCGTCGTCGGCGTCGATCGAACCGGTGTCCCGGTCGGCCGCGATCCGGTCGGCCCCGGTCGGGCCGGCGCCATCGCCGGCGCTCTCGATGGCCGTCGACCCGCCGTCGCCACCGCAGGCGGCGGCGACGAGCCCGGCGACGGCGAGCGCCGCCAGGAGCCGGATCGGGAGCGAGGGTGGTGCGTGCGCGGCCATCCGATCAGCTGAAGGCGACCGCATTGGAGCCGGTCTCGACGAGCTGGATCCAGGTCCGCCCGGGGGTCAGCTCGATCGGTCGACCGGGCCCCTCGGTGAGGGTGGCGACGCTGGCCAGGGTCGGACGGGTCCACGTGCCCTCGATGCGCCGGCCGTCGGTGAAGACGGTGGCCCGACCGGTGCCGACGAAGAGGAACTCGGGCACCGCACCACCGCTGGCGTCGACCATGCCGGTGTCGATCTCGTCCGCCTCGATCACGATCACGTTGGCGGCCGACACCTGCTCGCCGTCGACCAGGACGTGCTCGCCGCCCCGCTGCCACCGCAGCCAGGCGGCGCCGTCCCAGACCCATCGGGCGATCGACGACGGGTACAGCACCGACAGCTCGTCGACTGCGGCACCGTCGGCGGACTCCCCGGCGCCCCGGTAGTGGAAGTGCGGCGGCGGGGCGTCACCGGTGGCCGAGGCCCAGTGCGGGGCGGTGTCGGTGTAGAGGTTGGACGGGGCCCGTCTGGTCGGGTCTCGCCAGAAGCCGGTCGACCAGCCCTCGCTGCGCAGCTCGATGCCGGGCTGGTCGACGAGGATCTCCTGGGTGATGGCGTTGGCCCCGGAGTACAGCAGCAATGGCTCGCCGAGGCCCGAGATCAGGGCGACGTCGGTCGTACGGCCCGAGCGGACGGGGCCGACGATCGACGGCGTCGAGTGGAAGATGGCGGCGAAGCGGGTGACCCCGCCCTCGACCTCCTCCTCGATGACGATGTCGGCGGCGTTGAGGCCGGTGTGGGGATCCGCGGCCGACCCGTTGTCGATCTTGACGACCGCGGCGGGGCGAGTCGGCACCGTGCCCGGCAGCCCGGTCAACGGCTCGACGCCGGTGGCGGCGTCAGGCGGAGCGGCGGCGCCGGCGGCGACGATCTCGTCTGGCCGGAGGGTGCCGATCGTGCCCCGGTAGATCCCGTCGGGGTCGCCGCCGGGGTCGGGGGTGCCGACGGCGACCGGAGGCAGGCCGCTGCCGGCGGTGGTCGGGGTCGTACCGGCGTCGCTCGGGTCGCCGACGCCAGGCAGGTCGGTGACCTCGTCGAGCTCGCCGACGCTGGTCGAGGTGGTGGCGTCGAGCTCGATCGGCTCCTCGTCGGCCGAGTCCTCGGCGAAGGCCAGGTCGCCGTCCTCGCCGTCGGCGGTCGTGTCGTCGTCAGCACCGCCGGTGCCGCAGGCGCCGGCCACGAGGGCCAGGGCCAGCAGCGCCGGGATCAGCCGCCGGGCGACGGGTCGATGGCGGCGGCCCGGCGACGGCGGCGTCGGGCCGGCGGCGGGCGTGTGGTCGGGTCGGGCGTCGGAATGCTCCACCGCCAACCTGTCGACCGGTCGGGGCCCGAGCTGAGTCAAACGGCCCGGAGGCCCCGGCGCCGGCCGTCAGCCCTGGTCGACGAGTCGGAGCTCGGGACCGTCGGCGCCCGGCCACTCGCTGGCGCTGGTCGACGGCGACGGGGTCAGCTCGGCCACGAACTCCGTGAGATGGCCGGGGAACCGGTGCTCGGAGACGAGCATGGCCCGGCCGTCGGACCCGAACGTCGTCCGGCGGACGACGAGCGCCGGGGACGCAACCGGCACTCCGAGGAGCTCGGCGTCGACGTCGGTGGTGGCCTCGGCACCGATGGTCTGCACGGCCCGGTCCGGCCGCTCGGGCAACAGGTCGTGGAAGCTGGAGCGGGCCACGTCGGCCCGCGACAGGTCGGCCCCGAGGTCCTCCCGGCACCAGACGACCACGCGGGCGAAGGGTTGGCCGTCGACCACGTTGACCCGCCCGACCTCCAGGACCCGGGGCCCGAGCGCCTCGGCCGCCCGCGGCGGCGCGTCGACGAAGCCGAAGTCGGTGATCTCCCTGGCCGAGACCCGGCCCGAGTCGGTCAGCTGCCGCTCGATCGACACCAGCGCATCGAGCGACTGCGGGATCGGCTCGGTGGCCACCATCCAGCCGAGGCCCTGCCGTGACTCGACCAGCCCCTCCGAGCGGAGCAGCTCGAGCGCCTTGCGGACGGTGACCCGACTGACCCCGAAGCGCGACCCGATGGCGGCCTCGCTCGGCAGCAGGCCGCCGTCGCCGTCGGCCCCGGACTCGATGTCGTTCCGGAGGGAATCGGCCACATCCCGGTAGATTACGCGTCTCACTTGTATTAGACTTGTATCAGACAACTTGAAGACCGGCAAGGGCCAGCACCGCCCGGTACCATCGGCGGCGTTCGCCGCCACACCGCCCAAGCCGGCAGCGAGTGCCCGCCCGAGCGCAGGGTGAGCACACTGCGAGCACCGAGGAAGAAGAGGTAGCAGGTCATGGCACAGGTAGGTCCCGAGACACCGATCGAGCTGATCAACGGGGTGTACGCCACCCTCGACGAGCGAATCGCCGTCTTCCGACAGCGGATGGGCCGACCGCTCACGCTGGCCGAGAAGATCCTGGCCAACCACCTCGACGACATCGACGAGCCGGTCGATCGTGGCGTCACCTACAACGACTTCCGTCCAGACCGGGTGGCCATGCAGGACGCCACCGCCCAGATGGCGTGGCTCCAGTTCATGACCTCCGGTCTCGACGAGGTCGCGGTGCCGACCACCACCCACTGCGACCACCTCATCCTGGCCCGCGAGGACGGCAAGAAGGACCTGCTGGCCGCCCTGGAGAACAACGACGAGGTCTTCGACTTCCTCGAGTCGGTGTCGGCCCGCTACGGCGGCGGTTTCTGGAAGCCGGGAAGCGGCATCATCCACCAGGTCGTGCTCGAGAACTACGCCTTCCCCGGCGGCATGATGATCGGCACCGACAGCCACACCCCCAACGCCGGCGGCCTCGGCATGGTCGCCATCGGGGTCGGCGGCGCCGACGCGGTCGACGTGATGACCGGCTTCCCGTGGAACGTGCGGTGGCCGAAGCTGATCGGCGTCAACCTCACCGGCGAGCTCTCCGGGTGGGCGGCCCCGAAGGACGTCATCCTCAAGGTGGCCGAGATCCTCACGGTCAAGGGTGGCACGGGCGCCATCGTCGAGTACTCCGGCCCCGGGGCCAACTCGATGTCGTGCACGGGCAAGGCCACGATCTGCAACATGGGGGCCGAGATCGGGGCCACCACCTCGATCTTCGGCTACGACGACGCCATGGCCCGCTACCTGAAGGCGACGGGCCGCGAGGCCACGGCCGATGCGGCCAACGCCGTGGCCCACCACCTCCGGGCCGACGACGAGGTCCTGGCCGATCCGGCCAGCTACTACGACCAGGTCATCGAGATCGACCTGTCGACCCTCCGTCCCCACATCAACGGCCCCCACACCCCCGACCTCGCCCGCGAGGTGTCGGCGCTCGGCGACGAGGCCGAGGCCAACGGCTGGCCGATGGAGATCTCGGCCGCCCTCATCGGCAGCTGCACCAACTCGTCCTACGAGGACATCACCCGGGCCGCCTCGATCGCCCGCCAGGCCGCGGCGGCCGGGCTGACGGCCAAGACCAAGCTGATGATCACACCCGGTTCCGAGCAGGTCAGGGCCACGATCGAGCGCGACGGCCTGCTGGCCGACTTCGAGGCCATGGGCGCCGTCGTGCTGGCCAACGCCTGCGGGCCCTGCATCGGCCAGTGGGACCGGTCCGAGGAGGAGGGCCACGTCCCCGGTCAGCCGAACGTGATCGTCACCTCCTACAACCGCAACTTCCCGAAGCGGAACGACGGCGACGCCGCCACCCTGGCCTTCGTCACCTCACCGGAGACGGTGATGGCCCTGGCGCTGTCCGGTCGGGTCGACTTCGATCCGCTGTCGGAGACCCTGACCGCCCCCGACGGCACCGAGGTCCGCCTCGATGTCCCGGTCGGCATCGAGCTGCCGCCCCAGGGCTTCGACGAGGGTGAGTCCGGCTTCACCGCCCCGCCGGAGGACGGCTCCGACGTCGAGGTGGTCGTCTCCCCGACCTCAGACCGGCTGCAGCTGCTCGAGCCGTTCCCGGCCTGGGACGGCAACGACTTCGAGGACCTCCCGATCGGGGTCAAGGCCCAGGGCAAGTTCACCACCGACCACATCTCGATGGCCGGCCCGTGGCTCAAGTACCGCGGCCACCTGGAGAACATCTCCGGCAACCTCTACCTCGGCGCCGTGTCGGCCTTCAACGAGGGCATCGTCGGCATGGGCAAGAACCAGCTGACCGGCGAGCGGATGAGCTTCCCCGACATCGCCAGGGCCTACCACGAGGCTGGGCAGCCGTGGGCGGTCATCGGCGACGAGAACATGGGCGAGGGCTCCTCCCGCGAGCACGCGGCCATGGAGCCCCGGTTCCGCGGGGTGCAGCTGATCGTGGCCCGGTCGTTCGCCCGGATCCACGAGACCAACCTGAAGAAGCAGGGCATCGTGCCGCTGACGTTCGCCGACCCGGCCGACTACGACCGGATCGGCGAGGACGACCGGCTCGGCACCGACGGGCTGGCCGACCTGGCCCCTGGCCAGCCGGTGACCGTCACGGTGACCACGCCCGATGGCGACACCTGGAGCTTCGAGGGGAACCACACGTTCTCCGACGACCAGATCCAGTGGTTCAAGGCCGGTTCGGCCCTGGCCATGATCCGCCGGCAGATCGAGGCCGGCGCCTCCTGAGCCGATTGTGGCGCTCCGGTCGGGGAATCGAGCCCCGGCCGGGCCGTCGCTCATCCCCCGGGCGGGCGGGTGCAGGCGAGCTGGGCCTCGGTCGGATCGACGGCCCGCGCCGCCTCGGGCGGCAGCAGCTCGGCGATGCGGGCCATCAGCTCCTTCGTGGCCCCGTCGAGGTCGTCGGTGGTCGGGTGATAGGGCTGGCCGATCCGGATCGTGACCGTCGGCGGATCGGCGAGGTTCATCAGGTACGGCAACCTGGCGTTGCGGGGCCAGGCCTGCTCGGTCCCCCACAAGCCGACGGGCACGATCGGGGTGCCGGCGCCGATGGCCAGCCGGACGGCACCGTGACGGCCCCGGAGCTCGGGATCGAAGAAGGCCCGGCCGCGGGGAATCGTGCCCTGGGGGAAGACGGCGACCAGCTCGCCGGCCCGCAGCGCCCGACCGGCCTCGACCAGCGGGGCCTCGCTCCCGCTTCCCCGGTCGACGCGGATGGCGCCGAGGGCGCGCACGACGGCGCCCGACACCGGTGCGTCGGTGACCTCCTTCTTGGCCAGGAACCGGGCCGGGCGACCGGCCCTGGCGGCGGCGAAGGCCACCATCAGCGGGTCGAGGTAGCTGCGGTGGTTGGCGGCGAGCAGCGCTCCACCATCGCTCGACAGGCGGTCGAGATGGCGAAGGTCGATGTCGAGCCAGGGGAACAGCTCGGGCCTGGCCAGGTTGGCCACGACGTCCTGCAGCTCGACACCGAGCGGCTTGGCCACGCCTGGCGGGGCGTTGAACCACACGCGGGGCCAACCTCGCACGGCCGCATAGGCGAGCAGCCGGGGGTCGGGGTTCACCGCAACCGGGTAGCCGACCCGCGAGAGCAGGGGGACGTCGAAGATGCTGTCGGAGTAGGCGTAGCTGTCGGCCAGCTCGATCCCGTTGGCCCTGGCCCAGACCGCAACCGATCGGGCCTTGCCTGCGGACCAGACGAACTCACCGTCGACCGAACCGGCGTAGACCGGACCGTCGTCGCCTGCGGCGATCCGGCTGCGGGTGGCCAGGACACCGTCGAAGCCGAGGCGCTCGGCAAAGGGGCCGATGAGGTCGTGTGGCGTCGTGGTGGCGAGCACCAGCTTGCGGCCGGCGGCCCGGTGCTCGGCCATCGTCTCGAGGGCGAACGGCTCGACCCTGGCCTCGAGCTCGGGCGCCGCCTCCTCGGCCGCCCGGCGGACGGCGGCAACCGACCAGCCCTTCGTGGCCCGGACCCCCTGCCTCGTCAACAGGATCGATGGCAGGGTCTCGCCGATGAGATCGTACAGGCCGAAGGCCAGGCGCTCGCCGACGGCGAGGCGGTCGCTCAACACGCCGTGGCGGCGGAGGGCGGCCGAGAGCACCGGCCCGCTGGCGCCGAGCAGCAGCGTACGATCGAGGTCGAAGAAGGCGGCGGCTCGCACGGAGGGATTCGTCGGCGGGTTCACGGCCGTGGCCACGGGGCCGAACTCGGGGTCACGCTGTCGACGCTATCGCTCGGCGACCGGCCGGGATGGACCGCAGCCAAGACGGCGGGACGGCTGCGGCGCCGGATCGGTGGCCGAGCCGGCCGGCACCAAAACGACGAAACCGGCCGCCGGAGCGACCGGTTTCGGATGGGGATTGTCCGGTGCGACCGAAGGGGGAATAGTCGCTTCCGGATTGCGATGCAGTTTGGAGGGGGAACCAGAACTGATCGACTGGTCATTACCCTACAGTAGCCCTTCAGATCTGTCTACTCGCTGACCTAGATACCAGAGATCTGTTGGTTAGATTGATCCAGCGACAAGACCGCCTGATCTGTGCCATCATCAAGAACGATGGATCTGCGCCAGCTCCAAGCGTTCCTGGCCGTGGTGGAGCACGGCGGTTTCACCGCAGCGGCCCGTGCAACCCACACGGTGCAGTCGAACATCTCGACCCACGTGGCCCGACTCGAGCGCGAGCTGGAGGCGACGCTGATCGATCGGTCGACCGGCCGGCCGACCGAGGAGGGCGAGGCCGTCCTCACCCGGGTCCGCCGGATCCAGACCGAGCTCGCCTCGCTCCAGGCCGACGTGTCCTCGCTGCGGGGCTCGCCCCGTGGCACCGTCCGGCTCGGCATCATCGGCACGACCGCCCGCTGGCTCACGCCCATCCTGGCCGAGGAGCTGGCCAAGGAGCTGCCCGACATCCACCTCGTGGTGGCCGAGGGCACCACGAGGGCGCTCGAGCTGCGTCTGCTCGACGGCGAGCTCGACATCGGCCTGGTCGGACTGCCGGTCGAGGACTCGGAGATCCGCACCACCGCCCTGTTCGACGAGGACCACATCGTCGTCGGACCGAGCGACCACCCGCTGGCCGCCGTGGACGCGCCGGTCGACCTGGCCGAGCTGGCCAAGCACCGGCTGCTCCTGGCCGCGCCGGGCACGCCGTTCCGGCAGGAGATCGACGAGACGTTCCGGGCCCGGGGCCTCCGGGTGCAGGCCAAGCTCGAGGTCGACGGTCTGCGGCTCCTGGCCTCGCTCGCCTTCCAGGGCTTCGGCGTCGCCATCGTGCCGGCGACCGCCGCCCCCGGCTGGATCGGTGGACCGTGGACGAGGATCCTCGTCGACGGTCTGTCCCGCCGCACGGTCGGCCTCGCCGCCCGCCGCCGGGGCATGCCGACCGTCGCCGCCCAGGCGACGGTCAACGTGCTTCGCAAGGTGGTTGCATCCCACGCCCTCGAGGTGCCCGGCCTGCACGTCGCTGGCACCTCGGCGGGCTCGTAGGCCGCCGACACACACCACGGCGTGCGGTTCGGCTGCGCCGACCGGCATGCCCCAGGGATCGATTCGGCGCAGGCGACCCGGTACCGTGCGACGGTGATGACCGTTCCCATCCGGGCCGCCGCCGGGCCGCTGTTCACCGCTGGAACCGCCCTCGTCGGCGGCCGCCGCGTCGTGCTGGCCCGGCTGGCCGACCCCTACCACGGGGACGACGGCGAAGAACCGGCGCTGACGACGGTCGACGGCGCCACGCTGGCCGCCGCCATCCGCATGGCCGGCGAGAAGCGCCTGCCGTTCGTCGGCATCCTGGCCACGACCGGGGTGCCCTACGACGAGGGCATCGGCGGCTCCGACGCCTGGGCCAGGGCGGCCAGGGAGCTGGCCAGGGCCAGCGGCGTGATCCCGACCTTCCTCGTGGCCTGCGGGCCCGTCGTGTCAGGGCCGGCCCTCCTGCTCGGTCTGGCCGACGTCACCGTGTTCACCGAGGAGGCCTACGCCTACGTCAACGGCCCCAAGAGCGTCGAGGCCTACACCGGGGTCCCGATCACGGGCCCCGAGCTGGGCGGCGCCTCGGCCCACACCCGCTCGACCGGGCTGGCGGCGCTGGTGGCGGCCGACGTCGACGACGCCCTGGATGCGGTCGGCGACGTCCTGGCGTTCCTGCCGGACCACGTCGACGAGCTCCCGCCGAACCAGCCGACCGACGACCCGACCGACCGGCCGACCCCCGAGGCCGGCGACGTCCTCCCCGAGAACGCAACCGGCTCCTACGACGTGCGCCGGATCATCCGCAGCCTGTGCGACGACGGCGAGCTGCTGGAGCTACGGGCCGGCTGGGCCCCCAACCTCGTCACCGGGCTGGCGTCGATCGGCGGGCGGCCAATCGGCGTGGTGGCCAACCAGACCCAGGCCCTGGCCGGCAGCCTCGACATCCCGGCCTCCCAGAAAGGCGGCCGCTTCGTCGCCTTCTGCGATGCCTTCGGCCTGCCGCTGCTCACCATGGTCGACACCTCGGGCTTCCTGCCGGGCAAGGACCTCGAGTGGCGGGGCATGATCCGCCACGGGGCCCAGATGGCGTTCGCCTACGCCAGGGCCACCGTCCCCCGGATCGGGCTGATCCTGCGCAAGTCCTACGGCGGCGCCTACATCGTGATGGACTCACGCAACATGGGCAACGACCTGATGCTGGCCTGGCCGTCGGCCGAAGTCGCAGTGATGGGGGCCAAGGGCGCGGTCGAGATCCTGCACCGGTCGGAGACGCCCGAGCGTCGCCTGGAGCTGGAGGAGGCCTACGAGGCCCAGTACCTGACCCCCTACCCGGCGGCCGAGCGGCTGTCGATCACCGCGGTCGTCGAGCCGGCGGACACCCGGGCCGAGCTCGCCGCCGGCCTGGCCATGCTGGCGACCAAGCGCGAGCGGCTCCGGCGCCGCAGCCACGACAACGGGCCGCTGTAGCGGGGCCGGGCGACGACTGCTCCAACGAGCGACAACTTGGTCGGAGAGTGTGACCTGCCGAGCTGGACAGGGCTAGATTCGGTGTGGGCCGGGCCCGCCCGTCGACGTGGAATCGCCATAAGTCGTCGGGGGTTGCGGCCGATGTGAAGAGGGACGATCCCTCGTGCACAACGCGGTGCCCGAGATGCAGTCGTTCGGACGAAACTCCCAGAGAGGAAGTGTTGTGCCCGAAACCGTGACCATCACCGACAACCGCACCGGGGAGTCGGTCGAGATCCCCATCGTCAACGGCGGCGTCGACGCCGGGCAGATCGGCAAGCTGATGCCGGGGGTCTGGCTCCTCGATCCCGGGTTCGGGGTCACCGCCTCGTGCGAGAGCTCGATCACCGAGCTCGACGGGGGCAACGGCATCCTCCGCTACCGCGGCTATCCGATCGAGCAACTGGCCGAGCAGTCGACCTTCCTCGAGGTCTGCTACCTGCTCCTGAACGGTGAGCTCCCGGACAAGGCCCAGTTCGACCAGTGGGTCCACGACATCACCCACCACACCTTCATCCACGAGAACATGCGGAAGCGGTTCCAGGACAGCTTCCACTACGACGCCCACCCGATGGGGATGCTGGTGTCGTCGATCGCTGCGCTGTCGACGTTCTACCCGGAGGCCAAGGCCATCGAGGATCCGGAGATCCGCCGGATCCAGATCAACCGGCTGATCTCGAAGGTGCCGACCCTGGCCGCCATGGCCTATCGCTACTCGATCGGCATGCCGTTCGTGTACCCGGACAACGAGCTCAACTACGCCGAGAACTTCCTCTCGATGATGTGGCGGGTGGCCGAGCCGAACTACGAGCCCGACCCCGTCCTCAGCCGGGCCATGGACGTCCTGTTCATGCTGCACGCCGACCACGAGCAGAACTGCTCGACCACGGCCATGCGGGTCATCGGTTCATCCCACGCCGACCCGTTCTCGGCGGCCGCCGGAGCCACCGCCGGGCTCTACGGCCCCCGCCACGGCGGGGCCAACGAGGCCGTGATCAACATGCTGCGGGACATCGGCGACTACGAGAACATCCCGGCCTTCGTCGAGGCGGTCAAGGCCGGCGAGGGGCTGCTGTGGGGCTTCGGTCACCGGGTCTACAAGGCCTACGATCCCCGGGCCCGCATCGTCAAGGAGCAGGCCGACGAGGTCTTCAAGGTCACCGGTCGCAACCCCCTGCTCGACATCGCCATCAAGCTCGAGGAGATCGCCCTCAGCGACGACTACTTCAAGAGCCGCAACCTCTACCCGAACGTCGACTTCTACACCGGCCTGATCTACCAGGCGATGGGCTTCCCGATGGACATGTTCACCGTGCTGTTCGCCATCGGCCGGATGCCGGGCTGGCTGTCGCACTGGAACGAGTCGATGGAGCAGGGCGTTCGGATCAGCCGGCCCCGACAGATCTACACCGGACCGGGCGAGCGCCAGTACGTGCCGCTGTCGGATCGCTGATCCGGCCGAACCCGGCCCGGCCGATCCCCAACCGGTCCGCCGGCCGATGACCGCCGAGCTGGTGGCGGCCGGGCCGGCGACCGGCCCGGATCACGGCCCGCTGACCGCCGCGCAGGTCGACGGTTGGCGGACCGCCGGCTTCGCGCTGGTCGACGGGTTGATCCCGGCCGACCTGCTCGGCGAGGTGCAGGCCCTCGGCGAGCGCCGGTTCCCCGCCGCCGACGACCCGGGTGCCGCCGACTTCCGCCACTTCGGGAGCGCCCTCGTGTTCCCGGCCGCCGAGCCCGCCTTCGACGGGCTCACGTTGCACCCCCGGCTGTTGGCGGCGGTCGGTCAGCTGCTCGATCGGCCCGTGTCGGGGCTCCGCTTGACCCAGAGCACGCTGTGGCCGAAGTTCGGCCGGACCGCCAACCAGTCCGACCGGGGCGGCAACGACGACCAGCGGATCCACGTCGACTACCCGAACCACATGCTGGTGCACCCGACGCCGTGGGACCGACCGGCGGCGGTGGAGATCATCGTCTACCACAGCGACCGGCGGCACTGTGGCGGCTCGACCGCGGTCGTCCCCCGCCGGGGCCGAGACGATCCGCTGTACCCGTGGCCGATCGTGGCCTCGCCCGGGATCGGCGACCTCCCGTGGATCGACCCCAGGGCGGACGCCGAGGCCTACCTGTCGGAGCACCGCCCCGAGCTGGCCGCCTTCCGCCGTGGCCTGTACGAGCGGGAGGTCCACGCCGACTTCCGGCCCGGCACCGTGTTGCTGTACCGGCACGACACGTGGCACCGGGGAACCCCGCTGCGGCCCGGGACGAGGCGGCTGGCCCAGAACCTGACGTTCCGGCTGACCGAGGCGACCTGGATCGACACCCTGCACAAGGGCTGGTCGTGGTCGATGTACCGGCCGGACCGGTCGACCGAGCGGCTGGTGGCGTCGCTGTCGGTCGACCAGCGGTCGGTGCTGGGCGTCCCGCCGCCCGGCGACCCCTACTGGTGCCCGGCCACCGTCGAGGCGATGACCGCCCGCTACGGCCCGTTCGGCTTCGATCCGTCGCCCTACGCCGACGCCATCGACGGCTGAGCAGGCCCCCCGACCTCGTCAGCCCGCGGGCGAGACGTCGACCAGGATCTTGCCGACGTTGGCGTTGCTCTCCATGTACGTCTGGGCCTCGGCGATGTCATCGAGCTGGTATCGGGAGTCGATGACCGGGGCCAGGGCGCCGGTGTCGAACAGCGGCAGGAGCTCGTGCTCGACCCGCTGGGTCAGCGCCACCTTCTCCTCGAGCGGCCGGGCCCGCAGCACGGTGCCGATGATCGAGGCCCGCTTCGGCAACAGCATGCCGAGCGGCAGCTCGACGGTCTGGTCACCCATGACCCCGACCTGGACGAGGCGACCGCCGACCCGGAGGGCCTTGAGGTTGTCGATCGTGTACTCGCCGCCGATGACGTCGAGCACGACATCGACGCCGCGGCCGCCGGTCGCCTCGGTGACGGCGTCGAGGAACGACTCGCTGGCGTAATCGATCCCCAGGTCGGCACCGAGCTCACGGCAGCGGTCGAGCTTGCCGGCCGATGCGGTCACCGCGATCCGGGCCCCGATGGCCCTGGCGATCTGGATGGCGGCCGTCCCGACCCCCGAGGCGCCCGCATGGACCAGCGCCCAGCGGCCCGAGGTCAGCCCACCCTGGCCCACGAGGGCGTCGAAGGCGGTCAGGAACACCTCGGGGATGGCGGCGGCATCGCCGAGCGGGACCGAGGTCGGCACCGGCAGCGCCTGACGCTCGTGCACCGTCAGCTTCTCGGCGTAGGCCCCGCCGCCGACGATGCCCATCACCGGGTCGCCGACCGACCAGCGGGTGACCGCCGAGCCGACGGCGCTCACCGTGCCGGCGAACTCCATGCCCGGGATCTCGTTGGCCATTGGCGGGCCGGGGTAGAGGCCACGCCGCTGGAGGAGGTCGGCCCGGTTGAGGGCGGTGGCGACCACCGCGACCTCGACGTCCTCGGGCCCGATCACCGGATCGGGGACCTCTCGGATGGTCAGGACCTCGGGTCCCCCGTACTGTTCCAACACCACGGCTCGCATCGCCACACCGTACCGGCATCGCCCATCGCCAACCGGGCCGAGCGAGGCCGGCCGGCGAGTGGTCGAGGCGCCGGTCGACGGTCGGTCGACCTCAGCGGTCGGCGTCCATCGCGGCCAATCGATCCGCCAGGTCGGCGGCCAGTTCCGGCCCGAGACCGATCGGCGTCGCCCCTCGCACGATCTCGCCCGAGCGGCAGCACCGGACCGACAGCGAGGCGTCGCCGGTCACCCCGATGGCGCCGGCGCCGTCGGGGATCGGGCCGCGCTCGACGCCGAGGGCGAGGACGGCCATGTCCGGTCCTGGCTCGAGGTCACCGGGCCGGACGCACCCGTTGTCGCCGTTGCGATCGACGACGAGAAGCGTCCGTTGCCGGTGGTGGCGACGCCGGACGCCGGCGGCCCCCGCCCGCTCGGCGGCGTGGGGCAGTGTCCGGACGAAGGCCAGGTCGGCCCGCTCGGATCGCAGCCCGATCCGGAGGTCGCGGGGGTTGATGGTGGCGGCGAGGCTGAGCAACAGGTGCCGGGCCACGGCGAGCTGCTGGTGGCGGGAGCCGGCGAGCACGGTTGCGGTGCGCAGCAGGTCGACGGCGACGGGCAGCGCCATCGAGCCGCCGGGTCGGCCCAGCCCATCCGCCGTGACCGCCAGGTCGACATCGACGACCCCGACGGCGGCGGTCCCGAACAGCGGGTGCTCCGGCCCTCGGCCCCACAGGTGGGATCGGCCGGCCTCGATGCGGTGGCGGAGGTCGTCCGGGGCGAGGTGGACGCGCCGCCGCTGGGCCACCAGCGACGCCAGCCCCGAGCCGATGGCGCCTGATCGGGGCAGTGGGTCGAGCACCCAGGGATCGACCTGGCCGGCCGGGACGTCGCCACCGCAACGGCGGCGGGTCGGTCGGGGCCGGCCGACGACGAAGCGGGCCGTCCCGGCGTCGATGATCCGGTCGCCGAGCGGCGTCGGCTCCAGGAGCGGTTCGTCGCCGAGGCGGACCGGGTGCCCGCCCGGCACGACGGTCACCCCGTACTCGTCGTCGACCTCCAGGGTGAAGCCGACGGCGTCCGGGTCCCCCTCGTCGAGGTGGGCGGCGGCCCTGGCCTGGCCGATCTCCCACGAACCGGGGGACAGCTCCAGGCGCCCACCGGCCCCGAGCCCGGCGACCTGCCGCAGCTCCAGTCGGGTCGCCCGCAGCCGGCGGTCGTCCAGTGCCGGCTCACCGGCGGGCAGCACGATCTCGAGCCCACCGTCGACCAGAGGGGGCAGGCGATCGGCGAGGCGGTCGGCCAGGAGGGCCGCAGGTTCCAACGCATCAGCCATGTCCTCCAAGCGGCCGATCGGCCGCGAAGTTGAGCGCCGGGATCGGTCGGGCGCGAGCGCAGCGGCCGGCGGCGGACTCGGGGCCACCGAGTCCCGGCCGTCGCCATCAGATGTGGCGAAGACCGACGAGCGGGTCGAGGTCGTTGCGACGGAGCACGACCTCGGCATCGGTGGCGAGCGCTCGGTTGCCGTCGAGCAGGGTCGGGTTGAGCGTGATGCGGGCCACCCGGTCACCGGTCTCGCCGACCCGGGCCAACAGCTCGACGAGGTCGACGAGCGCCGTCTCGGCCTCCGGGGTCATCGCGGTGGCCGGCAGTCGATCGGCCGCGGCCCGGGTCAGGGCCGTCGCCTCGTCTCGGCTGAGCGGGAGGAACCGCCTGGCCGCCGCCTCGTTGTCTCGGAACGCCGAGCCACCTGGTCCGATCGAGACCATCGCCCCGAAGGCCTGGTCCTGGAGCAGCTCGAGGCGGACGGTGGCCGCGGACGGGACCATCTGCTGGACGATCGCCGTCCGCATGGCGACGCCGAGCCGCTCGCTCATGCGCCGGTGGGCCGCCTCCAGGGCCGCTCGATCGTGGAGGTCGATCGCGGTCCCGCCCTGCTCCCCCACCGAACGGTTGACCAGGTTGGCCGCCTTGAGGACGACCGGGTAGCCGACCCGCTCGGCCAGGTCGACCGCCTCGTCGAGGCTGTGGGCCATCCCGCCGGGGGCGAGGGGAAGGCCGAGGGCGTCGACGAGGGGCACCAGGTCGGGGCTGGCCGTGGTCACCGTGGCCTCCCGTCGACCGGCCAGGAGCCGGTCGATGAGCTCCTCGACATCGTCGGACCGGGTGGTGGCCCGGTCGGCGTCGCCGACCGGCGGGGCGTCGTCGGGTTCACCGCCGGCCGGCTCGTCGGCCGTCGGGTCGGGCCTGTCGAGGCGAGCCGAGCGCCACAGCCCGTAGCGGGCGTGACGACCGAGCGCCCTGGCCGCGCCCTCGGGGAAGGCGAAGAGCGGGAGCCCGTCGACGGGCAGGACCTCGGATCCGACGAGCCCGACAGCGACCACCGGCTTGTCGATGGCCCGGTTGACCCGATCGAGCAGCCCGACGAGGTGCTGGCGGTCGAGATAGGCGGTTGGCACCAGGGCGAGGAGGACCATGTCGACGTCGCCAGACACCGCAGCGGCCGCCACCACCCGCTCGTAGTCGGCGGGTTCGCCCGACGGCCGGAGGGCGATCGAATCGAGGTCGCCGATCAGCACCGAGTCGTCTCGGGCGGCGTCGGCCAGGCCGGCCGGGACCGTCAGCTCCAGCCCCTGGCGACGGCAGGCGGCGGCCGCCAGTCTGGCCACCGAGGCGCTGTTGGAGATCAGCGCCACCCGGTTGCCCCTGGCCGCCGGCTGGTTGGCCGCCAGGTCGGCCTGCTCGATCAGCTGCGACACCTCGTCGACGAGGATCACGCCGGCCTGGCGCAGCAGCTCGATCTGGTCGGGCGACGACGGCCGGATGGTGATGATCGGCTTGGCCAGTGAGGTCGCCCTGGCCGCGGTGGAGAAGTTTCGCAGGTTGCCGAAGTTCTCCACGTAGAGGATGACGGCGTCGGTCGCCGGATCGAGGCCCCAGTGGTCGAGGAGGTCGTTGACCGACACGTCGGCCCGGTTGCCGAAGCCGACGAACGACGAGACGCCGATGCCGGCCGACCGCATGCGTTCGAGCATGGCGGCCCCGAGCGGGCCCGACTGCGAGGCCACGCCGACCCGGCCGGCGTCGACCAGGACCGGGTGGTAGACGGCGTTGAGCCGGGCCGGGGGCCCGGTGTCGATCAGACCGAAGGCGTTCGGCCCGATGAGCCGCATCCCGTTGTCCCTGGCCAGCTCGACGATCTCGCGCTCGCGGGCCAGCCCCTCGTCGCCGGCCTCGGAGAAGCCGGCCGAGATGATCAGCAGCCCCCGAACCCCGGCATCGGCGCACTGTCGGACCACCTGGGTCACCAGCTCGGCCCGGACGGCGATCACGGCCAGGTCGATGCCCGGGCCGTCACGGTCCTCCTCGCCGCCGGCGGCCCCGGTCGTCGCTCCATCCGGGAACGGATCCGGCACGGCCCGCAGCGATGCGGCGGCGTCGCCGATCGTGTCGTGGCACGGGAGTCCGAGGATCTCGTCTGCGCCCGGATTGACCGCCAGCACCCGTACCCCGTCGACCGGGGCCGCCGGCTCCGGATCGGCGGATCCGGAGCCAAGGAGCTGACGGATCAGCTCGTGGCCGATGCTGCCGGGCCGGCGGCTCGCCCCGACGACGGCGACCGTGCCGGCCTGGAGGATCCGGGCGACCGACCGGGCGGTGGCCGAGCGCTGACGGTCGGCGATCGCCGACGAGGCGGCCGGGGTGACGTCGATGCCGAGATCGACCTCGATGACGCCGTCGTCGAACCGGGTCGACACCTCGTACCCCGCGCTGCGGAACACCCCGAGCATCCGGTAGTTCTCGGGCAGCACCGTCGCCGTGAAACCGTCGAGACCCTGCTGGCGGCCGGCGGCGGCCAGGTACTCGAGCATCAGGGTGCCGAGGCCCTTGCCCTGGTGGTCGTCGTGCACGAAGAAGGCCACCTCGGCCACCGGCTTGTCCGGCCAGGTCTCGTAGCGGGCGACGGCGATCAGCTCGCTCCCCTGGACGGCCACGAAGGCCATCCGGTCCTGGTAGTCGACGATCGTGAAGTGGTCGAGCTCCGCCTCGCTCAGCTGCGGCCGGTACCGGAAGTAGCGGAAGTAGATGCTCTCCTGCGACTGCTGGCTGTGGAAGTGGACGATCGCATCGCGATCGGTCGGTCGGATCGGTCGGATCTCGGCCGTCGAGCCGTCGCGGAGGACGACGTGGGTCTCCCACTGGGCCGGGTAGGTCGGCGTCGGCTCCACGAACCCGATGCTAGAGCCACGGCCGCACCCCGCAACCGGTACAGCGGGTGCAACCCGACTCATCGGGCCGGCCGGCACCGATCGACCGCCCGCTCGGGCCCCCGGCTCGGAGGCCCAGGCGCTCAGCCGGCCAGGCGGTTGAGGAAGTCGCCGGCGATCGGGGCGGCGGTCGCGCCCCCGAACTCGCCGCCCTCGACGAAGACCGCGAAGGCCAGGTCGTTCTGGTAGCCGATGAACCAGGCGTGGGCCTCGGGCGGGACGGCGTCACCGAACTCGGCCGTTCCCGTCTTGCCCGAGACCGGGCCACCGGCGACGCCGTTGACGGCGTTGCCGGTCCCGTTGGTGACGACCGCCCGCATGAAGTCCTGGAGGTTGGCGACGGCGGCCGGGTCGAGCGGCTGCCCCTGGGGTGGGGTGTGGTCCGGCTCGATGACCAGCGACGGCGGCCGGTAGGTGCCCGAGGCGGCGGTGGCGGCCAGGACCGCAGCGCTGAGCGGGCTGACCAGGATCCGGCCCTGGCCGAAGGAGGTGGCGGCCTTGTCGACCGCGCTGCCCGGGGTCGGCACGCTGCCCGAGTAGGCGGCGGTGCCGAGCTCGTAGCCGGCTCCGATCCCCATCCGCGCCGCCGTGCTGGTGAAGTCGCTCGGGTCGAGGAACGAGGCCAGGTTGATGAACGCGGTGTTGCAGGAGAGGACGAAGGCTCGGCGCAGGGGCACGGTGCCGAGCACCTCGCCCTCGGCGTTGGTGAACTGGCGGCCGTCGACCTCGAGGAACAGCGGGCAGTCGACCGGGTCCCGGGGGCCGAATCCCCGCTCGAGGGCGGCGTAGGCGGTGACGATCTTGAACACGGAGCCGGGCGGGTACTGACCGTTGATGGCGAAGTTGTTGACCGCGTCACCGGGGCCGTTGGCGATGGCCAGGACGTGCCCCGTCGATGGTTGGATCGCGACCAGCGCCGAGGTCCGATCGGTCCGGGTCAGGGCCTCCTCGGCCGCCTGCTGGACCCGGACGTCGAGGGTCAGTTGCAGGGCGGTGCCGGGGAACGGGCCGTCTGCGTAGATGACGTCGGGGTCGCCAGGAGCGGCGGCCTCGGTGATGACGCCGGTGTCGCGACCGGGATCGGTCGAGGCGGCTCCGGCCGCCGTCTCGGTCGTGGTCGCCACCGTCGTCGTCGTGGTCGACGAGGCGGCCGGCGTCGGCGAGGTCGGGAACCGTCGGCGGACGCGGATCTCGAAGCCGGGTTGGCCGGCGAGACGAGCGTTGTACTCGCGCTGCAGGCCGGAGCGGCCGGCGATGTCACCGGCCTGGAAGAGCTCGGGGTGCTCGTCGATGATCTCCGCCGTGACCGCAGCCGAGCGACCGAGCAGCGCTCTGGCGAACCGGTTCGATGGGGCGAGCGGGAAGCTCGACGGTTGGAGCACGACGCCGGGCAGGGCCCGCAACTGGGCCTCGACCGGGGGGATGTCCTCCTCGCGGAGCGTGGCCACGACCACCCGGGCGTCGGACGGTGAGGGGGCGATCAGCTCCCGGATCGCCGCCGGGTCGCGCCACACCAGCGGGCCGAGGGCCTCGCTGAGGGGCGCGATCTCCCCGGCCTCCCGGGGGATGACCGCGACCTCGACGGTGGGGCGGTTGTCGACCAGGGGCACGCCGTCGCGCCCGAGGATGGGAGCCCGGGGTGGCACCACCCGCTGGCGGACCAGCACGTCGCCGGGGTCGAGGCTGAGCTCGAGGATCGCCGGCTCCCAGTCGACGAGCCACGACGTCCCCAGCAGGACGAGATCGGCCTCGCCCTCCGTGGTGAAGACGGTGCCGTCGTCGAGCGTCCAGACGACCGAGACGGGGGCGCTGGCGTTGGCGGCGTCGACCAGGGTCACCGTCCCCGGGGCGACATCGATCGAGAAGGCTCCCAGCTCGGCGACGAGCCGCTCGTACTCGGCGCTGGCGGTGGCCGGATCGGTGAAGGCGTAGGCCTGCGTTGCCAGCGTGGACGTCTCGATGGCCCGGACGAACTCGTCGAGGACCAGTGCGGCCTGCTCCTCGGGCTCGAGATCGGCTGCGACGACGGTCTCGCCCGATCCGAGCGTCGTCGGGGGCGCCGTCGTCGTCTCGTCGTCGCCACCGCCGAGCACGACGGCGGCCGCAACGACCGCCAGGGCGGCGACGGCGGCACCGACCGCAGCCGGGGCCAGGAGCCGGATCTTGGTCCAGTCGGCGTAGACCGCGTCCTCCGAGGTCGGGTTGGTTGGATCCATGCTGGTCGTGCGCGGGCGCTCCTCTCCGGGGCCGAGTGTAGAGACGACCGGACGCGCCACCGGGGCGGGATGCGGGCGCCGACCTTTTTCGGGGGGTCCTGTCACACATTCGACATCTGCGTCTAGGCTGACGGCCGGTGGGACAGACATGGCGGATCTGATACTGCCCGACGACGGGCGCGACGACGTGCAGCCCGGGTACGGGCCACAGGCCGAGCTCGACGAGCCCGGCCTGCTCCGCCGGGCCTGGATCGCCGTCGGCCTGTCGAGCGGCCGCGAGAGCCGTCGCCTGGCCGCCGTCGTCGCCGTTGCCGTGCTGTGCGGTGCGGCCGCCGTCGTGGCCATCGGCGACGCCGACGACCTCGATGATCCGACGGCGCTCGGCAACCGGATCGAGGCCGAGGCGGTCGGCCCGACCGCCGCTGACGACGGCGCGCTGGCCCCCGGCGACGATGACAGCGGGCCGTCAGGTGACACCACCTCCTCGTCGGACTCGGCGCCACGCGCCGGCTCGGCCATCGACCCGTCGACCACGCCGGCGAACAGCACCGGCACGACGGCCGACGGTGCCACCACGACCGGGTCGCTCGAGGTGTCGGTCTCGTCGACCGCCGGGCAGGCCCCGGCCGACGACACGACCAGCTCGACCGTGGACGACCCGACATCGACCACCTCGACGGCGACGACGGGATCGACCACGTCGACGACGACCGGCTCGTCCCCCTCGACCACGGCTCGGGGCAGCAGCACCACCGCCGAGGGAACCACCACCCAGCCACCGACCACGACCACCCAGGCGCCGACGACGACCACCCGCCCGCCGACCACCCAGCCCCCGACGACCGTCGGCAACTCGTGCGCGTCGGGCGCCGAGTTCGAGCTGGTGATGCGGGACGACTTCAACGAGTCGTCGATCGGGAGCCAGTGGCACGTGTGGCCGGCCGGCGACAACTCCGGCTACGGCCCCCGCCGGCTCGAGAACATCTCGGTCGGCGACGGCCGGCTGCTGCTCGAGGCCTACATGGACGGCGGCACCCTCTACACGGCGGGCATGAACCACCACCACGCCCAGACGTACGGCAAGTACCGCTTCCGGGCCCGGACCGACGTCGACCCGAATCGGGCCCTGAGCGGCGTGATCCTCACCTGGCCCGCTGCCGGCGATCACCTCCGCAACGGCGAGAACAACATCTACGAGACGCTCGCCCACCAGGACTCGCCGACCCGAAGCCCCTTCTACTCCTTCATCCACAAGCCGTTCGCGGCCAACGCCAGCCAGCAGGAGTACAAGATCTGGCGGGCCGACGCCGCCCAGTGGCAGACGATGACCATGGAGTGGACGCCGGACCGGATCACGATCACCCGCGACGGCGGTGAGACGTGGACGGTCGACGAGACCGGCGCCGACCTCATCCCCGACGTCCCCCACCGCTTCCACATCCAGCTCGACGCCTGGCAGCACTCGATCTCGGGCTACGTCACGATGGAAGTCGACTTCGCCGAGGTCTACCGCTACTGCGGCTGACCCCCGACCGGCCGCCGGCGGCCGGTCGATGAAGGATTCGTGACGCTCGCCACATCCCGGGAACCAATCGGGCGTCGGCGACGTCTGGAGGGGTGATGACGCACACCGCTGACCCAGCACCGCCGATGACCGAGTAATTCGGTTGAGCGCCACCAGGGGCCGTGACAGACTGCGGCCGACCACCGACCTGCGAGTTCCGAGAGGAGGACCCCGCGAGATGGCAGCCACGACGATCGACCAGCGCCACGCCGCCGGAGCCACCCGGCTCGACGCCCGGGGTCGCCCGATCCGCCGGGATCGAGTCCTCTCCTCGTACGTCGGTCAGCGGCCAGCCCGCTGACCCCCGCCGGCCCCGGGCCGGCGACCCGACCACCCGCCTCCAGCGGACCGGCGGCCCGCGCCGGGCCAGCGGGAGGATCCCGTTCCCGACCTCGACCGGCCGACCGCCGAGGTCTGCTCGACCCCACCGGACCGGACGCCAACCGGCGCCGCCGGTCCGACCAGACGCGCCATGACGGTCGGGTTCGCCGACCCGACCGACCCAACACAACCCGACGACCCGGATCCAGCCCGAGAGGAGGCGTTCGATGACCGACCACCTGCCAGACGCCAACACCTTCGACTGCGGCGACGGCGTGCCCGACCTGCCGCTGCTCACCGTCGAGGTCATCGGCGACGACCCGACCGCCGACCGGCCCCCGATCGGGGCCGGGACGATGACCATGGCCCTCGTCGTCATCGGTCAGCTGGTGCTGTTGCTGGCCGTCCTGGCCGGCGGCAACGCCCTGGTCGGCGCCGTCGCCGGCGCCGCCCTCCTGGCCTGCGGCCTGACCATCGTCGGGGTTCGCAACCTCCGCCGGACCCTCTTCGACGAGTAGCGCCAACCCGCCGCTTCGGTTGCCGACCGGGCCGACGGCTCGATCGGGCCGGGACCACACACCCTCGGTGGTCCTGGCCCCGGGCCGATTCGGGTGGCAACGCCGCTGGATCGGTCCGGCCGGCCACTACCCTCCGACTCCATGTCGCCCGGCGGCCGCCCCCAGTCTCGCCCCGCTCTCGTCGACCGCTTCGACGACGAGCCGGATACCGAGATCGCCCCGTGGGACGGTCGGCGGGTCCCGGTCACGCTGCTCGGCGGCTATCTCGGCGTCGGCAAGACGACGGTCCTCAACCGCCTGCTGGCCAGGACCGACCGGCCGATCGCCGTGCTCGTCAACGACGTCGGCGAGATCAACATCGACCACCGGTTGATCGCCCGCCGTCACGGCGACGTCGTCGAGCTGACCGACGGCTGCATCTGCTGCAGCCTCAGCGACGGCCTCGGGAAGGCGTTCGACGGCCTCCGGGCTAGGCCGCAGCCGCCGGACCACCTCGTGATCGAGCTGAGCGGTGTCGCCGATCCGGCCCAGGTCGTGCCCTGGGCCCGCTCGAACGGCTTCCGGCTCGACGGCATCGTCGTGCTCGTCGACGCCGAGCAGTTCCCCGACCGGTTGGCCGACCCGGTCACGGGTCCGCTGATCCGACGCCAGCTCCAGGTGGCCGACCTGGCGTTGGTGACCAAGACCGACCTCGTCGACGGGGCGACGGCGCAGCGGGTCGCCGCCGACGTTGGCGGACTGACCGACGGTGCGCCGGTCGGCCGATCGAGCGATCCGGACGTCGTCGCCGGTCTCCTCGACACCGGCACCCGGCGCCCCGGCGGGGTCGACGACACGCCATCTCCGACCCTCTTCGACGCCCACCGGACCTCGGTCGTCACGCTGCCCGATCCCGTCGACCGCCACGAGATCGATCGGCTGCTCGATGCGCTCGAGCCCGACGTCGTCCGGGCGAAAGGCGTCGCCCGCACCCCAGACGGCCAACGGTTGCTGATCCAGGTTGTCGGCGCCCGCCGGGCGGTCACCCCGCTCCCGGCGGCCGAGGACCAGCCTCCGACCGACCTCGTCGTGATCTCGCTGCCGTGATCGAGCGGGGCCGAGGTCGGCCACCCGGGAGCCGACCGGTCAGGGGCTGACCGGTCGGGTGGTGACGGTGGCGAAGCACATCTCGTCGTCGGTCCCGTCGGCCCACAGGACATAGGCCGGCTCCAGCCTCGGGTCGCGCAGCGACCGGTCCCACCCGCACTCGACCCGGATGATGTCGTCGTCGTCGATCACGATCCGCTCGACCGGCACGTAGTTGTACTGCCAGTCGAAGTCCCAGTCGGGGATGTCGAGGAGCACCCGTTCGTCCGGCTTGCCCGGATTGAGGGTCATGCGGAACCAGTCGCCCAGCTCGTGCTGGTGACCGAGGACCGCCACCACCTCGCCGACGGCGTCGACGAACCGGACCGGGATGTCACAGCTCGACCAGGCCCTGCCGTCGGTCATCCCAGCGAAGTCGGCGACGTCGGCCCGGCAGATCTGCAGGATGGCATCGGCCTGGACGCCCTCGTTGCCGTACTTCTCCCGTGCCGCGGCGATGGCGGTGTCCCGGTCGCACAGCGGGCCATCCTCGCCGTCGCGACAGGGGATCTCGGCCGGTGCGACCAGCGTGGCCACCTCGATGGGATCGAGCCCGGTGCCGGCGGGTGTCACCTCGAGCGCCAGGGCCGAGGCGTCGGCCGGGGCCGACACCTCGTAGTGGTAGTGGATCTGGACAACGATGAACGCCCCCGGCTCGACCCAGAGCCCGGTGCCGGCCGGGAACGAGGTCGGGTCCTGGCCGGGGGCCCAGCCGAGGAACAGCTCGTCGGCGCCGAGCCCCGAGCTGCCGTAGCACGACCACCCCGGCTTGCCGTCCTCGCCGTCGCGCTCGAGCGCCCGGTCTCGCCGCTCCGGCGGGATCATGTAGCCGATCGCGTGATGGACGACCTCGGTCCGGTCCGGCACGAACTCGTACGCCGTGATCCAGCCACCGTCCGGCAGCTCGGGGTCGTAGATCTGGCAGCGGTAGTCGTCGGTCACGGCGAGCGATCCGGTGTAGGGCTGCTCGGGCGCGATGGTGAGGTCGGGGTCGGCCAGCCCGACGACGCCGCCGGCCGGCTCGATGGTCTCGGTCGGGTCGACGTCGATCTCGCCACCGGCGACGGCCCAGTCGAGCACCGCCTGGAGCTGGTCGGGGCGGAGGCTGCGGTCGTCGGCGAAGCGGGGGCTGTCGCCGCCGGCCGGCCACGGTGGCATGAAGCCGGTCTCGATCACCTCGAGCAACGCCTGGTGGTTGTCGGCGGCGTCGGCCACCGTCGCCAGCTCCCAGTGGGCGGTTCCCGGTCCGCCGGGGGCGTGACACGACGCGCACTTCTCGGCCAGGATCGGGGCGATCGAGGCCGAGAAGTCGCCGTCGTAGGCAACCGGCTCGAACTCGGGCTCCGGCTCGGTCGTGGTCGACGGCGCGCTCGTCGAGGTCGTGGTCGGGGCCCCGGTCGTCGTCGGCCCGCCGTCGTCGCTCGACCCGGCCTCGGTCGAGCTGGTCGTGTCATCGGCCCCGTCTGCGACCGGCCCGGCCGACGATCCGTCGCCGCCGGCGCAGGCCGCCACCACAACGGCCACCACGATCGGGAGCAGGAACCAGCCGAACCGGGGCCGGGCAACGGACGCCATGCCCCCAGTGTGGCCCACCGCCCCGGGGCCGGGTGGCCGCTGCGTGGTCGAGCCGTCGATCAGCTGAGCCGCTCGACGATCATCGCCATGCCCTGACCACCGCCGACGCACATCGTCTCCAATCCGTACTGACGGTCGAGGGTCTGCAGGTCGTTGATGAGGGTGGTCATGATGCGGGCCCCGGTCATGCCGAACGGGTGACCGACGGCGATGGCGCCGCCGTTGGGGTTGAGCTGATCCTCGATCGAGATCCCGGTCTCGTCGCAGATCGGCAGGACCTGGGCGGCGAACGCCTCGTTGAGCTCGACGACGTCGATGTCGCCGATCTTCATGCCGGCCCGGTCGAGGACCTTGCCGACGGCCTCGATGGGTCCGACGCCCATGATCTTGGGGTCGAGTCCGGACACGGCGGAGGCGACGATCCTGGCCAGCGGGGTCAGGCCGAGCTCCTCGGCCCTCGAGGCCGACATGACCATCACCGCGGCGGCACCGTCGTTGAGGGGGCAGGCGTTACCGGCCGTGACCCGACCGTCCGGCTTGAACGCCGGCTTGAGCTGACCGAGGCCCTCGATCGTGGTGCCCTCACGGGGGCCGTCGTCCTGGCTGACCACGGTGCCGTCGGCGAGGGTGTACGGCGTGATCTCGTTCTCCCAGAAGCCGTTGGCCCTGGCGGCGACCGCCCGATCCTGGCTGAGCTTGGCGTACTCGTCCATCCGCTCGCGGGAGACGTCGTACATCTCGGCCACGTTCTCGGCGGTCATCCCCATCGGGATGTAGAAGTCGTCGAGGTAGTCGTCTCGGCCGTCGTCCATGAACCGGGGGTTGCCCGGGTCCTGGGCCTCATAGAACTGGCTGACGGCTTCGACGCCGGCGGCGACGAAGATGTCACCCTCGCCCGAGCGGATGGCGTGGGCCGCCACCCGGATCGCCTGCAGCGACGAGGCGCAGGCCCGCTGGACGGTGGTACCGGGAACCGTGTTGGGCAGCCCGCCGAGCTGACCGGCGAGGCGTCCGAGGTTGCGGCCCTGCTGGCCGGTTGCGTTGGCCACGCCGCAGATCACGTCCTCGACATCGGCCCCGTCGACCTCGGGGACCTTGCCCATCAGGTCGCCGATGATGAAGCCGACCAGATCGTCGGCCCGCTCCTCCTTCAACGACCCCTTGACCGCCCGACCGATCGGGGTCCTGGCGGTGGCGACGATGACGGCATCTTCCATGGCCTGCTCCTGTTTCCTCGGGGCTCCCTGCGGCCCGACCGGCCACGGCGAGCGCGCCGGCCGGAGGTCGCATCCCGGCCAAGTCTGCCTCAGGTCGCCTGGCCCCTCCAAAGTGGTGGGACCGCCCTGCGGCCACGCTCGGGGCTGGTCGCCGTCGAGCGGCCGATCAGCGGATGATCTCGCGGACCTGGACCTGATCCAACAGGTTGGCGGCTCCGCCCCCGTCGACCGAGCGGAGACCGAAGTCGGTGGTCGACGACGTGGCGACGAACGTGCCCTCGTAGCGGATCCAGCGCTGGTCGGACGAGACCCTCTGGACGACGACGCCGGCGACCAGCACCTCCATGGTGTCGACGTCGTTGCGGCCGCGATGCTTGAGCGACCAGCGGTAGGAGGTGCCGCCCCTGGTCGAGACGGTCTGGGTGTAGGTGGTGCGGTCGTCGACGTTGAGCTCGGCGTGGCTGACCCCGGCGGCGGACTCGACGTCGTCGTGGCCACTGCCCCAGACCTCGACCCGACCGGCCGAGGATCGCCAGGGGTCGAGGTCGACGTTGGCGTAGCCGGATCCCAGGCCGCTGACCTCGAAGCCACCGTTCTCGATGAGGTTGACCCCGAGCGCCGTGGTGGTCGGCCGGGTCGTCGTTGTCGTCGGGCGGGTGGTCGTCTCTCGGACCGTGGTCGGGGCCTCGGTCGTCGTCCGGCGGGCGGTTGTGGTCGTTCGAGCCGTCGTCGGCGGGCCCGTCGACGGTGCGGACGTCGTCGTGCTGGCCGAGGTCGGCGGGCGGGGGGTCGTCTGGCTCGACGAGACCGACGAGGTGGAGCTGCCGGACCTGGTGGTGATCGGGCGGCTGCTCGACGTCGACAGCACGCTGCGGGTTCCGTCGGTGCCGCCGACCGACGCCGGCACCGGCTCCGGCCGTCCGCCGGCCGTCGTCGGCGTCGTCGGGCTCGACGTCGAGCCCGGGGTCGAGGTGGACGTGGAGACGGAGGCGGGCGTCGCGGTCGAGGCGTCGGCCGGCTCGGTCTCGTTGCGGGCCCGGTAGCTGAGCACGACGAGGCCGGCGACGGCGACGGTCACCAACAGGAACGGCAGGCGGTTGGCGCCGCCCGCCGGCGGCACCGTCGGCGCTGGCGCTGCAGCCGGATCCGCCGGCCGGACGGCCGGCACGAACGGGACCTCGCCGTCGCCGAGCGCCGAGCCGGCGGCCCCGGGGGTTTGCGTGGCGTCACGCACGACGCACGATGGTACTGCACCGCGCCGCAGCCCGACCGGCGGGCCGCGGCGTCGGTGACCCGTTTGGGCGAAAGGACCCAGGCCCGGTCGGTGGCCTAGTCGGCCAGCTGCGGCACCTCGGCCATGGCCGCTTCGATCGCCTCGTCCGACAGCTCCCGGTCGACCATCTCGCCGGACAGGAAGGCCTCGTAGCTGGCGAGGTCGAGGTGGCCGTGGCCGCACAGGGCGGTCAGGATCACGGTCTCCTCGCCCGTCTCCTTGGCCCGATTGGCCTCCCGGATGGCGGCGGCGATGGCGTGGGTCGGCTCGGGGGCGGGGACGATGCCCTCGGTCCTGGCGAACTGCACGGCGCCGGTGAAGCACTCGGTCTGGCCGATCGATTCGGCCTCGACCAGGCCGAGCTCGTAGATGTGGCTCACGAGCGGGCTCATCCCGTGGTAGCGGAGCCCGCCGGCGTGGATCGGGTCGGGGATGAACCGGTGGCCAAGGGTGTGCATCTTCATCAGCGGCGTCATCTGCCCGGTGTCGCCGAAGTCGTAGCGGTACTCGCCCTGCGTCAGGCTCGGGCACGCCGCCGGCTCGATGCAACGGATCGTCGGGTCCATGTTGCCCTTGAGCTTCTCCCGCAGGAAGGGGAACGACAGGCCCCCGAAGTTGGAGCCGCCGCCAGTGCAGCCGACGAGCACGTCCGGCGTCTCCCCCGCCATCTCCATCTGGATCAGTGCCTCCTCGCCGATGACCGTCTGGTGCATCAACACGTGATTGAGGACCGAGCCGAGGGCGTAGCGGACGTCCTCGTGCGGGGCCGCCTCGGCCACCGCCTCGGAGATCGCGATCCCGAGGCTGCCGGTGTGGTCGGGGTTCTCCGCCAACAGCGCCCGACCGTACTCGGTGACCTCGGACGGACTCGGGTGGACCGTGGCCCCCCACACCTCCATCATCGTCTTCCGGTACGGCTTCTGGCGGTAGCTGGCCGCCACCTGCCACACCTCGCACTCCAGGCCGAACTGGGCGCAGGCGAAGGCGAGCGAGGAGCCCCACTGGCCGGCGCCGGTCTCGGTGGTCAGCTTCCTGACCCCGGCCTTGGCGTTGTAGTACGCCTGCGGCACCGAGGTGTTGGGCTTGTGGGAGCCAGCGGGGCTGACCCCCTCGTACTTGTAGAAGATCTTGGCCGGCGTCTCGAGCAGCTCCTCGAGACGGCGGGCCCGGAACAGCGGGGTCGGGCGCCAGATCCTGTAGATCTCGCGCACCTCCTCGGGGATGTCGACGTAGCTGTCCTGCGAGACCTCCTGGAGGATGAGGTCCATCGGGAACAGCGGGGCGAAGTCGTCCGGTCCGGCCGGCTCGTGGGTGCCGGGATGGAGGGCCGGCGGGGGTGGCGCCGGGAGGTCGGGCACGATGTTGTACCACCGGGTCGGGAGCTGGTCCTCGTTCAACAGGTACTTGTGCTGGCCCATCGGGGTCCTCCGTCTCGCCGAGAGATGACCGGGACAGTGTTGCCGCCGGACGATCCCCCTGCCAACCGATCGCACCGGCCCCGAGGAGGCGGCGATCGGGTGGCTACGCTCTGCCCATGGCCTTCACGTACCCGTCGGCTCGGCGGAGCGACGTCGTCGACACGCACCACGGGCGCGTGGTGGCCGACCCCTATCGCTGGCTCGAGGATCCCGACTCACCGGAGACCAAGGAGTTCGTCGCCGCCCAGAACGGGGTGACCGAGCCGTACCTGGCCGGGTTGCCCGACCGGGACGCACTGGTCGAACGGATGACCGAGCTCTGGGACAACCCCAGGACCGACCCGCCCGGTTGGCGGGGCCGGGGCGACGACCGGGTGATGGTCTGGACCCACAATGACGGCCTGGCCGACCAGCCGATCTACTGGGTCAAGCGGGGCGACGACCCGTCGGCCGAGCCCGAGGTGCTGCTCGACCCCAACACCCTGTCCGATGATGGCGCCGTCGCCGTCGTCGGCGCCGCGCTGTCCGACGACGGAGGCCTGCTGGCCTATCTGGTTTCCGAGGCCGGCAGCGACCGCCAGCACCTGTCGGTTCGCCGGACGGACACCGGCCACGATCTCGACGATCGCCTGGCCCACCTGCGGTTCACGTCGATCGCCTGGTACGGCGACGGCTTCTTCTACACCCGATGGCCCGAGGTCGAGCCCGGCTCGACCGCGCCGGTCAAGGACCCGTCGATCCACTACCACCGCATCGGCGACGACCAGGCCGACGACGTCCTCGTCTACCACAACGACGACGATCCGGAACCGAGCTATGCAGCCCTGGTCACCGAGGACGACCGCTATCTCGTGCTGATCGAGTACCTCGGCACCGACCAGCGCAACGGGCTGCTGTACCTCGATCTGGACGATCACGGGTCGGCGCTCACCGATCCGGCGTCCGGCGCCGACCGTCAGCCGGTGCCGGACGCTGCCTGGGTCCGCCTCGTCGAGCTCGGTGAGGCGATCCACTCGTTCGTCCACCACCGGGCCGATGACGGCAGCCGGTTCCTCGTCCACACCGATCGCGACGCACCGAACGGTCGACTGGTCGACATCGACCTCGCCGTGCCCGAGCCGGACGAGTGGGTGACGGTCGTGCCCGAGGGCGACGATCCGCTCGAGTGGGTCGATGCCGTCGCCGGGGAGCTGGTGGCGGCCCACCTCGTCGAGGCCTCCAACCGACTGACCAGGTACTCGCTCGACGGTGCCGTCCTCGGCGAGCTGGCGCTACCGGGGCTCGGCACCGTCACCGGGCTCTCCGGCCGGTTCGCCGAGCCCGAGCTCTACCTGGGCTACCAGTCGTTCGTCGAGCCGCCGACCGTCCTCCGCATCGAGGGCGGTCAGAGCGACGTATGGGCCGGGGCCGAGCCGCCGATCGATCCGGCCGCCGTCGTCGTCGAGCGTCGCCACGCGCTGTCGACCGATGGGGCCAAGGTGGGCATGTTCGTGATCCGCATGGCCGACGCCGAGCTCCCGGGACCGGTCGAGCTCTACGGCTACGGCGGGTTCTCGATCAGCCTGACCCCGACGTACAGCCCGGCCAGGCTGGCGTTCCTCGAGGCCGGCGGCATCGTCGTCATCGCCAACCTCCGGGGTGGCACCGAGCACGGCGAGCCGTGGCACGAGCAGGGACGGCTGGCCAACAAGCAGCAGGTGTTCGACGACTTCGCAGCGTGCGCCAGACAACTGGTGGCCGACGGGCTGGCCACGCCCGGCACCCTCGGGATTCGCGGCGGCTCGAACGGTGGGCTGCTGACCGCAGCCGCCATGATCCAGTACCCGGAGCTGTTCGGGGCCGTCGTGTCCCAGGTCCCCGTCACGGACATGTTGCGCTACCAGCACTTCACCGCCGGCCGGTTCTGGACGGTCGAGTACGGCGACGCCGCCGACGCCGAGGCCTTCGAGTGGCTGATGGCCTACTCGCCGCTGCACAACGTCGGCGACGCCGGTTCCTATCCCCCGTTGCTGATCACGACCGCCGAGTCGGACGACCGGGTGGTGCCGATGCACGCCCACAAGTTCGCAGCCGAGGTCCAGCACCGGGCCGGCGGCGAGTCCGAGCAACCACTGCTCGAGCGGGTCGAGACCCGGGCCGGCCACGGCCTCGGCAAGCCGACGGCGAAGGTCATCGAGGAAGCGGCCGACATCTACGCCTTCCTCCTCCACCACCTGAGCTGATCGGGCGGCCGGCGGCCATCGTCGCCGATGGCCGCCGGGCGGACCCGATCAGGCGCTCGTTCGAGCGCGTCGCTCGGCGCCGGTCAGGTACAGGGAACGGCCAGCGTGTGCAGCGTGTGGTCGGGGTCGCTGAACCGGCACCCGAACGTCGGCGAGGCGACCACGCTACGACGCAGGACGTCGTCACCGGCCGGACGGACGCCGGTCTCGACCCAGGCGATCAGGTCGTCGAACGCCGTGGTCAACTCGTAGTCGGTGAAGTCGCAGTGGCCGACCCCGCGGATGGCCCGCTGGACCAGGCGATTGCTCCGACCCTCGTCCCGGACCTTGCGGGCGTAGTCGATCTCCATCGAGAACGGCACGAACAGGTCGCCGAGGTTGTGCAGGCTGAGCACCCGGTCGCGGATCTTGCCGGTGATGCCCTCGCCGTTGCTGCGGGCGCCCTTCTCGAAGGCGACCCTGGCCACGTCACGATTGAGGGCCCGCTCGGCCGGGCTGTTGTCGGTCGGGTCGTCGTCGAGCTTGTAGGTGGTCGTGGTGTTGTCGATCACCGAGAGCCCGTTGGAGTTGGCGAGGCTCCCGTCGCCGGTCCCGAGGTCGAAGAAGAAGTTGCCGAAGCCGGTGGCCGTTGCGAACCCGTGCCAGAAGACGAAGGCCTCGTCGTAGTTGGGCCGGGGTCCGCCGGTCTGCCACTCCATGAAGGTCTTGAACTCCTCGCCGGTGTCGCTGAGCAGGAACGGGAAGCTGCCGGGCGCAGCGCCGAGCTCGTCCTTGATGGCGGGCACGGTCGTGCCGAACCACTCGCCCGGCTCGACCGGGAAGTGGCTCTCGCCGAGGGTCAGCTGCTGGGACACGACGGTGTAGTCGAGGAAGAAGTCGAACAGCTCGAAGCCGCCGAGCACGCCACAGATGGGGAGTGCCCCGTCGTAGACCCGATGGTGCTCCTCGATCGAGACGGCGGTGATGTGGCCGCCCATCGACGCCCCCATCAGGAAGACCTGGTCGGCGTCGGTGTCGAGGAACATGGCGTTGACGTAGTCGACCAGCGCCTTGGTGCTGTCGACGCCGGTGCGGATGTTGTAGCTGTTCTGGGCGTAGCTCGACGCCGCCCAGGCGTAGCCCTGCTCCAGCACGTGCTGGCGTATCGGGATGTTGTCGACGGTCAGCTCGAAGCCCTCGCCGCGGTAGCCGTGGGCCCACATGACGAGGTCGCCGTTCCACTCGGCCGGCACCTCGACCCGGTATCCGGCGCCGTCGAGGATTCCCCAGTGCTGCTCGGCCGGGATGTCGGGCAGTGGATCGAACGGCAGCTTGCTCTCATCGACGAACCAGGTCGTCGGTTCCTCCGCCTCCGCCGGGGCTGCGGCCAACACCGCCGTCAGCATCGCCACTGCGGCCAGGGCGGCCGCCATCGTCCGAATCCGTCGCACGGGGTTCCTCTCGTCGTGGGTCCGCGAGCTCCCCTGCCGCCGACCACCTGGGGCGGCAACCTAGCAGATCGTTCAACAGGTCACGAATGAGGGCGACCGGTGGCCGCTCGGGCGACGGAGCGGGTCAGCCCCCGGCCAGGCCCTCGATGGCGGTGATGGCGTCGTCGGCCCGCTCGACGGGCACGAGCACGTGGTCGTGCTGCTTGGCGGCGATGACGTTGGCGGGGATCCCCCGCTCGGTCAGCGCGGCGGCGACGGCGGCGGTCAACCCGACGGCCTCGAGTGCGCTGTGCACGTCGAGCGTGAGCCAGGCGCACTCGATGGCAGGCGTCCACCCGGCGGCCCCAACCGCGTCGACGGTGGCGACGACGGTCCAACCCTCGTCCTCGCGGACCAGGGCCTCGATGCCGTCGTCGCCGGTCGACGGGAGCCGATCGACCGGGAGCGGACCGACGAAGGTGTACGTGCCCGGTCGACGGCTGACCGTGAGCGAGGCCAGGAGCTCGCCCAGGTCGGTCAGGGGTTCCGACCGTTCGCCGCTCAGGGCTCGACCACGACCTTGCCGACGGCCTTGCGATCCATCATCGAGCGCATGGCCTCGCCGGCCCGCTCGAGCGGGTACCGGCCGGAGACGTGGGGCTGGAGCTTGCCGTCGGCCGTCAGCGACAGCAGCTCGGCCGACACGGCGTCGCGCAGCTCGGGGTCGCGGGCGGTCATCGCCCCGTAGAACACGCCGACGATCTGGCACCCCTTGAGCAGCGTCAGGTTGAGCGGGATCGAGGGGATGCCGGCGGTGAAGCCGATGACCAGGAACCGGCCCTCCCAGGCGATGGCCCGGAGCGCCTGCTCGGCGTAGTCCCCGCCGACGCCGTCGTAGACCATGTCGACACCGTTGCCGCCGGTCAGCTCCTTCGCCCGATCCTTGAGGCTCTCCTCGGCGTAGTTGATCGTCTCGTCTGCGCCCCGCTGGCGGCAGAGGTCGAGCTTCTCCTCGGTCGAGGCGGCGGCGATGACCCGGGCCCCGAGGAGCTTGCCGAGCTCGACGGCGGTCAGGCCGAGGTGGCCACCGGCGCCGAGCACGAGGAGGGTCTCGCCCTCCTGGAGGGCACCGCGGTGCTTGAGGCCGTAGAGGGTGGTGCCGTACGCGTAGTTGAGGCCGGTCGACTCGGCGAAGCCGACCGAGTCCGGCAGGATCCGGGCCCCGGTGGCGTCGACGACGGCCAGCTCGGCCATGCCCCCCGTCGTCCCGAGCCCGCCGACCACCCGGTCGCCGACGGTGAAGCCGGCGGCATCGGCGCCGACGGCGGTGACCACGCCGGCCACCTCGCCACCGGGGATGTAGGGCGGCGGGGCCTTGAACTGGTACTTGTCCTCGAGCATCAGCGTGTCGGGGAACGTCACGGCCGCGGCCTTGACCTCGACGAGGAGCTGTCCGGCCTCGGGCACCGGGTCGGGGCGCTCCTCGACCACCAGGTTCTCCGGCGGCCCGAACTCGTTGCAGACGACGGCTCTCATGGTCGACCTCGCTCCCCTCGCTTGTTGGCCCCGCGGGCCCGTTGGACGGGGCCGAGTGTAGGGACGCCCGGCGGGGTGGGGCCAGACGGTCGTCGCCGGCCGGAGGCGGCGTCTATCGTCGACCCGTGGCACGCCATCCGGCCCTGTTCGTCGCCGTCCGGGTGCCGGCCGGGCTGGCGGCGACCCTGACGGCCTGGCTGGATCCGGTCGACTCGACGGTGCTGCGGCCGAGCCACGCCGCCGATCTCCACCTGACGCTGCACTATCTGGGTCCGGTGCCGGCCGACCCGGTCGTCGACGCCCTCGACGGGGTGCTCGACGACCGCCCGCCGATCGAGGTCGAGGTCGGGCCCGACCTGGTCGAGCTCGGCACGGCCGTGGCGGCCACGGCCACCGGCGCCGACGAGCTGGCGGCCGCCGTCCGGGCGGCCGTGGTCGACCTCGGCCGCCCGCCGAGGTTCGAGACCTTCGTCGGGCACGTCACCCTCGGCCGCTGGCGAGGTTCGCGGCGTTCGCCCGAACTGCTGGCCCGGTCCGTCGCTGGACGCTTCCGGTGCGATGCGGTCGAGCTGCTGGCCAGTCCGAGCGGCGGGCACGGGCGACCGGTCGGACCGAGCTACCGGACGGTGGCGACGTGGCCGCTCGGACGGCGACGGCCGGCGTGAGCGGCTGAGAAGGATGGGCGGGCGGCCGGGTCCGCGACCGCCGTCGGTCAGCGGGCCCGCCAGACCGGTCGCTCCCCCTTCGCCGCCGCCTCCCGGAACGCCGCGGCGTCCTCGGTGGCCCCCGCCACCTTGCGCATGGTCTCCCCGAACCGGATGGCGTCGACGAGGGGCAGGTCCATGCCCCGCCTGGCGATCTCCTTGGTCGCCCGGACGGCCAGCGGCCCGCAGTTGTCGATCAACCGCTCGGCCAACGCCCGAGCCTCGTCCATCAGCTCGTCGTGGGGCACGACCCGCATGACCAGCCCCAGCTCCTTGGCCCGCTCGGCGTCGATCCGGTCGCCGAGCAGCAGCAGCTCCATCGCCCCCTGCCAGCCGATCAGGCGGGGCATCCGCACCGCCCCCTGCACGGTCGGGACGCCGAGCTGGACCTCGGGGAAGCCGAACTGGGCCCGGTCGCTGGCCAGGATGAGATCACACGACGCCACCAGGGTCAGCCCGAAGCCGATGGCGTAGCCGTTGACGGCGGCGATCACCGGCTTCCAGATCTCCTTGCCGCTCTCCAGCGACGTGAGGCTCGGCACCTCCCAGAACGAGTGCTCGTCGTTGCCGACCGACGAGCCCGGGTCCTTCAGGTCGGCGCCGGCGCAGAACGCCCGTCCGGCGCCGGTCACGATCCCGACCCAGGCCTCGTCGTCGGTCCGGAACTGCTCCCAGGCGGCGTTGAGGTCGCGTCTCAGCTCGCCGTTGATGGCGTTGAGCGCCTCGGGACGGTTGTAGGTGATGGTGGCGATGTGGCCATCGCGCTCGTACAGGACGGTCCCGGCCATGGCGCTCCTCGTCGTCGACGGTCGGACCGGCCCATCGTCGCCCATCGACCACCCGGGCCGCCACCGGGCGCAGGAACCGCCCGCCGGTCCGGCCCTCGTCCCGTTGACAGGTGAGTTTTTGCTCACCTATGTTGACGGGGTGGGGCCGGACGATCCGGATGCGAACGAGGCCGTCTTCCGGGCACTCAACGACCGGAGCCGGCGCCACCTGCTCGACCACCTGCACGAACGCGACGGCCGGACCCTCACCGAGCTGAGCGAGCTGCTGCCCGGCATGACCCGGTTCGGGGTCATGAACCACCTCAAGATCCTGGAGCGGGGCGGGCTGGTCACGACGGCCAGGGCCGGCCGGACCAAGCTCCACTACCTCAACCCCGTCCCGATCCAGCTCGTGTACGACCGCTGGATCGACAAGTTCACCGCCCCGCTGGTGGCGGCTCTCGGCGACCTCAAGACCAACCTCGAGCGAGGAGCACCTCCCATGTCCCCAACCGCAGACGGCGCCCCGAGCCACCTCTACGAGACCTATATCCGCTGCCGACCGGAGGTGGTCTGGGCGGCGCTGGTCGACGGCGACCAGACGGTCCGGTACTACTACGGCACCAGGGTCGAGAGCGACTGGGGCCCCGGTGACCCCGTTCGCTACCTGTCGGCCGACGGCGACGTCGTCGCCGACGGGCGGGTGGTGACCGCCGACGAGCCGAGCCGGCTCGAGATGGACTTCCACCCGCGCTGGGACGCGGAGCTGGAGGCCGAGGGAGCGGTGCGAATGGTGTGGCTGATCGAGCCCGCCGACGGACCGCCGGGCTCGGTCGGGCCCCTCACCAAGCTCCGGGTCGAGTATCACGACCTCGATCCGACCGGCCCGACCTACCGCGACTTCACCGGAGGCATCCCGTTCATCGTGGCCGGCCTGAAGACGCTCCTCGAGACCGGCGACCCGCTGGCCGCGCCGGCCTAGCCTCCGCCGGCGGGTCATCGTCGCGGCGGCGGGATCGGGTCGGGGCGACTACCCTGCGACCATGGCCCCTGACGTCGGATCGCCCGTTCGGGCCGGCGACGCCGAGGCCGGGTTCGAGGTCCTCCCCGACTTCGAGCGGTTCAGCCAGGTCGACGACGTCTTCTGCCGCTCCTGGTGGGACGAGTCGATCCGCTCCGAGCAGACCAAGCGGTTCTACGCCACCTACCGGCGCCCGCTGACCCGGTGGCGGAAGGCCAACGGCTTCACCCAGCGGGACTACGCGCTCCGCAATGCGTCGTGGCACGTCAGCGACGTGTTCACCGAGCTGTACGAGGACCAGGGTCGCCGCGACGGCTTCCTCGACCCGCTGTCGATGCTGCGGGACGGGCCCGGGACCAGGCTGGAGCCCGAGTCACCCGAGGAGTCGGCCCGCCAGGTCAGGCAGGTGGCCCGGGTCTTCGGGGCCGACCTGGTCGGCATCACCGAGTTCGACGAGCGCTGGGTCTACACCGAGCGCTTCAGCTCGATCACCGGAACGGCCAAGGCGAACGACCTGCCGGACGGGCTGACCAGCGTGATCGTGATCGGCCAGTCGATGGATCCCGACCTGATCCAGACGGCACCATCGGCGCTGTCTGGCACCGCGACCGGGCTCGGCTACTCGCAGGACGCCGCGGTGCTGCTCGGCGTCGCCCAGTACCTCAAGAACCTCGGCTACGAGGCGGTGCCGTCGATGAACGACACCGCGCTCGCCATTCCGCTCGCCATCAAGGCCGGGCTCGGCGAGTACGGTCGCCACGGGCTGCTCATCACCCCCGAGTTCGGACCACGGCTCCGGCTCGGGAAGATCTTCACCGACCTGCCGTTGGCCCACGACCGCCCGCAGCGATTCGGCGTCACCGAGTTCTGCCAACAGTGCGACCGCTGCACCACGGCCTGCCCGGCCTCGGCCATCCCCGCGGCCGGGCCCGTGCCGGTCGCCCTCAACCGCTCGGGGCTGAAGGGGGTGAACAAGTGGTCGGTCGACGGTGAGGCCTGCTTCGGCTACTGGTCGAAGATCAACTCCGACTGCGCCATCTGCGTCCGGGTCTGCCCGTGGACCCGTGACTACTCGAGGCGACGCAACCGCTGGTGGCGCCGCCTGGCCGGCTCACCGCTCCGCCGCCTGGCCCTCGCCATCGACGATCGCATCGGGGGCGGGCGCCGGCTCAAGCCGACGAGCTGGTGGGCGAACCTCCGCTGAGGCGCCGCCCCGTCAGTGGCGGCGCTCCGGCGCCGCCCCCGGTCGATCGCCGAGCGTCCACGGCAGGCGGTCGAGATCGACGTTGCCGCCGCTCAGGATGATCCCCACCCGACGGCCGGCGAAGCGTTCGGGGTAGCGGCGGACGACGGCGACGGCGACCGCCGAGCTCGGCTCGACGACGATCCGCAGGCGGGTCCAGGCCAGACGCATCGCCTCGACGATCTCGGCCTCGGAGACGGTGAGGATGGCGGCCACGTGGCGGGACACGATGTGCCACGTCAACGGGCCGAGCGGGGTCTTGAGCCCGTCGGCGATCGTGACCGGTGCGTCGTCGGCGATGAGCCGCCCGGCCTCCAGGCTGCGCCTGGCGTCGTCGGCCTGCTCGGGCTCACCCGCCACCACCTCGACGCCCGGGGCGACCGCCGCCGCGGTCAGGCAGGTGCCGGACACGAGGCCTCCACCGCCGATCGGGGCGAGGAGCACGTCGAGGCCGTCGACCTGGTCGAGCAGCTCCCGGGCGCAGGTGGCCTGGCCGGCCACGACTCTCGGGTCGTCGTACGGGTGGACGAACTCGGCCCCCGAGGCCTCCCTGACCCGCTCCATCGTGGTCTGCCTGGCCGAGGCCGCCGGCGCGCACCCGGTGATCTCGGCCCCGTAGGAGGCGACGGCGGCCCGCTTCACCGCCGGGGCGTTGTCGGGCATGACCACCTGGCACCGGATGCCACGGCGGGCGGCGGCGTAGGCCAGGGCCGCCCCGTGGTTGCCGGACGAGTGGGTGATGACACCCCGGGCCGCCCGGTCGTCCGGGAGGGAGAAGACGGCGTTGGTCGCACCTCTGACCTTGAACGCCCCCGGTGGCTGCAGCCCCTCGGCCTTGAAGAACAGCGTGGCCCCGAGCTGGGCGTCGAGCTGCTCGTCGCTGAGCACCGGTGTCCGGAGGATGTGCGGGGCGATCCGCTCGTGGGCGGCCACGATGTCGTCCAGGGTCGGGACCTCGGGGCTGGCGGCGTTGTCGGCTGGCTCGACGGCGACCATGGTCAGCAGTGAAGCACGCCTGGTCCGTCCGCCGGAACCCGGGGCCCGGTGCCACCCGCTCGTTGCAGTTCGCCGGGCTGGCTGACGAGGACCGGGCCGCCGGTCGTCGGCTCGGGTCGTCGCCCGTGCGGTGCCAGGGCAGAAACTGGCGGGATCGGGGAACCGGAGCCGCCCCGCCGTCGTCTCAACAGTCGGGGCGACCGTCGCCCCCCTGGATCCCCCCGAGCTCGACCGTTGGAGCCCATCATCATGCCCGTGCCAACCCGTCGTCCGTCCCTCCGATCGATCGTCGCCGTGCTGGCGCTGGTCGGCCTCGCCCTGTTCCTGGCCGCCTGCGGCTCCGACGACGACGCCAGCACCACCGACGCCGGGGCCGGCGACACGCCGAGCACGCCGGACCAGGGCGACGGCGACGCCGCCGCGGGCGGCGGAGCGACCCGGCCGTGGATCGCCGGCGACTGGGTCCTGCAGGCCGCGACCGGGCCGACCGGACCACTCGACCTGCCGGCCGGCGCCGTGATCGACCTGTCGATCGCCGGACCGGACTCGGTCGGGGGCAACGCCGGCTGCAACTCCTTCGGCGGTTCGATCTCGGCCCCGTTCGACGGCGACCGGGACGGCGGGCCGCTGTCGTTCGATGGCGTGGCCATGACCGAGGTGGCGTGTGAGCTCCTCGACTTCGAGAGCGCCTACGTCGAGCTGCTGTTCGGGGCGACCGAGTGGGAGCTGTCGCCCCCGACCGGGCTGATCCTCCGGGGCGACGGCATCGAGCTGGTCTACGGTGTCGGCGAGCCGCCGACCCCCCTGCCGCTCGAGGGGACCATCTGGCTGTTCGACACGGTGTTCGATGGTGAGGGCATGGAGCGCACGGCCAGCACCCCCAGGCTCGACAAGGACCAGGTGAGCGTCGTGCTCCGCGACGGCGTGGCCACGGTCGGCAGCGACGACTGCGGGCAGATCGAGATCGCCGTCGACTACGACGCCGCCGCCACCGGTGGCCCGTTCACCGTCGTCGACCCGGCTGCGGCCACCGTGGCGTGTGACGATCCCGAGTCGAACCTGCCGACCGCGGTGGCCGGCGTGGTCAGCTCGACCGGCTTCCAGATCGACGACGGTCGCCTGACGCTGATCGGCCTGCCGGGCGAGACCGTGTCCTTCGCCGCCGCCGACGGCTGACGCAAGCGCTCTCTACGCTTGGCGTGGTCGAGGAGGGCGAGCATGCGCTGCGTCAGCTACAACATCCAGTACGGGACCGGGGCCGACGGCCGCCACGACCTGGCTCGCATCGCCGCCGAGGTGGCCGACGCCGACGTCATCGCCCTGCAGGAGGTCGATCGCTTCTGGGCCAGGACCGGGATGGTCGACTCGCCCGCCGTCCTGAGCGAGCACCTCCCCCTGCACCACTGGGTCTACGGCGCCAACCTCGACATGGACGCCTCGTTCGTCGACGACGGCAGGGTGGTCACCCGACGCAAGCAGTTCGGCACGATGGTGATGAGCCGCTGGCCGATCATCTCGACCAGGAACTTCCCACTCCCGAAGTGGGGTGACCGGAAGCTCCACTCGATCCAGCAGGGCCTGCTCGAGGCGGTCATCGACGCTCCGGGCGGCCCGCTCCGGGTCTACTCGGTCCACCTGAGTCACCTGGCTCCGTCCACCCGGCTCCCCCAGGTCGAGCGGATCATCGAGATCCTGCGCTCGGCCCCCGGTGAGGGAGGCGCCTGGTGCGGGGGACACCCCGACCCGACCTCGGGATGGATCGAGGAGGACGAGCCACCGATGCCCGAGTCCGCGGTGCTGATGGGCGACATGAACTTCACCTACCGGGGTCCCGAGTACGAGCGCCTCATCGGCGGCTGGAGCCAGTTGCACGGTCGGCTGACCGGCCGCCGCAGCCTCGCCGATGCCTGGGTCGAGACGGGCAACGCCGAGGACGAGGGATCGACGTACTCGGGCGTCGCCGCCCGGATCGACCACTGCTTCGTGACCACCGACCTGGTCCCCCGGTTGGTCCGGGCGTGGGTCGACGACGGGGCCACCGGCTCCGACCACTGGCCCCTCTGGGTCGAGCTCCGGCACTGAGGCCCGGCGCCGCCAGGTCTCCGGGCCGGCGATCCTGCCCAGGTCCCCGGGTGCCCGCACGACCGGCCGCCAGACGCGACGCCCCCGGTGGGTTCGGCCGAGTCGGCCGGGGCTAGCCTGCCGCCATGACGTCCGAGACGTTCGACGCCGAGGCCAAGGAGCGGGAGCTGCGGGCCGAGTCCGAGTCGTGGGACACCTCCGCCCCGGGTCCGGCCCGGCCGGACGACGTCCCCGTCGTCGATGTGGGGCCGTGGTTCCGCTCCGGTGCCGCCGCTGACCTCGAGGTGGCGGCCGGCGACCTCCGAGCGGCCTGCCAGCGGGTCGGCTTCCACCAGCTGGTCGGTCACGGCCTCGACCGGGCGGAGCGGGCGGCGATCCTCGACGTCACCAGACGGTTCCACGACCTCGACGAGACGACCAAGCTGTCGATCGCCATGGACCGCCCCGAGCACCCGGTCGGCGGCGTCGGCTACCTGCCCTACGGGAACCGCAAGCTCCCGACCCGCTCGGCCGGCAACCGAAACGCCGCGTTCCTGCTCAAGTCCGGGGCCGGGGTCCGTATCGACGACAACCAGTGGTTGCCCGAGGCGGCGCTCCCGGGCTTCCGGACCGCGGTCGAACGCTACGCCCGGTTCGTCACCGACCTGGCCAGGCGGCTGTTGCCGGTCTACGCCGTCGCCCTCGAGCTCGACCCCGACTTCTTCGAGCCCGCCTTCGGCGACCCGTTCTGGCGGCTCCGCCTGACCCACTACCCGCCGAGCGACGACGGCCGGGGCGACGGCGAGGGGTTCGGGATCGCCCCCCACGTCGACACGACGTTCTTCACGCTGCTCCTCACCGACGGGCCCGGCCTGGTGATCCAACAACGCCAGCGCGACGAGTGGATCACGGTGCCGGCCCTCGACGACGCCTACGTGGTCAACAGCGGCGAACTACTGCGGCAGTGGTCGAACGACCGCTTCCTCAGCACCAGGCACTTCGCCGACAACCCCGCCACCGGCGACCGCTACTCGGTTCCCTACTTCTTCAACGCCACCGCCGACCACGTCATGGCGGTCTTCCCGTCGTGTCAGGGCCCGGACGACCCGCCCCGCTACCCGCCCTTCTCCTATCTGCAGTCGCAGGGGGTCGTCCAGGGCGAGTGATCGCCGAGCGCCGATGGCGGCGGGCACCGTCAGTCGGCCACGACGGCGCCGGCCGGTGGGCGTCGATCCCGACCGAGCCGTCCGGTCACCGACCACCGCTCGACGAGGGGCCCGACCCCTCGGCCCCGGAGGGCGACGATCGCCGCCAGGAGCACCACGGCGTAGACCAGGTCGACGTAGCCGGCCAGGCCGACCGCCCGGAGCGCCCGCGGCAACAGGACCAACCACAACCCCCCGGCCACCGCCCCGGCGAGACGGTCGGCGCCGAGCACCAGCACGACGGCGAACAGCTGGATCGACAGCTGGAAGGGGAAGTCCGGCCCGTAGACGAACGGCGTCTGCACCACGAGCAACGCCCCGCCGGCGCCGGCCAACCCGGCCGACAGGGCGAAGGCGATCAGCCGGACCCGGGCGACCGGCACGCCGAAAGCCGCCGCGGCCTGTGCGTCGTCGCGTGCGGCCCGAAGGCTTCGCCCGAAGCGACCACCGAGCGCAACCCGCAGGGCGACGTAGGCGACCGTGGTCACCGCAACGGCCAGCCCGTAGGCCCACACGCCGTCGTCGGTCTCGTCGAGCCCGGTCCAGACCGGCGGCACCACCCGGTCGTACGGCCGACCGAGCGGGCCGACGAACTTCTGGAACAGCAGCGGGAACGAGACGGCGACGGCCAGCGTCAGGAGCACGAGTCCGATCCGGCTGAGCCGGAGCCCTGGCAGACCGATGGCGACACCGGCGACGGCCAGCACGACGGCCGTGACGGGAACGGCGAGCTCGCCCCGGAGCCCGAGATCGGCGATCAGCTCACCGGCGGTCCAGGCGCCGAGTCCCAGCAGCGCCCCCTGCCCGAGCGAGAGGAGACCGCCGTGACCGAGCAGGACCTGCAGGCCCATGATGGCGACGGCCAGCGCCAGGCTGCGGGTCAGCCACGAGAGCTGGATCGGATCGGCGACGGTCGGGGCGACGACGGCGGCGACGGCCAGCGCCAGCCAGGCCCCGAGATGGGCGGCGGGCCGGAGCTCGCGCTGGTGGGCGGGCTTGCGATCGCGGCCGGTCCGCCGCCGGTCGACCACCGGTGAGTCGGCCAGCCAGTCGCCGAGCCCGGGCAGGCCCCGGGGCTCGCCGTCCCGATCGAGGCCACCGGGACCGCCGAGGTCGAGGTCGACCCTGCCGTCCGGCGGTCCGCCGGTCCAGGGGTCGCTCATGACGAGGCGGCCGGACGTCGGTCTGGGGCCAGGCCCTGGGGCCGGACCAGCAGGATCACGACCATCACCCCGAGGGCCCAGACGACGGCGAGGTTCGACGACATGACGTCGATGTAGCCGATCAGCAACGACTCGCCGATCCCGAGCGCGAGGCCGGCAAGCAGCGCCGCACCGGGTCGCGGCAGACCCCCGACAACCGCCGCGGCCAGGGCCAGCACCAGGATCCGGATCATCATGTTCGACGACACGCCGATCAGGCCGCCGACCAGGCCGCCAGCGACGGCCCCGATCGCCGCCGCCGACCCCCAGGCGGCGCTGACCACCCGCCCGACCCGGATGCCGGCCAGCTCGGCCGACGCCGGGTTCGACGACACGGCCCGGAAGGCCAGCCCGAGCTTGGTCGTCCGCTGGATCAGCGCCAGGAGCCCGACCAGGCCGATCATGGTGGCGACGATGCCGATGGTCTCCCACCGGAGCCGGGCCCCACCGATCAGGAACCGGTCGTCCGACCCGGAGGGGAACGGCGAGTCGATGCGGAACGTCGAGCCCCACAGCTCACGGGCCAGCACGTTGAGGGCGAGGAAGACGGCGAGGGTGACCCCGAGCACCTGGACGAGGTCGGCCCGGTCGACCGGCCGGATGGCGAACCGCTCGACCGCCATGCCGAGCGGCGCCGTCAGTACCGCGGCGAGGGCGATGGCGACGGCAATGGGCAGCGGCGCCCCGAGCCAGCCGGCGATCCCGCTCCCGAAGAGGCCGGGGATCGGAGGCGCAGCGAGCAGGGCTGCGATGTGGGCGCCGAACATGGCCAGCTCGCCCTGGGCCAGGTTGAGCACGCCCGAGCCGCGGTAGACCATCGACAGGGCGACGGCGAGCGAGGCGTAGATGGCTCCGTTGGCCAGGCCGTCGAAGCATCGCTGCAGGAAGAGCTCCACCGCCGAGCATTCTGCCACTGCGCCCGGGGTGTCCGTAACCTGGCCCGGCCGGCCCGGACGGTCGCCTCTGGCCCGGTCGACGATCGCCATGGCAGCATGCGGTGTGATCGACTCTCCCCGGGCCTGGACCGTGGCCGTCGCCGCAGCGGTGGTCAACGGCGTCGCGTTCGGCACCGTCTACACGTTCGGCACGTTCTTCGAAGCGATGGCCGACGAGTTCGGGGCCGGGCGCGGACCGACCGCGATCGTCTTCGCCGTGACCCTGTTCCTCTTCTTCGGCACCGGTGCCGGGTCCGGCTTCCTCGCCGACCGCTACGGCCCACGTCCGTTGGTGTGGATCGGCGGGATGCTGTTCACCGGCGGCCTGGTGGCCACGAGCCAGGTCGACCAGCTCTGGCACGGCTACCTGACCTACGGCATCGGGGCCGGGTTCGGCGGCGGGCTGTTCGTGTCGCCACTGTTCGCCGCCGTCGCCGGCTGGTTCGACCGCTACCGGGCCCTGGGCCAGGGGGTGGCCGCCACCGGGAACGGGCTCGGCACGCTGATCCTGTTGCCGGTGGCCAACCGCCTGATCGAGCTCGACGGCTGGCGATCCGCCTACGTGACCCTGGCCGTGATCTGCGGGACGACGTTCCTCGTCGGCGGCCTGTTCCTCGCACGACCGCCCGTGGCCCCGCAGCCGGCCGCGGGGCGGCACCTGCGGGCGGTGATGGCGACCACGTCGTTCCGTCGGCTGACCATCGGCGGTGCCCTGGCGTCGGCGGCGCAGGCCTCGGCGTTCGCGTTCACCGTGATCTTCGCCACCGATGCCGGCGTGTCGTCGGCCCGGGCCGCACTCCTCGTCGGCTGCATCGGCGCGGCGAGCGTGATCGGGCGCCTGGCCCTGACCGGCCTGAGCGATCGAACCGGACCGGTTCGCATGTTGCAGCTCTGCTTCCTCTTCCAGCCGGTCGCCTTCACCGTGCTGCTGCTCGCCGGCGGCAACTACCCGCTGCTCCTGCTCTACGCCGCCGTGCTCGGGGTCGCCTACGGCGGCTTCGTCGCCCTCATCGGCCAGGTTGCGGCCCACCTGTTCGGGGTCCGCGGTCTGGCCGCCGTGCTCGGCTGGGTCTACCTGGGCGCGGCCGTCGGCAGCCTCCTGTACCCACCCCTGGTCGGCTTCCTGGCCGACGCCGGGGGCACGGGCTCATCGCTGCCGAAGCTGGCCATCGCCGGCGTGGCCGCCGTCGGCGCGGTGTACCTGTTGCGCCTCGAGCCGGATCCGGTCGAGCTGCCGCTCGGGGCCCCGGCCGTCGAGGGTGCGGCCGGGGCCCGCTGAGCGCCCCCCGTTCACTGTCCGATCGGCGGCCCGCCCGGCCCGGGGTCACCGGTGGTCCGGCCCGGGGCGGTGGTCGTCGTCGATGGCTCGGTCGTGGTCGGACGCGTCGCTCCGGTCGTCGAGGCGGTGCTCGGCGCGGTCGTCGTGGTCGTGGCGGTCGTCGACGGGGACGAGGCCACGGTCGTCGTCGTGGCCGCCGTCGTCGCCGGCCGGGTGGTCGTGGTCGCTGCGCTCGACGTCGGTCTGGCGGTCGTCCCGGTCGTGCTGGCCCGCGCGGTGGCCGACGACGCCGTGGTTCCAACCACCGTCGTGGTCGTCCATCGGCGCCGGGTGGTGGTCGTGGCCGCCGGACGGGATGTCGTGGCTCGCCCGGTTGGCGGGGGCCCGGTAGTGGCGCTCGTCGACGGCCGGTCGGTCGCGGTCGTCGAGGCGATCGTCGTCGACGTCTCGTCGAGCGCCGACGTCGTCGGGTCGACGGCCGTTGTCGGTGCTGGTGCCTCCCCGGGCGGGGCCGGGCCCGGGGAGGCACCAGCAGCCGGATCGCCGGGCGGGGCGTCCCCGACCGGGTCCGGCTCGGACGTCGACGGCGCCTCGCGTGAGGCCGTTGGCGCCGTCGAGCGGATGTGCGGCCGGAACGGCTCGGCCGCCGAGCGGCCGGCGGTCCCCGGCTCGTCGAGATCGTCGATGACCGGAGCGGCCGGCGCCACCTCGCGCCGCCCGTCGTCGCTGGCCGCCGGCTCAGGATCGAGCTGGAGCAGCAGGGGCAGCGTGAGGGCCAGCGTCAGGGGCAGGATCGACAGCGGTGAGCCGAGGGGTCGCCCGGCCCGGCCGGCCAGGATCCGCTCACGGACCGTCGGCACCGGCGGTGGCGACGGGACCGGGGCGCTCACCGGTTCGACCGAGGGCGCCAGCATCGGTCCGGACGGGCCCGCCGTCGCGCCACCATCGGGAACGGGACCAGAACCGGATCCGGCCGGCGGCCGCCGCAGCCGCTCGGCCGGATCCGTATCTCTGGGCTCCCGCGGGCCAGACTCGCCCGCCTCGCTGCTGTCGTCGATCGTGCCCGCCTCGCCGCCGGCCTCGGGGTCGAGCAGCGAGACCCAGGCCGGCACCCGGCCCTGGAGCCGGCTGACGTGCTCCTGGCACTTGCGGCGGCCGCGGAGGGCGATCTGGCGGATGGCGTTCGGCTCCTTCTCGAGGAGTCGGCCGATCTCGCCGTACGAGTAGTCGAAGTGGTACCGGAGCACGAGCGTCCAGAACTCGTCCGACGAGACGATGTCGCGGAGCGTGTCGAGGAAGTCGTGCCAGTCGGCGCTGGCCGATGCCTCGATCGGTGAGAGGTCGGGGGTCCACTGCTGCTCTTCCCGAGCCCGCCTGCGGGTCTCCCGCTCGAGCAGGTTGGCCACCTTGTTGCCGACGACGCGACGGACGTAGGCGGCGGGGAACTCCGGCCGCTCGTGGTCGACGATGCGTCTGGCCACGCCGACCAGGGCCTCCTGGGCCGCCTCCTCGAACAACGGATGACCGGCACCGAGCCGGCGACGGGCCTCGGTCCGCACGTAGCGATCGACCTCCTGCAGGAGGTCGCCCTGGGCCCGCGGGCTTCCGGTGGCCAGGTAGTGGTCCCAGCGGACAGCGAGCGACGCGCTACGGGGCGAGCGTCTGATGTCGTTGTCGTGCGGCTTCATACACCTGCGTTGTCCGAGCTCAACCCGCCGGTGTTACAGGAACCGCCGATTTCTTTTCCTTGCTCCCGTTGTAGCCGAACGCGAGCGACGGGTGGGGGTCGGGCCAACGCCCGACCCCCACCCGTCTCGTCTCGCTCGATGGTGCCCGGCCCGCGCCGGGCGGTGATCTCAGGTCGGGTCCGGGTTCATCTCCCAGTGATCGGGCGACCGCCACAGCGCCCCGGCCACGAGCGACCGGATGGCCGACATCTCGGCCGGGAGCCGGGTATGGAGCCGCATGAACAGCTCCTCGATCTGGATCAGCTCGGCGTCCCAATCGGACTGGTCGATCGACAGGCAGTCGTGGAAGTCCTGCTCGGAGAAGTCCTCCAGGCCCTTCCAGTTGAGGTCCTGGTAGCGGGGCATCCAGCCGAGGGGGCTCTCGACCCCGACCGCACGGCCGTTGGCCCGCTCGACGATCCACTGCAGGATCCGCATGTTCTCACCGAAGCCGGGCCAGACGAACTTGCCCTCTGCGTCACGGCGGAACCAATTGACCTCGAAGATCCGGGGCGGGTTGTGGATGTTGCGGCCGAACGACAGCCAGTGGTTGATGTAGTCACCCATGTGGTAGCCGGCGAAGGGCAGCATGGCGAAGGGGTCACGGCGGACCACGCCCTGCTGGCCGAAGGCGGCGGCGGTGGTCTCCGAGCCCATCGTGGCGGCCATGAACACGCCGTAGGCCCAGTTGAAGCTCTGGACGATCAGCGGGATCGTGCCCGAGCGGCGGCCGCCGAAGACGAACGCCTTGATCGGCACGCCCTTCGGGTCGTCCCACTCGGGGTCGAGGGCCGGGTTCTGGGCCGCCGGTGCGGTGAAGCGGGCGTTCGGGTGTGACGCCTTGGCATCGGAGTCCGGCGTCCAGTCATTGCCCTGCCAGTCGATGGCATGGGCCGGCGGCTTGCCGTCCATGCCCTCCCACCAGACGTCGCCCTCGTCGGTCAGGGCCACGTTGGTGAAGATCGTGTTGGCCTTGATCGACTCCATGGCCGCCGGGTTGGTCTCGTAGGACGTGCCGGGAGCAACGCCGAAGTAGCCGGCCTCGGGGTTGATGGCGTAGAGCTTCCCGTCGTCTGGCGAGGGCTTGATCCAGGCGATGTCGTCGCCGATCGTGGTCACCTTCCAGCCCTCGTCCTGGAACGAGGTCGGCGGCACCAGCATGGCGAAGTTGGTCTTGCCGCAGGCGCTGGGGAAGGCGGCGGCGACGAAGGTCTTCTCGCCGGACGGCTCGGTCACGCCCATGATCAGCATGTGCTCGGCCAGCCAGCCCTCGTCGCGGGCCATCGTCGAGGCGATGCGCAGGGCCAGGCACTTCTTGCCGAGGAGGGCGTTGCCGCCGTAGCCGCTGCCGTAGCTCCAGATCGCCCGCTCCTCGGGGTAGTGCACGATGTACTTGACGTCGGGGTTGCACGGCCAGGCGACGTCCTCCTCGCCGTCGGCCAGCGGCGCACCGACGGTGTGCATGCAGGGAACGAACTCGCCGTCGGTACCGAGCACCTCCAGCGCACCCCGGCCCATCCTGGTCATGATCTTCATGTTGACGGCCACGTAGGCCGAGTCGGTGATCTCGACGCCCATCTGGGCGATGTCGGAGCCGAGCGGTCCCATGCTGAACGGGATGACGTACATCCTGCGGCCGGCCATGCAGCCGTCGAAGAGCGGCCGCAGCGTCGCCTTCATCTCGTCCGGATCCATCCAGTTGTTGGTCGGCCCGGCGTCGTCGGCGGTGCGGGAGCAGATGTAGGTCCGGTCCTCGACCCGAGCCACGTCGCTCGGATCGGAACGGGCCAGGAAGCTGTTGGGCCGCAGCTCGTCATTGAGTCGGATGAAGGTGCCGGCGTCCACCAGTTCCTGGCACAGGCGGTCGTACTCCTCGTCGGAGCCGTCACACCAGTAGACGTCGGCGGGCGTACACAGCGCCACCATCTCCTCGACCCAGGTCTTCAGGCCGTCGTGCTCGACATAGTCAGGAACGTTCATGGTCCCAGTCTCGATCGGGCGGGCCGATCGAACCAGGGACCACGGTCCCGACCTGCGGCCGGCCGGGGGCCGGACTCGGCCAGGTTCGGGTGTCCTGGTGTCAGGAAGCCGTCAGCCGAGCCGGTCGGTGAACCCCCTGGGCCGGAGGACGACGGTCGACGACGTCGGTCGCTGACGGTTGCGGGGTGTCGCCGGTGGTCACCCGACTTCTCCGGAGGTGGCGTCGGAGCGATGCTAGGCTCGGATCCCAGCGCGGTCCGGGACCGAGGGGGTGCCATGGACGTGGACGACGCCCGATCGGCGATGGTCTCGCACCTCCGGGCCGCCGGCGTGGTGCGCTCACCGGCGGTGGCCGCGGCGCTGGCCGCCGTCCCCCGCCATCGCTTCATCGAGGGGGCCGGCGCCGAGGCGGCCTACGCCGACAAGGCGGTCACGGTGAAGACGACGGACGACGGTGTGCCGATCAGCTCGGTCTCCCAGCCGACGATGGTGGCCACGATGCTCGAGCTGTGCCGGCTGGCGCCCGGTCACCGGGTGCTGGAGATCGGGACGGGCTCGGGCTACAACGCCGCCCTGTTGGCGACCATCGTCGGCGTCGCCGGCCGGGATGGTGATGGCGGCGGGGTGGTGTCGGTCGAGTTGGACGCCGACCTGGCCGCCGGCGCCAGGAACCGCCTGCACCAGCTCGGCGTCGTCGGCGTCCGGGTGGTGACCGGCGACGGCGCCGCCGGTCACGCCCCCGGCGCGCCGTACGACCGGGTGATCGTCACCGCCGGCGCCCACGCCATCGCCGCCGCCTGGGACGACCAGCTGCGGGTCGGCGGGCGGCTGGTCGTCCCCATCGTCGATGCCGAGGGGATCGGGGTGGTCCGCTGCCTGGTCAAGGGACCGACCGACTTCGAGGAGCTCACCCGGGTCCCGTGTGGGTTCCTGACGATGCGCACGGCCTGAGCCGGCGCCGGAGCGCCAGGCGCCCGACGGTTCGACGATTCGACGGTCGACATAGTCTGATCATCGATATATGCTGGCTGACGATGCGTGAACCGACGTTCCTGATCCTGGCCGCCCTGGCCCCACGTCCAGCCCACGGCTACGGCGTGATCCGGGCGGTCGACGAGTTGTCCGGTGGCCGGGTCCGGCTCCGGGCCGGCACGTTGTACACGGCGCTCGACCGCCTGGTCGGCGACGGGCTGCTCGCGGTCTCGGGCGAGGAGGTGGTCGATGGCCGCAACCGCCGGTACTACGCCATCACCGTCGAGGGGCGGCGGGCGCTGGCCGAGCAGGCCGACCGCCTGGCCGCCAACGCCGACGTCGCCAGGCGCCAGCTGGCCGGCGGATCGGCATGAACCTCGAACGGCAGTACCGGCTGCTCGCCCGCGCCTTCCCCCGGACCTGGCGGCGCCGACACGGCGACGACCTGGTCGGGACCATGCTCGACGGCTCCAGGGACGGTCAGCGGGTGGCGGCCCCGGCCGATGCCATCGACGTCGTCCGCCACGGGCTGGCCGCCCGCTTCGCCGCCGGCGGACCGATGGTGCAGATCCTGGCCGCCACCCTCGTGCTGGCCGTGACCGTGGCCGTCGTCCAGGGGTTCGTCACCCCGACCTCGCCGGCGTTCCTGGCCACGTCGCTCGTCGTCGTGCTCATCCCCGGCACCGGCGTGGTGTACTCGGTATCGACGTCGATCGCGGCCGGCTGGCAGCGGGGCAGCGCCGCCGCCTTCGGTTGCACCCTCGGGATCGTGCCCCACCTCGTGGCCGCCTGCCTCGGGCTCTCGGGGCTGATGCAGGCCGGGGCCGAGGTGTTCGAGGTGGTCCGCTGGATCGGTGTGGCCTACCTGGCCTACCTCGGCATCGGCATGATCCGGGCCTCGGGATCGCTGACCGACGTCGAGCAGGGCGACGGCGCATCGCTTCGGGTCACGGTGTGGCGCGGCGTGCTGCTCAACCTGCTGAACCCGAAGCTCACCATCTTCTTCTTCGCCTTCCTCCCCCAGTTCCTGGCCTCGCCCCCGACCCTGCTCGACCCCCGCCTGCTCGGCCTGAGCGCCGTGTTCATGGCCATGACGCTGGCCGTGTTCCTCGTCTACGCCGCCTTCGCCTCCGCCATCCGCCGGTCCGTGCTGGCCCGGCCGCAGGTGCTGCGCCGGATCGAGCAGTCGCTCGGCATCGTCCTGCTCGGCTTCGCGGCCCGGCTCGCCGTCGCCGAACGCTGAGGCCGGCCGCCGGCCCCACTGGCGACGGCCCGCTCTGCGATCCGCCGGGCAGGAAGTCGCTGCGGCGGACGAACTAACGTGGTCCGATCGGGCAGTCGAGCACAGGGACGGGGTCGATGGCGCAAACGATGAAGCGGGACTACTCGCTCGCTTCCGCAGCCGAGCGGGAGGCGATCGCGGCCGGGTTGGCCGAGGCGGAGTGGTACCAGTCGCCGATCGATCCGGACCGGCTGCGCGAGCTGACGACGCGGAGCAACGGTCGGGCCGCGCTGCACGTCGGTCTCTACGTCACCCTCCTCGTCGGGTCCGGCGTCTGGGCCTACCTCTCGCTCTGGTCGTGGTGGACCATCCCGGCGCTGTTCGTCTACGGCACGCTGTACGGCAGCTCGGCCGACCCCCGCTGGCACGAGTGCGGCCACGGCACGGCGTTCCGGACCCCGTGGCTCAACGACCTCGTGTACTACCCGGCGTCGTTCATGCTGCTGCGCGACGCCACCCTGTGGCGGTGGTCGCACGTCCGGCACCACAGCGACACGATCGTCGTCGCCCGCGACCCCGAGATCATCCTCGCCCGGCCGCCCGAGGCCGGCGACTGGTTCCCCAACCTGTTCAACCTGAAGAACGGGCCCCAGGCGATGGCCAGGACCGTGCGCCACGCCCTCGGTCGGATCTCCGAGGCCGACCGGTCGTTCGTGCCCGAGCGGGAGCACCACAAGATCGTGCGGGAGGGCCGGATCTACGTGGCGCTGTGGGTGGCGCTGATCGTGTGGTGCCTGGTCTCGTGGAGCCTGATCCCGCTGCTGTTCTTCGTCGGCCCGTCGTTCTACGGGGCCTGGCTGGTGCTGATCTTCGGCACGACCCAGCACCTCGGGCTCCGGGAGGACGTGCTCGACCACCGGCTCAACACCAGGACCGTCTACATGAACCCGGTGTTCCGGTTCCTCTATTGGAACATGAACTACCACGTCGAGCATCACATGTTCCCCACCGTGCCGACCCACAACCTGCGGGCCCTGCACGACGAGATCAAGGATGACCTCCCCGAGCCGAGCCCGTCGATCATCGCCGCCTACCGCGAGCTCGTCCCGGCCCTGATCCGCCAGCATCGCGACCCGACCTACGAGCTCGACCGGGTCGTGCCTGGTCCGGCGGTGACCGTCGCCGACGCGGGTGGGACCGGGGTCGAGGTCCGGCTGGCCCCGGGGCCGGAGCGGGACGGCTTCGTCGACGTGTGCGCGGTCGCCGATCTCGACGACGGCGACGTGCGGCGGCTCGACCTCGGCGACGCCACCTTCGCCGTGTACCGGCTGGGCGACCGCTACCTGGCCACCGACGGGATCTGCACCCACAGCCGGCGCATCCACCTGGCCGGCGGCATCGTCATCGACGGCCAGATCGAGTGTCCGAAGCACAACGGCCGGTTCGACATCGAGTCCGGTTCGCCGACGCGCGACCCGGTGTGCGTCGCGCTGAACACCCACGAGATCCGGGTGGTCGGCGACCGGGTGACGATGCGGGTGCCGGCCGCGGGCGACTCGTGAACCGCGTCCGGCCGACCGTCGCCGACCTGCGAGCCGGCAAGGGGCAGCGCCAGCTGACCAACGTGTACGTCGAGTCGGTCGCCGAGGCCGAGGCGGCCGAGGCGGCCGGCATCGACATCGTGACCGTGCAGGACTCGATCATGTCGCCGGCGATGCGGGCGGCGGCGCCGACGGCGTTCATGGTCGTCGGCATCGAGTACGGTCGATCGGCGGTCACGACCGACGACTATCTCCGGGCCGGCTTCGCCGCCCTGAACGCCGATGCCGACGCGGTGTGGAGCGCGGCCAGCCTGCAGACGATCGCCCGGATGCGGGACGAGGGGATCCCCGTCGTCGGCCACGTCGGGCTGATCCCGGCCCGCCGCACCTGGACCGGCGGGTTCCGGGCGGTCGGCAAGACCGCCTCGTCGGCGCTCGACGTGTGGCGGGCGACGGTGGCGTTGGAGGAGGCCGGGGCGTTCGCCGCCGAGATCGAGGTCGTACCGGCCCCGGTGGCGACGGCGATCAGCCAGCGGACGTCGCTGGTCATGATCTCGATGGGATCGGGAAACGGCTGCGATGCGCAGTACCTGTTCTCGACCGACATCCTCGGCACGAACCGGGGCCACGTGCCGAGGCACGCCAAGCAGTACGCCGACCTGGCCGCCGAGGAGGATCGGATCCAGAAGCTGCGCATCGAGGCGTTCTCCGGCTATGTCGAGGACGTGGCCAGCGGCGAGTTCCCCGACGACCCCCGGCTCGTCCCCATCGACGCGGCCGAGCTGTCGGCCTTCCTCGACGCGCTCGAGGCCTGACCCGTCCGCCGCCGGGCTCGGGCGGCGTCGTCGCTCGGGCCGGCGCGGTTCGAACGGTTCGAGCGGCCCGGCCGGTTCGCAGGGACCGTCGAGCCTCAGGCCGGATGGCCGGCCGCCGTCTTCACGGCGAGCTCGAGGCCGCCGTCGAACGGCAGCGTCTGCGTGGTGAAACCGTTCGCCGGGTCGTCGAGGTGCTCGAAGAGCCCGGCGTAGAGCTGGCGCCGGGCCAGGGTGTTGTCGGCGACGATGATGCCGCCGGTGCGGAGGCGGGGGCCGACCGTCGCCGCCACGTCGCCGGCGATCGGGGCCCAGATGTCGAGCAGCAGGACGTCGACCGGGTCCTCGATGGCGGGGAGCGTCTCCCGGACGTCGCCGACGAGCACGTCGACCGACGACGAGAGCCCGGCCTCGTCGAGGTGGCGCCTCGCCACGGCCGCCTTGGTCGCCTCGATGTCCCCGGACGTCACCAACCCGCCACCGTTGTCTCGGACGGCGGCGGCCAGGTAGAGCGTCGACACGCCGAAGGAGGTGCCGGCCTCGACGATCCGCGTCGCACCGGCGGCTCGGCAGAGTGCGTACACGAACTCGGCCTTGTCCCGATCCAGCGCCACGTACTTGTCGAGCCAGAACGTCCGCTCCGGGGCCCCGTCCGGCTCGAACCCGGTCGGCCTTGGCCCCCCGGCCCGGTCGTACTCGTCGATGGCCGCGATCTGCCGGTCGCTGGCGGCGTGCAGGCGATCGAGCAGCTCCCGGAGGCGTCGGTCGTCGGTCAGGCTGTTCACCGCGTCGACCTCGACGGCCGGGTCGGCCCATTCGTGCCGGGCCGGAGAGACGCCACCTGCCAGGACTCCGTCATCGATCCCCCTCGTGCCAACAACTCGCCCCGAAAGTAGGCCGCCGCACACCGCGCCGGCCACCCGCTGCGCCCGGTTGCCTGACCAGACGGAGCCGGGGCCCAGGCCGCCATACTGTGCGGTCATGACCTCCACGCTCCGGCGCGGCATCGCCGTGCTCTGCGTGTTCGGCCTGGCGGCCATGGCCTGCACCAGCGGGACCGACGAACCCGATGCGACCGCCCCGGACACCACCTCGACACCCTCGACCACCGCCGAGACCGCCACCGACGACCGGGGCCACCGGGCCCGGATCGACGCGCTGCTGGCGCTCGTTCCGGCCGACGCCAGGGGCATCGCCACCGTGAACGCCGCAGCGCTGGCGGTCGATCGGCCCGTCGCCGATCCAGCGTTGGGCGAGCTGCTCGGCCTGATCGGATCGCTCGCCTCGGACGTCGCCGAGCCGGGCGAGGTGGCCAGCGCCGTGCTCGTCACCCCAGCCGACCCGACGGTCGCGCCGTCGCTGCTGGCCGCCGACGGCTCCGGCTCGCGGCTCATCGACCCGCCGACCGATGCCGGCTCGGCAACGACCGGGCGACTCGCCCCGTTCCTCCCGACCCTCGCCGCCGAGGCGGACCTCAGCTTCGTCTACGCCCTCGACGGCGACGCCGAGACCACCACCACCCTGGCCGACGCCGTGGCCGTCAGCGGCGCCTTCGACGTCGTCGACGGCAACCTCACCGGCGCGCTCACGTTCCACACCCCCGCGGCCGCCGGCTTCGTGGAGGCCTACAACCTGCTCAACCGACCGGCCACCCAGGGCGACGACCCGATCGAGCAGCCGCTCACCCTCGGCGAGCCGATCGCCGACGGTCTCGACCGGGTGATCGTGCCGCTGCCCCCCTCCCCCGTCGACGGTTCCCCCGACGACGCCATGGCCACCCGCAACGTGCTGAAGAAGCTGTTCATCGGGATGGAGGCGCTCGAGTACGCCAGCGCCGTCGGTGACCGCACCGAACCGGCCTGGCTCGACTTCGTGGTCAAGAGCGAACGGTTCCCCGAGGAGCCGCCGCCGGCCGGGTCGGTGTACATCCGATGGGAGTTCCGCGACCAGGCCGCGATCGAGGCCTTCGAGGCCGACGAGCTGCCGGCCGGCTTCCGCCTCGCGCCGACCCGTTTCCTCGAGAGCGACGATCCGGACGGCGAGATCTTCCTCGCCCTCAACCTGTACGACGCCGCCGGCGGGACCGTGGTCGGCGGGGCCCGAGCCGAGTGGGACGTCTTCGTCCACGGCCCCGAGGGGGCCGATCCCAACGCCGGCGTTCGCCCCCGCTTCGCCGTCGTCGAGGCGCTGGCCGAGGAGGTGTCGGCCGACGCCACCAACCTCCTCACCCCGGCCGAGCCCCTGTCGCACGTGCTCGAGGACGGCAACGTCGTCTCGACCGTCGCCCGCTTCGGCGACGACGGCAATCCGGTCCCGGTCTTCGAGTCGAGCTTCCCCGTGCCCGTCCCCGGCGAGGCTCCGGTCGCCCGCTTCACCCGCGAGATGGCCATCGGCAACGACTACATCTACTGGGGTCACGGCGTCTCCGACCGGGTCCTCTACAACGCAACGACGTTCAACCACGACGCCCACTTCGTCGACGTCTCGCAGCTGACCTTCACCGACGACTCCCGGTGGGCCAAGTACCTGAAACCGGAGGTCAAGGACGCCGTCTACTACGACAACACGCTCGAGTACGTGGCCTCACCGATGGCCAACCTCGTCGACTCGGAGCACCTGGACATCACCCCCGAGTGGCGGGAGGAGCTGATCCGCTTCACCACGAACGGCCACCAGGAGGGCCTCATGCAGACTGCGGTCGAGCAGTTGTTCACCGGCACCGGCGACCCGTTCATCGGCCGGGAGATCGGCAACGAGACCCCGGCCGCCCACTACCACTTCGAGATCACCGACCCCGCCGGGCTGGAGGCGACTCTCGACCTGCCGCCCGACCACCGGCTGGCGCCGACCACCCTGTTCGTCGACGACACGCCCCGCCACTACCTCACCCTCTCGATCTACGAGTTCGACGGCGGCCCCGAGGGGACGCGGGCCGAGTTCGGCGTGTCCACCAACCGCAGCGACGTCGACGACGCACGACCACCGAACCGGACGATCATCGACACGCTGACCGAGCGGGCGACGATCGACCCGGTCACGATCGTCACCCGACCGGGCATCGTCGAGCACGAGTGGGACGGCGACGCCATCTCGACGAGGGTGGCCTCGTCGACCGTCGCCTTCCAGGCGACCCTCACCACGGCCGGGGCGACCGAGCGGCCCCTGCACCTCGACTGGATCGAGGCGGGCGACGACACCTGCTGGCTCAACGGCATCTGCGACCGGTACTACTACGACGCCGAGCACCTGGACGTCCCGGTGCAGCTGCCGGCCAGCGTCACCGTCGAGGAGCTGACGACGCCGTGGGACGCCTTCATCGATCCGGCGCCGAGCGCGGTGTTCTTCCGCACCAACTCCCAGCAGTACGCCGTCAAGCCCTGGTACAACCTCGACCTCGCCGTCGAGCCGCTGCCCTTCAGCGGCGTCGACGACCCGACCCACACCATCGGCGGAACCGGCACGCTCCGAGGCCGGGTCAACGACCTCGTCGACTCCGACTACAGCTACAGCGGCGACGCCCGCCTCGACGGCGACGTGCTGGTCTTCGCCATCGACCAGCGGATCGACAACGCCATCGGCACCGCCAACGTCTACACGACGGGCCGGTTCGACCTCACCACCGCCAGCGGCACCCAGACCGTCGTCAGCTGCGAGGGCAGCGGTCTGTTGTGCACCGGCATCAAGAGCGGCTCGACCAACTTCTACACGGCCCAGGAGCTCGACCCGAGCGACCTCGACGCCATCTCGTGGCAGGTCGACGCCGCCATCGATCTCGGTGGCTCGTTCGGTGTCGCCGACAGCGCGTCGACGATCGTCGCCTCCGCCGAACCGGGCGGCTGAACCGCGGGCCGGGGGCAGGAGGTGCACGAGCGACCGCGTCCGAGCCGGCGGGAGGGCCCGTCGGCGGTGGTCGATGGCCTCGGATGATCGCGACATGCGCTGACCCGGTCGATCGGCCGCCGCCCGGTCAGCTCGAGCGGGAACCGGAGGCCCGGCGCTGCTCGATGTAGCGGTCCTCCCTGGCGTAGTCGAACATGCCGGCGAACCACGCCGCGTCGACGCCAGGCAGGTTCGCACCGCCGCCGGGTCCGATCTCGGCCCGCCCCGTCATCCACTCGACCGCCTCGCCGACCGTCTCGGCATAGGTACCGGCCGGCACGTGGCCGAGCGCCTCGGCCGCACCGGTGTCGAGCACGATCGGGGCGGCGGTCATCCAGGGATGGATGCCGAGCATCGGATCCGCATCGACGTCCAGCAGGTACTCGTCGAACTGGTGGTCGAGGAGCTCGGCGGTCGTGCGTGCGATCTCGAGCGCGGACGGCGCATCCGGATCTGCGCAGTTCAGCACCCGCCGCCCGGGTCGGTCGGCGACCAGCTCGACCAGGGCCGCCAGGGTGGCTGCCGCCGTCGTGTGGTCGATGCTGCGACCCCGGTCGGCCAGTACCACCGCCGGTCGGCGGTCGAGACACCGCTTCACGAAGACCCATTCCCGGGGCTGGGTGCCTCCCGGCCCGTGGATCTTCGACGGACGCAGGACCGTCACCGGCCGGTTGCTCTCGAGCAGGGTCTGCTCGGCCGCGACCTTGTGCGACCCGTAGCCCTCGCCGATCATCGGGTCGCCGACGCCGGGAGCCATGACGGCCTGGGCCTCGGTGATCGGCCCGGCGAAGCGAGGCGGCGTCGACGAGTTCACGTTGTTGCCGTCGTCGTCGACGTACACCGCCTTCGTCGAGATCATCACCGTCGACCCGACCCCGTCGGCCAGCTCGAGCAGGCTGCTGGCGTCGCGGGAGGTGAAGCACAGACAATCGACCAGCAGCTCGTGACCGCCACGGCCGACGGCCGCCCGCAGGCCGCCGAGATCCGTGCGGTCGCAGGCAACGAACTGCACGCCGAGCCGCCGCAGGTCCTCGGCCATCCGCCCGGGCCGGCGGCCGACCACCGTGACCTGCCACGCCAGTCGAGCGAGGCGCCTGGCGATCGCCGATCCGACCACACCGGTTCCACCCAAGATCACGGCCGACGCCACGGGTCGACTCTAGGGCCGGCGGCCGCCGAGGTCGGCCGAAAAGGCCGATCCCGGCCCGGAGGCGGGGGCTATGGTCCGGCCATGAGTCTCGAGTGGGAGCAGCTCACCGTTGCGTCACAAGACCCGGTTGCGCTCGGTCGGTGGTGGTGTGAGGTGCTCGGGTGGGTGGTCGCCGACGACGGCCCGGTCGTCTTCGAGATCCAACCGGAGATCGATCGGCTGCCTGGCATCCTGTTCCTGTTGACCGAGGGGGCCAAGGCCGGTCAGAACCGCCTCCACATCGATCTTCGTCCCGACGACCAGGGGGCCGAGGTCGAGCGACTGCTCGGGCTCGGCGCGTCTCGGGTCGACGTCGGGCAAGGTGACGTTCCCTGGGTGGTCATGGCCGATCCCGAGGGCAACGAGTTCTGTGTCCTGGCGGCCAGGCGAGCATCGGCCTAGCCGGCATCGGCGGTGAAGACGGCCGCCTGCGCCGGGACCGCTACGTCGCCAGTGCGGCGACCACGGTGGACACCGCAGCCATCGGCAACCCGATGACCAGGGCCGGCAGCGATTCCCTTCCGTGGTGTCGCCAGTCGTAGATGTGCGGCGAGCTCTCCATCCCGTCGATGTGGAACCAGCTCGGCCGGAGCCCGATGAAGATCAGCCAGTCGATGACGAGGAAGTCCCACAGGCCGAAGAAGGCCATCACCGCCCACCCGGCGATCGCCGCGCCGACCAGACCGAACTCGTCGATGGCCACCACCGAGGCGGCGACGGAACCGCCGAGCAGCACGAGCACGAGGACGACGAGCACGACGAAGCCGGCGACGGGGTCCTGTCGGGGCAGGCCGAGGTCAGCGGCCCATATCGCAGGTCGAAAGCGCCACGTTGCGACGATGATCAACGTCGCCACGACGGACGTGACGAGCGTGATCCCGACCAGCAGGAGCATCGTGTCCATCGCACGACTTCAGCGGCGATGTCGTCGGGACGTCAAGAGCGGGCGGCTCCCGGGCCACCTCCCCGAGCCGACCCCGCACCGGCGTCCGAGCGACGTGACCGCTGGCGAGCCCGGCCTCGGCGTCCGCCGGGAGATGGGATCGGTGGCCGGCTCGAATCGTTTCGATAGCCTGAGGCGGCTGAACGAGCGAGCACGAGGGCACCCCGATGGCAACGATGGCTGATGTGGCGAGGCGGGCCGGCGTCTCCCTGAGCACGGTCTCGTATGCGCTGTCGGGCTCGCGGCCGGTCTCGGACGCCACCCGGGCCCGGATCTTCGAGGCGATGGAAGAGCTGGACTACGCCCCGAACCTGGTGGCCCGCAGCCTGAAGGGTCGTCGGACGCGGATCGTTGCGCTCCTGTTGCCGACCGACGACAGCGACGCCGACCCGTTCATGACCGACGTGATCACGGCAGCGGCGGAGACCGCCCGCCAGAGCGGCTATCACCTGCTGCTCTGGACCGAGCCGTTCGAGAGCTCGACGGACCTGCAGACCTTCGTCCGCCAGGGCCTGGTCGACGGGGCGTTGCTGCTGTCGGTCCAGCTCGAGGACGAGCGGGTCGCCGTCCTGCAGCGAGACGCCATCCCCATGGTGTTGATCGGCAGGACGGCGGAGCCCGATCCGTTCACCTTCGTCGACACCGACACCGAGCAACTGACCGACACGGCCATGAGCCACCTGGCCGAGCTCGGGCATCGGGCGGTGGCCTACGTCGGCCCGCCGCCATCGGAGCTGGAGCGTCGGTACGGGTTCGTCGAGCGCATCCAGACCGAGCTGGAGACCTCGGCCGGCCGACACGGCGTCGAGCTGTTGACCTGCCATCCCGAGCGAGGACCGGCCGCCGGCCGCGAGGCGATCGGCGCGCTCCTGTTCGACCGGCCGGACGTCACCGCCGCCGTCGTCATGAACGATCCGGCCCTGGCCGGGGTGATCCAGGGGGCGCAGGCCGAGGGGCGGCGAGTGCCCGAGGACTTCTCGGTGCTCGGCCTGTTGACCAGCGCGCTGGTTGCCGATGCGACGACCCCGGCGACGACGGCGGTCGTCGGTTCGCCGACCTCGATCGGCCGACTGGCGGCCGAGGCCATCGTCGAGGTGCTCGAGGGCGGCGGCGCAGCCATGCCGGTCCGCCAGGAGCTCGTCGGTTGTGAGCTCGTCGTCCGCAGCTCGACGGCGGCGACCGCGGCGACCGCCTAGTGTCCCGAATCACCCGTCCTACTCGTCACGGCGCAGTCCTCGCCGCCCCTGGCGGCGTCCTCGACCTCCGCCTCACGCAGGAGGGCGAGCGGGATGCCTGCGTCGTCGTCGGGAACGACGATCGCTGGCCCAACTCCTGAGCGAGCTCGGGGCTCGGGACACGGGGAGACCGCCGAGCGATGCCGGTCGGCTGGCGCCGGCCAGGCGCAGGCCGAGCAGGGACGCAGATCTCGCCGCAGCTCGTGAGCGCCATGGCGAGGCCGAGGACGCAGCGTGGCGCCGCAGATGACCGGCGACAGCCCGGCCGACAACGCGGCCAGACCAGCGGTTGACGAGCCATCCCGGCGGGAGTAGGTTCATCGTCGAATCGTTTCGTCGAATCGTTTCGATCACACGATCGGAGTGGCCCGTCAGGCGGAGCCGATCCGGCACCGGCCGGGTCATCGGTCCGATCGGCGGCGGCGAAGGACCAAGGGGAGGAAAGATGTTCAACGCTCGATGGCGTCGTCCGCTGGCTGCGCTGGCAGCCTCGGTGCTGGTGCTCGCGGCCTGTGGTGGCGACGACGACGGTGACGATGGGGCCGCCGCCGGCGGCGGCGGCGATCTGGCCGGCCAGGAGGTCGAGATCTTCGGTGCCTTCTCCGGCGACGAGGCCGAGCGCATGCGCACCACGCTCGAACCGCTGATCGAGGAGACCGGCATCGACGTCACCTACGTCGACTCCCCCGCCTTCGACACCGAGATCACCACCCGGGTCGAGGGTGGCAACATCCCCGACATCGCGTTCTTCCCCCAACCAGGTCTGCTGCTCGACATCGCCGACCAGACCGACGCACTGCCGGTGGCCGACTACCTCGACCTCGACGCGCTCGAGACCAGCCTGATCCCCGGCTTCCTCGACGCCGCCCGCAACGAGTCGGGTGACGTGATGGGCTTCCCGGTCCGCATGGCGGTCAAGAGCGCCATGTGGCGACCATTGCCGGCCTTCGACGACGCCGGCTACTCGATCCCGTCGACCGACGGCGAGCTGGCCGCCCTGGAGGACCAGATCATCGCCGACGGCGGCACGCCGTGGTGTCTCGGCATCGAGAGCGGTGGGGCAACCGGCTGGCCGGCAACCGACTGGATCGAGGAGTACATGCTCCGGCTCCACGGCCCCGAGGTCTACGACCAGTGGGTCACCAACGAGATCCCGTTCGACTCACCCGAGGTCCGGGCCGCCTTCGAGAAGTTCGAGGAGCTGTGGGGCAAGGAGGGCAACGTCGTCGGCGGATCGGCCGGCGTGCTCGGCCTGAACTTCGGCGACTCGCCGGCCGACCTCTTCACCGACCCGGCCGGCTGCTACCTCCACCGCCAGGGCAACTTCATCACCGGGTTCTTCCCCGAGGACGCCCAGGCCGACCTCGACGCCAGCATCGCCGTCAGCTACTTCCCGCCGGTCGAGGGCGGCTACGACGGCAACCCGGTCCTGGCCGGCGGCGACCTGGCGCTGCTGCTGAACGACACGCCGGCGGCCAGGGCGGTCATGGAGTTCCTGTCGACCGACACCTACGGCGAGAGCTGGGCGGCCGAGGGCGGCTGGCTGTCGCCCCACGTCGGCTTCGACGACAGCATCTACCCGACCCAGGTCGAGCGGGACCTCTTCGCCATCGGGGCCAACGCCGACGTGCTGCGCTTCGACGCCTCGGATCTGATGCCGGGACCGGTCGGCACCGGCTCGTTCTGGACCGGCACCGTCGACTGGATCGGTGGCCAGCGCAGCCTCGACGAGGTGCTGGCGTCGATCGACGACAGCTGGCCCGAGTAGGCGGCCTGCGAGGGTCCGGGCCGACGGGGCGACCCGGCCAGGACCCTCGCAGCCGGCAGGTAACGGAGAAAGGGGGATAGCCAGTGACGAGAGTGCTCTTCGGTGTCCTGGCCGTGATCGTCGGGGTCGGGGGCAGCGCCCTGCTCTTCTGGGCGCTCAACTGGTTGGTCGACCGCCTGCCGGACGGGACGGCCGACCGGCTCCGGCCCTACGCCTTCGCCGGTCCGGCGCTGCTGCTGGTCGGGCTCTATCTGATCTACCCAGCGCTGCGGTCGATCCGCGACAGCTTCTACGGCGACCGCTCGGAGGAGTTCGTCGGCCTCGACAACTACCGCCAGCTGATCGAGGACCCGTCGCTTCGATCGACGCTGATCAACAACGTGCTGTGGGTGTTCCTCGTTCCCGCCTTCTGCCTGGTCTTCGGGCTGGCGATAGCGGTGCTGGCCGACCGACTGTCCGGCCGGTGGGAGTCGATCTCCAAGTCGGTCATCTTCATGCCGATGGCGATCAGCGCCGTCGGGGCGTCGACGATCTGGCTGTTCGTCTACAACTGGCGACCGGCCGGCCGGGAGCAGATCGGTCTGCTCAACGCCATCTGGACCGGCGTCGGCAACGAACCGGTGAGCTGGCTGCAGGTGTCGGACGGGCGCCTCAACACCCTGCTGCTCATCATCATCATGGTCTGGACGATGACCGGCCTGGCCATGGTCCTGCTGTCCGCCGCCATCAAGGGCGTCCCCGAGGACACGATCGAGGCGGCCCAGATGGACGGCGCCACCGAGTCCCAGGTGTTCTGGCGGGTGGTGCTGCCCCAGATCCGCTCGACGATCACCGTCGTGCTGACCACGATCGGCATCGCCGTCGTCAAGGTGTTCGACATCGTGTTCGTCATGACCGGCGGAAACTTCGACTCCGACGTGATCGCCAACCGCTTCGTCAAGGAGCTGTTCGACTTCAGACGGTTCGGTCAGGCCTCGGCCATCGTCGTCTTCATGATGGTGATCATGATCCCCATCATCGTGCTGAACATCCGCAACTTCCGCGAGCAGGAGGCACTCCGATGACCGTCGTCGACCTCGGAGACGAGGTGCTGCCGGCACAGGCGGCGGCGACCAGCGACAGCCCCCGGCGCTGGCTGCCGGGCAACCTGTCGTCGGTCGTGCCCGTCGCCCTGTTGTGCATCCTCTGGCTGGTGCCGACCGTCGGCCTGCTGATCTCGTCGTTCCGCCAGGAGGACCTGGTGAAGGGCTCGGGATGGTGGACCGCCCTGACCTCGCCGTTCGAGGGCCAGTGGACGCTGCAGAACTACACCGACGTCATCGAGTCCGGTCTCGGGACGGCGTTCGTCAACTCGTTCGTCCTGTCGATCCCGGCCACGCTGATCCCCATCGTGGCCGCCTCGTTCGCCGCCTACGCCTTCGCCTGGATGGACTTCCCCGGCCGGCAGGCCCTGTTCGCCCTGCTCATCGCGCTGCTGGTCGTGCCCCTGTACGTTGCCCTCATCCCGATCCTCCGGCTCTACGGCAACTTCGATCTGACCGGCACGTTCGTGGCGGTGTGGCTTGCCCACACGGCGTTCGCCATGCCACTCGCCGTCTACCTGATCCGGAACTACGTCGGGTCGCTCCCGAAGTCGATCATCGAGTCGGCCCTCATCGACGGGGCGTCGCACTTCCAGATCTTCTGGCGACTGATCATGCCGTTGAGCACGCCGATCATCGCCGCCTTCGCCATCCTCCAGTTCCTCTGGGTCTGGAACGACTTCCTGATCGCCCTGATCTTCCTCGGCTCCGACCGCGAGAACCAGATCATCCAGCAGGCGCTCGTCCGGCTCATCGGCGACCGGGGTCAGGAGTGGCACCTGCTGACCGCGGGCGGGTTCGTCGCCATGTTCGTGCCCCTCGTCGTGTTCTTCACCCTGCAGCGCTACTTCGTGCGTGGCCTGACCGCCGGTGCGGTGAAGGGGTGACCTCGATCGATCGACCCCGGGCTGCGGCCCCAGCGGCCCGGGGTCGAGTCGACGCCGATCCGCACCTGCCGGCGCTGTTCCGGGTGCCGGGCTCGCTGTGGCTCTACGGTGCGCTCCGGGCGCTGTCGTTCGCCGCGCCGCTGCTCACGTCGGCCGGCCGGCTCGGGCTCGGGCTCGTCGTCGTCGCCGTTCTCTGGGTCGGCGTGCTCCGGGGTCGGCGGTCGGCCTGGCGGGTCCTGGTCGCGGTCGACGCGGTCTCGATCGCCCTCCTGACGATCGCCCTGCTCACGGTCGACGGCGCGAGGGCCGTCGCCCCGGCGCTCGCCTTGCTGGCCCTGGCCTGCCTCCTGGCGCCGACGGCCCGACGCCACGTCGCCGCTTGATGGACGTCCCGGCCGGGCGGTCCCCACACGGTGGGGCCGGCCCCGGTGGCCGGCCGGGCGCCTGGTGGAGGCGGGCCGTCGTCTACCAGATCTACCCCCGATCGTTCGCCGACAGCGACGGCGACGGCATCGGCGATCTCGGCGGGATCCTCGGCCGGATCGACCACCTCGTCGACCTCGGCGTCGACGCCGTGTGGCTGTCGCCCATCTGTCGCTCGCCGCAGGTCGACAACGGCTACGACGTCAGCGACTACCGGTCCATCGACCCGCTGTTCGGCACCATCGAGCAGTTCGACGAGCTGGTCGACCGACTCCACGAGCGTGGCCTCCGCCTCATCGTCGACATCGTGGCCAACCACACCTCGGACCAGCACCCCTGGTTCGTCGACTCCCGATCGTCGCCCGATGCCGAGCGGCGGAGCTGGTACCACTGGCGGCCGCCCCGTCCCGGCACGGTCGGCGGGCAGCCGGGGGCCGAGCCGAACGACTGGGTCGCCACGTTCGGGGGCCCGGCCTGGACCTTCGACGAGGGTGTCGGCGCCTACTACCTGCACAGCTTCGCCCCGAGCCAGCCCGACCTGAACTGGGAGGAGCCGGCGGTTCGTGCGGCCGTCAGCGACATGCTGCGCTGGTGGGCCGATCGGGGCGTCGACGGGTTCCGGTTCGACGTCATCAACCTGATCTCCAAGCCGGCCGGGTTCGTCGATGGCCACTCGCTCCCGGGCTCGGGCAGCGTGATCTCGGCGTTCGCCAACGGCCCCCGGCTGCACGACTTCCTCGGCGAGATGCACCGGGAGGTCGGGTTCGAGGAGCGGGGGCTGGTGACCATCGGCGAGATGCCCGACCTGACGACCGAGGTCGCGGCCCGGGTCAGCGATCCGAATCGCCGCGAGCTGTCGATGGCGTTCGGGTTCGAGCACGTCGAGGTCGGGCACCTCGACGGTGGCACCAAGTGGGAGGCGAGCGAAGTCGACCTCGGCGAGGTCAAGCGGTCGCTGGCCCGCTGGCAGTCGGCGCTGGCGGACGTCGGCTGGAACTCGCTCTACCTCGGCAATCACGACCAGCCCCGATCGCTGTCGCACTTCGGCGACGACGGCTGGTTCCGGGCCGAGTCGGCCAAGACGCTGGCCACCCTGCTCCTCTGCCACCGGGGGACCCCGTTCGTCTACCAGGGCGACGAGATCGGCATGACCAACACCGCGCTGCGACTCGACGAGTACGTCGACGTCGAGTCGGTGAGCTACCGCGACCTGGCGCTGGCCGACGGGCTGCCCATCGACGAGGTGGAGCAGGCGCTGGCCGCCCGCAGCCGCGACCAAGCCAGGACGCCGATGCAGTGGGACGGCTCGGCCACGGCCGGGTTCACGACCGGGCGACCGTGGCTACCCATCAACCCGAACGCCGGGTCGGTCAACGTCGAGTTGGCCGATGCCGATCCCGACTCGGTCCTGGCCCACTACCGGCGGCTGATCCGGCTTCGCCGCGACGAGCCCGCCCTGCTCGACGGCCGCTTCGAGCTGCTCCTCCCCGACCATCCGAGCATCTGGGCCTTCGCCAGGCACTCACCCGGGGCCACGGTCCTGGTGGTGGCCAACGTCACGTCGACGCCGGTCGGCCTGTCCGGCCGCGGGCTTCCCCCGCTGGCCGACGGGGAGGTCCTTCTCGGCACCCACCGAGACCGGTCCTGGCCGGCGCTACGGCCGTGGGAGTCGCTCGTGCTCCGCTTCCGGGCGTGGTGAGGAGTGACCACGGGCTCGGCGCAGCCCGTCGTGTCCGGGTCGCCCGGGCCGGCCGGTTGAGCGGGTCGAGACGGGACAGGGCCACGCCGAGCCGGGAGCGGCCGACGGCAGGTCCTCCTGGAACTTGCCGCCCGGCCTCTCTTCGGGGGTCGATCGGCGCAACACCGCCGATGACCGGCGGGGCGGCACGGCTCCCGGCTCCTCCCGGTGCCGCCGGCGGCTCGAGCAGGCGCTGCGGCGTCGCTTGCGAGGTGCGCCCGGTCGCGGCCACAGTCTGGCCATGGACGAGACCACCATTGCGTTCACCAGCCAGGACGGCATCGAGATCCAGACCTACCGCTGGTCGCCGGGCGGCGATCCGAGGGCGGTCGTCCAGATCCAACACGGCCTGGCCGAGCACGCCGGCCGCTACCGGCGATTCGCCGAGGCGCTGACCGGGGCCGGCTATCTCGTCTATGCACCCGATGCCAGGGGATCGGGACGGACCGCAGCGGGTGACCACGGCAACTGGGGCGAGATGGGCTGGCCCGGCTGGGTCGACGACGTCGGCCGGTTGCGGGCCCGGATCCGCAGTGACCATCCGGGCCTGTCCCTCGGGCTGCTCGGCCACAGCATGGGTTCGTTCGCCACGCAGCACGACCTGCTCGACCACTCGGGCGACGTCGATGCCGTGGTCCTGTCCGGCAGCACCGAGGTCGGGTGGTTGGCGCCGGTGCTCGATTCCGACGAGCCGGCCGACCTGAGCGCGTTCAACGCCCCCTTCGAGCACCGCACCGGCTTCGAGTGGCTCAGCCGCGACGACGCCGAGGTCGATGCCTACGTCGCCGATCCCGCCTGCGGGTGGTCGGCGGCGCCGCCGGCCGGCATCGGCTCGCTGATGGCGGCGGCCGATCCGGCCAGGATCGCGGCCGTCCGCAACGACCTGCCGATCCTGCTCGTCTCGGGTGATGCCGATCCACTCGCGCAGGGCGGCGAGGCCGTCGAGGTGCTGGCGTCCCGCTACCGTGACGCCGGCGTGACCGACGTCGAGGTCCGCCTCTACCCCGGCGCCCGCCACGAGGTGCTCAACGAGACCAACCGCGACGAGGTGACCGCCGACATCATCGGCTTCCTCGATCGAACCATCGGCGTCGCCGACGACTAGCGCGTCGGTCTGGCGGCCAGCAACGGGCGGACCATCCGCGGCGCCCGTGTTTTGTGCGCACCGGCGGAACTCGGACCGGCCGTCGAGCGACCTCCGTAGACGTGATGGGATGGAAACGCACCGTTGCTGCCGCGGCCGGCGTCACCCTGATGGTCGGTGGACTCGCAGGATGTGGCCAGGACGAAGACGAAGCCGCAGTCGAGGCGGCCGACGCGTCGCCAGACCGGGAGGCGGTGACCGTTGCCGACGCCTGGACGCGGGAGCCGGCGGCGACCCAGACCCGAGCTGCGGTGTACGCCACGTTGACCAACGACACCGATGATCCCGTTCGGGTCGTCTCGGCCGCCTCGTCCCTCACCGATCAGGTCGAGCTGCACGAGACGATCGCAGACGACGACGGCGCGATGTCGATGCGTGAGGTCAGCGAGGGCTTCATCATCCCGGCCCGGAGTCAGTTCCGGTTCGAGGCCGGAGGGCCCCACATCATGCTGGTCGGGATCGATCCGGCGTCGTTCCCGTCCGACCACGTCGACATCACGCTGTCGCTCGACGAGGGGGCGCCGGTGATGATCGAGGCGGCCGTCGAGGCCATCGCCGGCGCGTCCGGCGACGAGCACGACCACGAGGGCCACGACCATGACCACGACGGCGATGAGACGACGCCCGACGACCACGACCACGAGGGGTCGGCCGCCGGCGCCGGTGGCGACGACGAGGCGTCGCACGACCACGACCACGACCACGGTCACGACCACGGTGACGAGGGTGGCGACGACAGCTCCGACGGCCCGCCGGCCGACGACCCACTCAGTGTGGCATGGCTCCACGAGCTCGACGACCAGCTCATGGCCGGCGACATCGAACCCGCTCGCCAGCGCGCCGTCATCGAGCCGTTCATCGCCTACTACGAGGATCTGGACCCCGGGGCCGACACGCCCGAGGCCGGCCTCCTCGGCCTGTTGCGCGACCTCGACGATGCCCTGGCGGACGACGACCTGGCCCGGGCCACCGCACTGGCAACCGAGGCCCATCATGCGGCCCACGCCCTGGAGGACCACGAGCACTGACCCCGGTTGCCGTCGCTCCACCCGGAGCGTCGGCGCGATCGGGATGCCGGCGAGCTGCCCACGTGCGCTTGCTACGGAAAGAGGTCGACCTCGTCGAAGGTCAGCTCGACATCGGAGTTGCGTGGCACGGGGGTGAGCGCCGCCGGGCTCTGCCCGGTCACGACGAACTTGCCCTCGAACTGCCCACCGGGGACGGGATTGAGCCCTGCGGCCCTGATGTCGGCCTGTGCGGCGCCGAGCGGGTTGCTCGTGACCGACGGGACCTGCACCTCTCCCGGCCCGGGAAGATCGTGTCCCTCCACGTCGATGTCGTAGAGCTGGAACTCGTCGCCGTCGGCGATGATCTTGTCGATGTCGGCGACGGACACGACGAGACCGCCGAGGCCGTCAGCCGCCGGACCCTCGATCTCGTCGCCGGCGCCGCGGAAGTCGAAACGTCGCTCATCGAGGAAGCGACCGTCGTGCTCGATGAGTCGTACGAAGTTGTCGAACGAGGTCACCCCGAGGAAGCTCTTCGGTTGCGCCAGGGTCAACGCGATCGTACTCAGGGGAGCATCGAAGCAGACGCCCTGAATGCCCCGGGCGATGCGTCGCATGCGAAGGTCGTCGGCCTCGACGCGTCGCAGCAGCGCGGGGTCGGACTTGAGGCCGTTCGTGTCGTAGGCGTGCAAGCGGACCGTCGCTTCGTACGGCCCGATGAAGACGCGATCAGGAAGATCTCGACGAAAGGCACACCAGGGCGCCACGTGTTCGTCGATGTCTTCGCCGGAGCTGGCGGAGGGGAAGAGCGCCTGCCTGATCGCCTCGGCCTCGGCACCGACCGCAGCGACGGTGACCGTCGCGCCGAGATCGAAGACGGTCGGAAGCTCGTACCGCGTCGACCGCGAGGGAAGCAGCTCGGTCGCTTCGACGGGGTTCAGCGCCTGATCGAGCACCACGACCCAAGCTCGACTCGCCCGATTCGTCGTTTCGACGGGTAACCAGATCCGCGAGTCCGGGGCACGAGCCGGTTGCCCGAAGTGGTCGAGGCGTGAGTCGCCGGTGAACGCCCGCAACTCGTCGATGAGCAGTCGCCGGGTCGGTGTGGCCGAGCCATCGTCGGACAGGGTGCTGGCCACACGTCTGGACACGAAGAGCCAATCGCCGGAGTCGAGTCGCAGGACGCCCTGGGGTTCCTCGCCGAGGCCCCCTCGGTGCATCAGCTCCGTCTCGTCGCCGACTCTGACTCGTCCCATCCGTCCTGCCCCCTTGCCCAGCCTAGGTCGGCGGCGACGTGCTGTCTCCCGCATCGGGACTCGGCGAGTCGGTCGGGGGTTCCCGTCCGACGGCGCCGGCGACCGCTCGACCGAGCAGGCCGATGAGGCGCCCGACGGCGGCCATGCGCGCCGGCATGACCGGGCACCCGGAGGCCCTCGGCTCCGTTGCCGTTCGTCCGGCCGGCCCGGTTGGATGAACGAGGCCGAGAAGGGGCGACCGCACGGCACCGGCGGGTGAGCGCTACTGGGTACCCAGGGCGGTCGTCCAGGCGAGGGCCGCCTCGTCGTCCGGCGGCATGGCTCGCTCGGTGTCGATCTCGACCCGGATGATCCGCCCGTCGAACTCGGCCGGTGCCGGCAGTTCACATGCCCTGGCGATGCAGCGCCCGATGTCGAGCCCGATCGTCGAGATCATCGCCGGCACCAGCGGGATCACCGCTTCGCCGGCGTGGCGCTCGTCGACGGCCAGTCGGGCGCGGGCCGGGCCCCGCCGCACCCGGTCCTGGCGGAGCTCGACCACGATCTGACCGGCGGGCACCGGGTCGGGTGATCGCACGAAGGTGTGGTGTCCGAACGCGTTGTGGTCGTACACGAGGTGTCCGTCGCCGTCGAGGTACAGCGCCAGCCCGTTGTTCGAGGTGCCCATCGACAGGATGGCTCCGCTCGCCCCGGCGTCGGACCGCTCGATCAGCGCCCGGAGGTGCCAGGTGCGGCTGCCGAGGGCCGGCGCGGCGTCGGCCGGGACTCGGGCGATCGGTGGGTGATACAGGAAGCGGTCCCGACCACCAGGGTTGCCCGCCGCCTTGTGCCCGGCGAACAGGCGGTTGTCCTGCTCCTGGATCGGCAGGACCCCGTAGCGCCCGGCTTCGATCCAGAACAGCTCGATCATGCGGGCGAGCTGCTCGGGTTCGGTACCGGCCAGGTCGTGGCACTCCGAGAAGTCCTCGTCGAGGTGGTACAGCTCCCAGTCGTCCTCGTCGATGTGCCGGCCGCGCTGGTGGAACGTCACCGCCTTCCACCCGTCGGCGTAGATGCCCCGGTGGCCGAACATCTCGAAGTACTGGACCGTCTTGGTGCTCGGGACGGCGACCACGTCGTCGGCTTCGGGCACGAACGCATAGGCGAAGCTCGTCCCGTGGATCGGCTGCTGCCCGGTCCCGTTGTACGTGGTCGGGGCGCCGATGCCGACCAGCTGGAGCACGGTCGGGACGACGTCGGTGATGTGGTGGAATTGTCGCCTGGTCTGCCCGTCGACCGATGGGTCGATCCCCCCTGGCCACGACACGATCAGGGGGTCGCGAACCCCACCTCCGTGGGTGTTCTGCTTGTAGCGCTTGGCCGGGGTGTTCCCGACCTGGGCCCAACCCCAGGGGTAGTTGGTGTTCGAGCGGGGGCCACCGATCGCATCGAGGCGGGTCACGGCGTCGGCGACGTCCTCGGGGATGCCGTTGAAGTAGCGGAACGTGTCGGTCACGCCGTACTGCTGGCCCTCCTGGGACGCGCCGTTGTCGCTCATGACCATCACGACCGTGTCATCGGCGACTCCGAGGTCGTCCAGCGCGTCGAGCAACCGGCCGATCTGGACGTCGGTGTGGTCGAGCATCGCCGCAAAGGCCTCCTGCAGGCGGAGGGCGAGCGACTGCTCGTCGGCCGACAGGTCGTCCCACGGCTCGACCCCGGGGTTGCGGGGTGCGAGGTCGGTGCCGGCCGGGATGACGCCGAGCTCCAACTGGCGCTCGTAGGTCCGGCGGCGCCACACGTCCCAGCCATCGTCGAACGCGCCCCGGTACCGCTCCAGGTACTCGGGCGGGGCCTGATGCGGCGCATGGGTGGCGCCGAACGCCAGATAGGTGAAGAAGGGTCGCTCGGGCACGAGCGAGCGATGGTTGCGGATCATCCCGATCGCCTCGTCGACGAGATCGGCCGACACGTGGTAACCGTTCTCCGGCGTGTCCGGCGGGTCGACCAGGTGGTTGTCGCGATAGAGCTCGGGGTGGAACTGGTCGGTCTCACCCTGCATGAACCCGTAGTAGCGATCGAAGCCGCGGCCGAGCGGCCACTGGTGGAAGGGCCCGGCGGCCGATGCGTCCCGCATCGGCGCGAGATGCCACTTGCCGACGGCGAAGGTCCCGTAACCGACCTGCTGCAGCATCTCGGCCAGCGTCGCAGCGCTGGCATCGATCCGGCCCCGCATGTTGTCGAAGCCGGTGTCGAAGTTCGACAACGCCCGCATCCCGACCGCGTGGTGGTTGCGGCCGGTGAGCAGGCAGGCCCGACTGGGCGAGCACAGGGCGGTCGTGTGGAAGTTGGTGAACCGAAGGCCCCGCTCGGCCAGGCGATCGACGTTGGGGGTCGGAACGGGACCGCCGAAACACGACAGGTGGGCGAATCCGGTGTCGTCGAGCAGGACGACGACCACGTTCGGGGCCCCCGCCGGGGGCAGCACCGGCTCGGGCCACCACGGCGTCGAGTCGGCTGCGGTCCTGGCGACCACGGGTCCGACCGCAGACGATGCTGAAGCCATGGTGCGACAGTAGATGGCCGGAACTCACGGTGACAGTTGTGCCGGCCGGCGGGGCACGGCTGGTCACCACCTCACCGTGGCCAGACCGGGGGACGGCGTCGGGCCCCGTGCCCGGGTTGGCGCGGCACGACTCAGTCCTCGTCGTGCCGGTGGCGGCCGGGCTCCCATCCACCCGCGGCCAATACCCGACTGGCGAAGCCGTCGGCCTCGTCCTCGAGCTCGGTTGCCATCGTGTCGTTCCACCGGTTGAGGAACCCGAAGAGCGCGATCACCCCGACGAGGCCGGCGATCTGGTTGTCGTCGAAGTGGTTCCGGAGCTCGTCGACGTGCTCGTCTGTTGTCGTGTTCGGCACCGATGCGGCGTGGAAGGCGAGCCGCAACGCAGCGCGCTCCGCATCGTCGAAGTGCTCGCTCGTCTCCCACAGCCAGAGCTCGGCGAGCTTCTCCTCCGTCACGCCGAGCCTGTTGGCGCCGGCCGCCGTGTGCGCCTGGCAGTAGCGGCATCCCGAGGCGGTCGATGCGATCTGGGCGACCATCTGGAGCAGCGCAGGGTCGACACCGGAGTTGAGGAAGACGGCGGCACCAACCGCCTGGAAGCCTTCGAGCAGGCCGGGCACACGAGCCATGGTCGGGGCGGAGTTCGGGACGAAGCCGAGGATCAGCTCCGTCGCGTCGAACTGCGGCTTGAGGTGCGTGACCTCGTCCGCCGGCAGCGGGGTGATTCGGGGCATGGGACGTCCTTTCGTGGGGAACACGTCGTGGTCGCGGGGAGCGCCGCCCGGTTGCCGGACGAGCGTCGTCGCCTTTGGATCGGGGGTCGCTGCGACGCGCTCAGGCGTCGAGCTCGACCGGAGCCGCGGCATCCGCATCGGGGGACCCGGTGCCGGGCGACGGTCGGGCCAGGTCGGGCTCGTAGTGCCCGATCAGGATCGAGGCCAGCATGATCGTCACGGTGTTGTACGGGATGAGGTCGACGAAGTAGTCGACGCCGTCGTAGGTGTAGTTCAGGTACATCGACACGAACATGTTGGCCACGGCCAGGATGGCGCCGAAGACTCGGGTTCGCGGGATCAGCACGAGCACGCCGATCGCCGCTGCGAACACGTTGCCGGCGATGTTCAGGGCATCGGGCGGAGGCTCGGCCGTGACGTACTCGCCCGACCCCGAACCGGAGGCGGCGAGGAACATGGCGATCGCGACGAGCACGGACATGACCGTGTAGGCGATCCGTTCGTTCCGGGTCTCCCTGCCGGAGACGCGAGAGGGGGCGAAGAGGGAGCTCATGCTGCGGTGTTCCTGGTCGTGGGGCTTGACATGCGGAGCACGCTAACAAATACTGAGGCAACTCTCAATACTGAGATATATCTCAATTCCTGTTCCGTTGTCGCCTGCCGCCGCTGGCAGGCACCCGAAAGGTCCACGACATGAAGTTCGTTCGATTCCTGCTGATGACGATCCGGGGCTTCTTCACGATCCTCGGCATCGTCGCCGGCGTCGCGGCGATGGTCATCGCCTACTTCGTCATCACCGGCCCTCCCGACGCCGGAGGAAGCGGCCACGGCCACGGCCACGGCATGCTGGATCCCAAGGACGAGATCCCGGTCGTGTTCGACATCGGGCTCGATCCGCTCGCCGGTGGCGAGATCGGCCTGGTCTACCAGTCCTGGCTGTCGCCACAGCAGGAGGCGGAGGAGGAGGACGACGTTCCGGCTGGGGCTCCCGAGCAGTTCCTATCGACCGAGCCGTCGACCGACCGGGAGCAGCGCCGGTCACGCGGACACGCCACGCTCGCCTTCAACCGGGAGCTCAGCCGGGCCTACGTCCACCTCGAGATCGCCAACATCGACCCGGACGACATCAACCTCGTCCACATCCACTGCGGCCGTCCCGGCCAGCTCGGTCCGATCATGGTCGACTTCGGCGCCACCGGCGACGTCGCCGAGTACTTCGCCGACGGCGTGCTCTCCTACGAGGTGACCAATGCGGACATCGCAGCGGCGACCCAGGGCGAGGGGATCGTCGGGGCGCTGACGGCCGGCTGCCCCATCATCCAGACGATCCCCGGCGACCGGCACCGGACCATCGCCGGCATGGCCCACATCGCCGCCGAGGGCGAGCTCTACTTCAACGTCCACACCGTCCAGCAGACCTTCTACGGCGACATCCGGGGCCAGCTCCAGCCGGTGCCCGATGACCAGATCGCCGACGCACGCATCGACCTCCCGGCCGCCGGCTAGTCGGCCGGATCGTCGAGGACCATCCCCCGACCGACCGATCGCAACACGAAGGAGTCCAACCAACCATGTCACCAACCCCAACTCTGCGACTGAGTCACACGACGATGACGGTCGAGGACCTCGACACGATGCTCGACTTCTACGGCAACGTCCTCGGCTTCCACGTCACCAACCGCGGCACGGTCGGCGACGACGCCGACATGGCCTTCATCTCCCAGGACCCGTCCGAACACCACCAGATCGTGTTCGTCACCGGACAGGCCGCCGGTGAGCACCACTTCGTCATGGCCGACCACCTGGCGTTCCGCACCGGATCCCTCGACGACCTGCGTGCCATCGGCACCAGGCTCGAGGAGGCCGGCGTCGAGGACGTCATCCCCATCAACCACGGCAACGCCTGGTCGCTCTACTTCACCGACCCCGAGGGCAACGGCCTCGAGTGCTTCGTCGACTCCCCCTTCCACGTGGCCCAGCCCTTCGCCGGCGGGCTCGATCTCTCGGCGAGCGACGACGAGGTGGCCGCGGCGACGAAGGCCGAGATCCAGGAGCTCCCGGAGTTCGCCGCCATGAGCGACTGGCGCGCCGCGTTCGAGGCTCGTCTGGCCAAGGACGGCTGACCGTGGACATCGGGATCAACGGATCCAACACCCTGCTCAGCGCCGACCTCGGCTCGATCCAGGCCGATGTCGCAGCGGCCGAGCGGGACGGGTTCAGCGCCTACTGGCTCGCCCAGTCGGGCAGCATCGACGCCCTCACCGTCTATGCCGCACACGGGACGGGCCGCAACACGGACCACGGCTCGACCGAGCTGGGCACCGCCGTCATCCCGACGTGGACCGTGCACCCGCAGGCGGTGGCCGCCCAGGCCCTGACGACGCAAGCGGCCATCGGTGGGCGGCTCGTCCTCGGCCTCGGGTTGTCCCAGCAGCCGACGGTGCGCTCGCGATGGAAGCTGGCGTGGGAGCGACCCGTTCGACAGATGCTCGACTTCCTCGACATCCTGCAGCCGCTCCTCGTCGACGGTGCTGCCGAACACGACGGCCACTTCTGGAGCTACAGCGGCGAGATCCAACAGGTCGCCGCCCCGCCGAAGGTGATGCTGGCCGCACTGGGCGAGCAGATGCTCCGGATCGCCGGCCGTCGAAGCGACGGCACGGTCCTGTGGTGCGTCGGCCCGAAGACGATCACCGACCACATCGCCCCGGTCATCAACGCCGCGGCCGCCGATGCCGGTCGACCGGCCCCCGCGATCGTGTGCTCGCTCCCCGTCTGGGTCACCGACGACCCGCCGGCCGCCCGCGCCGTTCTCGACGCCGTCCTCGCCAGCTACGCGGAGCTCCCGAGCTACGCCGCCATGCTCGAGCGTGAGGGGGTCTCCGGGGTCGGTGAGCTCGCCATCGTCGGTTCCGAGGTCGAGGTCACCGACCGGATCGGCGCCCTGGCCGAGGCGGGCGCAACCCAGCTCTCGGCCGCACCGGTCGGTGGATCACCCGAGGAGATCGAACGAACGCGATCGGTGCTGGTCTCGGCCAACGCGGCGGGGAGGAGCTGACGTGGATCTCGGAATCGACGGGCGAAGGGCGATCGTCTGTGCGTCGAGCCGGGGGCTCGGCTACGCGTGCGCCGATGCCCTCGCTCGGGAGGGGGCCGAGGTGTGGATCAACGCTCGCGATGCCGACTCGTTGCACGACGCCGCAGCCCGGCTGCGTCGGCACGGTCGCACGGTCACCGCAGTCGCCGGCGACATCGCGACGGACGAGACCCAGGCCGCACTGCTCGAGTCGTGCCCCCGGCCCGACATCCTCGTGAACAACAACGGCGGCCCCGCACCCGGCCGGTTCCAGGACTGGGGGCGACAGGAGTGGCTCGATGCGATCGACGCCAACATGCTGGCCCCGACGCTCATGATCCGAGCCGTCCTCGACGGCATGGTCGAGCGAGGCTTCGGCCGGATCGTCAACATCACCTCGGCCATGGTCAAGACACCGCTCTCCCCGATGGGGTTGTCGACCGGCGCCCGAACCGGGCTCACCTCGCTCAGCAAGGCGCTGTCGCGAGATGTCGCGTCGGCCAACGTCACGATCAACAACCTGCTCCCGGAGAGGTTCGACACCGAGCGCCAGCGCCAGATGGCCGAACTGCACTCGACCATCGGTGGGATCTCGCTCGAGGAGGCCTACGACATGATGCGCGACTCCATCGCCGCCAACCGGCTCGGCCAGCCGCACGAGCTCGGTGATGCCTGTGCGTTCCTGTGCAGCGCGCAGGCGGGCTACATCAGCGGCCAGAACCTGCAACTCGACGGCGGAAGCTACGGAGGACTGCTGTGAGCGAGACCACGGTCGACCTGGAGACGATCGACGTCGACGTCCTGATCGTCGGCGCCGGGCCGGTTGGGCTGATCGGCGGTGTGCTCGCAGCCGAGCACGGCCTGCGCACCCTGGTCGTCGAGCGCCGAGACGGGCCGCAACGGTCCCCGGCCGCCCATGTGGTGAATGCCAGGACGTTCGAGATCTGCCGGCAGGCCGGGCTCGACATGGATCGCATCGCCGACGCCTGCCAGGACCCGGTCGAGGCCGGCCACGTCAACTTCCTGACCACCCTCAGCGGGCACCTCATCGGTCGGATGCCGTTCGAGCGCCAGGGTGACGAGAACCTCGCGTTGACGCCGACACCGCTGCGCAACCTCTCACAGCATCGCTTCGAACCGATCCTGGCCGATGAGCTCCGATCGCGAGCCGCAGCCGAGCTCCGGTACGCGCATCGGTGGGAGGCGTCGACCGCCGATGGCGAGGGAGTGACGTCGACCATCACCGATCTCGGACGCGAGGCCACCATCGAGGTGCGCAGCAGCTTCGTCATCGGCTGCGACGGCGCCGGCAGCGGGATCCGCGGGATGCTCGGGATCGAGATGCACGGGCCGCCGCTCATCCAGTGCACGTTGGCGATCAACTTCGCCGCCGATCTGCGCGAGCTGATCGCAGATCGCCCGGGTGTCTTGCACTTCGTCCTCGACCCGGCGGCCGACGGCGTCTTCGTCCAGCACGACGTGGCCGAGGACTGGGTGTTCATGCACGGGATCGACCCGTCGACCGAGAGCGTCGACGACTACGACGACGCCCGATGCCTCGAGATCATCCGCGAGGCGGCCGGTACCGACATCGAGGCGACGATCCTCGGCCGAGGGACCTGGTGGATGAGCGCACAGACGGCCTCCTCGATGGGCGGCGGTCGCATCTTCCTGGCCGGCGATGCGGCCCATCGGTTCCCCCCGACGGGCGGCCTCGGTCTCAACAGCGGCGTCGCCGACATCCACGGCCTGCTGTGGCGGATCGGCGCCATCGATGCCGGCTGGGCCGACCCGGAGCTGCTCGACAGCTACGAGCAGGAACGGCTCCCGGTCGCTCGACACAACTCCGACCAGTCGCTCACGAACGCCATGAAGATGTTGCATCTCGCCGAGGCGCTCGGGCTCGACACGGAGCCGACGACGGAGCAACTCCTCGACGCCATCGCCGACGGCGCCAGGACGGACGCGATCGCCGACGCCGTCGAGCTCCAGGAGGAGCACTTCGACCTGATCGGCCTGCAGCTCGGCTATGTCTACGGCGACGGAGCGGTGGTGGCGGAGGCGGAGCCCGCCGGTGGTGACCCGTCCACCGCGCGCCAGTACGTGCCGTCGGCCCGCCCGGGCGCTCGACTCCCCCACGCCTGGCTCGACGGCGTCGGTGGCCGTTCGACGCTCGACCTGATCGATCTCGCTCGGCCGACGCTGGTGTCGTTCGGCGATCACGACGTCTGGGCGGCGGCCGCCGCCGGCGACCAACCCGTCGCCCAGGTCCGCATCGGCGCTGATTCGCCCGCCGTCGGCGAGTGGCGTTCGCGCTGTGGCGTCGGCCGGACGGGTGCGCTGCTCGTTCGCCCCGATCAGCACGTGGCGTTCCGGGCGGTCGACAGCGACGCAGCGAGCGACCTGCCGGCCGCATTGCGCACGGTTGCGGGGCGGGGCTGATGGCCGTCAACGTCGCCCGGTATCGCCATGGGGACCGCATCGGCTGGGGCGTCGTCGATGGCGACGTGGTCCGCCCGATCGTCGGGGGACACCCGACGACGGCTGCGTTCGTCGAGGAGGCAGCGACGGCCGTCCTGCGGGGCGACGCCGCTACCGGGCAACCGCTCGGGATCGACGACGTGACGGTCCTCTGCCCGATCACCACCGACCAGCAGTTCCTCTGCCAGGCGATCAACTACCGCAGCCACATGATCGAATCGGGTCTCGATCCGGCGTCGAGCCCGTTCAACGTCTTCTTCCGCAAGGCCTCGTCGTGCCTCGCGGCCGCCGATGTCGACATCGCCGTCCCCGACCATGTCGAGTTCTGCGACTACGAGGTCGAGATCGGTCTGGTTCTCCGACGGGCCGTCACGGGACCGACGTCGGTCACCGCAGACACGCTGGCCGACCACGTCGCCGGCCTGGTGGTCGTGAACGACGTCAGCGCTCGTGACGTGCAGCTCGCCGAGGGCCAGTTCTACAAGGGCAAGAGCTACCGGACGTTCGGGCCGGTCGGCCCCTGGCTGACCCTCGTCGGCGCCGACGACCTCGCGAGGTTCGACCAGCTGCGTCTGCGGTTGTCGGTCAACGGCGAGGTCAGGCAGGACGGCCTGGCGGCCGAGATGATCCACACCCCGGCCTCCTCCCTCACCGAGCTGTCGGCCGTGCAGGACTGGGGACCGGGCGACCTCCTCGCGACCGGGACGCCGGGCGGCTGCGCGCTGCAGGCTCCCCCGAGACCGGTGGCGGCGCTCGTCCAGGTCGTTTCGCCGACGCGTCGACAGGCCCTCGTCCGGAGGGCGGCGGCGCGGAACGGGCGCCGTCTCGCCCCCGGTGACGTCGTCAGGGCGAGCATCCGCACCGACGACGGCGCCATCGACCTCGGCGAGCAGCGGACCAGGGTGACCGGCGGCGGGCGCCGCTGAGATCATCCTGCGTCGTGAGGGGTCGTACACTGCGAGTGGTGGCATCGATGAGCGAACCGCAGGCGACGCCTGCCCGCACCCGCGGCTTCAGGAAGAAGGAACGCACCCGCCGTCAGCTCATCGCCGCAGCCGTCGAGGAGATCGCGCTCACCGGCGAGGCGTTCACGATCCTCGACGTGACCAAGCGGGCCGAGGTCTCCAACGGGACCTTCTACAACTACTTCGACGACCGCGACGCACTCGTCGATGCCATCATCACCGAGGTGCTGGCGTCGTTCACCGACATGAGCGCCGAGCTGGTGTCCACCGACGATCCGGTCCGGAGATTCGCCACCATCTCGGCCCTCCTGCTCGAGCAGAGCGCAAGCAATCCGCAGCTGGCGACCGTGCTGCTCCGCCTCCAGTCGGTCGCCCGCTCCGACACCGTGTCGGTCGACCCGTTCCACCACCTTCGCAGCGACCTGGCCGAGGCCGCAGCGCGAGGGCGGTTCACCGAGCCGACGGACGCTGCGGTCGACCTCGTGACCGGCACGCTCTCCCGGGCCGTGCTGCGGCTCACGACCGTGGACGTGCCCGATGGCTACCGGCAGGAGGTGCTCCGCCTCCTGCTCACCAGCCTCGGGGTCGACGGGCCAGAAGCCGACGAGATCGCGCACGAGGCCGTGGCGGCTGTTCCCGAGCTGGATCGCGCCTTCCGATTGGCCGAGCCGCTGTAGCGCCGGACCCCGGACGGCGATCGGACGGACGGCGCTGCCGCCGCTCCGTCACCCGCTCGGCTCACGTCCAGCTCCTCGGGAGCCGGACGTCATCTGGCCGGCGAGGCCTCGACGGGCGTCGCCAGGGAGCGCAAGGCGTCGCGGAAGCCGATCGGGTCCTCGACGGCCTGCAGCGGCCCACGATGGAGCTCGTTCGTGCGCTCCTCGATCGCGGCCCGGCCCTCGCGACCAGCCGCCGTCATCACACCCTGCCCATCGAGCCAACCGCGCTCGACCAGCGGCGCCGGGTCCACGGTGAACGCCTTGCCCCGCTCGGACTCCTCGAGCGCCACCATGTCGAACCCGGTGAGGCCGACCTCCTCCCACGCCGCCGCGTGGGCATCGGTCCGCACGTAGCGGGCATAGGTGAGCAGGTGGTGGAGCTCCTGGGCGGGGTCGTCCGGCAGCGGCACCGGCTGGTAGAGGGCAACGAGCGGCGTCGACGCAGCCCGGAAGCTCTGGGCCGCTCCGTCTCGGGCCACCTCGAACCCGGACGCGCCCCAGGTCTCGGCGGCCAGGTCGGCCCGCGTCCTGAGGTTGCCGAGGAGCGCCTCCCGGAAGACGCCGACCGGCTTCCCGTCGTCGTCGAGCCAGGGTTCCCGGGCCAGCTTCGCGTTCGTGCCGTCGATGACGACGTCGTCGAGGTAGCGGTGGCGCAGCCGCGTGAGCTCGGGTCTCCATCCGCCCTCGAAGAAGACCTCGGCGAGGTGTCCGGTGACGGGGGCGAGGAAGCCGGGGAGGGGGTCGCCGATCTCCTGCATCGACGCCCGCCAACGCGGGAGGGCGACGTTCTGGAAACCGACGACGAGCCGGTCGAGCTCGTGAGCGATCTCGGCAGTGGTCGAGGGCATGGGTGGCCTTTCGGGTCAACGGGTCGTGTGGCCGTGCCGGACCCGCTTCACCGTCGGATCGGGAACGGGTACGGCGTCGAGCAGACGCCTGGTGTAGTCGTCCTGGGGGCTGTGACAGACCTGATCGGCGGTCCCCTCCTCGACCAGGGCACCCTGTGACATCACCCCGATCCGATCGCACAGGTGCCGCACGACGGCGAGATCGTGGCCGATGAAGAGGTAGGACACGCCGGTCTCGTCGCGGAGGTCGGCCAGGAGGTTGATGACCTGGGCCTGGGTGGCGACGTCGAGCGCGCTCACCGCCTCGTCGAGCACGATCAGACTCGGACTCGACGCCAGCGCCCGGGCGATCGACACCCGCTGGGCCATGCCTCCCGAGAGCTCGGTCGGGCGACGGTCGAGCACGTCGGTCGGCAGGCGGACGGCGTCGAGCAGTTCTTCACCCCGGGTGCGGGCGGCGGCCGGGTCCTTCATCCCGACCAGGCGCCGCAGTGGCTCGGCCAGGATGCGGGCGACGGTCATCGCCGGGTTCAGCGAGGCGATCGGGTTCTGGAAGACAGCCTGGATCCGCTGGTGCAGCAGCTGCGGGTCCCGCTTGCGGAGCTCGCCGACGTCGTCGGTGCCGAGCGTGATCGAACCCGACGTCGGTGCCTGCAGACCGAGCACGCAGCGGCCCGTCGTCGTCTTGCCCGATCCCGACTCCCCGACCAGGCCGTAGGCGTCGCCGGCTCCGATGTGGAACGAGACGTCCTTCACCGCGGTGACGGTCTCCCGCCTGAGCGCGAAGGCGCCGCCGCCACGGAACTCGACCACCAGGTTCTCCACCCGGAGCAACGACCCGGTCATGCACCGTCCTCCACGGCGGCGGCGGACAGGAGACATCGGCTGCTGCGGTCCCCGCCGGCCAGCGTGACGAGATCGACGGGCCCGGCTGCGCACGCATCATGGGCCTGCTCGCACCGGCTGGCGAACCGGCAGCCGACGATCTGCTCGCCCGGGCCGGGAACGCGACCCGGAATGGTGACGAGCCGGTCCTCGTCGTCGTCGAGCAGCGGGACGCTGGCCAGCAGCGCCCGGGAGTAGGGATGGTCGGGGGTGGCGAAGAGCTCGTGGACGTCGCCCGTCTCGACCGCCTGACCGGCGTACATCACGACCGCTCGGTCGCAGATCTCGGCCACGACGCCGAGATCGTGGGTGATGAACAGCATCGCCATCGAGAGGTCGTCACAGAGCTCGACGAGCAGCTCGAGGACCTGCCGTTGGGTGGTGACGTCGAGCGCGGTCGTCGGCTCGTCGGCGATGATCAGCGACGGCTCGCTCGCCAGCGCCATGGCGATCATGACCCGCTGGGCCATGCCCCCCGAGAACTGATGGGGGTAGTCACGCAGCCGCTCGCGGGGGTTGGCCACGCCGACCCGATCGAGCAGTTCGACCGACCGATCGGTGGCTGCGGCCCTCGAGAGCCCGTGGTGGATGCGCAGGGGCTCGGCCAGCTGATAGCCGACGGTGAGCGCCGGATTGAGCGACGCGGTCGGGTCCTGGAAGATCATGCCGATCCCGGTCCCCCGCACCTGGGCCATCCGGGCCTCGGTCAGGCCGACCAGCTGCTGACCGTCGAAGTGGATCCGCGACCCCGGGTCGATGGTGACGCCCCGAGGCAGCAGACCGGCGACCGCCAGTGCGCTGACCGTCTTGCCCGAGCCGCTCTCGCCGACCAACCCGACGATCTCGCCCGGCCGCAGGTCGACGTCCAACCCGCGGACGGCCGGCGCCGGACCGGTGCTGGTCGGCACGATCACCGAGAGGTTCCGGACCGACAGCAGGGCCTCGGGGTCGGGATCGGCCGTGTCGTCGACCGCTGGCCGGGCTGCGGTGGTCGCACCGTCGGCCAGGCCGAGCGCGACGCCCCGTCTGGGCGCCTTGCTCCCGCCGCCGGGACCGGCGGCGAGGACGTCTCGCAGCGTGTCGCCGAGCGTGTTGAAGGCGAGCACCGTGAGGGTGATGGCCAGCCCGGGCGGCCACGGGATCCACGGGTTGTCGCGCTGGAACGAGCGGGCGTCCCGGAGCATCGAGCCCCACGTGGCATCGGGCTGCTGGACGCCGAGGCCGAGGAAGCTGAGCGCGGCCTCGATGATCAGGACGGCGGCGAAGCTGATCGTGGTCTGGACGATCAGGGGACCCATCATGTTCGGGAGCAGGTAGCGACCGAGCACCGTCGTCGTCGGCGCGCCGGACAGTCGCGCCGCCTCGATGAACGGCTCTTCCCGGACCGACAGCACCATGCCCCGCACGAGGCGGATCACCCGCAACGAGAAGAGGAAGCCGACGGAGTACATGGCGTTGGTCAGGCCGGGGCCGAGGATGGCGACGATGGCGAAGGCCAGGATCAGACCGGGAAGCGAGAAGATCGCATCGACGACCCGCATCACGATGCGGTCCCACCAGCCGCCGGCATAGCCGACGAAGAGGCCGATCGGGAGACCGAGGATCAACGAGATCGACACGGCCTGCAGACCGGCCAGTGCCGCCGGCCGAGCCGCATCGACGACCCGGGAGAAGGTGTCGCGTCCGAGCTCGTCGGTGCCGAAGTAGTGGGCGCCGCTCGGGCCCTCGAGCAACGAAGCGAAGTCGGCTGCGTTCGGGTCGTGGGTGGCGACGACGGTGGGGAACAGCGCGCAGAACCCGACGACCGCCAGCCAGATCAGGGGGATGGTCCCGCTCGGCCGGGTGACGACGCGGCGGAGGACCGCCATCACGACAGGCGCACCCGCGGATCGAAGTAGGCGTAGGACACGTCGATGAGGGTGTTCATCAGGATGACGGCAACCGCGCTGACCATGACGACGCCCTGGACGAGCGGCAGGTCCTGGGCGAGGACGGCGCCGACCACCTGCACGCCGATGCCCGGCATCCCGAAGATCTGTTCGACGAGGACGGCACCGCCGAGCATCACCGACGCCTGGAAGCCGACGACGGTGATGACCGGGATGAACGCGTTCTTCATGGCGTGCACGATCACGACCCGGCGGTAGCGCAGACCCTTGGCCCGTGCGGCCCGGACGTAGGGCCGATCGAGGACATCGAGCAGCCCGCCCCGCATCTGCCGGGCGATCACCGCGGCGGATCCCAGCCCGAGCGCCAACGATGGCAGGATCAGGTGGTAGATCCACTGGGTGAGGCTCTCGGTCGGGCCGACGTAGCCGATGGCGGGGAACCAATCGCGCTGGACGCCGAAGTAGAAGGCCAGCAGCACCGCAACCCAGAAGTTCGGTACGGCCAGGCCGGTGGCGGTGAGCAACGAGATGAGGCGATCGGTGAGCCGGCCCTGACGCAGGGCGGCGACCGTTCCACCGACGACCCCGATCAGGAGCGAGACGACGAGACCGCCGCTCGCAACCGAGATCGTGACGGGGAAGCGCTCGACCAGGGTGTCGCTGACCTCGCGGGAGGTGACGAGCGACCGGCCAAAATCACCCCGGACGGCCCCGCTGGCCCAATTCCAGTACTGCTCGATGAGCGGACGATCGAGCCCGAGCTCGGCGTCGAGCTCGGCGACGGCCTCGGGCGTCGCCCCCTCCCCCAGGATCGTCTCCGACGCCGAGCCCGGGATGAGGTGGACCAGCCCGAAGGCCAGTAGCGACACCAGGAAGACGAGGGGAACCGCCGCGACCAGTCGGAACGCGAGAGTCGGGGCCACCGCTACCTACGAGGCCGGCGCCATGTCGCGGATGTACAGGCCGATCGTGATGTTGTCCCACAGCACCGCTTCGGTGACCTCGGGGTCGTAGCCGGAGATGGTCGGGTTGCGGTAGATGGGCACGATCCACGCCGAGTCGTAGGCCTCCTGCAGCATCGCTCGGTACGCAGCGTCCCGCTCCTCCTCGGACCCTGCGGCCAGCGCGGCCTGGTAGGGCTCGATCACCGCGGGAACGGCCACGTCCCACGGGTTCCAGATCGTCGGGGGCGACAGCCAGTTGCCGAAGGCCGTGTCGGCGTGGACGCTCGACCAGATCGTGACCGATGCACCGACCTGTTGCTGCGCGACCTCCGTGACGTTCTGACCGGGCTGCACATCGCGGATGGTCATCGTCACGCCGCCCTCGGCCAGCATGGCTGCGAGCGCCTGATGCCAGGCGTTGAAGATGCCCCAGCTCGGGACGTCGAACGTCAGATCGCTCACGCCGGCCTCGGCCAGCAGCTCAGCGGCACGCTCGGGGTCGTAGGGGAATCCCTCGTAGCCGTCGATGTACCAGGGCGAACCCTCGTCGAACACCTGGACCGCCGGCGTGCCGAGACCGCGGGTGACCGAGGCACCCCAGCCCTCGCGGTTGATGAGGTGGGCGATGGCCTGGCGCACGCGCTCGTCCGCGAACTCGGGGATGAGGTTGCCGCCGATGTCGTGGAAGTGCACGAAGGTGAAGTTGGCTGGCGCCTGGGCCACCGGGAAGCCTGCGGCCTCCGCATCCGCGAGTTGGAAGACCCGCACGGTTGCGACGTCGGCCTCACCGCTCACGAGCGCGTTGTAGCGGGCTTCGTCGTCGGTCAGCGTGGTGAAGGTGACCCGCTCGAAGCCCTGGTCCTCGGGATCCCAGTAGTCCGGGTTGGCCTCCAGGCCGAGCTCGGACTCGTTCCGCGTCACGATCCGGTACGGGCCCGTGCCGGCGGAGACCGCGCCGGATGCGAGATCATCGGGCGAGACGTTCGGGTTCATCATCATGCCCGGGAAGCGTGCGAGGTTGTTGAGGAGGTCGGGGTCGGGACCGGTCATCGTGAACACGACCTCGGTCGGCGACACGACCTCGACGCTCTCGACGTTCGCCATGAGCGCTCCGGTCGTCCCCGGCGTTGCCTTGGCCTTCTCGATGTTCCATTTGACCGCGTCGGCGTCGAACGGCGTTCCGTCGTGGAACGTCACACCTTCGCGCAGGGTGAAGCGCGCCTCGGTCGGGGTGATCTCCCACTCGGTGGCGAGGCCCGGCTCGATCGTGTTGTCGGCCTGCTCATTCACCAGACCGTCGTAGACGAGCGAATAGAAGATCATCCCGAAGTCGCGGTTCTCGGTGTGGGCATCGAACGATCCCGGCCCGAGCGGAACGACGTAGCGGAGCTCCGCCGCGCCGGTCGATGCACTGGCCTCGCCCTCGGTGGCGGCATCGTCGTCCGATGACTCGCTCGAGGCATCGTCCGATGAGTCGGCAGCGTCGTCGCCGTCGGCGTCCGTTGCGGATGCCGCGGCATCCTCGTCGGCACCGGCGTCGTCATCGTCGTCGCCCCCACACGAGGCAGCGATCAACCCGACGATCAGCACCAGCACGAGCAGCTTGCGGACGCGCATGACCTTCTCCCCTTCAGCTGTTGGTTGCCTGAGTCTCCGTCCGACGACCGATCACGTCTTCACCCCTCTGGGGTGTTCCAATGCGGGCTCAGACCATTGGCCTCGGCGAACTCCGCCGCCTGCCGCCGACTCGCGACGCCGAGCTTGCGGTAGAGGCTCCGGGTGTGGCTCTTGACCGTGTTCGGCGAGAGGTGGACCTCGCGGCTGATCTCCTTCAGCGTGAGCCGGGTCAGCAGGAGACCGAGGATCTCGGACTCGCGCGACGTCAGGTTCAGCCGCTCCAACGTCACCGATCGCGCCGACGGCGCGATCGCACCGACCCGCTGCAGGAACTGGGGCCGAACCTCCCGGGTGAGGTCACCGCCCTCGAGCAGCCCGTCGGGGAAGAACATCACCACCGGACCGGTGAGTCCGCACTCGTCCGCGGTCCGCACCGCGGCCACCACGTCGGCGTCGAGACCGAGCCGATGCTTCAGCAGCTCGGCCGCAACGGTGAACCGGGGCCCGGCGTTCTTCACCCGCAGGTCGTCGGGCAGCAGGGCGATGGCTCGTTCGCACTGGTCGAGCTCGACCAGCAGCCCTGCGACCCGGAGCCGGCTACCGACGTGTTGCCCGCCGATCCGTTCGACATGCGCCACCGCCTGGGCTGCGCCGGCGGTGTCACCCTTCGAGTGGAGGACCACTGCGGTCTCCGCCGCCAGGCGGGCATCGAGGATCGGTTCGTTCCGCGGTGCGCTGCGCTGGACGAGATCCAGCATCGCCAATGCGGCGTCGGGGTCACGATCGCCGATCAGGCGCGCATACCGGAGGCGGATCGACGCCATGGTGGTCGGATACCCGTAGTCGGCGGTCCGGTCGACGAGGGCGGCCAACCGAGCCTCGGCGCGGTCCCGGTCGCCGCGTTCGATCTCGACCAGGGCCTCGGCCAACTCGAGGTCGGGTACGACGCGGCCGTCGACGCCCCGGGCGAGCTCGAGCGCGAGGCGTGCGGACTCGATGCGTTCGGTCGCCTCGGCCAGGTACCCGGCCTCGGCTGCGGCCAGGGCGGCGACGGCCGGGAACTTGATGCGGGTCATGGTCACGACACCGCGATGCACACACGCCTCGATGGCGTCCATGTCGCCGATCGAGTCCTCGTATCGGCCCCGCCACCGTGCGATCTCGAGCCGTTGCATGAGGGCCATGGCGGTGACGCTCGACGCCGACGACCCGGCGAGCTCGACCGCGCGGTCGGTGGCGGCGAGCGCCGCGTCGTGATCGAAGCCGACACGGTGGGCGAAGGCCCGCAGGGTGGCGATGTGGGCGTGCTCGACCTCGTCCAGGCCCGCCTCGGCTTCGACGACCGAGCACCAGTCGAGCAGTGCCCGGGGTCCGGTGGTCTCGAACAGCGCCCAGGCCAGGGCCTGGCCGACATCGATGTCGAACCGGACCTCGGCCGGCATGTCCGCATACCATTCGACCACCGTCGCACCCTGCTGGGCGGTGACGATCCGGGGGCCCTGGCCGCTCGCCAGCCGAGCGGCCTCGCGCGGGCGCTCGAGGGCGAGCAGGAGGTTCACCGCCTCGTCGAGCATGCCATTCGCCGCGAACCAGCCGGACGCCGCTTCGCGAACCTCGCGCAACTGCTCGGCCGAGGCGAACGAGTCGAGTTCGCGGCGGAGCACCTCTCGCAGTTGCGGGTGGATCGCGAAGCTCCGTTGGCCGCCCCGGTCGCTGGTCACGACGGCCGGCGAGAGGCCGACGACGGCGGCCTGGAGGTCACCAGCCGGGACGTCGACCAGCTCCTGAAGGAGCTCGGGCGTCCAGTTGGCGAAGAGGCTGGCCCAGCGCAGTGCCGTTCGGCAGGTGTCGGGCATCTCGTCGAGCACGAAGCCCCGCAGGTACCCCTCGGTGCGGGTCGCCGTGTCGGGTCCGGCCAGTCTGACGAGGGCCGGCCATCCCTCGGTGAGCTCCCACACGCCGGCCGCCGAGGTGGGGTCCGACCGGTCGGTGATGAGCCCGGTCTCGCTGGCGTCGAACGAGAGCCGCCCGGCGTCGACGTCGGTGACGAGGCCCCGCCCGCGCAGACGATCGAACGATGGCGCCTGACCACCCCGGCAGCTGACGACGAACCGGGTGTGCCCGCCGAGGATGTCGATCATGTCGGCGGCCTCGTCGCAGACGACCGGGGGCAACTCGGTGAAGTCGTCGAGCACGACGAGCGGGGCACGGAGCGACAGGAGGGCGTCCATCGCCCCGTTTCGACCGCCCCCTGTCTCGCGGCCGGCGGCCGAGCGGATCAGCGACCACAGCGTTGCCTCGTCATCGCCTCGATGCAGCGAGGCCCAGCAGACCTCGCCTGGCCAGGCGCTGGCGACCTGCGCGGCGAAGGTCGTCTTGCCGGACCCCGCAGCACCCGACACGACGACCACCGGGGTGCGATCGAGCGACGCCAGGACCTCCCCGACCAGTTCGGTGCGCCGGAGCTCATCGGCCGCACGGGCGGGACGAGCGGTCCTCAGCTCCAGAACGAGATCGCTTGCAGGCACCGTCGTTCGTGTCTGCGTCACCGACCAGCACCCCCTACTCATCGAAGATAACCAAATATTTCGAAAATAAGTGAGATTGGTCACTGTAGGTTGTTCGACGTGGCGATGCCAGTCGTCCTTCGATTCCCACCGGAAACGCCATGCGGCCGCCATGACCCCCACCCGGGGCGATGCGACGAGGTCGCCACCATGCGAGGCCGCTGCCGCCATCGCCGCCATCATCGCGAGGCGCCGACCTCGGCGGATGGCGGCGCGGTCCCGCCGCTCAGTCCCCGCCGGGAAGCTCGCGGCCCCGGTGGCCGTGGTCGCTGACCCGGACACATCGATTGGTCATCGTGCCGACGAGATCGACGGTCGTCGTCACGACATCGCTATCCTTCAGGAGCTTGCCCTGCATCATCCCAACGCCGGCCGGCGTGCCCGAGAAGATGACATCGCCAGGCCGGAGCGTGGTGATCCGTGAGAGGTAGGCGACGAGGGTCGGGATCGAGAAGATCAGGCTCGCCGTCGTGCTGTCCTGGCGAACCTCGCCGTTGACCTCACACACGACCCGGACGTCCTCCAGGTCGTCGTACTGATCGATCGACACCAACGTCGGGCCGATCGGGCCGAACGTGTCGAACGACTTGCCCAGGTCGAAGTGGGGCGGCCGCGACGCCATCTGCAGCGGACGGTCGGACACGTCCTGGCCGGCCGAGAGGCCGGCGACGTGGCTCCAGGCGTCGGCCTCGTCGATGTCCTTTCCCCCGGGCCCGATCACCACGACGATCTCGCCCTCGTAGTCGACGCCGTCGCTTCGCAACTCGATGTCGTCGTTCGGGCCGACGATGCACGACGGGAACTTGGCGAACACGATCGGTGACTCGGGAAGATCCATCGAGGCCTCGTCGGCGTGGGCCTTGTAGTTGAGACCGATCCCGAACGAGTTCCGGGGCGACGGGACCGGCGAACCGAGGTCGGCGCCGTCGAGGGCGCCCGTCGGCTCGGCGTCGGCCAGGCCGGCCGAGAGCTCGGCCAGCCGGTCGAGAGCGGCCAGCGCCGCCATCGGATCACTGCCCAGTGCGCCTCCGCTCACGGTCTCCAGGTCGTAGTAGTTGCCGTCCGCCACGAGGGCGGCTCGACCGCCGACATTGGCCAGGGTGTAGCTCATCGTGTGTCCGTTTCTCGCTCGATCAGTCGGGTCGGTCGGTTCAGGCGTGCTTGCCGACGTCCCAGCCGGCGCCGGCGAACGCGGAGGAGGCGAAGGCGGCCGGCTCGTCCTCGAGCTGGGTCGCCATCGTGTCGTTCCAGCGGTTGAGGTAGCCGAACAGCGCGATCACGGCGACGATGGCGACGATCTGCTCGGTGGAGTAGTGCTTCTTGACCTCATCGAAGTCCTCGGCCGTGACCGCATTCGGGGTCATCCCACCGTGGTAGGCCAGGCGGAGGGCGGCCCGCTCGGCGTCGGAGAACAGGTCGGAGGTCTCGAACTCCCAGGCCGCGGCGATCTTCGCCGGGTCGGAGCCCTGGTGGGCCGCCGTCGCCCCGGTGTGAGCCTGGCAGTATCGGCAGCCCGACGCCGTGCTGGCCACGAGCGAGACCAGGTTCACCAGCTCCCCATCGATGACACCGTTGTTGAGCACGTTGGGAACGAGCCCCATGAAGCCATCGAAGATCGGCGGGACGTGGGCCATCGTGCGGATCGAGCTCGGCACGAACCCCATCACCATCTCGGCGGTCTGAAAGATCGGCTCGTACTGCTCGAGGTCATCGCGGTCTATCGGTGGGATGTGAGGCACGTTGCATCTCCAGTTCGTCGCTGACGGGCGTACTCTATTCGCTACCACAATGCATTTGCGAAATTTGGTGACTAGTTGCGAAGATCGACTAGTTGCGAAGATCGATGGCAGCCAGCGAGGCGCTGCGGTCGAGCGCACTACGGAGGACCCCATGGCACTGCACGGACTGCACGGCATCACCCTCGGCGTCACCGACGTCGCCGGCGTGGCCCCCTTCTACGTCGACTTCGGCCTGGAGCCGGACGCGACCGGCACCAGCTTCTCGTCGACCGACGGCGGGGTGCAGCTCTCGCTCATCGAGCGAGGGTGGCGACAGATCGTCGACGCCACGCTCGGCTGCGATGACGACGACGACCTCGACCGGATCCGGCATGCGGCGACGGCCGGCGGACACGAGTTCGTCGACGGCGGCGACGTGATCGAGATCGTCGAACCGGTGACCGAGCTCCTGATCCGCGTCAAGGTCATGCCCCGCGTCGAGCTCGCGACCGTCGAGCAGGTGCCGATGAACCAGGCCGGCTTCACTCCCCGCCGGAACGCCCGCCCCGAGACCCTCTTCGTCGAGGACACCCCACGGCCACGCAAGCTCGGCCACATCGCCATGTCGTCACCCGACATCGAAGCGACCGGCGCCTTCCTCGGCGATGTCATCGGGGCCAAGCTGTCCGACCGCGTGCCGGGCAACGTGGCGTTCTGGCGGACATCGACCGACCACCACAACTTCGCCCTTGCCCAGGCGCCCGGCGCGGTCTTCCACCACGTCGCTTGGGAGATGGACGACATGGACGCCATCGGCCATGCGGCCCGGCATCTCCTCACCGACAACCTCGAGCGCCACGCCTGGGGCCTCGGCCGGCACTTCCTCGGCAGCAACCTGTTCTGGTACTTCAAGGATCCCGCCGGGAACTTCGTCGAGTACTTCTCCGACATCGACCAGATCGTCGACGATGCGGAGTGGATGGCCCGGGACTGGGACGCCGACAAGGCCCTCTACATCTGGGGCCCGCCGACGCCAGACGCCCTCGACCCGACCGACATCGGCGAGATCGTCGAAGCGATGATGGGGAGCTGACGTCTGGTCAGCTGGCCACGGTTGCGTCGGTGGCCGGATCGTCGAGGAAGCCCTCGGCCAGACCACGCTGCACGAGGAGGTCTGCGGTCTTCTGGAGATGCTCGGCCAGCAGGCGGCAGGCGAGGTCGGCGTCTCGGGAGAGCGCGGCGTCGGCGATGGCCCGGTGCTCGCGGTTGAGATCGCGCTTGCCGCCGTCGTTCGCCGGCGCCGACCACCGGCGATAGAGCTCGGCCGAGTCGCGCAGGGCGAGGGCGGTCGCAACCAACCGCGACGACGGGCAGCCTTCGAGCAGCACCTCGTGGAAGCGGCGGTGGAGGTCTCCCCAGTCGTTCTCGGACGGGGCATCGACCGGCGGCAACGGCGTCCGCTCGAGGGCATGGATCGTCGCCACCAGCGCCGACTCCCATGCGAGGTCGCCGTGTTCGAGGGAGAGCCGGAGGGCCTGGGTCTCGACCGCCTTGCGAGCCATCGTGAGATCGCACAGGTCCGCGACCGATACCGAGGCGACCCGATACCCCTGCTGTGGCTCGGAATGGGCAAGGCCCTGCTCGACCAGCCGGGCCAGGCCCTCGCGGATCACGCTGGCGCTCGACTCGTAGCGGTCGGTCAGCATGGCGAACGGCAGCTTGTCACCCGGGCGGAACTCGCCCGCCAAGATGTCGTCCCGCATCCGGAGATAGACCTCTTCGCCTCGCGTCTGACCACTGCTCGCCATACCCCCACCGTACATCTCGACTGGCGAAACTGAAGACATGATCGTGGCGGCGACCGAAATCTCGCATCTCGCTTGACATTTCGAAATTATTCAAGCAGCCTCGCACACGTCGACGACGCGGAGCTCCGTCGGCGGCGAGCGCCGCGGAGCTCGGCCGACACGCACTCCATTTGACGCGAGGAACCCGAATGACCCCTCCTGCCGACGGCGACATCCTCGTCCCGGTCCCGGCCGACGCTCGCGAGACGACCAACCTCGGGGCCTACCTCGGCTGGCTCGAGGCCGAGAAGGGTCTGCGCTTCGCCGACTACGACGAGTTCTGGCGCTGGAGCATCGACGCGATCGAGGACTTCTGGGAGACGATCTGGGTCTACTTCGGCGTCCAGTCGACCGAGCCGTACGAGTGCGTGCTCCGCAGCCGCACCATGCCAGGGGCCGAGTGGTTCCCCGGCGCCCGGATCAACTACGCCCGCCACCTCATCGAGGTCTGCGAGCAGCGGGGCGACGACGTGGCCATCGTCGCCCGATCCCAGTCCCGCGACGAGGTCGTGCACACCTTCAGCGACGTCGTCGAGGAGGTGGCCCGGATCCGGGTTGGGCTGGTCCGGCTGGGGATCGGGCCGGGCGATCGGGTGGTCGGCTACCTGCCGAACGCTCCCGAGGCCCTCATCGCCATGGTCGCCTGCGCATCGATCGGTGCCGTCTGGGCGTCGGTCGCACCGGAGTTCGGCCAACGGAGCGTCATCGACCGAATCGGCCAGATCGAACCCAAGGTGCTGCTGGCGATCGGGAGCTACCACTACGGCGCCAAGGAGATCGACATCCGCGACCGGGTCGCCGACGTGGTGGCCGCCACCCCGAGCATCGAGCACGTCGTCGACGTCGAGTACGGATCGCTCCGCAACGACACCGTCGAAACCTGGGCGACGCTCCGGGCCGATCGCGCCCCGCTCCGGTTCACCGGCGTCCCCTTCGACCATCCCCTCGTCGTGCTCTTCTCCTCCGGCACGACGGGTCTGCCAAAGGCGATCGTCCACGGCCATGGCGGGATCCTCCTCGAACACCTGAAGGGCCACTCGTTCAGCTGGGACCTCCAGCCGGGCGACCGGGGGATGTGGTTCTCGACCACGGCGTGGATGATCTGGAACGCCGTCGTCTCCTGCCTCCTCCACGGCACGTCGATCGTGATGCTCGACGGCAACCCGCTGTACCCGGACATGCTCAGCCAATGGCGTATCGCAGCCGAGGTCGGTGCGACCCACCTCGGCACCGCTCCGGCGTACCTGATGGGCTGTCGCAAGGCCGGCATCGAGCCGACGGAGACCTTCGACATGTCTCGCCTGCGGGTCCTGATGGCCTCCGGCTCGCCCGTGCCGGCCGAGGGCTACCGGTGGGTCAACGAGCGCTTCGGCGACGGGGTCGACTTCAACGTTGGCTCGGGCGGGACGGATGTGTGCACCGCCCTCGTCGGCACCGGCCCGATGACACCGACCTACGTCGGCGAGATGTCACACCGGCTGCCGGGGGTCGCCGCCTTCGCCTTCGACGGGGAGGGCAAGGAGGTCATCGGCGAACTCGGCGAGCTCGTGATCACCGAGCCGATGCCTTCGATGCCCGTCGGGTTCTGGGGCGACGAGGACGGCAGTCGCCTCCGCTCGACCTACTTCGACCACTACCCCGGCGTCTTCCGATTCGGCGACTGGGTCCGGTTCCGGGAGAACGGCAGCTGCATCATCACGGGACGCTCCGATGCGACCCTCAACCGGGGCGGTGTCCGGCTCGGGACCGCCGAGCTGTATCGCGTCGTCGAGGAGCACCCCGACATCGTCGACTCGCTCGTCGTCCATCTGGAGGATCCGGATGGCGGGGCGGGCGAGCTGATCCTCTTCGTCGTGTCCGAGCGGGTACTCGACGACGACCTCCGCGCCGAGGTCGGCCGTGCCCTCCGCCGCGAGCTCTCGCCCCGTCATGTGCCCGACACGGTGGTCGCCGTGCCGATGGTGCCCCGCAATCTCACGCAGAAGAAGCTCGAGCTCCCGGTCAAGAAGATCCTGCAGGGCGCCGAGCCCGCGTCGGTGGTGAGCCGCGACGCCATGGGCAACCCCGAGTCCCTCGACCCGATCCTCGCCTATGCGGCGACCCGAATCCTGGAGAGCCCCTCATGATCCGTGAAGAACACATGCTCGGCGAGGTCTTCTCGTACCGCTTCCCCGGCAAGGAGCCCGACCACGCCGTGCTCGTCATGCACGGCATCGGCGGCCACGGTGGGATCTACGACAACTTCGGTGCCTACTACTCGGCCCGCGGTGCCGAGGTCTGGTGCATGGACGCGCCGGGGCACGGCCGCTCCTGTATCTCGCAGCCCCCCGGCCGCTTCGAGTTCTCGCAGTGGGTCGACGCTGCGGTGATGTACGGCGAGCACATCGCCACCGAGACGGGGCTGCCGGTGATCATCAAGGGATCGTCGCTCGGTGCGGCCGCAGCCTACAGCGCCCTCCAGGCCTCGGACGTCTTCCCCGGTGCGGTGCTCATGGGCTTCATGATCCCCTCCGGCCCCTTGGCCAAGCCGAACAACGTGTTCCGGTCCGACGGCGTGCAGAAGCTCGTCTCGTTGCTCGGCGACAAGATCGTGCTCGACATCGAGCGCTTCTTCGACTTCGACGAGGACTACGGCTACCAGGGTGCGGCCAGACAGAAGAGGGCCGACCCCTACAACACCTGGACCTACGACCTCGGTTCCTGGGCATCGGTGTTCAGCTACGACCCCGTCGTGCCAATGGCCGACAACGAGAAGCACATCCTGTTCACGGTCGGCGAGCACGACCCGACCTTCCCCGTCGACGTCGCCAAGAAGGTCGTCGACGCAACCGGTGGTCCGGTGGACTTCCACATCGAGCCGGACGGCACCCACCAGCTGATGCTCTTCCACACCGAGGCCTACACGAAGCTGGTCTCGGAGTGGATCCGAGACCTGATCGAGGGAGATACCCGATGACCAACCTCCACCCGAAAGGCGTCAACCACCTGGCGCTGTCGACCCGAGACATGAAGACCCAGATCGCGTTCTGGTCCGAGGTGCTCGGCTGTCCGCTGAAGGCGCTCTACTGGATGCACGGTGTGCCGGACACCTTCCACGGCTTCGTCGAGCTGAGCCCGACCAGCTATGTCGCCTTCGTGCAGCACCCGAAGAACCCGGACGGCATCGAGCTCGGTGTCACCCACGCCGGCAATGCGGCCGGTCCGACCACGATCGGCACCATGCAGCACGTCGCCCTCCACGTCGACACCTTCGAGGAGGTCATGACGATGCGTGATCGGATCCGTAGCCACGGCGTGCAGGTCATGGGGCCGATCGACCATGGCTTCATCCAGTCGATCTACTTCGCCGGCCCGGAGGGCCTGAGCCTGGAGATCGCCACCGGCTCCGACATCCCGGCGGAGACCTGGATCGACCCCGAGGTCACCGGGCTCTGCGACATGACGTTGGAGGAGGTCGAGGCGTACAAGAACCCGGTCGGCCACGAGCCGACCGACGAGCCGGTGCCGCAGCCGGACCGAGCCAGATGGAGCGACGCCATCTTCCTACCGGAGAAGTACCACGACGCCGTGATGCGCATCCCCGATCACGAGGTGTGGGACCGCTTCAGCGAGACCGAGCCGCCGGTCGAGACCGTCGAGGCGCACGACTCCTGAGCCGCCGGCGCCGACGACGGCCGAGCGATTCACCCGTCCGGGGTGGCGACCCCGGCCGTCGACCATCCGACAATCCGGGCATGACCGACGAAGTGCGCCAGCCGAACGTCCTGTTCATCATCTGCGATCAGCTGCGAGCGGACCACCTCGGCTTCGCCGGCAACACCGTCGTACGGACCCCCAACATCGACCGGCTCGCCGGCCGCAGCGTCGTGTTCGAGCGGGCCTATGTCGCCAACGGGCTCTGCATGCCGAACCGGTCCTCGATCATGACCGGTCAGATGCCGTCGAGCCATGGCGCCATCTTCAACGACCGATCGCTCGACCCGGCCAACAACACGTTCGTCCGGCGGCTCCGCGAGGCCGGCTACGCAACGTCGCTGGTCGGCAAGTCGCACTTCCAGCACGGCACCAGCCGTGAGACCGTTCGCCCGCTCGGCAACGGCCCTGGCCGGATCTCGCCATACGAACGAGGCTGGGACACCTTCGAGCACTGGGAGCGTTACACGACCGGCGAGACCGTCGCACCCGAGGACTACTACGGGTTCTCCCGCATCGAACTGGCGCTCGGCCACGGCGCCCAGGTCGAGGGGCACCACTGGCAGTGGGCCGTCGCCAACGGCGCCGACCCCGACGTGCTGGCCACGGGCATCGACCCGGAGGCGCCTATTCCCGGTCGGTCCGAGCACTGGTGGCAGGTGTCCCCCGCCCCGTATGCGGAGGAGTTCCACTCGACCAACTTCATCACCGAGAAGGCGATCGACTGCATGCGGGAGGGAGCTGTGGCGGGGCAGCCTTGGATGGTGTGGTGCAGCTACCCCGACCCGCACCAGCCGATGATGATCCCGGAGCCGTGGTTCAGCCGCCACGCCCCGTCCGACATGGAGCTCCCGGCGACCTTCGACGATCTCGGTGCGGACTGGGCGCCGCATCTCCACGCGATCCGCAACAGTGACGCGCTGCCGATGTGGGCCGCCAACCCCCGCCCGTTCGGGCCGACCCGCGAGCAGGCGCTCGACGCCATCGCCGCCACCTACGGCATGATCGAGGCCATCGACGCCGGCGTCGGACAGCTGCTGACCACGATCGACGAGCTGGGTGCCGACGGCGACACGGTCGTCGTCTTCACCACCGATCACGGCGACATGATGGGCGATCACGGCCTGATGCTGAAGGTCGCGATGCACTACCAGGGCGTGATCCGCACACCGCTCACGATCAAGGCACCGGGCTACGAGCCCGGCCGGACCCGATCGCTGTCGTCCAGCATCGACCTGCCTCACACGATCCTCGATCTCTGCGGCGTGCCCGACTTCCAGGGCATGCAGGGCACGAGCCTCACACCGGTCCTGGCCGACCCGTCGTCGGCGGTGCGCGACGCGGTGTACGTCGAGGAGGACTTCCCCCGCTTCGACCCCCGGGCCCCCAACCCGGAGCACACCCGCACGATCGTCACCGCCGACGCCCGCTACACCCGCGACTCGGCCGGCAACGAGACGCTGTACGACCTCGACGGCGACCCGGACGAGCTCGTCAACCTCGCCGTCGACAGCCGTGACCCCGCTCGCCGGGTGGCGATGGTCGACGCCCTCACCGACCTGATGATCGGCACCTCGTTCACCGCCCGTCTGGAACCGGTGTCGGTCGACGTGCCGGCATGACGACGGTCCCTTCGTATCGGGCGAACGACGTCCCGAAGCGGAACGTCCTCCGGTGCGCACCGGTCCGCCAGGTCGAGCGGATCGAGCGCACCGACGCGCCCGTCGCCGATCGTCGGCAAGGTCCTCAGGGGCTTCGCCACCCTCCCGGCTCGGATCTCCTGAGACCGAACGACCCCCGGACACCCAAGGAGCGACCATGACCGCAGATCAGCCCTCGCCGGAAGCCATCGCCAGGGTCAGGGAGCGAGTCGCTCCGATGCTGGGGAAGAAGCTGTTCGTGTGCATCACGGACTTCGTCGAGGGCCAGTCGATCGGCGAGCTGGTCGACCTGCTGCCGGCCCATCTCGATCACCAGGTCGCCCTCGAGAAGGACGGCACGATGTTCGGCGCCGGTCCGCTCCAGGAGCCGGGCGCGGCGCCGGCGCCGACCAAGGGGCTCATCATCATCCGAGCCGACTCCGAGCAGGAGGCGCGGGCGATCCTCGATCGTGACCCGGTCCACGCCGCCGGGGTGCGCGACTACGAGCTCTACGAGTGGACGCTGAACGAGGGCCGCATCACCGTCAGCCTCGACTTCTCCGATCAGACGGTCCGCTACGACTAGGTCCTGTGGCGACCAGCGGCCCTCAGTCGACCGGGTCGTGGAACCGTTGGGTGGCCCAGCCCCGCTTCTCGGCCGGCGCCGCGTGGCCGGGGGCTCGGGCCCCGGTGGACGGGTCGGTCCGTCGGCTCGCCGGCGGGCATCGCCTCGGCGAGCCGGCCGGCGCATGCCCGGCTCGATCGTCCCGGTCGAATCAGGCCTCGGTGCGGAGCTTACCGAGCAGGTCGGTGAACTGGTCGCGGAGCTCGGGGTTGGTGATCTCCCCGGTCGCCACGTCGACGTTCTCCGGAAAGGCGCCGATGCCGAGGCTGCCGATGAGATCGGCGCCGAAGAAGGGCGCGACCATCGTGGCTGCGCCGAGCACCCCCGCACCCGACCTCGGGCCGGGTGTGGCCGCCAACATCACGACCTTGGCGCCCTGGTAGATGCCCATGTCGATGCGCGACATCCAGTCGTGGATGTTCTTCCAGGCCGCGCTGAACGTCCCGTTGTGCTCGGCGTAGGACAACACGATGGCGTCCGCCTCGCCGAACCTGGCGAAGAGCTGCTTCGCCCGGTCGGGGACGCCGCCCGACGCCTCTCGCCCCTTGCTGTAGATCGGCATCTCGTAGTCGTTGATGTCGACGACCTCGATCTCGCAGCCGTCGATCGTGGCTTCGAGCTGGGCGACGGCCATGCCGATCAGGGTGCGGTTGAAGCCGTCGGGCGTGTTGCTGGCCGGGATGGCGAGGATCTTCACGGGGAACTCCTGTTGCACTCGAGAGCCGTAATTTCGATAATACAAGGCGATATCGAAATCAGGCTATCGCGTCACCCGTGACGCGCCACCGGGGGACTCCCGTTGACCACCCATCCGGTGCGGGAGGACGGACCGCTGGCGTGGGCCTGGATGGGCGGCTCGCATCCTGCCGGCTGTTGGTGGATCCGACGCCGCACCTCGCAGGTTTCAGATTTTCGATATTCAACACCTCGTGCGACATTCGAACGGATGCGTTACTGTCCAGTGGTGGCCAACCGGTGCGCATCGAGTCGCTGCAGCAGCTCACCCGGTCGATGCGGGCGGCCGCGTGATCCGTCCCGAAAGGACATCCAGCCATGGCCATCGTCGCTCTGATCCTCGCCATACCGGCCCTCCTGCTCGCCGTGGTGGCCCGGGCGACACTCCGCCAGGGCCCTCCGCCCCGACCCGTGATGCTGCTCAAGGCCATCGGCGGCCTCTGGCGTCCGGCCCATCACACGGGACGGCCCACCCCGGCCCCCCGCATGACCGACGACCTCCGCTACCCGGCCGTTGCGCCGCCGCCGAACACGGCGAACCTGCACGGGGAGATCGAGGTGCTGGAAGACGGCACCGAGGCCACCCACTGGTATGCCGAGAGCTCCGGCGTCACCTGGCACTTCGTGACCGCCGGCGACCCGAACGACCATGCGATGCTCGTGCTCCACGGCCTGCCGGAGTCGTGGTGGTCCTGGCATCACCAGATCTCCGAGTTCGCCCGGGATCACTACGTCATCGCCATGGACAACAAAGGCTACGGCCAGTCGGACAAGCGGCTCGACCTCGACTACACCAACGCCACCATGGCCAAGGAGATGGCCGGCCTGCTCGACCAGCTCGGGATCGACCGCTTCACGGTGCTGGCCCATGACCGTGGCGCCGTCATCGCCGATCACATGTGCGCGGTTCCCGAGCTCGAGGGTCGCTTCGTGCGCTACGTCCGCATGCAACAGTCCTTCAACGAACCACACGGCGAGCCGGCGCCACCGCACGCGATGTTCGCCACCAAGATCGGCACCGGCAACTTTCTCGCCCGGTCGACGATCAACGACATCTACACGAAGATCATGCCGAGCAACCTGTCGCCGTCGACGATCAGGAGGCTCGAGTACGAGTTCCTGTTCGAGGGCGTCGCCCCTGCGGTGAGCAAGTACTTCGAGACGACCAACTTCGGCATCGAGCTCGAGGAACGGCACGGCGGTCTGTTCGACCGGATGACGATGCCGATGCTGATCCTGCAGGGCCGCTACGACCGGGGCCAACACCCCGAGGAGTACGCCGACTCGCCGTCGTTCGTCGCCGATTGCCAGGTGCACCTCGTCGAAGCGAACCACTTCGGCCACATCGAGAATCCGACCGCCGTGAACGCCGCGATCCGGAGCTGGCTCGACGAGAAGGGGGTCTGACCGATGAGCACATCCGAGGAGTTCGAGGAGTTCGACGCCATGATCGTCGGCGCCGGGCCGGTCGGGCTCGCACTGGCGATCCTCCTGGGCCAGCGGGGCCGGTCGGTCCTGGTGGCGGAGCAGTGGCCCGACCCGTACCCGCTGCCGCGAGCCGTGCACTTCGACCACGAGGTCGGTCGGATCCTGCAGGCCTGCGGGGTCGGCGATGCCGTCCGTCGGATCATCGAGCCGGCGCCGATCTACGAGTGGCAGAACGCGGCGGGCGTCACCCTCCTGCGCTTCGGCGGGACCGGCGACGCCGCCTCGGGCTGGCCGGGAGCATCGATGTTCTCGCAACCCCAGCTCGAAGCCCTCCTGGTCGATCGTCTGCACGAGCTGCCATCGGTCACCCTGCGGCGGAGCACGAGGGTCGAGGGGTTCCGACAAGACCCCGACGGCGTGTCGATCACCTGCGTCCAGGTCGAACGCGGCGATGGTGACGAGTTGTTCGCCGTGCCATCGTCGAAGACCAACGTGCGGGCCGGCTACCTCGTCGGGTGCGACGGTGCGAACTCGACCGTGCGCGAGCTGCTCGACGGGGGCATGGACGACCGCGGGTTCTTCTTCGACTGGTTGATCGTCGACCTCATCCCCGACGACATGACCGACTTCGACATGGTCAACCTCCAGACCTGCGACCCGTCCCGGCCGACCACCGCCGTGTCCGGCGGCCCCGGGCGTCGGCGCTGGGAGTTCATGCGACTTCCAGACGAACCGGTCGACGAGCTGGTGGCCGAGGACAACGTCTGGCGGCTCCTCGCCCCGTGGGGCGCTCGACCGGACAACTCGACCATCGAGCGCCGGGCGCTGTACACGTTCCAGGCACGGGCCGCCAAGCAGTGGCGCGACGGACGTGTGCTCCTGGCCGGCGACGCTGCGCACCAGATGCCACCGTTCGCCGGTCAGGGCATGTGTGCAGGGATCCGCGACGCAGCCAACCTGGCCTGGAAGCTCGACCTGGTCGTGGGCGGCCGGGCCGATGGCGAGCTCCTCGCCGCCTACGACATCGAACGGCGGCCGAGCGCAAACGCCGCCATCGACATCTCGATCGAGCTGGGCAAGGTCATCTGCGTCCCCGACCCGGAAGCGGCGGCAGCTCGAGACGCCGCGATGTCGGCCGAGTTCGACGGGACGACGAGCAGCGTGCCGCCGATGCCAGGTGTCCTCGGCGGCATCATCAGGGAGGGGTCCGCCCACGCCGGTGAGCTCCTGCCCCAGGCCAAGCTGGGTGAGCAGTGGTTCGACGACGTTCACGGCGTTGGGTTCCGTCTGCTCACGATCGACCCGGCGAGTGCCGACCTGCCGACCGACCTGGACGACTGGTTGTCGTCGATCGGCGGCAAGGTCGTCGTCATCGACACCGACGACGGAGCGATGCGCGACTGGCTCGAGAACAGGGAGATCGGGTGGGCGCTCCAGCGCCCCGACTTCTACGCCTACGGGACCGCCACCGACGCCGCAGGTGCCGGTGGACTCCTGAGCGCCCTTCGGGCCCAGCTCACCGCTCCGAACCCATCGGCCTGAGCGGAGCGAACCACCTCACGGGCACCTGCGAGCGATCGGACCTCGTCGTTCGGGTGCCGGTTGTCGGTGGCTTCCTGGCCTCGCGGTACGACGGCGTCGATGGTGATCCCCGTCGCTCCGAGGTCGCGTGACCATCGCTGCACGGAACCGTCGGTGTCCGGGTGTTCGTCCAGGGTCGGCTCGGGGCTGCCGGTCGACCGGTGCCCGGCCAGTCAGCCGCTCACGTCACCCGAGAGACGGCCGAGGGTCTCGACGGCGGCTGGTGAGGCGGTGATCATGCGCTCGACCAGGGGTTGCGTGTCGGGATCGGGGAGCTCTTCGACCTGGAGGTCGACCCACACGAGAACCACGACCTCGCGCTCGATCCCACCCAACACGTGGACGTGATCGAGTCGTTGAACGAGACATCGTCCACCGGCACCGGTGACATGCGGGGCCAACCCGTTCCTCCCTCCGGATTTGTGCTGGCCTCTCGCTTGGGCTTGGCCGTCCGGAGCGCTGCGACGCCCACCTCCAACCTGTCGTCTCTCGACGACCCGATCGTCCGTCGGGAGCTGCTCGTGGTCGCCAGCTTCCTCGCCGGCGACGGAACGGCGATGACGCCGCTGCTGCGCTACCGCCCGAACCACCGGCTCCCGCTGCGCCCGGCCGTGCGACCGCTCGGAGCCGCGTCGCCAGCCAGGTCCGCGCTGCGCCGAGGCTCGCCACCCGAGCTCCTGGCGATCACGTGAGATCGTCGAGATGACCGAGACGATCGAACGCCTCCGCAACCAGGTCGGCGAGTGGGGTTGCACCGCCGGACTGCTGCCAGTGGTCGAAGGCCCAGTCGGCGGCGAGACTCGCCGCTCCGGCGAGCAGTGCGGCTGTGGCCCGGTCCGTCGAGACCAGGTGCTGTTCGAGGAGCTCGGTCAGGTCGTGGCGATCAGCCATGTCGGCTTCGACCGCAGCGGCATGGATCGCCGGGGTTCGATAGATCAGTGCGACCCGTTGGAGCTGGAACTCACGGTCGTTGTCGTAGAGCCCGGCGAAGCTCGTGACGAATGCCTCCCGCAGCGAGGCGAACGGCGGGTGCTCGGACAGCGCCGACTGGAGCGCTTCGGCGTAGGCATCGCTGTGGTCGTCCCACAAGACGATCGCTTCCTTGGTCGGGAAGTACCGGTACAGGGTCGATGGCGCCAGGCCGACCTCGGCTGCGATGTCGACGACCTTGACCTCGTCGAAGCCATCGGCGACGAACATCTCGATGGCGGTGCGCTGCGTGACCGTCAGCGTGTTGCGCCGGTTCCGCTCTCGAAGGCTCACCACTCGAATGGTAGCAACATCCTACTTGAGAATGATGCAGAATATCGGAGTTGTTTCTATTATCGGTGACATGCTTGAGAACATCGAGATCACCGCCCAGCTCCTCGAGTCGATCTTCATACCCCTGATCCTCGTCGAGCTGCTCGTGCTGCGGCGCCAGCAGAGGCTCCGGTGGCCCCGCATCAAGGAGATGCTCGCCAACGGCGCCACCTACCTGCTCTACGCTGCCGCTGGCGTGGTCGGCGTCGTGATCTGGACGCAGGTCTTCGACGCCGTCGAGAGCGCCGTCCCCTGGTCGATCCCGAACGCGTGGTGGTCGGTTCCGATCGCGATCGTCGTCGCCGACTTCATCTACTGGTGGCAGCACAAGCTGGCTCACGAGAGACGTCTGCTGTGGGACCTCTACCACTCCGTCCACCACAGCTCGGAGCGATTCGACCAGTCGACCAGCCTGCGTCTCGGCATCTTCGATGCGCTGCTGACCATCGTCTTCACGCTGCCGATGGTCGTCGTCGGCTTCTCCTCGGGCCTCACGCTGGCCAGCACCGCGTTGGTCCTCGGCTACCAGACGTGGATCCACACCGAGGTCATCCACCGGATGCCGCGCTGGTTCGAGGCGATCTTCAACACGCCGTCGCACCATCGAGCCCACCACGGGGCCGAGCCCCCGTACCTCGACGTCAACTACGGCGGGATCCTGATCGTCTGGGACCGCCTGTTCGGGACCTTCCAACCCGAGCTCGACACGCCGATCTACGGCCTCACGACCCAGATCGAATCCTCGAACCCCATCGACATCCAGTTCTCCGAGCTACGACGTCTGTTCCGCGATCTCCGGGCCGACGCCAACTGGGCGACCCGGTGGGCACGACTCTGGAACCCCCCGGGATGGCAGCTGCCCGACCACGCCGACGCGACCCCGACCTCCTAGAGCCCGTACCCCATGACCAAGCCAGCACTTCCCCAGCCGGACCTCGCCGACAGGCCCGAACCGTCACCCCGACCGAGCGGCACCCGGCGCCATGACCCGGCCGAGATCGGCCAGCACCGACCACCACCCGCCCAACGGCGGCGCTACGACCTCGACGCGCTCCGGAGCTTCGCCATGCTGCTGGGGATCGCCCTCCACGCGGCCCTCCCGGACGTGCCCTACTGGCGCCCAGGCGACGCCGGCGGTGGGTTCCTGTTCGGTTTCTTCGAGTTCGTACACGGCTTCCGCATGCCGCTCTTCTTCATCCTCAGCGGCTACTTCACCACCATGCTGTGGCGTCGCCGAGGGCTCAGCGAGCTCATCGGGCACCGCCTCCGACGGATCGGCCTGCCGCTGCTGGCGAGCGTTGTCATCGTGCTCCCCCTGGTCGTCGCCGGCATCCTCATCGGCTACGAGATCAGTGGTACGGACATCAACGCCGTGGAGACCACGGGCACCTACGCCGACGAGTGGCAGGGCGTCGACGACGAGACCTACGACGACTGGGCCTTCGGCTTCGCCCACCTGTGGTTCCTGTGGTTCCTGCTCTGGCTGATCGCGGGGTTCGCGGCCATCGCGTCGGCCGTCGGTCGACTCGCCAGCCTCCGAGGCCGGGACCGCCCCGTCCCGGCGCGGCTCGTCACCGCTGCGCTGCTGATCGTGCCGCCGTTGGCGCTCGTGCCCGCCGACCGGATGGTCGAACCGATCTTCGGCCCCGACACCTCCGACGCCTTCATCCCGGACGGCACGGTCCTGGCCTACTACGCCTGCTTCTTCGCCTTCGGTGCGCTCGCCTTCGACCGACGCACCCGCAACGGCGGCGCCCTGATCGACGCCGTCGGGCGGTGGTGGCCGGCACAGCTCGCCGTCGGCTCGTTCGTGCTCTTCCCGTTGGGGCTGTCCCTCATGGACGATCACTGGACCGCATCTGCGCTGGTCCAGACGGCGTTCGCCTGGACCATCAGCTTCGGGCTGCTCGGCGGCTTCCGCCAGTTCCTGTCGGCGACGAACCAACGAGTCCGTTGGCTCTCCGACTCCGCCTACTGGATGTACCTCATGCACCTGCCCCTGATCTACGTGGCCCAGGGCGTCGTCGCCAGGCTCGACCTCTCCCCCGTACTCGGGTTCGCCCTCATCTGCGCCGTCGTCGTCCCGGCCCTGGCCGCCTCCTACCGCTACTGGGTCCGCTACACACCCATCGGCACGCTGCTCAACGGTCCCCGCAACCGGCCGGCCAACGAAGCCAACCGAGCCCGCGGCGCCGAACCACCGTCGACGCCCGCGACGTGATGCCAGACGAGACGGGGACGGGACGAACGATGGCCCAGTTCGGTACACCTGTGAGGCCTGTTCCCGTTGCGGGTGTGGTGGCTGAGTGGTCGGGCCTTCCGGGACGGAGGCTCGGATCGACGGATGCGTGGAGAAGCTCCCCGGGCCGCGAAGCCGGACCCGGTTCCTGGCCGGACGCCACCAGAGACCGAAGCAGTGATCGAACACCTGCGACGGCTTCGGTTCACCTCGACTCGGATCGCAGCCGAACTCTCGATCCCGGTCTCGACGGTCTGTGCGGTGTCGAAACGGATCGGGTTGAATCGGCCCTCCGGCGTGGTAGAGGGGTACCGGTTCGCCCATGAGGGGTGGCCACCTGAGGATCCAGGTCGCCCACCTGACCTGGCGTAGTGGTGGGTGGGCCATGAGGGACTTGAACCCCCGACCTCCTCCATTGTCATGCCTCTTGGGTCTGCCGCACAGGTACCGAGCGAAGCCCCGAAGGCTGCCGTGGCGTGGATGACCGTCGGTTCCGGTCGGTCGCTACCGACCGACCGCGGCCGACAGTTGGGCTACCGCCGGCGGCCCGATGCCATGGAACGTTCGCTCACCCGCGACGGCGCCGTTCCTCCAGGATCTGGACATCCACGAGGTCCTGCGGCCGAGCACTCGCCTTCTTGTTGGCGATGAGGTCGTCCTCCGAGATGAACCCCGCCTCGACCGACCCGACTTGCACCGTCATCCGGTGATCCCAGCACTCATCGAAAGCGACCCCGGTCGCCGACGTGATGAGATCGATCCGCACCGGCGGATAGCCAAGCTGGACGATGACATCTGGCTCAAGGAAGTCGGCCGGCTCCAGGCCGACCGAGTCCATCCCGAAGTCCGCGAGCGCCTGGACCAGCCGCTCGGCGTTTCCAGGCTCGGTCATCACCCAGACGTCGAGGTCCTTCGTCGCTCTCGGATGGCCATGCGCAGCGAGCGCGTAGCCACCGACGATCAGGAACCGGACGTCACGAGCGACGCAGCACTCGATGAACTCGACGAAGTCCCTCGTCAGGATGCTCACCGACACACTCCAGGCTCAGGTCGGTCGCCATGGCCAATCTCTCGGCGACAGTCCGGGTGCGCCAGTAGTCGACCCACGATGTGTCGACCTCATCAAGCCTGCGCTTGGTCGCAACCTTGGCAATCCGGCCCATCACACGATGGTACTCGACGACTCGGCGCGGCCGCCGACCGGCGGGGACGCTATGGGCTGCCAACTCGTGGAGGAACACTTCCGAGACCGGCCAACCGTCGCCTCGTGCGCCAATCAGCTCGGCTACAGCTCCCGGACCCTCGACCCGGGCGTGCCACACCGCCGTCGGCCGCCCCCGCCAAGGCCATCCTCGACGAACGCATCGCTCTCGACATCCGACACTTGCTCACCAACACTGACGTACCGATCAGCCGAATCGGAACGGCGTTCGGCTTCACCGCCCCTTCCAGCTTCTCCAACTACGTGAAGCGACACCTCGGCAGCCCACCGACACGAATCCGACCAACAACACGACGAGACGCTTGAACGACTGACCTCTCAGCGAAGCTGTCCCCTACACACCGACCGGACGACACATCTTCGAGTTGGCGCCCACCCAGAGCGGCACGGCACCAGTGGCGCACGCGGTATCGCCGGCCGGCCGGGCGTCTCATGCGCGGATAGCGGTTGCTACGGCGACGCGGACCCTCGTTGGTCCGGACGCTGCTCTCGCACTGCATGTGGCCGGTACGCTGCCCGGTTGTGAGGGTCCCGGTCTCGATGGTCGAGCTACCGCGAACGCGTGCTGATGCCATGTGGTCCATCGCGCACCTCGGCCTGTTCCTGGTGCTCATGGGCTGGTTCTTGTTGGCGACGGATCAGCTGATCAAAGGCGCCGCCGACGACGAGCAGGTCTCGGTCGCACCAGTGATGGTCCCCTTCGCAGGGTCGATGCTCCTCGGGGTCCTGAACGTCGTTCTCGTTGGCGCGGCGATCGTCCAGGGCCGGCTGGCGCCGGGCTTGGGCTTGGGCTTGGAGCATCGGGGCTCGACAGGCGACGGCACCCAACAGCGCCAAGTGTCACCGCTGCAAGCCCAGGAGGAAGCTGCGCAGCTACTCGGCCTTCCGCCCCGACTCGTGCAGGGCATCCAGGTGGTTCTGGCGGTCGTTGTCGTTGGCTTGTTCCTCCGCCTGCAGGTCACGGCGTTTCTCTGAGGTGCCACATCCGGCTCTGCGCCGTGCACCTCGGCAGACTCGCGGTGTGCTTGGTTCGCGAAGGCACCATCGATGCCGTCACCGAAGACCTCCGAGATGGTTGCGACGTCAGCGACTTCGTCTGGGAAGACGGCACAATCACCTGGATGGTCACGGACGGCGTTGCCCCCGGCAACCAGCTACGTGGACAGCTGAGACCCCTACTTGCGGCTGGACGAGGCGCCGAACCCATCCGATAGGGCCAAATCGGGGCCGAAGTTTCAGGAGATACGTGTTGTGCAACAGTTGTCGGTGGCGGGGCGTCACGGAGGAGCACCGCAGTGCAGTGGAATACTCGGAAGCAAGGCATATGGCCGGACCGCCGGGGCGGATGGGACACCACACCGCCGCCAATGCGCAACAGCCCCCAGCCACAGGGCCGACGAAAGCCGCTGCCCTCGACAGTTCAGCCCCCCGGTCGGCGGGTAGCGCCCGTTCAGAACCGCCAGGTCCCGAGACGCACGTTCGCCAGAGGATTCGGCCGCGTTGTCTGGCAGTTGGTGCTCCTTGCTGCGGCGGTGGCAGCTGTCCTGACCGGGGCCGCAATCATCCTGCCACTCTCGTAGGACGGCAATTGCCGTGCCGTGAGCTGGCGATGTGGCCGCCGACGTAGGGTCTCGGCGTGGAGCGCATCACGCTCAGCACCGCTGGTGAGGTCGCCGCTTCCCCTGACCTCGGTTTCCTCGGTCGCTGCGTCTCTCGACCCGCCTCGAAGCCGTCCCGCCATCCAAACAGGCACTGATGCAGTGCTCGGGATCACTCCGTCCCTTGCGTTCATCGCTCACCATCTGTGGCTGCACGGCAGTCGGTGTGATCGGGGATCACTCGGCTACGTCGAGCACGGTTCCGGTGCCGATGGCTCCGCCGTACCAGATCTTGAACTTGATCCCCGGAGTTGCAGAGACGGATGCGACCTCTCGTAGGAACCGGATCCGAACAACCTGTTCGACTCCCTGGCCGTCGACAGCCTCGATTATCCCCTCCAAGCCGGTGCCGGTACCTGGGTCCTCCAAGGAGTCGAACTGGTACACGAGGCTTCGGTTGCCGGGAGCGATCGGGGGAATTCGGCGCCCCTGGCAGAGTTCGGGGTCGAGATCGATCCTTGCCTCGACGAGGTGACCAGGCACGAAACAAGTGTCGCGCAGCTGACCGCTCGGGATCGAGGCACCACCCGAGCGCTGACAAACATCGTCCGCAAAGCCATCCTGGCCCGATGGCCTCACTCGCTGACATCGTCTTCGATTGCGCCCATCCAGCCTCGCTCGCTCGTTTCTGGGCGGCGGTGCTCGACGACTACGCCATCGCACCCTACGACGATGCCGAGCTCGCTCGCCTGGCCGCTGGAGGGATCACCGATGCCGAAGATGACCCAACGGTCCTCGTCGAATCGTCCAGCGGTGGACCACGACTCTGGTTCCAGCAGGTGCCCGAGCCGAAGGCGGCCAAGAACCGAGTGCACCTCGACGTTCGAGCACCAGACCGCTCGCTGGAGGTCGAACGGCTCCAAGCACTCGGCGCCATTGTGCTCGACGATCGGGTCAATGGCCTGACCGTGATGTGCGACCCGGAGGCCAACGAGTTCTGCGTCGTCGACTAGATGTGACGACCGGGGACCGTGGTGAGGCCTCGAAGACCTCGAGCTCGCGACCCTGGAGCCGAGTTCGAAGCCAACCACGACCGTCAGAGCATCTCAGCCCACCAGGCTGAGACCAACGAAGCCGAGCCTGCATAGAACCCGGGTGGTTCACCGGTGCTTTCACGACAGCCTGGATTGCCGGCTTGGCCATCCTCTCGTCACGAGCAGGATCAGAGCCAGGGCTATCAGTTCGGCTACCGGTGAGCTGGTCCCCTGCTGGGAGCCTCGGCGACGGGAGATCCCTGACCAGGGGGCTTGCTGTGGGCCATGAGGGACTTGAACCCCCGACTTCCTCCATGTCATGGAGGCGCTCTAGCCAACTGAGCTAATGGCCCGTGGGACCTGCCAGGCTAGCAAGCCGGCCTGGCGGATCAACAGAGCGCGGAGCGGGATTTGAACCCGCGAATCACGGCTTTGCAGGCCGCTCCCTTAGGCCGCTCGGGCATCCGCGCAAGCTTGGTGGCCCCACCCTACCCCACCCGCCGACGCTTCCCGCCGCCCGTTTCCCCTGCCTGCGCCGCCCCGACCCTGAGCAGATGATCACGGCCGGACCCGGCCGACCGGACCATTCTCGCCGCCACGCCGGCCCGCTGTGCCACGCTGGGTGCATGGCGGAAACCTCACCGGCCCGCACCGACCGGGGCCACGTCGGCAACGGCCCGCCCGACCCGGGACCGCTCCCGACCCACCGCCAACGGCGAGGATGGCGACCACCCCGCCGGGCCGTCGTCATCGGGCTGGCCACGATCGCCGCCGCGCTCGCCGTCACCGCCATGGCCGCCCTCACCAACGGCGAACCGACGGGCGACGGCACCGCCCTGCAGTCCGTCGACGGGACGTCGACGACGAACCCGACGCCCGCGTCGACGGCGGCCGATCAGACGAACGCAGGACCGTCCGCAGCCGGCGGGGACGAGGACGCCACGACCCAGACGACCGACCCGGCCCGAGACGCCGCGGCGGCCGGCGACAACAGCGCCGACGGCGCCGACGACGAGGACGCGACGCCGGCGACCACCGGGACCACCACGGCCGCCGCCGACCACTCCCCAGCGCCCGAGCTCGACGACCCCATCGCGTCGACCGCAACCGGCGACGCGGTCGACATCGCCGCCCTCACCGCCTTCCGGGAGCGGCTGGTCTCGATCCAACTCGACCCGACCAGACTCACCGACACCGACGTGACCGACTTCGCGGCGACCCTCTGCACGGTGGCCGCCGTCGAGGACCCCGCCGGCTACGCCGCCTTCCGCACCGACCTCGCGGCCGAGCAGGCGGCGACCGGCTCGCTGACGGCGGAGGACCTGGCCGATGTCATCGACGCCGCCGTCATCGCCTTCTGCCCGAGCGACGCCGCCCGGCTCGGGCTCACCGACTGACGCCGGCCGCACCGCTCGACCGACAGCCGACCGACGACCAGGTGAGGCGGATCAGAACAGACCGATGGGCTGCGGCCCGTTCGGCAGCACCAGACCGGCCTCGACCCCGAGCCACTCCTGGGCCAGGGCCGCCAGGTAGCGGTCGAAGGCCAGGGTCGTCCGCAGGTTGCCATTGCCGTCGAGGTCGTTCAACGGCGACGGGTCGCCGAGGCGACCGGCCCGAATCGGCCCGACGAGCATCATCGACGACGCCGAACCGTGGTCGAGCCCGCTGCCGTTCTGGCTGAGTCGACGGCCGAACTCGCTGCTGGTGGCCACCAGCACCCGATCGGACATCCCGGCGGCGTCGATCTCCTGCAGGAACCCGTCGACCGCAGCGTCGAACTGCTGCATCAACCGGTTGTGGCGGCCGACGTGGTTCTCGTGGGTGTCGAACCCGCCGTGCTGGGCGTGGATCACCCGGACGCCGACGTCGGCCTTGATCATCTCCGCCGCCATCGCCAGCTGCCGACCGAGGCCACCGCCCTCGCGGACCATCAGCGTGTCGCCGTCGACCCGGTCGATGTCGGAGCTCATCGAGTCACCGACGGCGAACAGCGCATTCCAGGACTCGCTGATCGTCGTCGACATCGGCCCACCGCCGAAGCTGCGGACGGCCGCCCGGTACCGGGGATAGATCCACTCGTCGTCGGTCAGCACCCGGAGCTGGTTGAGGTTGCTGAGCGCCAGCGTCGAGCTCTCGCTGGCCTCCAGGCGAGGCGTGTGGCCGGCGACCGACAGGCCGGTCACGGCACCGCCGGCGTTCACGTTGTCGGCCAGACGGGCCAGGAAGCCGGCCCGCTGACCGCCCTGGCCGAGCATGTCGCCCTGAGCCCAGCGGTCCTGCATCTCGAAGTGCGACAGCGACCCGTCGATCGGCCCGACCCCCTCGACCGTGGCGAACTGTCGCAGATGCAGGCGACCGAGGGCCGGGGCCAGGCCGACGTCGGCGTCGATCGGGAGCACGTCCTCGGCGGGGATCGCCAGGTTGGGGCGGGCGTCGTAGTAGATGCCCGAGCCGTGGGGCACGACCATCGACGGCCCGTCGTTGCCGCCAGCGAAGTCGATCAGGACGAGCACCCGCTGATCGACCGGCGCCGGGAGCAGCAGGTCACGCTCGATGGCGGCCAGCTCCTCGATCGCATCGGGGCTGGGGGCCGCCATCTGGAGCTGATCGGCCGCCGGGATCGTCGAGGCGGTCGACGAGGCCGACCCCGTCGACGCCGACCGGGAGGCGACCTGCGACTCGACCGAGCTCTGGTTCAGCGGCTTGGCCTCGCGAACCACGACGTAGCCGACGGCGCCCGCCGCGGCCAGGCCCTGGATGAACCGTCGGCGGGTGAGCGAGCGGCGACCGGGGCGGGGCTCGGGCGCTGCGCTCTCGACCGGGACCTCCAGCCCGGCCGAGGCGGCCAGGTCGTCGATCCGCTCGAGCCCGAAACCCATGCCGTGGTCGGGTGCCCCCGGGGCGTTGCCCTCGCAGTCGCAGTTCTCGGCCTCGTTGGCCGACTCGTCGTGATGATGACCAGCGGGAGCTGCGAACCACGGCGAGGTCTGGTCGGCCGGCACCGAGCCGGCGGCGCTCGACAGACCGCCATCGGGCCGAGCCGGTGGCACGACGCCGAACCGGCCGTCGACCTCGCGGCCGGCGACGTCGTCGAGCTCGGAGCCGACGTCTTGGGAACGGGGATCGCCGGTCGTGGTCATAGCAGCAGGAACTCCGGGCTACTGAGGGCGATCCGCCACTGCAACTGGACCACGCCCTCCTCGCCGATCCCGTCCGGGTTGTTGGCACCGGCGAGCGCCGCCATCGTGCGGTCGCTCACGACGTAGATGCCACAGCGGTCGAGGATCTCGTCGACCGATGCCGTCGTGCCGCCGGAGACCTCCCGGAAGTCGACGCTGAACAGCGTCTGCGACCGGCGGAGCATCGAATCGGGGTTGAGCCAACGCTCGCCGCCGGGCCAGCCGCCGACGCTCGGCGGCTCGTACAGCTGCTGGCCGAGATCGCGGGCCTGCCACATCTGCGTCGGGTCGAGACCGAGGATGTTCTGCACGGCGGCGTAGTACTCGAAGCCGCTTCGGGGCCGGGTGTAGTGGTCGGACCAGAAGTCGTCGGAGAGCAGGATCCGCTCGACCAGCGGTCGGATCTCGAGGCTCCGGTCCTGCCACCAGACGCCGAGCTCGCCGGCGGCGCCGGCGTTCAGCGTCTTGCCGGTCAGGTGGTACCACAGCAGCCCGCTGATCCTGGCCGCCGTGGCCGGATGGTCGCAGAGCCGGTCGGTGATCGAGGCGACGTCCCACTGGCGGGTATCGCCCAGGAACGTGACCGGCTCGGTGTTGGCCCGCTCGGCATCGAAGTAGACGGCGTAGGTGTCACGGTCGACCCGCCACCCGGTCATCGCCAGCGCCGCCTGGCGCACGTCGGTCTCGGTGTAGTGGCCGATCCCGGTGCTGAACAGCTCCATCAGCTCCCGGGCCAGGTTCTCGTTCGGGCGTCGGGCGGTCGACGAGTCGGCGTCGAGGTATTTGATCATCGCCCCGTCGACGACGAACCCCTGCAGGAGGTTGCGGTAGTTGCCGAGGGCGTTGTCGCGGATCATGTTGAGCTGGGTGGCGACCAGCTCCTGGTGGTTGACCGAGTAGCGGTGCGTCGGGATCAGCGTGTGCCAGAAGAACGACATCCGCTCGTGCAGGCCGCTCTCGGGGGCGCCGATCTGACGGAGCCACCAGGTGACCGTCTCGTCACTCTTCTCGGTCGGCGTCGCTCTGGCGGTGCTGACCGGACCGCCCATGATCGCGGCAACGGCATCCTCGCGACCGAGCCCCGCCAAGCTGGCGACCAGGTCAGGGTCGGCCCGCAAGGTCGCTCTCCGAGCCAGCAGCGCGGCCCGGGCGAAATCGGCATTCCGTTCCGCCATACCCACCGAGCGCCACTTTACAATAACGTGTCGCCGATCGGGCCGAATCGAATCAGAAATGCCCGATCTGTGGAAAACCCGTCCCACGGCCGTCACACCGGCGCAACGTGGCGGGCCGAGCGCCGGTTCACCGTCAGCAGCCCTCGTCGGTCCAGGGGCAGTTCGGTGTCGACCCGTCGACGTCGATGACGGGGCTGTCTTCGGTCCACACCTGGCTCTCGGCGTCGTAGACGCCGAAGTTGCTGCCCTCGACCGGGAACCCGTCGGCGGCGCCGTCCATGGCGAAGCGGATCCCGTCGAGCAGGATGGGATGGGTCAGGTCCATCGCCCGCTGGGCCAGGATCAGGTTGGACCGGGTCAGGCCGCCCTCCAGCTCCGACGCGATGCGCAAGGCCTCGACGTGGGCCCAGCCGTAGGTGGCGAACCCCGTGCCGTAGAACCCGACGGCCGGGTCGAGCCCGGCGGCGGCCAGCGTCTGGTTGGTGAAGGCGATGAACGGCTCGTCGGCGAACCGGGGATCGGTGGTGGCCTTGATGCCGCCGCCGACGATGTTCCACCCGTTGGCGGCGGCGCCGGCCGGGATCATGTAGGCCGCCGGGTCACGGCACACGGACGACGTGAAGCGGACCTCGGCCGTGCGGGCGAGCTCGAGCCGGCCGGCCTCCTGGACCGCCTGCAGGCAGAAGCTGCCGGCGGTCATCGAGATGAAGACGTCGGGGTCTGAGGCCTCGATCGTAGCCATCTCGGCTGCGACGGAGGCGTCCGGCGAGGTGCCGTGGGGTACCGGGACGAACTCGGAGACCACGTCGGGGTTGGCCTCGGCCCACGCCCGGAAGCTGCTCTCGTAGGCCAGGCCGAAGGCGTCGTCACGCACCAGTGCCGCCACCTTCACCGGCAGCTGACCGACCAGGTTGGACTTGATCCAGCTCCCCCACAGCACCGCCTCGGTCGAGTGCGAGAGCTGGAGCCCCGTGGTCCAGGGCCGGCCGAGCGGATCGCCCCAGGTCGGGTGGCTGGTCACGGCGAAGGGGTGGGGCACGCAGGCATCGTTGAGCCGGTCGATGACGGCGACCGTCCCCGGGTAGCCCAGCGTCGTGATCGAGAAGATCTCGCCCGAGTCGATCAGCTCGTCGACCAGCTCGACCGTGAGATCGGCCTTGTACTCGTCGTCGCGGATGACCAGCTCGATCGGGCGGCCGCCGACCCCGCCGTTGGCGTTGACGTAGTCGAAGTAGGCCAGCATCCCGTCGGCCACGTAGCCGTAGGGAGCCAGGTTGCCCGACCGGGCGGTCGTGTAACCGATGGAGACGGTGTCGCCGACGCCCTCGGTGTCGGACCAGTCGGCGGGGCAGCTCGACAGGTCGAGCTCGAACCCGCCCGGGCCGGCGAGGACCCCCTCCTCGCTGACGCCGTAGCCGCCCGAGCGGATCCGGTCGACGACCGCCGCCCGCTGCTCGGCCCAGAGCACCTCGAGCTGCTCGATCGATGCCGGGTCGGATGCGGCGTCGCCAGCGCCACCGGCGGCCGGGTCGGTGGCCCCGGGCGACGCCGGATCACCCGGGGCGCCGCCATCGCCGCCGGCGGCCACCGAGCCGGGCGTCGACGAGTCGACCGCCTGGCCGGCGACCGGGGACGCCGGGGCGTCGGCCTCGTCGGAGCCGAGGACACCACAGGCCGATGCCACGAGCGCGACCGCGAGCAGCGTCGCCACTGCCGCCGCCAACCGCGGCGGCCTCTCGCCTGATCCCGACCGTACGAGCCGCATGTCTCCGTCCTTGGTCGAAAACGATGGTACCGGTTGCCTGCGGTGGCGGATGCTCACCACCCGCCCGACCGGACCGGTCGAGACCGCCGCCGAGCCACCGGGAGCGAGCTCCGGCCGACTCGGTCAGCCCTCCGGCCAGACTGCGGTGTCCGGCTGCTGGCCGAACCAGGCGAACCAGAACAGCTGGGGCACGGCGACCCGGGGCCAGGTCGAGCCGTCGGCGAGCGTCATGGCCTCGTCGGTCGCCTCGACGTCGGCGGGGAGCAGGCCGGGCTCCAGGCCCGAGTCGCCGACCTCGTAGGCTCGGGCCCCGGCCCGTCCCGGTACCAGCGCCACCCGCCGGTCGCCGACGGCGAACACCCGACCGGCGCCCTCGTCGACCAGCGCCGACACCTGCACGGCCAGCGCCTCGTCACCGTCGAGCAGCCCGATCATCGGCTCCTTGAGCTCGAAGGCGTCGGGGGTGTCGAAGATCGGGAACCAGACGTCCGGGTCCTCGTAGTAGAAGCGGTAGGCGTCGTCGGGGTCGTACGAGTAGGCGATCGGCGGCTGCTCGGGCGACGTGGCGGCGTCGGGGAAGATCGGGGCGGGGATGTCGAGGACCTCCGTGTCGGGGTGGACCTCCAGCCACTCCGCCCAGGTCGTGGTCAGCACCGGGTACTGGGACAGCTCGACCCCCTCGAGCGGGCCGGACATGCCGACCCCGGTCTGATGGCGCCACAGCGTGTCGGTCTGGACGTCGACCATGATCTTGTTCGACTCGATCAGCAGCCCCGACGTCTGGAAGTCGAGGACCTGCCCGCCGTCCGAGCCATCGTCGACCCGGCGGTCGAACATGAGGGCCGAGCGGCACAGCGTGCAGTAGACCATCGACACCGGGATGCCGGCGATCTCGTCGTTGGCCAGCTCGTGGTGGGCCAGGATCCGCACGGGGTAGGCGACCGCCTCGCCGTCGATGGCAACGGCCAGCACCAGCTCGTCCGGGGTCATGAAGTCGGCCGCCGACGCCGGGAGCCGGACCGGGTCGTTCAGCTCGGGGATTCCGCCCCTGGCCACGCCACCCCACTGGATCTGCGAGAGCAGCACGTCGTCTGGCACCTCGTCGAGCAGGGTGGCGAACTCGGTGTCGATCGAGCCGTAGAGCTCGGTCTTCCAGCGGCGGTACCCGTCGCCCGGGTCGGCGGCCTCGCGGTAGACCCAGTTGCCGAAGATGCGGTAGTCGTCGGTCCGCTGCCCGATCGGGACCAGGCCGGACAGGTTGAACAGGGCGGCCGATGCCGCCTTGTCGATCCGGGTTGAGCGCCCGAGGCGATAGATGTCGACGAGCCAGGGGCCCCAGCGGGTGTCGCCGCTCACCCCCATGGCCAGGGCCAGCTCGGCCCCGTCGTTGCTGTTGGGGGCGTCGAGGAACGCAGCGATCCGCCCGTCGATCTCGGCCGGGTCGGGGGCGGTGGCGAGCAGCGCCTCCATGGCCTCCGTCTCGGCGGCCGCTGCCTCGTCGCCGTTCGCGTCGACGGCCTCGTCCGCTCCGGCGGCGCTCTCACCGTCGACCCCGCCCGTCGGCGTGTCGTCGCCATCGGGGGCGGCGCCCGACCCGTCATCCGTGCTCCCGCAGGCCGCCGCCAGCAGCGCAAGCGCCAACACGGCGACGGCGAACCGGCGCAGCCTCAGACGTCGATCGATCACGACCACGGACAGAGAACCGGCCGGCCGGGGTGGTTGTTCCCCGACCGGCCGGCTCTGCTCACTCCGTCGTCACCGGGACGGGCCCGGCATCGGCGTCCTCAGCAGCCGTTGTCACCCCAGGAGCAGTTCGGCGACGAGCCGTTGAGGTCAACGGCGGCGCCGAGCTGGATCCACGACTCGTTGGCTGCGTCGTACTGGCTGAACTCCGAGCCCTCGATGAAGTAGCCGTCCTCGGAGCCGTTGACCGCGAACGAGATGCCGTCCAGCGTCAGCGGGTGGACCACGTCCATGGCCCGTTGGGCCAGGATCAGGTTCGACCGGGTCAGACCACCATCGAGCTCGGCGGCGATCCGCAGCGCCTCGACGTGGGCCCAGGCGTACATCGAGAAGCCGGTGCCGTAGAGCCCGACCGAGGTGTCGAGGCCGGCGGCCTCCATCGTCTCGTTTGACCAGGAGACGAAGGGATCGTCGGCGTACTGCGGGTCGGTGGTGGCCTTCACGCCGCCGCCGACGATGTACCAGTCGTTGGCCACGTCGCCGGCGGGGATCATGTAGGCGTTCGGATCCTTGCAGACCGACGGGGCGAACAACGCCTTCGCCGTCTCGGTCAGACCCGAGTTCCCGGCCTCCTGGACC
>JANQPB010000006.1 GCA_028285495.1 Acidimicrobiales bacterium
AGACCTCCTGGTTCGTGTGAGGACGGCAATCTCCACACTGCCCGGAGGTCTTCACATACTCAGGGACCCGTCACCAACCTCTCCGCCAAGTACATCTAGTCGCTGCGCGGCGGCGACCCGCCGTCGGCGAGGGCCGCCAGCAGGGCCGTCGGCCCGGCGACGTCCACGCCGTCGGGGAGGCGCTCGATCAGGCGGCGATCGGCGGTCACCACCGTGTCACCGGGGCCGGCCAAGGCGACGATCTCGTCGTCGGCGGCGTCGGCCCGGCCCGATCCGGCGAAGCGGATCGCCACCACGCCGCCGGCCGTGTCGAGCGCCCGGCCTGGCGACCGGCCGTCGAAGACCAGGACCACCCGGTTCCCGGTCGTCTCGGCCAGGCGCGCCACCTCGCCGGCCAGCCGGACCCTGGCCCCGGTCCGGTCGCGCCACCAGCCGTCCGGACGCGAGCCCACCACGTTGTCGCCGTCGATCAGCCAGCGGCCGCCGCCATCACCGGTGTGCCCGGTCGAGCGGTCGGTCACTCCTCCTCGTCCGAGCCGCCGGTCTCGTCGTCGACCACCGCCATGGCGTCCTGGGAGGAGATCGTCAGGCCCCGGTCACCGCTCGGGGCCGGGACCTCGACGATCCGGTCGTCGACGTCGTCGTACTCGAGTCGCAGGGTCCGGGAGATGATGGCGTGCATGTTGTAGGTGCACACGACGTAGGTCAGCTCGAGCAGCTCGACGTCGCCGAGCCCACCGGCCCGGAGCGCGTCGACGATCTCGTCCGGCACCCGTCCGCCCTGGAGGCAGATGGCGTCGGTGAAGGCCAGCACCGCCCGCTCGACCGGCGAGTAGCAGTCGGCCACGCCCCACGCTCGGACGGCCTCGATCTTCTCGTCCGACAGCCCGACCGACCTCGACGCCTTGACGTGCTGCGAATAGACGAACTGGCTCTCCCGCACCCAACCGGTCCTTGTCTGGGCCAGCTCCCGGAGCTGCGGGTCGAGGGCCCGATCCGGGCTGCGATAGAAGGCGAAGCCGTCGGCGATGTGGTCGAACAGGTCGGGGACGAGGGCCGTGGTGGTCCACCAGTCGCCCGGCGTCCCGGTGGCCGTGCCGGGCTCGTCGACCGGGTCGCGGTCGCCGAACAGCAGCTCGTAGTAGCGCTTGGCCCGATCGTGGGCGTCGTCCTTGTTGACCTCGCGGGTACGGGGCATGGGTTCCTTTCGGTTCGTCGCCGATCGGCTATTCGAGGGTGGCGTAGTTGGTCGACCGGTCGTCGGTCGACGTGCCCCTGACCTCGTCGACCGAGGCGGCCAGGGCCTCCAGGTAGTCGTCGATGACCCCGGTGTTCGAGTTCGAGACCGTCGAGTGCAGCGAGTCGGGCGGGCCCTGCCGGTCGTGGAACCAACCCCGTCGCTCGAGGGCGTCGCCGAGCGCGAACACGTCGATCGGGTCGCCGGCGGACTCGGGGTCGGCGGCCATGGCGATCAGCTGGTAGGCGCCGTCGCCGAGCACCCGGACGCCGTCGACCTCGGCGATGCCGGCCCGCATGCGATCGGCGTTGTCGAGCATGACCCGGGTCAGCTCGAGGTAGCCGTCGATGCCGAGGTGCTGCATGACCGCCCAGGCCGCCGCCATCGGCAGGCCCGATCGGGTGCCCTGCAGGTTTGGCGAGGCGTAGAACCCGCCGAGCCAGTCGTCGAACACGAAGGTCTGGTAGCGCCGCAGCTCCTTGGTCCGATGCAGGATGACCGACACGCCCTTCGGGGCGTAGCCGAGCTTGTGGATGTCGGCCGAGATCGAGGTGACCCCGTCGACCCGGAAGTCCCACGGCGGCACGTCACGGCCGAGGCGCTCGGCGAACGGGAGCACGAACCCGCCCATGCAGCCGTCGACGTGGCAGTTGGCCCCGACCCCGGCGGCGAGGGCGGCGATGGCCGGGATGTCGTCGACCACCCCCTGCGGGTACTGCGGCGCGGAGCCGACCACCAGCACGGTGTTGTCGTTGACCTCGTCGGCCATGGCGTCGACGTCGGCCGTCCAGTCGTCCCGCACCGGGACCTTGTGCAGCTGGATGCCGAACAGGTGGGCGCCCTTGTGGAAGGCGGCGTGGGCGCTCTCCGCCACCACCATCTCGGGCTCCTCGATGCCCCGCTCGGCCCGGCCCCGCTCCCTGGCCGCCTTGACCCCGCAGAGGATCGACTCGGTGCCGCCACTGGTCAGGAATCCGGACGCCGTGTCGGGCCCGTTCAGCAGGTTGGCGGTCCAGCCGACCACCTCGGATTGGATCGCCCCGAGGGAGGGGAACGCCTTGGTGTTGAGGGCGTTCTCGTGCAGGTAGAGGCGGGCGGCCCGCTCGGCGGCCTCGTGAACGCCCGGACCGCCGTCGTAGATCATGCCGAAGGCCTTGCCGTCCTCCCAGCGGACATCGTGCTCTCGCTTCGCCGACAGGTCGGCGATCACATCGTCGACCGGCCGACCCTGTTGACCGAGGGGGCTTGCCATGGGCCGACCATACGCCGGCCGTCACCACGTTGTCAGACGGGCCACCGTGTCGCGGCGGCCTTGTCAGGACGAGGACGGCCCGTCACGATGGTTGGCATGACGGCAAGCATGCGGGTCCGGCGGCTGGACCACTACAACATCGACACGGCCAAGCCAGACGAGACCGTCGCCTTCTACTGCGACGTGCTCGGCGCGGTCAACGACCCGGCCAGGCGACCCGACTTCGGGTTCCCCGGCGCCTGGCTGTTCCTCGACGACCACCCCGTCATCCACGTGAACTTCATCGACGAGGACCGGACCGGGCCGACCGGAGCCTTCAACCACATCGCCTTCGAGGCCGAGGGCTTCCTCGACCTGTGCCAGCGGCTCGACGACCGCGGCATCCGCTACGCCACCAACGAGCTGCCCGAGATCGATCTGCTGCAGGTGTTCGCCCGCGACCCCAACAACGTGCGACTCGAGTTCAACATCCGGGGCGAGTGCGAGGCCGTCGCCGCGGCCAGGGCCGACGGCTGACCGCTCGATCGTGAGCGACGGACTCGACGAACCGGGCGGTCCGCCGCGGGTGGCCGTCATCACCGGCGGCGGTCGGGGGATCGGTGCCGCCGTCGCTCGAGGCCTCGCCGCCGACGGCTGGGCGGTCGCCATCGCCGGCCGATCGGCCGACTCGCTGGCGGCGACCGCGGCCTCCATCGACGGCCCGGTCCTGGCCAAGGCGACCGACGTCGGTGCTCCCGACCAGGTCGAGGCCCTCTTCTCGGCCACCGTCGAGCGGTTCGGTCGGGTCGATCTGCTGTTCAACAACGCCGGGCTGCTTGCCCCCGCGGTCCCGATCGACGAGCTCGACGTCGCCACCTGGAACGAGGTCGTGGCGGCCAATCTGACCGGCTCGTTCCTGTGCGCCAGGGCCGCCTTCGCCCAGATGAAGGCCCAGGACCCATCGGGCGGTCGGATCATCAACAACGGGTCGGTCTCGGCCGAGACCCCACGCCCGTTCTCGGCCCCGTACACCGCGACCAAGCACGCCATCACCGGCCTCACGAAGTCGCTGGCCCTCGACGGTCGCACGGTCGGCATCGCCTGCTCCCAGCTCGACCTCGGCAACGTCACCTCGGCCATGGGCGACCAGATCGCCGCCGGGGTGCTCCAGCCGGACGGCAGCACCAGGGCCGAGCCGACCATCGGTGTCGAGCACGTCGTCGACGCCGTACGGCTCATGGCCGACCTCCCGCTCGAGGCGAACGTGCTGCGGATGACCCTGATGGCCAACGGCATGCCCTTCGTCGGTCGTGGCTGAGCCGGCCGATCACGCCACCACCGACCCGTTCGACCTGACCGGACGGCTCGCCCTGATCACCGGGTCGAGCCGGGGCATCGGGTTGGCCCTGGCCGGGGCTCTCGGGCGAGCGGGGGCCGAGGTGGTGCTGAACGGCCGGGAGGTCGAGCCGCTCGATGCGGCAGCGGATCGGCTGGCCGCCGATGGCCTCGCCGTGCACCGCCGGGCCGCCGACGTGACCGATCCGGATGCCGTCGAGGTGCTGATCACCGGCATCGAACGCGAGCTCGGACCGCTCGAGATCCTGGTCAACAACGCCGGCGCCCAGCACCGGGCCCCGTTCCTCGACTTCCCGGCCGAGGAGCTGGCCCGGCTGCTCGACGTCAACCTCGTCGCACCATTCCTCGTGGCCAAGGCCGCCGGTCGGGCGATGGCCGTGCGGGGCCGTGGCAAGATCGTCAACATCGGCTCGGTCCAGTCGCAGCTCGGCCGGCCGACGATCGCGGCCTACACCGCGACCAAGGGCGGGGTGGCGCTCCTGACCCGGGCCCTCTGCGCCGAGCTGGCCCCGCTCGGGATCCAGGTGAACTGCCTCGCTCCCGGCTACATCGTCACCGAGCTCACCCGCGAGCTCGTCGAGGACGCCGGGTTCTCGTCGTGGCTCGAGGCCAGGACGCCGGCCGGCCGCTGGGGCCGGGTGGAGGAGCTGGGCGGTGCCGCCGTCTTCCTGGCCTCGGACGCCTCCAGCTTCGTCAACGGTCAGACGCTGTTCGTCGACGGCGGGATGACGGCGGTCGTGTGACCGGCGCCGCGACCCCTGCCGACCGCCACCTGGTCGTCATGGGTCCGATGGGGGTCGGCAAGACGACGCTGGCCGAGGTGCTCGGCCGCGAGCTCGGCCGTTCGGTCCGCGACTCCGATCGGGACATCGAGCGGCTGTTCGGCCGGACGGGCGGGGTCATCGCCGCCGCCGACGGTGTCGACGCACTGCACGAGCTGGAGGCGGCGGTGCTGCTCGGCGCCCTGGCCGATCCGGCGCCCATGGTGATCGCCGCCGCCGGTTGGGTGGTCGAGGACGCCCGATGCCGGGACGCGATCCGTCGGCGGGCCGCGGTCGTGCTGCTCGACCTGTCGACCGAGGCGCTGCTCGAGCGACTCCGCGCCGCCGGCGACGACCACCGGCGCGACATCGACCGGGCCGAGATCGAGGCGATGGCCGAGCGTCGCCGCCCGATCCACGGGGACCTGGCCGATCTCCGGCTCGACGCTGCGCTCCCGGTCGACGACCTCGTCGTCGGGGTGCTCGGCTGGCTCGACCGATGAGCTACGGGGCCGACGCCGCCGGCAGCTTCGACGTGTCGATGCCGTAGAGGTCGATCACGTTGGACCACACCATCTTCTCCCGCTCGTCGTCCGGCACGCCGGCCAGGACGTCGTCGAGGACCTTCATCGAGTGGGGCCAGATCGAGTCGTGGTGGGGGTAGTCGTTGCCCCACAGGAGGTTGTCGATCCCGATGTCGTCGCGGGTCTTGATGCCGTGGACGTCGTCCTCGAACGTCACCCAGAAGTTCCGGTCGAAGTACTCGCTCGGCTTGAGCGTCAGGTCGTCGGAGAGCTCCCAGGGCGTGCGGTAGCAGGCGTGGTCGAATCGCTGCTTGAAGTGGGCCACCCAGCCGGTCTCGAACTCGGCCAGCACGAACTTGAGGCGGGGGAACCGCTCGACCACGCCACCGATGATCAGGTCGATCGTCGAGTTCACCGCGGTCGTGTGGGACAACGTGTAGCCCTTGACGGTCCCACCGGGGGTGCCCCAGTGGGCCGGCAGGCCGCAATCGAAGGACGTGCCCGTGAAGATGTGCATCGTGATCGGCAGGTCCATCTCCTGCAGCCGGGCCCACATCGGGTCGTAGATCGGGTCGGCATAGTTCTGGTCGATCGGCGCGTGTGAGGGGATGGAGAAGCCGCGGACCCCCTTGCCGCCGGCCCGGTCGATCTCGCGAACGCAGGCGTCGACGTCGGGCACCGGAAGGCAGCCGATGCCGATCAGCCGGTCGGGATTCGGGCTGCAGTAGTCGAAGACCCAGTCGTTGTGCCGCTCGAAGGCGGCGGCCTTGATCGCCGAGTCCTGGACCGCGAAGGTGAACATCGACAGGCTCGGGTACATGACCTCGCCGCAGATCCCGTCGACCTCCTGCTCCTCGAGCCGCTTCTCGGGGTCGAGCACGCCGGGATTCAGGCCCTCGTAGCCCCTGGCGATCCGCTCGTCGGTCGCCGGGTCGTCGAGGCGGCTTCCGGCGATGCCGAGCCGGCCGACCGGGACCGGTCGACCGGCCACGATCAGGAAGTCGCCCCGCTTGTCGCCGGGGTCGCGGACGATGTGGGGAGCGTCGGGGCCGAAGCGCTCGTTGAGTCCGGCGAAGGCCTCCCGGCCCTCGACCACGTGTGAGTCACAGGAGTAGTAGCGCATCCGTTCGTTCCCCTCGAAGCGTGCCGACGTCCCTAGCTCAGCAGATCGACGACGGCGGATGCGAACTCGCCCGTCGTCGCCGTTCCGCCATGGTCGACCGGCAGGATCCGGCCGTTCGCGTCGACGTCGCCGACCGCTCGGTCGAGCCGGTCGGCGGCTCCGTCGAGGTCGAGCCATCGCAGCAACGGCACGGCCGAAAGCAGCGTCGCCGTCGGGTCGATCCGCTGCTGACCGGTCGGGTCCGGGGCGATCCCGTTGGCCGACTCGGAGTAGGCGAAGTCGTCGCCGTCGCAGCCGGACGGGGCCAGCCCCATGCCGCCGATCGTGCCGGCGCCGAGGTCGGACAGCACGTCGCCGTCGAGGTTCGGGAGCAGCACGACATCGAGCTCGCCCGGGCTGGTCACCAGCCGCTTGGCCATGTCGTCGACGATGTACCGGCGGACCGACACATCCGGATGGCCCGCAACCGACCTCCTCGACCAGCTCGCAGAACCACCGATCGGTGGCCGGCAACATGTTGGTCTTGGCCGACCCGGTCGGGCGGTCGTGGCCGCACCGTCGCGGCTGTGCGATGTCGACGCCGCGGCCGGTCGACGACCGAGCGGATCCCGGGGCACCCGGGCGCGGGGGCCCAGCTCGGCGGCCGGGCCGGGGCACCGAGGGGTCGGCCGGGCATCGATAGCCTGGAGGGGTGAAGCGCTTCGATCCGATGACTCCCGGTCGCCTCCGACGCCTGCGGGAGGAGTTCGAGGAGGAGCTGCCCGAGGTCGCGGTCAGCCTGCAGGAGTCGCCCGGCGTCTGGGAGGAGCTGTCCTACGCGCTGCACCCACCGGTCCACGAGGGCCGGGTGGCCACGTTCGGCGTGATGATCGACGCCGACTCCGATCCCGAGGCCTGGACCGAGGGAACCGGCCTCCGGGTCCACTACCGGATGGCCCGGTCGCTCAGCAACGCCGCCACCCGCCGGTTCGCCGACGGGGTCTCGAGCTGGGTCATCCGCAGCGGCGAGCGCGAGCCGACCGGGACCAGGGTCGGCGGGGCCAAGACCGAGCTGGTCGTGTTCGACCGGCCGGCCGCCTCCGAGCGGGACCTGGTGGTCATCGCCGAGACCGCCGGAGCCGTGATCGTGCAGCGCCATCCGAGCGGCGTCGTCCGCCTCGTCGGCCCCTTCGGCGTCGTGCGGGCCACCCCGAGCGGCTGGCAGCACCAGCCGCCGGTTGGGCGCTGGCTCGACGCGGTGCGGCTGTCGTCGACCCCGGGCCAGCGCAAGGTGCTGTGGCGCCTGCTCCGCTTCGCCGTGCACGACCTCGGCTCGCGCCGGATCGGGGCGATCCTGATCCACCACCTCGACGAGCCCGACCCGGCCCGCTACGAGGCCCGCCTGCCGTCGCCGCCTGCCCTCGACGTCCGCCAGGCCGTCAACCTGGCCCCGCTCCAGCACGTGCTGAGCCAGCTCGACGGCGCCACGCTGTTCGATCGCGACGGCACGCTGCTGGCGCTCGGGGTGCGGCTCGTTCCCACCCGTGAGGCCGAAGAGGCGGTGCCGCCGATCGGCGGCACCCGCCACACCAACGCCCGCCGGTACAGCCACGACGCCCCCGGCTCGGTGGTGATCGCCGTGAGCGAGGACGGACCGGTCACCGTGTTCGGCAAGGGCGAGATCCTCGGCCGGTCCGAGGACGGCGAGGCGGTCTGAGCCCGGTCGGCGGCAACCGCCGCCCGGTCAGTAGCCGAGCTGCTTGTCGACCACGCCCTCGAGTGGCTCGCCCCGCTGAGCCAGCGACAGGTTGCGGACGAACCGGGCCACGTTCCTCGGGGCCCGGAGCTGGCTGGCCCCGGCGGTGTGGGGGGTCATCGCCACGTTGTCGAGCTGGAACAGGCGATGATCCGGCGGCAACGGCTCGCCCGGGGCGACATCGAGGGCGGCGCCGGCCAGGTGCCCCGACTCCAGGGCGGCCACGAGCGGCTCGTCGACGAGGATCTCGCCCCGGGTCACATTGACCAGATAGCTGCCGGGCTTCATCGTCGCCAGGGTCGCCTCGTCGAACATGCCATCGGTCTCGGGCGTGAGCGGGCAGCAGACGGCGACGACGTCCGCCGTCGCAAGCAGATCCGCCAGCCGGTCGAGCGGCCAGACCTCGTCGACACCGGTGTCGCCCGGGATCTGCTCGGCCGGCATCGGGTACTGGTCGACGGCGATGGTGCGCATCCCGAAGGCCACCGCCCGCTTGGCCATCGCCCGGCCGGTCCCGCCGAAGCCGAGGATGCCCATCGTCAGTCCCTCGAGCTCGATCTCGCGGGCCCGCATGTCGACCCGGTCGGCCCAGGCCTCGGGACCGAGCCGGATCGCCGTGTGGATCTGGCGGGTCAGGGCCAGCAGCAGGCCGAAGCCGGTGTCGGCCAGGTGGCCGCCGACCAGCCCCTTCTCGCCCGTCAGGACCACGTCTGACTCGATGAAGCGGTCGAACATGAACATGTCGACCCCGGAAGCGGTGGCGTGCACCCAGCGGAGCCGCTCGGCGTCGGCGAAGAGCCGATCGTTGACGATCCCGAGGATGACCTCGGCCTCACCGATGACCTCGGCCGCCTCCTTCACCCCGCGGACGACCCGGATCGTGCTGCCGTCCGGGGCGGCGAGCCCGATGTCAGCCACCATCGTGTCGTCGACCGCCGGGAGGGTCAGGCCCTCCATGATCAGGATGTCGGTCGGTTGGCTCAGGCTGACGGTTGCCATCGTCGGCGCTCCTCCGGTCCCGGTGTCGGGCGGACGATAGCCGCCGGGCCCCAGCGGGGCGAGCCCACTTGCGCGGCCACGAGACGGCTCCATAGCGTTGGCGCCATGGACGTCGATCTCTCCTCGCCCGACGCCTTCGTCGAGTGCGTGCCCCACCCGACCTTCGACCGCCACCGGGCGGAGGGCCCGGTCCGCTGGATCGAGCCGGCGCCGCGCCACGGGATGCGCGACGGCCGCGGCGTCTGGTCGGTCACCGGCTACGCCGAGGTGTCGGAGGTCCTGCGCCAGGCCAAGCTCTTCAGCTCCTGGGAGGCCGGCATCCGCATGGAGGAGCACGGAGCCGAGAGCCTGGCCATCGAGCGGCGCATGCTGATCATGCTCGACCCGCCCGACCACACCCGGCTCCGGCTGACGGTGAACAAGCGCTTCCTGCCCCGGATGGTGGCCACGCTCCGGCGGAGCATCGAGGACATCACCGGCGAGGTCCTCGATCGGGTGGCGGCCGACGGCGAGTGCAACTTCGTCGACGACATCGCGGTCGAGATCCCGCTGCTGGTGATCGCCGACCTCCTCGGGGTCGCGAAGGCGGACCGGCCCGAGTTCCGCCGATGGAGCGACACGATCATCTCCGCCGACGACCCCGACCTGGCGACGAGCCCGGCCGACGCGGCCATGGCCATGCGTGAGCTCATCGACTACGGCCGCGGGGTCCTGGAGCGGAAGGGGGAGCAGCCCGGCGACGACATCCTGTCGATCCTGGCCACCGCGACGAGCGACGACGGCGTCCTGACCGGCGAGCGGCTGCTCATGTTCTGGTACCTGCTCCTGATCGCCGGCAACGAGACCACGAGGAACGCGCTGTCGAACGCGATGGTGGCCTTCGCCGACCACCCCGACCAGTGGGAGCGCCTGCGGGCGCTGGCCGTCGGGGCCGACGAGGGCGACCCGGCGCTCGACACGGCGATCGAGGAGCTCCTGCGCTACGTCAGCCCGGTCCACTACCTCCGCCGCACGGCGACGGCCGACGCCGAGCTCGGCGGCGTGCCCATCGCGGCCGGCGACCCGGTCGTGGCCTGGCTCACGGCGGCCAACCGGGACCCGGCCGTGTTCAACGATCCGCACCGGCTCGACCTTGGCCGCACCCCCAACCCCCACGTGGCCTTCGGGCTCGGGACCCACTTCTGCCTCGGCGCACATCTCGCTCGCCTCGAGATCGACGTGGTGCTGCGGGCGCTCGTCGAGCGGATGCCGGACCTGTGCACCACCGGGCCGGGCCACCGGGTCAGGACCAACTTCATCAACGGGATGAAGTCGTTGCCCGTGCGCTACACCCCGGCGGCGGCCTGACGCTCAGCCCAGGGCGAGGCGCCCGACGTCACCGAGGGCGACCGGCTCGACCCGGTGGCGCTGTCGATCGCCGGGCAGGCGCAGCCAGTTGCGGTCCGGCCGTCCGGCGACGACCGGCTCCGGCCGGCAACGGGGGCAGGCGCATGGCGGGGTGAACAGGATGTTCGGTCGCTGGCCGTCGACGTCGTCACGGTCGACCGCGGTGCACGCCACGTCGCTCATGGTCCTCCGGGCATCGATGGTACCCGAGGGCCCGAACCGGGCCCAGACGACCGGGGCCGCTCCGGCGGGCGTTCGATCGCGGCGGTGCGACCGATCTACCATCGGGGTGGCGGTCCCGAGCCGGACGGCCGAGATGGATGGCCCAGACGGACCGCCGAGCCCGATCGAGGAGGACCAGGGATGAGCGTCACGACAACGCCGCTGTCGATCAGCCCCATGACCGGGGTGCTCGGTGCCGAGATCACCGGTGTCGACCTGTCGAGCGATCTCGACGACGGCACGATCGCCGCCATCCGCCAGGCCCTGTGTGACCACCACGTGCTGGTCTTCCGGAGCCAGGACCTGTCACCCGAGCGCCAGCTGGCCTTCGGGCGCCGGTTCGGCGAGCTCGACACCCACCCGTTCGTGCACGGCAACGCCGAGCACCCCGAGATCCTCGACGTCGTCACCGAACCGGACGACCGCATCAACTTCGGCGGCGGCTGGCACACCGACGTGACCTTCCTGCCCGAGCCCGACATGGGCTCGATCCTGTACGCCGTCGACGTGCCACCGTCGGGCGGTGACACCCTGTTCGCCAACCAGCACGCGGCCTACGACGCGCTGAGCGACACGATGAGGTCGATGCTGGACGGCCTGGTCGCCGTCCACACCGCCAGTCACCAGTACGGCGAGGGCGGCACGTCGACGCTGTCGAAGGCGATGAAGACACGCAACCCGGAGCTGTCGGCCACCCGGGTCGAGCATCCGGTCATCCGCACCCACCCCGAGTCGGGGCGCAAGGGCCTCTACGTCAACCGGGCGTTCACCACCGGCATCAAGGGGCTGACGTCGGAGGAGTCAAGGGCGATGCTGACCTTCCTGTTCCGTCACGGGGTGAAGGAGGCCTTCACCTGCCGCCTGGTTTGGGAGCCGGGAACGCTGGCCATGTGGGACAACCGCAGCGTGCAGCACTACGCGCTGCACGACTACGCCGGCCACCGACGGGTCATGCGTCGGATCACGGTGAAGGGCGACCGGCCGGTCTAGCTGTGACGAGCGGGGGCTGGCAGCGGGACCGGCCGGCCGCCCCGCCGCTCACTCGGCCTGATCGATGGCCTCCAGCCACTCCTGCCACCAGAACTTCCAGCGCTCGACCTCGTCCGGCCCCGGCAGCTTCTCGTGCATCACCGTGACCGCCGTCCGACCGTCGCTCTTCTGGCTGAGCGACAGCACGGCGACGCCGCCGCCGATGCCGAGCCGGATCGACTTCGATGCCGGCTTCGACCGGAGCTCGGTCGCCTCGTCGGGGAACAGGTCGAGCCTGGCGTGCTCGTCGAGGAGGAGGTGCCGCAACTCGTCGGCGTCGGCCGTCACCGTCTTCGACTTGTTGGCGGTGAACGTGCCGTCGGCCATCTGGTTCGGCAGCCGCAGCCCGGTGATCCGCTCGTAGCCGACCGTCACCGCCTGCGACCACCAACCGTCGATCGGGTGCTCGGCCTCGATCCGGCGGGCCACCGCTGCGTGGTCCCAGTCCTCCCGTGGCCACGAGTCGATCAGGTCGCGCCAGTGGTCCCAGCCGTGTCCGGTCGCCTCCCGGATGGCCTCGTCGCCCATCTCGGGCTCGGACACCCAGCGGCGGTCGGCCGTGGTCGACCTGGCCAGGAGGGCCTGGCGGGCGGTGGTGTAGCGCTCGCCGGTGCGGACCATCCGCTCCCGGACCCGCCGCTTGAACGATTCCTGCGTGGTCATGTCAACCGTCCTTCCGTCCGGTCGCAACCGATCGACATCCCACGCCTGCCGATCGGGCCGGACGGCCGTCAGCTGGTTCACACACACTCGCTTGTCGTACAGGGCCGGCCGGGCACTCGATGGTCCCCTTTGCCTTCCTGGCCCGGCCGCGTGGGTGCCGGGATGAAGGTTCGGCGTGGCTCCTCGCCGGTCGCGAGGCTAGCGCAGTTCGGTCGCCGGTCCGCGATCGTCGCCGGTGTGGCCCTAGCATGACCGGCGATGGTGGCCGTCTCCCTCGACGCCGTGCTGGTTGCGGTGACCGAGGAGACGCCGCGCACGCTGGTGGTCGACGCCGGCGGCGGCCGATCGCGCTTCCCGTCCGGTCCGCTCGACGACGACCGCACCCTCGAGCTGGGCATGCGGCGGGTGCTGCGGGCCCAGGCCGGGCTGGCGGTGGGCTACGCTGAGCAGCTCTACACGTTCGGTGACCTGGCCCGCTCGTCCGACGACCCGGAGCGGACGGTCTCCGTCGCCTATCTGCTGCTGGCCCACGAGGAGCCACCCGATGGTCCGGCCCGGTGGATCGACTGGTACCAACTCCTGCCGTGGGAGGACCACCGGGAGGGTCGGCCGGCCGTGATCGACGAGGCGATCGGGCCCGCCTGCCGGCACTGGATCGAGGCAGCCGCCGATCCGGCCGACCGGGCCAGGCGCCAGGAGCGGGCCCAGGTGGTGTTCGGGCTCGACGGCACGGCGTGGGACGGAGTCCGGGCCCTCGAGCGGTACGAGCTGCTGTTCGAGCTCGGGCTGCTGGCGGAGGCCGGGCGGGGGAGCGGGCTGGCGTCGCTCGCACTCGATCTCGACCACCGCCGCATGGCCGCCACTGCACTCGGCCGCCTCCGGGGCAAGCTGACGTACCGACCGGTGGTGTTCGAGCTGCTCCCCGACACGTTCACGCTGCTGCGCCTGCAGCGGGTCGTTGAGGCGCTGGCGGGGGTGCGGCTGCACAAGCAGAACTTCCGTCGCCTGGTCGACAGCCAGGGGCTGGTCGAGGGAACCGGGATGATGGCCCGGACCGGTGGCCGTCCGGCCGAGCTGTTCCGGTTCCGGCGCGAGGTGGTGCGGGAGCGGCCCCGACCGGGTGTCGGCACCCCCTGGGCCGGGGCCGGCGTCTCCTAGGCCGACCGGTCCGTCAGCCGCCGCAGCGCCCGGTCGTCCGCCGGCCGGCCGCACCGGCGGTGACTTCCGCCACCCGGACGACCTCCGGCGTTGCCCGCCGCCGCAACCGCATTTATGCTCCAAGTGAGCATTGCAATGCTCGGACTGAGTATTATTGACGTCACCGCCCGTCAAGGAGATCGACCATGGCCCCGACGCCCGTGCAACTGCAGCCGAACCCACTCGACCGGGCCCGAGCGCTCACGCCGGAGCTGGCGTGGGGCACGGCCGACGACGACATCGCCGCCATCGAGCGGCTCAAGCGCGAGCGCAACGCCATCGTGCTGGCCCACAACTACATGACGCCGGACGTCTTCCACGGGGTCGCCGACGTCCAGGGCGACTCGCTCGGCCTGGCCAGACGGGCGGCCGAGACCTCGGCCGACGTGATCGTCATGGCCGGCGTGCACTTCATGGCCGAGACGGCCAAGATCACCTGCCCGGACAAGACGGTCCTGATCCCCGACCTCGAGGCCGGCTGCTCGCTGGCCTCGTCGATCACCGCCGAGGACGTGCGCGGCCTCCGGGCTCGATACCCCGGCGTCCCGGTCGTGACCTACGTGAACACCTCGGCCGAGGTGAAGGCCGAAACCGACATCTGCTGCACGTCGTCGAACGCCGTGCAGGTCGTCGAGTCGCTCGGCGCCGACCGGGTGCTGTTCCTGCCGGACCGGTACCTCGGGAGCTACGTGGCCTCGCAGACCGACGTCGAGATCATCAACTGGGACGGCAGCTGCGAGGTCCACGAGCGGTTCACCGGCGACGAGCTGCGGGTCTACCGGGCCGAGATCCCCGGGATCGAGATCATCGCCCACCCCGAGTGCCCGCCGGACGTGCTGGCCGAGGCCGACTACGTCGGCTCGACCGCCGGCATGATCACGTGGGTGAGCGAGCATCGGCCCGAGCGGGTGGTCATGGTCACCGAGTGCTCGATGTCCGACAACGTGGCGGCCGAGCTGCCCGACGTCGAGTTCGTCAAGCCGTGCAACCTCTGCCCCCACATGAAGCGGATCACGTTGGCCAAGATCCGCACGGCGCTGGAGACGAACACCCACGAGGTCGTCGTCGACCCGGACGTGGCGGCCAGGGCGCTGGTGCCGATCGAGCGGATGCTGGCGGTCGGCTGACGGCGCTCGGGTCGGGTCGGGTCGGCAGGCCCCGGTGGCTGGGTCAGCGGTCGACGACGAGTGGGTGGAGCGGGCAGAAGACCCCGACCGGGTGCCGATCCGGAGCTGCGACGGCGCCTGATGCCGAGCCGGCGGCGGTCAACGATCCGATCCCGAGGCCGACGACAACCAGCACCGCGGCGGCCGCAGGACCGAGCGCCGGCGTGCCGGCCGCGACCCGGGCCGGGGCCGGTGGCTGTTGGCCCTCGTCGATCGCCAGGTGGACGACGGCGGCCATCACCCCAAGCCCGACCGCCACCCACCACGCCGGGTCGTAGGAGTCGAACCGGTCCGCCATCGCCCCGCCCATCCAGGCGCCGACGAACGCCCCGAGCTGGTGGGCCAGGAACACGATGCCGAACAACGTGCCGGCATGGGCGGTGCCGAACTGGGCGACGACGATGCCGGACGTGAGGGGAACGGTGGCCAGCCACAGCAGCCCGATGCCGGCACCGAAGGCGACGATCGTGGCCGGGCTCGGCGGCACCAGCAGGAACGCGGTGATCACCACCGCCCTGGCCGCGTAGATGCCCGACAGCAGTCGGGTCTTCGAGTAGCGGGCTCCGAGGGCCCCGGCGGCAAGCGATCCGAACACGTTGAACAGCCCGATGAGGGCGAGCGAGGTCGCCGCAATGGCCCGGGTCTGGCCGACGTCCTCGGCGTAGGACGCCAGATGGGTGGCGATGAACGTCACGTGGAAGCCGCACACGAGGAAGGCCAGGTTCAGCAGCAGGTACGAGCGCGAGTGCCACGCTCGGCGCAGCTCGTCGCGCAGGGGAACGGGGGGCTCGTCCGACGCCGGCTGGTCGACCGCCTGGTCGATCGACCGACCCCGCAGCCACGGGGCGAAGGCGGCCACGAGCAGGACGACGACGCCGAGGGCCAGAGCGGTGTCCTCCCAACCGGCCGAGTCGATCAGCCAACCGGCGGCCGGGACCAGCACGAACTGCCCGACCGACCCCATGGCGCTGACCACCCCGAGGGCCATCGAGCGCCGCTCCTCGGGCACCATGCGGCCGACGGCGGCCAGCACGACGGCGAAGCTCGCCGCCCCGTTGGCGACCCCGATCATGATCCCGGTCGACAGCACCAGGGTGCCCGTCGAGGTGGAAGCGGCCATGAACACCAGTCCGGCGGCGTAGGCGACGGCGCCGACGGCCAGGACCCGAGCCGTGCCGAACCGATCGGCGATCGCCCCGGCAACCGGTTGGGTCAGGCCCCAGAACAGGTTCTGCACGGCGATGGCGAGGGCGAACGATCCCCGACCGGTGCCGAGGGTGTCGATGACCGGATCGAGGAACAGCCCGAAGGTCGATCGCACGCCGAGCGAGAGGGCGGTGATGATCGACCCGGCCACCAGCAGCAGCCACAGCGGCGGGCGACGGCGCGCCGGTGTGGTTGCGGTCGCCGTCACCGTCGGCCGTCGCACGGGTTTGTCGGCATTGGCATCCTCGTCGGTCGGGGGCGGAGACAGCTTCGCCGCTGCGGGCTCGTTGTGCCACCCTGAACCGGGTGAGCGACCAGCGCCACTCGACCGACCGCTTCGCCGAGACCGAGACCCGCTACGCCGAGCGGGCGGCCGGCGATCGGACCGACACCAGCCCCTACCGGTTCGATCCATCGACGATCGTCCACCGCACGCCGGCGCATCCGGTGCGGGACGGCATCGAGGTCATGAGCCCGGCGTTCCACGCCGATCCCAACGACCACTACCGCTGGATGCACGCGAACGCCCCGGTGTACTGGGACGACGTCACCGGCCTGTGGGCCCTGACCCGCCACGCCGACATCGCCAGGGTCGAGGCCGACCACGAGACGTTCTGCAGCGTCAAGGGCTCGCGACCCGAGAGCTCGGTGCCGTCGATGATCAACCTCGACCCGCCCGAGCACACCAGGCGCCGGCGGATCGTCAGCTCGGGCTTCACGCCGAGGCGGGTGTCGGCCCACGAGGCCTTCCTCCGCCGGACGGTCACGGACCTGATGGACTCGGTCGAGGCCGACGGTCGCTGCGACTTCGTGACCGACATCGCCACGTCGATCCCGCTACGGATGATCGCCGAGCTGATGGGGCTGCCGGCGGCCGACGAGGCCAAGCTCCTGCGCTGGTCGGACCTCTTCGCCACCGGCGGCGCCGAGATCAGGACCCAGGTCGAGGAGGCGGTCCTGGAATGGGTTGCCTACATCGTCGACCACATGAAGACCAGGACGGATCCCGAGGCGGAGGACCTGATCAGCCTCCTGCTCCACACCGACGGTGAGCCGCTGACCGCCGAAGACCTGATCTACGAGACGATGCTGATCCTCGTCGGAGGCGACGAGACGACCAGGCACGTGATGTCTGGCGGCCTCGAGGCGCTGCTGCTGCACCCCGAGCAATGGGAGCTGCTGCGGTCGGACCGGTCGCTGCTGCCGAACGCCATCGAGGAGATGCTGCGCTGGGTCACGCCGGTCCGCAACATGAACCGGACCGCCACCGTCGACGTCGAGCTCGGCGGCCAGCAGGTCCTGGCCGGCGATCGGGTGCTGCTGCTCTACCAGGCCGGCAACCGCGATCCGGAGGTGTTCGACGACCCGTACCGGTTCGACATCACCAGGCGCGATGCCCGCGACCACCTCGCCTTCGGGGCCAACGGCCGCCACTACTGCCTGGGCGCCCAGCTGGCCCGACTCGAGCTGCGGGTGCTGTTCGAGGAGGTGCTCGACCGGTGGCCAGCGGTGGCGCTGACCGAGCCGGGCGGCCCGCGCCCCGAGCGGACCGGCAACTTCGTCCTCGGCCTCGAGGACCTCCCGGTCACGTTCTGACGACGGACCGGGGTGCTCAGTTCTTGGGCAGGTCGCGGAACGGCGTGTCGGGGTGGGGACCCGGCTCCCGGGGCAGGCCGAGGCCCCGCTCGCCGATCAGGTTGCGCTGGATCTCGTCTGAGCCGGCGTAGATCCGGGGGGCCGGTGAGAAGAGGGTGAACTCCTGGAACACACCGGCCCAGCCGTCCGAGTCGGCCAGCTGGCCATCGGGCCCCAGGATCCCGTTGGCCGCATCGCGGGCGCCGGTCACCGACTCGGAGTTGAAGACCTTGGCCAGGTTCCCCTCGACGCCGGTTCGCCGGTTGCGGTCGGCCTTGGCCTTCCACCCCATCATCCTGGTCAGCTCGTAGCGGGCGTGCACACCGGCGACGGCCTGGCGGATCACCGGGTCGTCGAGGCGGTCGGCGGACTGGCCGAGCTCGCGGAGCGCCCGCAGGTGGCGGCGACCGACCGCACCGCCCGTGATCGGGCTCGGCTGGTCCAGGTACCGGGCCGCCGGCCGATCGAGGTCGCCGCCCCGCTGACCCGGCGCCGCGGCGGCGAAGGCGGCTCCGCCGTGACCGGCGCCGGCCCGCTCGTGGGCCAACGTGGTGTTGGCCACCCGCCAGCCCTCGTCGAGGCCGCCGACGATGTCGGTGTGGCGGACCCTGGCCCCGTCGAGGAAGACCTCGTTGAACACCGCTCGACCGGTCATCTCCCGCAGCGGGCGGACCTCGACGCCGGGCTGGTCCATCTCCAGCGCGAAGTAGGTGATGCCGCGGCGCTTCGGGGCGTCCGGATCGGTTCGGGCCAGCAGCATGGCCAGGTCGGCGGTCTGGGCCGTGGAGCTCCAGACCTTCTGGCCGGTGATCCGCCACTCGTCGCCGTCGCGCTCGGCCGAGGTCTGCAGCCCGGCCAGGTCGGAGCCGGCCTGGGGCTCGGAGAACAGCTGGCACCAGCCCTCGGTCCCGTCGAGGATCGGGCGCAGGTAGCGGTCGATCTGCTCCGGCGTGCCATGGTCGACCAGCGTGGGAGCGGCCAGGAGCAGGCCGAGCCCGGCCGGCGGTCCGAGCACGTTGGCCTTGGCCAGTGTGGCCGCCACCGCGGCGGCCAGTGCCGGGGGCCAGCCGAGGCCGCCGACCTCCCTCGGCAGGGCGGGGGCGGCGTAGCCGCGGTGGGCCAGAGCCGCCCACCAGTGCCGGACCGTGATCTCGTCCGACCAGGTGGTGTCGATGAAGGCCCGGACCTCGTCCTCGACCGCAGCTCGGTCGGGGGGCGACGGGCTCACGATGCGACCGCCGTTCCGGTCTCGATCGTGCGGCCGGCGGCCCGGAACTCCAGGCCGTCGAAGCGGCCGTTCGTCCGCCACTCGTCGATGAAGGCGAAGAACGCAACCGGGCCATCGGGGAAGCCGAGCGAGTTGAGCAGGCCCTTCCGGCCGGGGTCCTGACCCTCGTTGTTGTAGTAGCCGGGAGTGCAGGTCGGGTCGTTGCCGAAGCGCCGCCCGCCGGCCTCCAGCCTGGCCACCCAGGCCGATTCGGCCTCGGCGGTCGTCTCGACCTCGTCGGCCCCGACGCCGAGGGCGTGGGTGATGACCGCCGTCACCGTCGTCGCCGCCTCGACCAGGTTGTGGGGCACGTTGGAGATCAGGTTGGCGGCCTGGGAGAACCCGATCACGAAGGCGTTGGGGAAGCCGTGCACGTGCATGCCGTGCAGGCTGACCATGCCGTCGTCCCAGCGCTCGTTCAGCGTCTCGCCGTCGCGGCCGAGCGGATCGAACCCGGAGCGGCGGGCCCAGTCGGTGCCGACCTCGAAGCCAGATGCGTAGATGATGCAGTCGAGCTCGATGTGCCGCCCGTCGACCTCGATCCCCGTCTCGGTGATCCGGCGGACCCCCCGGCCATCGGTGTCGATCAGCTCGACGTTCGGCCGGTTGTACGACTGCAGGTAGGCGTCATGGAAGCAGGGCCGCTTGCAGAGCTGGCGGTACCAGGGCTTGAGGGCGGCGGCGGTCTCGGGGTCGCCGACCAGCTCGTCGACCCTGGCCCGGATCTCGACCATCTTCTCGTCGTCGGACTCGTGGTACGCCCGCAGCAGCGACTCGGGGCTGAAGTCCTGGTTCGGGTCGGCCAGGGCCCGGTCGCGGATGCGCTTGGCCAGGTCGGTCCAGCCGTCCTTCACCAGGTCCTCCTCGGCGATGCCGCCGGTCTGGAGGATCGTGAAGTTCTCCAGCCAGCGGCGCTGCCAGCCCGGCTCGAGGGTGTCGAACCACTCTGGGTCGATCGGCTGGTTGTTCCGGATGTCGATCGACGACGGCGTCCGCTGGAACACGTACAGCTCGCCGCACGCCTCGGCCAGGTGGGGGATGCACTGCACGGCGGTTGCGCCGGTGCCGATGATCCCGACCCGCTTGTCGGCCAGTCCCGTCATCGGCTCCCCGTCCGGGGTACCGCCGGTGTAGTGGTAGTCCCAGCGACTGGTGTGGAACGAGTGGCCGGCGAAGTCCTCGATCCCGTCGATGCCGGGCAGCTTCGGTCGGTGCAGCGGCCCGGTTCCCAGCGTGATGAAGCGGGCCCGGATGGCATCGCCACGATCGGTCGACACCAGCCACCGGGAGCTGTCGGCTTCCCAGCGGACGTCGGTGACCTCGGTCGACAGCAGCGCATCGTCGTAGAGCCCGTACCGGCGGGCGATGCGGCGGCTGTGCTCCAGGATCTCCGGACCGTGGGTGTACTTCTCCGACGGCATGTGCCCGGTCTCCTCGAGCAACGGCAGGTAGACCATGGCCGCGGTGTCGCACTGGGCGCCCGGGTAGCGGTTCCAGTACCAGGTCCCGCCGACGTCACCGCCCTTCTCGATCAGGCACACGTCGTCGACCCCGGCCTCCCGCAGCCGGGCCCCGGTCACCAGGCCGGCGAATCCGCCGCCGACGACGGCGACGTTCACCTCCCGGTCGACGGGGTCCCGCTCGGCCCGCTCGACGTAGGGATCGTCGACGTAGTGGGCCAGGCGGCCGGTGACCTCCAGGTACTGCTCGTTGCCGTCGGCCCGCAGGCGCTTGTCCCGCTCGGCCAGGTATCTGGCCAGCACGTCATCCCGGTCGGTCGGGTCGCCACCTCCATCCCGGTCGGTCGGGTCGCCACCTCCATCCCGGTCGGTCGGATCGGGTCGGGTCGGCGCGCCGTCGTCGCTCATGGGCCCATCTTGGCAGGGCGTCGGCTCGGGCGGGAATGTGGCTCGGTCGGCGCCGACGGTCTGCGACACTGGGCCGATGCGGTCCGTGGCCATCGACGACATCGTGATCAATCGTGCCCGAGCCGTCGGCGCCGACGAGTGGCTGGCCGAGCTGCCGTCGCTGGTCGGCGACATCGAGCGGCGCTGGTCGATCACCGTCGGCCCGGCCCTGGCCGGCGGCACCGAGGCCTGGGTCGGGGAGGCGATCGACGGCGACGGGCGGCCGTCCGTGCTGAAGCTGTGCCTGCCGCGGCCGGGCGACGACCCGTTCGGTGACGCCCGCCGAGAGGCGACGGTTCTCGAGCTGGCCGCCGGGGCGGGCTGCGCCGAGCTCTTCCGGGCCGACGTCGATCGGGGTGCGCTGCTCATCGAGCGGCTCGGCCCGTCGATGGCCGACCTGGAGGTCCCCTACGCCGAGCGGCTCGACGTCCTGGCCCGGGTCTGCGTGCAGGTGTGGCGACCACCGGGCGGGATCGACCTGCCGACGGGGGCGGAGAAGGCGGCCTGGTTGGCCGACCACGTGCGGGCGCTGTGGGACGAGCTCGATCGGCCGTGCGGCGAGGCGGCGGTCGAGCAGGCGCTGGCGGCCGGCGAGCGTCGGCTGGCGGCCCACGACGTCGAGCGGGCGGTGCTCGTGCACGGCGACGTGCACCAGTGGAACACGCTGCGGGCCGACGGGGCTCCGGCCGGGTGGAAGCTGGTCGACCCGGACGGCCTGGTGGCCGAGCCCGAGTACGACCTCGGCATCCTCCTGCGGGAGGACCCCGAGGAGAGCCTGGCCGATCTCGAGGCCGGTGATCCGACGCGCCGGGCCCGCCGGCTGGCCGAGCTCACCGGCACCGATGCCGAGGCGATCTGGGACTGGGGCCTGATCGAGCGGGTCTCGACCGGGCTGCTGGCCACGAGGATCGAGCTGCAGCCGGTCGGGCGGCAGATGCTGACGGTCGCCGACCGCCTGGCCGAGCTGCCCGGGTGACGGTCGAGGCCGCCCTCAGCCGTTGACCCGGGTCCGGCGGAGCACGACGACCCGATCGGCCACCCGCCACCCGTCGTCGGTCTTGACCACCACGTCGTGGTACGAGGCCGTGCCGACCCGCCCCTCGGGCAGCAGGGCCAGGATCCGGAAGTGCAGCGTGACCTCGTCGTCCGTCTCGTCGACGTAGACGTTGGTCATCGTGTGGGTCCGGGGGTGCCGGGCCTCGGTGTCCATGTAGGCCCTGATGGCCTCGAGCCCCTCGAGCCGCGGCTCGCCGAGGTCGGTCAGATCGAACACGGCGTCCGGGGTGAAGATCCGGTCGAGACGGTCCCAGTCGCGGTCGTCGATGGCGTCCCCGTAGCGCCCGGGGAGCTCGTGCAGTTCCAATCGGTCAGCGACGTCCATGCCCCATCCTTCCCTCAGCGACCGACGGTCGACAAGCGGACCGCGAACGTCGCCGCCTCGGCCAGGGCCCGGTCGGCCTCCGGCAGGTCACGGTGATAGTGCCAGGTGTGCCAAAGGCCATCCCACACGTCGAGATCGACCTCGCCGCCGGCCAGCCTGGCCCGCCGGGCCAGCCGAACGGCCTGCTCGAGGGAGGTGTCGGCCGTCCCGACCTGCACGAGCATCGGCGGGAGGCCGGCGAGGTCGGCCCGCAGCGGGGACAGCCGGGGGTCGGCGGGGTCGAGCGAGCCTCGGTAGGCGTCCGTCAGCCACCGGCCGGCGGTCCGGTCGACGTCGGTCGGCCTGGCGGCGTCGTCCCCGGTCGGCTCGGGTGGGGGTGCGTGGTCGACGTGCGGGCTGAACAGCAGCAGCGCTGCGGGCGCCGGCGAGTCGGGCGACCCGGCCGGGCCGGCGGCCAGCGCAGCCGACAGCGCCAGGTTCGCCCCGGCCGAGTCGCCGGCCAGCACCAGGGGTCGCCCCGGGTCGGCCAGCGCGAGGGCGCGGTGGACGGCGATGGCGTCGTCGACGCCGGCCGGGTACGGGTGCTCCGGGGCCAGCCGGTAGTCGACCGACACGACCGTGACCGATCGAGCCAGCCGCTCGGTGATCGGCAGCGCCACCTCGGGGCTGCCGAGCGCATACCCGCCGCCGTGCAGGTACACGACGATCGGACCACCGAGGTCAGGCGTCGATCGCAGCACCCGGACGCCGGCGACGACGTCCTCCCGATGGCCGCAGGCCTCCGCCGACGGGTCACCGTCGAGCCAGGCCGCATGGATCGTGGCCCGCCAGGCGACCACGGCGGCGAGATCGTCGAGCGGTGGTGGTCGGAGCGGGGGACTGGGCGCCCTGGCCAGGCGGGAACGGGCCTGGGCCGACAACGCCCCGTCGCCGGCGCCGCCGTCGTCCTCGGAGCCCTGCCGCCGGTCGTTCGGCCGGCGCCCCGGCCCGTCGGCCGGCGGAACCGCCGGTCGCTCGGTCGGCGCGTCGCCGTCGGCGGTCGGCACCCTCAGATGCCCAGGTCGAACAGGTTGTAGTCGGCGATCCCGGCCCTGGCGTCGTCGTCCCAGCGGTACCGGTCCTCCCGCCCGGCGAAGGGCTCGTAGCGGAAGGGCCGCTCGTCGCCGAAGCGCTGCCGGCGGGCGTCGATGGCGTACATCAGCACCTCGGACCGCCGCTCGATGTAGGCCTCGTCGTAGGTCGCGACCTCGTTGTGGATGCCGCCGCCCTCGACCCCGAGCACCGAGCGCCGGCGATGGAAGCCCATGTTGATCGTGACCCGGACCCGGTCGGACGTGTTGGCGAACGACCCGTGGATGCACTGGCGGTTGGTGATGGCGACGTCGCCCGGCTCGCAGACGAGCGGCACGGCGTCCGGCAGCCGGTCGGAGCCGGCCTCGGCCGCCATCGCTGCGATGTCGGCCTTGCCGATGCGGTGGGAGCCGGGTACCACCCAGAGCCCGTTGGTGGCATCGCAACCGTAGAGCTGGCCCATGAAGTTGAACCCGTGCGTGCCCTCGTCGAGATCGGGATGGTCCCAGTGGGTCCAGCCGTCCTGATGCCAGGCAACCGAGCCGCCGAGCCGGGGCTGTTTGATCCAGACCGCCTCGTTGAACGGCGTGAAGTCGGGCCCGTTGATCGCCGCCGCCACCGTCAGCAGATCGGGATTGGCGTAGGTCCGCAGGCAGGCGTCGGAGAACTGCAGCGAGCCGAGGATCAGCTGCACCACCCACTCCGGCGCACCGTCGGGCACGGTCGGCTCGTTCATCTTCGCCGGGTGCCGGCCCCGGTTGGCGTCGGTTCCCCCGAGCGGGTCGGACAGCGGGCGGACCCACGAGAGGTTCCGGCCCCGGAGACCGACGCCGATGGCCGGACGACCGTGGCGATCGGTCGTCGCCCCCTTCGTGACCGGCGCCCGGTCGAGCATGTCGGCCACCCCGGCCTCCAGGTCGGCCCGCTCCTGCTGGCCGAGCACGCCCTGCAGCACGTAGAACCCGTGACGGCCGTAGGCGTCGAGGATCGCAGGATCGACGTTGCCGTCGTCGTCGATGCGTACCGGCCCCCGGTTGTCGAGGGCAAGCGCCCGCTCGGTGCCCTCGGCCCGGTACCGGATCATCGCCGGCTCGTCCGGGCCGTAGTCGACCGGTGGTCCGTCCATCAGCGGCAGTGCGGTCATCGTCTCGTCCCCTCGGTCTCGTCGGCGACCGGAGCCCTCGCCGGTCGACCGGGTCGGTCGCCGGTTCGCCCCACACCATCGTGACGTCGACCGGCGTCGGCGGGCAACAGTACGCTCGGCCGGGTGAGCAGCAGCGGGCCGCAGTGGCCGTGCTCGATCGCCGTCGACGTCGGCGGGACCTTCACCGATCTGGTCCTCGTCGACGCCCGAGGAGCGGCCTCGGTGGTCAAGGTGCCGTCGGTGCCGAGCGACCCGTCGCAGGGGGTGTTGGCCGCCCTCGATCGGATCGCCGACCAGCTCGAACGGCCCGCCGCCGAGCTGCTCGGTCGGTGCCAGCGCTTCGTCCACGGCTCGACCGTCGCCACCAATGCCGTGCTCGAGCGACGCCTCGCTCCCGTCGGGCTGTTGACCACCGCCGGGTTCCGGGACGCGCTCGAGATCCGCCGGGGCATCCGGGCCGACCAGTGGGATCACCGGGCGCCGTGGCCGCCGGTGGTCGTGCCTCGCTCCCGCCGCTTCGGCGTCGGCGGCCGCATCGACGTCGAGGGCAAGGAGCTCGAGCCGCTCGACGAGGACGAGGTGGGTGCGGCCCTCGATCACCTCGCGGCGGACGGTGTCCAGGCGGTGGCGATCTGCTTCCTGCACAGCTACCACAACCCGACCCACGAGCGGCGAGCGGCCGAGCTCGCCCGTCGGCGCTGGCCGGGCCCGCGGACCGTCGCCTCGGCCGAGCTCGCGCCCCTGGTCGGCGAGTACGAGCGGACCTCGACCGCGGTCATCAACGCCGGCCTCGTGCCCGTGGTCGGCCCGTACCTCGACCGCCTGGCCTCGGCCCTGGCCGAGCGCGGCCTGCGGGCGCCGCTGCTGCTGCTGCAGTCGAACGGCGGGACGGTTCCCGTCGAGGCGCTGGCGGCCCGCCCGGTGCACCTCGCACTGTCCGGCCCGGCTGCGGTCGGTGGCGCCCTCCCGGCCGTCGATCGGCTGGTACCGCCGATCGGGGACCGGTCGCAGCCCGGGGCCCCGTCGTCGCCGCGCCGCATGGTGTCGATGGAGATCGGCGGGACGTCGTGTGACGTCGCCGTCGCGGTCGACGGCTCCGTCCCGGTGCTCGACCGGTTGGAGCTCGGCGGCCACCACCTCACGGTCGCCTCGGTCGACGTGCACTCGGTCGGGGCCGGCGGCGGCACCGTTGCCGTCATCGACGACGCCGGACTGCTCCGCGTCGGACCCCGGGGGGCGGGCTCGGTCCCCGGGCCGGCCTGCTACGGGCGCGGTGGGGCCGAGGCCACCGCCACCGACGCCCAGCTACTGCTCGGTCGGCTCGCTCCCGGTCCGGCGGCGGGCGGCGCCATCGAGCTCGACCTCGACCTGGCCCGCCGGGCCGTCGTCGACGGTGTCGGCACCCCGCTCGGGCTCGACGAGGCCGCGGCGGCGGCCGGGATCATCACGGTGCTCGAGACCCACCTCCGCCAGGCGGTCGAGACGATCACGATCGAACGCGGCCGGGACCCGGCGGCCATGACCCTCGTCGCGGCCGGCGGTGCCGGCGGCCTGCACGGCTCGACCGTCGCCAGGGCCCTCGGGTGCCGGGAGCTGATCGTCCCGGCCAGGGCCGGGGTGTTCTGCGCCACCGGGATGCTCGACGCCGACCTGCGGCGGGACCGGACGCGGAGCCTGCTCGGCGACCTCGGCGAGCAGGCCGGCCCCGGCCTGGCGGCCGCCGTCGATGCCGAGGAGGAGGCGGTCAGACAGCTCGTCAGGCGGGAGTGGCCAGCCGACATCGAGCCCGCGATCGCCCGCTACGTCGAGCTGCGCTACCCGGGACAGCTGTGGTCGGTCCGGATCCCGTTGGCGATCGACGACGACGCGGCGAGCCTGCGCGCCGCCTTCGAGCGCGAGTACGAGGGGCTCTACGGCCACATCCAGCCGGACGGGCGGCTCGAGGTCACCGGGATCGGGGTCGTGGCCACCGGGCGGCTGGCCGAGCCACCGCCGGTACCACCACCCCCGGCGCCGCTCGGTCGACCGGAGCCGGACGGTCGTCGCCGCTGCTGGCTCGGACCGGTGGCGGGCTGGGCCGAGGTGCCGGTCAACCGGGGAGCCGGCCTCCGCCCGGGCCACCAGCTCGACGGCCCCTACCTGATCGACGACGAGACCACCACGGTGCTGGGCCTGCCGGGCGACCGGCTCGCGGTGACCGCCACCGGCGCCTACCTGGTCGACCTCACGAGCGACACGGGCGGGGGCGGTCGACCGGCATGAGCGCTTCGGGAACCCAACGCGGCGCCGAGGCCGTCAGGATCGCCGTCGTCCAGGCCAGGCTCGACCATCTGTGTCGGCGGATGGGTTGGGTGATGACCCGCACCGCCCGCAGCCCGATCTTCAGCCAGAGCCACGACTTCTCGTGCTTCGCCACCGACCGAAACGGCGTGCTCGTCTCCACCGCGGACGGGATCCCGATCCACACCGGCGGCGGGGGCTTCGCCGTGCGGGCCATCCTCGACCGCTACGGCCCCGGCGGCCCGGGCGTCGGCACGGCCGACGGCGCCTCCGGCGTGATCGCCGACGGCGACGTCTTCCTGCTCAACGACCCCTACACCGCCGGTGGCAACCACCTGCCCGACTGGGTCATCGCCCGCCCGGTGCTGGTCGACGGTCGGCTCGTGGCCTTCTGCTGCAACCGGGCCCATCAGAGCGACATCGGCGGGGGAGCGGCCGGCACCTACAACCCCGTGGCGACCGAGATCTACCACGAGGGCCTGCGGCTCCCGGTGCTCCGACTGGTCGAGGAGGGCCGGCTCCGGGAGGACCTGTGGGAGCTCCTGCTGCTCAACTCGCGCACCCCCGAACTGCTCGACGGGGACCTGCGAGCGATGCTGGGATCGACGGCGATCGGGGCCGGTCAGGTCGCCGATCTGGTGACCGATCTGGCCGCCGGGGCCGTCGGCGGTGCCGCCGAGGGGGCGGGCGACGGTCGGCAGGACGATCCGGGCGGCGGGCTCGACGGGGCCCTGGCGGCGCTCGAGGCGGTGTGCGACCACGCCGAGGCCCGATTCCGGGCCAGGATCGCCGAGCTCCCGGACGGCACGTGGGAGGCGAGCGAGCACTGGGACGACGACTGCTTCGGTCCGGCCGACGTGACCATCCGGATGGCGCTGACCATCGCCGGCGACGAGGTCACCGTCGACTTCGCCGGCACCGACCCCCAGGTCCGCGGCTTCAAGAACTCGGGGTGGGTCAACACCTGGTCGGCGGTCTCGATGGGCCTGGCCTCGTACTTCGAGCCGGATCTGCCCCGCAACGAGGGCACGTTCCGGGGGGTCACGATGCGGGCCCCCGAGGGCTCGGTGGTCAACGCCGTCCCGCCGGCCCCGATGACGATGAACACGGTCATCCCCGCCCACGAGATCGTGCACCTGGTGTGGCGCTGCCTGTCGCAGGCCGAGCCCGAGCGCTCGCTCGCCGGCTGGGGCAAGAACATCTTCCCCGTGACCGCCGGGCGGGGGACGGGCGACGGCAGCGGCGAGAAGCCGTTCGTGATGTACCACTGGTCGGCCGCTGCAGGCGGCGGCGCCACCGGTGACCGCGACGGGTTCAACCAGATCGGCCACCTGATCGCGCTCGGCGGGTTGACCCTGGCCGACGTCGAGACGGCCGAGCAGTCGTACCCGGTCCACGTCCGCCGCCAGGAGTTCCGGGCCGACGGCGGAGGCGCCGGCCGATTCCGCGGCGGGACCGGCATCGAGTACGAGGTCGACGTCAACGCCCCCGCCCGCTGGTCGTTCCGTGGCGAGGGGATCGGCCGACCGACGGGCTGGGGGATCGACGGCGGCGGCGACGGTGCCGGCGGCGAGCTGGTGCTGCGACCCCACGACGGTGGCCCCGAGATCGTCGCCCCGAAGTACGGGCTGGTCGAGACCGGCCCGGCCCGCCTGCTCGCTCGCTCGCCCGGCGGCGGCGGATGGGGCGACCCCCGGGACCGGCCGAGGGAGCTGGTGGCCAGGGACGTCCGCGACGGCGTGGTCTCGGTTGAGCAGGCCCGGTCGCAGTACGGCTGGGACGGTCCGCCCGGCGACGACCCCGCCGGTGCCGACTCCGGCGGCGAGGTCGCCGGGCGGTGAGTTACGCAGACCAGCCGCCGTCGTAGCCGACGGTCTGGCCGGTCTGGAATCGGCTCGAGCCGTCGAGGAAGACGGCGCAGAACGCGGCGAACTCGTTCATCGAGCCGAGGCGCTGCATGGGCACGTTGGCCTCGATCCGGGCCCGAACGTCGGGATCGGTCGCCCCGGAGGCGGCCAGGAAGCCGGGGAAGTCCATGAAGTTGGTGCCGACGGCGTTGACCTGGACGCCGCACGGGGCCACCTCGGCGGCCACGTTGCGGACCAGCATGTTGGCCCCGGCCCTGGTCGCCGAGTACAGCGGCGCCCCGGGGCTGACACGGAGGCCGGTGGCGCTGGTCATGATCAGCACCTGGCCGGCGCCGGCCTCGACCATCGGCGGCAGGAACACCCGGAGCGTCCGGTAGGGCGCCATCAGGTTGCCGTCCATGACCCGGTCGAGGTGGTCCGGCTCGCTGTCGAGGAACCGGCCGGTGACGATCGTGCCGGTGAAGGCGGCGACCGCGTCGACCCGCCCGTAGGCGTCCATGGCCATGTCGAGCAGCCGGATCGCCGACTCCGGCTCGGCCAGGTCCTTGACCCCGTCGACGACCCACGACTCGGCCCCGAGGTCGGCCACCTCGCCGGCGAGCTCCGGTGTGGGGTCGCCGAGCACGAGGTCGCAACCCCGTGCGGCCAGCTCCCGGGCCAGCGCCGGCCCGACGTAGTCCGATGCGTTGGCCACGACGGCAACCCGCCTGGTCGTCTCCTGATCGCTCATTGCCGCGAGTGTAGGTGCGGCCACCGGTCGGCGATCCAGCCCGTCGGCGTCCGCCGGGCTGCTGGCCGGCGCCGATCAGCCCGGCGGCAGGGTGACGACGTTGACCGCCCGGTTCGCACCCTCGCCGATCGTGACGTAGCGAACGGCGGCCCCACCGCCGGGGAGGAAGGCGATCGCCTCGCCCTGACCCTCGCCGGCGGCACCGCCCTCACAGGGCTCGCCGGCCAGGGCGTCGGCCAACGACTGCCCACCGGAGCGGGGAAACAGCCACGCCGAGCCGTAGGTCCGCAGGACGAGCAGGTCACCGGCGGGGGAGAGGTCGGCGCCCGTCACCGAGCCGGGGAACAGCAGGCCGCCGATCGAGATCGACCCGGAGGTGGCGGTGATGGCTGCAACGTCGAGCCGACCGGCGACGACGGGCTCGACCTCGACCAGCGCCGGCCCCGGATCCGGCAGCGGAGCGACGTAGAGCCGGGTCGGGGCCGACGGGGCGTCGAGGTCCTTCGAGAGGATCAGGAGCTCGCCGGCAACCGGGTCGACGACGAGCGCCTCGGCGTCGGTCGGTCCGTCGGGGTACCGGATCTCGAGCACCTGGGTGACCTCGGCCTCCCCGTCGGCCCCCGGTTCCGGCTCGTCGAGCACATAGATGGCCGCACTGGCCCGCACGGCGCCGTTGTCGCCGATGTCGGCCAGGTAGATCCGACGGTCGACGACGGCGACGTCCTCGACGTCGACGGCATCGACCGGGGCACCGCCGTCGCGCAGGGCGAAGAAGCCGAGGTCCCGGCCGTCGAGGCCGACCGCAAAGACTCCGGTGGCCGAGCCCGAGTCGTTGTGGGCCCACAGCACGCCCTCGTGGACGCGGCTCGCAGCCAGGCCGGACGTCTCGACCAGCTCGGCCCGCTCGACCCGGCCGGCCGACTCGACCACGCCGGGCTCACATGCACCGAGGCCAGGACCGGTCGTCGCCGTCGCCGCTGCTCCTCCGTCGTCGGCGTCGGTTGTGGTGGCCGGCCGGGCATCGGCGGCCGTTGCCCCGGTCTCGCCGCTCGGGCCCCCGCCATCGGAGCCGCACCCCGCGGTGCCGATCGCAACCAGGATCGCCAGCAGCAGGAGGGTCGAGGGTCGGCCCGATCGGCGGCGATCCGGGCGGGGGACCCGGCGTGGAGGAAGCATCGGGCAGACGACCGTAGCCCACCACCGGAGCTCGTCGGCGGCACCGGCGCCGGCGGCTGGTTGGGGTCTCGGCCGGTGCGCGACAATCGCAGGCAACGGGGTCGATCGAAGGGGACTGCTGATGACCACCGAAGGGAACGGGGCGGGCACCGACACCGCCGAGACCGATGTCGACGTCGATGTCGTCGTGGCCGGCGCCGGCTTCGCCGGCATGTACCTGGCCTACAAGCTGCGCGAGCTCGGGTTCTCGATGCAGGGCTTCGAGACCGCAGACGACGTCGGCGGCACCTGGTACTGGAACCGGTACCCGGGCGCCCGCTGCGACATCGAGTCGATCGACTACTCCTACAGCTTCGATCCGGAGCTGGAGACCGAGTGGGAGTGGTCCGAGAAGTACGCCACCCAGCCCGAGATCCTCCGCTACGCCGACCACGTCGCCACCAAGCACGACCTCCGCAAGCACTTCCGGTTCCAGACCAGGGTCGCCACGGCGACCTGGGAGGACGACGGCGCCCGCTGGCGCCTGACCACCGACCGGGGCGACGAGTTGACCTGCCGCCACTACGTGATGGCCACCGGCTGTCTCTCGCAGCCGAAGCTGCCGCCCGACATCGCCGGCATCGAGAGCTTCGCCGGCGACACCTATTACACGAGCCAGTGGCCCCACCAGGGCGTCGACTTCACCGGCAAGCGGGTCGGGGTGGTCGGCACTGGCTCCTCCGGCATCCAGTCGATCCCGATCATCGCCGAGCAGGCGGCGGAGCTGACCGTCTTCCAGCGCACCCCCAACTTCTCCATGCCGGCCCGCAACGGCGACATCCGCAGCGAGAAGCGGGCGGCGATCGACGGCCGCCACGCCGAGTACCGCGAGGCGGCCCGCTGGTCGCGGGCCGGCGTGCCCATCGACCCACCCGAGGAGGGCGCCTTCCAGCTCGACCCGGTCGAGCGGCAGCGCCGGCTCGAGGCGGGCTGGCAGGAGGGAACGCTGTTCGGTCTGAGCCGGGCCTTCAACGACGCCGCCGTCAACCCGGCGGCCAACGAGATCGTGGCCGAGTTCATCCGCGACAAGATCCGGGAGATCGTCGACGATCCCGTCGTGGCGGAGGAGCTCTGCCCGGACGACCACCCCTTCGGGACCAAGCGACCCTGCCTCGACAGCGGCTACTACGCCACGTTCAACCGGCCGGGCGTGTCGCTGGTCAACCTCCGCAAGGACCCGATCCGCACGGTCACGGCAACGGGGATCGACACCGAGAGCCGGTCGTTCGAGTTCGACGCCCTCGTGTTCGCCACCGGGTTCGATGCGATGACCGGAGCGATCGTCGCGGTCGACATCGAGGGACGCGACGGCCTCACGCTGAAACAGAAGTGGGCCGACGGTCCGCTGACCTACCTGGGGCTGATGGTCGACGGGTTCCCCAACTTCTACGCCATCACCGGGCCCGGCTCTCCCTCGGTCCTGTCGAACATGATGGTGTCGATCGAGCAGCACGTCGAGTGGATCGCCGACACCCTCGACCACCTCCGCCGCGAGGGTCTCGGGGTGATCGAGCCGACACCGACCGCCGAGGCCGGCTGGGTCCAGCACGTCAACGACTGCGCCGACATCACGCTGTACCCGCAGGCCAACTCCTGGTACATGGGGGCCAACGTCCCCGGCAAGCCCCGGGTCTTCCTGCCCTACATCGGCGGCGTCGACGCCTACCGCCAGGCCTGCGACGACGTCGTCGAGCAGGGCTACCTCGGCTTCGAGCTCGGACCGGCCGACGGCTCGGGCACCGTCGCCCAGCGCAACGACGGGGTCATCCGCCGGGTCCAGCCCGACGTGGCCATGGTCCTCGACATGATGGCCCAACTCGAGCTGCCGCCGATCGAGTCGATGGACCCGCCGAGCGCCCGGGCGTTCATGGAGGCGTCGAGCGCCGAGCGCCCGCCCGGTCCCGAGGTCGGCGAGGTCGTCGACGGGACCTACCCGGCGGCTGACGGCGAGCTGGAGTACCGCCTGTACCGCCCGCCGACCGAGGGGCCGCACCCGCTCGTGCTCTACTTCCACGGCGGCGGCTGGGTGTTGGGGGCCCACGACTCCGACGACCCGATGTGCCGCGACCTCTGCGTGGCCAGCGACTCGGTCATCGTGTCGTGCAACTACCGTCACGGCCCCGAGGCCCGATTCCCCGCCGCTCCGGACGACGCCTTCGCCGCCCTGCAGTGGGTGTCGGCCAACGCCGAGGCCCTCGGCGCCAGACCGGGACCTCTGGTCGTCTGTGGCTGGAGCGCCGGGGGCAATCTGGCCACGGTGGTGGCCCAGCAGGCCCGCGACGCCGGCGGGCCGGCCATCGCCGGGCAGGTGCTGATCACCCCGGTGACCGACTGCGTGCTCGACGGGGGGTCGTACGAGGAGAACGCCGATGGCTTCGTGCTGACCGCCGGGCTGATGCGATGGTTCTGGGACCACTACGCCGACGAGGCCGATCGCAGCGACCCCCGGGCGTCGCCGATCCGCGGCGACCTGTCCGGGCTCCCGCCTGCGGTCGTGTTCACCGCCGAGTTCGATCCGCTCCGCGACGAGGGCGCCGCCTACGTCGAGGCGCTGCAGGCCGCGGGCAACGAGGCAAGGCACGTGCCGATGCGGGGCCAGATGCACACCTCGCTGTCGATGGTCGACATCCTGATCTCGGCCGCACCCGAGCGGGCCGAGGTGGCGGCCGCACTGCGAGAGCTCGCGGGCCGGTCGGTGGCGGCCACCTGACCGATGCCAGCCACCCGGCGGGGTCGCGGGCAAAGGACGGCGACGAGATGAGCGCGGTCGACGCCGCCCCCGGCGTGGTCCGCGACTTCGTCGGCCTGCCATCGCCGGTCATCGGACGGGCCGGGGCCGGCGGGCACCCCTGCCAGGGGCTCTGGCATCGCCCGGCCGCAGGACCGGCGCCGACGACGGCGTTCATCGCCACCCACTACAACGTCGACTTCAGCGAGCACTACCTCGGGTCGTACCTGGCCGCCCGGGGCTACGGGTTCCTGGGGTGGAACACCCGGTTCCGTGGCAACGAGCGGACGTTCCTGCTCGACCACGCCGTGGCCGAGATCGGCGTCGGGGTCCGCTGGCTGCGCGAGCAGGCCGGGATCGACACGGTCGTCCTGCTCGGCAACTCGGGAGGCGGCTCGCTGATGGCCGCCTACCACGCCCAGTCGGTCGAGCCGACGCTCGAGCCGGCCGCCGGCCTCCGCCCCGTCCCCGGGGTCGACGACCTGCCGTCCGGCGACCTGTTCGTGTTCCTGGCCGCCCACCCGGGCCGACCCGAGATCTTCGCCTCCTGGCTCGACGGCTCGGTGCTCGACGAGTCCGATCCGACCGTGACCGACCCCGGGCTCGACATCTACCACCCCGACAACGGGCCGCCCTACGCCGCCGACTTCCTGGCCCGGTACCGGCGGGCCCAGGTCGACCGATCGAACCGGATCAGCCGGTGGGCGGTCGAGGAGCTGGACCGGTGCCGCCAGGCCGGGCTCAGCGACCGGCTGTTCGTCGTCGATCGGGTCTGGGCCGACCCGCGCTTCGTCGACCCGACCATCGACCCGAACGACCGACCGGCCAACCACTGCTACCTCGGCGACCCGGCCAGGGCCAACCGGGGGATCCACGGCGTCGGCCTCGTCAACTCGCTCCGGACGTGGCTGTCGATGTGGAGCCTGGAGCACTCGCCGTGTCGGGCGGCGCCCCACCTGGCCAGGCTCCGGCTCCCGACGCTCCTCGTCGAGGCGTCCGCCGATGCCGGGGTGTTTCCCTCAGACGGCGACGCCATCGTCGCCGCCGTCGCCGCCGACGACGTGACCCGGCTGGCGTTGCCGGGCGACCACTACTTCCTCACCCCGGACGGCGCCCGCGACCGGGTCGCCGACACGATCGCCGACTGGGTGCGAGCCCGGACCTGATGGCTGCGTCTGCCCTGATCTAGGCTGGTCGGTAGCGCAGCTGACCAGGGGATGCGGACCATGACAACGACCAACACCGACTTCCAGTTCGGCGGGATCAACCACCTCGCCCTCGTGTCGAGCGACATGGAGCGGACCGTCGACTTCTACACGAACGTGCTCGGCATGCCGCTCATCAAGACCCTCGAGATCCCCGGCGGCGGGCAGCACTTCTTCTTCGACTGCGGCAACGGTGACTCGATCGCCTTCTTCTGGTTCCCCGACGCCCCCGAGGCCGCACCCGGCATCTCCTCGGCCGGGAACGTGCCCGGCGCCGGCTCGATCGCCTCGGCCCACGGCTCGATGAACCACGTCGCCCTCGACGTGCCGGTCGACCGGTTCGACGAGTACGTCGAGAAGCTCGAGGCCAAGGGGGTCGAGGTGAGCCCGGTCATCAACCACGACGACTCCGAGACCACCGTCTCGGCCACGCTGCACGACGGGGTCTTCGTCCGCTCGGTCTACTTCCGCGACCCGGACGGCATCCTGCTCGAATTCGCCTGCTGGACCAGGACGTTCGGCCCGGAGGACGCACAGCACGCCCCGGCCCGGGCCGACGGCACCCGGGTCGAGCCGGTGGCCTAGAAACCCGACGCACCCGGACGCCGGGCCGAACGGTCACCCCCGGCGTCTGCGAGCGGGCCGCGCCGGGCGGCCACTACACTGCCTGCCTCGTGGACTGGCTGAGTGACCCGAACGCCTGGAGCGCCCTCGTCGCGCTCCTGACCCTCGAGATCGTGCTCGGGGTCGACAACGTCGTCTTCATCTCGATCCTCGCCAACAAGCTCCCGGTCGACCAGCAGGACCGGGCCAGGCGAACCGGCATCCTCGCCGCAGGCGGCATGCGGATCCTCCTGCTGCTGGCGATCGGCTGGATCATCACGCTCGAGGAGGAGCTGTTCGAGGTGTTCGGCCGCGGCTTCAGCGGCAAGGACCTGATCCTGTTCCTCGGCGGCCTGTTCCTGATCTACAAGGCGACGAGGGAGATCCACCACAAGCTCGAAGGTGAGGTCGAGCACGCCTCCACGAAGGTGGCCCCGACGTTCGCCGCCGTCATCGGCCAGGTCATGCTGCTCGACCTGGTGTTCTCCATCGACTCGGTGATCACCGCCGTCGGCATGACCGACATCGTGCAGGTGATGGTCATCGCCATCGTGCTGGCGATCGTCGTCATGCTCGCCGCGTCCGGGGCCATCTACCGCTTCGTGAACCAGCACCCCTCGGTCAAGATGCTGGCCCTCGCCTTCCTGCTGCTCATCGGCATGACGCTGATCGCCGAGGGGCTCGGCGAGAAGATCCCCAAGGGGTATGTGTACGCGGCGATGGCCTTCTCCGTGTTCGTCGAGGCGCTCAACATCGGCGTCCGCCGCAACAGCCGCAAGCAGCAGCCGGTTCACCTGCACGAGAAGCTGACGCCGGACGGCGACTCCGACTACGCCACCACCTGAGGCGGGCCGTCGCCGGGATCGGCCGTCATCGGAGGTCCGGCTACCCTGACCCTCGGGGGCGGGCGCTGGGTTCGATGAGACCGCCTCGGAAGGTGAGCGAGACCGTGGGCACCCAATTCGACTTCTCGAACGACGACTGGGAACGGGTGGCGGCCGCCCCGGTGCTGGTCGGCATGGCCGTGGCCAAGGCCGAGCGCTCCGGCTTCTTCGGCAGCATCCGGGAGACGCGCTCGTTGTTGGCCACCATCGCCGACGGCGCCTCGGACAACCCGGCCCGTGGCCTGATCGCCGAGGCGGCGGCCACCGACACCACGGCCGACTTCGAGGCCTACAAGGTGCTCACGCCGGATGCGCTCGCCACCGACGCCGAGGAGGCGTGTCGCGAGCTGAGCCGGATCCTGGCCGATGCGGTCGAGCCCGACATCGCCGACGGCTACAAGCGATGGGTGCTGAGCGTTGCCGGCGCGGTGGCCGAGGCGGCCAAGGAGCAGGGCGTGCGGGTCAGCATGGGTGAGCTCGAGGTCATCGTGCAGGTCACGAAGGCGCTCGGTCTGTCGCAGGGGCCTGCCGTCTCCTGATCGACCTGGTCGGCCGAGCGGCGACCGCGATCCGCCTATCCTGAGGCCATGAGCGACGATCTGACGGCGCTGATCCACGACACGATGCCGCTGTGCCGGACGCTCGGCATCGCTGCGACCGCGTTCGACGCAGCCGAGGTGCGGCTGACCCTCGACTGGTCGCCCGAGCTGTGCACGTCGAACGGGATCCTGCACGGAGGCGCCGTGATGGCGCTGGCCGACTCGGCCGGCGCCGGCATCGCCTTCCTGAACCTGCCGGACGGCGCCACCGGCACCTCGACGATCGAGTCGAAGACCAACTTCCTCGGCGGGGTCGCCGACGGCACCGTCGAGGCCGTGGCCCGCCCCCTCCACGCCGGATCGACCACGATCGTCGTCGAGACCGAGGTCCGCTCGAACGAGCGCCTGGTGGCGAAGGTGACCCAGACCCAGATCGTGCTCCGACCCCGCACCTGAGCGGCGATCGGCGTGACCGCCGCTCAGGCGCCGGTGCTGACCAGGCGGCCGTCCTGATAGACCGCTTCGACCCGGTCCTTCAACCCGGTCAGGTCGATGTCGGCGCCGTCCTGACCGCCGAACAGGACGAGGTCGGCCCGCTTGCCGGCCTCCAGGGTGCCGAGCTCGTCGTCGAGGCCCATCAGCTCCGCAGCCACCGAGGTCGACGAGGCGAGCACGGCGTTCGGGCCCATGCCGAGCTCGGCCATCTGCTCCAGCTCCTCCAGGTTCCGGCCGTGGGGTGTGACGCCCGAGTCGGTGCCCATGGCGATGCGGACCCCGGCCTCGATGGCCCGGGCGATCGAAGCCCGATGATCGTCGATCACGGCCCTCGCCTTGTCGAGGATCACATCGGGGATGTCGATGCCCCGATCGGCGGCCTCCAGCACCCCACGGGGGGCGATCAGGGTGGGGACCAGATACGTCCCACGGTCGAGCATCATCGAGATCGCCTCGTCGTCGAGCCAGATGCCGTGCTCGATCGAGCGGATCCCGGCCCGGACGGCGTTCTTGATGCCCTGGGTGGCCTGGGCGTGAGCCATCACGAAACGGTTGGCGGCGGTGGCCTCGGCCACCAGCATCTCCAGCTCGTCAGCGGTGAAGTGGGCGTGCTGGGGGTCGTCTCGGGGTGAGAGCACCCCACCGGAGGTGCACACCTTGATGACCCCGGCCCCGGCCCGCACCAGTTCGCGGACCTTGCGCCGCATCTCCTCCGGCCCGTCGACGATGTTGTGGGGCCGACCGGGATGGGCGTCCATCATCCCCGGCATGTGGGCCCCGCACACCGCCCACGAGTCACCGTGTCCGCCGGTCTGGGACAGGATGGCGATCGACAGCTGCATCCGCGGGCCGGGCACCATGCCCCGGTCCCTGGCCTCCTTGACCCCGAGATCGGTGCCCCCCGCCTCCCGTACGGTCGTGATCCCGCAGGCCAGCGTCCTCGCCATCCGCTCGGCGGCGAGGAAGAAGTTGGTCGAGAACGGCGTGTTGGCGTGGGTGTTCGGGCTGAAGTCCCCGTCGGCCATGAAGTGGACGTGGCAGTCGATCAGGCCCGGCGAGACCAGCCGGCCGGCGCAGTCGACGATCTCGTCGCCGTCGAGGCCCGGTCCGACGTCGACGACCAGGCCGTCGGCGACGACCACATCGGCGACGGCCGGCGCGGCGCCGGTCCCGTCGAAGACGAGCCCTCCACGGAAGACGGTGCGTTGGCGTGACATCGGAAGCCTCCTGGATCGTCCGATCGATCGGTTGGTCAGGGCCGACCGAGGGGGAACGCGGCGACGAGGTCGGTCGCCGAGGGGATGTCGCTGATGCCGTCGACGCCCTCGCCGGCCCACACCACTCGGAGCGAGACGTCGCCATCGGCCGCGGCCCGGCGGTGCAGCTCCTCCATCTCCGGTCGGCGGGCCCGCATCTCGTCCTCGCGGCCGATCCAGTCGTCGGTCAGCGGGCTTCGCAGGGATCGCCCCGTGTAGCCGGTCGGCCACTCGGGACCGCGGGCGATGTCGTAGACGACGCTGCGGACGGTGTCGTCGCCGCCGGCGTCGACGAGTCGCTGCTTGGCCGCGTCGACGTCGAGCGCCTCGGTCGAGGCGTACAGCCGGGTCCCGAGTGAGACCCCGGCCGCCCCGAGCGCCAGCGCGGCCTGGTAGCCCCGGACGTCGACGATCCCGCCGGCGCCGACCACCGGGATCGGGTCGACGGCGTCGACGACAGCCGGGAGGAGCCCGAACAGGGCCCGGTCGGAGCGACCGTGACCGCCGGACTCGTTGCCCTGGGCCACGATCACCGCGGCGCCGGCCTCGGCCGCCTGCTCGGCCTCGACGACGGTGGAGGCCTGGCAGACGAGGGGGACCCCGGCGTCGTGGACGAGTGGCGCGAGCTCGCGCGGGTCGTCGAACGAGAGCCACAACGCCGCCGGTTCGTTGGCGAGGGCGCCCGCCACCTGTTCGGGCCCGACGTTCCAGGTGATCAGCCCGATCCCGACCCGGGCCCCGGCCGCCTCGGCCACCTGGGGGCCGAGCCAGGCGGGGTCGCCGTACCCCCCGCCGATGAACCCGAGCCCGCCGCCGGCGCTGACGGCGGCGGCCAGTCGCCCCCCGGCGACCGCCGCCATCGGGGCACCGAGCACGGCCCGCTCGATCCCGAGCCGCCGGCACAGTTCGGCGCTCCTGCTGCTGGCCTCGTCGATCATGGGCGGCAGGGTAGCGGCGACCACCGAGGGGGCCCAGTCCGTGCCTGGCTCCGGCGGCGGCCTTGGCCGTAAGCTCATCCCGAGCGACGGAGTCCGGCGGCCGGACCGAGCGAAGGGACACCGGCAACGATGACCGCGACCGAGCACCAGACCACGATCACCGTCACCCCCTGCACCAACGCCGTCGGGGCCGAGATCGGCGGCATCGACGTCGCCGTCGGAATCGACGACGCCCAGATGGCGGTGCTGCGCCAGGCCCTCGCCGACCACGGCGTGATCTTCCTCCGCGACCAGCGGCTCACACCGGACCAGCACGAGGCCTTCGCCGAGAAGTGGGGCCCGATCAACGTCAACCGGTTCTTCACCCCGGTGCCCGGCCACCCCCGCATCGCCGAGGTCCGCAAGGAGCCGGACCAGTCGGTCAACATCGGAGGCGGCTGGCACACCGATCACTCCTACGACGCCATTCCGGCCATGGGTTCGCTGCTGTACGCCCGGGAGCTACCGGTCGTCGGCGGCGACACGCTGTTCGCCGGGATGCACGCCGCCTACGAGGCCCTCTCGGACGGCCTCAAGGCCACCCTCCGTGGCCTCCGGGCCGAGCACTCCAGCCGGCACGTGTTCGGCGACGTCGGCTACGGCGACGCGACCAACGGGCGGATCGGGAACGCCGAGGCGGCCACCCAGGACGCCGCGCACCCGGTCGTGATCGAGCACCCGAAGTCGGGCCGGCCGTGCCTCTACGTCAACGGCGCCTTCACGCTGCGGTTCGTCGGCTGGACGGACGCCGAGTCGAAGCCGCTGCTCGACCACCTCTACCAGCACGCCGGTCGGCCCGAGTTCACCCACCGGTTCCGGTGGGAAGAGGGCTCGATGGCGATCTGGGACAACCGTGCGGTCCAGCACTACGCACTCAACGACTACCAGGGCCAACGACGGCTGATGCACCGCATCACCATCGAGGGCGAGGCCCTCGCCGCCGCCTGACCGAGCCGCTCGTCCGACCCGTCCGACACCGGCTGGCCGGGGTGGACCGGCGCGGGGCAGAATCGGTCGGTCCAACCCCTCCCGAGTCCGGAGTCGCCATGCCCTTTCGATTCGCCACCGTGTCCGGCCGATCGGCCCTGGTCGCCGACGAGCAGTGGTTCGACCTCGAGACCGTGACGGGCGGCGGCGTCCCCGCCGACCCGATGGCGGCCCTGGCCGACGGGTCGGCCCTCCACCGGGCGGCCGCCGCGCTCGACGGCGCCGAGCCGGGGGGAGCGCTGGCCGACGCCGACCTCGGCTCGCCGGTGCCGGCCCCGACCAACGCCTTCGGCATCGGCCTCAACTACCGCAACCACGCCGAGGAATCGAACATGGAGCCGCCCGAGGTGCCGCTGGTGTTCGCCAAGTTCCCGAGCTGCATCGTCGGACCGACCGACGACATCGAGCTCCGCTGCACGACCGCCGACTGGGAGGTGGAGCTGGTGGCCGTCATCGGTCAGCCGGGCCGGGACATCCCGGCCGAGCGGGCCTGGGACCACGTGCTCGGGCTCACCGTCGGCCAGGACATCAGCGACCGGGCCCTGCAGCTGTCGTCGAAGCCGCCCCACTTCGACCTCGGCAAATCGCGGGACACCTACGGTCCGATGGGGCCGGTGCTCGTGTCGACCGACAGCTTCGACGACCCGACCGACCTCGCCATCACCTGCGACATCAACGACGACCGGAAGCAGGACGACCGCACGTCCAACCTCCTGTTCTCGGTCGCCGACCTGATCGCCTACCTGTCGGCGGCCCTGACGCTGCAGACCGGCGACGTCATCTTCACCGGGACCCCGGCCGGGGTCGGGGCGACGAGCCGGACGTTCCTGCAGCCAGGTGACGTCGTCACCTCGACGGTCGAGGGCATCGGAACGATGACCAACCGGTGCCGATGACCGCTCGGTGACCGCCCGGACCGCAGCCGACGGGCCGCCGGCCAGTCGCTGGCCCGGTCGCTCGCCGGCCTCCGCCTTCCGGGTCCGCCACTTCGGCCTGGTCTGGCTGAGCGGTCTCGTCTGGCACCTGACCCGCTGGGGTGTCGCCTTCCTCGGCACCTTCCTGGTCAACGAGCTGACCGGCTCGCCCCGGCTGGTCCAGCTGGCCGGCACGGCGCTGTACGCCCCGCTGCTCGTCGGCGGCGTGCTCGGCGGGCTGGTCTCGGACCGGGTGGACCGGCTGGTCACCGTCCGGGCCCAGCTGGCGGTACTGATCCCGGCGTCGATCGCCATCGGCCTCCTGGTCCGGGCCGACCGGGCCCCGCTCTGGGCCCTGTACCTCTACCTCTTCGTCGTCGGCGTCGGGTGGGTCACCGACATGACCAGTCGCCGGGCGCTCGTGTTCGACCTGGTCGGCGAGTCCAGGATCGACAACGCCATGGCCTTCGAGTCGCTGAGCCTCTCGTCGGGGATGGTGCTCGGCGCCCTGGCCGGCGGCTCCGCCGTCGAGGCGGTCGGCGTCGGCTCGGCGTTCTTCGTCATCGCCGGACTGCTCGCGGTCTCCCTCCTGGTGCTCGGCCCGGTCCGGAGCCCGCCGAAGCTGCGCAGCCAATCGGACGACGTCACCGACGGGGGCGTGGTCGATGGCCTCAGGCGGCTCCGGCGCGAGCGGAGCGTGTTCGCCATCCTCGGCGTGACCGTGATCGCCAACTTCTTCCTGTTCGCCTACTTCCCGATCGTGCCCGTCGTGGCCGACCAGCTCGGGGCGACGCCGTTGCTGGTCGGACTGCTCACCGCCGGGACCGGGATCGGGATGATGACCGGCTCGCTGGTGATGGCCCGGCTGCGGCCACGCCGGCGGGGACTCGTGTACACGCTCGGGGTCGCCCTCGCCCTGGCCCTGCTCGTGCCCTTCGCCCTCGCTCCGACGTACCCGCTCGCCCTGGCCGCCATCATCGTCTCCGGTTTCGGTGCCGGGCTCTTCGGCTCGACCCAGACCACCCTGGTCATGGCCGCCGCGCCGGCCGAGCTCCGGGGCCGGGCCCTCGGCCTGCTGTCGATGGCGATCGGCGCCCTGCCGCTCGGCATGTACGTGCTGGGGGAGAGCGCGGAGCGGATCGGGGTCGGGCCGGCGCTGGTCACCAACGCCGTGCTCGGCGCCATCGCGCTGGCGCTGTGGACCGCCCGTCGCCCGCAGGTGGTGGCGATGACCGGCCCCGCCGATCCGGTCGATGCCGACCACGATCGGACCACCGTGTAGATTCGCGGACAGGGACGGCCAGGGGAGGTCGGCCCGTCATCGCCATCACCGACACAACCAGGGGGACCCATGCAGCGCATGAAGTTCGGCATCTTCCATGCCCCGTTTCACGACCACGCCACCAACCCGAACGCCAATCTCCACCGCGACCTCGAGCTGATCCGGCACCTCGACTACCTCGGTTTCGACGAGGCGTGGATCGGTGAGCACCACTCCTGCGGGACCGAGATCATCGCCGACCCGATGATCTTCTGTGCGACGGCGCTCGAGCGAACCCGCTCGATCAAGCTCGGCACCGGCGTCCTGTCGGTGCCGTACCACAACCCGCTCTGGGTGGCCGATCGCATCACGCTGCTCGACCATCTCAGCCGGGGCCGGTTCATGTTCGGCGCCGGTCCGGGGGCGCTGCCGACCGACGCCCACATGATCGGGATCCACCCGTCCGAGCAGCGGCGCATGTTGGAGGAGGGGATGGGGGCCATCATGCACCTCCTCTACGAGGACGACCCGCTGACCATGGAGACCGACTGGTTCTCGCTACACGACGCGAAGTGCCAGCTCCCGCTGTACTCGACCGACCTCGAGATCGCCGTCGCCGCCATCGCCTCGCCGTCCGGGCCCCGCCTGGCCGGCCGGCACGGCATCGGGCTGCTGTCGATCGGGGCCACGATGCAGATCGGAGCCGACGTGCTCGCCCTGCACTACGACGTGTGGAAGGACATGGCGGCCGAGCACGGCCACCAGGCCGAGCGGGACAAGTGGCGCCTCGTCGGCGTCATGCACCTGGCCGAGACGAAGGAGCAGGCGCTGCGCGACGTCGAGTACGGCATCGAGCACTGGTTCGACTACCTGCAGAACACCGCGGCCGCGCCACAGTTCCACCCGGAGGGTGACACCCTCCAGGAACGGATCGACTGGGTCAACGAGACCGGTATCGGGGCGATCGGAACGCCGGAGGACTGCGTCAAGCAGATCGAGTCGCTGTGGAAGCAGTCGGGTGGCTTCGGCGGCTACCTCTGCATGGACCACGACTTCGCCAACCCACAGGCCAAGGCCCGCAGCTACGAGCTGCTGGCCCAGCGGGTGATGCCCCACTTCCAGGGCAACGCGATCTCCCGGCTGGTCGACGCCGTCTCCCGGGCCCAGGCGGTGCGGGAGCAGCTCAACACCGAGCAGGCCGACGCCCTGGCTGCGTGGACCGAGAAGCACACAGCCAGCGGATCGTGACGCCCGTGCCGTAGTCGACAGCCGGAGATCGGCCGCCCGTCCCCCGCTCCGCCGCCCGTCGAGCGACCGCGACGTCCTTCGCCGAGCTTCCCGGTCGGGGAAGGTTCGGGGAAGGGCGGTCGCTCACGATGCGGAGCATGAGCCAGCAGGAACGCATCGAGCACTCCGAGGAGCACTTCGGCGGCACCACCAGCGGTGAGATCCCGGTCGACCGGGACGAGCTCCGCCGCGAGGTGCAGGACACGTACGCCGCCGTGGCGATCGCCCCGGACGACGACTACCACTTCCACACCGGCCGCCCGGTGGCCGAGCGCTGCCGCTACGACATGGGTGAGGTCGACGCCCTGCCGCCGGTGGCGGTCGAGTCGTTCGCCGGGGTGGCCAACCCGTTCGAGCATCGGCCCATCGTGCCGGGCGAGCGGGTGGTCGATCTCGGCGCCGGGGCCGGCATGGACAGCTTCCTGGCCGCTCGGGCCGCCTGGCCGGATGGGCACGTGGTCGGCGTCGACATGACGCCGGCCATGGTGGCCAAGGCCCGCCGCACCGCGGCCGTGATCGCCGAGCAGACCGGGGTCGACAACGTCGAGTTCTGCGATGGCTACCTCGAGGACCTGCCGGTGCCGGACGGCTGGGCCGACGTGGTGATCGCCAACGGCGTCGTCAACCTCTGCCCGGACAAGCTCGCCGCCTTCCGGGAGGCCTGGCGGGTCCTGCGACCCGGCGGTCGCCTGCAGTTCGCCGACATCGCCAACGGCAACGAGGTCCCCGAGGAGGCCAGGCGCCGCATCGACCTCTGGACCGGTTGAATCGCCGGTGGCCTGCCGTGCGCAGGCTGGATCCAGCTGCTCGAGGAGATCGGCTTCGTCGACGTCACCATCTCCGAGCCGGTCGACACCTTCGGCGACGCCGGCGGCGAGGCCAACGCCAGGGCCTTCGACGTCTCGGGCTACGCCTTCATCGCCACCAAGCCGGTCTGAGCCCGAGCGCCGGGAGCCCGGCGATCGCCGCGACCCATCAACCAGACAGCAAGCCAACCAGAAAGTGAGTTCAGCCATGTCCAACCGCAGCACCACCCCAGACGGCGCACCCGGCGGCGCACCCGACGGCAAGGTCCTCGTGGGCCTCACCCACGGTCCGGAGGACCCCGAGGACGTCCTCATCGCCTACCTCGTCGGCGTCGAGGCGGTCCGGGCCGGCAAGGAGGCCCTGATGTTCCTGACCAAGGAGGCCGTCGAGGTGGCCGTCAAGGGCGCCGTCGCCGACATCGACGTGCCCGGCGCCCCGTCGGTCGCCGGCCTCCACGACGAGTACGTCGCCTCGGGTGGACGCATCTACGCCTGCCCCGTCTGCGTCAAGATCCGAGACCTCGGCGAGGCCAACTGGGCCGAGGGCACCGAGATCACGGGCATGCCGGCCGTGTACGACTTCACCACCGGCGGCGCCCTGACGTTCAACTACTGAGCGGCGCCGGCCCCCGATCGAGGGGCGGCGCCGATCACACCGGGCCGGACCCTCGAGCGGGCTCCGGCCCGGCGGCGCGTTCGGGCTCGGATCGCTCAGCTCATCCGGAACTCGGGGCTGTGGCGCTTGATCTCGCGCCGGGCGATCGTCATCTTGTGGACCTCGTCCGGTCCATCGGCGATCCGCAGGGTCCGCATGTGGGCGTACATGTGGGCGAGCGGGGTGAACTGGGTGACGCCGGCGGCGCCGTGGACCTGGATCGCCCGATCGATGATCTTGAGGGCCATGTTGGGGATGGCCACCTTGATGCCCGAGATCTCCTGGGCCGCCGCCTTGTTGCCGACGGTGTCCATCAGGTGGGCGACGTGGAGGACGTACTGGCGGGCCTGGTCGATCTCGATCCTGGCCTCGGCGATCCAGTCCTGGACCAGGCCCTGCTGGGCCACCAGCTTGCCGAACGTCTCCCGCTCGAGCGATCGCTTGACCATGTGCTCGAGGGCCCGCTCGGCCACCCCGATCGAGCGCATGCAGTGGTGGATGCGACCCGGGCCGAGCCGGGCCTGGCTGATGGCGAAGCCCTCGCCCTCGCCGCCGAGGATGTGGTCCTCGGGAACCCGGACGTCGGTGTAGACGACCTCCGGATGGCCGCCCCGGTCGTGATAGCCGAAGACCAGTGGGTCGCGCCCGAACGAGATCCCCGGGGTGTCCTTCGGGACGACGATCATCGACTGCTGGCGATGCCTGGCCGCATCCGGGTCGTTCTTGCCCATCACGATCAGGACCTCGCAGCTCGGCCGCAGGGCGTTCGAGGAGAACCACTTCTTCCCGTTGAGGACGTAGTGGTCGCCGTCGCGGTCGATCCGGAGCTCGATGTTGGATGCGTCGGAGCTGGCCACCTCGGGCTCCGTCATCGAGAACGCAGAGCGGATGTCGCCCTGGAGCAGCGGGGCCAGCCACCGCTCCTTGACCGCCTCCGAGGCGTAGAGGTTGAGGATCTCCATGTTGCCGGTGTCAGGCGCCGCGCAGTTGAGGGCCTCGGACGAGAACGGGACCTTGCCGAGCTGCTCGGAGATGGGGGCGTAGTCGAGGTTCGACAGCTTGGTCCCGGGCGCCTGGGGATCGAGGTGGGGGATGAACAGGTTCCACAGGCCCCGCTCGCGGGCCGCCGCCTTGAGCTTCTCCATCATCGGCGGCGTGTCGTGGACGTTGTCGAGGGACTCGTACTCGGCGTAGTACTCCTCCTCGTTCGGGTAGATGAAGTCGGCCATGAACTGCGAGACCTGCTCCTGCAGCTCGAGGCCCTGGTCGCTGAATCCGTACATCGGGCTCCTCCTCGGCTCGTGGTCGACCTCACCGGCGACGGTGGCGCCACCGGAGGTCGACAGTGGTAGTGCTAGCACGGGGGCGGCCGGCCGGGCGAAGTGGTCGACGGGTCCGGGACCTTGGTCCCTTTTGCGTCGCCGCAGAGGAAGCGCCGAGCGGCCGCGGACTAGCGTCGGCTCATGGTCGACGCAGACGTGGAGAAGGTGTTGATCCGCCAGGAGCTGATCTGGGGCGGATTGTACGGTCCGCCCCGGGCGGCCGAGCTGGTGGCCGACGCTCGTCGACAGCTGGAGGCCGACCCCGGACTCGACCCCGCCGAGGTGCTGCGCGCGCTCGACCCCGACGACGACATCGACGCCGACGAGGCCGGGACCTACCGACCCGCCGTCGGCTGACCGCTCCGCCGCCGGGGCATCCGACCCCCTAGGCCCGCATGCGGTCGCCGGCCGGATCGAACAGCGCGTCGGTCAGACGCGACGCCGGGCGGCGCACGCCGAACACCTCGATCTCGTAGCCGTCACCGTCGACCGGCACGTCGCTGCGGACGTAGCCGGCGGCCACCGACGCCTGTGAGTGGTGGGCGTAGCCGCCGGAGGTGACCCAGCCGACGACCTCGTCGCCGAACCAGATCGGCTCGTCGCCGATGGCGTCGGCCGCGCCACCAGCCGGATCGATCTCCTCGGCCAGCGTGAAGAAGGCCAGTCGTCGCTCGACGCCGCGATCCCGCTCGGCGACGACGGCGTCGCGGCCGACGAAGTCCTTGCCGAGCCGCACGGTCCAGCCGAGGCCCGCCTGGTCGGGGGTGTAGATCGGGCGGTACTCGGTTGCCCAGGCGCCGAAGCTCTTCTCGAGCCGAAGGCTGTCGAGCGCGCGGCCGCCGAACAGGCGGAGGCCGTTCTCGGCTCCGGCGTCGACGAGCAGGTCGAACACCGCCCGCTGGTTGGCCGACGGCATCCACAGCTCGTAGCCGAGGTCGCCGGTGAACGAGATGCGGCCGACCAGGCACCGGTGGTAGCCGAGCTCGATCGAGCGGATGTCGAGGAACCGGAACGCGTCGGCGCCGACGTCGGCGTCGGCCACGGCGGCCAGCAGCGAGCGGGCGGCCGGCCCGGCGATGGCGAGCCCGCACAGGTCGGGGCCGAGCGCTCGGACCGACACCGAGCCGTCGGCCGGGAGCTCGGCTGCGAACCATCGCCGGTGGTACGACTCGGCCGCACCGGAGCCGAAGACCATGAACGACTCCCCGCCGTCGCCCCGGCCGCCGTCGCCGCCGAGACCGCCCGGTAGGCAGGCGACGGTGACGTCGCCGATGAGCTTGCCCTGGTGGTTGAGCATCGGGCTGAGCACCAGGCGGCCCGGCGGCGGCATGGTGTTGGTGAGCAGGTGGTCCAGCCAGGACCGGGATCCGGGACCGGTGACCTCGTACTTGGCGAAGTTGGTCGTCTCCAGCAGACCGACCCCGCTGCGGACCGCCGCCACCTCGGCGGCCACCCGATCGAAGGCGTTCGAGCGCCGCAGCGTGACCTCCTCGACCGGGTCGAGGCCGGGCGCCTGGAACCACAGCGCGTGCTCCAGCCCGTACGACGCCCCCCACACGGCGTTGGCCGCCGCGAGGCGATCGTGGATCGGCGTCGTCTGCAGCGGTCGACCGGCCGGCAGCTCCTCGTTCGGGTAGGCGATCCGGAACCGGCGGCCGTAGTTCTCCCTGACCTTGGCCTCGGTGTAGCGGGGGGTGGCCCAGGGGCCGTAGCGGGCGACGTCCATGGCCCACACGTCGTGGCCGGGGTCGCCCTCGGTCATCCAGTTGGCCAGCGTCATCCCGACCCCGCCGCCCTGGCTGAGCCCGGCCATGACCCCGGCGGCGATCCAGTGCCCCGGCTGGTCGCGGATCGGTCCGATCACCGGGTTGCCGTCCGGGGTGAACGTGAACGGTCCGTTGATGACCTGCTTGATCCCGAGGTCGTTGAAGATCGGGAAGTGGGCGAAGCCGACGGCGAGCGAGTCGGCGATCCGGTCGAGGTCCGGCTCGAGCAGCCTGGCCTCGAAGTCCCAGGGGGTCTCGGAGACCGACCAGGGCACGCCGTTGCGCTCGTAGGTGCCGAGCAGCAGGCTCTCGCCCTCCTGGCGGAGGTAGATCTCGCCGCCGAAGTCGACGGCGTGCAGGCCCTCGCGGCCGCTGGCCCGGTTCCAGTCCCGGATCCCGGGCACCGACTCGGTCAGCAGGTACATGTGCTCCATGGCCAGGATCGGCAGCTCCAGCCCGCACATCCGGCCGACGTCGCGGGCCCAGAGCCCGCCGGCGTTGACGAAGTGCTCACAGGTGATCGTGCCGGCCTCGCCGCAGTCGATGTGCCACAGTCCGTCCGGCCGGCGGCGGATGTCCTCGGCCCAGGTGTGGCGCTCGACCTCGGCCCCCGCCATCCTGGCCGCCTTGGCGTAGGCGTTGGTCACGCCGGAGGGATCGACGTGGCCCTCGAGCGGGTCGTACATGGCCCCGACGAAGTACTGCTCGTCGAGATAGGGCAACAGCTCCTTGGCCTCGGCCACCGAGATCATCTCGGTGTCCACCCCGAGGTAGCGGCCGCGGGCGTGGGCATTGCGGAGCCAGTCCATCCGCTCCTCGGTGTCGGCCAGCTGGACCCCGCCGGTCAGGTGGATGCCGCAGTCCTGGCCGCTCAGCTCCTCGATCTCCCGGTACAGCTCGATCGTGTACTTCTGGAGGGCGGCCACGTTGGGGTCGCCGTTGAGCGTGTGCATGCCGCCGGCGGCGTGCCAGGTCGACCCGGCGGTCAGCTCGCGCCGCTCGACGAGGACGACGTCGGTCCAGCCGTTGCGGGTCAGGTGGTAGAGCACGCTGGCGCCGACGACGCCGCCGCCGATCACGACGGCCTTGGCCTGGGTCTTCAACGGATCAGCCTCGCTTGGTCTCGGTCTCGTTTTCGATGGACGGTGGATGGGGGTTCGGCTTCCCGCCGAGCTCGACGTCGGTGCCGGGGTGGTCGCCGGCCGGGATCGGCAGGTCGGCCGGCTCGGGCACGGTGCAGAGGTCGGCCAGCATCGTGTGGAACCGTCGCAACGGCTCCTCGAACCGGGGGGCGAGCGGCCCGGCCGGCACCGCGCCCCGGCTCAGGCCCCGTTGGCTCCGCTCGACGATCTCGATGTCCTCGCCGTTCACGTCGAGCCAGAACTGCCGCAGCGCAGCGAAGCCGGAGCGGCGGGCGGCCGGCTGGTCGGCGTCGCCCGTCGGCGTCGCTCCGTCCGGTGGGAGCAGCCAGGTGCAGTGCTCCCGGGTCCGGCCCGGCCCGTCCGGCTCCAGCCGCAGCACGAAGGCGTGGTTCGGCAGGATCGAGATCAGCACGTTGGGGAAGACGGCGATGTGGCGACCGCTCACCGAGTCGGAGTCATCGAGCCCGGCCATCGGCGGCAGGCTCAGCCAGGTCGAGCCGTCGCCGTCGGTGACCGGGGTGGTCGTCTGCCCGCAGTACATGCCGGGGCCCTGGTAGCGGTAGTGGTCGTCGACCCGGGAGACCGTCGCCAGGCCAGGATGGACCCACGGGAGGTGGTAGTACTCCTGGTAGTTCTCCGAGATCAGCTTCCAGTTGGCATCGATCTCGATCGAGAGCCCGTCGGCCCGCTGCCAGCGGTCGAGCCGGTAGCCGGCGAGCCGGTCGGGCAGGTCGCCGAGCCACGACGCCAGCGGCGGGGTGGCCGGATCGAGGCAGGCGAAGAGCAGGCACCCGGCGGCGTCGGCCCGCACGGGGACGAGGTCGAGGCCGTCGGTCGGGGCGGCCGCCGCACCGGGCACGTCGTCGAAGCGGGGGGTCGAGACGAGCGTGCCGTCGAGGTCGTAGCCCCATCGGTGGTAGGGGCAGCGGATCGTGCCCCTGACCGTGCAGTCGGACTCGGCCAGTTCCGTGCCGCGATGACGGCAGGAGTTGAGGAAGCCGCGGAGCTGCCCGTCGCCGTTGCGGGTCACCAGAATGGCGCGGCGGCCGACCGGGCGGGCCAGCACCGCGCCCGGTCGATCGAGCTCGGCGGTCAGCCCGACGCAGACCCAGGCCCGCTCGAAGACCCGGTCGAGCTCGGCGGCGTGGATCGCCGGGTCGGTGTAGAGGGAGGGAGGGAGCCCGGTGGTCGCCCCGAGCGGTCGGCGGGTGCCGGCCCAGGTGGCGTGGTCGGTGATGTCGAGTGGCCCGGCGGTCATGACGTCGGCGAGGGTGAGCGCCCGATGGTGGCGGAGAGGGCCGCAGCATGGCGGGTCACCAGCTCGGCCAGCTCGCGCTCCCGAGCGCCGGGGAACCGGTAGCTGGGGCCGTACAGGTAGAGCGAGGCGACGGCCCGGTCCCGATGGTCCCGCACCGGGGCGGCGACGCTGCTGAGGCCGTCGCGGTAGTCGCCGTGACTCCAGCTCACCCCGGCCCGGTCGGCCTCGCCGAGGCGGCGGCGGAGCTGCCCGGCGTCGAGGTCGGGGTGGCGGTCGAGGTAGCCGGTGATCGCCTCCGGCCCGGCCCCGGCCAGGACGACCAGCCCGGCGCCCCCCTGGTGGAGGGGCCAGCGACGACCGGTCCAGTCCTCGGCTCGGACCGGCTTCGGGGCATCCACCTGGGCGACGCACTGGAGCTCGTCGCCGATCGGCACCGACAGCCCGGCGGCCTCACCGGTGGTGTCGGCCAGCGCCTCGAGGTGGGGTCTGGCCGCCGGCTCGACCGGCGGGAACGCAGCGTCAGGGGCGTTGGCCATGGCCACGATGGCCGGTCCGATCCGGTAGGTGCCGTCTGCGTCCCGCACGACGGTGTCGGCTCGCTCGAGGGTGGCCAGCAGGCGTCCGGCCGTCGAGGTCGGCATGTCGGTTCGCCTGGCCAGGCCGCTGAGCCCGTCCGGCCGCTCGGCGATGCCGGCCAGGAGGGCGACGGCTCGCTCGATGCTTTGGACCGTTTCCGTCACAGGGCGTAGTCTTCCCGCATGTCGGAAGTCTGGCAAGTCCTTCCCGTATCTCGGGAAGGCGAGGAACCGTCCGCCACCGCCGTCCCGGGGTCGGGAGCAGTCCTCGCCGAGGCGAGCCGATGAGCGCGCTGGCCACCGCACCGGTGGTCATCATCGGCGGTGGGCTCATGGGCTGCTCGATCGCAACCGACCTCGCCAGGCGTGGTGCGGCGGTCACCGTCGTCGATCGCGGGCCCGGCCCGGGCACCGGCTCGACGGCGGCCTCGAGCGCGATCGTCCGCTTCCACTACTCGACCGACGCCGGCACCGCCCTGGCCTACGAGGGCCTGCACTACTGGCGCCACTGGGCCGACCACATCCGGGTCGAGCCGGCCGGCGGTCTCGTCGGGCTGGTCACCACCGGCATGGTCGGCCTGATCGACCGGACCGGCCACGCCGAGCGCTGCCGGCCGATCCTCGACCGCCTCGGCGTGCCGAACGAGTGGTGGGACACCGACGACCTGCGGGCCAACATGCCCTACCTCGACGTCGGCGAGTTCTGGCCGCCGACCCGATTGGACGACGAGCGCTTCTTCGCCGAGGCGACCGGACAGCTCGGCGGCGCCCTCTACGAGCCCGAGGGCGGCTATGTGACCGACCCGCAGCTGGCGGCGGCCAACCTGCACGACGCCGCCGTGGCCGCCGGCGCGACCTTCCGGTTCGGCTCGACGGTGACCGGCGTCGTCGCGGCCTCCGACCGGGTGACCGGGGTCCAGCTGGCCGACGGCTCGACGATCGGGGCCGCCATCGTGGTCAACGCCGCCGGACCGCACTCGTCGGCCATCAACCGGCTGGCCGGGCTCGCTGGCACGATGGCCATCGGCACCCGCCCGCTCCGCCAGGAGGTCCACCTCGTCGCCGCCCCCGAGGCCCCCGATCCCGATCGGCCGATCCCGGCTCTCGGCGACGGGGACAGCGGCTTCTACTACCGCCCGGACGGCCACGGGAACCTGCTGGTCGGCAGCGTCGAGCCGGACTGCGACCCGCTGGAGTGGCTCGACGATCCCGACGACCTCGACATCGCCTTCGGCCCGCAATGGGACGTGCAGACCCTCCGCGTCGCCCGCCGCATCCCATCGGTCGGCGTGCCCCACGACCGCCGGGGCACGGTCGGCGTCTACGACGCCTCCGACGACTGGATCCCGGTCTACGACCGCACCGACCTCGACGGCTTCTACGTCGCCATCGGGACGAGCGGCAACCAGTTCAAGAACGGCGGTCCGGTCGGTCACCTGATGGGCGAGCTGATCGAGGCCGTCGAGGGCGGGCTCGACCACGACGCCGAGCCGCTGGTGGTCACCGGGCCCCACACCGGCCTCGACATCGACCTCGCCACCTTCGCCAGGAACCGATCGACCGCCTCGTCGTCGATGAGCGTTCGTGGCTGACCAGCGGCGCGGCGTCCGGCCGCCGCCAGGCGTGCGACCCGGGCGTCAGGCCCCGCCGGCGCCGCCCTCGGCCACCCGGCGATCGACGTAGTCCCGCAGCTCGGCCTCGATCGCGTCGTCGATCGGGGGCGGCGAGTAGGCGGCCAGCAGGTCCCGGGCGAGCCGGTTGGCCCTGACCTTGGCCTCCGGCCGACCGGCCTCGGTCCACGACTCCCAGTTGCGCCAATCGCTGATCAGCGGCTGGTGGAACTCGGTCGTGTAGCGGGCCTGCGTGTGCTCGGTGGCGAAGAAGTGCCCGCCGGGGCCGACCTCGTCGATGGCGGCGACGGCGTCGGCCAACTCGGCATCGGAGGCGTCGACCGGGTCGAGGAAGTTGGTGACCATGTGCAGCAGGTCGGCGTCGATCACCATCTTGTCGTAGCTGGCGTGCAGGCCGCCCTCCATCCAGCCGGCGCCGTGCATGATCAGGTTGGCCCCTCCCATGACCGCACCCCACAGGGCCCACATGCTCTCGTAGCCGGCCTGGGCGTCGACGGCGTTGGCCGCCGACACGTTGGACGACCGGTAGGGCAGGCCGTAGCGGCGGGCCAGCTGCCCGCCGATCAGCGCCGCCTTGGCGTACTCGGGTGTGCCGAACGCCGGCGAGCCCGAGCGCATGTCGACGTTGCTGGTGAAGCCGCCGTAGATGACCGGGCTACCCGGCCGCACCACCTGGGTCAGGACGATGCCGGCAAGGGCCTCGGCGTTCTGCTGCACCAGGGCGCCCGCCAGCGTGATCGGAGCCATGGCCCCGGCCAGGGTGAACGGGGTGATGCACACGATCTGGTTTCGAGCCGACATCTCGAGGATCCCGGCCAGCATCGGTCCGTCGAACCGAAGCGGCGAGTTGGCGTTGATGACCGTCCAGAGGCTCGGCTCCCGGTCGAGCGTGGCGTCGTCGACGCCGCGGGCGATGCGCACCATCTCGATCCCGTCGACGTTGCGCTGGCGGCCGAGGCTGTAGACGTTGTAGGGCAGGTCGGTCAGGGTGTGGGCGTCGTAGGCGCAGTGCAGGTGGCGAACCGCCGGATCGAGGTCGATCGGCTCGACCGGGTACCCGCCGAGCACGTGGATCGACGTCAACATCTGCGTCAGTCGCAGGAAGTCGCGGTACCCCTCGGTGTCGCCGGAGCGACGCTCGCCGTCGAGGGTGACGTACATCGGGGTGCTGCCGACACACGAGTTGGCCACGAAGTCGCCGCCGATCTCGACGTTGCGCTGAGGCACCCGTCCGTGCCACGTGAACCGGCTCGGGGCCAGGGCCACCGCCTCGGTCACGAGATCGGGATCGAAGCGGACCCGCAGCTCGTCGACCTCGGCCCCGGCGTCGCCGAGGAGGCGACGGGCCTCGGGATGGAGGAACTCGATGCCGGTGCGGGCGAGCACGTCGAGCGACGCCAGGTGGATCGCCTCGATGCGCTCGGCGTCGATGGCGTCGACCGGACCGATCCGATGGCGGGCCTGGCTCGGCAGCGGCTGGGCCGGAACGGCGCTGACGGACCGGCGGGGCCGGCGGCTGCGCCGACCCGGACGCCCCCCGGGGCCGGGGTCGTCGCCGACGGCCTGGCTCATCGACGGCCCCCTGCTCGCCAGATCATGGCGGCAGGCTAGCAAGTCGCCGCTCGGCCCGTTGCGATCCGGCCAGGCGCCCGTACCGGGAGATCACCCGGCGCCGAGGGCCGCGATCACGTCGGGTGGCGCCTGGACCAGCTCGATCAACACGCCCTGGCCCCCGTTCGGCGCCTCGTCGTTGCCTCGGGGGTGGATGAAGCAGATGTCGTGGCCGGCCGCGCCGGGTCGGATGCCGCCGGGGGTGAACCGGACGCCGTTGGCGCCGAGCCACTCGACCGCCGCCGGCAGATCGTCGATCCAGAGACCGATGTGGTTGAGCGGCGGGTTGTCGACCCGGGGCCTGGCCTCGGGGTCGGCCGGCTGCATCAGGTCGATCTCGACCGTTGCGGCGCCCGAGCCGACCTCCAGGATGTCCTCGATGACGTTCTCGGCCTCGCTCTCGTAGTGACCGGTCGTCGTCACGCCGAGCAGGGCGCCCCAGAAGTGCCGGAGGGGCCCGAGGTCGGGGCCGCCGATGGCGATCTGCTGGAGGCCGATGACCCGGAACGGGCGATCGTCGGTGCTGGTGTCGGGGCTCATCGGCCGAACGGTAGGGAGCCGCGCCTTGACTCGGCAACCCGCTCGTCGACCGGAGGGCGAAGGTCAAGGGCGCCCCGTTCGATGCCGATCCCTCACCGGTGACCGTGAGCACGGACGGGCCCACCCGTGGGGCCTTCGAGCAGGCAGACGACACCCGTTGGCGGTCGTCGCCGACGCGGGCGCTGATCATCCGAGCGGTCGTCGTCGCCAGCCCCGTCATCGGCGCCTTCGTCGTGCTGTATCTCGTCGCCGGGATGCTGATCCGCCCGGCCGGGGCCTTCGGCGTGCTGCTGTGGTTCGCCCAGGGGCTGGTGGTCGGCACGGCGGTGTCGATGACGATCGAGCGCCTGGCCCGCGGGCTGCTGCCACTGGCCACGCTGTTCGAGATGTCGCTCATCTTCCCCGATCAGGCTCCGTCCCGGTTCAGCGTGGCGCTGCGGTCGGGGACGATTCGCAAGCTGCAGCAGGAGGGTCCGGGGGCCGACGCCAGCTACCTCGGCGACGACACGGCCGAGGCGGCGACCAAGGCCGTCGAGTACGTCACCGCCCTGGCCCGCCACGACCGCCTGACCAGGGGCCACACCGAGCGGGTCCGGGCCTACGCCGACATGATCGCAGCCGAGATGGACCTGCCGGACGAGGACCGGGCCAAGCTGACCTGGGGCGTCATGCTGCACGACATCGGCAAGATGGCGGTGCCGCCGGAGATCCTGAACAAGCAGACGAAGCTGACCGACGAGGAGTGGCAGATCCTCAAGGACCACCCGGCGGCGGGCGGGCGGATGATGACACCGCTCCGGGAGTGGCTCGGGCCGTGGGCGCTGGCGGCGTCCGAGCACCACGAGCGCTGGGACGGCAAGGGCTATCCGAACGGGCTGGCCGGCCACGACATCTCACTGGCCGGCCGCATCACCGCCGTCGCCGACGCCTACGACGTGATCACCTCGAAGCGGTCCTACAAGGAGCCGATGACCCCCGCCGCGGCCAGGCGGGAGCTGGTGGTCTGCTCGGGGACCCAGTTCGACCCCGACATCGTCCGGTCCTTCCTCAACGTGTCGCTCGGCCGTCGCTGGTCGGCCGGCCTGGTTGCGACCGTGTCCCACCTGCCGATCGGCAACCTCGGTACGGCCCCCGCGGCCGTCACGATCGGCGCCGTGGCGACGGCCGGGTCGGTCGCGGTCGGCGTCGTCCCACCGGAGATCACCGAGGTGCTGGCGTTCGAGGCTCCCGAGGTCGTCGAGGAGGCGCCGCCACCGGTGGAGACCACGACGACGACCGTGGTCGTCACGTCGGCCCCCGAGGCGACGCCGGTGCTGGAGCCGTTCACGGTCGAGGTCGGCGACCCCATCCCGACGGAGGAGTCGACGACGACGAGCGTCTCGACCACCACCGTGGCCACGACGACCACCACCGCGGCCACGTCGGCCACCACCTCGACGAGCGCGGCGAAGACCACGGCGCCGACGACGACATCGGCGCCGCCGACGACCGCAGCCACGACGACGACCGCCGCGCCGACCACCACGGCCGCGCCGACGACGACGACAGCCCCGCCGACGACGACGTCGACCACGGAACCGACGACGACAACGACCGCCGCCCCCGGTCTGGTCTACTACCTCGAGAACCCCGGCGGCGACGGCAGCGACACCAACGCCCAGCTCTGGAAGCAGCTCGAGCTCGATCCGCCCGAGGACACGGTCCAGTACAACTTCGACCAGAACTACGACAGCATCCCCGGTTTGCGGCTCCAGCCGACGGGCAGCGGATGGTCCGAGGGCGACACCCGCAGGCTCCACCGGTTCTTCCTCGACGCCGAGAACCAGACGTTGACCGGGCCGGTCACCCTCCGCCTGTGGGCGGCCAGCGCCACCGACGGGGTCCCGGTGACCATCCGGGCCAGCGTCTCGGAGTGCAGCTGGCTCGGGGCGTGCGGGTCACCGATCGGGGCCGAGGACACCGCCACGACGAGCCGGGGGGTCGGGGTCGGCTTCGAGGAGCTGACGTTCGACCTCGGCGGCGTCGACGAGCCGATCGACGACAACCGCTACGTCGTGATCCGCCTCATCACCGAGGGCTCCGAGACGGCGCACGTCGCCTTCGACTCGACGATCCACCCGAGCCAGGTCACCCTCACCGTCTCCTGACCATCGCGCTCGGAACCCGGCCAGACGCGATCGCCGGGGCCGGGAAGGCGCCTCGCCGCCCTCGCCTCAGGCCGGGTCAACGAAGCGGTACGCCCCGGCGGCCACGGTCCGGCGGACCTCGAAGCCGAGCTGCAGGTAGAGATGGTGGGCGGGTTCGTTCGCCTCGGCGACGTGCAGCATGGGCCGATCGCCCCGCTCGACGATCGCTCCCGCGGCGGCGAGGGTCATGGCTGCGCCGAGGCCCCGGCCGCGGGCCGACGGGTGGACGCACACCGCCGACACCTCGCCCCAACCGGGGACCCGAAGCCGCTCGCCGGCCATGGCCACGAGCTGGCCGTCTCGCCTGAGCCCGAAGTACCGACCGGTCCGCCAGGTCTCGGCGCTGAACGGCCCCGGCTCGGTCAGCGCGGTGAGCGCGACCATGTCGTCGCTGTCGTCCGGTCCGAGCTCGACGATCTCGACAGCCAGCCGCGGCTCGATCTCGGCCAGGTCGGTGGCCACGTACTGGAGGGTGCGGCCCCGGTAGGCCGGCTCCCAGCCGATCGGCGGATCGCCGATCTCGTCCCGGAAGAGGATGGCGGCGCCCCGCGGGCCGACGAGGCGGCCGAGGGCGGCCCAGCCATCGTCGTCGAGGACCTCGGTCGCGCTGAACGGGGCGATCGCCCGGCGGAACCGGAGGGCCGGACGAGCCGGCCCCTCGACCGTCGGCTCGTCGCCCTCGGTCGCCCGGTGGTCGGCCAGGCCGGCCTGGGGTCCGGTGAGGGCGTGCCAGGCCATGTTGTCGAGCACCTGCTCGTCCGGCGCGGCCGAACGGTGATCGCCGTCACCCATCGACGTCGTCCCAACCGGCATCGGTGCTCGTGTCGGTGTCGAGCAGCAGGATGCCGTCCTCGACCGCCGGTTGGCCGGCCGCGTTGAGCACCTCGAAGGCGACGGCGGCGGTTCGGCCGTCCTCGTCGCCCGGCGGCCCCCAGACCCGGACCGTGAGGGTCGACGGCAACCGCACCATGGCCCGGAACCGGCAGCGGATGCGCCGCACCCGATCGGGATCGGCGCCGACGACGGCCAGCGCCGCCGTCACGCCGTAGGCCAGATTCGCCGTGCCGTGCAGGATGATGTCGGGGAGGCCGGCGCGCCGCGCCACCACCGGGTCGGTGTGGATCGGGTTCCAGATCCTGGCGCACTCGGTGTAGATGTGGGCCCGGCCGCCGTCGACCTCGATCGTCCGCTCGACCGGCCGGCCGGTCCGATCGACGTCTGGCAGTGGCGGTGGTGGCGCGAGGTCGGGACGGTCCGGTCCGTCGGCCGGCACCCCGAGGTGGATACCGTCCTGGGTCGTCGTGGCCACCGGCTCGCCGGCGGGGCCGACCGTCGTCAGCCGGCTGGTGACCAGGGCCCCCGGCGTGATGCCGACCGCACCGACCGTCTCGAGCGAGGTGGCCAGCCGGTCGCCCGGGCGGATCGGGCGGTGGATGGTCAGGTCGTGGGTGGCATGGACGCCGGTCCTCACCTCGGCTGCGCTCACCCCGACGTCCTCGTAGGCGTTGCGGGCGGCCACGATGACCGGCCACTCGACGCACACCGGGAACACCGGGTGGGCGATCGGGCCGTCGTCGGCCGCCGTGTCGAGGTACCGGGGCGACGTGTCGCCGATGGAGGCCGCGTAGGCCATCGTCCAGCGGGCATCGACCTCGTGGACCAGCGGGCCCGTGGTCGAGCCGACCATTGCGGTCGGTATCGGCATGGCGGCATCGTAGGCCACGGCTCGGTCGACGGCCCGTCCGGCGATCGCCGTCGGCGAGGGGTGCTAGCGTCTGGCCGCGAGCGACGCCGTCGACGGCGCCGGACGAGAGGAGATGGCATGGCCAAGGGCTACTGGGTGGTGGCGTACCACGCGGTCGACGACGAGGAGAAGCTGGGGGCCTACCTGCAGCTGGCCAGCCCGACCGTGCAGGCGGCCGGCGGCCGCTTCCTGGCCAGGGGCATGGCCGCCCAGGCCCACGAGGCCGGGGTGCTCGGCCGGACCGTCCTGGTCGAGTTCCCGTCGCTCCAGGCGGCGATCGAGTGCCACGACAGTGAGGGCTACCAGGCGGCCCTCGTCGCGCTCGGCGATGGTGCGACCCGGGACCTTCGCATCGTCGAGGGGGTCGAGTAGCGGCCGCCGGGGCGGCGCTCGGACGTCCCCAGCGGAAGTGGCGGGGCCTGGGGGCTGGTCGTACCATCGCCGGGATGACCAGGACCCTGCTCGCGCCCCCACTGCGGTCGAACCTGGACACCGGCGGCGAGTCGTTCATCCGCAACCGCGAGGACATGCTCGACCAACTGGCCGAGATCGACCGGCTGCTCGACGAGGCCGAGGCGGGCGGCGGGCCCGACCGCATGGCCAGGCTCCGGGCCAGGGGCAAGCTGCCGATCCGGGAGCGCATCGCCCTCGCCATCGACCCCGACTCGCCGTTCCTCGAGATCAGCCCGCTCGCCGGCTACGACTCCGACTACACGATGGGCGGCGGCATGGTCATCGGCATCGGCGTCATCGCCGGCGTCGAATGTGTGATCCTCGGCAACGACCCGTCGGTCCTGGCCGGTGCCCTCACGCCCTATGCGGCCAAGAAGTGGGCCCGGGCCCTGGAGATCGCCAGGGACAACCGCATGCCGTACGTCAGCTTCGTCGAGTCGGCCGGGGCCGATCTCCGGGTCGAGACGGGCGAGGGCAGCCGTCGGCGGGTCAACACCGAGCACTTCGCCGAGTCGGGCCGGTTCTTCTACGAGATGATCGAGCTGTCGAAGCTGCGCATCCCGACCGTGTGCGTCGTCTTCGGCTCGTCGACCGCCGGTGGCGCCTACCAGCCGGGCCTCAGCGACTACACGATCATGGTCCGCGAGCAGTCGAAGATGTTCCTGGCCGGCCCGCCGCTGGTGAAGATGGCGACGGGGGAGGAGTCGGACGACGAGACGCTCGGCGGGGCCGAGATGCACGCCGAGACCTCGGGGTCTGGCGACTACTTCGCCGAGGACGACGTCGACGCCATCCGACTGTGCCGGGAGGTCGTGTCGCACCTGAACTGGCGAAAGCCGGCACCCCCGCCCCGCTTCACCCCGGAGGAGCCGGTCCACGATCCCGAGGAACTGCTCGGGCTGGTCAGCCGGGACCTGCGGCAGCCGGTCGACGTCCGGGACGTGATCGCCCGGGTGGTCGACGGATCCAGGTTCGAGGAGTTCAAGCCACGCTGGGGTGAATCGCTCGTCTGCGGCTTCGCCTCGATCCACGGGCACCCGGTCGGCATCCTCGGCAACAACGGCGTGCTCTACCCCGACTCCTCGCAGAAGGGCGCCCACTTCATCCAGCTGGCCAACCAGGTCGACGTGCCGCTGTGGTTCATCCAGAACATCACCGGCTTCATGGTCGGCCGCGACTTCGAGGCCGACGGCATCATCAAGAAGGGGTCCCAGCTGATCAACGCCGTGTCGAACTCGGAGGTCCCGCACCTGACGGTCACGATCGGCTCCTCCTACGGAGCCGGGACCTACGGCATGTCGGGTCGGGCGTTCGAGAACCGGTTCACCTTCCTGTGGCCGACGGCCAAGATCGCCGTGATGGGCCCGAAGCAGATCGCCGGCGTCATGTCGCAGGTCCGCCGGACCCAGGCGGCGAGGACCGGCCAGCCGTTCGACGAGGCGGCGGACGCCGAGATCGTCGCCGCCGTCGAGGCGGCCCAGGAGGCGGGCTCGCTTGCCCTGCAGGCCACCGGCGCCATCTCCGACGACGGCATCATCGACCCCCGCGACACCCGCCACGTGCTCGGGCTCTGCCTGTCCTACGTCGGCAACCGGGCCATCGAGGGGACCGGGTCGTACGGGGTGTTCCGGCTGTGACCGGTCTCGGCGAGCCCGTCGGCCGGCCCTTCACCTCGCTGCTGGTCGCCAACCGGGGTGAGATCGCCAGGCGGGTGTTCCGAACGGCCCGCTCGATGGGCCTGGCCACCGTCGCCGTGTTCGTCGACGCCGACGCGGACGCCCCGTTCGTCGCCGAGGCGGATCAGGCGATCCGGATCACCTCCTACCTCGACGGCGAGGCCGTCATCGGCGCTGCGGCGACAGCCGGGGCCGGGGCCGTGCATCCCGGCTACGGCTTCCTGGCCGAGAACGCCGGGTTCGCAGCCGCCGTCGAGGCGGCCGGGCTGGCCTGGGTCGGGCCGCCGCCCGCGGCCATCGAGTCGATGGGCGACAAGATCCGGGCCAAGGAGCTCGCCGTTGCCGCCGGCGTGCCGGTGCTGCCCTCGACCGACGACCCGAGCGGATTCGCCGACATCGGCTACCCGCTCCTGATCAAGGCCGCTGCCGGGGGTGGGGGAAAGGGCATGCGGATCGTGCATGCCGCCGACGAGCTCGACGAGGCGATCGCCTCGGCCGGCCGGGAGGCGGCCAGCGGCTTCGGCGACGACCGGGTCTTCGCCGAGCGCTACGTCACCCGGGCCCGGCACGTCGAGATCCAGATCATGGGCGACGCAAACGGGGCCGTCGCCCACCTGGGCGAGCGCGAGTGCTCGATCCAGCGACGGCACCAGAAGGTCGTCGAGGAGGCGCCGTCGCCGTTCGTCGACGCGGACCTGCGGGCGGCGATGGGCCGGGCGGCGGTCGAGCTCGCCGGCTCGCTCGGCTACCGGTCGGCCGGCACCGTCGAGTTCCTGGTCGACGACGAGACCGGCGAGTTCTTCTTCCTCGAGGTCAACACCCGGCTGCAGGTCGAGCACCCGGTCACCGAGGAGATCACCGGGCGCGACCTGGTCCGCGATCAGCTCCTCGTCGCCATGGACCGCCCGATCGATCCCATCGACGAGGGGGCGGCCGCCGACGGCCACGCCATCGAGGTCCGGCTCTACGCCGAGGACCCGGCCAACGACTACCTGCCGTCGACCGGGACCGTCGCCGCCTTCCGGCCGGCCGACGAGCCAGCGCTGCGGTGGGACACCGGGGTCGAGGAGGGCTCGCTCATCGGCGTCGACTTCGACCCGATGATCGCCAAGGTCGTGGCCAGGGGACCGACCCGGGCCGAGGCCGCCGGCCGCCTGGCCCTCGGCCTGGAGCGCCTCCATCTCGGCGGCGCCGACGGGCTGGTCACCAATCGGGACTTCCTCGTCCGCGTGCTGCGCCATCCGGCGTTCCTCGCCGGCGACACCACCACCGACTTCCTCGATCGGTTCGGGGCGGAGGTCGACGGCGCGACGACGGGCCCCGCCCCCGACGCCACCGAGACGGTCGGCGCCGGGCCTGCGGCCGATCCAGAGGATCGCTTCCTCGCCCTCGCCGCCGCTATGTGGCTGCAGGGGGCCAACCGGGCCGAGGCCGACGTGCTCGTCACGGTCCCGAGCGGGTTCCTGGTCGGTCGGCTCCCACCCGAGCGGATCGAGCTCGACGACGGCGAGCGGGTCCAGTCCGTGCACTACCGCGGCCGGCGCGACGGCAGCTTCGCCATCGGTCCGACCGGCGACGGCGGGCGGGCGCTGGTCCACCGATGGTGGCCCGGCGGACTCGACCTCGAGCTCGATGGCCGTCGAGCGGAGCTGGCGGTGACCCGCAGCTCGCCGGAGCGGTTGCACGTCACCGGGCTCGGACGCGGCCGCGACTACGACCTGGTGCCCCGATTCGCTCCTCCCGAGCTCGAGCAGCCGGGCGGCGCGGTGGCGGCACCGATGCCCGGCCGGGTGCTCGAGATCCGGGTCGAGGTCGGCCAGGTCGTGCTGGCCGGGCAGGTGGTCGCGGTCCTCGAGGCCATGAAGATGGAGAACCACCTCTCCGCGGCCGAGGACGGTACGGTGAGCGAGATCCGGGTGGCGGCCGGCGACCAGGTCGAGAAGGACACGCTGCTCCTGGTCATCGAAGCGAGCGACGATCCCGCCGGGAGCTGAGGAACATGGCCGACACCCTGATGGACGACCTCCCCGCCATCGAGGACCTCGAGCGCCGGGCGAAGCGTCGCATCCCCCACTTCGCTTGGGAGTACCTGGCGTCGGGGACCGGAGCCGACCAGGCGGTCAAGCGCAATCTCGACGGGCTCGGTCGGGTCGAGCTCGTTCCCCAACTGCTGAAGGGTCCGCTCGAACCGGACGTCGGCGCCGAGCTGTTCGGCATCCGCTACGACGCCCCGATCGGCATCGCCCCCGTCGGCCTCACCGGGCTGATCTGGCCGGGCGCCGACGAGGCGCTGGCCCGGACGGCGGCCGCCAAGCGCATCCCGTACACGCTCAGCACGGTGGCGACCGAGGCCCCGGAGGTGGCCGGACCGAACGCCGATGGCATGGGCTGGTTCCAGCTCTACCCGCCGCGGGACCCGGCCATCCGAGCCGACCTGCTCGAGCGGGTCGAGGCCAGCGGCTTCACCGCGCTGGTGGTCACCGCCGACGTGCCGGCCCCGAGCCGCCGCGAGCGCCAGCGCAAGGCCAGGGTCCGAGTGCCGCCGGTGATCGGCCCGACGCTGGTGGCCCAGGCCGCGATCCACCCGGCGTGGAGCCTCGGTGTGCTCCGCCATGGGATGCCCCGGTTCCGGGGGTTGGAGAAGTACATCGACGCGGCCACGATGCGGGCCACCGCCGGCTTCGTCGGCGCCAACCTCGGGGGCACGCTCGGCTGGGACTACCTGGCCGAGGTGCGGGGGCTGTGGGACGGACCGCTGGTGGTCAAGGGGATCGTCGACGTCGACGACGCCGTCCGCTGTGTCGAGATCGGGGCCGACGCCGTGCAGGTCTCGAACCATGGCGGTCGCCAGCTCGACGCCGTTCCTGCCGCCATCGACCGGCTGGCCCCGATCGTCGACCGCATCGGCGGCGAGGCCAAGGTCCTGTTCGACTCGGGGGTCCGGTCGGGGCTCGACGTGGCCAGGGCCATCGCCCTCGGCGCCGACTTCGTGTTCTGCGGTCGGGCCTTCATGTTCGGCCTCGGCGCCCTGGGGCCCGCTGGGCCCGGCCATGCGTACGAGATCCTCAAGGAGGGTCTGGTCAACACGATGGCGCAGTGCGGTTGCGCCACCCTCGGCGAGCTGCCGACCCGACTCGGGTCGCCGGCGCCGGCCGCCGCCAGCTGAGCCGGGCTGGCGCCCGGTCAGCCGTCGCGGCCGAGGATCGTGACGTCGAGGCGGGTGATGCGGCCGCCGCTGAACTCGTAGCGGTCCTCGCCCCTGACCGGACCGGGTAGGCCGGGGGAGCGGCACTCCCAGAGCGACCGGGCCGTCGATCCGGCCACCTCCAGCTCGAGGACGTCGAGCTCGAGGTCGGGGAGCGGGGTCTGCCAGCCGTCGCGGAACCGGGAGCGGATGGCCTGGATGCCCTCGGCCGGGCCGTCGCCGCTGAAGGGCTCGGCGTAGACGGCATCGGGGGCGAACAGGGCGAGCAGGTCGGCCTCGGCCTCCGGGCCCCGCCGCATGGCGGCGAAGTAGCGCTCGACGATCTGATCCGGGTTCACGGGTGACGCCTCCTCCGGCGCTCGACGGTACCTTTGCTGGCCATGGTCGACGATGCGACCCGGCGGCGGGTGCTCGATCTCCTGGCCGCGCTGCGGGAGCGGCCGACGGAGTTCCCGGCGGCTGAGCTGCTCGACCTGGCCGACGAGGCGGTCGCGGTCCACCTCGACCGCAGCGGCGCCGAGCCGGTCGTGTTCGTGTCACCCCGGCCCGACCCCCGCTTCGAGTCGCTGACCGAGCGAGAGCACGAGGTGGCGACGCTGGTGGCCGCCGGGTTCTCCAACCGCCAGATCGCGGAGGCGTTGTTCATCTCGGTCGGCACGGTCAAGGACCACGTGCACGCCATCCTGGCCAAGACCGGCTGCGAGAGCCGCTCGCAGGTGGCGGCGGCCTGGTACGGGCCTCGCTGATCGGCCGGGCGGCCTGCGGCCACGGGGCTCACCGCCCCTCGATCGAGGCCGGCTCGCCCGATGGCCGGGGCCGGTGTCAGACGCCCGTCGACCACCGTCGGTCGGCCATGCCGACGACGGGCTCACCGGCCAGCAGCGGGCCCGCCTTGGCCATGTAGTCGGCGAACCACGACGACTGGGCGTTGGCCCCGAGGGCCTCGGCGTCGGCGTAGAGCTCGAACAGGTAGAACGTGTCGGGATCGTGCTGGTCGGCGGCCAAGACCACCACCTCCTGGCGGTCGTTCTCCTCGGCCCGGGGAGCCAGGATCTCCCGGTACAGGTCGAAGATCTCGTCCCGCTTGCCCGGCTGGGCCTTGCTGGTGATGAACATGGCCAGGTCTCCCATGTGAGCGCCTCCGTTCTGTCGCGGGGCCCGTCGGTCGGGCCTCGGTCGTGCGACTGCGAACCTACGACGGCATGGGCGGTCGGCCCATCCATCGTTGGATGGATTCGCCCGCCCCCGCCACGGCCACCGACGGTCGGCGGCCCGGCTAGGGTCGGCCGGACCGGACGAGTCGGGAGGGTCGGGATGCGAGCCGTCGTGTGCCATCGCTACGGGGGGCCGGAGGTGGCCCGCATCGAGCACGTGGCCGAGCCGAGCCTGGGCGACGGCGAGGTGCTGGTCCGGGTCGTGGCGTCGTCGGTCAACCGGACCGACTGCGGGGTCCGCAAGGCCAAGCCGTGGTTCGCCCGGCTGTTCTACGGGCTCCGGGGGCCGCGCCAGCCGATCCTCGGCAGCGAGTTCGCCGGCGTGGTCGAGCAGGTCGGTACGGGCGCATCGCGCTTCGCCGTCGGCGACCGGGTGTTCGGCTTCGGCGACGAGGGCATGGGCGGCCACGCCGAGCTCCTGGCCCGCCACGAGGAGGGGATGATCGCCCCGATCCCCGACGAGCTGTCGTTCGAGCAGGCGGCGGTGGCCACCGAGGGCGCCCACTATGCGGGCACGACCCTGCGGGCCACCGGCGTCGGGCCCGGATCGGACGTGCTGGTCTACGGGGCGTCCGGCGGGATCGGCAGCGCCGCCGTGCAACTGGCCCTGCACCTCGGGGCCCGGGTGGTCGCCGTCTGTGGCACCGATGCGGTCGAACGGGTGGCGGCGCTCGGCCCGGACCGCGTCGTCGACTACCAGCGGGAGGACTTCGCCGCCATCGGCGAGCGGTTCGATCTCGTCTTCGACGCCGTTGGCAAGACCAGCTTCCGGACGTGCCGGCCGCTGCTCCGGGACGACGGCGACTTCGCCGTGACCGACTTCGGTCCTCGCTACCAGAACCCGTTCCTGGTGTTGCCGACCCGATTCCTGCCCGGTCCCCGGGTCCGGTTCCCGCTGCCCCGCAACGGCCCCGAGTCGATGGCGTTCGTCGTCGATGCGCTCGGCGGCCGGTATCGACCGCTCGTCGACCGAACCTACGAGCTCGACGACATCGTCGAGGCGTATCGCTACGTCGAGACCGAGCGCAAGGTCGGCAACGTGGTCCTTCGGGTCGCTCCGGCGCCGGACGACGGGGCGGACGGGGCCGCCGGCGAGCTCGGCGGGGGGTAGTCCCCGGCCGACCGACTCCGTACCTTGGGGGCATGCCTGGTCCAACCGTCAGCGTCGTCATCTGTGCCCACACCATGGAGCGGCTCGGCGACATCGAGCGGGCCGTCGCCTCGGTCAAGGCCCAGTCCCGGCCGGCCGACGAGGTCATCCTCGTCATCGACCACAACAACGAGCTGCAGGAGGCCGTCCAGGGACTCGGCCCCAAGGTCGTGCCGAACGTCGGGACCAAGGGCCTGTCCGGCGCCCGCAACACCGGCACCGAGCTGGCGTCGAGCGAGGTCGTGGCCTACCTCGACGACGACGCCACCGCCGAGCGGACCTGGCTCGAGCACCTCGCCGCCCCGTTCACGGACCCGGACGTCGTCGCCGTCGGTGGCTGGGCGGTGCCGAACTGGGACACGGCGAAGCCCGACTGGTTCCCCGACGAGTACCTCTGGGTCGTCGGCTGCAGCCACCGCGGCCTCCCGACCGAGCTGGCCCCGGTCCGCAACGTCATCGGCTGCAACATGGCGTTCCGCCGGGCCCCGGTGCTGGCCGCCGGCGGTTTCGACGAGGGCCTCGGGCGAACCGCCGACCGGCCGCTCGGCTGCGAGGAGACCGAGCTCTGCATCCGGCTCACCCAGGCCGATCCGGGCGCCAGCATCCTGCTCGAGCCTGCGGCTCGCATCCACCACCGGGTGCCCGCCGCCCGCACGACCTGGCGCTACTTCGTTGCCCGCTGCCGGGCCGAGGGCAACTCCAAGGCCTACGTGGTCGGGCTCGTCGGCTCGGGCGACGGCCTGTCGTCCGAGCGCTCCTATGTCACGTCGGTCCTGCCGAGCGCGGTACTGCGGGCGCTCCGGGGTCTGCCTCGCCGCCCCGTCGCCGCACTCGGCGAGGCCGCCGCCGTCGTCGGCGGGCTCGGGGTCACCGGGCTCGGCTACGTCGAGCGCAGGCTCGGCCGCTGATGCGGCGATGGCGATGAGCGGTCGGGACGGCGGCGACGGGGGGCGGGTCCGCATCGGGGTGTTCGGCACCAGCTGGTGGGCCGACGCCATGTACCTGCCGGCCATGGCCACCCATCCTCGGGCCGAGCTGGCGGCGATCTGTGGTCGGCGTCCGGGCCCGGCCAGGGAGATGGCCGAGCGGTGGTCGATCCCGGCCTGGTACACCGATCCCGAGCGGATGCTGGCCGAGGCCGACCTCGACGCCGTGGTCGTCGCAACCGCCAACGACACCCACCACCCGCTGACCATGGCGTCGTTGGCGGCCGGCAAGCACGTGCTGCTGGAGAAGCCGGTCGGCCTCGACGCAGCCGAAGCGGCCGAGATGGCCGAGCTGGCCAGACAGCGGGGTGCGATCACCCTCGTCCCCTTCACCTACCGGTACATGCCGATGCTGCAGTGGCTGCGGCGCCTGATCGACGACGGCTACGTCGGCACGCCGCACCAGATCTGCTGCCGCTACTTCACCTCGTTCGGGATGGACGGCGAGTACGCCTGGCGGTTCGACAGGGAGTTCGCCGGCAGCGGCATCATCGGCGACCTCGGCTCCCACCTCGTCCACCTGGCCAGGTGGCTGATCGACGACGCCGAGGAACGGGTCTCCGCGGTCTCGACCCGCTTCGTCGAGCGCGGACCCCGCCCGGACGGCACGCCGTACGAGCCGCTGGAGGACACGGCGGTACTGACCGTTCGCTACCGGTCCGGTGCCATCGGGGTCCTGCACACCAGCGCCAACTGCTGGGAGGGCTCGGTCGAGTTCGGGCAGCTCCAGGAGTTCGACGTCCACGGCGACCGGGGCACCCTCCACGCCCGGTGCGACTGGGGTGAGGTGCAGGAGGTGCGTGGGTCCCGGGTCGGCGGCCCGGTCCCGGAGGTGCTGCCCATTCCCGACGACCTGTGGGGCGATCTGCGGCGCCGACCGGTCTCCGACACCTACCGCGACGTCTTCCGCACCTCGTCCGCCATGACCCGCGGCTGGATCGACGCCGTGGCCGACGGCACGCCCGTGCAGCCCGATCTCGACGAGGGGCTGGCCGTGCAGCGAGTGCTCGATGCTGCGGTCGCCAGCGCCGCGGCGGGGGGCTGCCCGATCGCCATCGAGGCCGACGCATGAAGGTGGACCCGGTGATCGGCCGCTCACCGGCCGCCGCTGCGGCAACGGCGGGGACCGTCGAGGCGCTGGCGCCGGTGCTCCGCCTGACCAAGGGCCAGTTCCTGGCCGCCTCGGGCCGCCCCGATGCGTTGGCCCAACCCGGCGCCGCCGTGCTGCCCGCTCCGTTCGTCGTCCCGCTGGCGAGCGCCGGCGACCCGGTCGAGCCTCGGGAGGGCGAGGCCTGTCTGGAGACGTTCGTCGTGCAATCGGGCGATGGCGCCGTCGGCGGGCTCGGCATCGAGCCGACCGGGGTCGACGTTGCGGTGGCCGCCTGGTGGCGACCGACCGTCGAGGCCTTGGTCGAGCGGGTCAGGGCCTCGATGTCCGAGGTCGGGGTCGAGCTGCGGTTCCCCCACTACGTGACCGTGTCGACCACCCCGATCGGTGCGGTGGCCGCCAGCCCCCACCTCGACGACGACCAGACCGACGTCGGGAGCGGCGTCGGGATCGTGGCCCTGGCCGGCAGTCACCTGGGGCCGAGGGTGGTCCGGGGGGTGATCGGCTGCCGAGGCCTGGCGCCACCGGCCCCGATCGAACCGGCGCCGGATGCACTCGATGCGTTCGCCGGGGGAAGCGGACCGATGGCCGCCTCGGCCGCGGTGATCGAGCAGTTCCCGGCCGACCGGGTCGCGATCTTCAGCCGGTTCGGGCAGTTGCACGCCGGGCCGGCCCTCCCGGAGGAGGCGTCGGGCATCCGCAGCCTGCTGGTGCTGCGGGCCGACACCGTCCCGGCAACCGGGGGGCCGTGAGGGTCGGCGGCCCGGCCTCGGCCACCGCTTGACCGCTCACCCGCGGCGAGGCTCGGGCCCGACGTAGCGGGCCTTCGGTCGCATGATCTTGTTGTCGCCCGCCTGCTCCAACACATGGGCCGCCCAACCGACGACCCGACTGGTGGCGAACGTCGGCGTGAACAGCTCCTGGGGAATCCCGGCCAGGTGCAGGACGACGGCGGCGTAGTACTCGACGTTGGTGACGATCACCGCGTCTGGCTTCCAGGCTCGCAGGACCGCCAGCATCCGCTGCTCGATGTCGGCAGCCCGCTCGACGAGGTCACCGCCGAGGCCCATCGCCACCTCCTTGAGCAGCGCCGAGCGGGGATCGTCGGCCCGGTAGACGGCGTGACCGAAGCCCATGATCTTGTCGCCGGCCTCGAGCCGTCGCCTGGTCCAGGCCTCGGTCCCGGACGGCTCGCCGATGTCGTCGAGCATGTCGAGCACCCGGCTGGGGGCGCCGCCGTGCAGTGGCCCGGTGAGCGCCCCGACGGCGGCGGCCAGGGCGCTGCTGACGCCGGCCCCGGTCGACGTCACCACCCTGGCGGTGAACGTGGAGGCGTTGAAGCCGTGATCCATCGTCAACAGCAGGTAGATCTCGACGGCCCTGGCCAGGCGGGGTGAGGGGGCGGCGCCGGTGACCATGCGCACGAAGTCGGCGGCATGGCCGAGTCCGGGGTCGGGGTCGAGCGGCGTCGATCCCGTCGCCAGGCGGTGCAGCCCGGCCATCAGCGTCGGGACGTGCCCGATCGCAGCGACGGTGCGGGACCGGCGCTGGCCCGGGTCGAGATCGATCGTCGGCGTGTCGTCGATGGCCAGCGACAGGGCGGCCCGGAGGCCGGCCATCGGCGGCGGCGGGTGGCCAGCCGGGGCGATGGCGTCGAAGAGGGCCCGGTCGATGCGGCGGGCCGACGCCAGCTCGGACCGGAACGCCGACTCGGCTGCCGCTTCGGGCAACGAGCCGTCGAGGAGGAGGTGAGCGGCGGCCTCGAAGGTCTGGTGCCTGGCCACCTCGACGGCGTCGTGTTGACGGTAGTGGTAGAAGCCCTCCTCGCCCCGCACGCTGCCGATGCTGGTGTCGGCGACCACGAGGCCCTTGAGGCCGGGCGGGGCGATCAGGACGGAGCCGTTCTGCGGTGTCGTGTCGGTCATGAGATCAACGCTGGACGATGGACGATCAACCGACAAGGTTGATACAGTCAACGTTGATCAACATCAACGCCCCGGCCGAGCGCAAGGCAGCCGAGCGCGACGCAGCCGAGCGCAGAGGGACCGACGATGCCTGTCACCGACGACGAACCGGGCCTCACGGCGGCCGAGGTGGCCAACCTGCTCGGGGTCAAGCGGCAGACCGTCTACGCCTACGTCAGCCGCGGCGTGCTCCACCGGCGGCTCTCGCTCGACGGCCGAACCAGCCTGTTCGACCGGGGCGAGGTCGAGGAGCTCCGGCTCGGGCGGCGCCCCGAGCAGGAGGGCGAGATGCGCACGATCCTGGCCACTGGCCTGACCCGGGTGGCCGACGAGGGGCTGTGGATCCGGGGTCGCGACGTCGTGCAGCTGGTCGAGGGCGGGGCCGGCTTCCTCGACGTGGCCGAGCTCGTGTGGGACGGCGCAGCCGACACGCCGGTCGACGGCGAGCTGATCGGTTGGCCCCCGATCGAGACCGGCCCCGACCGCCTCCCGCCGACGCTCGACACCTCCGATCCGGCGTCGCTGCTCGACCAGCTGCAGATCCTCGTCGCCGTGGCCGCCGCCGCCGACCCGATGCGGCACGATCTCAGCCCCCGCAGCGTCCGGGCCGCTGGTCGACGGATGATCACCGCCATGGCCTCCGGGCTCCGCCACCGCATGGCCGAGCCGACGCCGCCAGACGCCTCGCTGCCGGTCGGTTCGTGGCTACCGGCGGTGCTGTGGCACCAGCTGTCGCCGTCGCCGGCCGAGCCGGCGAAGCTGCTCGCCCTCGATGCGGCGCTCGCCCTGCTGGTCGACCACGGGCTGGCCACGTCGACGCTGGCCGCTCGGGTCGCCGCCTCGGTTCGGGCCGATCCCTATGCGGTGGTCACGTCCGGCCTTGGCACGCTGGGTGGGCCGCTGCACGGGCGGGCCTCCAGCGTGGTCAACGACCTCTATCGATCGGCCGAGCGCGACGCGCCGGCCGCCGCCGTCGGCCAGCTCCAGCGACGGGGCCTGCGGGTGCCCGGATTCGGCCACACCGTCTACCGCAGCCAGGACCCCCGCTACGGGGCGCTGATGAGCCGGGTGGTGGCCGGCTGGGCCGACGATCCCCGGCTCGGCGTGGTGTTCGGCGTCCGCGACGTCGTGGCCCAGCGCAACGCGGCCGTGCCCAACGTCGATCTGGCCCTCGGTGCGCTGACATTCCTGGCCGACATGCCGCCGAACGCCGGCGAGGCGGTCTTCGCCGTGGCCAGGACGGCGGGTTGGTTGGCCCACGCCCTCGAGGAGTACGGCGAGAAGCCGTTCCGCTTCCGGACCCGAGCCCACTACGTCGGCCCTCATCCCGGAGCCGCGGCCGCCGCCGCCCCGGGCGGCGACGGCGGAGGCTGAGCCATCCCAGCCGACCGGCTCGACCGCGCCGACCCCGCTCGCGCGAGCTAGCCGATCGAGCGAAGGTCGACGGTGAAGATCAGCGTCTCGTTCGGCCCGATCACGCCTCCGGCGCCGGCTGCGCCGTAGCCGAGGTGGGGCGGGATCGTGATCGTTCGCCGCCCGCCGACCCGCATGCCGGCGACGCCCTGGTCCCACCCGGCGATGACCTGGCCGGCCCCGATCGTGAACGACAGCGGTTGCCCCCGGTTCCAGGAGGCGTCGAACTCGGCGCCGGTGCTCCACGACACGCCGACGTAGTCGACGTTGGCCTGGACGCCGGCCCTGGCCTCGGGTCCGTCACCGACCACGTGGTCGGTGATGACGAGATCGCCAGGGGCATCGCCCTCGGGCACGGTGATCGTCGGACGCTGCGTGGTGTCTTCCATGGCGGGCACCCTATCGGTCGCCGGGCATCTCGGTCGGGCCGGGCGACCGGGGCCGCAGGAGTGGCCGGTCGGCCGCGGCCACGGGCATCATGGTCGCCATGCTCCGCTTCGATCTCGACCCCGAGCTCCAGACCCTCCGCAAGCGGGCCCAGGAGGTGGCCGCCGACGGCGTGGCCCGGTTCGGGCGCCACAACGACTCGTGGATCAACGGCTTCTCGAAGGACTTCGCCCAGGTCATGGCGGGTGAGGGTTGGATCGGGATGGGTTGGCCCAAGGCCTACGGCGGTCACGAGCGCCCGCCGATCGAGCGCCTCATCGTCGCCGAGGAGATGATCGCCGCCGGCGCGCCCATCGCCGCCATGTGGTTCGCCGATCGGCAGATGGGGCCGTCGTTCATCACCTACGGCACGGAGGACCAGAAGGCCGAGTACCTCCCAGCGATGCTGACCGGCGAGAGCACGTGGTGCATCGGGATGAGCGAGCCGGACGCCGGCTCCGACCTGGCCTCGCTGAAGACGACGGCCGAGCGCGACGGCGACCACTTCGTGATCAACGGCCAGAAGATCTGGACCAGCTTCGGCGACGTCGCCGACTACTGCTACCTGATCTGTCGCACCTCGTCCGACGGTCCGCCCCATCGCGGCATCTCCGAGATCGTCGTGCCGATGGACACCCCGGGCGTCGAGGTCCGCCCGATCACGGACATGACCACCAACCGCCACTTCTGCGAGGTGTACTACACCGACGTCCGGGTCCCGGTCGAGAACCTCGTCGGCGTCGAGGGCGACGCCTTCAAGCAGACGATGCGCCAGCTTGAGCACGAGCGGGGTGGCATCGACCGGCTCGTCTCCAACCGGGCGCTCTACGACCTGGCGCTCGAGCGGGCGGACCTGTCCGACCCGCTGATCCGCCAGGACGTGGCCCGCCTGGAGACCGGCTACCGGATCGGCCGGCTGCTCGTCTACCGCGAGGTGCTCCGCCAGGCGCCGGCCGGCTTCAGCGCCGCCACGAAGTGCTTCTGCACCGAGCACGAGTGGCGGGTCGCCCAGTTCGTGTCGCGCGTGCTGGGCCCCGAGGCCACGCTGTTCGACGACGACGTCGTTCGCGGCCTGTTGTACGCGCCGGGCTACACGATCATGGGCGGCACGTCCGACATCATGCGCAACATCCTCGGTGAGCGGGTGCTCGGCCTGCCCCGGGAGCCTCGGGCCTGAGCGAGTCGCCGGCGCCGGCGGCCGCGGTCGGCCGCGCCCGGCGAGGGGCGGGTGCCCCGGCCGGACCGACCCGTCCTCCACCAGTTCCCCCCGGCCCGATGGCGGGCTCGGACCGACGGGTGCCGCACAGGTGAAGGTTGCGAGTCGGCCCGGCACGACCCGGCCCCACGCTCCCTACCACTGACGGACCGCCGGTCCGCCAGTGGGAACAACTCTATTCGAACAAACGTTCGATCGTCAAGCCCCGACCGTCTCGGGCACCGGCTCGGTGGCGGCCCACGCCAGCAGCAGCTCGGTCGTCGCCCGGTCGCCGGGGAAGAAGGTCTCGAGCCGCAGCTCGTCGAGGGTGACGTCGTAGGGGGCACCGATGGTGGCCAGCATCGTCACCAGCTGCAGTCGGTCGCCCGACCGGGTCGTGGCCCGGAGGGTGACCAGCAGGTCGGCGCCGGTCGGCAGCTCGGCCTGACGGCGGAGCTGGCCGACGTCCGGATAGCCCACCACCTCGGCCAGCAGCGTCTCGAGCGCCTCGTCGGCCGGTCGATGGGCGTGCTCCCGCTCCATCCGCTGCAGCAGGTTGGCCGCCACCTCCGACCAGTTCTCGGTCCGGCCCCGGATTCCATCGGGGTGCATCACGATCCGGTGCGAGTTGAGCGGCGCAGCGAGCGCAGGGCTCCGGTCGTCGACCAGCTCGCCCATCAACCGGAACGCGGCCCGGTTGGCGTCGACGACGTCGCCACGCCGGTCGACGACCAGGGCCGGGTTCGGGCTGTGGGCGTCGAGGATCCAGCTCAGCACACGGCGGACGTCGTCCATCTCCGGGGTGTCGAGGTCCTGCTCGCTGTAGGCCGGGGCGAAGCCGGCCGCGTGCAGCAGCCGGTTGCGATCCCGGAGCGGGACGTCGAGCACGGTGGCCAGGTGGATGACCATCTCGCGACTCGGATGGGCCTTCCCGGTCTCGAGGAAGCTCAGGTGCCGGCTCGACACCTCGGCGGCCGAGGCCAGGTCGAGCTGGCTGAATCGGCGGGTGGTCCGCCACCAGCGCAGGGCGGCTCCGAAGCTGTCGACGGCGGTCGTCATGGCCCGAAGCTTGGCACGGGCGCCCGTCCGATGGCCATGACGTTCGAGGTCATGGCACCCTTTCCCGGTGCCGAGTGAACCCGAAGCCGTTCCGCCAGCAGCGACCGATCCGGCCGGTGCGGCGGCAACGACCAACGCCGCGACCCGACCGCTCGACGGGATCCTCGTCGTGTCGCTCGAGCAGGCGGTGGCGGCGCCGCTCGCCTCGTACCGGTTGGCCGAGGCCGGGGCCCGGGTCATCAAGGTCGAGCGCCCCGAGGGCGACTTCGCCCGTGGCTACGACCGGGCCGCCAACGGGATCTCGAGCTACTTCGCCTGGGCCAACGGCGGCAAGGAGTCGGTTGCCCTCGACCTCCGCCACGAGCCCGATCGCGCCGTCATGGCCGGTCTGCTCGACCGGGCCGACGTGTTCATCCAGAACCTGGCGGTCGGGGCCAGCGACCGCCTCGGCTACGGCGCAGCGACGCTGCGGGCGACCCGACCGGAGCTGATCGTCTGCGACCTGTCCGGCTACGGCCCCGACGGGCCCTATGCCGAGCTGAAGGCCTACGACCTGCTGGTCCAGGCCGAGTCGGGACTGCTCTCGGTGTCCGGTGCGCCGGGGCCGCCTGGCCGGATCGGGGTCAGCGTGGCCGACATCGGCACCGGCACGACGGCGGCGCTCACCATCACGCAGGCCCTGTTCCGTCGCCAGCGGACCGGGGAGGGGGCCCACCTCGAGGCGTCGCTGTTCGCCACGATGGCCGACTGGATGACCGTCCCGCTGCTGCACCACGACTACCTCGATCGGGCGCCGGCCCGGGTCGGCCTGGCCCACCCGTCGATCGCCCCATACGGCGGCTTCGCCTCCGCCGACGGCGATGTCGTCCTCATCTCGATCCAATCGGACCGCGAGTGGGGGGTGCTGTGCCGGGAGGTGCTCGGCCGGGACGACCTGGCGGCGGAACCCGATCTGGCCACCAACGGCGACCGGGTCACCAACCGGGATCGGACCGACGGCGCCGTCGGCGAGGTCTTCGCCACGCTGGGCACCGCCGAGCTCCGCCGACGGTTGGTCGAGGCCAGGATCGCGTTCGGGATGGTCAACGACACGGCGGGGCTGTCGGGCCATCCGCAGCTCCGGCGGGTCGCAGCCGAGCACGAGCTCGGCTCCGTGCGGCTCCCGGCCCCACCGGTGCGCACCGACTGGGCGGCGGCAGGGCGGATCCCGGCCCTCGACGAGCACGGCGAGGCGATCCGGGCCGAGTTCGGGCGCGGCTGACGGGTCCGTCCAGCCATACTCGGGGGATGGCAGAGGACATCCCGCCCCGGTTCCGCAAGACGAAGACCGACAAGTGGGCGGTCATGGCCCCGGTCGAGGCGCTGGAGAAGGCACTGGCCGAGGGCGGCAAGATCGACGTGCAGCGCAAGTCGGGCGACTGGTCGACGTTCACCGTCGCCTCGCTCGGTCGCCCGTTCGACGTCGACGGGGTCCAGATGTGCTACGGCTACGGACCCGAGGAGGAGCAGGCCGACGGCGCCGGCGGCTCGGGCCGAAGCGGCGGCCCGGCGACCGCCGACGACGGTCGGGGTCGAGCGCCGGCCCGTCCCCCTCGCCGCCACCGACCCGACGCCCCGGCGGTCGACCCGTCGGAGCCACTGCCCGAATACCAGGGGGGACCGGACGACGAGTGGGACGGCTTCTGAGCGCAGGCGCCGTCGGTCAGGCGGTCGACCGGCGCACGACGGCCACCAGGAAGTCCGAACGGTCGTCGAAGGGGCGGAGGTCCCAGGTGGCGAGCGTCAGGTCGACGACCAGCCCGACCGCAGCAACGTCGCCGAAGAAGTCGTCGACGTCGTAGTCGCGACCGGCGCCGAAGCCGACCACCAGCCGTCCGTCCGGCTTCAGCTGGTGGCCGAGCCCGGCCAGCACCTTCCGGCGGGTGCTCGGGGCCAGGAACGGCATGACGTTGCCGACGGCGATGACCCCGTCGTAGGGCTCGTCGGCGCCGTGCGGGGCCAGGTCGAGCTCGGCCAGGTCGCCCACGATCCAGTGGGGTCCGGGATGATCGTGCTCGGCGGCGGCGATGAGGACCGGGTCGACGTCGACCCCGACCACCTCGTGCCCCAGCTCGAACAGCGCCCCGCCGACCCGCCCGGGTCCGCAACCGGCGTCGAGGATGCGGGCCGACCGCGGCATCATGGCGTCGACGAACCGAGCCTCACCGGCCAGGTCCTCGCCGGCTGCGGCCTTGGCCCGGAACCGCTCGACGTACCACGTCGAGTGGTCGGGATCCTCCTGCGTCCTGGTGACCCACCTGCTCTGCTCGACCACGGCTCCTCCCGCAGGGCACCTTAGGCGCCGTCCTGGTCGGCCGACACGCGATTCTGGTCGGTCGGTCTGGCCGGGTGCTACACACGGGCCATGAGCTTCGACATGGCCGCAGCGCTGCGAGACGACCTGCCCGAGGCCGGGGGCCCGTGGGCGCCGACCCCGCCCTACAGCTTCGTCGGCGGCCACAACGACGGCGACAGCATCCCCGTCGCCGGCCTGGCCGAGGCGGCGATCAGCGCCCTGCGGCGGGAGGGTCCCGCACTGGCCAGCTACAACCTCGGCGGCTCGCCCCAGGGCTACGAGCCGCTGCGGCGCTTCGTGTGCGACAAGCTCGGCGCCAGGGCCTCGACCCCCGTCGATCCAGACGAGGTGCTGATCACGTCCGGTTCGCTCCAGGCGCTCGACCTCGTCAACGAGGCCTTCCTCCGGCCGGGCGACACCGTGATCGTCGAGCAGGCCACCTACGGCGGGGCCCTGACCCGGCTCGACCGTCTCGGCGTGTCGTGGGTCGGGGTCGAGCTCGACGACGACGGCATCGTGCCGGACGACCTCGACCGGGTCCTCACCGGTCTGGCCGCCGACGGCGTCCGCCCCCGGTTCCTCTACACGATCCCGACGGTCCAGAACCCGACCGGGAGTGTCTTGCCCCTCGAGCGCCGCCGCCGGATCCTCGACCTGGTCCGGGCGCACGGCGTCCCCGTGTTCGAGGACGACTGCTACGCCGACCTGGTCTGGCGCGGCCAGCGGCCGCCGACGCTCCGGAGCCTCGACGACGGCCGCGGGCAGGTCGTCTACTGCGGCTCGTTCTCGAAGTCGATCGCCCCGTCGCTCCGGGTCGGGTACCTGGTCGCCGATCCGCCGGTGATCCGCCAGCTCCTCGCCATCAAGACCGACGCCGGCACCGGCGCGCTCGAGCAGCTGGCGCTGGCCGACTACGCACCGACGAGCTTCGAGCATCACGTCGACCAGCTGATGGGTTCGCTCCAGGTCAAGTGCGCAGCCATGCGGGCCGCCGTGGCTGCGCACTTCCCGGACGACGTGCACGTCACCGACCCGGCCGGTGGGATCTACGTGTGGCTGACGTTCCCCGAGGGAGTCGACACCTCGGCGCTGGTCGAGCCGGCGGCCGAGGCGGGGATCGAGTTCAACCCGGGCGCCGGCTGGTCGGCCGATCCCCAGTGGGGCCGGCGCCGACTCCGGCTGTGCTTCGGCCACCCCGACGTGGCCACCATCGAGGCCGGCGTCGCCCGGCTCGGTGAGGTGTATCGGGCGTCGATCGCCTGAGCGTGGCGGCCGGAGCGACACCCTCCGGGCCCCCAGCCGACCCGGGTGTCGGGTCGGCTCGCCGGTGGGCGATGGTCGTCGCCGGGGCCGCGGCCAACGCCGTCAGCTTCGGCGTCCTCTTCTCCTTCGGGCTCTTCCTCCCGCCGCTGACCGAGCGCTTCGATGCCTCGACCGCCGCGGTGGCGGCCGTCTTCTCCGGCTCGGTGCTCTGCTATTACCTGGCCGGTGCGGTCGGCGGCTCGCTCGGCGACCGCTTCGGGGCCAGACCGGTCGTCACCGCCGGCGCCGTCCTCCTCCCGCTCGGTCTCGTCGGCGCATCGCTCGGCGACCGCCTGTTGCTGGTCGCGGCGGCCTACGTCCCGCTGGTCGGCCTGGCCGTGGGGACGGCCTACGCCCCGCTCATCGGGGCGGTCGGCCGGGCCATGCCCGACCGGCGGGGTCTGGCCATCGGGGTCCTGCTGACCGGTGTCGGCCTCGGCACCCTGACCTTCCCCCTGCTGATCCGGGCGCTGCTCGACCGGTGGCCGTTGCCGGTGGTGTTCCGCATCCTCGCCGTCATCGCACTGGTCGCCCTCGGCGCGGCCGCAGCCACCGTCGTCGACGCCGGCGGCCGGCACCGGGCCCGGTCGTCCGGCTCGGTCTGGCGGTCGATGCTCGGCTCGGGGCGGTTCCGGCGGCTGTATGTCTCGGTGGTGCTGGTGGCGCCCGGCTTCTACGCCCCGCTCGCGTTCCTCAACGACGCCGCCATCGATCGGGGCCTGGCCCCGGCCAGGGGGGCGGCGCTGGTGGCGGCCATCGGCCTCGGCTCGCTCGCCGCCCGCCTGCCCTTCGGGGCCGCAGCCCCCCGGCTCGGGCCGAGACGACAGTACCGGCTGTCGCATGTCGGCTTTGTCGCCGCCCTCGCCATCTGGCTGGTCGCCGACGCCAACTTCGCCGCCCTGCTGGCGGCCGCCGTGGTCCACGGCATCGCCTGGGCCGCCTGGGTGACGGCGGCGCCGCTGGTGCTGGTCGACTGGTTCGGGGCCGACGATCTCGGCCTCGCGGTCGGCGGGTTCTACACCGGGCTCGGCCTCGGCGCCGTCATCGGTCCGCCGGTGACGGGAGCGCTCATCGACGGTGCCGGGCTGACGGTGGCGCTGGCAGCGGTCCTGGTGACGACCGCGGCGGCGCTGGCGCTCACCGGCGGCGAACCGCCCGACCGGTGGCGCCCGCGTCGTTCGCTCAGCTCACCCCGTCGATGATGCGGTTCAGGGTTGCGCTCGGCCGCATCGCCGCCGAGCGGAGCTCGGGCTCCGGCGAGTAGTAGCCGCCGATGTCCATCGGCCGGCCCTGCACCTCGTTGAGCTCGCCGACGATCGTCTCCTCGTCGGCCGCCAGGGCCTCGGCCAGCGGAGCGAACCGTGCGGCCAGGTCGGCATCGGCCGTCTGGCCGGCGAGCTCCTTGGCCCAGTAGAGGGCCAGGTAGAAGTGGCTGCCCCGGTTGTCGAGCTCGTTGACCCGCCGCGACGGCGAGCGGCCCTCGTCGAGGAGCCGCCCGGTCGCATCGTCGAGCGTCTCCGACAGCACCGTGGCCCTGGCGTTGCCCGACACCTCGGCCAGGTGCTCGAACGAGACGGCCAGGGCCAGGAACTCGCCGAGCGAGTCCCACCGGAGGTGGTTCTCGCGCTCGAACTGCTGCACGTGCTTTGGGGCCGAGCCGCCGGCCCCGGTCTCGAACAGGCCGCCCCCGTTCATCAGCGGCACGATCGACAGCATCTTGGCCGAGGTGCCGAGCTCCAGGATCGGGAACAGGTCGGTCAGGTAGTCGCGCAGCACGTTGCCGGTGACCGAGATCGTGTCCTCGCCGGCGGCCGCCCGCTCGAGCGAGAACCGGGTGGCGTCGACGGGGGCCATGAGCTCGATCTGCAGCCCGTCGGTCTCGTGGTCGGCCAGATAGCGCTCGACCTTGGCGATCAGCTGGGCGTCGTGGGGGCGCTCGGCGTCGAGCCAGAACACGGCCGGGGCGCCGGTGGCCCGAGCCCGCCCGACGGCGAGCTTGACCCAGTCCTGGACGGCGGCGTCGCGGACCTGGCACATGCGCCAGATGTCGCCCTCGCCCACCTCGTGCTCGAACACGGCGGCGCCGGCGCCGTCGACCACCCGCACGGTGCCGGCGGTGGGTATCTCGAAGGTCTTGTCGTGCGAGCCGTACTCCTCGGCCTTCTGGGCCATGAGGCCGACGTTGGGGACGGTGCCCATCGTGGTCGGGTCGAACGCGCCGTTCGCTCGGCAGAAGTCGATGACCGCCTGGTAGATCCCGGCGTAGCTCGAGTCGGGGATGACGGCCTTGGTGTCCTGCTGCTCGCCGGCTGCGTTCCACATCTGGCCGGACGTGCGGATCATCGCCGGCATCGAGGCGTCGATGATGACGTCGGATGGGACGTGCAGGTTGGTGATGCCCCGGTCGGAGTCGACCATGGCCAGCGCCGGACCCCGCTCGAGTGCGGCGACGATCGCCTGCCCGATCTCACTCCGAGCCGGCTCGGCCACCCGCTCGATGGCGGCCAGCACGTTGCCGAGCCCGTTGTTCGGATTGGCGCCGGCGGCCTCCAGCTGGGGGCCGAAGCGCTCGAAGACCTCGGCGAAGTAGGCGCGGACGGCGTGGCCGAAGATGATCGGGTCGGAGACCTTCATCATCGTCGCCTTCATGTGCAGCGAGAAGAGCACGCCCTGGTCACGGGACTCGCCGATCTGAGCAGCCAGGAACTCCTCGAGGGCCCGGCGGTGCATGACGGTGGCGTCGACCACCTCGCCGGCGGTCACCGGGACCGACTTGCGCAGCACCGTCGCCGTCCCGTCTGCGGCCACCAGCTCGATGCGGTACTCGTCGTCGGCGGCGATGGTGGTCGACAGCTCGTTGTGGCGGAAGTCGCCGGCGGACATCGTCGACACGTGCGTGCGGGAGTCGGGCGACCAGGCGCCCATGCTGTGCGGGTTCTTCCTGGCGTACTGCTTCACCGCTCGGGGGGCCCGACGGTCGCTGTTGCCCTCGCGGAGCACCGGATTGACGGCGGAGCCCTTGACCCGGTCGTAGCGGGTCCTGATGTCCTCCTGCTCGGGGCTGGACGGCTCGTCCGGATAGTCGGGCACGGCGTAGCCGTCATCCTGCAGCTCGGCGATGGCCGCCTTCAGCTGGGGGACCGAGGCGCTGATGTTGGGGAGCTTGATGATGTTGGCCTCGGGGGTCAGCGCCAGCTCGCCAAGCTCGGCCAGGGCGTCGGGGATCCGTTGCTCGGGCTCGAGGTAGTCGTTGAAGTTGGCGAGGATCCGGCCGGCGAGGGAGATGTCGGCGGTCTCGACCTCGACGTCGGCGGCGGAGGCGAAGACCCGGACGATCGGCAGGAGCGACTCGGTGGCCAGCGCGGGGGCCTCGTCGGTGTGGGTGTAGATGATCGTGTGTCCGCTCACGGTCTGCCTTTCCGGGGCCGGTGGCCGTTTCTGTCCGGGCCGTCGGCCCATGCATCGAGGCCGGCGTGACCGCCGGCGTGTCCTGGTCACGACATCCTACTGTCGAGCGGCTCGGGGGATCCGCTTGGCCACCGATCCCGTTCCCGGTGATCGATCGACGATGGCTGGGCCGGGCATCGGCGATCTGCAAGACTTGCCGCATGACCGTGGACTCCAGCACACCGGCGGGCACCCTGCTCCATCCCTTCGCCGACCCGACCAAGGCGGAGGGCGACTTCATCAACATCGTGTCGGCCGAGGGGACGACGCTGACCGACGACACGGGCAAGCGGTACCTCGACGGCATGGCCAGCCTCTGGTACTGCCAGGTCGGGCACGGCCGGCGGGAGATCATCGACGCCGTCACCACCCAGCTGAACACGCTCGACACCTACAACATCTTCGACCCCTTCACCAACGACCGGGCGAGGGAGGCGGCGGCGATGATCGCCTCGAAGTCGCCCCATCCGGACGGGCGGGTGTTCCTCGGGTGCTCGGGCTCCGAGGCGATCGACACGGCCCTCAAACTGTCCCGCCTGATCCAGCAGCGGCGGGGGCACGGCGACAAGCAGATCATCGTCCGCCGGACCCACGGCTACCACGGCACGAACTTCGGCGGTACCTCGGCCCAGGGCATCGGCCCGAACCGCGAGGGCTGGGGTGACCTGGTACCCCACTTCGTCGAGATCGCCAACGACAACGTCGAGGAGGCGGCCTCCCTGTTCGCCGAGCACGGCGAGCGGATCGCCGCCGTCGTGTGCGAGCCCGTCCAGGGCGCCGGCGGTGTGTGGCCGCCCGAGGACGGCTACCTCCAGGGTCTGCGCCGCCTGTGCGACCAACACGGGTCGCTGTTGATCTTCGACGAGGTCATCTGCGGCTTCGGCCGGACCGGTTCGTGGTTCGGGGCCCAGACCTTCGGGGTCACCCCCGACCTGATGACGTTCGCCAAGGGCGTCACCTCCGGCTACCAGCCGCTCAGCGGCGTGATCGTGTCGGCCGACGCCGCCGCCAGCCTCGGCACCGACGACAAGGCCATCCTGCGCCACGGCTACACCTACTCGGGCCACCCGGCCGCCGCAGCCGCCGGCGTGGCCAACATCCAACTGATCGACGACGAGGGGCTGGTCGACCGGGCCAACCACGTCGGCAAGAAGACCGTCGAAGGCCTCGATGCCCTGGCCGCCGACGGGATGATCAAGGGCTACCGGGGGGTCGGGGCGATGTGGGCGGCCGACATCGGTCGCGACTCGATCCCTATCAAGAACACCATGCTGGCCGATGGGGTGATCATCCGGGCGGTGGGAGAGGCCATCATCTGGTGCCCGCCGCTGACAGTGACCGACGACGAGGTCGGTCGCTACATCGAGACCCTGCAGAAGGCCCTGTCCTGACCATGCCCCCGCACAACCCGCTCCGCCGCACGACCGCGGCCGCCGCATGTCCGCGCCGCTGATCCGACCCCGGGCGACGATCGACCTCGACGCCATCGGTCGGAACTACCGGCTGCTCACGGCGCGGGCGGGCGGGCGCATGCCGGCCGGGATCGTCAAGGCCGACGGCTACGGACTCGGCGCGGTCGCCGTCGCACGGCGCCTGGTGGCCGAGGGGTGCGACCGCTTCTTCGTCGCCCGGCTCGACGAGGGCCTGAGCCTCCGCTCGGCCCTGCCGCCCGGCGCGGCGGCGGAGATCCTCGTCCTCGACGGCGCCCAGGCCGGCGCCGAGCGGGAGCTGATCGCGGGTGAGCTGACCCCCGTCCTGAACGACCTCGGGCAGATCGAGCGATGGCGAACGGCCGCCGCCGACGCCGGCCGGAGCCTGCCGGCCGCCCTGCACGTCGACACCGGCATGACCCGGCTCGGCATCCCTGCGACGGAAGCCGATCGGCTGTCGGCCGAGCCGTCCCGCCTGCACGGCCTGGCCATCAGCGTGGTCATGAGCCACCTGGCCTCGGCCGACGTGCCGGGCAGCACCCAGCCGGCCACGCAGCTCGAGCGGTTCCGCCGCATCCGGGCCCGGTTCCCGCAGGGGGCGGCCTCGCTGGCCAACTCGGCCGGGGTCTTCCTCGGCTCCGAGTACCACCTCGACCTCGTCCGGCCGGGCATCTCGCTCTACGGCGGGGCACCACTGCCCGGCTGTGGCCAGAACCCGATGGCCACCGTCGTCACCGTCGAGACGCCGGTACTGCAGGTCCAGCACGTCGAGGCCGGGACGACCGTCGGCTACGGCGCCACCCACGAGACCGACCGCCCGACCCGGCTGGCCACGATCGCCGCCGGCTACGCCGACGGCCTGCTCCGGGCCGCCGGCCCGCAGCGGGGGAGTGGCGGCGCCTGCCGGTCGGTCGCCGTCGCCGGCTCGCTCGCCCCGGTCGTCGGCCGCGTGTCGATGGACCTGATCGTCGTCGACGTCGGCCACCTGCCGCCCGGTGCGGTCGAGCCGGGCACCGCCGTCGAGCTGCTCGGGCCCAACCGTCCGGTCGACGAGGTCGCGGCGTCGACGGGGACCATCGCCAACGAGCTGCTCACCGGCCTGAGCCTCCGCTACCACCGGATCTACCGCTCCGGCTGAGGCTCCGCCGGCCCGAGCCGGCGGACGGGTCGAGCCGTTCGCCCCGGTCGGGCGATCCGATCCCGCCCGACGCCGCCCTACGCCGTTGGGCGCCGGTAGTCGGCGATGTTGGCCGGGACGTCCATCTCCATCGTCATCGCCGGGTCGGTGATCGGCGTTCCGTAGTCGATCGAGACCGGCAGGACGCCGGCCCAGATTGGGAGCGCGTAATCCTCGTCGTCGTCGACCGGACCGCCCTGGCGGACCTTGGCCGACGCCTCGGCCAGCGGCAGCCGGAGCACGGTCGTCGCCCGGATCTCCTTGTCGGTCATCGGGCGGGGCGCCAGCTGCTCGACGCGACCGGGGACCAGCCGTTCGACGATGTGGTCGAGGGCCCGGACCTTCTCGTCGCCCTCGACCAGCTCGGGCCGGCCCATCACGACGACCGAGCGATAGTTCATCGAGTGGTGCATGCCCGAGCGGGCGAGCACGAAGCCGTCGACCAGGGTGACGGTCAGGCAGACGTCCTGGTTGCGGGCCGATCGCAGGCTGCGGGCGGCGGCCGATCCGTGGAAGAGCACGTGGTCGCCGTCTCGGGCGTACAGGGTCGGGATGACCACCGGGGCGCCGTTCTCGACGGTGGCCAGGTGGCAGAGGAAGCCCTCGTCGAGGATCGCATCGATGGTCGGCCGGTCGTAGTGGCCCCGGTCCGGGAGCCGGCGAACCTCGGTCCTGTCACTCTGGGTGCTGCTCACCGGCCCACGCTACTCCAGATCTGGAGCGCCGGGTCGGGGAGTTCTATCCTTGCCGGCCATGTACCCAGGCACCTTCGCCGAAACGACGCCAGACAAGCCGGCCGCCATCATGGCCGGCAGCGGTGACACGTTGACGTTCAAACAGCTCGACGACCGGTCCAACCAGCTCGCCCAGCTGCTGTGGGCGGCGGGCCTCCGGCGAGGCGACCACGTCGCCATCTTCATGGAGAACCGGCTCGAGTACTTCGTGTGCTACTGGGCCGCCGTGCGCTCCGGCCTGTACATCACGGCGATCAACCGCTACCTGCAGGCCGACGAGTCGTCCTACATCATCAATGACTCGGGCTCCCAGGCGCTCTTCACCTCGGCGGCCATGGCCGAGCTCGTCAGGGACATCCCCGGGCTCTCGCCCGGCCTGTCGGTCCTGCTGTCGGTCGGTGGCGGCGTCGACGGCTTCGACGACTTCGACGCCGCCGTCGACGCCCACCCGGCGGAGAAGCTGGCCACCCAGCCACGGGGCGAGGCCATGCTCTACAGCTCGGGCACCACCGGTCAGCCGAAGGGCATCAAGCGCCCACTGGCCGACATCGAGATCGACGACCCCTCCGGCATGAGCGGGGTCACGCTGCTCCTCACCGGGCTCTTCGGCGCGACCGCCGACGCCACCTATCTGTCGCCGGCCCCGCTCTACCACTCGGCGCCGCTCGGGTTCACCACGTCGTTCCAGTCGATGGGGGCCACCGTGGTGGTCATGGAGCGCTTCGACGCCGCCGACGCCCTCCGCTACCTCGAGCAGTACGAGATCACCCACTCCCAGTGGGTGCCGACGATGTTCAGCCGCATGCTCAAGCTCCAGGACGACGAGCGCAGCGGCTACGACTGGTCGAAGCACCAGATGGCGATCCACGCCGCCGCCCCGTGCCCGGTCGAGGTGAAGAAGCAGATGTTCGACCTGTGGGGTCCGATCATCTACGAGTACTACGCCGGCACCGAGGTCAACGGCTTCGTGTTCTGCACCCCGGAGGACTGGCTCAGTCATCCCGGCACCGTCGGCAAGTCGATCCTCGGCCCGATCCACATCTGCGACGAGCTCGGCGACGTCCTCCCGACCGGCGAGTCCGGCACGATCTACTTCGAGCGGGAGGAGATGCCGTTCGAATACCACAACGACCCGGAGAAGACGAGGGGCGCCCAGCACCCCGACCACCCCACGTGGTCGACCCTCGGCGACGTCGGCTACCTCGACGACGAGGGCTACCTGTTCCTGACCGACCGCAAGGCGTTCATGATCATCGCCGGCGGGGTCAACATCTACCCCCAGGAGATCGAGGACTGCCTGATCATGCACCCGAAGGTGGCCGACGTGGCCGTCTTCGGCGTGCCCAACCCCGATCTGGGCGAGGAGGTCAAGGCGGTGGTCCAACCCGAGGCCGGCATCGAGCAGACCCCGGAGCTGGCCCAGGAGCTGCTGGCCTACGCGGCCGAGCACATCGCCCGCTACAAGGTGCCGCGCACCCTCGACTTCCGGGACGAGCTGCCCCGCCTCCCGACCGGCAAGCTCTACAAGCGGCTCCTGCGCGACGAGTACTGGGCCGGCCACGACACCAAGCTGCTGTAGCGCCGGCACCGGCCGGGGCGAACCACCATCTCGACAGGGGGATCCATGGACTTCGACACGATCACGTACGAGTTGCGCGATGGGGTGGCCCACGTGCGGCTGAACCGGCCGGAGGGGGCCAACGCCGTCAATCCGGCGCTGTCGGCCGACCTGCGGGCGGTGATGCTCGAGATCGAGCACGACCACGAGGCCAAGGCGGTCTCGGTCACCGCCGAGGGCAAGGTGTTCTGCGCCGGGGGCGACCTGAAGGAGTTCGCCGCCGCCGGCGACGGCCTGCCGAGACTGGCCGCCGACATGCTGGTCGACTTCCACGGCGCCATCTACAAGATGAACCGCATGCCGAAGCCGGTGATCGCCGGGGTCGGCGGAGCCGCCGGTGGCGCCGGGCTGTCGCTGGTCAGCGCCTTCGACCTGGTGGTGGCCGGCGAGTCGGCCAAGTTCACGATGGCCTACACCCGGGCCGGGGTGACACCGGACGGCACGTCGAGCTACTTCCTGGCCCGCCACATCGGGCTCCGGCGCATGCTGGAGCTGACGTTGACGAACCGGGTGCTGTCCGCGGCCGAGGCGGAGGCGTGGGGCCTGGTCAACAAGGTCGTGCCGGACGACGAGGTCGACGACGCCTCTGCCGAGCTGGCCCAGCAGCTGGCCGACGGCCCGGCGTGGGCGTCCGGTCACGCCAAGCGGGTGATCTACGCCGGTTTCGAGGCCCCCCTCGAGGAGGCCGGCGAGTTCGAGGGCGTCATGATCACCGAGGCCATGGCCACCCACGACGGCCGCGAGGGCATCGCCGCGTTCGCCGAGAAGCGGTCACCCAACTTCCAGGGTCGGTGATGGCGTGGACCTCGACGAGGTGATGCGGACGACGTTCTCCTGTCGCGACTGGACCGACGAGCCCGTCGACGACGCCACCGTCGACCGGATCCTGGAGCGGGCCCGCTTCGCCCCGAACGGCGGCAACCGGCAGGGCTGGCACGTGATCGTGATCAAGGACCGGTCGATCCGCGAGCGGCTCGTGCCACTGATCCGACCGACGACGTCGGTCTACGTCGCCCAGGTGCAGGCCGGCGAGGCCCCCTGGAACTCGATCAACCCGACGTCGGTCGATCTCGACGCGGCCATCGCCGCCGATCCCGACTTCCCCGGCCTCGACCGGCTGGCCGACGTGCCGGTCCTGCTGGCGGTCACCGTGGACCTGTCGGTCGTGGCCAGCTTCGACAAGGACCTCGACCGGGTCGGCGTGATCAGCGGCGCCTCGATCTATCCGTTCGTCTGGAACATCCTGCTGGCCGCTCGCAACGAGGGCCTCGGCGGGGTGCTGACCACCTATCTCGCTGGGCGCGAGCCCGAGGCCAGGGTGGTGCTCGGGGTGCCCGAGCACCACGCGATCGCCGCCCTGGTGCCGCTCGGCCACCCGGTCGAGCAGCTGACCCGGCTGCGGCGCAAGCCGGTGAGCGAGTTCACGACGGTCGACCGTTTCGACGGGCCGGCCTTCGGCCCCGCCGGTTGACGAGGCGGCGGCCTAGCCCGGGACCGGGCCCCGTCAGCTGATGGGGTACCGGTCGATCCAGGGGGCGGCCTGCTCCAGGTCGGCCGCCAGCGACAGCAGCAGATCGTCGCGACCCATGGCGGCCACCAGCTGGATCCCGACCGGGAGGCCGTCGTCGGTCTGGTGGAGCGGGAGCGAGATGGCCGGCTGGCCGGTGACGTTGAACGGCAGGGTGAAGGCCCCGATCCGGCCGTATGTCGCCCCCATCTTCCAGGGCGTGGCCTCGTCCGGCCAGAGATCCTCGGTCCGCTGCGGTGGGGTGCCCGCGGTCGGGGTCAGCAGCAGGTCCCACGGCGAGGACCATTCGACCACGGACCGCGACCACTGCTGCTGGGCCTCGACCGCCCCCATGTACTCGAAGGCCGGCAGCTCCCGACCCCGCACCGCGGCGGTCCAGTTGTAGGGCTCGACCTCGTCCGCGGTCAGCGGTCGGCCGAGCAGCTCGCCGATGGCCTCGATCCGCTGGGCGATACCGGCCTGCCACAGCCGACCGTTGACGGCCGAGGCCGGGCCGAGCAGCGCCTCGGAGCCGACGGGCTCGACGTGGTGGCCCAGCGATTCGAGCAGCCGGCCGGCGGCCTCGACCCCGGCCACGCAGGCCGGATCGACGTCCCAGCGGCCGCCCTCGGTGATCATCGCCACCCGCAGCGTCGGCGTCGACGCGGCCATCGAGTCGGCGTAGGTCGCCGCCAGCGGCTCGGTCGGCCGGGGGGCCGCGTACAGGTCGGCGTCGGTCGGACCGGCGACCGCATCGAGGAACCGGGCGGTGTCCCGGACCGACTTGGTCACCACCAGCTCAGACACCAGGCGCGAGGCGTTCTCGGGGTTGGGGACGAGGCCCCGGGTGGTCTTGAGGCCGACGAGCCCGCACCATGCCGCCGGGAGCCGGGTCGAGCCTCCGCCGTCGTTGGCGTGGGCCATGGCCACCATGCCGGAGGCGACGGCGGCGCCGGCCCCGCCGCTCGAGCCGGCGGGGGAGCGCGTCGGATCCCAGGGGTTGGCCGTCGGCCCGCAGCTGAGCGGTTGCGTGGTCGGGACGCTGCCGACCTCGGGCAGGTTGGTCTTGCCGACCGTGATCAGCCCGGCGTCCCGGATGCGGCGGCCGAGCTCGGTGTCGGTGGCCCGGCGGTGATCGACGGCCTTGAGGGCCCGGTTGCCGAGCCAGTAGGGCAGTCCGGCCTGGGTGGCGCCGATGTCCTTGATCAGGAACGGAACCCCCCGAAACGGGCCGTCGGGCAGCGGTCCGGCGGCGGCCGCCCTGGCCCCATCGGCGTCGGACCAGATCACGGCGTTGAGGTCGGGGTTGAGGTGATCGATGCGCTCGAGGGCGTGGTCGACCAGCTCGGACGGGGAGACCAGCCCGGCGGCCACGGCCTCGGCCTGGGCCGAGGCGTCCATCAGGTGAAGCTCGTCGTCGCTCATGGCCGCCAACCTTGGCACGGGCCGCGGTCGGTGAACCAGCTCGCGTCGGCTCGGCCGGTCACGGGGAAACCGGGGAGGACGTCGAGATCGGTCTCGGGACCGGTCGTCAGACGATCACCGGTGCCCGGCCACCGTCGGCCCTGGCCCGGTCGACGGCCCCGACGACGCGCCCGATGAACCCGTCGAGCGAGTCCTGGGGCTGACGGACGGACCCCCCGAGGGCCACCATGACCCCGCCGCCCGGTCCTGCGCCCGGTGGCTGGCCGACCGTCCGGAGCACGTCGCTCATCCGCCGCCGCAATGCCTCGGCGCCGGCGAGCGTCGGCAGCACGAGGGCGAACCGTCCGTCGCCGACGACGAGGAGCTCGTCGTAGGGCCGGAGGGCCCGGCGGAGGCGGGCCCCCATCTCGTCGCCGAAGCCGTCTGGCAGCCCGGCCGCAGCGGTCGCCTCGACCAGGGCCAGGCAGCACGGCTCGGCCAGCGCCAGGCGCTGCCGTACCGGCGCCAGCTCGACGAGGGGGTTGTTCGACAGCTCCGACATCTTCCGTTTGTCGACCGGAAGTGACGCCCGGTTGAGCCGACGGTCCGGCAAACGCCGGCGATCGTCGGCGGGCCGTTCACCCCAGGAAGCGTTGCTGCAGCAGCTCGGCCACCTCGTCGACGTCGGACGGGTGGGCGGTGGTGAGCACCAGCGCCGGGTCGGGCGGCTCCCATCGGCCGTCGCCGTGTCCCTCCCTGGCCACGATCACGGTGGGGAGGCCGGCCGAGCGGAAGCCCTCGACGACGACGAGATCCGCGGTGGCGGCGAACAGTCCGACGGCCTGGTGGAGGTCGGGCCCGGCTCCGTCTCCTCCGAACCACGCCATCTGGTCGCGCCCCATCAACAGCGTGCTGTCGGCGCCCGCCCGACGGAGCCGCCACGAGTCCTTCCCCTCCGTGTCGAGCTCGATCCGGTGTGCGTCGTGCTTGACGGCCGCCACCCGGTAGCCCTTCGACGTCAGCCGCCCGATGACGCCCTCGAGCAGCGTGGTCTTGCCGGTGCCAGACGGTCCGGCGAAGGAGACCATCGGAGGCGTCGTTGCTCGGGGTTCCGGCACCGGCGTAGTTTTAGCGCCATCGGCGTCCGGACCCCAACCGCATCCCCACCCCCCTCGGCCCCCGGATCGGTGGCGACGCTCGGCTACCGCCGGCTCCCGCGGCGCGTGCACTACGGCTGGTGGATCACCGTCGGCGTCGCGCTGTTGATGTTCGCCACCGTCGGCGTCGGCTACTACGGCCTCGCCGTCTTCCTGCGCCCCCTCCAGGAGGAGAACGGTTGGTCGAACACGGTCGTGTCGGCGGCGACCGGGCTCTACTTCACGGTCAGCGGGATCGCCGGGTTCGTCGTCGGGCCGTTCGTCGACCGCTTCGGCCCTCGCCGCTTCCTCATCACCGGGGTGGTGCTGGTCGGTGGCTCGGCCATCGCCCTCGGCTCGGTGTCGTCGGTTGCCGGCCTCTTCGCCGTCTACCTCGTCCAGGCCGTGGCGTTCGGGATGGCCGGCCAGGTGTCGGTCAACTCGATCCTGGCCCGCTGGTTCGTCACCCGCCGGGCCCAGGCGATGAGCATCAGCGCAACCGGCGTGTCGCTCGGGGGGATCGTGATCAGCCCGCTCGGGAGCTGGCTGATCGGGCTCGGCGGGGTCTCGCTCGCCGCCCCGGTGCTCGGTGGTCTGGTGCTCGCGGTCGGGCTCCCCATCGCCGTCTGGGTGCTGCTCTGGGATCCGCATCAGGTCGATCTGACCCCCGACTTCGGTCGGCCCGCGACCGGCGTCGACACGGTCGCCCTCGGCGACGGCGTGCAGCGTCGGGTCTGGACCCGGTCCGAGGCCGCCCGCACCGTCCCGTTCTGGGCGATCCTCATCGCCTTCCTGCTCGTGTTGCTGGCCCAGACCGGCTTCCTGCTTCACCAGATCGCGTTCCTGGAGGACCGGCTCGGGTCCCGCGAGTCGGCGGCCCTCGCCCTGAGCACCACCGCCTTCGGGAGTGTGGTGGCCCGCCTGGTGGTCGGCCGGTTCGCCGATCGGCTCGACAAGGTGCTGCTCAGCGCCGGCCTGTTCGTCGTGCAGGGCCTGGCCGTGCTCGGCGTGCTGGCCTTCAGCCATCCGGTCCCGACGTACGCCTTCGTGCTGATCGTCGGGTTCACGATCGGCAACGTCTACATGATGCAGACCCTGCTGGTGGCCGAGAAGTTCGGGCTCGTGTCGCTCGGAACGGTGTTCGGCGTGATCGGCCTGGCCGTCCAGGCCGGCTCCGGGGTCGGCCCGTTCGTGGTCGGCTGGTTGGAGGAGCTGTCGGGCGGCTACGGGCTGCCGTTCACCCTGTCGGCCCTGCTGACGCTGCTCAGCGCCGGTGTCGTGCTGCTGGCCCGGGTCCCGGTCGACCGGTCCCGTCGGCCCTGATCGGCCCGGACCGGCGATGGCGCCGTCGAGCCAGCGAGCGACATCGAGCGCCCTGCTAGCTTGAGGCCCGGGTATGGAGCTGCAACTGGCGGGGCGTCGGGCCCTGATCACCGGTGGGTCGAGGGGCATCGGGTTGGCGTGCGCCCACGCATTGGCGGCCGAGGGGGTCGACCTGGCGATCGCCGCCCGCTCGGTCGGGCCGCTCAAGGAGGCGACCCGGCTGCTGCGGGACAGCTACGACGTCGCCGTGACGAGCCACTCCTGCGATCTGGCCAGGCCGGATCATCAGCGGGCCCTGGCCGACGTGGCCGGCCCCGTCGACATCCTGGTGACCGCCGCCGGCCGTCTCCTCGCCGGTGACCTGGCGTCGACCGACGGCGCCGCCTGGCGGCAGGCCTGGGAGCTGAGCGTGTTCGGGGTGATGAACCTGAACCGGTTGGTCCTGGCCGGGATGGCCAGGCGGCGGTCCGGGGTGATCGTCAACGTGGTGGCTGCGACCGGCGGCGACGAGGCCGGCGACCACCTGGCCGTGGCCGCCGGTGGGTCGGCGCTCGAGACGTTGACCGCCGGCCTCGGTCCGGCGGCCGCCGCCGACGGCGTGCGGGCCGTCGCCGTTCGGGTCGGCGCCGGTGTCGAGTCGTCCGACGCGGCCGCCGTGGCCGACGTCGTCGTCTTTCTGGCGTCGGCTCGGGCGTCTATGGTCTCCGGCACCGTGCTCGCCGTCGATGGGGGAGCGGGCCGGGCTGACGACCAGCCGCGGCCGTGACCGGCCGGGTGCAGACGGGTGAGGAGCATCGAGCCATGCAGCAGCGTTCACGGGACGAGATCGTCGCCAACCTCGGGGCCTGTTACGACGCCGTCGACGGCCTGATGGGCACGCTGTCGACCGACGACTGGGCCGTGCAGTCGCTGTGCCCCGACTGGACGGTTCGTGGCGTGATCGCCCACCTCGCCTCGGTCGAGCACGCCATCCTCGGCTGGCGCCCGGCCTCGGCCGAGGACGCGCTGCCCTTCGACCGGGTCGGGCCGTGGACCGCCGAGGCCAGGGCCTGGTCGAACGATCGGCTGATGACCGAGGCCCGACAGCTGTTCGCCGCCCGTCGGGCCGAGCTCGGTGAGCTCGACGACGACCAGTTCGCCGTCACGTGCCCGACCCCGGTCGGCCCGGCGACCTACGGCCGGTTCATGGACGTGCGGGTCTTCGACTTCTGGGTCCACGAGCGTGACATCACCACGCCGCTCGGCCGGGTGTCCGACGACGGGGGTCCGGCGGCCGAGTCGGCCACCGACGAGGTCGAGCTGTCGATCGGCTACATCGTCGGCAAGAAGATCGGATTGCCGGACGGCATGAGCATCGCCTTCCACCTGCGGGGGCCGGTCACCCGCTCGATCTACGCTTCGGTCGACGGCCGGGCCGGTCGGGTCGACCACCTCGACGACCCGTCGGTCGAGGTGTCCGTCGACTCGCTGACGTTCGTGCAGCTGGCCTGCGGTCGGATCGATCCCCAGGGTGCGATCGACGCCGGTCGCATCAGCTGGTCCGGCGACGCCGAGTGGGGCGAGCGGGCGGCCAGGAACCTGGCCTTCACCATGTAGCGACCGATCGGCCGCGGTCGATGTCGCCGACCCGAGATCGGCGCCGTCAGGCTCGGTCCGAGACGAGTTCGTAGCCGTCTCCCCTGGCCTCGAGCCGCCCGGCCGTCGGCGTGCCGAAGTGGGTGCCGATGACGAGGGTCCTGCCGTCCGCCCATCGGGGGAAGGCGTGGCGGCGTGTCGCCCGCGACTCGTCGGGGTCGGTGTCGAACATCGACGACAGGTCGGGATCGGCGAGCTGCATCGGGTGGTGCAGCATGTCGCCGGTGATGATCGCCCGGTCGCCGTCCGATTCGACGACGACCGAGACGTGTCCGGGGGTGTGGCCCGGGGTCGATTCGAACCGGATCCCGTCGGCGATCCGGTGATCGGGCTCGACGAGGTCGGCGAGCCCGGCCTCGACGATCGGGGCCACCGAGTCGCCGAACGGGTCCTCGCCATCGAACAGGCTCTCCTCCTGGCGCCAGTGGCGGTACTCGGTGTCGACGAACAGGTACCGGGCGTTCGGGAACGTCGGTGCCCACTCGCCGTCGACGAGACGGGTGTTCCAGCCGACGTGGTCGACGTGCAGGTGGGTGCAGACGACGTGGGTGATCCGCTCCGGGTCGAAGCCGGCGGCGGTCATGTCGTCGAGGAACGGGCCGTCGAGGTGGTCCCAGAGGTCGTTGCTGCGGGACTTGTCGTTGCCGACGCACGTGTCGACGGCGACGAGCAGGTCGTCGAGCTCGATCACCAGGCACTGGATTTTCTGGCGGAGGTAGCCCTCGTCGCTGACGTAGTCGGGCCGAAGCCACGGCGCAGCCTCGGCCCTGGCCAGCACGTCGGCCTTGCCCATGTCCCGATACAGGAAGCGGGGTGAGGTCGGGGTCTCCGACTCGACGATCGAGGTGATGGTGGCCCGTCCGACGCTCCAGCTCAGCATGGGAGCGACGTTATCTCAGGTCCGCGAGCGGGCCCAGCGGAGGAAGTCGTCCTGGCTCCAGGTGTTGATCACGAGCTCCCGCGGCGTCCAGCCCCGTTGGGCGGTGAGCACCCCGTATTCCATGCGCCCGAGCTCGGACACGTGGTGGCTGTCGGTGTTGATCACGAGCTTGACGCCCCGGTCGACGGCCCGGCGCACGACGTCGGAGGCGGCATCGAGCCGATCGAGAGCGCCGTTGATCTCGAGGGCGACGTCGTTGGCGACGAGGGCGTCGAGCACGGTCGGGATGTCGAGCTCGATACCGGGCCGGCGGCCGATGTAGCGGCCGGTCAGGTGGCCGATCGAGTTGACGGTCGGGTCCTCGATGGCCCGCACGATCCGACGGGTCTGGTCGACCTGGTCCTGGTCGAAGTGGGAGTGGACGGAGGCGACGGTGTAGTCGAAGAGGGCCCGGAACTCGTCGTCGTAGTCGAGGCCGCCGTCGGGCCCGATGTTGAGCTCGCAGCCCCACAGGATGACCATCTCGGGGTAGTCGCCCTGGAGGGCGTTGATCCTCTCCCGGTGCTCGAGCATCTGCTCCCGGTTGGAGCCGTTGATGGCCAGGTCCTCGCCGTGATCGGTGATGGCCAGGTAGCGCCAGCCCTTGGCTGCGGCGACGGCGACCATGTCGGCCAGCGGCGATCGGCCGTCGCCGGAGCGGTCGGTGTGGTAGTGGAGGTCGCCCTGGATGTGCTCGAGCTCGACCAGGTCGGGGAGCGGGCGGTCGTCCGGGTCGCGCTCGGCCTCGCCGGTGCGGTCACCCGCCGCGGCGGCGATGGCGGCGCTGACGGCGGCGGCCGGGACCTCGCCGGTGGCCTCCCGCATCGGTGGCGGGACGTAGGCGAGGCCGAGGGCGTCGTAGATGGCCTCCTCGGTGGCCGAGGCGATCACGTCGTCGCCGTCGAGGAGCCCGTACTCGTTGAGAAGCCACCCACGGTCGATGGCCCGCTGGCGGAGGGCGATGTTGTGGGCCTTCGAGCCGGTGAAGTAGAGGATGGCGGCCCCGAACTGGTCCGGCTCGACGACCCGAACGTCGACCTGGAGCCCGGTCGAGGTCAGGAACGAGGTCTTGGTGTCGCCGGTGAGGACGATCTCCGTCGCCTCCGGGTGGTGGACGACGGCGGCCATGATCGACGGCGGATCGTCCGAGGCCACGGTGATGTCGATGTCGCCGATGGTCTCGGCCATGCGACGAAGGCTGCCACAGTAGGCGGCCTGGGTGGCCGCCGGGACCGCCTCGAGGTCGGCGACGAGCCGGCGGGCCAGGGGCAGGGCCTCGGCGATCGGGGTGCGCCGGTCCTTGCCGGTGAGGCCGAGTCGCTCGATGGCCTTGGCGATCTTGGCTTCCCTGGTGGCGCCCAGCCCCTTCAGCGCCCTGAGCTTCTCGTCGGCGATGGCACTGCGGAGGGCGTCGAGGTCCTCGACACCCAGCTCCCGGCGCACCAGCTTCAGCGTCTTGGGACCGAGGCCGGGGATCTTTGCCAGCTCGGCGAACGACGGCGGGTACTCGGCCCGGAGTCGCTCGAGCTTGTCGACGGTGCCGGTGTCGATGAACTCGCGGATCTTGGCCGCCGTCGACTTGCCGATGCCGTCGATCCTGGTGAGCTGGGCTGCGCTCAGCTCACCGATGTCCTCGCCGTGGGCCTCGACCCCGAGCTTGGCCTTCTCGTAGGCCCGGACCTTGAACGACTGGGGGCTCTCCTCGTCGAGGGTGGTCAGCCGCACGAGCTCGTCGAGCATCGCGATCACCTGCTGGTTGGTGCCGGTGCCGGGCATCGGTCAACCTTACTCGGGAGCCATCGAGGAGGGGCCATGGACGTCGAGGGCGCCGAGTGGGCCACGGGCCGCAGGATCCGGGGGCGCTGATGCACATCACGATCACCGGAGGAGCGGGGTTCCTCGGGGTTGCGCTGGCCCGGTCGCTGCTGGCCAGCCGGTCCGAGCTGTCCGGGCTGCGGCTGGTCGACCACGTCGAGCCGTCCGAGGCCGCGGCCGATGTCGTCGGCGACGAGCGGGTCGACGTGCTCGTCGGGGACCTGGTCGACCCCGACGTGGTCGACGAGGCGATCGGGCCGGCCACCGATGTCGTCTACCACCTGGCCTCGGTGGTGAGCGCCGGGGCCGAGGCCGACTTCGATCTCGGGTACCGGGTCAACCTGCTCGGCACGATCGGCGTGCTCGAGCGGGCCAGGGAGCTCGGGGCCGGGCGGGATCGTCCCGTCCGGGTGGTGTTCGCCAGCTCGCTGGCCACCCATGGCTCGGCGGCGGGCGGTCGGACGGTCGACGCGAGCGCAGCCCAACGGCCGGAGACGTCCTACGGCGTCCAGAAGGCGTGCGGCGAGCTGCTGGTCAACGACTATCACCGCAGGGGCTTCGTCGAGGGCTGGACCCTGCGGCTGCCGACGGTGGTCGTCCGCCCCGGCGCGCCGAACCGGGCGGCGTCGGGTTTCGCCTCGGGGATCATCAGGGAGCCGCTGACGGGGGTCGACACGGTCTGCCCGGTCGATCCGGCCACGGTGATGGCGGTCATCTCCCCCCGGCGGGTGATCGACGCCTTCGATCGCCTGCTTGACCTGCCCGGCGATGCGCTGGGGGCCGATCGAACGATCCCGCTTCCCGGCCTCGGGATGCGGGTCGCCGACGCGATCGCGGCGGTGCGAGCCGAGGGCGGCGATCGTCCGCTCGGCACCGTGCGCTTCGATCCGGACCCCGAGATCCAGCGCATCGTCGACAGTTGGCCGGCCCGGATCGAGTCGGCGCCGGCCGAGGCCCTGGGCATGGGCGGCGACGAGTCGGTTGCTGCTATCGTCCGGCAGCACATCGACGACGAGTTGGATCGCTGACGCCCACCCATGACCTCTCCACCACTGTCGGCCAACCTGGGTTTCCTGTGGCCGGAGCTCGAACTGCTCGACGCGGTTCGGGCCGCCAACCGGGCCGGGTTCGACGCCGTGGAGGTCCACTGGCCCTACATCACCCATGCCGTCGAGGTGGCGCTGGTGTTGGAGGAGCTCGGCCTGCCGCTGATCAGCCTCAACACGGTCGGCGGCGATCTGTCGATCGGGGAGTTCGGGCTAGCGGCCGTCCCGGGGCGCGAGGACGATGCGCGAGCGGCGATCGACAAGGCATTCGCCTACGCCGTGGACGTGTCGGCCCGCTTCGTGCACGTGCTTGCCGGCAAGACCGACGACCGGCGGGCCGCCGAGACGTTCGCCTCGAACCTGCTGTACGCATCGGCCCGGGGCCACGAGTTCGGGGTCGGCGTGTTGATCGAGCCGATCAGCCCCGAGGCGCAGCCGGGCTACTTCCTCAACTCGGTCACCCAGGCGGCGGAGATCCTGGCCCGGGTCGACGAGCCGAACGTGCGGCTGCTGTTCGACTGCTATCACGCCCAGCTCATCCACGGTCAGGTCGAGAATCTGATCGATGAGCACATCGAGCTGATCGGCCACGTCCAGATCGCGGCCGTCCCGGATCGGACCGAGCCCGATCACGGCGACATCGACTACGGCCTCATCATGGACGAGCTCGACGAGCTCGGGTACGAGGGCCATGTCGGCGCCGAGTACCAGCCGGCCGGCAAGACCGACGAGGGGCTCACCTGGCTGGCCGACCTCCGGTCGTGAGGCGCTCGCCGGCTCAGGCGGGCGGAGGGACCCGGGTCACCACATCGAGCACGACGGTCGACCGGTCGTCGGCGACCAGGCGATGGGACTCGCCCGGCGGGACGGTGGCGCTCGACCCGTCGAGCAGCTCGACGGCGGTGCCGTCTGGCCCGGTCAGCGTCGCCGCACCGTCGGCCACGACGACCAGTCGGAGATCGTCGTCGTGGTCGAGGTCGAGCTCGAGCGGCTCGCCCCGCCATCGCCGGACGGACACCAGGCTGTTGCTGGCCTGACCGAGCCCCGTTTCCTGGACGTCGTTGCCCTGCTCGTCGGTCCACGGGGCCTCGGCCGCGACGTGGTGGACGAAGCCCTGCCCACCGTAGGTGCCCCCCGGTGCTGCGTCGCCGTTCGGCAGGTCGAGATCGTGGTCGAGTGACGTGCGGTGGTCGGCCGGGCAGCCGACCTCGATGACGTACAGATCGTCGGAGCACTCCAGCACCCGATGGCGGATGCCGGGTGGCTGGAGCACGCAGTCACCCGGGTGCATCGTCAGCGGCGGACCCTGATCCTGATAGACGACCCGGACCCAGCCCCGGTGGCACACGATCAGCTGGTGGATGACGTCGTGGTGGTGCACGTAGTCGGGGACCGGTCCGCCGGCCGGCACGTGGATGTGCGAGGCGATGTAGGTGCCGCCGTAGCGGTCGGGGATGAGGTCGCGGTAGCGCATGCCGGCCCGGCCCGCCTTCCACTGGCCGCCGGCCTCGTGCGAGACGACGGCGACCGGGACGGAGGTTGGCGCCTCGACCGGCGAGGCCATCGCGGCGCGAACGCTCGGACCGCTGGACGGGGCCCTGGTGTCGAGCGTGATCGTGAGGTCGTGGCGGCTCAGCTCGGCCCAGGTGGGTTCGTCGGCCGGCCCGGTGGCGTCGAGGCGGAAGCCGACGGCCTCGCAGGCCTCGATGGCGTCGTCGAGGCCATCACACGGGACGACCAGCGTCACGGGTTCATCGGTCACGCAAGCGACTCGTAGACCGCCGACTCGAGCTCGAGGAACAGGTCGACCGGCCCGGGATCGGCGAAGGGGAGGATCTGGCTCATGAGCGCGCCGCCGATGCCGTTCTCGCGGTCGATCCAGAAGAAGCTGTTGGCCAGCCCGGCCCACATCAGGGTGCCGGCCGGTCGGCCGGTCGCAGCCGGCTGCTCGTTGATCTGGAAGGTCAGGCCCCACGACTTCGGCTCGCCGGGAAAGAACTCGGCGTCGAGCGACAGCGTCGGATCCTGGGTGACCAGCTTCTCGACCCGGAGGTCGCCGATGTGGTTGGCGGCCATCGTGGCAACCGTGTCGGCGTCGAGGACCCGGGTGCCGTCGAGCTCGCCGTCGTTGAGGATCATGCGGATGAACCGCCCGTAGTCGCTCATGGTGCCGTTCAGGCCACCGCCACCCATCTCGAACTGTGGGTTGGCCGGCGGCTCGAGCTCGATCGGGGTCAGGCTGCCGTCCGGCAGTCTGGCGTGGATGGCGGCCGCTCGCTCCAGCATCGACGGCGAGTGGGCGAAGGCGGTGTCGTGCATCCCGAGCGGACCGGTCAGGTGGTCGCCCAGGTACTCGCCGAGCGTCTGACCGGTCGCCGCCTCGACCATCTGGCCGGCCCAGTCGATGCCGGTCCCGTACTCCCAATCGGTCCCGGGGTCGAAGGCGATCGGCGTCCGCAGGGAGGCGTGCTCGAGGCTGAGGATCGTCGGACAACCGGTGGCCTCGTGCCAGGCGGTCATGCCAGCGTTCCAGATGTCGTAGACGAATCCGGACGTGTGGGTGAGCAGGTGGCGGAGCGTGATCGGCGTCGACGGCGGGCGCGTGATCGGCTGGCCGGCGTCGTCGAAGCCATCGAGCACCTCGATCTGGCCGAGGTCGGGGCAGACCTCGGACGCCGGTGCATCGAGGGAGAGGCGCCCCTGCTCGACGAGCTGCATCGCCGCAGCGCCCGTGACCGCCTTGGTCATGGAGAAGATGGCGCCGACCGTCTCGGGCGTCATCGCCACGCCGGATCCGAGTTGCCGCTCGCCCGCCGACCCCAGGTAGCGCTCGCCGCTGCGATCGACGACGACCGCCGTGACCCCGGGAACGGCGCCCCGGTCGACTCCGGCCTGCAGGATTGCGTCGAGTTGCTCGTTCATGATGACCCCCTGATTCCACGCGACGATTGCCAGACGATAGGACCGGTCGGCCGCTCGGCTCCAGTTCCGATCGGGCCGGCGAGGACCGCATCGCTAGACTGGGACTAGGAGGTGCAGGCCCGTGTTGCCGTTGTCCGTGCTCGATCTCGCCATGGTGTCGGAGGGGCGCTCCAGCGCCGAGGCGCTCCGCGACACCACCGACCTGGCCCGCGTCGCCGACGAGCTCGGCTACCACCGCTTCTGGGTCGCCGAGCATCACAACATGGCGACGGTGGCGAGCACGAGCCCACCGGTACTGATGGCGCACCTGGCGGCCAACACCGAGCGGATCCGCATCGGCTCCGGCGGCGTGATGCTGCCGAACCACGCCCCGCTGGCGGTGGCCGAGCAGTTCGCCCTGCTCGAGGCGCTGCACCCCGGACGGATCGATCTCGGTGTCGGCCGGGCCCCCGGGACGGACCAGATGACGGCGCTGGCGCTGCGCGGCCGGGCCGACAATCGCGACGCCGAGGACTTCCCCCGTCACCTGATCGACGTCATGGGCCTCCTGGGCGATCGTCGGACCGAGAGTGGACTGTGGGACCGCTTCCGGGCGACGCCGGCGGCGGGCGGCACGCCGTTGGTCGTGCCCCTGGGATCGAGCGGCTTCAGCGCCCAGCTGGCGGGCATCCTCGGCCTGCCCTTCGCCTTCGCCCACCACTTCGACATGGGCGGCACGGTCGAGGCGGTGCGGATCTATCGGGAGCACTTCGAGCCGTCGCCGGTCCTCGACGCGCCGTACACGATCGTCACGGCGTCGACGATCGCGGCCGAGAGCACCGACGAGGCCGAGTGGCTGGCCGGTCCGGCCCGATTGCGCCGCTACGGGATGCGCCACGGTCGGATGCTCCCGCTTGTGTCGCCGGAGGAGGCCCCGGAGCACCCCGACTTCGCGAACGCCCTCGCCATGCCGTCGTCGTCGTTGCTCGGCACCGCGGACGAGGTGGTCGGCGGGCTGCAGGCGCTGGCGGAACGGACCGAGGCGTCCGAGCTGATGTTGCACACGCCGACCTACGGCATGGCGGAACGTCGGGTCAGCCTCGAGCTGATCGCCGAGCGGTGGGGGGTCGCCGCGGCCGTGCCCTCCTGACGGGAGCGGGGGAGCGGAGGGCACGACCGGGCGCGGTCGGGTCGGTTGGCGAGGCCGCGCGCCGCCGTGCGACGGGCCCGACGTGAGGGGACGCCGAGCCAACCCCCGGTCGATCGGCCAACGGAAGCCGAGCCGTCTCGGCCCGGCGGTACGGGCCGACGCGGCGGCCTGAACCAACCGAACCGCTTCGCTCGAACGGCATCGCCACATCTCGACTCCCCGGGGCGGATCGGGTGCGAGCCCGATCCGATCGACGCAGACCGTGGGAAGGCGTGCCTTCGAGTCGGCCAACCGGCGACGCGGTGCCGAGATCAAAACGCTATCGAACGATCGTTCAACTGTCAACCCCCGCCTGTGGTCGGGGGCCCGTCGCCCGGCTGTTCGCACCGCGCCATGGGGGTGGTGACACGCCGTCCCGTCGCGTCGCATTGACATCCATGTCGAACAGGAGCGTCGCCGCAAAGGTCAAAAAGGCCCTCCCGGCCGCCAACCCGACGCCCCAAAGACCACACGACGTCCCGACGGCCGGTCCTGCAACCCCGGGCCCGTGGGGTCGGCGCGATCGGCCAGCAGGGTGGCCTGCACCCGCCCGGACCGGGGTGGAACGCAGTCGGTCGTGGACGGTCGGCGGCATGCGGCCACACGTCGCGTTCGTCGACCTCCACACCGGGGCCATTGAGTCGAAACCGGGGCCGTCGCGTGACCGCTCATGTCGAAGATTGGAGATGGGAACGGTCGTTGCTTCGCCCATTGCGACGACCTAGAGTTCGTGCGCTGAGTGGCGCATGGTGAAACCCAGCCGGCTCGGGGCGCCGAATCCCCGGGCCGAACCAGCTAGGTATCCGGGCGCGGGACGCCGCCGGCTCGCGCCCGGGAACAGGTGGGAGAGGTTCCCGTCGCATGTCATCCATGAGCAGTCCGTCGGACACGATCAGGTTGAAGTCGCGCCTGGCCGTGCGTCCGACCGCCAGGCCGACGCAGACGGCCAGAGGCGACGACGGCTCGACGACGGCGACGATCGATCTCCGCAGCCAGGTCGAAGCCGGCCCGGAGCTCTTCCGCACTGCCGAGGTCATCGACCGCATCGACGGAACGGCGTCGGGCCGCCCGACCGGGATTACCCGAAGCCGGCGTCCCGCATCGGGCGGGGTCCGCAGCCGGCCTCCGACCGAGTCGGACGGGGCCGACGAGCTCACCGCCGACCACAGCCCGAGGATCCGCCTCGACCCGGTTGAGCAGCCGGGTGCGGCGCCAACCGTCGTCCCCCCACCCGGCGCCTTGACCAGGATCACCGTGCGGACCTTCGACATCGTCGTCGCCCTGATCGGGCTCCTGCTGCTGACGCCCGTGATGGCGCTCGTTGCGCTCGCCGTGATCGTCGACTCGCCCGGCCCCGTCTTCTACGGCTCGCCCCGGCTCGGGCATCGCCGCACGGTCTTCAAGGCCTGGAAGTTCCGCTCGATGCGTCCCGAGGCGGAGCGGGAGCTCGAGGAGCTGCTGGCCGACGACCCGACGGCACGCGACGAGTACCAGCGCTACCACAAGCTGCGCCGCGACCCTCGGCTGACCCGGGTCGGCATGATCATCCGGCAGGGCAGCCTGGACGAGCTGCCACAGCTGATCAACATCCTGCTCGGCCAGATGAGCGTCGTCGGCCCACGACCGAAGCTGCTGCGGGACGCCGAGGCCTACGGGCAGCACCTCGACGCCGTGCTCAGCGTGAGGCCAGGCCTCACCGGCCTGTGGCAGGTCAGCGGCCGCAATCGCCTCCCGATGGCCGATCGGGTCGCCCTCGACCTGCAGTACGTCCGCAAGCGCTCGCTGCTCGGGGACGTCGTCATCTGCGGTCGGACCCTCGTCCAGCTCTGGCGACCACGGAAGCACGGGGCCTACTGATGGACCGACCGGACCGCACCGCCCCGGAGGCGACGTCAGCGCCGCCGACCGACGGCCCGAACCTGCTGGTCATCGGGGCCGCCCGCAGCGGGACGACAGCCCTGTGCACCGCGCTCGCCGACCACCGGGACGTCTTCTTCACCGTGCCGAAGGAGGTGCACTTCTTCGCCAACGCCGGTCGGCCGGTCCGCTTCCGCGGCCCCGGCGACGACGTGTCGATCAATCTCGCCCTCGTCACCGACCCCGAGCGGTTCCGGGCCCTGTTCGCCGACGCTGGCGACCACCCGATCCGAGGCGAGGGATCGGTGTCGACCCTGTACAGCCCCGAACGGGCCATTCCCGCCATCAACGCCAACGCCAGCCCGGACGTCCGGCTCGTCGCCGTGCTCCGCCACCCCGCCCAGCGGGCCTACTCGAGCTACCTCTACCTCCGCAGCCGCGGTTTCGAGCGACTGCCGACGTTCGAGCAGGCCCTCGGCGAGGAGGAGCGGCGCCGCGATGGCGGCTACCACCACCTCTGGCACCTGCGGGCCATGGGCCGCTACGGCGAGCAGCTCCCACCGTTCGTCGAGGCCTTCGGCGACCGCCTGCTGATCCTCATCCAGGAGGAGTACCGGGAGCGACCGGAGGAGACCCTCGACCGGGTCCACCGGTTCCTCGACCTCGATCCGCTGCAGCCGTTGCGGGTGCTCGGCGACACCAACCGGGGCGGCGTGCCCCGCAGCGATCTGCTGGTCTCGGTCATGAACGGCATCCGTCGGGCCCCCGGCGCCAAGCAGCTCGTCCGCACCGCGACCCCCCGGGCCCTGCGGGAGCGGGTGCGGTCGGCCAACCTCGAGCGCCCGGCGATGGACCCGCTCACCGAGGCGAAGCTGCGGGCCGAGTTCCGCCCCGACGTCGCCGTCGTCGAGGAGCTCCTCGGGCGGACGATCACCGCCTGGCGGCGCCGATGAGGATCCTGCACATCGTCGAGGCGACGCTGGCCGGGGTCGGCCGCCATGTCACCGACCTCGCCGGGGCCCAGCGGGAGGTCGGACACGAGGTGGTCGTCGTCTACGGCACCACTCGCGAGAGCGACGGGTTCAGGCGGGCCCGCAGTGAGCTGGACGGCGTCACCTGGGTACCGATCGACGTCCCGCTGCGGCCCGACCCGTCACTGGCCCGAGCGGCACGAACCTCGTGGCGCACGATCCGGACCTTCCGACCGGACGTCGTGCACGGACACTCGACGCTCGGCGGGTTGCTCGCCCGGCTGGCCCCGCCCGGCCCGTGGCGGATCGTCTACACGCCGAACGCCGTGTACTCGATGAACCCGGACCTCGGCCACCGGCTCCGCCTCGGTGTCGACGTCGTCGAGCGGACCTTGGCCAGGCGGACCGACACGATCATCGCCGTGTCGCCCGAGGAGCGCGACCATCTGCTCGGCCTCGGCGTCAACGCCCGTCGCATCCGGGTGGTGGCCAACGGGATACCGGCGGTGGCCGCGGCCGACCGCAGGTCCGTGCGGAGCTCGCTCGGCGTGCCCCAGGGGGTACCGGTCCTCGGCTTCGTCGGCCGACTCGACCACCAGAAGGCCCCGCATCACCTGCTCGATGCGTTCGAGATCGTCGCTGCGGCCCGAGGCGACGCACACCTCCTCGTCGTCGGCGACGGGCAGCTCCGGCCCCAGCTCGAGCGGCGCCTGCGGTCGCGGTCGCCCAGCGTCGCCGACCGGGTTCACCTGGTTGGGGAGCGGCCCGGCACGTGGGCCATGGCTGCGATGGACCTGCTCGTGCAGCCGAGCCGCTACGAGGGATTCTCGTACGTGCTGATCGAGGCCGCCCACCTCGGGCTGCCGATGGTGGTGAGCTCGGCCGCCGGCTCGGCGCTGCTCCGGGACGGTCCGGCGGAACTGGTCGAGGTCCCGGTCGGCGACGTCGTCCGCCTTGGCGACGCCTGCCTCCGCTTCCTCGATCGCCGCCCGTCCCGATCGGGTGGCGCCGCCGACCGGCGGTTCACGATCGAGCGCATGGCCGAGCTGACCGAGCTGGCCTACGCCTCACGACCGTTCGACCTCGACCATCAAGCCGCACGCGGCCCGGTCCGTGACCCGACCGGCGCCGCTGATGGGCCCCCCGCCGACACACCGGCCGCAGCCCGCCCGCGCTATCTCCGCATCGTCGACGATCTCGACGAGCCGCCCGACCGGTCGTCGAGGACCGAGTCGTGACCGAGAGGAGACCCCACTGATGGCCACCGTGGCCATGACCATCGCCGTCCCCGACCTCACCGGCGCGGCCAGGATGCTGGTCAACTACGCCGTCGCCCTCCGCCGACGGGGCCACGACGTCGTCGTGCTCCACGGTCCCGTCCCGGTCGACGACGACGGGAGGCCGCAGACGATCGTCGACGGCCTGGCGGCTAACGACGTCACCACCAGGCTGGTGCCACGGCTGCGACGGCCGCTCCCCGGTCTGGCCGAACGCGACGTGGCCAGGGCCGCCGATGGGGCCGACACGATCGTCGGCTTCAACCAGCGGGATCGGGCGACGGCGGTGCGGGCCGGCGAACGGCTCGGCATTCCGTCGGTGCTGGCCATCCAGAACCAGCACCGGTTCTGGGGGCCCGGCCCGGTGCCCGCCATCAAGCGTCGCTACTACCGCCGAACGGTCAGTCGATCCGCCACCCTGTCGGTCTGCACCTCGCCGGCGGTCGAGGAGGAGCTCGTCGACATGGGCGTCACCGGGAGCCGCTGCGTCGTCCTGCCCAACGGCATCGAGATCAACCGGCCACGACCGGAGGGCGAGCGGGCCGAGCTGCGTCGCTCGCTCGGCCTCGACCCGGGCGAGCGGATCTTCGTCAACGTCGGCCGCCTCGACGTGCAGAAGGCTCAGGACCTGCTGATCGAGGCCTGGGCCGCCGCCGGAGCCGCCGACCGGCGGGGTCGGCTGCTGCTGGTCGGCACCACGACCGAGGGCGCGCAGGCCGCAGCCTCCCAAGCCTTCCGGCACGATCTCGTTCGCCGGGTCGATGCGCTCGACGTCGACGGGTCGGTCGAGTTCCTCGGCTGGCGGAGCGACGTCGACCGCCTGCTGGCTGCCGCCGACGTGTCCGTCCACCCCGCCCGCTGGGAGGGCTGGCCGCTCGCGGTTCTCGAAGCGATGGCGGCCGGGCTGCCGGTCATCATGAGCGACTGCACCGGGGCGCCCGACGGCCACGACCCGGCCCGCAACGGGCCGGTGGTGCCGACCGGCGACGTCGAGGCCTTGACCGCCGCCATCGACGACTTCCTCGATCGAGCGGACGACGAGCTGCGGGCGATGGGCTCGGCCTGCCGTCGCCTGGTCGAGGAGCGATACGACATCGACCGTATCGGCGACCGGTTCGTCGATCTCGTCGAGGGCGTCCTGGCCGATCGAGCGGAGGCCAAGGTCCGATGAGCGCGAAAGCGTCCCCATTCGGGGCGTCGACGGCCCGGCGGTTCGGGTACAGTCCAAGCCACAGCCCGACTCCGATCCGCCGATTTCCGGAGTCGACCAGACCTCTTGGTGTGACCCCCCGGCCCGTTCGTCGCGCCCCGTCGGCATCGACGTGGACGCGCGCCGGTCCGGACGGCGTCGCCGAACTGAGCGACCCGGCGGGGTCATGCGGGAAGGGAGCGTGGACATGAGGATTCTCCACGTGGCCGAGGCCACGTTCGCCGGGGTTGGACGCCACGTCATCGATCTGAGCCGCGCCCAGTCGGAGGCCGGCCACGAGGTCGTCGTGCTCTACGGCACCCGGCGCGAGAGCGACCGGTTCCGCCGAGCGCGCGAGCGGAACCACCTGGTCCACTGGCGCTCGCTCGACGTCGGCCGAGCTCCCGACCGCAGCGACCTGAAGGCCGTGCAGACCGTCAGGGCGCTGGCCCGTGGCTTCCGACCGGACGTCATCCACGGGCACAGCGCCAAGGGCGGCATGCTCGCCCGCTCGGCCCCCCGGGGCCCCTGGGTCGTGGCCTACACCCCACATGCCGTCTACTCGATGAACCCCGAGCTCGGGAAGCGGGCCCGAGGCGGCGTCGACCTCGTCGAGCGGGGCCTGTCGGCCAGGACCGACATCGTGATCGCCGTGTCACCCGAGGAGGAGACCCACCTGCGGTTGATGGGTATCGAGCAGACGAAGATCGTGATGATCCCGAACGGGATCCCACCGCTGGCCCGGGCCGATCCACAACTGGTCCGCCGCGCCCTCGGACTGCCGCTCGACCGGCCGGTGATCGGCTTCGTCGGCCGGATCGACGACCAGAAGGCGCCACACACCCTGCTCGACGTGTTCAAGCGGATCGCGGTGGCCCGGGCCGAGGTCGACTTCGTCGTCGTCGGCGACGGCAAGCTCCGCGAGGCCCTGCAGGAACGGGCCGGGATCAGCCCGAGCCTGGCCGGCCGGATCCACCTGGTCGGGGAGCAGCCCGGACCATGGGCCATGTCGGGCATGGACGTCCTGCTCCTCCCGAGCCGCTACGAGGGCATGCCGTACGTGTTGATCGAGGCCGCCCATCTCGGCCTCCCGATGGTCGTCACCCGTGCCGCCGGGTCGAACCTGCTGCAGGACGGCCCGTCGTCGATCCAGCTGGCCGACGTCGGCGACGTCCGCGGGCTGGCCGATGCGTGCGTCGAGCTGGTCGACCTGTGGCCCGACCGGCTGCCGGGCCAGCCGGACCGGCGGTTCACCCTCGACGGCATGGCCGAGCTGACCGAGCTGGCCTACCGGGGCGAGCCCATCGACCTCCGCCGGCCCGACCAGACCGCCGAGGCCGTTCCGGCCGTCGCGGGCGAGCCGGTGGCCGAGCTGATCGACCCGAGCGACGACGACGTCGACATGCCGACCGGCCCGGTGCCGACCCTGCCGCAGTCGATGCATCATCGCATCTCGTTCTGACCGGCGACATCGGTCGCCCCGACGGGACGCCGACCCCCGCCCGGCGGCGCGCACCCTGGAGCCCAGCTCCGGTTGCGCCAGCCACCCTGCCGAATCAGGCCGGCACGGGCTGGCGGCGGGGGTCGGTGGCGGGGACCCCGGAACCGGCCGGTCGGCCGGCGCCGCCGGAGGCGACCCGCGTGGCCAACGCCGTCGCCGCCAGGACGGCGATGGCGTACAGGGGCGGTTTGGCCCCCTGCAACACATCGGACCGCAGGAACCACGGCAGCGAGGCGAACAGCACCGGGTAGAGCCATCGGGCCACGACCCCGGTCCCGCCACGCACGAGCAGCCGATACGCCCACGCCAGCGCCAACCCCGTGGCCAGACCCGAGGCGAGGGCGCCCCCGAATCCGAAGTTGAGCACCCCCTCGGTCACGGTGGCGAAGCCGAAGCCCCGATTCGGGTCGTCGAACTCGATGAGGTCGCGGTACTGGGTGGTGCCGAGTGGCGGCAGCTCCCAGTCGAACGACGCGGTCGCGGCCGACGGGAGGAAGCGGGGAACGGCCGCCAGGTAGGACGAGCCGCCCGTCGGGCCGCCGTCGGGGTGCTGGCCGTGGGCCCGGAGCGTGTAGTAGGTCAGGTAGGTCGGAGCGTTGAGGTCACGGACGACCCGTTCGGGCACGGTGGCGAGTCCGACACCGCTGATGCTCTCGGGCCCGTCGCGACGCAACTCGGCGATCCCGACCAGCACGATCACCCCGACCAGCGCCCCGACCAGCAATCGTCGACCGGTCAGGATCCGCCTGGCCCCGAGCACGAACACCAGCAACATGGCCGGCGCCAGCAACGTACTCCGGCTCCCCCAGGTAAAGGCCAGTCCGAGCGCCGCCAGCAGCAACACCAGGTCGGCGAGCGGCAGCCGCCCCCGGGGCCGGCGCCGGTCACCGCTGGCGACGGCGACGGCGGTCGCTCCCATGAACAGGGCGAGTCGCCCCATGCTGGTCAGCTCGGCGTCGAGCCCCCCGGCCACGTCACGGGTGAAGCCGTTCCTGGCCAGATGCAGGCCCTGGAGCGCGATCGACGCCAGCAGCGCAGCGCGACCGATGACCCGCAGGGCCGGGACCAGGGGGCCGAGCGGGCGGTCGAGCCGCTCCCGCAGGAACGTCGACGGGACCGGATCGGGGGCCACGATCAGCACACCGCCGACCAGCCCGAGCAGGAACAGGCCGAGGGCCCGGGTGGTCGGATCGTCGGCCATCGCCGGGCTGACCACGCCGTTGGCGATGGTCGCTCTGGCCCCCTCGAACATGAAGCGGTCGGCCACCAGGAGCGGGAGCACGTGCAGCACCAGGGCGTACCCGAGGGGCAGCCCGGCCGGGGCCAGGTAGCCGGCGGGACGGCGCCACGCCCGCCCGCACACGACGAGCGCCGTCACGGCCCCGACGACGAGCGTGACGCGGCCGGGGACGGCGGTCGGATGGACGGCGCCCAGCGCGAAGGCGAGCGCAACGAGACCGATGGCGGGTCGGAGGTGGCGCCTGGCGGAGGCGGCGCGGGCGGGCGGAGAGGCGTCGATGGTCGGGGACACGGCGGCGGTCGAGGCCGAGCTCGGGCGGGCGCACGATCGGCCCGGGGCCGGGGCGACCGCGCTTGGCGGCTCGGATCGGCGTCGTCGGCCGGCGGGACCGACGACGTTCTCCAACCGAATCTAGTCGCTCGGCGCCGGCGATCGGTGCTGGAGCTGGAGGTCGATGGGGGCACGCCTCGGGGTCGAGGGCCAGTCGACGTGAGCGACCGCGGCGTCGGGTCACCGGACCCGTCGGCCGAGTCGGCCGCGGTCAGGTCCGGTCGCTGCCGGGCAGGTGGATCTGGGCCGCCCGGGCCGCACCGGGTGGCACGTTGATCACCCGGACGGCGATGCCGGCGTCGGTCAGCTCGTCCACCAGTCGGGCGAGGGCGGCGGCGGCCGTGTAGTCGAGCCGGCCGACGCCGTCGAGGTCGAACACGACCGTCTCCAGCTCGGCGTCCGGTCGGCCGAGGTGATCGCGGATGAGATCGTCGACCGAGGCGATCGTGGCGAACCACAGGACGCCCTTGGGTCGGACGAGCAGTCGCCCGTCGTCGAAGTCGCTGTCGGCGGTCACCCGCAGCTCGCGGGACAGGTGGACCAGGAGGGCGAGTCCGATGCCGATCAGCACCCCCCGCTCGATCCGGGGGGCGGCGAGCAGCGTGGCCACCAGCGTGCCGACGGCAACGCCCCCCTGGGCCCGGTTGCGGCGGACGAGGTCGGCGAGCACGTCGAGGCGGACCAGTCCGACGACGGCGACGACCACGATCGCCCCGAGCACGGCGCTCGGCAGGTCGGCGAGCACCGGCGTGGCCGGCAGGGCGGCGAGCACGCAGAGCCCGGTGACGGCACCGGCCCAGGGGCTCGTGGCCCCGGCCAGCCGGTTGAGCGAGCTCCGGGAGAAGGAGCCGCCGACCGGGAAGGCCCGGGTCAGTCCGGCGACCAGGTTGGCCACCCCCTGACTCACCATCTCGCGGTTGGCATCCCACGGCTCCCGATCGCGGGCGGCGAACGTGCGGGCGATCGACGCGGGCTCGGCGAAGCCAACGAGGGCGATGACGAAGGCGGGCAGCAGGAGTCCACCGGCCGAGCCCCAGGGGAGGTCGAGACCGAGGCTGACGAACCCGCCGGTCAGCTCGCCGGTGACCGAGCCCTCGTAGCCGAGCGCCGACGAGGCCACGGTGGCGGCCGCCACCGCGACCAGCACGCCGGGGAAGAGGCGGTGCACCCGCCGGCTGCCGAGGATGATCACCGCCGTGATCAGCGCGAAGGCGAGGGCAGCCGGGCGCCACTGGTCCGGCGAGGTCAGCGCCCGCCAGGCCTCGCGGAGCACGCCGTCGTCGCCCCCGGGCACGTCGAACGCCCGGGGGAGCTGGGACGAGATGATGAGCACCGCCGCCCCGGTGGTGAACCCGGCCAGGACCGGCTCCGAGAGGAGGTAGGCGAGGCGCCCGAGGCGGACGAGGCCGAGCATCAGCCGGAAGCCGCCGACCAGGAGGGCGAGGAGTGCAGCCAGGCGGGCGAAGTCGGCGGTGCCGGTCGGCGCCTGACCACTGAGCGCCCCGAAGGTCAACAGGGCCGTCAGTGCGACCGGCCCGGTCTGCAGGTGGCGGGAGGAGACGAAGGCGGCGGCGGCGATCGACGGGAGGGCCGAGGCGAAGAGCCCGTGCTGGGCCGGGAGCCCGGCCAGCTCGGCGTAGGCCAGCGACTGGGGGATGGCGACCATCGCAACGGACACCCCGGCCACCACGTCGCCGGTCGACGGACCGCGGCCCCGGCCGACCGCCCGCCGGGCGACCGACCCGGGCCCGGCCCCTGCGGTGGGGGACGCGCCCTCGCTCAGGAGGCGCCCACCCGACCGTCGGCGCCGTCGGCTGCGGTCCGCCAGGCCTCGTAGCCGCCGAGCAGATCGGACACGTCGTCGAAGCCGGCGGCGGCCAGGCGGCTGGCGGCGATCGACGAGCGGTAGCCGCCGGCGCAGTAGACGATCGTCGGCCGGGAGGCGTCCAGGGTTCCCAGCTCCCGGTTGAGCTGCGTGAGCGGGATCAGGATGGCGCCGTCGAGGTGGCCGCCCTCGGTCTCGCCCGGCTGGCGGACGTCGACGACCTGGAGATCGTCGACCGAGTCGAGCGCCGACCGCAGCCCGTCCACGTCGACCCGCGAGCCACGGCGCACGTCGTCCGGGTTGGCCGACAGCGCGGCGATCGGGTCGTCGAGGAAGCCGATCACCCGGTCGAAGCCGATCCGGGCCAGGCGGTTCTTGGCCTCGAGCTCCTGACCGGCCTCGACGACCAGCACGATCGGGGCGCCCGGTTGGACGACGCCGCCGGCGAACTCGGCGTAGCGACCCGCCATGCCGACGTTGATCGACCCGAGCAGGTGACCGGCGGCGAAGTCCTGGGGATCGCGGGCGTCGAGCACGACGGCGCCGGACCGCTGGTGACGGACCACCTCGTCGAGCGACAGCGCCGGGGGCGGGGTGTGCTCGTCGAGCAACGGCCGCTCCTCCCGATTGCGCATGGCGTCGAACGAGAAGTACGCCGGTGGCGCGGTCTGGCCCTCGGTCACGACCCGGACGAACTCGTCTTCGCTCATCGGGGCGAGCGCATAGTTGGTGGCCCGCTGGTCACCGATGGTCGACGAGGTCTCGGTCGACAGGTTCTTGCCGCAGGCGGAGCCGGCGCCGTGGGCCGGGAACACCCGGGTGGCGTCCGGCAGGGTCAGCAACCGATCGTGCAGCGAGCGGTAGAGCTGGGCCCCGAGGTCCTCGGCGGTCGTGCCCTTGGAGGACAGCAGGTCCGGTCGGCCGACGTCGCCGACGAACAGGGTGTCGCCGGTCAGCACGCCGTAGGGGGGCTCGCCCGATTCCCGGGCCGCCCCGGTCTCCCACACGACCACCGAGATCGACTCGGGGGTGTGGCCGGGGGTGTGGCGGATCTCGAGCACGACGTCCCCGAGCGAGATCACCTCACCGTCGGCCAGCTTCCGCGACTCGAACTCGGTCTCGGCCGCCGCGCCGTAGGCGATGGTGGCACCGGTGGCCTCGGCCATCTCGAGATGGCCGGACAGGAAGTCGGCGTGGAAGTGGGTCTCGATGACGAGCTCGATCGTCAGCCCGTGCTCACCGGCCGACTCGAGGTAGGGGGCGACGTCTCGCCTCGGGTCGACCACGACGGCCCGGCCCGTGGTCTGGTCGCCGATGAGATACGAGGCCTGGGACAGGCACTCGAGGTAGTGCTGCTCGAAGATCATGCTCGGCCTTCCTCGTGTCCGATGGTGTGTGCGGTCGTCCGGCGATTGTGCGCCTATTGTGCAAATGTACGGTCAATTCGGTCGGAGGTCAAGCGGACCGGTCCAAACCGGCGATCAGGCGTTCTTGATCAGCAGGCCACCGTCGACCGGCAGCACGGCGCCGGTCATGTACTGCGAGGCCGGAAGGCAGAAGTTGAGCGTCCCGTGCGCCACCTCCTCGGGGACGCCGTAGCGACCGATGGCCGTCCGCCGGCGGGCGAACACCTGCTTGTCGGCGTCGTCGATGGCCTCGGTCATGCCGGTGTGGATCGGCCCGGGACAGATGCAGTTCACCGTGATGCCCTCGCGACCGAGCTCGACGGCCAACGACTTCGTGAGGCCGATCACGCCATGCTTGGCCGCGGTGTAGGGGCTGCCGAACTTCGTCGCCCCCCAACCTTCGGTCGAGGCGATGTTGACGATCCGGGCCGCGTCCGACCGGCGCAGGTGGGGGAGCGCAGCCCGGATGATCCGCGTGTGGGCGGTGAGCAGGACCTCCAGCGAGATGGCCCAGTGGTCCTCGTAGTCCTCGGCGTCGATGGGGGCGAAGCGGGAGATGCCGGCGTTGTTGACGACGTGGTCGAGCTGGCCGAAGCGATCGACCGCTTCGGTGACGACCTGCTCGGCCCCGTCGGCGTCGCTGACGTCCAGGACCCAGCCGGCCGCCGTCCCGCCGGCGCCGGCGATCTCGGCGACAACGGCGTCGACGCCGTCCTGGGTCAGGTCGGTCACGATCACCGACGCCCCCTCGTCGGCGAACAGGTGGGCGGTCGCCCGCCCCATGCCGGACGCGGCGCCGGTCACCAACGTCACCCGCCCCTCGATCGACCGACTCAGCTGCGACAGACGTGTCACGTCATCCCCTCTCCGCCGACCCACCCCGGGCCGGCCCGGCCAGCCTGACCGGCCGGGCCGGGCCCCGCAAGCTCCGGCCGACGGCGTCCTCGGCGCCCGGGGGCCAGACGGACGGAGCCGGCCAGGCGGCGACCCGGTGGCTGGCGATGAACCGGTTGCCCGGCTCCGGTGTGCTGCCTATCGTCTGGCTGGCTATGTCGACCCCCGCCGCCGGCTGGTACCCGGACCCCTACGACGATCGTCGACTGCGGTACTGGGACGGCGCAGCGTGGACCGAGTCCGTGACCGATCCGCCGCCGGCGGCACCCACCAGCCCCGCCGCCGGCGACCCGTTCGGTCGACCGGGCGGTCCGCCCCCCGCCGCCGGGCCGAGTGCGGCCGGTCCGCCCCCGTACCAGCCCTCGTCGACACCACCGGTGTTCGCGCCGACCGGCGGCCCGAGCCCCGGCGGCCACGGATACGGCGATCTGGGGGAGTGGCTCAACCCGTCGCTCAGCATCCTGCCCCGGCATGCGGGGCCACTCGCCGTGCTGCTGTTCGTCCTGCCGGCGGTCGGTCTGCTCCCGGCGGCGATCCTCGCCGGCTCGGCGCTCGAGCGACTGTCGATCGACGCACGCAGCGACCGGATCGAGGTCAGCGGCTTCGACCTCGGCCTGACGGTCGGCGCCGCCGCGCTCGGGCTCCTCGCCGCCCTGCTCGGCGCCGTCGGCTGGCTCGGCGCCAACCATCACCTGCATGCGGCCCATGCCGGTGGCGACCCCGAGCTCGGCTCGTCGCTCGGCGTCGGGCTCCGCCGCCTCCCCCGGGCGATCGGCTGGGGCCTCGTCGCCGTCGTGGCCGGCCTCCTCGTGGTCATCGCCTTCGGCGTGCTGGTCGCCCTCCTGGTCGTGCTCGCCGACTCGAGCCCGGCGCTGTCGGTCCTCACCGGGCTGTTGGCCGTGTTGCTCGCCGGCGTCGCCGCCGTGTGGCTGTGGGTCCGGCTCAACTTCGTCGGCGTCGCCGTCGCCGTGGCTCCGTCCGGCACCAACCCGTTCGGGGCGTCGTGGCGATTCACCGCCGGCCGCTGGTGGTCGACCTTCGGGCGGCTGCTGCTGCTGGCCATCCTCGTCGCTGGCGTCGGGTTCGTCCTGAACCTGGTGACCCAGGCCGTCGCCGTGCCCCAGCTCGGTGACAACCTCTCGGTCGCACCGAACGGCGAGGACCTGCTCCTCGACGGCGTACCGATCCAGGATCTCGATTCGATCGACCTCGCCGACGTCGCGCCCGGCGCCGGCGGGTTCCTCCTGCTCGCCGCGGTTGGCCTGGCCGGCCAGGCCGTGCAGCAGTGCGTCAGCATCTCGGGGCTCACCGCGCTCTACCGGCGCGGTGGTGGCCCGGCCGACTGAGTCCTGCGTCGGGCCCGCCGACCGACGCCAGTGGCCCACGGCACACCGTCGTAGCTCCCGGCGCCCGAGGCACCACCGCTAGCCTCGGTTCGTGACCGAGACCGCCGACCCGACGACGACCGACGGGGTCGGACCTGCGGTCGCCGCCGGCGAGGATCGTCGCTATCAGCGCATCCTGCTCGGCGTCGTGATGTTGGCGGTGATGACCTTCGGCTCGCTGATGACGATCGTCACCGTGTCGCTCGACCTGATCGCCGACGACGTCGGTTCGAGCCGGGCCACGCTCACCTGGATGATCACCGGTCTCATGCTGGCGATGGCCGTCGCCACCCCCATCGCCGGCAAGCTCGGCGACATCCGAGGCCATCGCCGGCTGTTCCTGCTCGGTCTGATCGGCGGTGTGATCACCACCCTGCTGTCGGCCGTCGCCTGGGACGCCGCCTCCCTCATCGCCTTCCGGGTCCTGTTCGGGTTGACCGGGGCGATGATGATGCCGAGCGGCATGGCGCTGATGATGCAGGCCTACGGGGCCGAGCGCCGGGCGACGGCCATGGGCTGGTACCAGTTCGCCATGACCGGGGCGCCGACGCTCGGCCTGGTCATCGGCGGTCCACTGATCGACATCATCGGCTGGCGGGCGCTGTTCGTCGGCTTCGCCGGGGTGACTGCGCTCGCCCTCGTCATCGGGTTCCGCGTCCTGCGGCCGACGCCCCGTCAGGCCGATCAGCCGCTCGACTATCCCGGAGCCGCCGCACTCGGGGCGGCCGTCCTCGCCGGGCTGCTCGCCATCACCCGGCTCAGCGCCGGTCTCCAGGACGGGTCGGCGGCCGAGGCGCTGCTCGATCCGCTCCTGCTGGCGCTGGTGGCGACCTGCGTCACGATGGGCTTCGGGTTCGTCGCCGTTGAGCGGCGCAGCCCGGCCCCGATGCTGAAGCTCGGCTACTTCCGGCGCCGCAACTTCACGCTGCCGATGGTCTCGGCCGCTCTCGTCCAGTTCGCCTACATGGGCGGGTTCGTCGTGACGCCGGCCCTGCTCGGTGCGATCTACGGGCTCGGCGTCGGCACGATCGCGCTGGTGATGGTCCCTCGCCCCGGCGTGTTCAGCCTGGCCTCGCCCGTCGGGGGCTATCTGGCCACCCGGATCGGCGAGAAGCGGCCGATCATCCTCGGGGCCATCCTGATGGTGGCCTCGATGGCGGCGTTCGCCGTCGCCGCCGTCATCGACGTCGACCGCTCGATGACCGCCGGTCTCGTGCTCATCATCGTCGGCCTGGCCCTGTCCGGCGCGTCGGCCGGCGTGTCCCAGCCGTCGGTGGCGGCCATGGTCGCCGGCGCGGTCGACGAGGCCGATCTCGGCATCGCCAACGGCATGAACCAGCAGATCATGTTCATCGGCATCGTGTCCGGTATCCAGACGATGAACGTGCTCGTCGGCGACGGGGCCGGGCCGAGCCGGTTCGCCGCCACCTTCGCCGTCGGGCTCGTCGCTGCGGTGCTCGGTCTGGTGGCGGCCTTCGGCGTCTCCGAGCGGTCGTCCTGACCGCGCCGGCTAGTCGCGTCGCCGCTCGCTCGTCTGCAGCGACCGGGCCGGGACTCGGCCGGCGGGTGATCTCGCCCGTTGCGACGTGTGCGGGCGACCGAGCGCCCGGTACATCACGGCCTGGCCGAGGGCGCTGGCGGTGAGGCCGAGGGCAACCGGTACCCCCGAGTCGGCGAGCGCGGCGACGGCGACGGCTGGCACGACCAGCAGCACGCCGAGGAGCCGTCCTCGCAGGATCGCCTGCGACCGACCGAGCGCGCGCAGCGCCCCGTAGTCGGCCAACATCACCACCCGGGCGACCAGCAGCGCGAGCCAGAACAGCACGACCCGACGGCCGACGTCGGCGGCGTCGCCGAGCAACCGCTCGGCCACACCGGGGATGAGCGCACCGGGCCCAACGACCACGACGAGGAGAGCGGCCACCCACCACCGGTTGCGACGCACGACGGCCAGCGCCACCGGGGTGACGCCGGCCGGACCGAAGGTGCGCAGCACGAGGCTCCGCCAGGTCGACACCAGCAGGACGGCGGGGGCGGCGAGGACCTGGGCACCCTTGACGCCGGAAACGGCACCGGCCGCGCCGACCAGGCCGAGGACGATCAGCGACACATCGGTCAGTCCACGGGCGAGCAGGTGGTCGGCCGCCAGCTGGAGGTCGCGCCGGAGCGCGCCCGTCTCCGTCTGGGCTCCGGTCGCGGCCGGCGCCGTCGCCTGGCCGAGACCGACCAGTGTGGCCAGGGCGGCGAGGGCACCCGTACCCCATGCGGCGACGGCGGCGCCGGCGCCGAAGGACCCGGAGGCCGCGGCACCGGCGAGCACCGCCGCCGACGCCGCGATCCAGGCGCTGTCGGACAGCAGCGCCCGCCACGGCCGGGGACCGGCCAGGGCCCGGTACCGCAGGACGTCCTGGGCGAAGACGACCGGAACCGAGGCCCCGAGCACGACGGCGTCGACCGGGTCGACCCCGGAGACGGCGAGCCCGACCGCGGCGACGACGAGGCCGACGACGACGCCGGCCCCGAGCGGGCGGTTGTGTCGTGACCGGCCGTCGCGGCCGACGACCCGGGCGAGATGGGACTCGCCGACGACCGTCCGGACCAGCCCGAGGCCGAGCTGGTGGATCGAGAACAGCACGATGTAGTCGCTGAGCGCGTCCACGTCGAGCGTGTTGGCCAGCACGACGACGACCCCGAGGTTGGTGATCGACGACAGCGCCTGGTCGACGCCGAACCAGACCCACAGCGGCGCTCGCCCCGGGAGACGCACCACGTCAGCGACGGGCGTCGGCGAGCTCGTCGAGCTCGCCGAGATAGCGGTGGAGCCGCTCGGTCGACGAGCACAGCCTGGCCGCCGCATCCAGGGTCTCGCGGTCCCAGTCCCGGGCCAGCGACGTCCGGCTCGGGGTCGGGTCGACGGCTCGAACGGCCGCCTCGAGGTACTCGGCGGACGGAGGGACGCGCAGCGCCCCGAGCACCTCGGTGAGGGCCCGAGCCGGGTCGGCACACAGCTCCACGTGGTGGATCACCTGGGTGGCCAGGGGACGTCGAGCCCGGAGCGCCGTCACCGCCTCGACCCGTCGTCGGTGGCGGTCGATGACGTCTCGCTCGTGCAGATGGGCGCCTCCCTTGCGGAGCATCGTGGCCACGACGTCCATCGGATTCCGTTCGAGCACGACGACGTGCACCGGCAGCCCGATGATCGACTCGAGGACCTCGACGGCGTCGGGGCGATCGACGAGCAGGTCGGCCGCCCTTCCGGCCGACTTGTCGCCGAGCACCCGACACCCGGCCGGCCGGCCCTGGTCGTCACCGATGCGGTAGGAGTAGCCCTCCCACTCGAAGCCGAGCCGCCGGAACTCGACGCAGTGGTGGCCCGTCCGGGCCAGCAGCGAGCGCCGCGACCCACCGTCGACGGCGACCCGGAGTATCTCGCCCTCGTGGGCGACACCGATCTGCTCGTGCGCGTCGAGCAGCGCGGCGAGCAGCGTCGACCCCGAGCGGGGGTGTCCCACGATGAGGAAGTACCGTTCGAGGGCCGGCCACGCCGCGCCTCGGGCCAGGTCGGCCCTGGCCCGGGCCCGGGCCAGCCGGAGTCGCCGGATCGCTTCCCGCTTCCCGATCGAGCGAACCTTCTGCTGGAACTCGATCAGGCCGGGGAGGCGCCCGTCGGTGCGACGGTCTGCTCTCATCGGACTCTCATGACGGATGGCGGCGGGGCGATCGTCGAGCGTGCGGGCCCAGCAGCGGCGGCAACGACGCATCGTTGCCGTGCGCTCGGCGGCGGCTCGGCGGCGGTTGAGGGGGGGCGGCGGGGAGCGGCGTCGACCACTGTAGTTGGTCGCCTCGGTGCGGGCGTCGACCGGCAACGACCACCGGCCGTCGCCGGCGACGCCTGGCGGCCGCTGATCGGACCCCTACCTTCTTGGCCAAGCATGTACTACGGTTGAGATGTCTCGAAGTCGTCGTGGGCGGTGACTAACGAGAGAGGACAACGAGCTGATGGCTGACCCCGAGCAGCTGGACGCGATACGGATCCGCCGTGAGGCCCTCTACCAGGCCGTCGTCGGATTGGAAGACGCGCTGACCACGCCGGTCGGCGATGGTGCGAAGTGGCGCCTGCGGGTGGCCATGGCCGTCGACCACGCGGCGGCTCGCATCGAGGACCACGCACGCGAGACCGAGGCCAAGGACGGGTTCCTCGATCGCGTGGTGGCCGAGGCGCCCCGCCTCCAGCGCCGGGTCGACCAGATGAAGGTCGACCACGAACGGCTCGAGAAGGAGGTCGACGCGCTGCGGATCGCGGTCTCGATCGTGGCGGACGACGAGATCGGGGACGAGGCGCCGACCATCCGCAACCGGGCGATCGAGCTGCTCGGCCAGATGACCCGCCACCGCCAACGCGGGGCCGACCTCATCTACGAGGCCTACCAGGTCGACATCGGCGGCACCGCCTGACGGGCCGCCCACAGACGCGCCGCCGGCCGGGATCCTCGAGCGGGGCGGGCCGGCCGGCGCCACCCTCCCGGCGGCCTGCGCTGTGCAGCCCGACCGGAGCGCTAAGCTAACGGGTCTCGGTGCGGGCGGATGGTGGCGACGATCGGCGAGTCGGTCGCACACCCGCACACTTTCGAGCCGCCCCGTCGTTCTGTAGGGCGTGGGGCGGGCTAGGCGGACGTTGAGACATGGCGGACAGCGACGGAGCGGGCAACCAGGACGAGGCGTTCTCGTCTGCGCTCGCCGGAGCGAAACGGGGAGACGGTGAGGGGTTCGCCTGGCTCTACCGCGCCTACAACCGCCAGGTCGGGGCGCTCATCCGCTCCGAGTCGTGCCCCGATCCGGACGAGGTCGTGAACACGGTGTTCTTCAAGGCCTTCCGCTCGATCGATCGCTTCGTCGGCAATCGGGCCAACTTCGCCAGCTACCTCTACCAGATCGCCCGCTTCCAGGTGATCGACGAGCACCGGGCCAGGAGCCGCCAGGTCGAGCTCGACGACGACCTCGACCTCGAGCTGGTCGCCGACGGCAGCGACCCGGCCGAGGTGGCGTTGCGCCGCGACGGGGTGACCCGGGTCAGCGAGGCGCTGCAGGCCCTGACCCCCGAGCAGCGGGAGGTCATCGTGCTCCGGGTCTTCTTCGGTCTCACCGGTCCGGAGACGGCGGCGGCGATGGACAAGCCGGTCGGTGCCGTCCGCTCCCTCCAGAACCGGGCCGAGGCCCGGCTCCGCACGCTGATCCACTCGGGGGCGGTGGCGCTGTGAGCACCGAGCACGACGGCTCAACCGAGCTGACCCCGTTCGAGTTCGCCCTCGCCGGCGTGGCGCCCCCGAACGGGGCCAAGACCTCCAGCCTCCAGGCCATCGAGGACATGCGGGCGCTGCTGGACGGCGTCGAGCACGCACCGGTCAGCCACGTCGGGCTCCGAGAGTTCCTCGACCACGGCGGCCCGATCGACAGCCGTCGCCGCCACCGGCTTGGCCGCTCCGGCGCCACGACCATCGCCGGACACTTCGTCGACATCACCCCGACCGAGCTCAGTCCGGCCGATGGCAACGGCGCCGACCACGAGTCGGACGCCCCCGCCGCGGTCGATGCCTCCATCACCGGCCAGTCGACGGCCGAGCGACCGGCGGGTGAGGTGCTCGCCATCGAGACCGACCCGGAGGACGAGCAACCCGATGCCGCCTCGCCTCCGAGCGGGGTCGCCGCCATCGGGCTGAGCGCTGCGCTCGGCGGCGCCGCCGACGAGGAGGCGTTGTCGGAGGAGATCGCCGGCGTCCATGCCGAGCTCACGCGACTGCTCGGCGACGCCGACCACCACCACAGCGACGACACCGACGACACCGACGGCACCGACGACGAGCCGGTGCTGTCCGCCGACGGTGGTGACGGGATCGGTCCCCGCGCCGGTGCCTGGGGGCACGCCATCGACGAGACCCCCGAGGTCGATCCGGCGCCGGTCTCGGCGCTCGCCGTCGACCCGGGTGACGACGAGGCCCCGTTCGCCCCGCTGTCGCCACCGGTCGACGAGTCGCCGATGCCGCCGGTCCAGCCGGTCCCAGCCGCCGAGCTCGGGTCGGTCACCGACCGCCTCCGCGACGGGTCCGGCCGGTTCGCCATCCCCGGGCCCGGCTCACTCGACGGGGCCGACGGTCCGGCCGACGGCAACCGAGCCGGCGACGGCACCTCCGAACCCCCGGTCGACCGGCCGGGGGGCCAGATCGGCGAGGTCGCCGGCACCGCAGCCGCCGCCGCTGTGCTCTTCGCCGACACGGCCTCGACGCCGGCCGGTGAGACGGCCGGTCTCGGTGCGGCCGAGGCCGAGCTGTTCGCTGCGCCAGGCGAGGCGCTCGGCGGCCAGACCGACGAGGAGGCGAGGGGCGACGTCACGGTTGCCGCTGCGCCGGCCGGTGCCGGCCTCCTGGAAGCGGGCGACGCCGGACCACCGATGGTCGGCCCACCGCCGGCGCAGACCGGCTTGGCCGCCATGGGCCGACCGGGCGGACCGGTCCTGGCCGCCGTCGGAGCCGCCGCGGCCGCCGCGGCCCTGATCGCCGGGGCGCTGTGGTGGACCTCGACGGCCAGCGAGCGGACGACCAGCGCAGGCGAGGCGGCCGCCCCGACCACCGCCGAGGCCACCGAGACGGCGGCCACCGAGGCCGGCGGGAGCGAGTCGACGGGCGCCACGTCGGGGGCGACAGGCGACGGCACGAGCCGGGCCGACCGCTTCGGCTCGAGCGGCTCGACGTCGACGAGCGCCCCGGGCACGACCGCCGAGGGCACGACCGCCACCACCCGTCCGAGCTCGACCGCCGAGACCAGCGTCACCGTCGGCGTCGAGACGACGGCACGGGAGGGCACCACCACGAGCACCGTCGCGACGTCATCGACCGACGAGCCGTCCAGCACCAGCGAGGCGACGGTGTCGACCACGGCGCCGACGAGCACGACGGCCGCCCCGACGACGGTGGCCCCGACGACGGTGACCGTCCCGACCACGCCGGCGCCGACGACGGCCCCACCCCTGGCGTACATCGGCGACCGGGTGACGATCGGTGACTACGACGGCGACGGCCTGGCCGGCGTGCGGGTGTCGCTGTGGGCCGACGACGATCGCGACCGCACCGCCGACCGGCGGATCGCGACCACGACGACCGGGGCGAACGGCGGCTACTTCTTCGACGCCGAGGCCGGCTGCTACGTCGTCCGCTTCGACCCGCCGGACGGCTACACGATCCGGCCGATCTTCGCCGAGCAGGACGTCTGCGTCGGTGCCGGCGAGGCCGCAGCGAGGATCGACGCACTGGCCGACGCCGAGATCGTCGCCGCCGGGCCCTCCGGCTGCGAGGTCGAACCCGACACCGGCAGCCGCTTCGACGGCGTCGAGATCCACGAGAACGATCGCAACTGGGCGTCGTCGTACGTCTTCTACGGTCAGCGGGGCAACGTCGTGGCCAGGACCGCCGATCTCGGCCGCCACGACCACGCCGACAACGCCAACGAGCGCGAGTGGTTCGGCAGCGGCAACGGCTTCGATCATCGGTCGGTGTACTCGGCGAGCGCGATCCGGGACGGTGTCGAGTCGGCCGCCGTGGCCTGCGCACGCCCGAACTGACCGCTGCCGGCCGGCGTCCTGGATGTCGATGGTTGAAGTTTCCTGCATCGGTCGTGGCGATTCAGACGGGGTGGAGCTAGTCTGAGATCAAGGCGTGGGGAACGTAGGCGCCTTGGCCCGCCTCGCTTGCGCGCCGACCCGCCGTCGCTCCGCCCGACGACCATGGGGCCGGAACCTGCGGCGGCCCTGCTGACCGGTGGAGCGCCAGACGCCAGCGTCGCCACCGTTGGTCAACGAACGTCCGATTTGGAGTTTCCGATAGCCACGATCACTGCGACACCCCTGCCGGTCTCGCCCGATGCATTCGTAGAGCTCGTCCAGGCCCACCTCGACGGTCTGGCCACCGACGATCAGATCGAGGTGCTCCGCGCCAGTCCCCAGGCGTGGGCGGCTGCGCTGCTGCGCCTCCAGGACTCGGTCGACCTCGCCATCGAGCGCCTGGAGCAGAGCCTCAAGGGCCGCGAGCGGTCGATGGTGCTGGCCGACTTCGAGCGGGAGTACCAGCGGATCGACGAGGTGCTGACCGAGCTGATCGGCCCGCCGACCACCCGCCGTCCCGAGCCCGAAGCCGCCCGAACCGACGAGCCGAGCGCACCGGCCGGAGCCGGGCTGACGCAGCTGCAGCTGTCCTGGAGCCCCGGGAAGGTCGTCGCCTGGGCCGCCGGCCACGATGCGCCATCGGCCGACGAGGCCGAGGTCCGGGAGCGGCTGGCCGCGGCCGGCGCCGGCACGATCACCTGGGACAGCCACCACTCGATCAAGGTCCCCGGCCAGGGCCGGGCCGACGCCGTCTCCGCCCCGATCGAGGCCTGCCTCGGCTGGCTGGTCGCCCTCGGCACCAGCGCCGAAGACGAGACCACCGGGCCAAGCGTTGCCTGGATCGGCCGGGTCACCGAGCTGGCCGTTCGGCTGGCGGCGCAGGGTCGAGCCGTTCCCCAGATCAAGAAGACCAGGCGGTCGCGCCGGTCCGGCTCGGATCAGGGGGCCAACGGCTCCGGTAGCGGCCCGAACAACGGCCAGAACAACGGGAAGGCCAAGGGTGACGAGGCCCTGTCGACCTTCGAGGTCCGCTGGGCCCCGGCCCTCGTCGACCCGGACGAGCACAACGAGCTGAGCCAGGCCCTGCCCGGCGCGGTCAGCGTGCTCGAGAACCGCCCGGACGGTCGAGCGATGACAACGGCCGTGCTCTCCGACCTGGTCACCGCCATCTTCTCCGAGGCCGCCGGTCGCCTCGAGGTCCCGGCCGCACCGCCGGACCCGTCGTCGAAGAGCGACGTGGCCGAGTGCTTCCTGACCCGCCTCGACGGCGAGCCGTTCGACGCCCCCGCCCGACTCGGCTCGGAGCTGGCCCGCCGGGTCGACCAGTGGACGCGGTCGGTCAGCGGCACGAAGAAGTTCAAGCTGGTCATCCAGCTCGACCCGCCCGACGACGCCAACGCCTGGTACCTCGCCGTGCTGGCCCCCAACAACGACAACCGGCTCCTCCCGGTCGAGCAGGTCATCGTCAACTCGTCGAACACCCGCCGCAAGGAGGTCGAGGAGGAGCTGGTCCGCCTCGAGCGACTGTTCCCCGAGCTGCTCCGCCCGGGGGCCCGCCGTCGTGGCGAGGTCATCCTCAGCCAGGACGAGGCCTGGAAGCTGATGTCCAGGGACGGCCTGGTGCTGACGGCCGCCGGCTACGAGGTCCGGGCCCCGACGCTGTCGCGCCGCAAGCCGACCCCAACCCTGCGCCTGACCTCCGAGGAGGCCCAGGAGTCGGTCGTCGGAGCGCAGCAGCTGGCCAACGTCCGATGGAGCGTCACGTTCGACGACATCGAGCTGACGGCGGCCGAGATCGCCGAGCTGGCGTCGCAGGCCCGGCCGCTGGTCGAGTCGCACGGCCGCTGGGTCGAGCTCGATCAGGCCGACCTGGCCCAGGCCGCGGCCGCACTGGCCGAGCGGGCCGACAAGACCCGCCTGAGCGGGGCCGACATGCTCCGTCACGCCCTCGGCCTCGAGGGCAACCCGCTGGCCGGTGGGGTCGCCATCGCCGGCGACGGCTGGGCGGCCGAGCTGTTGCGCAGCGCCGAGGAGCTCCCGGAGGACCCACCGACCACGCTCGAGGGGTTCGACGGGGAGCTGCGGTCGTACCAGGCCGACGCCAGGATGTGGCTGTCGTTCCTCGACCAGGCCGGCCTCGGCGGCTGTCTCGCCCTCGACATGGGCCTCGGCAAGACCCCGACGATGCTGGCCCATGTCCGGGCCACCCGTGACAACGGCCCGACGCTGGTCATCGCGCCACCGGCCGTGGTCGGCAACTGGTACAACGAGGCCCGCAAGTTCGTGCCCGACGTGACCGCCCGGGTCCACCACGGCCCCAACCGGGCCGAGGCGTCCCGCATCCCGGCGATGGCCGAGTCGTCCGAGCTGATCATCACCACCTACGGCACGGCGATCCGCGACATCGCCTCGCTCGAGAAGATCGAGTGGGACAAGGTGATCCTCGACGAGGCCCAGGCCATCAAGAACCCGGCCTCGGAGACCGCCCAGCAGCTGCGACGGCTCCAGGCCAGGACCCGGGTCGCCCTCACCGGCACCCCGATCGAGAACGGGCTCGGCGACCTGTGGGCGATCATGGACTTCACGAACCCCGGGCTGGTCGGCGGTCGGACGTCGTTCATCTCCCAGCTGTCCGGCGAGGGTCGGACGTCGACCAAGGACTCGGCCGAGTCGGCCCTGCGGGCCCTCAACGGCATCCTCGTGTTCCGTCGGACCAAGTCCGAGCCGCAGATCGCAGCCGAGCTGCCCGACCGGATCGACGAGCTCGACCACTGCGCCATGACCCCCGAGCAGATCGGGCTGTACCAGGCCGTCCTCGACGACCTCGTGGCCCAGACCAGCGAGGAGGAGGCCGGGACCAAGCGCAAGGGTGCGGTGCTGGCCGCCATCACCGCCCTCAAGCAGATCTGCAACCACCCGTCGGCCTACCGCAAGGACGACGAGCCGCTCGACGGTCGCTCGGGCAAGCTGGCCCGGCTCAACGAGATCGTCGACAACGTGTTCGCGGCCGACGAGCGGGTGCTGATCTTCACCCACTTCGCCAGCTGGGGCGAGCGCCTGGCCGAGTACCTGACCGAGCGCACCGGCAAGCCGATCGCCTGCTACCACGGCGGGCTCAGTCGGGGCGTTCGCGACAAGCTGGTCAAGGACTTCCAGGCCACCACCGGAGCGGGGGCGATGGTGCTGTCGCTCAAGGCCGGCGGCACCGGCCTCAACCTGACCGCGGCGAGCCACGTCGTGCTCTACGACCGCTGGTGGAACCCGGCGGTCGAGGATCAGGCCCGTGACCGGGTCTGGCGCATCGGCCAGACCAGCACGGTCATCTGCCATCGCCTGGTGTGCCCGGGCACGGTCGACGAGCGGGTCGAGGAGGTGGTGGCCGGGAAGCGGCAGATCGCCGACATGGTCCTGCCGAAGTCGAGCTCGGTCGGCGATCTCGACGCCGACCAGCTCCGGGTTGCGCTCGGCATCGACCCCGACCTGCTCATCGCCGAGGAGGTCGAGGACCACACGGCGTCGTCGGCCGACGCGCCGACCGACGACGCATGGGACGGCCCGGGTGACGAGTCGACGCTGGTCGGCGCCAACGAGGTGACCTCATGAGTGGCAATTCGGGCAAGCAGAACGGCAAGGGCCAGAGCTCCGGCCGCGGCGGCGACGACAAGTCGAGGCGCCGGCGCAAGAGCACCAGGAAGAAGAAGGTCGACCCCCAGGTCTTCTGGGGCGATCCGGCCAAGCTGGCCGAGCACACCCCGGGCAGGGCCCTGGTCACGACCGAGCCGTCCGCGGTCATCGGGTCGCTCGGCCGTCCCCCGCTCTCCGGTCAGCAGCACGCAGCCGAGCACTACTTCGTGGCGGTCTATGACCGGGCGGTCAACCTGGCCGGGGCGCTGGCCGCGGCCGGCCAGCTGATCGATCCCGAGGAGCTGCTCGACGGCGACCGCTCGTACTGAGACCGGGCCCGACCGGCCGGGTGACCGGGCCGGGCAACGATTCGATCGCTCCCGAGCCGGCCGGTAGCGTTGGCCGACGTCGAGCGGGGATCGGGCTCCGGTCGTCGACGAAGGGACCGTGACGAGCATGGATTTCGGCGTTCACCTGCCGCAGTTGGGACGATCGGCCAACCGGGCCAACCTGATCGAATGGGCGACCGAGGCCGATCGCCTCGGCCTGCACAGCGCCTGGGTCAGCGATCACGTCGCCTGGCCCCGTGACATCGAGTCGTCGTATCCCTACACCGACGACGGCAGCTTCCCCGGCGGGTTCGACATGCCGTGGCTCGATCCGCTCGGCACCCTCACCTTCGTCGCCGCCGTGACCGAGCGGATCCGGCTCGGCACGACGGTCCTCATCCTCGGCTACCGGCCGCCGGTGCTGACCGCCAAGTGGTACTCGACCATCGACGTGCTGTCGGACGGGCGGGCCATACTCGGCGTCGGCGTCGGCTGGATGCGGGAGGAATTCGAGGTGCTCGGCATGCCGTTCGACAACCGGGGGGCCAGGGCCGACGAGCAGCTCGAGATCTTCGACCGGCTCTTCACCGAGGAGACCCCGAGCTACGACGGCACCTACTACTCGTTCCCCGAGGTCGGCTTCAGCCCGAAACCGCCCGGCGGACGGATCCCCATCTGGGTCGGCGGTTCGTCTGAGGCGGCATTCCGGCGGACGGCCCGACACGGCGACGCCTTCCACGCCGCCTTCGAGCCGATCGAGCGGGTCGGCGACGAGTGGGCCGCCATCGGCCGGGCCTGCGAGGACATCGGCCGCGACCGGTCGGAGCTGACGCTGTCGGTCCGGGCCTACCTCGACCCCGGTGCGGCGATGGAGCCGGAGAAGTCGATCCAGGGCAGCCCCGAGCAGATGGCCGAAACGGTCGGTCGTTGGCGCGAGATCGGCGTCGACCACCTGGCCCTCGACGTCGTGGCCGGCGGAGGCGCGTCGGGTCGGCTCGATGCGCTGCGCTCGTTCATGGCCGACGTCGCTCCCGGATTCGCGTCGAGCTGATCCCGGCGACGACGGGCCGAGCCGATCGCCGTGCCGATCAGGCGTCGGCCCTGGCGGCCGGGCGGTCCAGCTGGGGCCAGAGGTCGGCCTCGGCCAGCGGCTCGGACACCGCGTAGCCCTGCACCTGGTCGACCCCGAGCTCGCCGATCAGGGCCAGCTCCTCGGCCGTCTCGACCTGGCAGGCGGTCACCGCGATGCCCCGGTCGTTGGCGAAGCCGCAGATGAGGCGGACCAGGTCGCGGCGCCCGCCGTCGGTGCGGAGCGATCGCACGACCTCGCGGTCGAGGTTGACGACGTTGACCGGCAGCCGCTGGATGCGACCGAGCGAGAGGCTGGCGGGCCGCAGGTTGTCGAGGGCGAGCTGGACCTCGAGCTCCTCGAGGGCCTCGAACACCGGTGCGAACACCGCCTCCTCGAGGACGGGGGCGTCGGTGAGCTCGATCCCGATCGTGACCTCGCCGCCGTTGCTGGCCAGCGCCTCGATCTCGTCGAGGAAGCGGCGGTCGAGCAGCTCGATCGGGGCGAGGTCGAACCAGAGGCGGCGGGGGCCGAGCGTGCCCTCGCTGGCCCAGCGGCGGGCCATGGCCATGGCATCGCCGCGAACCTGACGCCCGAGCTGGCCGAGGAGGCCGTCGCGCTCGGCCACCCGGAGGAACTCGACGGTCGGGATCGGCCCGAGCTGGGGATGACGCCAGCGGGGGAACACCTCGAGCCCGACCGGCACGAGTCCGGCGACGCCGACCCTGGGCTGGAACTCGAGCGTGATCTGTCGCTCCGAGAGGGCCCTGGTGAGTTCGACCCCGATGTCGTCGTGCCGCCGGCTACGGCGGACGATGTAGTCGTTGTGGACCAGGTACGGCGTCTCGTCGGTCGTCTCGGCGATCGTCCGCCCGACCGCGTCGACGGCATCGGCGACAGCGATGGCCAGCTCGGACGGGGCGGCGGCCGATCCCTCGACGGCGGCAACGCCGAGGCGTGACGCCAGGCCGACGACCGGCGACGAGTCGCCGTGGACGACGACGAGGGCCGCCGCGAGCGCACCCCCGAGGCGCTCGGCCTCCTCGCGGTCGCATGGCCGGCTGGCGAAGCCGAGCACGTCGCTGCCCCGCCGCAGGAGAACCAGTGCCGGGTCGACGGCGAGCAGCTGGTCCTCGATCGCCTCGTCGAGCTCGGTGGCCGACGGGCCGCCCGGCTCGCTCCACTTGTGGAGATGCACCGCCCGGGCCCTGGCCCGGAACACCAGGATGCGGGCCCCCGCTGCGCCGGCGGTGGCGATGGCGTGGCCGAGCGAGGTGAGGAACGCGTGCTCGGTGGTCGCCCGACCGCCGCTGAGGACGGGGTCGAAGCGCGCAGGCCGTGGCGGCGGCAGCTCACCGGTTCGGAGGTGGCGCATCCGCTGGCGGCGGCCGGTTGTCAGGAGGGGAGGAGAGTCGGTCATCAGCACGAGCGGCGGTGGACGGTGGAACCCCGCGACCAGGTCATCGGCCTGCCGACGCAGCCCGTTGAGGGGCCGTTCGGCCCTGTTGGGGTGGGCGCCCGGACCAACGGGCCCCGGTCGCCGACGTCAGCCGGAACCGAGCCGACGTCGCCCGGCCGCAACCAGGTGGCGCCGGTCGAGCACGGGGTGCTGGACGATCGTGGCGGCGTCGCGCACGAGCCGCTGCAGCGGACTGGCGTGCAGCACGGCGGCGGCTCCACCGAGGCGGTAGCAGCGCCAGACGACGTCGACCGCCCGATCGACGACGTCGATCGCCGCCACCATGGGCGCCGGACCCGGTCCACGGTCGCCCGGGCCGCCATCGGCCCCGGCGACGGCGGCCAGCAGGTGGGCCCGAGCTCCGGCGACCTCGGCCTCGACCAGACCGAGCTCGGTCAGACCCGCCTCGCCGAGTGCGAGCGATCCGGCACGATCGGCTGCGGCGACCGGGCCGAGGGCTGCGACCTCGTCGACGGCCCGGGCCGCCAGGCCGATGGCGACCGCGGCGAGCGCGGCCGGGGCGAGGTCGCCCAACGTCGATCGGTCCACCGCCCGGTCGTCGCCCAGGGGCAGCCAGCGGCCCTCGGGCACGAAGGCCTCGGTCACCTGGTAGTCGGTCGAGCCCGAGCCTCGCAGCCCGACGGCGTGCCACGTGTCGAGGACGACGACCTGGTCGCGGCGGAAGTAGGCGTAGACCCGTTGGCCGCCGCTGTGGGTCGCGGCCCGTCTCGGCCCACCGTCGGCCGCGTCCCCGCCATCGGGGCCGTCGAGCCCGTTCGCCGTCCCGCCGTCGGTGCCGTCGAGGAGCCGGACCCCGCCCCCGATCCACGTGCAGTTGGCCACGCCGGTGCCCCAGCCCCAGCGGCCGGAGACGACCAGATCGCCGTCGTCGGTGAGACGACCGCTGCCACCGAGGGCCCGGGACCCGCCGAGCACGACCCTGGCGTCGCCGAGGATCGTGTCCGCGTGATGTCGGGGCAGGTGCTGGGCGTCGACGGCGGCGAGGATCCCGGCCGCGACAACCAGGCCGGTCGACCCGTCGCGCCGGGCGCAGCGCTCGATGGCATCGAGGACGGTGGCGTGGTCGGCGCCGAACCCCGAGCGCTCGTCCGGCACGGCCAGGCGGAAGACGCCCCCGCCGATCAGCGCCTCGACGAGGTCCCGGGGGAGCGACCGTGCGGCCTCGATCTCGGCCGATCGGGCGCCGGCATCGAGCGCGACCCGATCCAGATGGGCCAGCACCGACTGGACGGCACCGCTCATCGGGCCTCCACCACCAGCTCGGCGTGATGCCGGTCGTCGCTCCAGCCCTGCCGCCGGTGCAGCACCCGCAGGCGGTCCGAACCCGGCCCGGCGACGAGGTCGAACAGCTCGCCTCGGCGGAGCAGGAACCGGGCCGACGGGCGAGGGTTGCGCTCGAGGTTGGTCGTGGTGGCGATCGACGCCAGGAACCGACTCCCGCCCGGCAGGTCGGCCGCCACCGACGCCAGCAGGTCACGATCGAGGAAGCTGACACAGGTCACGACCGCCGGGCGGGGCCGACCGACCGCATCGAGCACCTCGCCGAGGCGACGCCCGGCCAGATCGAGACGGACCGTCGTCAGCGGGAGCTCCCGCCGGTCGGCGAACGCCGACGCCCGGTCGAGCGCCACCGCCGACCCGTCGACGAGCACGGCATCGAGGCCGCGGGCGGCCAGCGCCAGCACGTCGCCGCCGTCACCTCCGGCCAGATCGATGGCCTGTCCGCTGGCCGGCACCATCGACGACAGGCGCTGCAGCGCCCTCGATGGACCGGGGATGAGCTCGGTGGTGGCGGCCGGCTCGGCCAGCTCCCGGGCGCGGTAGCGCTCGTCCCAGATGGCCTGCCGCCCGCCCGTCTCCCCGTCCCCGGGGGCCGGCGCGCCGGGAGCGGCCGAGGCGGCAGCGCCCGGTCGACCGCTGCTCAACCCTCGTCCGATCCCTCCGGACCGAAGCCGACGACCTTGCCCCGGTTGATCGAGACCCAGTCCCGAGCCTCGAGGTACGGCCGGAACGTGTCGGCGATCGCCTGATGGTCGGTCGGGGTCTTCGGTCGCTGCAGCTCGTACAGGTGGGGGAACTCGACCCAGGCGGTCACCGCCTGCCAGAGCCGGAGGGCGGCATCGCCACGGGGTGGGTCGAGCAGGACCGGGCCGAACAGCGCCTGGTCGTCGAAGAACAGGGTCGGCACGCCGAAGCCACCCGAGTCGATCACGCGGGCGTGCTCGGCCTTGATCTCGTCGTGGGTCGTCTGGTCGGCCATGGCCTCGTCGACGACGGCAGGGTCGAGCCCGATCTCCTCGAGCAGGTGCCTGGCCACGTCGGGCTCGTGCGGCTTGTGGCCCTCGACGTGGAGGGCGGCACCGGCCCTGGCATACCAGGCATCGAGGTCGTCCATGCTGGAGCGGCGGAGGATGGCCCCGATCCGCATCATCGACCAGCCGTAGGACCAGTCCCGCTCCCAGGGGTGCTTCTTGCCCTCGCGACGGTTGACCTCTTCGAGGCTGAAGAACCGCCAGTTGACCGTTACCCCGAGCTGGTCCCGCACGTCGCGCATCCACAACGACGTCTGGTAGGCCCACGGACACATGACGTCGAAGTGGAAGTCGACGGTCCCGAGATCGGGCCCGGTCGCCGGCGCAGCGGACGTGGTTGCGGTCGTGTCATCCATGGCGCAAGCATCCCCTGCCCGTCGGTCGACCGGCAAGCGGAGCCGAGACGCGGTCTGAGCCAACCCCAGCGACCACCGCCGACGGAATGCCGCTGGAATTGGCTCAGACCAAGATGACCGCACCGACAGCCCGGAGGTGCCCGAATCGGTCGTGTCGATCGGCCCCATCTGGAGGTCGGTCGACACGTTCAGTTTGCACCGGCCGGTTTGAGGTTCGGTTGAAGCTCGATTGGAAGATCGTCGGCCGCGAGCAGCGGGGCCACCAGGCTGGCGGGCACGGTCCCGCCGAGCAGGCGGACCGCGTCGAGGCCGTTCTCGAGCAACCGTTGCGCCTTGCGCCGCCGCCCGGCCCCGTGGGCCGCCACGGCCGCCCACAGCGTGGCCGGTCCATAGATGGCCGAGCCGTCGTGGCGGACGATCAGGCGATCGCCGGCCTCGACCAGTCGCTGGTGGACGAGCTCGGCGCCGACCCGGTGGGACACGGTGGTGGCGGCCACCCCGAGCAGCGCCAGCTCGGCCAGATCGAGGCGGTCGAGGCGGTCCGGCGAGGCCAGGCGGGCCAGGTGCTCGGCCGCCCGGTCCCGCTGACCGAGATGGGCCAGGCGGAACACCGCCTCGGCCGGTCCGACCCGGTCGCCGGCCAGCAGACCGACCGGGGCCCGCCCGAGGCCGGGGACCGAGGCCCCGGGGACGTCGTCGCCGGACAGGCCGCGGAGGCTGCGCAGGACCCGGCGCTGGCGACCGACGGGGAGCGGCTCGGGCAGGCCGACGGCCGCCAGCTCGGCCACGGCCTCGTCGAGCGTCCGCTCGGCCTGGTCGAGCTCGCCGACCCACAGGAGGTGGCGAACGAGGAGGAACCGGGCCTCGGCCCGCTGCAACGCATCGCCGCCGACCTCGGCGGAACCGACCGCGTCCTCGACCCGACCGGTGGCGGCATCGAGACGTCCGCTGGCCAGCAGCGCCGGGTACCCGTACCGGGCCCACAGCAGATCGGAGGCCGGTCCGGGCGCGGCGGCGGCGTGCTGGTCAAGCAGGTCCTCGAGCTGGGCCGGGGTCAGCTCGGTGGCGAAGCGGGCCACGAGCGTGGCCACGGCGGGGGCGGACGAGGCGCCGTCGCCCTCTCGGCGGGCGGCGGTGATCAGCTTCGTCGCGTCGCGCAACGCAGCGGCCAGCCCGGCGGTTTCGGCCTCGGTCGCCAGCAGGTGGACGCAGCCGGCGAGGCGGGCCGGGCTGGTCGCCGGTAGTCGCTCGATGGCGCCCCGGACCTCGTCGAGCAGTTGGGGGTCGGTGGCCACGAAGTCGACCGGATCGCCCGGCCCGGCCGGGAGCGTCGGCTGGCCGATCAGATTGAGGATGCTGCGCTCCAGGCGGTCGAGCGGGCGGTGTCGCGGCTCGTCGCCGCCGACCCCACGCAGCGGGGTCGCCGGTGTCGACCGCGACCACGTCTCCCGGTCGGGGGCGGCCCCGCCGGCCAGCTCGTCGATGGCGGCACGGAGGTTCCGCCTCGCGTTGTCGGCCCAGTCGACGGGGCGGTCCTCGACCCGGGCCCGCCAGCTCAGGTAGCCGAGGATGTCGGTGACGAGGTCGTCGCAGTCGTCCCTCTGCTGCCCGTCCCGCTGACCGGCACGCTTGAGCGCCTCCGCCGCGGTCAACCCGTTGCGGATCCGCCCGTCGAGCTCGGGGAACGGCACCGTGCGGGCGCCCCGATGGAGGACGTCGAGTGCGACCCGGGCCGCCAGCGCCCGGTCGCCCGGCTCCGGCGACCACGACAGGTGGTACGAGGCCTCGACCTCGTCGGTGTCGAGCAGGTGGCCACCGATCACCCGGTGACGGTGGCGGAGGCTGCCCGGCTCCAGGTCGCCGGCGAGCACCTCCTGGACGACCGGGTGGCGGAAGCGACAGGTCCCGAGCGACGGGTCGTCCTCGGCCAGGACCCCGGCCCGCAGTGCGGCGGCGATCACCCGCTCGGTCGGCTCGGTGCCGCCGGGATGCAGCGGTGCCACGTCGTCGGCGGCGAAGGGACCACGGAACAGCGCTGCGCCCCGCAGCACGGTCAGGGCGAGGGGATGCACCTGTTCGACCCGGTCGACGACGAGCGCCCGCAATGCGGGCGAGACCGGGAAGCGGTCGTCCTCCATCGCCGCAACCAGCTCGATGGCGAAGCGGGGGTTGCCGCCGCTCCGCCGCCGGATCGCCGTGGTCTGCTGGGGGGTGAGGTCGTGCCCGCCGGCGGCCGCCAGCTCGCCGATCTCGGCCGCGTCGAGCGGCGCCAGGTCGATCCGGTGCAGGTCGGGGAGGCGGCCGAGGGCCCGGAGGGCGGAGGGAACCGGGCCGCTCTCGGCCTCGAGCCCGCGCCAGGTGGCGACGATCCCGACCGGTTCGTCGGTCATGGCCGACACGAGGTACTCCAGCATGGTGATCGAAGCCCGGTCGGCCCGGTCGAGGTCCTCGAGCACGAGCACGACCGGGGCGTGGCGGGCCGACCGGGCCACGAGCCCCGACACCGCCAGGATCGTGTCGGCCGCCGTCGCCGGCCTGGCATCCTCGGGACGGCCGAGGGCGGTCGCCACCGACAGGCCGAGACCGCCGATGGCGTCGAGGCCACGGGTCAGCTCGGCGACCGGCCGAGGGTCGCCATCGAGCAGGTCGAGCACGATCTGGGCCCACGGCCACAGCGGGGCCAGGCTCTCGGCCAGGGTGCGGGCTCGGGCGATGTGGAGTCCCTGCCCGCCGAGACGGTCGGTCAGCTCCCGAACCAGCGTCGTCTTGCCGCTGCCGGCATCGCCGACCACGGCAACGGCCCCCAGCCGCCCCCTTTCGAGCGCTCGGTCGATCTCGGACAGCTGGCGCCTGGCCGCCCGCCGGCCGACCGGCCCGGCCGGCCGGGACCCGACAGGCGCAGCAGCGCCGGCCGAGCTCGCCGGCTCGTCCCGTCCCGCTCGGTTCGGAGCGGGCGGCCAGACGTCGAGCGACCGGTCGTGGTTGAGGATCCGCAGCTCCATCTGCTCGATGGCGGGACTCGGGTCGATCCCGAGCCCGTCACGCAGCCGCTCCCGCAGCCGCCGACCGAGCGCAAGCGCCTCCGACTGCCGCCCGGTGCGGTAGAGGGTCAGCATCCCCAGCTCGGTGAGACGCTCCCGCAGCGGATCGGCGACGATGGCGGCCTCGATCTCGGTGGCCACGGCGTCGTGTCGGCCCTGGTTGAGCAGCGACTCGTACAGCAGCTCGACCGCGGTCTGGCGCAACGCCGTCAGGCGGACCCGGTGGGCCTCGAACACCTCCGAGGCGGGCAGCCCGGCGCAGGCCTCACCCCGCCACAAGCCGAGGGCCCGACGGAGCACGACGACGGCCCCTTCGTCGTCGCGGTCGGCGGCCAGGACGCGTGCCTCGTCGAGCAGGCGCTGGAACCGGACCCAGTCGATCGCCGTCGGCTCGACCACCAGGCGGTAGCCGGGGGGCGAGCTGGCCAGGCAGCTGTCGGCGGCCCGCCGGCGACGGTTCGGCTCGAGGGCTCGCCGCAGGTTGGACACGTAGCTGCGGACGGTGACGTGGGGCCGGGCCGGCTCGCCGCCATCCCACACGCTGTCGATCAGCTGCTCCATCGACACGACCTGCCCGGGGGTGACCATCAGGCGGGCCAGGACGGCCATCTGCCGGGGCCCGCCGAGCGACACCTCGCTGCCGCCGGCCGAGACCCGCAGGGGGCCGAGGAGGCACAGATCGAGATCGGACCGGGCGGCGGAGGTGGTCACCATGGGTTGGGTCGTCCTTGACGGGTGTGAACACCGGACCCGGGACCCGAGGCCCCGGCGCAGGTGCGTGCGGCGGTACTGGTTCACCCACGTGATGCGCCCATCGACAATGTAGCCGCCGGGCCGGAGTCCTGCTCACGGACGGTGGCCCGACCGGTCGACCGGGTTGGTGGCCGAGCGCTCCGACGCAGGATGGTGCGGCCGGGCGGCCGGCACTACCCTCCGGGCACCGACGCGACGGGAGGACACCATCGATGGCCGACGACCACGTTGACGGGCTGACGGCGCAGACGGTCGAGCTGCTGCAGACCATGATCCGCAACCGGTGCGTCAACGACGGCACGCCGACGTCGGGCGAGGAGGTCCGCAACGCCGACGCCCTCACCGGGTACCTCGAGGGGGCCGGGCTCGAGGTCGAGCGGTTCGAGCCGACCCCTGGCCGGGTGTCGGTCGTCTCCCGCCTGGCGGGGCGCGACCCGGGGGCGCCGAGCCTGTGCCTGATGGGCCACACCGACGTCGTGCCCGTCAACCCGGACGGCTGGTCCCGCGACCCGTTCGGGGGTGAGCTCGTCGACGGCGAGGTCTGGGGGCGAGGTGCCGTCGACATGCTGAACATCACGTCGTCGATGGCGGTCGCCTTCCGGCACCTGGCCGAGACCGGCTTCCGGCCGGCGGGTGACCTCATCTACTTCGGCGTCGCCGACGAGGAGGCGGGCTCGGCTCACGGCGCCCAGTGGTTCGCCGACAACGAGCCCGATGTCATCCGGGCCGACTACTGCCTGACCGAGAACGGTGGCCTGCACGGCGGCTCGTCCGACCGACCGGCCGTCGGCGTCAACATCGGCGAGAAGGGTGTCGCGTGGCGCCGGCTGCGGGTGAAGGGCCGGCCGGGACACGGATCGATGCCGTTCCGCTCCGACAATGCGCTCGTGCTGGCCGCGGCGGTGGTCGATCGCCTCGCCAACTATCGCCCGCCGGCCCGCTTCACCGAGCTGTGGACCGAACGGGTCGAGGCCCTCGGGCTCGACGACGAGACCAAGGCGACCATGCTCGACGCCGACCGGCTCGACGAGTTCCTGGCCACGATGCCGAACCGGGGCTCGGCCGCCTACCTCTATTCCTGCACCCACACCACGTTCTCGCCCAACCTGCTCGACGGCGGCGACATGAAGGCCAACGTGATCCCCGACGCCGTCGAGCTGCAGGTCGACATCCGGACCCTGCCGGGCGAGGACGGCGACGCCGTGGCCGCCCACCTCGACGCCGCCCTCGGCGACCTGACCGACAAGGTCGAGGTCGAGATCATCATGAACGACCCGGCCTCGATCAGCCGGACCGACAACCCGCTCTGGGAGAGCCTGCAGCGGGCGGTCAACCGCCCGTTCCCCTCGGCCAGGCTGAGCCCCCAGATGACCGTCGGGTTCACCGACGCCCGGGTCTACCGGCAGATGGGGTCGATCGCCTACGGCGCCGGCCTGTTCAGCCCCGACCTCGACGCCGGCGACTTCTCGTCGAGGTTCCACGGCAACGACGAGCGGATCGACGTCGAATCGCTCCGGCTGACCACCCAGCTCTGGCTCGATGTGGCCACCGATCTGTTGCGTTGATGGCGGGAATAGCCGCAACCGAGCGACGGTTCAGGGGCCCGATGAGCAAAAGAACGAAGATCTCCGCAACCGAGCGACGGCGCCACGACCGCTCGGCCACCCTGCAGTGGGTCGGCATCGGCCTGGTCGTGGCCCTCGGCCTGGCCGCAGCACTGTTGCTCACCGACGGCAGCGGCGGCACCCACGTCAACGCCCCGGCGGTCGAGGGCGTCGCCGCCTAGGCACCCGCCCGCCGCGCCGCCCGGTCGCAAGGTGGTATCCCCGGGCGGGTAGGATTCCGGTTGTCGACGAGAGGGCGCGTGCGGGTTGCGCCGACGATCGGCGGTGGAGGTGACGTGCCCAGACGGAGTCATCCGGCCAGACAAGCGAGACGGGCTGCCGCCGCCATCGGCGCCGGCGGCTTCGTGGTCGCCACGGTCGCCGTGGCCGAAGGCTCGACCGAGGTCATCGCCCTCGACCTGACCACCGACGGCGTCCCCTTCGCCGGGTCGGCGCAGCTGGCGATGAACGGCTCGGCCCTCGCCGGTCAGGCCGCCTCGACCGCCGGAGCGGCACCGGCCGCTTCCGACGACCGGGCGCTCGGCGATCCCGCTGACGCCGCCGGCCAGGGTGGGGGAGCGACGCCCGGCGCCGCCACCGCCACGTCGGCGGCCGCCGGCATCGAGTCGTCGACCACGGCCGCCGCCCCGTCGTCCTCGACGACCGTGGCATCGACGGCGACCTCGGCCACCGACGCACCGACGACGGCGGCACCGACCACCGCTCCGCCGACCACGGCCCCACCGGCCAGCGAAACGGCCCCATCGAGCACCGCAGCCCCATCGAGCACCGCAGCCCCGTCGACCACGGCGCCGGCGGCGACCCCGTCGACCACGGTCACCACCGTGCCCCCGACCAGCGAGACGACCACCACCACGAGGCCACCCGACACGACCAGCCGCGGGAGCTAGCGGTGGCCGACCACGTCGCCCGATTCCGGGTCATGGGCTCGGAGGCCCACGTCGCCATCGTCGGCGGTCGAGCCGGCCTGCTCGACCGGGCCCTGGCCCGGCTCGACGAGCTCGAGCGCCGCTGGAGCCGCTTCCTGCCGGACTCGGAGATCTCGCAGCTCAACCGATCCGCCGGCCGACCGATCGTCGTCGATCGCACGACCTACGGCGTGGTGGCGGCGGCCGTCGAGGCCTGGCGCTGGAGCGGCGGTCGCTACGACCCGACGGTCGGCGGCACCATGGCCAGGGCCGGCTACGACCGTTCCTTCGACGAGCTCGACGCCCGCAGCTCCGCCGGCCCCGTCGACCACGTCGCCTGCCCGACGCCGATCGAGATCGACCTCGACCCCTATCCCGGCTCGATCGCCGTCCCGGACGGCATCGAGCTCGACCTCGGGGGCATCGGCAAGGGGGCGGCGGCCGACCTCGTCGCCGACGAGCTGCTGGCGGGTGGCGCCGACGGCTGCTGCGTCAACATCGGCGGCGACCTCCGCGTCGCCGGCTCCCCGCCCCGACCGAGCGGGTGGCTGGTCGAGATCGAGCCTGGTCCCGGCATCGAGCCTCGGATGATCGGCGTCGCCGAGGGGGCGGTCTGCACCTCGACCAGGAGCCGTCGGGCCTGGGTCGGATCGCTCGGCCCCGAGCACCACCTGCGCGATCCGGCCACCGGGCGGCCGCTGTCGACGGGCCTGACGACGGTGAGCGTCGTCGGAGCCAGGGCGCTCCAGAGCGAGGTCCTCACCAAGTGCGCGTTCGCCGCCGGGGCCGACGAGGCGGGCCGGATCATCGCCGGCGCCGACGCCACCGGGCTGCTGGTGACCGACGAGGGCCGGGTGGTCGAGCTCGACGGCCTCGCACCGTTCCGGGCCGCAGCCGCGCTCGAGCCGATCCCCGCTGCGGTCGGTCGAACCGCCTGATGGCCGACCAGATCTTCTGGTACATCTCCCGCTCGGCCGGGCTGGTGTCGTGGCTGGCGGCCGCCGGGTCGATCCTGGTCGGCACGCTGATCCCGTCCCGCATCCTGGGGCGCCGGCCGACGATCCCGTGGCTGACCGACCTGCATCGAATGCTGGGCGCGCTCGCCTCGGTGTTCCTGCTGATCCATCTCGCCGCCCTGTGGTTCGACCACTTCGTGCAGCTCCGCTTCGACGACCTCCTGATCCCCTGGGTGGCCGACATCCCTGGGCTCAGCCGCACGTCGATCGCCCTCGGCGTCCTGGCGGCCTGGATGATGGCCGCCGTCGAGCTCACCAGCCTGATCCGGGACCGCATCCCGCCCGACTGGTGGCGCACGATCCATCTCAGCGCCTACGCCAGCCTGGTCCTCGGCACGGCCCACGCGTTCCTGGCCGGTTCCGACATCACCAACCCGATCGTCGCCGCCCTCGGCACGTCCGCCATCACGGCGGTGCTGCTCGCCCTGGTGGTCCGCATCCGGCGCCGCCAGCGGGCGAAGCGCCGGCGCGACGAGCCGCCACCGACCACTCGCCCCGAGCCTCCGATCGTCACCACGAGCCCCGTCATCGGCGACCACGGCGGGCTGCTCAATCCCAGGCCAAGCGAAACCACGCCCGGGCCGTCTCCCCGGCCGCCAGCGTCGGGGCACCACCCGCCGCCGACCCGCGGTTGAAGGCATCCGGCGCGACCGTCTGGGGCTCGACGCAGAGCGCGTGACCGGGCCGGTCGAAGACGACCCAGTGGTCACACGACGAGGTGAGCGTCAGCCCGATCAGCCCGGGCCAGCGCAGGGTCGGGCCGTCCTCGACGCCGGTGAAGCAGTTGTCCCACGGCCGCGGCGACGGCTCGACCAGGCGACCGGTCGGGATCGCCCGGCGATCGAGCTCGTACATCGACCGGGCCAGGAACGTCAGCTCGGCCTCGACGGTCGATCCGTCCGCTCGCCCGAGGTGACGGTTGAACCACGGGTGCCAGCCGAGCATCACCGGCATGTCGACCTCGGCGGTGACCGCCAGCTCGATGGTCAGGGCCTCGTCGGTCAGCTCGAAGCGCTGCACGGCCCGGCCCCCGAACGGCCACGGCGCCGGCAGGTCGAGGGCGATCGTGGTGCCCCGGGCCCGGTCGCCGAGCCCGGCGGCCCCGCCGTCGACGACCGTCCACGGTGCGGTGAAACCGACGCCGTGGATCGCATGGGGCGGCATGTTCAGCGGTAGCTGATGGGTCGAGCCCGCGAAGTCGAAGCGGCCGTCGGCGATCCGGCCCGCCCACGGCACCATGGGGTAGGAACCCCATTGCACCGACACCGACGGGGCGGTAAACAGCAGTGGGAGGCCTTCGACGATCAGGGCTGACAACCGGCCTCCCGCCGTGGCGTCGACGCGCACCGACGCCGGGCCGGACTCGAGCGACAGTTGCGACACCTCGACCTCCGAATGACCGACGAGCACCTGCGACCCTACCGTGCCGGGAGATCAGCGATGACCGCAGCCGACCGCCCCGAACCGCCCGAACCGATCGGGGGTCCGGCCGGGCTCGACGGTCCACGGTCCGTCGACGACGTCGGGGCCGGTGACGGCATCGCCAGCGGGGCCGATCGCTCGGTCGGGGTGATCGACGACGGTCCGTCGATGCCACCGCCGCCGCACCCCGACGACAGGCTCCGTGACCCGACCGATCCCGAACTGGTCGAGCTCCGGCAGCCGACACCGCTCGACCGGCGCTGGATCGTGGCTGCGATCCTCGCCGCCGTGGCCGCCGACCTGGCCCTCCGCCGCCCGCCATGGACCAACGTGGCCGGCACCATCCTCGTCGCGGTGCTCGCCGCCGGGCTCGTCGGCTCCGGCTTCCTGATCACCCGCACGTCGAGGATCCTGGCCGCCGCCGCCGTGTTCTTCGGGCTCTTCCTGTCGATCCGCACCGACCCGACGCTCCTCGCCTTCGACCTGCTGGCCGCCTCCGGGCTGCTCGTCCTCGCCGCCGTCCACGGTCGAGGCCGCTCGTTCTGGGAGCTGCGGCCGCTGCGGCTCCTGGCCGACGTGGTGACCGTCGTCGCCGAGACCGTCGAAGGCCTGGTCGAGGTGCCGGCCGAGCTCGGCGCCCGATGGCGGGTCGCCCGCGAGCAGGCGGCGGCCGGGCAGAACCAGGCGCTCGTCGCCGTGGCCAGGGGCCTCGTGCTCACCGTTCCGATCGTCCTGGTCCTCGGACTGCTGCTGGCCTCGGCCGACGCCGTGTTCTCGTCGTTCTTCTCCGGCATCGGCATCGTCGACGTGCCGGCGCTGCTCGGCCACCTCCTGCTCATGGCGCTGGGGGCCTACGCGGTCATGGTCCTGCTCCGGATCGCCAACGACCAGGGGTCGCTCGAGGCCCCGCGTAGCACCAGGAGCCTCGGCGCCATCGAGACCGGGGTCCTGTTGGTGTCGATCAACGTGCTGTTCGGTGCCTTCGCCGTCGCTCAGCTGATGACCGTGGTCGGCGGGGCCGACGCCGCCCTGGAGCGGGCCGGGCTCGACCCGAAGCAGTTCGCCAGGCAGGGCTTCTTCCAGCTGCTGTGGGTGGCCGGTCTGACCCTCGGGCTGGTGATGGTGGTCAACGTGGCGACCTCGGAGGAGGTCGGGGCTCGGCGCATCACCCGTCTGCTGGCACCGGTCACCGTCGTCCTCACCGTGCTGATCGTCGGGGTCGCCTTCACCAGGATCCGGTACTACATCGACGACGGGGGTCTGACCCCGCTCCGCCTCTACAGCTCCGTGTTCGCCGTCTGGGTGGCGATCGCCTTCGTGATCACCGCCGTCCGCATCAGCGGCTGGCGGGCCAACCGGGCCTGGTTGCTGCCGGCGCTGCTCGTGTCCGGCCTGGTCGTGCTGGCCGCCCTGAACCTGGCCGGCATCGAGCGTCGCATCGCGCTCGACAACGTCGGGCGGCCGACGGGCTCCCTGCCCTACCACGTCGAGGCCGGTCAGTTCAGCGGCGACGGCATCGCCGTGCTGGTCGACGGGCTCGACCGGCTCGATCCGGAGCAGGCCGAGCGCATCGAGGCCGAGCTGTGCGACGACCATGCCGGCCGCACCCCGTCGAGCGGCTGGCTCGACGCCAACCGCGGTCGGGCCGAGGCCGACCGTGCCCTCGACCGGCTCTGCGGCTGAGCGACCGCCCCCGGCGGGCGATCACATCGAGGCGCGGCGGGCCCAGACGCCGTGCAGCGGGTCGCCCCGGCGATCCGGCGGCCCGTCGTAGCCGTGGTCGGGCTGGTCCCAGGGGCCGGACCCGGCGAAGTAGGAGGCGACGATGGCGACGTGGGTCCGGTCGTCGGTCTGGGCCCAACCCTGGATGACCTTGGTCGGGAAGCATCGGTTGGAGAACGTCACACAGAACAGACCGCCCGGTCGCAGCACCCGGGCGACCTCGTCGAACACCTCGAGCGGCGACGTCAGGTAGTCGACCGAGACACAGCACGTCGCAGCATCGAAGCTGGCGTCGGCGAACGGCAGCCCGGGATGGTCGTTGAGGTCGACGACCACCCCGCCACGAGCCTGCGGGTTTGCGGCCAGCTCAGCACCGTTGCGACCGGCGACGACCAGCGCTTCGGGGGGCTCGTCGAAGTGGGAGATCCACGAGCTCATGAGGTCGAGGACCCGGCCAGACAGGCCGAGGCGCCGGTAGAGCCGGCCGACGGCGCCGATGGCCCGATCGTCGATGTGGGCCACCAGCCGGGGGTGCCGGTAGAAGGCGCCGTCGGCCGCGCCGTCCATCCGGGCGAAGAAGCCGGGCGGGTACCGCTCGTAGCGGGGATCGTCTGGAGGCATCGTGGTCCATTCGCCGGGTGATCGGTCTTCGGCGGTCGGACCGGCGGCGGACCGGAGCGCCGACCGGCGGCTCAGAGATCGATCGTGTCGAGCTCGCCGTCGGCGTAGCGCTGGCGCAGGACCTTCTTGTCGAACTTGCCGACCGAGGTCTTCGGCACCTCGGCGATCGTCGCCCAGCGCTCGGGCAACCACCACTTGGCCACCCGCTCGGCCAGGTAGTCGCGCAGCTCGCCGGCGTCGACCGGCCGGCCTTCGGCCGGCACGATGCAGGCGAGCGGCCGCTCGTCCCACCGGTCGTCCGGCACGCCGACCACCGCGGCCTCGAGCACATCGGGGTGGCCCATCAGGGTGTTCTCCAGGTCGACCGACGAGATCCACTCGCCGCCGGACTTGATCACGTCCTTGGCCCGGTCCGAGATCTGGATGAAGCCGTTCGGCTCCATCGAACCGACATCGCCGGTGCGGAGCCAGCCGTCGTTGAACTTCTCGTCGGAGGGGTCGAGGTGGTAGCTGCCGGTGATCCAGGGCCCGCGGATCTCGATCTCGCCCTGGGCCTCGCCGTCCCATGGCAGGGGGTTGCCGTCGTCGTCGCAGATCCGGATCTGGACGCCGGGCAGCGGCCGCCCGGTCCTGGCCCGCCAGGCCATGGCGTCGTCCGGGTCGGCGCCGTTCGGGACCTTGGCGATCGCTGCGAGCGGGCTGGTCTCGGTCATGCCCCAAGCCTGGACGACGGGAACGTCATAGGTCGTCTCGAACGCCTCGATCAGGCTGCGGGGGACGGCGGAGCCGCCGCAGACGATCTCCCGCAGCGACGAGAGATCCGCGTCCGGGCGGGTGTGGAGGATGTCGTTGAGCACGGTCGGCACGGCGCCGGAGTAGGTCGGCCGGGTGGCTTCGATGATCTCGGCCAGGGGCGCCCCCTGGAGGAACTGCTGGGGCATCACGAGGTCGGCCCCGACCGACCAGCCGGCGTAGGGCATGCCCCAGGCGTTGGCGTGGAACATCGGCACGATCAGCAGGAGCCGGTCGTACTGGGAGAAGGCCATGGCCTGGGCCGACACGATGCCGAACGTGTGCAGGTAGGTCGACCGGTGGGAGTAGGTGACGCCCTTCGGGTTCCCGGTGGTACCGCTCGTGTAGCACATCGCCGCCGCCGACCGCTCGGGCATGGCCGGGTACTCGAAGCCCGGCCGCTCGGATGCGAGCAACGTCTCGTAGTCGAGGGTCTGACCGAGCAGGCCGTCGGCGTCGGCGCCGGACACGACGATGTGCTCGACGGTGGTCAGCTGGTCGCGGACCTTGGCCAGCAGGGGAGCGAGCGAGCCGTCCACGATGATGACCTTGTCGGCTGCGTGGTTGATCACGTAGGCCAACTGCTCGGGGAACAGCCGGATGTTGAGGGTGTGGAGCACCGCCCCCATGGACGGCACGGCGAGGTAGGCCTCCAGGTGGGTCTGGTTGTTCCAGCAGAAGGTGCCGACACGGTCGCCTTGGCCGACGCCGAGGCGGGTGAGTGCGGCCGCCAGGCGGTCGGCCCGGTCGCCGACCTCGGCGAAGGTCGACGTCATCGGGCCGTCGTCGGTCCAGGTGATGACCGACGAGTCGGCGTGGATCCGCCTCCCGTGCTCGAACAGCGAGGTGATGGCGAGCGGGACGTCCTGCATGGTGCTCTCGATCATCGGATCATGGTGGCCGACGGCTTCGACGAGCTCCAACCCGGGCAATGACAAGCATGGCTTCGTCCGGAGCCGCCGCATGGATGCGTGACTTTCGACCATCAGATTGCTGCATCCGATCCCACGTCCGTCTCGGAGTAGCTGGCAATCCCCCTACACCGACGGCGGTCCATGTGGATCCGCCTCCGACCCAACGAAAGGCGGCCCTCCGATGCGCAAGGCGCTTCAGTTTGTCGCGGCCATCACCCTGGCCATCACCCTGCCCATGCTCTTCCTGGCTCCGGCCGATGCCCAGGATGGTGCCCGGATCCACCTGATCCACGGCATCCCCGGCGTCGACGTCGACGTCGAGGCCGGCGGCGAGAACGTCTTCGAGGGCTTCTCCTTCGGTGACACCCAGGACCTGTCCGGCCTCGCCGGCGCCACCCTCGAAGGCGTCCGGGTCAAGGCCGCCGGGACCGACACCGTGGCCATCGACGCCGGCGACATCGAGCTGCCGGCCAGCGGCAACTTCACCGTGATCGCCCACCTCGGCGCCGACGGCACCCCGACGCTCGGCGTGTTCGAGAACGACGTCTCGACCATCGCCGCCGGTGAGGGTCGCCTGACCGTCCGTCACACCGCCGCCGCTCCCGAGGTCGACATCCTGGCCAACGGCGAGGCCGCCTTCAGCGGCGTGGCCAACGGCGCCGGTGGTACCGTCGACCTGCCCGCCGGCACCATCTCGGCCTCGGTCGTGCCCGCCGGTGAGACCGAGCCCGTCGTGATCGGCCCGGCCGATCTGCCCATCGCCGAGGGTCAGCACCTGCTGGTCTACGCCGTCGGCTCGCTCGACGACGACACCCTGACCGTGCTCACCGAGACGATCGACGGGCTGCACAGCAACCCGGACCGCATCGACACCGGCAACAGCGTGCCCCAGACCGGCTCGAACGCCGCTCTGATGCTGCTGGTGGCCGGCGTGGCCGCCGCCGCTGGCGCCGGCACCCTGGTCGTCGCTCGCAACCGGGCCCAGGCCTGATCAACAGCGGACCGTGAGCCTCTCTCTCCCTCTCGGCTCCGTGTTCCGCTCCCGACCGACCCGACTGGTGGCACTGGCTCTCGCCGTGCTGCTGGTCGGGTCGGCGTGTTCTTCGGCGACGACCGACCCGTCGACCGCCGCCGAGGCCGGAGCCGATCAGGACGCCGCCACCACCGCCGAGCAGGCACCAGCGACGGATCCGGCCGATGACGGGCCGGCGGCCGGGCCGGACTCCGGCCAGGCGACGCCCGGCTCGGACCTCTCGGAGCTGGTCTCCGAGCTGCCGCCCGCCCCGGTCGGCTTCCCCATGGCCGACGACGGCCCCCAGCCGACCCGGCTGACCATCGAGTCGCTCGGCATCGACCGGGCCCCGGTCATCAGCGTCGGGGTCGAGACCGACGGGGCCATGGAGGTCCCACCGGCCGACCAGGTCGGCTGGTACCGGTACAGCCCCCTGCCGGGCCAGGCCGGCTCGTCGATCCTCGCCGCCCACATCGCCTTCGACGGCGAGAACGGCGTCTTCGTCCGCCTCGCCGACGTCGAGCTCGGTGCGGTTGTCGAGGTGACCGACGAGGACGGCCTCACCCGGTCCTACCGGGTCGAGACCGTGGACCGCTATGCCAAGGAGCAGCTGCCCGAGGACATCGTCTTCGCCCGCTCGGGCGAGGAACGGCTCGTGCTCGTCACCTGCGGCGGACGGTTCGATCCGGAGCTGCGCAGCTACGACGACAACGTCGTGGTCGTGGCCACCCCGCTCGACCAGGCCAGCTGAGCCGGACCGACACGTCGTCGTCGGTCAGGCCGAAGGTCCTTCGTCGTCGGTCAGGCCGAAGGTCCGTCGTCGTCGGTCAGGCCGAAGGTCCTTCGTCGTCGGTCAGGCCGGGCGCCCGCTGCTGGCCCTGGCCTGACCGACGGCGTAGAACGCCACGGCGGCGGCCGAGCCGACGTTGATCGAGTCGACGAGCCCCGCCATCGGGATCCGGACCCGGCGGTCGGCGGCGGCCAGCGTGTCGGCGGTCAGGCCGGGCCCCTCGGCCCCGAGCAGGAGCGCCACCCGGTCGTCCGGTCCGTAACGAAGCTCGTCGATCGGTGCCGCCGATGGGTCCGGGGTCAGCGCCACCACCTCGAAGCCGGCGTCCCGCAGCGGCGCCAGTCCGTCGGGGAGTCGCTCCAATCGGGCGTACGGGGTGGCGAACGCCTCGCCCATCGAGACCCGCCCGCAGCGGCGGTACAGCGGATCGCAGCAGGTGGGATCGAGGTAGAACGAGTCGATCCCGAGGCCGACGGCGCAACGGAGGATCACCCCGAGGTTGGTCGGGTTGTTGATGGCCTCCATGACCGCGACCGTGGTCGAGCCGATCAGCGCCTCGTCGATGCTCGGCAGTGGGCGGCGGGCGAAGCAGGCGAGGCACCCCCGATGGAGGTGGTAGCCGGTGATCCGCTGCAGCACCTCCGGCCCGGCCGCGTAGACCGGGATCTCGGGGTCGACCACATCGGGGAGCGGCCTGGTCCGCTTGCCATCGATCAGGACGGCCGTCAGCCGGTAGCCGGCGCGGAGCGCCCGCTCGACGACGATGTCGCCCTCGGCCACGAACACGCCAGCCATGTCGCCGCCGGGCAGCTCCCGGCGACGACGCAGGACGTGGTCACGCAGACCCTGGAACACGGCGATGCGCGGATCGTCGGGGTCGTCGACCTCGATCCTCATCCGGTGGTCGTCCGCCGCCGCTCGCCGACGCCGATCGGGCGTGCGCTCAGGTGCCGTAGCGCCGGACGTCGGGGCCGACCAACTCGCTGAAGAGCTTCAACACCTCGCCATCGTCGGCGTGGCGACCGGTGTCGTGCTTGGAGTAGAGCAGCTCGCCGTCGACCGTCACGTCGAAGACGCCCTTCGAGCCCATGACGAGCCTCAGATCGGCGATGACGTGCTGGTAGTTGCTGAGCAGATCGTCGACCGCGCGCACGGCGCGGGCTGAGTAGTCTCAGGGGACGCAGTAGGTGATGTCGACGTGGTGGGCCATGACCCCAGGATACCGATCGGCGGTCGTCGCCGTGAGGTCCCCGGCGAGAGGCCGGGCCGTTGTGTTGGGACCGGGCGCCGTTGGGTAAGGTCTGTGACCATGAAAGCGACCGTCGTCTACGAGAGCATGACCGGCAACACCGCCACCGCCGGCCACCTGATCGCCGCCGGGCTGACGGCCGCCGGGGTCGAGGCGGTGGCGTGCCCGATCACGCAGGTCGACCTCCAGAGCCTGTCCGAGTCGGAGCTCGTCGTGGTCGGCAGCTGGACCGACGGGTTCTTCTTCTTCGGCCAGCGGCCGGGCCGTGGCGCCCGTCTGGCCCAACTGCCCGTGATCGACGGCAAGAAGGCGGCGGTGTTCTGCACCTACGCCGTCAATGCCGGCAAGACGCTGCCGAAGTTGAGCCGGATCGTGACCCGCCGTGGCGGCGAGGTCATCGGTGGGTTCGCCATCCACCGCAAGCGCATGGAGGAGGAGGCGGCGGAATTCGTCGATCGCCTGCTCGGCGCCCTCGACCTGCCGATCGACGCCTGACGGCCGACCGGCGGACCGGAGCCCGCAGCTCAGAGCGCCTTGGCGAACCAGTGGTGGGCGAAGGGCTCGGCGTTGAAGGGCTCGACCTCCTCGTAGCCCATGGCCCGGTAGAGGGCGATGGCCTCGACCAGGGCCCGATTGGTGTCGAGCCGTACCCGCTCGAAGCCGCGGCTCGCCGCCTCGCGCTCGAGGGCCTCGACGAGCCGCCGGCCGAGCCCGAGGCCCCGGGCCGACGGGCTGACCCACATGCGCTTGATGTCTGCCGTGGTGTCGTCGATCCGCTTCAACGCTCCGCACCCGACCGGCTCGCCGCCGCGCCGGGCCACCAGCATCGCCCCGGCGTCACCGGTGACCTCGTCCGGGTCGGCCGTTCCGGTGATGGTCGAGTCGAAGCCGGACTCGAAGCGACGGTCGAGCTCGGCGAAGTACTGGGCGAGGCAGAAGCGGGCATCGGCGCTGGTCGGATCCTCGATGGCGATCTCGACGAGGCCGGTGCCGAGGAGCGAGCGGACGATCTCCATGGCCGCGAGCAGCCGGCGGCGATCGCTCGGCTCCAGCGGGGCCAGCATCGAGTCGGCCAGGCTGTCGCTGGCCGCGTCGAGCGCCGCCCACTCGGTTCGGCCGGCGGGGGTGAGCCGGGCGACCCGCACCCGACGATCGTCGGCTGCGGGTTCGACCGAGACAACACCCTCACCCTCGAGCGATCGGAGCAGCCGGCTCAGGTAACCGGAATCGAGCCCGAGGCGGGACCGGAGGGCCCGCACGTCGTCGTGCCCGGCGCCGATCTCCCAGAGCAGCCGCGAGGCCCCGAGCGGGCGCCCACGATCGAGGTAGTGGTCGTCCAGGGCCCCGACCCGCTCGGTGACCAGGCGGTTGAACCGTCGCACGGTGGCGATCTCGTCTCGGCTCGTCGTGACGTTCGCTGTCGGCATTCTCTGACTCTAGTCAGATAATTCGACTCCGGCCACCGATCACCAGCCGGGCGGGGCGACGAAACCGCCGGTGAGCTCCTCGATCAGCCGGGCGACGCCGAGCGTCGTCCGGTCCTCCAGGAACGGGCCGACCGCCTGCAGCCCGATCGGCAGGCCCGTCGAGTGCAGGCCGATCGGGACCGCCGTCGCCGGCAGGTAGACGACCCCGAACAGACCCATCCAGCGCATCTGGTCCGTGTAGGCCCTCGTCTCCCCGGCCACCTCGATCGTCCGCTCGGTCATCGGGTTGGAGTGGTCGTGGGCGATGGCCACCGTCGGCGAGATCGGGGCGAGCACGATGTCCCAGCGACCGAAGAACTCGCGCCACCTGGCCCGCATCTGGAGCCGGCGCTCGTTGGCGGTCAGCCACTCGCGGTGCCGGATCGTCGCTCCCTCGATGCCGAGGCCGCCTGGCAGGGCGCCGTCGGCCGCCAGCCTGGCCGCCATCTCCTCGATCTCCCCTCGGGTGTAGCCACCGCACATCGCCCCGCCGAGCAGGGTGAGGAAGGTGGCGTCGGCCTTGGCGAAGTCGAACCCGTCCGGCCTGGCGTCGGTGTCGACGACGGCGCCCCGGTCGGCCAGGCCATCGGCGACGCCGAGGATGGCCCGCTCGATCTCGGGGTCGACCGGGCAGTAGGGGTCGGTCGCCAACACCGCCACCCGCAGCCCGTCGGCCCGCCCGCTCGGCAGCTGGGCCCGGGCCGGCGGCAGCTCGAGCGCCCAGGCGCCAGCGTGCCAGTCGTCCGGGCCGGCGAGGAGGTCGAGTCCGAGCTCGCAGTCGTCGACGGTCCGAGCCATCGGGCCGATGACGGCGATGTCGGCCTGGGTCAGCGTGCCCGGCGGGCCGGGGATCTGGCCCCGGCCCGAGACCACGCCGTAGCTCGGCTTGTGACCGACCACGCCACACATCGCCGCCGGGTTCCGGATCGAGCCGGCGATGTCGCTGCCGATCTCGATCGGGCTGAACCCGGCGGCCAGGGACCCGGCGGAGCCACCCGAGCTACCGCCGACGCTGCGGCCGGTGTCCCACGGGTTGTTGGACGTGCCGAAGACCTCGTTGAAGCTCTGGACGTCACCGGCGTACAGGGGGAGGTTCGTCTTGGCGTAGATCACGGCCCCGGCCGCCCGCAGCCGGGCCACCGACACGGCGTCGACGGGGGCGACGAAGTCGGACAGCTCCGGGGCACCGGAGGTGGTGCGAACCCCCTCGACCATCAGGGAGTCCTTGATCGTGACCGGAACGCCGGCCAGGGGACCGGGGTCGGGGGCAGACGGGTCGTCGAGCGCGTCGTCGATCGCCGATGCCGTTGCCCGAGCCCGCTCGACGTCGAGCGTCACCACCACGTTGATCTCGGGGTTGCGGCGCTCGACCCGGGCGACGGCGGCGTCGAGCGCCTCGACGGCCGAGACCCGGCGGTCGCGGATGGCGGCGGCCACCTCCGTGGTGGAGCGATAGGCGAGGTCGGTCAACTCGTCGGCCATGGTCGCCGACCCTAGCGCCGGCGGGAAACGGGGGGCGAGCGCCGTCCCGGGCCGGGCCGGCCCGGGGCCGCTCCGGGTCGCACCGACGGGCGCCGAACACCGATAGGGTCGGCTGACATCGTTGGCCACCCGGGGGAGGGGTGGACCGGCGGGCGACACCGGCCCGTCCTCGTGCCCCAAGGAGAACCCATGTTGCGACAATGGCTCGTACCGGTGCTTGCCGGGCTCCTGCTGCTGGTCGGCTGTGCCGACCGGCCGTCGCCCGACGCCCTGGCCGATGCCATCGCCAACGCCGCCGCCGCCGACCCGACGGTCGACCTGACGCCCGAGCAGGCGTCGTGCATTGCCAACCGCCTGCTCGACAGCGGCCTCTCCGACACGACCCTCGAGGGCCTGACCGAGGACTTCGACAACCCCGAGGTGCTCTCGGCCGAGGTCGACCAGGTCGAGCCGACGGTGGCCGAGGCGGCCGCCGCCTGCGTCGTCGCCGATGAGTGACACCGGCCCGGGCCCGACACACAGCCCGGCCTCAGGCCGGGGCCCGGGATACAGCCCGGCCTCAGGCCGGGGCCCGGGATACAGCCCGGCCTCAGGCCGGGGCCCGAGATACAGCCCGGCCTCAGGCCGGGGCCCGAGATACAGCCCGGCCTCAGGCCGGGGCCCGAGATACAGCCAGGCCGTCGCCGAGGCCACGAGCGCCGGGACCCCCGTCGTCGCCCTCGAGACCACGATCTTCTCCGAGCTGGGTCTGCCCGGCCCGTCGAACCGCGAGGCCCTCGACCGGGTCACGGCGGCCATCGAGGCCGGCGGGGCGGTACCGGCCCTGACCGCCGTGCTCGACGGGCAGCTCCGCATCGGGCTCGACGTGGCCGAGCACGCTCGCATCTGCGGGCCGGCCCGCAAGGTGGCGGCTCGCGATCTGCCCGTGGCCATGGCCGGAGGCTGGGACTACGGGGCCACGACCGTGTCGGCGTCGGTCACCCTGGCCGCCGCCGCCGGGATCCCGGTGTTCGCCACCGGCGGCATCGGCGGCGTCCACCGGGGCTGGGCCACGACCGGCGACGTCAGCGCCGACCTCCCGGCCCTGGCCCGCCACCCGGTGATCACCGTGACCGCCGGGGCCAAGGTCTTCCTCGACCTGGCGGCCACCGTCGAGTACCTCGAGACGGCCTCGGTCCCGGTGCTCGGCTGGCGCTGCGATCGCTTCCCCGCCTTCCATGCCCCCACCTCCGATGTGGCGCTCACCACCAGAGTCGAGTCGGCCGAGGAGGTTGCGGGCATCGCCCGGGCCCACTGGGCGATCGGCGGCGGCGGGATCGTCGTCGCCGCCCCGGTGCCCGAGGCCGACGCCATCCCGCTCGACGAGCTCACCGACCTGGTCGACCGGGCGCTGGCCGAGGTCGGCGAGGTCTCGGGACCGGCGGTCACCCCCGAGGTCCTCGGCCGGCTCGGCGCGCTCAGCGGCGGCCGGACCGTCGCCGCCAACCTGGCCCTGGCCGAGCACAACGCAGCCGTGGCGGCCGAGATCGCCGGGGCGCTGGCCTCCGTCGGCCCGTGACCCGGTTCGGGCGGCCGACGGTCGGCGACGTCGCGCTCGGGGCGTGGGATCGCTGGCAGCGGGTGGCGGCGATCCGAAGCGGCTCGCGCCGGGCCGCCCGATTCGCCGCCTTCGGGCCCGGCTCGGTCGTCTGCTTCCCCCCGGCCGCGCTCTACGGCGAGCGAGCCATCCACGTCGGTCGGGACGTGCTGATCGGGCCCCGGGTGGCGCTGTCGGCCGGCATGGAGCCGTCGCAGCAGCTGATCAGCGACGAGATCGTCCGCATCGGCGACCGCTGCCTGATCGGTCGTGGCTCGAGCATCGTCGCCCACTTCAGCGTGACGATCGGCCAGGACGTGTTCTTCGGGCCGAACGTCTACGTCACCGACCAGAACCACGCCGTCGAGCGGGCGGACGTGCCGATCGGCCTGCAGGCCGAGCCCGAGCGGCCGGTGGTGATCGGCGACGGGTCCTGGCTCGGGACCAACGTCGTGGTGCTGCCCGGGGTCACGATCGGTCGGCAGGTGGCCGTCGGGGCCGGGTCGGTCGTGACCGCCGACCTCCCGGACCACACCGTGGCGGCCGGCGCCCCCGCCCGCGCCCTTCGACGCTGACCGGACCCCCGCCGGCCGAGGCCCGTCACGATCGTCACCCGGCGGTCGACCCCGGGTCATGATCGTCACCCGGCGGTTGACCCCGGTGGGCCGAGGCACCGGCCGGGCTCGACGTCGATCAGGGGTTGTCGACCGCGAACGGGTCGCACTGCTCGGGGTCGCCGGTCTCGAAGCCGAGGGTGAACCACCGCTGACGCTGCTCGGAGGTGCCGTGGGTGAACTTGTGGGGCTCGACCCGAGCGCCGACGGACTCGGCGATCCGGTCGTCGCCGACCGATGCGGCGGCGGCGAGGCCCTCGCGGATGTCGCCGGCCTCGATGATCGGCACCCCGCTCACCCGGGTCAGCCGCTGGCTGGCCGAGAAGCCCCACACGCCGGCCAGGCAGTCGGCCTGGAGCTCCTGGCGGACCGAGTACTCGTTCCGGTTGCCGGGATCCTGGGCCTGGGCCTGACGGACGGCCTCGCTGATCCCGGTGATCGACTGGATGTGGTGCCCGATCTCGTGGGCGATCACGTAGGCCTGGGCGAAGTCGCCGGGGGCGCCGAAGCGGCGAGCGAGCTCGTCGTAGAAGCCGAGGTCGATGTAGACCTGATTGTCACCGGGGGCCGGGCAGTAGAACGGGCCAACGGCGGAGCTGGCCTGACCGCAGCCGGTGTTGACGACGTCTTCGAAGATGACGAGGGTCGTCGGCTCGTACAGCTGCCCGGCCTCCTCGAAGTAGCGGTCCCACGTGTCCTGGATGTCGAACATCAGGAACTCGAGGCACTCGACGACGTCGTCGTCGCAGCTCGCCAGGCCGGTCGCCTGCTCGGCCCCGAGGTCCGCCTCCTGCTCGGCGGGATCGACTGCGGCGACCGAGCCGTCGAATGGGGTCTGCTGGGTGTCGAGGCCGAAGCCGCTGCCGTCGCCGGTCAGCGCCGGGACCCCGCAGAAGGCTGCGAGCAGTGCGAGCAGCAGCGCACCACCACCGCCGACGGCGACGCCGCCACCGCGACGACCGCCACTGCGTCGACCGCCGCCGGTCCGACGGCGGCGGGAGCCGCGCCGGTCGTCGACGTATTTCGCGCCGCGCTGCGCCGTTTCCCGATCGTACCGGACCATCGCCACTCCCTGTTCGTCCGGCGATCCATGCTACCGGGTGGCATCGGACCCGTCCGCTTCGACCGCGAGTCGCACACCACCGCCGACGGCCACGAGCGACGGTTGCCCGGCGCCGCCCAGGGGCCGGATGCGCTCAGGCCGCCAGGGGACGGCCGAAGGGCAGCTTCGGCTGCCAGCCGGCCATGAAGGCCTCGGCCCGGTAGCACGCGCCGAGCAGGGGACCGTCGTCGTGGCCGCCGACGTCGGCCAGGATCTGCACGACCCGATCGACGATCTCGGCCAGCACCGCCGACTCGTCGCCCGGCAGGTAGCCGGCGACGAGTGCGCCGCCGGCGGAGACGAAGTCGGGGATCACGACGACGTCGTCCCGCTTGAGCAGGGTTGCCACCGCCTTGGTGGTGAACGGGATCGGCCCCCAGGGCACCAGGGCGCCGGCCCGGACGTGGTCAGCCCCCTGATGGGTCAGAGTGCCTGGCTTGGAGCCGGCGACGATCACGTCGGCGTCGGCGCCCCAGATCATCCAGGGCTTGGTGTCGAGATCGGGGACCTCGACCAGTTCGCCCCCGGCATCGATCACCGCCGAGGCGAGACCGGAGGGGGCCGGTCCTGCGGCGGTCTGCTCGATCGCCACCCGCTTGCCGGCAAGCGAGCCGCCGACGGCCCAGCTGGCGGCGGCGACGATCCCGGCGACCAGCGCCCGATCGGAGCCGGCGAGCGGCCCTGCGTCCGCAGCCTCCAGCAGCGGGGCGAGCTCGTCGGCGCCGACCCCCTTGCCAGGGTAGAGGTGGAGCTCACCCGAGGTCGCCAGCGGCTCCAGCTCGGCCATGGCCGCCTCGAGGGCGGGGCCGGTGGCGTCGCCCTCGGCGTTGACCCCGGCCGATGCCCCCGACCGCTCGAGCTCGTGGATGGCGAAGGTGTAGGTGGCCGATCGGGCCAGGTCGCCGGCGCTGCTCTGCAGGATCTTGCGGGCCCGCCGGACGACACCGGCGGCCGGAGCGTCGGCGAAGTCACGCACGACGAAGGCATCGGTCGACTCGAGTTTGATCAGGGCCATCGGTGCTCGACCTCGCTTCGTTGCTGACTCGCTGGCGGCGCCCGCAGCTCGCAGGCGCCGGCGACGTGGTGGCGCCAGTGTGGCAAAGCGGCGGGGCCGGAGCGAGTGCTCCGGCCCCGTGCAGTCGTCTCGCTCGCTTCCTACGCCCAGGGACTGGCCACGAAGGCCGAGGCGAACACCAGGCTCACGATCGTCATCACCTTGATCAGGATGTTCATCGAGGGGCCGGAGGTGTCCTTGAACGGATCGCCGACCGTGTCGCCGACGACGGCGGCCTTGTGGGGCTCGGAGCCCTTGCCGCCGTGGTTGCCGGCCTCGATGTACTTCTTGGCGTTGTCCCAGGCGCCGCCGGCGTTGGCCATGAAGATGGCCAGGGCGAAGCCGGAGACGAGGGCGCCGGCGAGGAAGCCGCCGAGGGCGTTGATGCTGATGAAGCCGATGACGAGCGGGACGACGATCGCAAGGGCGCCGGGCACGATCATCTCCCGGAGGGAGGCCTGGGTGGAGATGGCCACGCAGCGGGCCGAGTCGGGATTGACCCCGGCCTCGCCCTCGCGCAGGCCCGGGATCTCCCGGAACTGGCGGCGGACCTCTTCGATCATCTTGTTGGCGGCCCGGCCGACGGCGTCCATCGTCAGGGCGGCGAACAGGAACGGCAGCATGGCACCGATGAAGAGCCCGAGGAAGACCTCGACCTCGCCGACATCGAGGGCGAAGGTCAGGTCCTTGCCCTCGACCCGGGCCGCCTCCTTGACCGCGAACTCGAAGCTCTTGAACAGCGCCAGTGCGGTGAGGGCGGCCGAGCCGACGGCGAAGCCCTTGGCCACCGCGGCGGTGGTGTTGCCGAGCGAGTCGAGGGCGTCGGTGACCTCGCGGACCGACGGGTCGAGCTCGGCCATCTCGGCGATGCCGCCGGCGTTGTCGGCGATCGGGCCGTAGGCGTCGACCGAGACCACCACGCCCGTCGTGGCGAGCATGCCGATGGCGGCGACGGCGATGCCGTACAGCCCACCGAAGGTGTCGAGGCTGTCGCCACCGAGGCCGGTGGCGTCGCCGACGGCCCACTGGCCGCCCCAGTAGGCGATGCCGATCCCGAGGGCGAGCAGGATGACGGAGGCGGCGACCGAGATCATGCCGGCCGACACGCCCTTGATGATCGTGGTCGCCGGGCCGGTCTCGGACTGCTGGGCGATCTGCTTGACCGGTCCGAAGTGGTCGGAGGTGTAGTACTCGGCGGTCTTGCCGAGGGCCCAGCCGACGATGAGGCCGCCGATGACGGCGATGGCGAGGCCGAGCGGGTTCTCGAAGGAGTCGCCGTCGCCGAACAGCCAGAAGGCGCCGGCGAGGGTGCCGACGACGGTGAGGACCATGGCCACGTTGGTACCCATGTGCAGGGCCCGGCTGAGGGCCTGGCTGTCGGTCGAGTTGCCGCCACGGACCAGGAACGAGCCGATGATCGACGCGATCATGCCGATGAAGGCGATGAACATCGGGAAGAAGAGGAGGGCCAGCCGGTCGTCGGCGATGTCGTTCTCGGCCACCAGGGAGAAGGTGAAGGCGGTGAGGGCGACCGGGGCGATGATCGAGCCGGCATAGCTCTCGAACAGGTCGGCGCCCATGCCGGCGACGTCGCCGACGTTGTCGCCGACGTTGTCGGCGATCGTGGCCGGGTTGCGGGGGTCGTCCTCGGGGATGCCGGCCTCGACCTTGCCGACCAGGTCGGCGCCGACGTCGGCGGCCTTGGTGAAGATACCGCCGCCGACGCGGGAGAACAGGGCGATCGAGGAGGCGCCGAGCCCGAACGCGGTGATGACGCTGAAGGCGTCGTCGACCTGCAGGCCGAGCACGAAGATGATGTAGACGAGCATCAGGCCGCCGAGCGCCAGGCCGGCGACCGAGAAGCCCATGACGGCGCCGCCGCGGAAGGCGACCGGGAGGGCCTTGGCCGGGCCGTCCTTGGCCGCCTCGGTGGTGCGGGCGTTTGCCATCGTGGCCACGGTCATGCCGACGTAGCCGGCCAGCGCGGAGAGCACGGCGCCGATGATGTAGGCGAACGCGGCCTCGATCTGGATGAGGGCGGCGATGAGGACGGCGAGGACGACCACGAAGACGGCGACCCAGGTGTACTCCTGGCGGAGGAAGGCCCGGGCGCCGCCCTGGATCTCCGTCATCAGGTGGACCATGCGGTCGTTGCCTGGGCTCGCCTTTTTGACGTCGGTATAGAAGAAGCCGGCGAGGCCGAGTGCGGCCAGTGCGGAGATCAAGGCTAGGTAGGGGACTGCGCCCACGGGAATTCCTCCACTCTCGTGTCGACCGTGCTGTCTAGCCCGCGCCTGAGCGGTGAAACGGCGACCGTGAGACGGTAGTTGCCCCCTCAGCCGACAGCAACAACCGTCGACCTATTGCCACGAATTGCCCAACGGCCGTCCCCGGCGCCCCTGGGCCGCCCGAATCAGGCGGTGGCGGCCTGGGGCCGGCGGCCCTCAGTCCGCGGCCTGCCAGGCGGCCCCGAGCGCCCGGCCGAGGTGGGTGATGTCGGCCACACCGGCGGTCTCGCGGGCGCTGTGCATGGCCAGCTGGGGGGCACCGAGGTCGACCGTCGACACCCCGAGCCTGGCGGCGGTGATCGGCCCGATCGTGGAGCCGCATGGCAGGTCGTTCCGGTGGATGTAGTACTGCAGGGGCACGCCGGCGTCGTGGCAGGCGGCGACGACGAAGGCCTCGCTCTCGGCGTCGGTGGCGTAGCGCTGGTTGGCGTTGCGCTTGATGACCACGCCCCGATTGAGGGCGATGCGGTGCGACGGCTCGTGGCGGTCCGGATAGTTGGGATGGGTGGCGTGGGCCCCGTCGGCCGAGACGACGATCGAGCGGTGGAGTGCGGCGAGGAACTCGGACCGGGAGGCCGATTCGGCGGCGGCGATGCGCTCCATGGTCGACACCAGGAGGCTGCCGGCGGCCCCGGTCGCGGTCGACGAGCCGATCTCCTCGTGGTCGTAGAGGGCGAGCAGCGGCGTGCGGGCGAGGTCGGCGCCACCGGTGGCCACGTCGGCCAGCGCCCGGACCCCGCAGAACGTCGACAGGAGGTTGTCGATGCGGCCGGAGGAGAAGAGGTCGCCGTCGAGCCCGATCACCGACGGGGGTTGGGTGTCGAAGGCCATGAGATCCCAGGCCAGGACCCGGTCGGGCTCGACCCCGAGCAGGCCGGCGACGTGGGAGCGGACCCGGCCGGCCTCATCGGCTCCGTCGGCTGTGGCGCCGGCATCGTCGCCGTCCGGTCCGGCCAGCGCCCACATCGGGGCGAGATGGCGTTGCGGGTCGAGCTTCAGCCCCGACGTGACGACCTCGCGATCGAGGTGGATCGCCAGCTGGGGCACGAGCAGGATCGGTCTGTCGTCGAGCACGAGCCTCGTCTCGACACCACCGTCGCCCCGGACCGACACCCGGCCGGCCAGGCCGAGGCCCCGATCGAGCCACGAGTTGAGGAGGACGCCGCCGTAGATCTCGACGCCGACCTGGTGGACGCCGGCCGACGTCACGTCCGGCCTGGTCTTGACCCGGAGGTTCGGACTGTCGGTGTGGGCCCCGACGACGCAGAAGCCGCGGTGCTCGGGCTGCTGGATCCAGGCCAGGAGCATCCCGCCCCGGACGAGCATCCTCGGCCCGGGGGTGCCGGGCAGCTCGCCGGCGCCGTCGACCTCCTGGAAGCCGGCTTCGGCCAGGAGCGTGCGGCTCCGCTCGACGGCGTGGTAGGGGGTCGGTGAGGCACCGAGGTCGGCCAGCACGTCGGCCGCCAGGGTCGGGAGGGGCGGGTGATCGGGCGCCATCGACTCGGTCATGGCGCCCATCATGCCCCGACCGGACCGCCGTCACCGCCCCCGGTCGGCACGAGGCCGCCGTGGGCTGACGCACCGTTCGTCTCACCGTGGGTGGTGCCACAACCGCGGAGACATCGGCTCGCGGGGGGTTGACTCGCCTGATCATCGTTCCGAGCGATTCGATTGGATCAGCAACCGCTAGCTCAGATATGGTTGAGCCTTCAGCTCGTGGGGCTGTCGACCCACCCGCGGTACGGGGTCCCTTCGAGCGTCGTGAACGCAGTAGGCGCGGACAACGTCGTCCCGACCCTTGGTCCGCGAGTTCGCGCCCGACCGACCGGGTTCGGGCGACCTCACGTGGCCAACGGGCCATCCCAGCCGACTCGGCGGGATCGAGCGACATTGGAGCACACGTGAACCACACCCCCGGACCCCAGGGCCTCTACGATCCCGCCTTCGAGCACGACGCGTGTGGGGTCTCGTTCGTCGCCGACCTGCACGGTCGGGCCAGCCACCAGATCGTGGCCGACAGCCTCTGGGCGCTGACCTGCCTCCAACACCGGGGAGCGACCAACGCCGAGCCGAACACCGGTGACGGAGCCGGCATCCTCATCCAGGTCCCCGATCGGTTCCTGCGATCACAGGTCGACGGGCTCCCCGAGGTCGGGGCCTACGCAACGGGCCTGGCCTTCCTGCCGGCCGACGACGGCCGACGGGCCGACGCCATCACCCGGATCGAGGCCATCATGGCCTCCGAGCGGTTGGCCACCATCGCCTGGCGTGACGTGCCGGTCGACCCGACCGACCTCGGCGACCAGGCCCGATCGGTCATGCCGGCGATCCGCCAGCTCATCGTCACCTCGGACGACGGCCTGACCGGGCTCCACCTCGACCGGCGGGTCTACGTGGCCCGAAAGCGGATCGAGCACGAGCTCGGCGACGTCTACTTCCCCAGCCTCAGCTGCCGCACGATGGTCTACAAGGGCATGTTGACCACGCCGCAGCTCTCCGGGTTCTTCCCGGACCTGTCGGACGAGCGGGTCGAGAGCGCGCTCGCCCTGGTCCACTCCCGGTTCTCGACCAACACCTTCCCCTCCTGGCCGCTGGCCCACCCCTACCGGTTCGTGGCCCACAACGGTGAGATCAACACCGTGATGGGCAACCGCAACTGGATGCGGGCCCGCGAGGCCCTGCTCGACGCCCCCCACTGGGACGAGCCCGAGCGGCTCTTCCCGATCTGCACCCCAGGCGCCTCCGACACGGCCAGCTTCGACGAGGCCCTCGAGCTGTTGCACCTCGGCGGGTACCCGATCCACCACGCCGTGCTGATGATGATCCCGGAGGCGTGGGAGAAGAACCACGACCTGCCGCAGGAGTGGCGCGACTTCTACGCCTTCTACGGCGGCTCGATGGAGCCGTGGGACGGCCCGGCCTCGGTCACGTTCACCGACGGCACGGTCGTCGGGGCCGTCCTCGACCGCAACGGCCTGCGGCCGAGCCGGTACTGGGTGACCGACGACGACCGGGTGATCATGGCCTCCGAGGTCGGCGTTGTCGACCTCGACCCGGCCAAGGTGGTCCGCAAGGGCCGACTCGAGCCGGGCAAGATGTTCCTCGTCGACACCTCCAGGGGCCGGATCATCGACGACACCGAGATCATGGACACGCTCGCCGCCGAGCGGCCGTACGGCGAGTGGCTCGATGGCATGCTCCGGATCGACGACCTGCCCCACTCGCCGGTCGAGGACGCCCCGGTGCCGGCCTCGGGCGACCTGCTGGCCGAGCAGTCCGCCAACGGGTACACCCTGGAGGAGCTCGACCTGCTCGTCGAACCGATGGTCGTCGACGGCAAGGAGGCGATCGGCTCGATGGGAACCGACACGCCCATCGCCGTCCTCTCCAACCGCCCCCGAATGCTGTTCGACTACTTCGACCAGCTCTTCGCCCAGGTCACCAACCCGCCGCTCGACGCCATACGCGAGGAGCTGGTGACCAGCCACCAGGTGGTGCTCGGACCGTCGGCCAACATCCTCGACCCGGGGCCGGACTGGTGCCGCCAGCTCGTCCTCGACCACCCGGTCATCACGCCGGAGACGCTCGGCCGCCTCATCGAGTCCGACCACGCCCCCGGCTACGACCAGTTCCACACCCCGACCCTGCGCGGCCTCTACCCGGTGGCCGAGGGCGAGGCCGGGCTCCGAGCCGCCCTCGACCGTCTGTGCCGCCAGGCGGCCGACGAGATCGCCGACGGGGCGACGATCCTCGTCCTGTCCAACCGGGGGGCGACGGCCGACGAGGCGCCGATCCCGTCCCTGCTGCTGACCGGCGCCATCCATCACTTCCTCGTCCGCCAGAAGCTGCGGACCCAGGCCGGCCTCGTCGTCGAGGCCGCCGACGCCCGCGAGGTCCACCACTTCGCCCTCCTGCTCGGCTGTGGGGCCAGCGCCATCTGCCCCTCGCTGGTCTTCGACACGTTCCGGGCCAGGATCGCCGAGGGCCACCTGCTGGTCGGCGGCTCGCCGATCGAGCCGAAGGTGGCCGACGCCAACTACATCAAGGCCGCCTCGAACGGCGTCATCAAGGTGATGTCGAAGATGGGCATCTCGACGGTGGCGTCGTACACCGGGGCCCAGATCTTCGAGGCCATCGGGCTCAGCCAGGAGCTGGTCGACGAGTTCTTCACCGGGATCACCTCCAAGCTCGGAGGCATCGGCCTGGCCGAGCTGGCCGAGGAGTGCCGCCGCCGTCACGTGCGGGCCTTTCCCGACCGCCCGGAGCTGCTGGCCCACCGCGGGCTCGATGCCGGTGGCGAGTATCAGTGGCGCCGCGAGGGTGAGTACCACCTGTTCAACCCCGAGACGGTGTTCAAGCTCCAGCACTCGACCCGCAGCCAGCGCTACGACCTGTTCAAGGACTACACCGACCTCGTCGACTCGCAGGCCGAGAACCTGGCCACCCTGCGGGGGCTGTTCCGGCTCAGCTCCGACCGGGAGCCGGTACCGATCGACGAGGTCGAGCCGATCTCCGAGATCGTGAAGCGTTTCGCCACGGGGGCGATGAGCTACGGGTCGATCTCGGCCGAGGCCCACGAGACGCTGGCCGTCGCCATGAACCGGCTCGGCGGCAAGTCGAACACCGGCGAGGGCGGCGAGGATCCCGAGCGCTACGTGACCATGCCGAACGGCGACTCGAAGCGGTCGGCCATCAAGCAGGTGGCGTCCGGTCGATTCGGCGTGACGTCGGAGTACCTCAGCCAGTCGGACGACATCCAGATCAAGATGGCGCAGGGGGCCAAGCCGGGTGAGGGTGGCCAGCTGCCGGGCAAGAAGGTGTATCCCTGGATCGCCAAGACCCGGCACTCGACGACGGGCGTCGGGCTGATCTCGCCGCCGCCGCATCACGACATCTACTCGATCGAGGACCTGGCCCAGCTCATCCACGACCTGAAGAACGCCAACCCACGGGCCAGGGTCCACGTCAAGCTCGTGGCCGAGGTCGGCGTCGGCACGGTGGCCGCCGGGGTCTCGAAGGCCAAGGCCGACGTCGTCCTCATCTCGGGCCACGACGGCGGCACCGGCGCCTCGCCGCTCACGTCGCTCAAGCACGCCGGCGGGCCCTGGGAGCTCGGCCTGGCCGAGACCCAGCAGACGCTGCTGCTCAACGACCTGCGGGACCGGATCGTCGTGCAGGTCGACGGCCAGATCAAGACCGGTCGCGACGTGATCGTCGCCGCCCTGCTCGGAGCCGAGGAGTTCGGGTTCGCCACCGCCCCGCTGGTCGTGTCCGGCTGCGTGATGATGCGGGTCTGCCACCTCGACACCTGTCCGGTCGGCGTCGCCACCCAGAACCCGGTGCTGCGGGAGAAGTTCAGCGGGAGGCCCGAGTTCGTCGAGACGTTCTTCGAGTACATCGCCGAAGAGGTGCGTGAGTACCTGGCCGAGCTCGGCTTCCGGTCGCTCGACGAGGCGATCGGCCACGTCGAGTGCCTCGACACCGACCGGGCGATCGACCACTGGAAGGCGGCCGGGCTCGACCTGACCCCGATCCTGCACCTCCCGGCGATCGAGGACGACGACGACCGCCACTGCACCACCGGTCAGGACCACGGGCTCGACCGGGCGCTCGATCAGCGCCTGATCGTCGACGCTGCGGCGGCCCTCGACACCAAGCAGCCGGTGCAGCTCGCCTATCCGATCGCCAACACCAACCGGACCGTCGGCACGATGCTCGGCCACGAGCTGACCAAGCGGTTCGGCGGCGACGGCCTGCCGGATGACACGATCTGCATCGACTTCGGCGGCTCGGCCGGTCAGTCGTTCGGGGCGTTCGTGCCCCGCGGCATGACGCTCCGGCTGGAGGGCGACGCCAACGACTACTTCGGCAAGGGCCTTTCCGGCGGACGGCTGACGCTGCGGCCCCCGGCGACGGCCCGGTTCGTGGCCGAGGAGAACATCATCGCCGGCAACGTCATCCTGTACGGCGCCACCAGTGGGCAGGCCTTCATCCGCGGCATCGTCGGCGAGCGGTTCTGCGTCCGCAACTCCGGGGCCGAGGCGGTCGTCGAGGGCGTCGGCGACCACGGCTGCGAGTACATGACCGGCGGCGTCGCCGTGGTGCTCGGCCGGACCGGGCGCAACTTCGGGGCCGGCATGTCCGGCGGTATCGCCTACGTGCTCGACGCCGACGGCACCTTCCGGGAGCGGCTCAACACCGAGATGGTGGCCATCGAGGACATGGACGACGCCGACGCCGAGCGGCTCCAGAGCCTCGTCGCCGCCCACCGCCACGAGACCGGCTCGACGGTGGCCGAGTCGCTGCTGGCCGACTGGCCGACGGCGCTCGACCGGTTCGTCAAGGTCATGCCGACCGACTACCGGCGGGTCCTCGACGCCCAGCGCATGGCCGACGAGCTCGGCATCGACCCGATCGACGCGATCATGGAGGCCGCTCATGGGTGATCCCCGAGGGTTCCTGACCCACGACCGCCAGACCCCGAGCATGCGGCCGGTCCCGGTCCGCCTGCTCGACTGGAAGGAGGCCTACCCGGCCTTCGGCGACTCCGACGAGGAGCGGCTCTCCGTCCAGGTCCAGGCCTCGCGGTGCATGGACTGCGGCATCCCTTTCTGCAACCAGGGCTGCCCGCTCGGCAACCTGATACCGGACTGGAACGACCTCGTCTACCGCGACGACTGGCGCCAGGCCATCGAGGCCCTGCACGCAACCAACAACTTCCCGGAGTTCACCGGGCGGCTGTGCCCGGCGCCGTGCGAGGGGGCCTGCGTCGCCGGGATCAACACCGACGCGGTGACGATCAAGAACATCGAGCTGACGATCATCGAGAAGGCGTGGGCCGAGGGCTGGGTGACCCCGGTCGTCCCGTCGAAGAAGACGGGCAAGTCGGTCGCCGTGGTCGGGTCCGGGCCGGCCGGACTGGCGGCGGCCCAGCAGCTGACCAGGGCCGGCCACGACGTCGCCGTCTACGAGCGGGCGCCCCGGATCGGCGGCCTGCTGCGCTACGGCATCCCCGAGTTCAAGATGGAGAAGCACTACCTGGACCGCCGGCTCGAGCAGATGGAGGCCGAGGGCACCCGTTTCGTGACCAACGCCTACGTCGGCGGTCCAGACGACCATCCCGACCGGGTGTCGGCCGAGCAGCTGGCCGCCGACCACGATGCGGTGGTCATGGCCGGCGGGGCGACGAACTGGCGGGACATGCCGTTGCCGGGGCGGGAGCTCGACGGCATCCACCAGGCCATGGAGTACCTGCCGCCGGCCAACGCCGTGCAGATGGGCGATCTCGACGACTGGCCGATCACGGCCGAGGGCAAGGCGGTCGTCATCATCGGCGGCGGCGACACCGGGGCCGACTGCCTCGGCACCGCCAATCGGCAGGGGGCCCGATCCGTCCACCAGTTCGAGATCATGCCCCGCCCGCCCCAGGAGCGCTCCGAGACCAACCCGTGGCCGACGTGGCCGGTGGTCTTCCGCACCGCCTCGGCCCACGAGGAGGGCGTCGAGCGCGTCTACTCCGTGTCGACCACCGAGTTCGTCGGGCGCGACGGGCGGGTCACCCAGCTGAAGGGCCACAGGGTCGACGTCAGCTTCGACGATGGTCGGCCGAGCTTCGAGAAGGTCGACGGCTCCGAGTTCACCCTCGACGCCGACCTGGTGCTGCTGGCCCTCGGCTTCGTCGGCCCCGAGGCCGACACCGCCGTCGGCGAGCTGGGTCTGGAGCTCGACGGCCGGGGCAACGTCGTCCGCGACATGGACTGGCGCAGCTCCCGCGACGGCATCTACGTCTGTGGCGACATGGGCCGCGGTCAGAGCCTGATCGTGTGGGCCATCGCCGAGGGTCGGGCCTGCGCCGCCTCGGTCGACGCCGACCTGATGGGCGAGACGCTGCTCCCGTCTCCGGTCAAGCCGACCGACAAGCCGCTCTAGCGGCTTGTCTCCGATCGTGTGCGACCGGGGCTTCGCCCCGGATCGCCTCGAGTTTCGCCGCAGGCGAAACTCGCACGGCGCTAGGACTCTTCGATCAAACCTTCGAGGAGGAGGCGGTAGAGGGTCGAGCAGACCCGGAATGCGCTCTCGCCGGTTGCGGTGATGACCTCGGCCACCGAGGTCCGACCGTCGAGGTGGGCCAGGTACTGCCACTCGTCCGCGGTGACGACCCGTTCGAAGCGGAAGTCGGGCATGGCCGGGGCCAACCGGAACGTGGTGCTGGTCGAGGGGATCCGACCGGCGATCATCCGCCAGATCTCGATCCGGTGCTCGGCCTGGGCCAGCAGCGTGCCGGTGTCGCTGGCCAGACGGTCCCCGAGCCGGTGGCTGCGGCCCGACTCGAAGCTGAAGCCGGCCTCGGAGGGCACCAGCAGTTCGAAGAGGCTATTGAGGTTGTACTCGTGGAGGAGCCGGCGCAGCAGCGTCTCGCGCTCGGGCCGGGCCGACAGGACCTGGTCGAGCACCGGCTCGTGATCGTCCGACTCGGCGAACAGTCGCTCGATCTCGTCGAGGTTGCCGATCTCGGCGCCGTAGAGCACCGCACTGAGCGGTGAGCCCTCGCGGTTGGTGGCGAGGTAGACCTGTCCGTCGGAGAACCAGATCTCGCCGCCGTCGGCGAGGCTGAGCGCCCCGGTCCGCCTGCGACTCTCGAGCGACCGCATCAGGGCAGCCAAGGGGAAATCGCCAAGGCTGCCGTTGAGCGCTTCCTCGGAGACGGTGGTACTCACCCCGCTCCATCGTCAGGAGCGTCCCGATCTTGAGGACTCGGGACGGCCGGCGGAGATCGGGCGGTCGACTCATGTCGCAACGGGGCGGTCCGATAGGGACGGTGCCGACGAACAGGTGAGAGGACCATGCTCCGTCAACGCAAACTCCGTGACCGTCTGGTGGCGATGGCCGCCCCGCCGATCGTCGTCGCCGCAGCTGTCGCCGCCACCAGCGCCGTGTTGCTCGATGGCGAGAGCGGCCAGCGAGTGGCCCTGGTCGGCCTGGCGGCGACGTTGCTCGTCACCCTCTGGAGCGTCATCGTCGGTGGTGCGGTGCTCCGCTCGCTGTCGGCCCTGGCCATCGAGGCGTCCGGCATGGCCGACGCCCAACGGCGGGTCGCCGACGGCGACCTGGCCATCGAGGAGCTCCCGCCGCTCGGCTACGTCGGGCCGGCCGACGAGCTCGGGCGGGTGGCCGATGCCATCGATGCGATGGCCCGGACGTCGGTCGAGGTGGCCGAGTCGCAGCGCCGATCGATCCGCGAGGGGCTGGCCACGATCGTGATCAACCTGGCCCGCCGCAACCAGAGCCTGCTCGACCGTCAGGTCGAGTACCTCGACGCCCTCGAGCAGAGCGAGGAGGATCCCGACCGGCTGGCCGAGCTGTTCCGGGTCGACCACCTGGCCACCAGGATGCGGCGCAACGCCGAGAGCCTCCTGGTGCTGGCCGGGGCCGAGCCGGGGAAGCGTCGCGGTAACCCGGTGACGGTCTCCGACGTGCTGCGGGTCGCCATCGGTGAGGTCGAGAACTACCAGCACATCGAGCTCGGGGCGATCGACGACGGCGAGGTCCCGGCCGGGGTCGCCGTCGACCTGGCCCACCTGACCGCCGAGCTGATGGAGAACGCCACCCAGTTCTCGCCACCGTCTGCCCCCGTCGAGGTGTCGGCGATCCGCCACGCCCCGTCCGGGACGTACCGAGTCTCGATCACCGACCAGGGCATGGGGCTCGGGGAGCGCCTCGACCACGCCAACCAGACCCTGGCCAACCCGCCCGAGCTCGGGCTCGGCATGGGCCGCTCGCTCGGCTTCATGGTCGTGGGGCGGCTGGCCCAGCGACTGCGGGCGACCGTCCGCCTCGACAGCAACGAGGGCGGAGGCACGATCGCCGAGGTCGAGCTACCGCTCGCCGTCCTGCAGGGTCACGAGCCTCCGGCCACCTCGGCGCCGCCCCCGTCCGCCCCGAGCCCGACGTCGGCCGGCGCCGAGCCGGCGCCGGACCCGGCCACGAGCGCAGCGGCGACCCCGGATCCAGCCGCCGACGAGGCTCCCGTCGCCTCGACCACGCTCGAGAAGCTCCTCGGCATCACGCCGGGCGGGCCCACCCCATCGCCTGACGTGGCCGGCCCCGTCGGTCCGGCGCCGATCGCCGCCAGTACGCCGGGCGCCTCCGGTCCCGTGGCCTCACCCGGACCGGCCGTGGAGCCGGGCGGACCCGACTCGCCCGAGTGGCAGCACCAATCGCCCTTCGCCCCGGGCGCCACCTCGGTCGACCGCCACCCGTCGTCGGCACCGATTCCTCCGGACGGGCCCGCCACGACCTGGGGCGACCTGCAGGACGATCGACCGGCGGGCCCCGAAGCGAGCGACGGCGGTTGGACCCAACCACCGGTCACCCCGCCCCCGGCGACCCAGCATCCGGCGACCCGGCAGTCGGCGAGCGACCACCCGGCAACCGGGTATCCGACCAGCGACGATCCGGCGACCCAGCATCCGGCGACCCAGCATCCGGTGACCGGGTATCCGGCGACCCAGCTTCCGGCGACCGGGTATCCGGTGGCCCAGTCTCCGTCCGGCCCGGCTACGACCCCTGCGAGCGCCGGGCACGCACCGCCCGGCGACCCGTCGCCGCCGACGCGATTCGACGAGGCGGTGCCGAGCGGCGACGCCTTCGAGAGCGGCGTCAACTCGCTGCTGCACCCGCCGGCGCCCACCGAGGACGCCACGTCCTCCGGCCTGCGCAGGCGGCAACGCGGTGCCTCGAACGTGCCGATCGGCGAGGGTCGCCCGGTCGCGGCCCCCTCCAGGAGCCCGGAGGAGGTCCGGGCCATGCTCGCCCGCTACCGCGACGGACTGAAGGACGGTCGCCGGCGCCCGCCGGCCACCGATCCGGGCGGTGGCACGCCGCACGACCGGCAGCCGACCGATCAGCCAGACGACAGGAACGGATGAGCCGATGAGCCAACTGAGCACCGAGGCCAGCAACGTCAACTGGCTGGTCAACAACTTCGTCAACCAGGTCCCGGGCGTCTCCGACGCCGTCGTCGTCTCCTCGGACGGCCTGCCCATCGCCTCCTCGGCCGGCCTCGACCGGGACTCGATCGACCGGTTCTCGGCCGTCGCCTCCGGACTGATCGGCCTGAGCTACGGCGCCGCCGGCCGGTTCGGCGGGGGTGCGGTCACCGAGGTGATCGTCGAGATGGAGCACGCCTTCCTGTTCGTCACCGGCATCAGCGACGGCTCCCTGCTGGCGGTCATGGCCGAGGCCTCGGCCGACGTCGGCCTGGTCGGCTACGAGATGGCGGTACTGGTCGAGAAGGCCGGTGCATCGTTGACCCCCGAGCTCCGGGCCGAGCTGCAGGCGGCGCTGCCCCGATGACCGACATGGACGACGAGGGTCCACCGCCGACCCTCCGGGTCCGGCCCTACACGATGACCAGGGGCCGGACCGACACCGACGTCGAGCTGACGATCGAGACCATGATCCGGGCCACCCCCGAGCGGGCCACCCGCCCGGCGACCGTCGCCGAGGCCGGCGCCATCGTCGAGCTGTGCGCCGACCCGCAGTCGATCGCCGAGATCTCGGCCCACCTGGTACTGCCGTTGCAGGTGGTCAAGGTGCTGGTCGGCGACCTGGTGATGAGTCAGGCGGTCAGCACCCATCGCGGCGGGTTCCAGGCCGACGGGCGGCCGGACCTGGCCCTTCTGGAACGAGTCCTCGACGGGCTCCAGAGCCTGTGAGGTCGACGTGAGCAATCCGATACCAGTCAAGATCGTCGTCGCCGGCGGGTTCGCCGTCGGCAAGACCACCTTCGTCGGGTCGATCTCCGACATCGACCCCCTCACCACCGAGGCCAACATGACCGCGGTCAGCGAGGGCGTCGACGACCTCGGCGACGCGGCGACGACCAAGCGGGGCACCACGGTCGCCATGGACTTCGGCCGGGTCGCGCTGAGCGACGACCTCGTGCTGTACGTGTTCGGTACGCCGGGACAGGACCGCTTCCACTTCATGTGGGACGAGCTGGTCCGCGGCGCCATCGGCGCCGTCGTGCTGGTCGACACCGACCGGCTCGACGCCTGCTTCCCGGCCGTCGACTACATGGAGCAGACCGGCGTTCCCTTCGTCGTCGCCATCAACGCCTTCGACGGCGTGCTGCACCACCACCCGGACGACGTCCGGGAGGCGCTCGACGTCCCGTCGCACGTACCGGTCGTCGTCACCGATGCCCGCCACAAGGCGGCGGTCCGGGACTCGATCGTCGCCCTGGTCCGCCACGCCATGGCGATGGCGACGGCCCGGACCGGCTGATCGCGGCACCGCGGCCGCCCACCGACGGTGGGCCGGCAGCCGGCGAGCGACCGGTCGACGGCACCGCCGGGCTCCAACGGGCCCGGCGGCGCAGCGGTCCGCTACGGTCGGCCGGATGGACGACCAGGGCATGACGGCGACCGACGACGTCGAGCCGGCGACGGCGGCGACGCCGACCGGGATCGACCTGCTCGACGGCCTGGCCACCACCCGGGCGATCCGCCGCTACCGAAGCGAGCCGATCCCCGATGACGACCTGGCAACGATCCTGTTCAGCGCCACCCGGGCCCCGACCGGTTCCAACCGTCAGGGCTTCCGCTTCCTCGTGCTGCGGGACGGGCATCGGGCGGTCGAGGCAAAGGCACTGCTCGGGGAGACGTTCCGTCGCGGCTGGAACGAGAAGCGGTCCACCGACGGGTACACCGAGGGCAGCGGCGCCGACGACGACTCGCCGAAGGCCAGGATGGCGAGGGCCATGCAGCACTTCGTCGACCACTTCGAGTCGACCCCGGTGGTGATCCTGGCCTGCGTCAGGGCCCGGCACGACGGCATCCTCGATGGGGCGTCGGTCTACCCGGCGTGCCAGAACATCCTGCTCGCGGCCAGGGCGCTCGGCTACGGCGGCGTGCTGACCGGTTGGCATCGACTGGTCGAGGACGAGCTGCGGGCGCTGCTCGCCATCCCGGACGAGTTCCGGCTGGCGGCCACGATCCCGCTCGGTCGGCCCGAGGGGCGGCACGGTCCGGTGCGTCGCCGGCCGATGGGTGAGCTGGTGTTCGACGACGTGTGGGACGGTGAGGCGGCCTGGGCCGTCGACCCGCCCGGCACCCGCTTCACCCAGGCCGGACCACCACGCTGAGCGATCTCGCCGTTTCAGCCCATCGGGTCGGCGCCGATGAACTGCAGGGCTCGCTCGAGGAACGGAAACGCCTTCGGCAGCCCGAAGTGGTCGACCCGGGGCAGGGTCAGCAGCTCGCCGTTGGGCAGCGCCTCGGCCAGCGGCTCGCCCGGTCCGGCGAAGTCCTGGTCGCCGAGGACCACCAGGACCGGGTTGGTCACGGCGGCCAGCACCTCCGGCGTGAGCGTCGGCCTCGCCCGCTGGATGAACGCGGCAAGCGCCTTCGGATCGTTGCCGTCCGACTCGGCCAGGCTCTTGAAGTGCTGGTTGACCAGGTGGTCCGGATCGCCCCGGCCCTCCAGTGCGTCGAGGATGGGGTTGCCGTCGCGCTCGGCGAACAGCCCACCGCCGACCCCGCCGACCACGATCCGCTCGAACCGGTCGGGGTCCTCGACCGCGAGCGCCAGGACGATGGCCGCACCGGCCGAGTAACCGATGGCGTCGACCGGCCCGTCGTCCGGCAGCTCGGCGGCCACCAGCTCCTCGACGGCGCCGTAGGCCTCGACGTCGTGTGGCTTCGGAGCGTCGCCGTGGCCGAGCAGATCGGGGGCGATGACCGGCCGGCCGGCATCGGTCAACAGGTCGATCCAACCGGGCTCCCGCCAGGTCCGTTCGGCCGACGTGGTGAAGCCGTGGACGAGCAGGACGGGCCGCGAGGTGTCGCCAGACATGGCCGCCAACGTATCGCCCGGTGCCGACCCGGTGCCAGGGCGGCCGACCCGGCGTGCCGTCGGCGTCGGGTGACGGGCGAGTCGGCCCGACCCGGCTCGGCAGGGCCTAGGCGACCGCTCGCTCGTCGTCGAGGTCGATCGGAGCCGGCTCGACCGCGCTGCGGCGGATGGCGCAGATGTCGGCCGTTCGATAGCTGGCGAGGCGAACGCTCCACGAGTCGATGACCTGGCGGTCGCCGCAGAACGAGAAGAACGTGGTGAGGGGGCCTTCCTGCTGGTAGGCATCGGCCCCGTCGACGAAGTCGGTGGTCTGGTCGGTCAGGGTCACGGCGAACAGGGCCATGGCGTCGCTCCTCTCCAGGCGATCGCGGGGTGGGTGCCGGGGGTGGTTGGTCCGGTGTGCTGTCTGCTCTCAACGTACGACGAAGCAGTTGTGCGGTTCCAGAGGGGTAACCCTGTGGATTTCGACAGTTGTCCACAGGCTTGTCGCCGGTCCGGACCGACCTCGGGCCGACGTCGCCGGTAGCCTGGATCGGTGACCGACGGCGCACCGGAGACGGGCGGGGAGGCGCCGATCCGGGCGACGAGACCGGGGTGGCGGGACACCCCACACCCGAGCCGCCTCGACCGGACGAGACCGGATCACGACCGGGTCCTGGATGCCCACCGCGCCGCGGTCGAGCGGGGCGATGCCGGCTACCTCGACCCGTCGAGCGGGCTGTTCGTCATGACCGCCGTCCACTTGCGCCGACGGGGCTGGTGCTGTGATCGTGGTTGTCGACACTGCCCCTACATCGGGGCCCAGACAGCGACCGAGGGACCGTCACGATGAGCGACCGCATCCAGATCACCCGCGACGGCGGGGTGGCCGACGTCCGGCTCAACCGGCCCGAGAAGATGAACGCACTCGATCCGGACATGTTCGAGGCGCTCAACCGGAGCGCCGAGGAGTTGGCCGATGACCCGACGCTGCGCTGCGTGGTGCTGTCCGGCGAGGGCAGATCGTTCTGCGCCGGCCTCGACTTCTCCAGCTTCCAGGCCATGGGCTCCGGCGACCGGCCGGCCCGGTCCGATGACGAGCGCACCGATCCGATCGCCGACACCGGTGGTCGCATCACCCACCGGGGCCAGCAGGCCGTCTACGGCTGGACCGAGCTGCCGGTCCCGGTCATCGCCGCGGTCCACGGCCACGCCCTCGGCGGCGGCATCCAGCTCGCCCTCGGCGCCGACATCCGCTTCGTCCACCCCGAGGCAAAGCTCTCGGTCCTCGAGATCCGCTGGGGCCTGATCCCGGACATGACGGGCACCCAGGCCCTGGTCAACCTGGTCGGGCTCGACGTGGCCAAGGAGCTGACGTTCACCGGCCGGATGGTGTCGGGCGCCGAGGCCGTCGAGCTCGGGCTCTGCACCCACCTGTCCGACGACCCGAGGGCCGACGCCCTCGCCCTGGCCACCGAGATCGCCGCCAAGTCGCCCCATGCGGTCCGGGCGGCCAAGCGACTGTTCAACGCCGCGCCGAAGCAGTCGACCGCCGAGGGCTTCGCCAGCGAGCGCCGGGAGATCGGCGCCCTGATCGGCTCACCGAATCAGGTCGAGCAGGTCACGGCGTTCTTCGAGAAACGCGAGCCGAGCTTCATCGACCCGGCGTAGCGCCCCGCTCGGCCAGCACCTCGGCCAGCAGCTCGATCTCGTCGCTGATGATGGCGTCGGCCCCGGCGTCGAGCAGCCGCACCATCTCGGCCCGGTCGTTGACCGTCCAGTAGTGGACCTGGAGGCCCATCGCCTGCAGCCGGCGGATGAGCCACGCCGACGACAACGACACGGGCCCGAGCCGGGGCGGGATCTGGACACAGCCGTAGGGCGCCCGCAGCTCCCGCCCGGTCACCGCCGCCAGCAGCACCCGCCCGACCCCCGTCGGGCCCGGTGACGTGCAGAGCCCGGGGCCGAGGGCCTCCCGGACCCGGGCCACCCGACGCTCGGAGAAGGCGCCGATGCACACCCGACCGACCGCATCGTGCGACCGCAGCACCTCGACGAGGGGCTCGACGGCGTCGTCGGCCTTCGGGTCGATGTTGAAGCGGGCGTCCGGGAAGGCGTCGAGCAGATCGACGAGGCGTGGGATGTGGTGCCCGTCGCCGAGGTCGATCTCGCACAGCTCGGCCCAGGTCAGATCGGCGATCCGGCCGCGTCGCTCGGCGACCCGGCCGAGGTCGCCGTCGTGGAACGCCACCAGCTCACCGTCTGCGGTTCGGTGGACGTCGGTCTCGAGGTGGGCGTAGCCGAGCTCCGCGGCCCGGGCGAACGCAGCGATGGTGTTCTCGGGGGCGGCTCCCCGGCCTCCCCGGTGGGCCAGGCCGAACGGGGTCTCCACGTCGAGAAACGACCAACCCATCGGCCAGACCGTAGCAGGGGGCTGCCGACCCGGGCCGCGGCGGCGCAAGGGTGGAGCCGTCGCCCCGGTCTGGGTAGCGTCGAAGGACCAGCCACCACCACGAGCTGGCGACCCGTGAGGAGAGCCCGGTGAGGAATCCCCGTGACGACAATCCCGTGAGTCGAGCGACGTGAGCGGGACGGTCCGGTTGGAGCGGCGGGGCCACGTCGGCACCGTGCTGTTCGACCACCAGGCCAGGCGCAACGCCATCACGGTCGACATGTGGGAGGCGGTTCCCGAGGTCTGCGCCCGGCTCGACGCCGACGACGACGTCCACGTCGTCGTGCTCAGGGGAGCCGGCACGACGGCGTTCGTCGCCGGGGCCGACATCTCACAATTCGAGCAGCGGCGGCCAGGAGGCGACGGCTACGACACGATCACGGCCAGGGCCCTCGAGGCCATCGAGCACCTCGCGAAGCCGGTGGTGGCGATGATCCACGGCTACTGCATCGGTGGTGGCCTGGCCATCGCCGCTGCGGCCGACATCCGGTACGCGGCCGACGACGCCTTCTTCGGCCTGCCCCCGGCCCGGCTCGGCATCGGCTACAGCCCGGCCGGGATCGGCAAGCTCGTCGATCTCCTCGGCCCGTCGGTCACCAAGGAGATCATCTACACCGCCGAGTGGTACGACGCAGCCACGGCGCTCCGGTGGGGACTCGTCAACAAGGTCCTGCCGGCCGACGAGCTGGAGGACTTCGTCAACGACCAGGCGGCGATCATGGCCACTCGGGCCCCGCTCAGCCAGCGGGCGGCCAAGCTGGCGGTGGCCGACCACCTGCGCCGGCCCGAGCACCGCCGGCCGGACGAGGTGGCGGCGGCGGTCGCCGCCTGCGCCCGCTCGGACGACTACGCCGAGGGCGTCCGTGCCTTCATGGAGAAGCGACCCCCGGTGTTCCGGGGCCGCTAGCCGGTGGTGGGGCGCCAGCGATGAGCGACCGGGCCGACCGTCTCGACCGCCTCCTGCGGGACCCGCAGGCGACCCTCGATCGGGTCCTGGCCGTGGTGGCGTCGGTCGACGAGGACGAGCCGCCGACCGAGGAATCGGTCGTCGCCGCCATCGACGAGCTGGCCGCTGGCTGCCCGACCGGCGACGGGGCGCCCGGCGTCCTCGCCCACCTCTTCGAGCACCTCGGCTTCGTGGCCAACCGCAACGACTACTACGACCCGTCGAACTCCCTGATCCACCGGGTCGTCGAGCGACGTCGCGGCATCCCGCTCAGCCTGGCTGCGGTGGCGGCCGAGGTCGCCCGCCGCCACGGCATCAAGCTGCAGCCGGTCGGCATGCCCGGTCACGTCCTCCTCGGTGACGGTGGCGCCGACTGGTGGTACGACCCGTTCGCCGGCGGCGCCCCCGTCGACCTCGACGGGTGCAGGCGGATCCTGGCCGGGCTCGACCCGACGGCGACGCTCGACCCGACGATGCTGGCCCCGATGAGCAACGCCGCGGTGGCCGTGAGGACCCTCAACAACCTGCGCGTTGCCTACGCCAGCCGGGGCATGGCCAACCGGCTGGTTCCGGTGATGGAGCTGCGGGCCAGCCTGCCGAGCGGGACCCTGGCCGACCGCCACGAGCTGGCCCGCCTGCTGGCCGGGCTCGGCCGGGTCGAGCAGGCGGCGTCCGCCTTCGACCAGCTGGCCGAGCTCGACCCGGACCAGCAGGCGGCCCACCGGGCCAGGGCCCGAGCGCTCCGCGCCCGCCTCAACTGACCCGGATCGCCGGACCCGCCCGGCCCGACCGGCGGTCGATGCGGGTGGCGACACTACCCTGACCGGTGCCGGGCCAGCCCGGCGCCGAGCGAGCCGACAGGACGGAGCAACGGTGATCGACCGCGAGATCAAGCGCAGCCTGGGTCAGATGATCAAGGGGGTGCAGGTGGTGGCGGCCCACCACGACGGCCAGACCCGGGCCTACACGTCCCACTGGGTCTCCCAGATCTCGTTCGACGAACCGATCGTGATGGCCTCGGTCAGCCCGAAGCACGACACCTACCCGCTGATGGTGGCCTCGGGCCGGTTCACCGTGTCGCTGCTGGCCGCCGACCAGATCCGGGAGGGCCAGTACTTCTCCTACCCGGGCCGCAAGTTCAAGTACGTCGCCCCCGAGTTCGTCGAGCTCGACGAGCAGAACCGGCCGATCGTGCCGAACTCGATCGCCTGGTTGTTCTGCGAGACCTTCGACCGCATCGAGCGCTTCGACCACGACCTGTTCCTGGCCACGGTGACCGAGGTCCGTGAGGGCCGGCTCGGCGAACCGCCTCTGCTGTACTCGGCCAGGCACGGCTGGCGGGTCACCGGCGACAACGCCAGGGAGAAGGGGAAGTCGGTTCGCGACGAGCTCCTGGCCCGGGTGGCCGAAGCGGAGGAGGCGGGCGACGTGCCGGTCGAATCGGCCGTCGAGGTCGCCGGCGCCGACGAGTGAGCCGATCGGCCGGAAGCCGATCGTCGATCAGGCCCCGTCGATGGCCCGCAGGTGGGCCACCTCGTTGAGGCTCACCACCGACCGCTCACCGGACGAGGCGGCCATGAAGCGGTGGATCGAGGTGTAGATCGGCTCGAAGAACATCTCCGGCGCGAGGCCGAGCACCCTGCAGGCCCACATGTTGATCACCCCGCCGTGGCAGACGACGGCGATGCGGTGACCCCGGTGATCGGCGATCAACGCCTCCAGGCTGTCGACCACGGTCGAGGCGAACGCCGATCGGTCCTCGGCCAGCTCGCCCTGCAGGTAGCGACGCCACCGCTCCTTGTCGGCCTTCAGGTCCTCCATCGGGATGTAGTGGTCGGCGTCGGCGTCGAACTCCTGCACGCCGTCGACGACGCCAGCGGTGAGGCCGAGGCGGGACTCGAGCGGAGCCGAGGTCTGGCGGGCCCGAGCCATCGGGCTGGTGTAGACCGCGTCGAAGGTCTCGGCGGCCAGCCACTCGGCCATCAGGTCGGCCTGCCGGTGACCGAGATCGGTCAGATCGGGATCGGCCGGTCGTCCGGCGTCTTCGATGCGTTCGGGGCGGGCGTGGCGAATCAGGACGAGCTCCATCGACCGCCGACCCTACCGTCTCGGGCCGGCCCGACCGGAATCGTCGCAACCGTCCTGGCCTGGGGTTTCTCGCCCGCAGCCGGCGACCCGCCCTTGACCGTGCCGGGCGGCGGCCGATGGGAGGGGCGGAGGTGTCACGATGTTCCTGCCGATCACGCCGACGAACGGCCGTCCGCGGACCCGCCCGCTGGCTAGCATGAGGTCCGTGAAGCGTCGTACGAAGATCATCGCCACCATCGGCCCGTCGTGTGCCGACGAGTCCACCATGAAGGCCATGGTCGAGGCCGGCATGGACGTCGCCCGCCTCAACCTGTCCCACGGCGTGCTCGAGGAGCACATCGAGCGTCTCGGCCATCTGCGCCGCATCGCCGATGCGGTCGGCCGTCCCGTCGGCGTGATGGCCGATCTGCCCGGTCCGAAGGTCCGCCTCGGGAGCTTCCAGGAGCCGATCAACCTCCACATCAACGACGAGATCCTGCTGCAGCCCGGCGACACGGCCGCCGAGTTCAGCCAGGCCGGACGGTTCATCGTCGGCTACGAGTCGCTGCTGACCGACATCTACAAGGGTGACCGCCTGGCCATCGGTGACGGCTCGATCGTGCTCGAGGTGATCGACCACGCCGGCGATGCGCTCCAGGCCAAGGTCCTGTTCGGCGGGGCCGTCCAGGGCCGTCCCGGCTTCCACATCCCGTCTGACCGCCTCAAGCTCACCACGCCGACGACCGAGGACCTGCGGCTGCTCGACGCCATGGTCGAGGCCGACATCGACATGGTCGCCCTGTCGTTCGTCCGCTCCGCCCACGACGTCCGCCGCATCGGCCTCGAACCGGCGCCCCGGGGCCCGCTCGTCGTGGCCAAGATCGAGACCAGGGCTGCGGTCGAGAACCTGGACGGCATCATCGCCGAGGCCGGCGCGGTCATGGTCGCCCGTGGCGATCTCGGCACCGAGTGCAGCATCCAGGACCTGCCCCACCTGCAGAAGTCGATCATCGCCCGCTGCATCGCCCTCGGCCGGCCGGCGATCACCGCAACCCAGATGCTCGAGTCGATGATCTCGGCCCCCCAGCCGACGCGGGCCGAGGCATCCGACGTCGCCAACGCCGTGTTCGACGGCACGAGCGCGGTGATGCTGTCGGCCGAGACCGCCATCGGGCGTGATCCCGCCCACGTCGTCGCCACGATGGCCAGCATCGCCCACAAGGCCGACCAGGAGTTCGACTACGAGCGTTGGGGCCACCAGATCCGCCGCGACCACCTGTCCGAGCGCCAGGCCGGCGATCTGGCGGTGACCGACACGATGACGCTGGCCACCTGGCAGGCGTCGCAGCAGATCGAGCCGACGGCCATCTGCTGCATCTCCCGGTCCGGCTTCACCGTCCGGGCGATCGCCCGGTTCCGACCCGAGGCCCCGATCCTCGGCTTCAGCCCTGAAGACCGCACCGTCCGTCAGCTGACGATGAGCTGGGGGGCGATGCCGATCAAGATCGATCGGATCGACGACAACCTGACGACGGTGCACAACGTGCTCGAGCTGGCCAAGGCCCAGGGCCACATCCGGTCGGGCGACATCGTCGCCGTGCTCGGCGGCAGCACGGGCAGCGTCGCCGCCACCGACACGTTGCGCATGGTTCGGTGCCCGTGACTCAACCCGCTCCGGTCGGCCGACCCGGTCGGCCCGTTCGCTGAGGTCGGCGGTGGCGCCGACCAACGGTGGGGGAGCGGTGAACGGCCTCTGGTCGACCTCCGTCGCCCGGGTGCGGCGCCGGCTCGGTCGCAACCGGGTGGCGTTCGTGCTGTCCGGAGGCGGCAACCTCGGGGCCGTGCAGGTCGGCATGCTGCGGGCCCTGGCCGAGGCCGGGGTCGTGCCCGACCTGATCGTCGGCTGCTCGGTCGGGGCCATCAACGGCGCCGCCTTCGCCGCCGAGCCGAACCTGGCCGGCGTCGAGCGCCTCGATCGGATCTGGCGCCGGATCGCCGACGGTGATCCGGACCTGATGCCGTCCCGCCGCCTGCCGGTGCTGGCCCAGATGGCCAGGCGGGGACCCTCGCTCCACGATCCGGGCCCGCTGGTCGAGCTGCTCGACGAGGAGCTGCCAACCCGGACCTTCTCGGGCCTCCGGGTGCCGTTCACCTGCGTGGCCACCGACATCGACACGGCAAGCGAGCACTGGTTCGACTCGGGCCGGCTCCTGCCTGCGCTGCTGGCCTCGGCCGCCCTCCCGGTCGTCTACCCGGCCGTCGAGCACGGTCCCCGCACGCTCATCGATGGCGGGGTGCTCAACGAGATCCACGCCGTCCGAGCCTTCGAGCTCGGGGCGACCGAGATCTACGTGCTGCACGTCGGCCACCTCGAGAGCCGCGAGTTCGACATCCAGCGCCCGGTCGACGGCGCGGTCCGGGCCTACTGGACCGCTCGCCGCTACCGGATGGAGGACGACCTCCGTCGGATCGCAGCCCGGTGCACCGTGCACCGGCTCCCCGCGGGCAGCAATCCTCGCCTGCGGTTCGACGACTTCTCGCAGGCCGGCGAGCTGGCCGACCGGGCCTACCGGGCGTGCACCCAGTACCTCCGCACCGGCCTGTCGCCGGTCCCGGTCTCCGGTCCGATCTCCGAGCCGGCAGCCGAGCCGTCGTGGTCCGACGATGCGGTCGCACTCGGCGCCGCCGCGCTCGATCTCGGCTCCGACGATCCGCCGGAGACGCCGTCGTCGGGTCGCCGCGACGCCCGAGCGGTGCTTCGCCGACGCAGCGATTCGTGACCGGCGCCGGGGTTTCGGGCCGTGTGACGGCCGGGCCACAATGGGGCCTCGGACGGGTGAGCTGCAAGCGGCCCGATCACCGCCGGCCCCCCGGCCGGCCAGACAATCTCCGGCCCCCGGCCGGCCAGACGATCTCCGGCCCCCGGCCGGCCAGACAATGAGGTCCCGATGTCGAACATCAACCTGACCGCAAGCGGCCCGCCCGAGACGGTGCTGGACGTCGAGCCGGCCGACGCCCTGGAACGGCTGGCCGCCGCCCTCGAGCTCACCGGTGACGCCCGCCGGGACGCGGTCGCCGCCGTCGTGGCCGACCACCCCCGCTTCCTCGACGGCTGGGCCCGGCTCGGTGACCTGGCCCGAGACCCCATCGAGGCGTACGCCGCCTACCGGGTCGGCTACCACCGGGGCCTCGACCGGCTCCGCCAGAACGGCTGGCGGGGGTCGGGGTACGTGCGGTGGAGCCACGCCCCCAATCAGGGGTTCCTCCGGGCCCTCGACGGGCTGCGGCGGATGGCGGCGGAGATCGGTGAGGAGGACGAGCGGGACCGGTGCCACGTGTTCCTGCACCAGCTCGATCCCGAGTGGGATCCCGCCAACGTCGGGCGGGGGTGACGGCGGCGACGCCATCCGCCGGCCGGCCGCCGCCGGCCTGGGGTGAGGCGCTGGTCGGCGCGGTGCTGTGTGGAGGCCGGTCGAGCCGGTTCGGCGCGGACAAGGCGTTGGCTCCGTTCGGCTCGTCCACGGTCGGCGACCGGGTGGTGACCGCGCTCCGCGACGCCGGTGTCGACCCCGTTGCCGCGATCGGCGGCACCGCCGGTGACGGGCTCGGTCTGCCGACGATCGCCGACCGGCGACCGGGGGAGGGGCCGCTCGCCGGCCTGGCCACCGCCCTGGTCTGGGCCAGGACGGGCTGGGTGGTGGTCGTGCCCTGCGACCTCCCGCTCCTCGACTCGGCCCACGTGGCCGCACTGCTGGCACCGGGGCCCGAATCGGACCGCCCGATCGTCGCCACCGTCGACGGCGTGCCGAAGGTCTCGCTGGCGGTCTGGCCGACCTCGTGCGCTCGGGTGGCCCTCCGGCTGCTCGACGACGACGAGCGCCGATTCCGGGCCGTGCTCGACGAGGTCGCCTGGCGGGGCGTCGAGGTCCCGCCCGAGGCGGTGGCCGACGCCGACACCCCCGAGGAGCTGGCCCGGCTCGAGGCCGGCGGGCGCTGAGGTGTTCTGGTAGTCTTGGTTCCTCGCGAACTCGGGCCCCGATCCGACCGGCCGTATCGCCGACCGGAGCACCGGTTGATCACGGGGACCACCGAGCTACCCAGCCGGTCGCTTCCTCCGAGTTCCGCCCTTTTCACGTGCACACTCTGGTCACCACGGACAACGAGCTGGATCGGGTCGTCGCCTCGGCCCTGCAGGCCGATCGCTATGCGATCGACACCGAGTTCCACCGCGAGCGCACGTACTACCCGCAGGTCGCCCTGGTCCAGATGGCGTGGGACGACGAGCTGGTGCTCATCGATCCGCTCGAGCTCGACCTCAAGCCGCTGGCGGCGTTGCTCGAGAGCGACGCGGTCTGCGTCGTCCACGCGGGCGTCCAGGATCTCGAGGTGCTGGAGCTGTCGTGCGGCTCGATTCCCCGCCGGCTGCTCGACACCCAGATCGCAGCCGGCTTCCTGGGTGTCTCGACCGGCTCGCTCGCCTCGCTCCTCGACCGGTTCCTCGGCATCAGCCTGCCGAAGGGCGATCGGCTGACCGACTGGCTCCGCCGGCCGCTGACCGACGATCAGCTCCGCTACGCCGCATCCGATGTCGAGCACCTCCTGCAGCTGACCGACGTGCTCGAGTCACAGCTGGCCGAGGAGGGCCGCACCGAGTGGGCGGCCGAAGAGTACGAGCTGCTGAAGGACCGGCCACGCAACCGGCGGGTCCCCGAGGAGGCGATCACCCGGATCAAGGAGGCCAGGTCGCTCAAGGGCCAGGCCTACCAGGTGGCCACCGCACTCGGGGCCTGGCGTGAGGAGCGGGCGGCCAGCCGCAACGTCCCCGTCCGGCAGGTCCTGTCCGACCTCGGGATCGTGGCGATCGCCCAGCTCGCACCCCACTCGACCGATCAGCTCCGCGGCCTCCGCGGCGTCGAGTCTCGCCACCTCCGCGACGGTGCGGATGCCGAGATCGTCGACGTGGTCGAGCAGGGCCGGGCGGCGAAGGCGACCGCCCGCCAGGCCAGACGGTCGCCCGAGCTGCCTCGTCACCTTCGGCCGGTGGTCACCCTGGTGACGACGTGGATCGCCCAGCTTGCCCGCGACCACCGGCTCGACCCGGCGCTGCTGGCCACCCGGGCCGACGTCGAGAGCCTGCTCAAGGGTGAGCCGGACTGCCGGCTGAACCGCGGCTGGCGCCAGGACCTGGTCGGTAAGCCCATCGCCCAGCTGGTTGGCGGAGATGCCGCCGTCGCCTTCGATGGAGATGGTAATCTCGTGCTGGAGGCGCGAAGCCACCGGTCGCTGCTGTGACCGGTGTCACCAGGCTTTGGACTGGTGGCCGGGGCGGCCGCCGACACGGACAAACCGGGCTCTCGAAGGTGCTCACCATTTCGCTGAAAGAACCCGAAGTGCCCTAGACTGAGCAGTGAACGAGTGTGCCGAGGCCTCGGTGGACCATCGTCCTCGGCCCCCAAGACGTGCAGGAGTGTCCCATGAAGAAGGGGCGACATCGTCGGTACGAAGAGGCCCGGGCGCTGAAGCGCTCGCATGACGGGGATGACATCGAGTCGCTGATGGACCGGCTCGACGACGACCCCTTCGATCTCCCGACCACTGCAGAGGCGGCGCAGGTGAACGACCCGGAGCAGGCCGAGGTCGACTGAGTCGCGGCTCGGCTCGCCGCTCGCGGGCTGATCGCTGACCGACATCCTCCCAGGCCACTTCGTTCGGGCTGCCCTGGCTCGGCGGGGTCAACCGTCGCTGCCCTCGGTCTCCTCGAGGATCTCGCTCAGCTTGACGATCTCCGACTCGTAGACGACACCGGCGAAGTTGCCGGCCTCGTCGAGCACGGCGATGACGTCGTCACCCGAGTGGTCCATGGCCGCCAGCGCGTCGCGCAGCGTCCACGAGGGGCGGGCCACCGGGGCGTTCTCGGCCACGATCGAACCGATCGTGGTCCGTTCCCAGTCGTCTCGGTCGACGCCGGAGGCGGCGTCGAGCGAGCACAAGCCGAGATAGGTCGACCCGTCGACGACCGGGACGACCCGCTGCCGGCGGCCCATGGCGTGAACCCACACGAACTCCGAGACGGTGGCGTCCGGAGGCACGGTCAGCACGTCGGTGGTGAGGGCCGAGGCCAGGGGGAGGGTGACCCGCTCCTCCAGATGGCCGAGGCGCTCGACCCGCTGACCGGCGGAGACCGAGGCCTTGCCCGTCACCAGCTGTGAGACCGCGGCTGCGATCAGCGCGGGGACGACCGCGGTGCCGGCGCTCGACTCGGCCACGAACATCACCGCGGCGATCGGCGTGCGGTAGCCGGCGGCCAGGAAGGCCGCGAGCCCGAGGACGGTCCAGATGGCGTTGTCGGTGCTGTTGCCCCAACCGACGTACTCGAGGCCACGCCCGACCAGGCTGCCGAGCAGCACGCCCTGCACGGCCAGCGGGATGAACAGCCCGCCGACGCCGCCGGCCCCGATCGTGGTCAGGGTGGCGACGGCCCGGAAGCAGAACAGGGCCACGATGAGGCCGAGCGAGTGGGGCTCCTGGAGCCACTCGACGATCTCGTAGCCGGGGCCGAGGGTGAGCGGTTCCTCGAAGAGGGCGTCGGAGACGACGACCAGCACGCCGAGCACCACGCCACCGACCGTGGCCAGGCGCCACGGTGACCAGCGCCCGGCCGCCGTCTTGGCCCGGATCGTGGCCCAGGCGAACCCGCGGCCCCCGAGGCCGGCCCCGACCCCGATGGCCACCGCGCCGGCCAGCTCGCCCGGCCCGAGCTCGTCCCGGTAGGCGAAGCCCCACTCGGCCCCCGACTCGATGAACGGGAGCGAGGCGAAGGTCAGGAACCCGGCCGCCGACGCCAACAGCGACGGCAGGAGGGCGCGGTGGGCCACGTCGTCGCGGTACGGCGACTCGAGGGCGAAGATCAGCCCGGTGGCCGGTGTCTGGAACAACGCCGAGACGCCGGCCGCTGCTCCGGCGGTCAGCAGCAGCTTGGCGCCGTCGCGACCGAGCGACCGCTCGAATCGCTCCTGGACCCGCAAGCCGATGGCCGAGCCGAGGTAGATCGACGGGCCCTCGAGGCCGAGCGCGCCACCGGAGCCGATCGTGGCCATGCCGGCCAGCAGTCGGGCCCGGAGCGGCCGGTTCTCCATCACCGGGTGGCGGGAGTGGAAGGCGTTGATGTACTCCTCCGACGTCGATGGCGAGCATCCGCCGCCGATCGTCTGGAGGATCAGGACCGTCAGCAGGAGGCCGACGAGCGGGGCGACGGCGAGCAACCAGATCGGCAGGTGCAGGATCGGGTGGAACAGCAGCTCGACGACGATGTAGTCGAGGACTCCGACGGCGAGCCCGACGGCGATGCCGACCCCGATCGAGGCCAGCAGCAGCCGGCTGGTCCTGGCCTCGGGGACGAGCGAGGTGAGGCGAGCGAGCACGGTCAGCCGAGGCTGACCGGTGTCTCGACCTGACGCCGGTCGAGCTCGGCGGCCAGCCGCTCGTAGATCCCCGGTCCCACCATCTCGATCAACTCATCACGCGACGTCCGGTACACCGGCGCCGCCGCCCGGTACGGCGCGTCGTCCTCGATGCACCACCAGTGGAAGTCCTCGCCGCCGGGGCCCCAGTCCCGCCGCTGCCACGCCCGGACCAGGATCGTCTCGTGGCCGTACTCGTCGGTGTGGATGTCGAGGTGCAGTGGCACCTGCCAGCACACGTCCGGCTTCCAGTCGAGCGGTCGCTCGCCGCGCCGGACGGCAGCCGCATGCAAGGCGCAGCCGGCGCCGCCGGGGAAACCCTCGCGGTTCAGGAAGATGCACGCCCCCTCGGCCCTGCGGGTGACCCAGTCGCCGTTGCCCTTGCGCTTGAACGGCCCGCCCTTGCGCATGGCCCGATCGTGGAACTGCCACTCGTCCGGCGACAGCTCGGGCACCTTGGCCGCCACCGCCTTGCGGTCCTCGGCATCGACGAAGTGGGCACCGTGCAGGCAGCAACCGAGGAGGTCGCTCGTGTCGGGCGAGCGGTCGATGGACCGGCAGCCCTCGCCGTAGATGCAGCGGTAGTCGGACAGCAGGAACGTGACGTCGAACATCCACGTGGCGTCCTGCTCGGGATCCTCGATCGAGTACCACCGATGTCCGTCGTCTGGTGGGCGCACCGAGGCAGGTTACCCTGATCGACCAGCGAACCGAGATCGGATACGGCAGCGATGGACGACAGGATCGACGACATTCGCATCCGCCTCGAATCGATCGCCGAGGAGCTGACCGACGTCTCGGTCGACCTGCTCCGCGAGGCGGTCGAGGCCGGTGAGACGAAGCGACCGGAGATCGACAAGCGGCTGGCCCAGGCCCGCCGGGCGGTCGAGAAGGCCAGCCGGGCGCTCGAGACCTGACGGCCGGACGACCCGACGACCGGACGGTCGGCTCAGGCGCCGTCGGCCCCGGCCTCGCCGTCGCCGTTGTCGCCCGGCTCGACGCTGGCCTGCGGGTCGACGTCGTGGACCAGGTCGGAGGCCACGGTGGCCGTGGTGCCGCCGCCGAGCTCGTTGATGCGGCAGATCATCTGGTGCAGGCGGGCATAGCCCCGCTGGTTGAAGTGGAGTGCGAGCCGGTGCAGGTCGAGGTGATCATCGTCGCGCTGCTCGGAGCGGGTGGCCTCGATCACCTCGATCTGACCCTTGACCACGATGTCGGCGAACTCGGCGTTGAGCGTGGCCAGCGACTCCTCCGACAGCGGTGCCCGCAGCCGCACGATCAGCCGCTTCCCCACGTACCGGATCGAGTGGTAGCAGGAGTAGTAGCGGCAGATGTAGTCGACCGCCTCGCCGGCGTCGTGGGTATGGAGGTAGAGCGAGGTGTCGTGCTCGGAGATCTTGCCACCGGCCAGCAGCTCGGAGTCGATGAAGCGCTGCCAGTGGGCCCAGTAGGTCGACTCGGGGTGGTCGAGCAGCACGATCGGCACCGGGTAGCTCTTGCCGGTCTGGACCAGCGTCATCAGCTCGAACGCCTCGTCGAGGGTGCCGAACCCGCCCGGCACGAGCACGAAGGCGTCCGACTCCTTCATGAAGGTGAGCTTGCGGGTGAAGAAGTAGCGGAAGGTGGCCAGCTTGTCCTCGCCGATGGCCTGGTTGGCCGCCTGCTCGAACGGCAGCACGATGTTGACGCCGAAGGCGTTGTCGAGGCCGGCCCCCTCGAGCCCGGCGGTCATGATCCCCGGCCCGCCGCCGGTGATCGAGGCCCAACCCCGCTCGGCCAGGAGGCGTCCGGTCTCGTGGGCCAGCTGGTAGTCGGGATCGTCCGGCTCGGTCCTGGCCGACCCGAAGATCGTGGCCTTGGCCTGGTGGCCCCAGGGGGAGAACACCTCCCAGGCCCCGAGCATCTCGACCAGCGACTGGTTGGCGATCTTGAGCTCGAGGCGGTCGACGTCGGCTGCGTCCATGTCGAGGGCGGTCACGAGCAGTGAGCGAACGAGATCGTCGTTCCCGTCGCGGCCGACGGCGCCGATGAGCTGGCTGACCAGCCGGTCGACGTCCTCGTCGCCAAAGGTCGATCGAGCTCGGGGGGCTGACATCGTTCACCTCGGGGGGCAGGGGGTGGAGGGCCCGATGCTATCGATCGGGCCACGCTCTCCGTCGTGTCGGGTTGCGACCCCAGCCCTCACGAGCAGGGCGACGAGCGGCGCGCCGTCGCCGCTCGGCTCAGGCGTCGACGGCCGCTGCGGCGTCGACCGGTTGGTAGAGCGTCGTCCGCTGGGCCAGCGTCCGGCCGATCGAGTCGGTCACCGCCCGGAAGTCGTCCGGCGTCACCGCCGTGCCGTGGGCGGCGCCCGCGGCCCGGGAGATGTTCTCGTCCATCAGGGTGCCGCCGACGTCGTTGCAGCCGGCCTGGAGGAGCTGGCGAACGCTGGCCAGCCCGATCTTGACCCAGCCGGACTGGATGTTGTCGATGTAGCCCCGATAGGCGATGCGGGCGACGGCGTGGACGAGCAGGTTCTCCCGGAACGTCGGACCCCGCCTGGCCCGGCGGCGGAGGTAGACGGGCGAGGCCATGTGCACGAAAGGCAGGCCGACGAACTCGGTGAACCCGCCGGTCTCGGCCTGGAGGTCCCGGGTGACCAGGAGGTGGCGGGCCCACGACGCCGGGCTCTCGACGGCACCGAACATCATCGTCACGTTCGAGCGCAGCCCGACCGAGTGGGCGATCCGGTGGGCCTCCAGCCACTCCTCGGAGTCGACCTTGTCCGGGCAGAGGATCTCGCGGATCGGATCGTCGAGGATCTCGGCCGCCGTGCCGGGGAGCGAGCGCAGCCCGGCCTCCATGCAGCGCTCGAGGTACTGGGCCAGGGGCTCGCCGAGACGCTTCGCCCCCTCGGTGACCTCGAGCGCCGTGAACCCGTGCACGTGGATGTCGGGTGCCGCCTCCTTCACCGCCCGGCAGACGTCGAGGTAGTAGTCGCCGTCGAAGTCGGGGTGGATCCCGCCCTGCAGGCAGACCTCGGTCGCTCCGGCCTCCCAGGCCTCGACCACCCGCTCCTGCATGTCCTGCAGGGTCAGCAGGTACGGCTTGCCCCGCAGGTTGAGGCTGAGGGGGCCCTTGGAGAACCCGCAGAAGGTGCATTTGAACGTGCAGACGTTGGTGTAGTTGATGTTGCGGTTGACGACGTAGGTCACCGTGTCGCCGACGATCTCGGCCCGCAGCTCGTCGGCCAGGGCGGCGACCGCCGAGACCTCGGGTCCACGGGCGGAGAACAGGGTCACGATCTCGTCGAAGCCGACCTGCTGGCCGGCCCGCACCCCGTCGATCACCTCGCCGACGGCGCCGCCGGCCACGGCCTCGGGGTCGATCAGGTCGACCGGGTCGACCGGCGCGCCCGAGTACCACTGGGTCGACCGATCGCCGATGAGGACGACGTCGGCCCCGTCGTCGGCCTTCTTCACGAACTCGGTCTTCTCGGGGAACACCGCACCGGGATCGTCGCGGGCCAGGCTCTCGGCATCGGAGCGGTCGAGCACATTGAAGCGGAGCCCCTCGTCGAGCCAGCGCTCGGGCCGGCTGGCGTACTCGGGGTAGATCGTGAGCCGGGGGGCCAGCACGTGGCCTCGGGCCTCCGTGACCTCCCGGAGCCGGTCGAGGGCCGGCCAGGGCCGCTCGGGGTTGACATGGTCGGCGGTGATCGGCGAGACGCCGCCCCAGTCGTCGATGCCGGCGTCGAGCAAGACGCCGAAGTCCTCGCTCAGGTTCGGCGGGGCCTGGAGGTGGACGTCGTCCGGCAGGATCAGCCGGGCCAGGGCGATGGCCCGGTGGTAGTCGTCGTCCGGGCAGGGGGCATGGCGCCACATCGCCGTGCCGTCCTTGGGCAGGAAGTTCTGGACGATCACCTCCTGCACGTGCCCGTGGCGCCGGTTGGCCTCGGCGATGGCGACGAGGGCGTCGACCCGGTCGGCCTCGGTCTCGCCGATGCCGACGAGGATGCCGGTGGTGAACGGGATGCCGAGCTCGCCTGCGGCGTCGAGCGTGGCCAGGCGACGGGCCGGCTCCTTGTCCGGCGCGCCGCGGTGGGCATCGAGGTCGTCGCGGAGCGTCTCGACCATCATCCCCTGGCTCGGGGAGACCGGGCGGAGGGCGGCCAGCTCCTCGGGGTGGAGGGCCCCGGCGTTGGCGTGGGGGAGTAGGCCCGTCTCGTCGAGGACGAGCCGGCACATGGCGGCCAGGTAGTCCACCGTGGAGGCGTAGCCGTTGGCCTCCAGCCACTCGGCCGCGACCGGGTAGCGCAGCTCGGGCCGCTCGCCGAGGGTGAACAGCGCCTCGTGACACCCGGCCCGGGCCCCTCGCTTGGCGATGCGGACCACCTCGTCGGGCGACAGGTAGGGGCTATCGAGCCGGGCCGGCGGCTGGGCGAAGGTGCAGTAGCCGCACTTGTCGCGGCACAGCATGGTCAGCGGGATGAAGACCTTGGGGGAGTAGGTCACCCGGGTCCCGAACAGCTGGTTGCGCCGCTCGGCGGCCAGGGCCGTCAGCTCGGCCGTCGACCGCTCGAGCAACGCCGCCGGATCGGCGGCTCGCCCGTTGGCGAGCGCGCCGAGGTCGACCGTATCGGGGGTGAGCTGGGATGTCATGAAGGGGTCCTCCCGGGACCGGGCCGGCTCCTGATGGCGCCTGGCGTCACGTTCTGGTCGCAGTGCGGACAGCGGACCGCCTGCTCGAGTGGTTGGCCACAGCTCTCGTGGACGAGCACGATCGGCGCACCGCCGGTGGCATACCAGCGATCGCCCCAGCCCATCAGGGCGATGAGTGCGGTCGACAGGTCGGCACCCTTGGCCGTCAACCGGTACTCGTAGCGGAGCGGTCGATCCTGGTAGGGGACGCGCTCGAGGATCTCGTGGTCGACCAGCTTGGACAGCCGGTCCGAGAGCAGGTTCTTGGCGATCCCGAGGTCGCCCTGGATCTCGCTGAAGCGGCGGGCGCCGCGGAAGACGTCGCGCAGGATCAGCAGCGACCAGCGGTCGCCGATCACGTCGAGGGTTGCGGCGATCGAGCAGACGGGCGCGCCGATCGCGGTCTCGGACCCCCCGTCCACGGAGGTCTCGGGCCGCCCCTCTGGGCGGCCGGCGGCGTTCGAGCGTTCCGCCCGGGTCCCGGCCATGACCAGGTCAACCTAGATCGGTAGGTTTACTTTTGCAACTTAGGTCGGATCGGGCTGCCGTCGACACGGGCCGGCGGCGATCACCAGCAGCGACCGAAGTCGTCGCGGAAGACGAAGTCCTCGACCGGGTTGCGCCGCAGCTTCGTGTACTGCCGCTCCGCCACCGGGTGGCCGACGGCGATCAGTGCCGCCAGCGCCGCCCCGTCGGGGGCGCCGAGCAGCTCGTCGACCTGCGGCTGCTCGGCCGCGAGCAGCGTGGTCAGGGCGGAGCCGAGCCCCTCGGCGGTGCAGGCCAGCAGCAGGTTCTGGACGAAGGTGTAGACCGAGCCGCCCCCGACGATGCTCGGGCGGTCGAGCTCCCGGTCGGTGATGGCCAGGGTGTCGAGCATGGCGTAGACGACGAGCAGCACCGGCACCTCGTCGAGCCGCTTGGCGAAGTCGTCGGTCCGGTCGAGCCGTCTGGTCGACGACTCGGTTCCGTGCTCCATCTTGTTGCCCGAGTCGTCGCCCTGGTGCCGCACGGCGCCCTCCCTGGCCTCCCCGAGGTGGGCCTGCCACTGCCCGAAGTGGAGCTCGGCGATCGCCGACCTGGTCGACGGCTCGGTGACGACGACCACCCGCCAGCCCTGGCGATTGCCTCCGCTCGAGGCGAACCGGGCATGATCGAAGACGCGGTGCAACACCGCATCGTCGACCGGTCGATCCTCGAAGTAGCGACATGACGGCGTGTGGCGCATGGCCTGGTAGAGCTCCACGAGACCTCCTGAGCTGCGACTGGTCTGGGTCGATGACCGACAAGCCTGCCGGACGACCCCCTGCCGACCAGCGAGCGCCGACCCTACTCGCCCGGGTCACATCGTCCACAACCATCCGAGGTTGCCCCATGGCGGCCGACCCTGCGCCTCCAGGTTTCGGTGGGGTGCGCGCCGCTCCGGCGGAACCGGAGGCGGCCGGCGACCGGCGCGGACGGCCTCGAGCCAAGAACGGCACCGTCTGGCGAAGAGGATCACCCGGCGCATCACCGGCCGACGAGTCGGCCGATACCGGTACACACCACGTGTGAGCCGCTCCACCCGACCGGCCCTGACCTCCCAACGCAGCGTGTCGGACACGACCTTCGACGGGCGTCCATTGACCGTGAACCCGGCGGCGTCCAGGACGCCGACGAGTTCGGCGACGGTCATCGACGGCCGCCGACGCAGCTCGTCGAGCATCATGTATCGAAGGCCCCGGCCCCACAGGGGCTCCATCCTTCGCTGTCGAGGTGTCGTCGAGAGCTCATCCATGCATCGAACGATAGTTCGACGCTGTGACAGTGGGGAGCGGCCACCGTTGCCGACGCGTTCGTCGCCCTCGCCCTCTCCGCTCGCCCAGCTCCTCCGAGCGGTTGGCCTTCGATCGCCTCAGAGCGACAACTGCGTGCGGTGGCTCGACAACGCCGGCGTCGGCCTGGCGACGCTCGCTCCCCGGGCGTCACAACGAGGCGAACCGCCGATCCTCGAACACCTGACGGGGCCCGACACCGCGTTGTCGCTACGAGGCGAACACCAGGCTGCCAACACCAGGCGGCAACCCCGCCAACCTGTCGCTACGAGGCGAACACCAGGCCGCCAACACCAGGCGGCAACCCAACCAACCTGTCGCTACGAGGCGAACACCAGGCTGCCAACACCAGGCGGCAACCCCACCAACCTGTCGCTACGAGGCGAACACCGAGCTACGAACACCAGGCGGCAACCCCGCCAACCTGTCGCTACGAGGCGAACCCGCCTGGCACCCGAATCGGCGCTGTCGCGGTGAGGCGCACGGCGGCCGGAGGGGCGAGCCTGCTCCGCTCGACGAGCAGTTGAGTCGTTCGGTACCGAACGTTTAGGCTCGGCCCCATGGCGACCTACGTCGACGACTACCTGATCGATCGAGGTCCGGAGGACGCCGACCTCACCAGTCACGACACCTACACCGCCGGGGTCCCCCACGCCACGTTCGATCGGCTGCGGCGCGACGACCCCGTTCACTGGACCGAGGAGGCGGACGGGTCCGGGTTCTGGTCGGTCCTCCGCTACGACGACGCGCTCGAGGTCAGCCGGGATCATCAGCGGTTCACGTCGACCCGGGGCATCCGCCTCGAGGAGATGGACGACGAGCAGCTCGCCGCCAGACGCACGATGATGGAGCACGACCCGCCCGAGCACACTCGCTACCGGCGGCTCGTGTCGAAGGGCTTCACCAGGCGGAGCGTCGAGAGCTACGAGCAGGTCATCCGCGAGCTGGCGATCGAGGTCATCGAGGACGCGCTCGCCGACGACCGGTTCGAGTTCGTGTCGCGGGTGGCCGAGCAGCTGCCGATGCGGATGCTCGGTCGACTCCTCGGCACCAGCGACGCCGACGGCCACAAGCTGGTGGCCTGGGGTGACGCCCTGCTCGGCAACACCGACCCCGAGTTCACCGACTTCCCGGTCGACCTGACCGACACCGAGGCCTACCGGATGGTCCCGTTCCGCAGCCCGGCGGCGCTGCAGATCTTCACCTACGCCCAGGCCCAGGCCGACCTCCGCCGCCCCGAGGCCGGCGGAACGCCGACCGACGACCTGATCTCCCAGCTCCTCGCTCCCGCCGCCGACGGCCAGCCACTCACCGACCACGAGTTCAACAACTTCTTCACGCTGCTCGTCGCCGCCGGCAACGACACGACCCGCTACACGCTGACCCACGGGCTCTGGATGCTGATGACCCATCCGACGCTGTGGGACGCCTGGCGGGACGACCGGTCGCTCACGCCGACGGCGGTCGAGGAGGTGCTCCGGACGAGCGCGGTGACCATGCACTTCCGCCGGACGGCGTCGGAGGACACCGAGCTCCGGGGTCGTCACATCAGGGCCGGTGACAAGGTCGTGATCTGGTACCCGTCGGCCAACCACGACCCCGATGGCTTCGAGCTGCCCTGGCGCTACGACCTGGCGAGGGAGCGCAACGACCACATGACGTTCGGCCGCAACGGGCCGCACCTGTGCCTCGGCGCCTGGTTGGCCAGGATGGAGATCCGGCTCGTGTTCGAGGAGCTGATGAACCGGGTCGAGCGGATCGAGCCGGACGGGCCGATCGAGCGGCTCCGGTCGAACTTCATCGCCGGGATCAAGCGGTTGCCGGTCCGGGTCCGCTGAGCGCCGACGCACCGACCCGACCCGCTACTCGCGGGACAGCTCGGCCGCGCCGGCCCCGTCGTGGTCGACCTCCTGGTCGAGGGCCAGGTCGACCTCGACCTTGACCAGGTCGCCGGTGAACGCGAACGGTCCGAGGTGGCGACCCGAACCGTCGTAGTCGGCCACCGTCGTCCCCCGGTCGAGCCCGACGTCGAGACCCGACCAGGAGATCATCAGCCAGAAGATCCGGTCGGTGGTCATCGACCCGGCCGGCTCGCCGTCGATCAGCACCGTCCCGACCCCGGTCGGGAACGGGCCGTCGCCCGGTGAGCGACGCATCTCGAACCCGAGGGTGCACGTTCGGCCGACCGGGATCGGCCGGTCGGAGGTGACCAACTGGTGGTTGCCGCCGATATTGAGGTCGTGGACGAGGCGCCCGTCGCGCACGAAGAGCGAGTAGCCGGAGGTTGCATCGCCGTGGGCCACCAGCACCCCCTCGGCACCGTCGGCCGGGATCGTCACCTCGGCGGTGATCCGGTAGCTGCGGCTGCGGAGGTCGGGGGCGACGTCGCTCGGCAGGTGGCCCATCCCAGCCCAGAAGACGTACCGGGTGCGGTCGCCGGTGTGACGCTCGGCGTTCTCGGCGAAGCGCTCGCCGAACCGGTCGTCGAGCGGCAACACCTTGTTGGCCCTGGCCTCGGCCCACCATCGCTGCTGGAGGTCGGCGAGGCGGTCAGGTTGGGCCGCGGCGAGGTCGACGACCTCGTTGACGTCGATGTCGAGGTGGTACAGCTCCCACGCATCGTCGTCGAAGGCCGTCCCGGGCTGGTGCCAGGCGACCGCCTTCCAGCCGTCGTGCCAGATCCCCCGGTGGCCGAACATCTCGAAGTACTGGGTCCGCTTCCCCGTGTCGACCTCGGGATCGGCGACCGACGGGGCGAAGCTGGTTCCGGTCATGTCGTCCGGCACCGGGAGGCCGAGCAGGTCGAGCACCGTCGGGGCGAGGTCCGACACGTGGCAGAACGGATGGCGCAGCCCACCGGCCTGGTCGGCGCCGTGGGCCCGCGGTAGCCGGAGCACCAGCGGGTCGCGGATGCCGCCGCCATGGGTGTTCTGCTTGTAGCGCTTGAGCGGGGTATTGGCCGCCATCGCCCACCCGAGCGGGAAGTTGGTGTGGGTGTCGGGGCCGCCGATGTCGTCGAGCCGGGCCAGCTTCGACTCGAGCGGCTCGGCCACCAGGTTGAACGGCCCCATGGCGTTGATGAACCCGAGCGGGCCGCCCTCCTGGCTGGCCCCGTTGTCCGACAGCACGAGCACCAGCGTGTCGTCGAGCTGGCCCGACGCCTCGAGCCAGTCGATCAGCCGCCCGAGGTGGCGGTCGAAGTGGTCGAGCATGGCCGCATAGGCGGCGGCGAGGCGGGTGAAGAGGCGCTGCTCGTCCGGGGTGTGATCGGCCCAGGCCCCGACGCCGGGGTTGCGGGGCGGCAGGACCGTGCCGGCGGGGACGATGCCGAGCTCGATCTGGCGGGCCAGCCGGCGACTCCGCTCGACGTCCCAGCCGTTGGTGAGGAGGCCCTCGTAGTCGTCGATCAGGGCGCGTGGCGCCTGATGGGGCGCATGGCAGGCCCCGGGGTTGACCATGCAGAACCACGGCCGGTCCGGCCGGGTGGCCGAGTGACCCTTGAGGAACCCGAGGGCCTGGTCGATCAGGTCCTCGGTGAGGTGGTAGCCGGAGGCGTGGTCGCCCGGGGCCTCGATGTGGGTGTTGTCGCGGACCAGCTCGGGCGAGTACTGATCGGTCTCGGCGTCGAGGAACCCGTAGAAGCGGTCGAAGCCCCGACCGAGCGGCCAGCCGTCGAAGGGGCCGGCGGGGCCGGTCTCGGTCAGCCGGGTGGCATGCCACTTGCCGACGAGGTAGCAGCCGTAGCCGGCCGGCCCGAGGATCTCGGCCAGGGTGGCGGCCTGCGGATCGATCTTGCCCCGGTAGCCAGGGAAGCCCGAGTCGAAGTTGGCCAGGCAGCCCATGCCAACGTCGTGGTGGTTGCGCCCCGTCAGCAGTGCGGCCCTCGTGGTCGAGCACATGGCCGTCGTGTGGAACCCGGTGTAGCGGAGACCCTCGGCGGCCAACCGGTCGATGGTCGGCGTGGCGATCGACGACCCGTAGCACCCGAAGTCGGCGAAACCGACGTCGTCGAGCAGCACGACCAGCAGGTTCGGCCCGGCGGGCCGAGGCTCGGTCGGCCACCACGGCTCCGAATCGGCGACCGTGTCGCCAATCGTCCCCGAGAACGACGCGCCGGGGTTCGCGCCCGCCGTCACGGGGCGGGCTGGGCGAACGAGATCGCCCCGGACGGGCAGCGGTCGAGCAGCTCCAGCGCCGTCACCCGATCCAGCAGGCCAGGGGCGGTCACGGCGGCGATCCCGGTGTCGTCGTCGACCTCGAACACGTCGGGGGCCAGCAACTCGCACTGGCCGCCGCCGATGCAACGGGTGTCGTCGACCGCCATCACGACCTGCTCGTCTGCGGCGCCGTCGCTCATGCGACCACCGCCATCGGGACCGACAGCACGCCGTTCACGAAGTTGGACGGGACCCGGACGGCGTCACCGGTCCGGCGCAGGCGGAGGCCCCGGTCGGCCATCTCCTGGAGCAGGACGATCAACTCGAGGCGGGCCAGGAACGCCCCGAGGCACAGGTGGGGTCCGCCACCGCCGAAGGCCTGGTGGGGGTTGTCGACCCGGCCGACGTCGAAGGCCGTCGGGTCGTCGAACACCGCCTCGTCACGGTTCCCGGATGCGTACCACATCACCACCTTCTGACCGCCCTCGATGGCCGTGCCGGCCAGCTCGGTCGGGCCCGTCGTGGTCCGGCGCATGTGCAGGACCGGCGTCGACCAGCGGAGGATCTCCTCGACGGCGGGCTCGACCAGGGAGCGGTCGTCGAGCACCCGCTGCCACTGCTCGGGATGGTCGGCGAGGGCCATGACCCCGTGGGTGATCGCCGTGCGGGTGGTCTCGTTGCCGGCGAAGACGAGGATGTGGAACAGGTTGCGGTACTCCTCGGGCCGGAGCCGGTCGCCGTCGTCGGCCGCCTGGACGAGCATGGTCACGAGGTCGTCCTGCGGCTCGGCCCGGCGCTGGTCGCCGAGCTGCTCGCCGTAGGTGAACAGCGCGTGGCTGGCCGGGCTGTTGAAGGGGAGGAGCCGGGGATCGGTGGTGTTGCCGTAGGCATCGGCGGCCAGCGTCGGACGGTCGGTGGTGCCCTCGACCAGGTGGTTGGACAGCTCGACCAGGTAGGCCGAGTCCTCGACCGGCACCCCGAGCAGCGTGAGGATCACCCGGATCGGCAGCGGGGCCGCCACCGACTCGACCCAATCGCCCTCGCCGGCGTCGATGAACTCGTCGAGCAGCTGGCCGGTGATCGACCGGACCGTGTGCTCCCAGCGGCGGATGTTCTTCGGCGTGAAAGCCCGGGCCACGAGCCGACGCAGCCGCGTGTGGTCGGGTGCGTCGGTGTCGATGAGCGAGCGGCGGGCCTCGAGCGCATCGGCCTCGAGGTCCCACAGGTTGGTGTGGCCGACGGCGGACGAGTAGATCTCCGGCTGGCGCGAGACCAGGCGGATCTCCTCGTGACGGGTCACGGCCCAGAAGCCGTCCTCGCCGTAGGGGTGCCAGACCAACCCGGGGGTCGCCCGCATCTCGGCGAAGCGGTCGTAGGGAACGCCGTCGGCGTAGACCGACGACGAGGTCACGTCGGGCGATCGGGGCGCGAGCGCCGCCCCGTTCCCGGCTCCAGTGCTCATGACCAGACGCTAGCTGTGCTCGATGAAGCGGGCCCGTTCCCAGTCGTTGACGTCGTCGGGGTCGGGGTTGTGCTCGGCCGCCAGGGCCACCTCGGCGGCGGCGATCGAGGCGAAGCTGCGGGCGAAGCTGTCACCGAGGGCGGCGGCGAGCGGGCTGCCCTCGAAGGCAGCGATGGCCGACATCAGGTCGGTCGGCAGCGCCGCGTGGTCGCCCGGATTCGTGTAGAGGTCGCCCTCGGACAGCTCACCGGGATCGATGCCACGCTCGACGCCGTCGATCCCCGCGGCCAGCAGCCCGGCCAGCAGCAGATAGGGGTTGGCGTCCGACCCGGCCGAGCGGTACTCGACCCGGTTGGCCGACGAGCCGGTCTCGACGATGCAACGGGCCAGCACCGTCCGGTTGTCGAGGCCCCACGTCGCGTGGGTCGGGCAGAACGTGTAGGGCCGGATCCTCTTCGGTCCGTTGCTGGTCGACGCCCCGAGCAGGGTCAGCGCCTCGGCATGGGCGAGCAGCCCGCCCGTCCAGTGCCGCATCAGCTCGTTCGGGTTGCCGGTCTCGCTGCTGGCGAACGCGTTGGCCCCCTCGGCGGTGAGGCTCAGGTGGATGTGCATGCCCGACCCGGACTGCTCGGTCCACGGCTTGGCCATGAAGGTGGCCCGCAGGCCGTGCTGGCGGGCGACCTGCTTGACGATCGACTTGTAGAGAGCGGCGTTGTCGGCGGCGGTCATCGCGTCGGTCGGACCGGCGTTGATCTCCACCTGGCCGGGCCCGTACTCGGCATTCGACGACTCGACGTCGATGCCGGCGGTGGCCAGCGCGTGGCGCATGTCGGCCAGGACCGGCTCCAGCTCGGGCATGTCGGTGAGCGAGCTGTACTGGATGTGCTCCTGGACGGGCGACCAGTCCTCGTGGCAGAGGTAGAACTCCATCTCGGTGGCCATCAGCGGCTCGACCCCGGCGGCCCGGCAGCGCTCGATCTGGTTGGCCAGCACGGTCCGGGGTGCGAGCGGATGGGGCTCACCCCGGTGGTCGACGGCGTCGGCGAACACCAGGCCGTAGCCGGGGCGATGGCCGAAGACCCGACCGGTGGTGTTGTCCGGCACCAGGTGGCAGTCGAGGTACCCGGTGTCCATGTTGATGAACTCGTTGTCCGGGAGGTCGTTGGCCATGTCGAACACGAACATGGCGTCGGCGATGTGGGCCCCCGATTCGTGGACCGAGTCGAGGAAGCGGGCGGCCGGGATCCGCTTGCCCCGCAGGTGACCCTGGGTGTCGGGAGCGGCCAGCTCGATGGTGTGCAGCTGGCGCTCGATCGCCAGCTCCCGGAACTCGTCGATCGATCCCGCTCGGGGAGTCATGCCAATCCAGTCCTCTCGGTCCCCGGTTCCCTGGCCTCGCCCACCTCGGCGGCCCCCGGCTGGGCCAGAACTCTAGAACCCACCCAGGGGGCCGGCAAGGTCGTCGTCGGCTCCGCTCAGCGGCGGGAGATACTGACCGCGAAGTCGCCGGCCGGATCGGTCAGCCACTCGACCGGTGCGAGGCCGGCATGCTCGAGATCGGCCTCGAACCGCTCCCGGCGGAACTTGCACGACACCTCGGTCCGCATCAACTCGCCGGCCTCGAACGAGACGGTGAGGTCGAGGTCGGCGACCCGGACCGTCTGGTCGACGGTCGACCGGAGCAGCATCTCGATCCACTCCTCCTCGGTGTCGAAACGAGCGACGTGCTCGAAGGCGGCCAGGTCGAAGTCGGCCGAGAGTCGACGGTTGATGACCGCCAACACGTTCCGGTTGAACTCGGCGGTCACGCCCCTGGCGTCGTCGTAGGCCCGCTCGAGCCGGGTGACGTCCTTGACCAGGTCGATGCCGATGAGCACGTGGTCGCCCGGCCGCTGCCGCTCGGCGATGACGGTCAGCAGCTCCCGGCGCTCCTTGGGCTGGTAGTTCCCGATCGTGCCGCCGAGCAGCATCAGCAGCTGCCGGTCGCCGGAGGGCAGGTAGGGCAGGTGATGGTCGAAGTCGCCGACCACCCCGTGGACGACGAGCGTCCGGTAGCGCTCGGCCAGCACGTCGACCGACTGGCGCAGGAACGCCTCGGACACGTCGAACGGCACGAATCGACGCAGCGTTCGGTGGCGGACGGCGGCGTCGAGGACGGCGCCGGTCTTGTCGGACGTGCCCGATCCGAGCTCGATGATGGTGGCCGGACTGGTCAGCTCGACGATGGCCGCTGCGTTGTCGACCAGGATGCGGCGCTCGGCCTCGGTCGGGTAGTACTCGTCGAGGCGGGTGATCTCGTCGAAGAGCTCACTGCCCCGCTCGTCGTAGAACCACTTCGGCGGGAGCTCCTTCGGCTCGGCGGTCAGCCCGCCGGTCACGTCGGCCCGGAGGGCCTTGTCGATGTCGTCGGTGCCCAGGTGGACGTCGACGACGCGTCGATTGGTCATGGCGTGTCGCCCTTCGTTCGTCTCGATCGCTGGCTCGTGGTCGAGGCCGGTTCAGCGGTCGGCCGCCAGGCGGAGGCCACCGAAGTGCCACCGGGCCCGGGCCGGGAAGAAGTTCCGGTAGGTCGACCGGATGTGGCCGCCGGGGGTGACGGTGCAGCCGCCCCGCAGGACCTGCTGGTCGATCATGAACTTGCCGTTGTACTCGCCGACGGCGCCGGGGGCCGGGCGGAAACCGGGATAGGCGGTGTAGGGGCTGGCGGTCCACTCCCACACGTCACCGAACATCTGCCGCAGGCCGCTGCCGGTGCCTCGGCTGGCGCCGTCGTCGGCGACCGGGGCCGGGTGGAGGTGCTCGGCCGGCAGCAGGTTGCCGTCGACGGCGACCGAGGCCGAGGCGGCCTCCCATTCGGACTCGGTCGGGAGGCGGGCGCCGGCCCACCGAGCGAAGGCGTCGGCCTCGTAGTAGGACACGTGCACGACGGGCTCGGCCGGATCGACCGGGCGCTCACCGTCGAGGGTGTGGACCAACCAGCTGCCATCGTCGGCTCGGCGCCAGTACATCGGTGCCTGCCAGTCGTTCGTGTTGCGGTGGTGCCAGCCGTCCGACAGCCACAGGTCGACCGTCTCGTAGCCGCCGTCGTCGACGAACAGCAGCCAGTCGCCGACGGTGACCGCCCGGTCGGCGAGCCGGAACGGCCGCAGCAGCACGTCGTGGGCCGGGCCCTCGTTGTCGAAGGCGAAGCCCTTGCCCCGGTGCCCGATCGAGGCGATGCCGCCGTCGAAGTCGACCCACGTCCAGACCGGATTGGCCGTCGGGTCGGCGGCCCGGCGACCCCGGTAGGCGGGCTTGAGGATCGTGGAGCTCAGCACGTGCTTGATGTCCATCAGCAGCAGCTCCTGGTGTTGCTGCTCGTGGTTGAGCCCGAGCTCGACCAGGCTGCGGACGCCCGGCTCGTGAACCCGGGGGCCGTTCAGCAGCTCACCCATCGCGTCGTCGACCTTGGCCCGGTAGGCCGCGATCTCGTCGACGGTCGGGCGGGTGATCAGGCCACGCTCGGGCCGCGGGTGCCGGGCCCCGACCGCCTCGTAGTAGGAGTTGAAGAGGAACCCGTAGTCGGGGTCGGCCCCGTACCCGGGGAGCAGCGGCGCCAGCAGGAACGTCTCGAAGAACCAGGTGACGTGCGCCCGGTGCCACTTGGTCGGGCTGACGTCCGGCATCGACTGGACCACCTGGTCCTCGGCCGAGAGGGGAGCGGCCAGGCGCTCGGTGGTCGACCGGACCTCGGTGTAGCGCTCGAGCAGGTCGAGGCCGTCTGGCCGCTCGTCGAGTGGGCCGGCGACGGCCGGCGAGACATCGGAGGACGTGGTCGACTCGTCGGTCGCCGGGTCGACGACCGCGACTGAAGAAGACCCGCTTCGGGGTCGTGAAGAAACAGGCAAGGGGATCACGCTCCTCGTGAGCTTGGAACCGCCGGGCCCCGTCAGCCTATTCCAACCGAGCGCGAATATCGAACGAATGTACGAGGTTTCGCGGGTGATTTCCGCCGATGGGTGAGGGCGCCCGTCGGCGACGTGCGCCGCTGCGCCTACGAGCCCCTGGTCATCTGGCCGGCCCGGTCGCCGAGGGTGCCGAGCACCTCGTCGAAGCTCTTGGCGAAGCTCCCGACGCCTTCTTCCTCCAGCTTGACCGCCACCTCCTCCAGGTCGATCCCGAGCGCGGCCAGGTCGGCGACGACGCCGGCCGCCGCATCGGGGTCGGCGTCGATGGTCCTGGCCACCGTGCCGTGGTCGTCGAACGCAGCGAGCGTGGCGTCCGGCAGCGTGTTGACCGTGTCCGGGCCGATCAGGGTGTCGACGTAGAGCGTGTCCGGGTAGCTCGGGTCCTTGGTCGAGGTCGACGCCCACAGCGGCCGTTGCACCCGTGCGCCCCTGGCGGCCAGTGCCTCCCATCGAGGCCCGCTGAACGTGGCCAGGAACCGCTGGTAGGCGAGCTGACCCTGGGCGATGGCGGCCTTGCCCCGGAGGCCGAGCGCCAGCTCCGAGCCGATCTCGTCGAGCCGGCGGTCGACCTCGACGTCGACCCGGCTGATGAAGAACGACGCCACCGACGAGATCGACGACAGATCGTCGGCCCCGGCCGCCACCCGGGCCTCCAGGCCGGCGATGTAGGCCTCCATCACCTCGGCGTAGCGGTCGAGGCCGAAGATCAGCGTCACGTTGATCGAGCGACCCTCACCGATGAGGGTCTGGATCGCCGGCACCCCCTCGGCGGTCGCCGGGACCTTGATGTACAGGTTGGGGGCCTCGATGCGGTCGTCGAGCTCGCGGGCGGCGGCGATCGTCCCGTCCGTGTCGTTGGCCAGGTCGGGGGCGACCTCGACCGAGACGTAGCCGTCCTCGCCCCCCGACGCGTCGTGAACCGGGCGCAGCAGCTCGATGGCCCGGCGGATGTCGCCGACCACGAGCTCCCAGTAGGCGGCCTCGACGCTGGCGCCCCCGGCGGTCAGGGTCTGCAGCTCGGCGTCGTAGTCGTCGGTCTCGGTCATCGCCTTGGCGAAGATCGACGGGTTCGAGGTCAGGCCCCGGACCCCCCGGTCGATCCACTCCTGCAGCTCGCCCGAGGTCATCCAGCCCCGGCGCAGGTTGTCGAGCCAGGGACTCTGGCCCTGGTGGTCGTAGAGGTCGTGCAGTCGGCCCATGGTGGTCGCTCCTTGCCGGCCCGTCGTCGGGTGTCTGGCGGTTGGTCGTTCGGACGTCGAGATCGATGCGGTCGGTCGGCTGGTCGGCTGGCTCGGCGATCAGCCGGTCTGGTCGAGCAGCTCGCGAGCGGCGTCGGCAACCGCGTCGGCGGTCATGCCCAGCTTCTCGAGTGCGAGCGAGCCGGGGGCCGAGGCCCCGAACCGGTCGATGCCGAGACAGGTGTCGGCCCACCGGTGCCAGCCAATGGTCACGCCGGCCTCGATCGAGACCCGGGGGACCGAGGGATCGATGACCGAGCGCTGCTCGGCCACCGAGCGGGCGTCGAACGCCTCCCAGCACGGCATCGAGACCACGCGGGCCCGGATCCCACCGGCGGCCAGCTGCTCGGCCGCCTGCACGCACAGCGACACCTCGCTGCCGGTGCCGATCAGGATCACGTCAGGATCGGCGACGTCGTCGAGGGAGTAGGCACCCTCGGCGACGCGGGCGGCATCGGTGGCGGCGAGGACGGGCACGTTCTGGCGGGACAGGACGATCGCAGACGGCCCCTCGCTGGCGAGGGCATGGGCCCAGGCGCCGACGGTCTCGGGCCCGTCCGCCGGGCGGAGGACGCGCAGGCCGGGGATCGCCCGCAGGCTCATGATCTGCTCGACCGGCTGATGGGTCGGCCCGTCCTCGCCGACCCCGACCGAGTCGTGGGTCCACACGAAGACGCACTTGGCGTTGGACATCGCCGCCAGGCGGACCGGGGGGCGCATGTAGTCGGCGAACACGAGGAACGTGCCGCCGATCGGGACGAGGCCGCCGTGGCGGGCGGCGCCGACGAGGGCCGCTCCCATGCCGTGCTCGCGCACCCCGAAGTAGAGCTGGCGGCCGGCCGGTGTGCCGACGTCGGCGACGACGTCGTCGACCTTGGTCCCGGTGTTGCCGGTCAGATCGGCCGAGCCGCCGAACAGGTCGCCGCCGGCCGCTGCGGCCGTCACGCACGTCTGCGACGCCTTCCGGGTGGCCAGGCTCCCGCCCCGCTCGAAGCCGGAAACGACGGCGTCGACGTCGAACGTCGGGCGTTGCTCCCAGGCCTGCCGCCAGCGGTCGGACTGGGGCGAGGCGTCGAGCCGCCGCTGCCAGGCGTCGCGCTCGGCCCGGCCCCGCCGGCCGGCCGACCGGTACATGGTGAGGACGTCGTCGGGGATCCAGAAGGTCTCGTCGACCGGGAGGCCCATCACCTGCTTGGTCGTGGCGATGTCGTCGTCGCCGAACGCGAGCCCGTGGGCCTCGTGGTGGTCGGTCCAGTCGGGGGAGGGGAAGCCGATCCGGCTCCTGAGCACGATCAGGGTCGGCTTGTCGGTGATCGAGCGGGCCCGTTCGAGGGAGGCGGTGAGGGCGTCGAGGTCGTTGGCCACCTCGCCGATCTCGTCGACGTCCCAGCCGTAGGCCCGGAATCGGGCTGCGGCATCGTCGGCCAGCGCCAGATCGGTCGGGCCGTCGATCGTGATGTGGTTGTCGTCGTAGACGACGTTGAGCCCGCCGAGGCCCTGGCGTCCGGCCAGCGACGCCGCCTCGTGGCTGACGCCTTCGGAGAGGCAGCCGTCTCCGGCGATCACCCAGGTCTGGTGGTGGCACAGCTCGTCGCCGAACCGGGCCCGCAGGTTGCGCTCGGCCAGCGCCATGCCGACGCCGTTGGCCAGCCCCTGCCCCAGTGGGCCGGTGGTGACCTCGATGCCGGCGGTGTGCCCGGCCTCGGGATGCCCGGGCGTGAGCGAGTCCCACTGGCGGAACTGGCGGAGATCCTCCAGCTCGAGTCCCTGACCGGTGAGGTGGAGCATGGCGTAGTGCAGGATCGAGGCGTGGCCGGCCGACAGCACGAAGCGATCCCGGTCCGGCCAGTCGGGATCGTCGGCGTCGTAGCGGAGGATCCGGGTGAACAGCACGTGGGCGAGCGGGGCCAGCGCCATCGCCGTCCCCTGGTGGCCGGACCGGGCGGCGTTCGGGGCGTCCATGGCCAGACCGCGGACGACGTCGATGCCCTTCTGCTCCAGCTCGGGGGACAGCGCCGGGTTGTCGGTGGCGACTTCGGTCATGGGTCCTTCCAGCTTCTCGACGACGCCGCGGCCACGGGTCCGGGCGATGGTGTTCGGTGGGGCGAGCTGCGAACGGCGACGCCGAACGGCCCGCAGGTCGGGTGGGAGGTTGCTCGGGCTCCGGCGTGGCCGAGGCCCCGGGAGGTCAACGGTAGCCGGCCGGTCCGGCCGTGGCGGGCACCGGAACCGCGATTCCGCGCCGTCCCGACCCGAGAGGAGGAACCGCCGGCGGTGGCCGTCGATTCCTCGGGTTGGCCGACCCGCCGACTCGATGGCCGGACGGGCCCGCCCGCTACTCGACCGGCGGCAGGACCGTGTAGGGGACGACCTGGGCCGGTCCGCCGTCGATGCGGCAGCGGGCCAGCACGGTGCCGTACTCGTCGAAGGCCAGCTCGGCCCGGACGAGCCGGTAGTTGAACTTGCCCGGCTCGATCTGGAGCGGCTGCACGTTGCGGGCCATCGGCTCGCCGTCGGGATCGTCGCCCTCCCGGTGGAAGACCACCTCGAGGGCCCCGAGATCCTTGCCGTCCGGTGGGTTCCAGACCAGCACGACGAGGTGGGGGGCGATCGTGACCGGAACGGGCGACGGTGCCGGGGCCGAGAACTGGATGCCGGCGAGGTCGATCCTGGTCGAGGGGCCTGGCACCGACCGGAGCTCGATGTCGTCCATGAACAGCGCAGCGATGATCTCCACGGCCCCCGACGGTAGCGGACCGGCTGTCGGCGCGGGCCACCGGTCGCCGCCCCGACCGGCGGCACAGCGGTCGCCCGCGGGCACTATCGTCAGAACCCGTGTCCGACCCGTCGACGAGGGATCTGATCCTGGAGGAGGCGAAGCAGTGCTTCGCCAACCAGGGCTACGAGGGCACGTCGCTCAACGACATCGCCGCCGGCGTCGGCATCCGCCGCCCCAGCCTGCTCCACTACTTCCCGTCGAAAGAGGCCATCTACCGCCAGGTCATGCAGGACGCCCTGACCGACTGGGACCTCCGCCTCCGGGAGGGCCTGCAGGCCCCGCCACGGGGCTGGGAGCTGGTCGACACGATCCTCGAGATCAGCTTCGAGTTCTTCCGCTCCAACCCGGAGCTGGTCAGCATCGTCCGCCGCGAGGCGCTCGACGAGAAGGGCCATCTCGGCTTCGATCTCGGCACGGCGCTCCGGCCCTACTTCCTGCGGGCGGTCGCCTTCTTCGAGCGGGAGATGGACGCCGGCCGGTTCCGCCGGCACGACCCCGAGAACCTGGTCGTGACCGGCTACGGAGCGCTGCTCAGCTACTTCTCGGACCACTGGATGCTCCGGGGACTGCTGAACCGTGATCCGCTGTCGGCCGATGCGCTCGAGGCCAGGTTCGAGCACATCCGGTCGTTCGTCCGGGCCGCCCTCGAGCCCGAGAACGGGGGCGAGGCCACCCGCCGCCCCTCGGGTGGTGCCAGCGGCTAGATTCGACCGGTCGGGGCTCGACGACGGCGGTCCGTACCGCCCCTCGATCGCCCCCGCGACCAGCCGGCCGACACCACGACGAACACCACCCGGCCCAAGGAAGGCCCGTCCGATGCTCCCCCTGCCGCCCCGCTGCGAGACCGCCAGGGCCACCCCGTGCCCCGACCGCGGCCTCCGCTCCGGCTCGGGTCGGCGGCACCCCTGACATGCGGTTGCTCCGGACGCTGCGCCGGTGGGCGCTCCCCGCGCTCCTCGGGATCGTCGCCCTCGGCGCCTGGCAGGCCGCCGACCGGGCCGACTTCGACCGGGTCGCCACCACCCCGGTCGTCTACGAGCAGACACTGTCGACCCCGATGCTGTCGGGACGGCGGGTGCCGAGGACGCTGCGGGCGCCGGTCAGCGACGACCTGATCTCGGCCGAGATCGATCGCATCACCACCGTGCTCAACGGCCAGCAGGCCTGCGTCGCGGTCGACAACGGCGAGCGCACCCTCGGACAGGTGCGGGAGGTGGCCGGCGGAGTCATCCCGGCGTCCAACCAGAAGCTGTTGACGACGTGGGCTGCGCTGGAGATCCTCGGCCCCGACTTCGCGTTCACGACCCGGGTGACCAGCCCGACCGGCGTGAACGCCGGCGTGGTCGACGGCGACCTGCACCTGGTCGGCGACGGCGACCCGTTCCTCGTGACCGAGAACTGGATCGCCCAGTTCGAGGAGAGCAGCCTCCGGTTCCACACCCCGTTGGAGGAGTTGGCCGACGCCGTGGTGGCATCCGGCGTCACCGAGGTGACCGGCTCGGTCGTCGGCGACGAGTCGCTGTACGACGACGTCCGCTACGGCCCGTGGGACAACCGGCTGATCATCCAGAAGCAGTCCGGCCCGCTTTCGGCCCTCACCGTCAACGAGGGCTTCAACGACTGGCCCGAGGAGTTCCGATCGGCCTTCCAGCGCCGGGAGACCGACAACCCACCGGTGCACGCGGCCTCGGTGTTCACCCAGCTCCTCCGCGAGCGGGGCGTCGTGGTGGCCGGCGGTCCGATCGCCGGGGTCACGCCGGCCGGCTCGGTCGACATCACGTCGATCCGCTCACCGGCGCTGACCCAGCTGGCCACCCACGTCAACACCTACAGCTCCAACCTCGGTGCCGAGCTCCTGTTGAAGCGGCTCGGGCTCGTCACCCGCGGGCAGGGCTCGACCGAGGCCGGCGCCGCAGCGGTGGCCGAGCTCCTGGCCGAGCGGGGGTTGCCGATCGACAACGTCATGGTGTTCGACGGCTCCGGCCTGGCCGAGACCAACCGGCTGACCTGCACCCTGCTGGCCGCGCTGCTGGCCTCCGAGGGGCCCGAGACCGACCTCGGCCGGTCGCTGGCCATCGGCGGCGAGACCGGCTCGCTGACCGAGCGCTTCGTCGACGCCCCGGCCGACGGACTGGTGTTGGCCAAGACCGGCACCCTGCAGGGGGTGCGGGCGCTGTCGGGCTACGTGTGGTCGGACGCCGAGGACTCGGAGGAGGGCCGCTACGTCTCCTTCGCCCAGATCCTCAACGACGACGATGCGGTCGAGGAGGAGCAGATGTTCGCCATCCAGGAACCGCTGGTCAACGCCCTGGTGACCTACCCATCCGGGCCATCGGTCGAGGAGCTCTCGCCCCGCGAGCCCGCCACCGGGTAGGCGGCCCGGCGGGCCGCCATGCGGTCGATCGACCAGAACCTGGCGGCCCGACCCGTCACCGCCGGCCGCCAATCGCTAGCGTCGAGGAACAGATGACCGAGATGCCCCAGTTCCCACTGCGGACCGTGCTGTTCCCGACGATGCTGCTGCCGCTGCACGTCTTCGAGCCCCGGTACCGCACGATGGTCCACCATCTGCTCGAGGGTGACCGTCGCTTCGGCGTCGTCATGATCGAGCGGGGCCTCGACACCGGCGGCGAGGACCACCGGTCCGATTTCGGCACCGTCGCCCAGATCGTCGAGGCCGAGGAGTTCCCGGACGGGCGATGGGCGCTGGCCACCGTCGGTGTCGAACGGTTCCGGGTCAACCGATGGCTCGACGACTCGCCCTACCCGAAGGCCGATGTCGAGGTGTGGCCGGACCCCGACCCGGACGCGATCGACGGCGATCGCTTCTCGGCGGTCGAGGCGAAGTTCCGTCGCTGCATGGCCCTCGCCTCCGAGATGGGAGTCGACACCGGGCCGCTGCCCGACCGCATCGAGGCGAGCTGCCTCGGCACGATGCAGCTGGCCGCGCTGCTCCCGGTCGGCCCGCTCGACAAGCAGCGGTTGCTCGGGGCCGAGTGCGGCGCCGACCGGCTCGACCTCCTGGGGCGGACGATCGACGAGGCGCTCGAGCTGATCGAGCTGGAGCTGCGCCAGGCCTAGGGTGGCGCCGGGTCCGGCACGGCCGCCCGGCCACAATCGGCCCACCGGTTCGCCGCCCGGGTGACCTACACTCTCGGTGAGCACAGGGCGTGACCGCTCGACCCGCAGGCGGCGCGGGCCGGACGGCCGACACCTGCGCCGCTGAGAAGACGGTTGAGAAGGAGCAACGGTGGCGAGACCCAACCCGGTCGAGGGTGCGCAGGAGGTCCAGCGCATGCTCATCGACTACGCCAAGCAGGAGACGATCGAGCCGCTGAAGCACCTCGGTCGGTACCTGGGGCTCGGGATCGCCGGCGCCATCCTGATGTTCATGGGCGTCTTCTTCGTCGGTCTGGCCACCCTCCGGTTGCTGCAGTCCCTCGATGCGTTCGAGGGTGGGTCGTGGATGTCGACCCTGCCGTACCTGGTGGCCATCGCCGTGCTCGTCGTCGCCATCGGCCTCATCTACCTCTCCCTGTCCCGAGCCAGAAGGAAGGTCCTCTCATGACCGAGACCGCGGGCATCACCCCGGCCGACATCGAAGCCAAGTTCCGCGACATCCAGGGTCAGATGGATGTGGTGGCCGAGGACTCCAAGAAGAAGCTGGCCGTCGCCGGCACCGCCCTGACCGTCATCATCCTCCTCATCGTCTACGTGATGGGCCGCAACGCCGGCAAGAAGACCAGCTCGGTGCTGGAGATCCGCCGGCTCTGATGCTGCAACGGCTGCTCGTCTGGATGGTCCGGACCTACATCCGCGGTCCGGGCCGGTCCTGGATCTACACCTCTCTCGCCCTCTGGTTGGTGCGGTTGGTCAGACGGGTGACCGGGCGGCGGCCGGTGGTCGAGACGCTGACCGTCTCCCCGGGCCAGAACCTGACGATCGACCACCTGCAGGTCACCCACCGCACCCAGATCAGAGACGAGAAGCGGGCCCGCCGCCGCCTGCGTCGTCGCTCGGACTGATCGACCGACCGGAACGGGTCGGCAGGCCTGCCGCCCGGTGGCATGCTGGGGGCGTGAAGGTGTTGCTGCGGAACCCGCGCCGCGAGCTCGACATCGCCGGCCCGATGTCGGTGGTGAAGCTGCTCAACCGGCTCGAGCTCAACCGCGAGTCGGTGCTGGTGATCAGCGGCGGCACGCTGGTGCCCGGTGACGCGATGCTCGACGACGACGCCGAGATCGAGATCCGGCCCGTGATCAGCGGCGGCCAGTGGCCGACGGCGACGGCGACTGGGCGCGACTCGTGAAGTGCCGCGTCTGCCGCCAGCCGGCGATCATCGACCTGCGGCGCCACAACGCCAACTTCTGCGTCGACCACTTCCTCCGCTACTGCGACCAGCAGGTGGCCAAGGCCATCGACGAGTTCGAGATGCTCCGGCCGGGCGAGCGGGCGCTGGTGGCGGTGTCGGGCGGCAAGGACAGCCTCGCCATCTGGGATCTGCTGGTCCGGGCCGGCTGGGAGGCAGACGGGCTCTACGTCGGCCTCGGGATCGGCGACTACTCGGAGGCGTCGGCCGGCTACGCCCGCCGCTTCGCCGCCGAGCGGGGGCTCGCGCTGGTGGAGATCGACCTCCGGGCCGATCACGGCTACGACGTTCCCACCGCCGCTGCGGTGACCCGCCGGGTGCCGTGCTCGGCCTGCGGCCTGTCGAAGCGGCACCTGTTCGACCGGGCCGCCCTCGACGGCGGCTACGACGCCCTGGTCACCGGGCACAACCTCGACGACGAGGCCGCCGTGCTCTACGGCAACACCATGCGGTGGCAGACCGACTACCTGGCCAGGCAGCGGCCCGTCCTGCCCGCCGGCCCCGGGTTCCCGCGGAAGGTCAAGCCCCTCGTCCGCCTCACCGAGCGCGAGACCGCGGCCTACTGCGTCCTGCGCGGCATCGACTATCTGGTCGAGGAGTGCCCGATGGCGGCCGGCAACAAGCACCTCGCCTACAAGGAGGCGCTCAACGAGATGGAGCTCCGCTCGCCCGGGTCGAAGGCCGACTTCTACTTCGGCTTCCTGGCCAGGGCCGCCGATCGGTTCGAGGCCGGCGCCCGGCGGGATGACCTCGGGGCCTGCCGGAGCTGTGGCGGACCGGCCGAGTCGGAGCTGTGCGCCTTCTGCCGGCTCGTCGAGCGAGCGGCCGGGGCCGAGCCCGTCCCGGTGGAGCTGCGTCGATGAGCGAGACGACCGACACGACCGAGACGAGCACGGCGACCGGGGCGATCGACGGCGAGGCCGACACCACCGAGCGGCCGCTGGTCGAGGGTGACCTCGTGCTGCTGGTCGACGCCAAGGGCCGCCGGTACCTGGTGACGCTGGCCGCGGGCACCGAATTCCAGACCCACGCCGGCGTCGTTCCCCACGAGCAGCTCATCGGCCGCTCCGAGGGCATCGTGGTGTCGACGACGAAGGGCCAGCGCTTCACCGCCTACCGGCCGTCCCTGAGCGAGTACATCCTGGCCATGCCCCGCGGGGCTCAGGTCATCTACCCGAAGGACATCGGCCCGATCCTGATGCTGGCCGACATCGAGCCCGGTTGCCGGGTCTTCGAATCGGGCGTCGGCTCGGGAGCCCTGTCGATGGGGATGCTGCGGACCGGGGCCACCATCGTCGGCTACGAGCTGCGGGAGGACTTCGCATCCCGGGCGACGAAGAACGTCCGGGGCTTCCTCGGCCCCGAGGCCCTCGATCGCTACGACGTGCAGCTGCAGGACAGCTACGCGGGGATCGACCACACCGGTTTCGATCGGGCGGTGCTCGACCTGCCCGAGCCGTGGCGGGTCGTTCCCCACCTGGCCGACGCCATGCGGCCCGGCGCCATCGTCGTGTCCTACAGCCCGTCGATCATCCAGGTCACGCAGACCCGGGAGGCGCTCGACCGGGCGGGCTTCGCCGAGGCCTCCACGATGGAGGTCCTCAACCGCAACTGGCACATCGACGGCAACGCCGTCCGCCCGGACCACCGGATGGTGGCCCACACCGGGTTCCTGACCAGGGCCCGCCGACCGGCCCGTTGAGCGGGGCCCGGCCACGCCCCGCGGGCCGAGGTATCGCGGACATCCCGCCACCCCAGCGGTAGGCTTGGCGCCGTCGAACCCTGCCGAGCGGGCTCGACGATGCCGGAGAGGCGGACCTTGGCCGCTCGGCGCGGACCTCGGGAGGGTCGGTTGCTCGACAGACTGGAGCGCAGCGACGTCCTCAACGCAACGGCGCTGGCCGTGGTCCTGCTGGTGCTCGGCCTCGGCCTGCTCCGGGTCATCGACTCCTTCTCCTCGACGGTCGACGAGGGCCTCTGGACGGCCGAGGGCGGCGACGACCTCAACGCCGGCGCCGTGGCCGCTCCCCAGACCGCCTCGCTCCGCCCACCGAACGAGATCACCATCCGGGTCGGGAACGGCTCCGAAGGACGCCAGGGGCTGGCCGGGCGAGCGACCGGACGGCTGGCCGACCTCGGCTACGGCACCCTCGACGCCCTCAACAAGGAGGGCCAGCCGATCGACGACAGCTTCGTGTACTACGTCGACGGCTACAAGGTCGAGGCGATCGAGATCGCCGGCGCACTGAACATCGACGAGGCCCAGGTGCGCCCGCTGCTCGGCGATCCGGGTCTCCCGACCGACGGTGCCGACGTCATCGTGGTCCTCGGTCAGAACGCCGAGTTCTAGACCCCGGCGGCGCGGCGCAGACCGCAGCCGGAGCGAGCCGTCGCCGACCGGGGGTCAGCCGGCCGGCGTGATGTCGAGGGGCGGGTCGGGCAGCGGGCCGGCGATCAGCTGCGGCAGCAGCTCCGGCAGCCGGGGCGGCAGGAAGCCGATCTCGGCCCCCCGCACCTCGTCGAGGGTCCACCACCTGGCCTCCTGGAACGCCAACACCTCGAGGGCCTCGAGGCCCTGCGGCCGGCGGATGTCCCGCTGGGTGGTGCGAGCGACGTGGATGACCTCGTCCTGGTCGAAGTGGTAACCGCCGAACTGGAACTCGACGTGCTGGACCCAGACGACCGGCCCGACCTCGGCCTCGGTGATCCCGGCCTCCTCGTACAGCTCCCTGGCCGCGGTCTGAGCCGACGTCTCACCCGGATCGATGCCACCACCGGGTATCTCCCACCAGGCCGGCTTCGACGGATCGGCCGGGTCGACCGACTTGATCAGGAAGACCTCGTCGAGGTGGTTGAGCAGGACGACCCGGGCCGCCTGACGCTTGAGCACCCACGCACACATCGGGTCAAGACTACCCCTCGTCGATCCGCTCGGCCGGAACCGCTCCGACGCCCCTCGGTTGCCCGCCCGGACGAATCGTGCCACCATGCCGCCACATGGCCCCCCAAATCGATGGCCGGCTCTCGCCCTACATGACGTTCACGGCCGAGCAGTGGGGGAGGCTTCGAGCGTCGACCCCGCTCAGCCTGTCCGAGGAGGACCTCGATCACCTCCGTGGCCTCAACGTCGCCCTGAGCCTCGACGAGGTGGCGACCGTCTACCTGCCGCTGTCGCGGCTGTTGAACCTGTATGTCGGGGCGTCGCAGGAGCTGTACCGGGCCAGCGACACGTTCCTCGGCAAGCTGCCGGCCAAGACGCCGTTCATCATCGGGGTCGCCGGCTCGGTCGCCGTCGGCAAGTCGACCACCTCCCGCGTCCTCCAGACCCTGCTGGCCCGCTGGCCGAACCACCCGCAGGTCGACCTGGTCACCACCGACGGCTTCCTGTACCCGAACGCGACCCTGATCGAGCGGGACCTCATGACCAGGAAGGGGTTCCCCGAGAGCTACGACCGGCGGCGCCTGCTCCGGTTCCTGGCCGAGGTGAAGTCGGGCCAGCCCGAGGTCGTCGCCCCGGTCTACTCCCACCTGACGTACGACGTGCTGCCGGACGAGGAGGTCGTCGTTCGCCAGCCCGACATCCTGATCGTCGAGGGTCTCACCGTGCTGCAGTCGGCCAGCCCGGACGAGCACACGGTGTTCGTGTCCGACTACTTCGACTTCTCGATCTACGTCGACGCCGAGGTGTCCGACATCCGTCGCTGGTACGTCGAGCGGTTCCAGACCCTGCGGGAGACCGCCTTCCGCGACCCCCGGTCGTACTTCCAGCGCTACGCCAAGCTGACCGACGCCGAGGCGCTCGACACGGCGACGACGATCTGGAGCACGATCAACGAGAAGAACCTGTTCGAGAACATCCTGCCGACCCGCGAGCGGGCCGACCTCATCCTGACCAAGCAGGGGGACCACTCGGTGTCGGAGGTCAGGCTGCGGCGCCTCTGAGCCTCGGCGGCACCGGCTCGGTCGGCTCAGCGATCTGGTCTGGCGGGGCGCTCGTCGGTGGCGAGCAGCTCCATCAGGAGGCCGTCGGCCCAGGTCCCGTCGGCCTGGCGCTCGTAGGCCCGCAGCGTGCCGACCGGCCGGAAGCCGACGCCGGCATAGCAGTCGATGGCGGCTTCGTTGTCGGCCGCCGGGTCGATGGTGATGCGATGGTGCCCCCGCTCGCCGAACAGGTGGTCGACGACGGCGTCGATGGCTTCGGTGGCGTAGCCGAGGCGGTGGTGCGCCGGGTCGATGAACAGGTCGATCGAGGCGTGCCGGTAGTCGGGGTCCTCCTCCTCGGCGTACTGGATGTAGCCGACGACGTCGCCAGCGGCGTCGATGACGGTGAGCGGCTCGACCTCGTCACCGCGGTCGAGCAGCTCCGAGAACTCGGCGTCGAGGTCGTCGCCCGGCCATCGGCGCCGGACCTCCGGGGTCGATCGCATGGCCACGACGGCCGCCCGGTCGGCCTCGACGGTGGTCCGCAGCACGAGACGCGGCCCCCGCAGCTCGACCGGGCCGTCCGACCCGGCGATGGTGCGGTCGTCGGGAGCTGATCGGCCCATGCCACCACCGTAGCGGAGGGCGGGCGGCGCGCCGGGCGGCCGATTCGGGCCCCGATCGCTTGAGTCGTCCCCTCGATCGGCCGAGGGGATGCATGGGACTCGACGACCGCGGACCGGCGCGTCGGCCACTGACCGAGAGGGAGCGACCAGGGATGACCGGCGTCAAGCGAAGCCAGATCCTCGCCGCCCTGCGTCGCGCCGGGCGACCCGAGCCGGCGGAGGGCGGCGACGGCGAGCCGGACGACGACGACGGCGGCGGCCTGGTCGACTTCGACGAGGACGGTCTCCGCAACGTCCTCACGGACCTCGCCGGACGGGAGCTGTCCCTCGTCGCCCACTCGTCGACCGAGCTGATCGGAGTCCAGAACGCGGCCATCAGGACGAGCAGCACCGAGCTGGCCGCCATCGTCGACCGCATGGGCTCGGTCGAGGCCAACGTCGAGGAGGTCGAGCGGGTCGTCGGCCAGGTCGTCGACGAGGCCCAGGAGCGGGCGGCCGAGATGGCGCGCATCAACGAGGAGATGGCCTCGCTGGAGAGCCGCTTCGTCGACATCAACGACCTGGTCGACGTCGTCGACGAGATCGCCAACCAGACGAACCTGCTGGCCCTCAACGCCAGCATCGAGGCGGCCAGGGCCGGGGAGGCCGGCGCCGGCTTCGCCGTCGTCGCCAACGAGGTGAAGACCCTGTCGGCCACCACCAAGGCCGCCAACCTGCAGATCCGCGAGACGATGCAGCAGATCAGCGAGGAGAGCGGTCGGCTCCTCGGGCTGGTCAACCAGTCGGTGACCCGGATGCAGGGCTCGGTCGACACCGTGTCGGGGACGCGGGAGAAGGCGGCCGCCATCGCCGCCGAGACGGCGGCGTTCGGCGGCAAGCTCGAGGCCTCCCGGGCGACCTTCGATGAGCTGGCCGGCTCATCGGTCCGGCTCGAGAACGAGGCGGTCGAGATCCGTTCGATCGGCCAGACGTTCGCCTACCTGCAGCAGCTGAGGCGGATCCAGGGCGTGTCGTTCGAGACCGTCGACCCGCTCGCCCGGCTCGGGCCGGTCGTGGCCGACAGCGACTTCCAGGCCAGCGACCGGTTCACGGGCGGCGAGGAGGAACTGGTGCTCGGCGAGGACGACGTGCTGATCTCGGCCACCGACACCACCGGCCGGATCACCGTGGCCAACAACACCTTCTGCCGCTTCGCCGAGTACGAACCAGGCGAGCTGGTCGGCCAGCCCCACAGCATCATCCGCCACCCCGACATGCCCCGCACCGCCTTCGCCGACCTGTGGCAGGTCATCGAGGACGGCAAGCTCTGGCAGGGCTACGTGCTCAACCGGACCAAGTACGGGCGCGTCTACTGGGTCAAGGCCAGCGTCTTCCCCTGCTTCGAGCACGACCGCATCGTCGGCTACATCTCCATCCGCACCAGGCCGGCCCGACAGGACATCGACCGGGCGATCGCGGCCTACCGGTGCCTGCCCTGAGCCCAGTTGGTCCGAACGACCTATTGTTACGCAGAGTGCCCATTGATTCACTGAACGTGCGGGTAGTAGGAAGTGCGGTCCCGGCGCCCTCTCTGGCGGGTGGGGTGCCGGTCGCCGACTTCCACTCGGGCCCGGAGGTCGCTCATCGAGCTGCCTCCGGGCCTTTCTCGTTGCCGGGACGCCGCCCGGGGCCGCCGGCCGTCAGCCGACCTCGGCCCGGACGGCCGGCATCACCACCTCGCGGTAGGCCGCCAACGCCTCCCCGTCGACCGGGGCCCGGAGGGCGATGTTGACCAGGTCGGCGCCGGCCTCGGCATAGGCCAGCACCTGGCCGATCGCCTGGTCGGGCGTGCCGACGAGGGCCCCGGTACGGATCCGCTCGAACATCGGACCCCACTGCTCGGCCAGATCGGCCTCGGCCCTCGTTGCGCCCGCCTCGTCCGCCCCCATGGCGAAGACCAGGTTGACGGACCGCTCCACGGTGGTCGGATCGCGGTCGACGTCGGCGCAGCGATCGCTGAGGATGCCGCCGAGCCGACCGAACTCGGCCGCCGAGATGTAGGCGGCGTTCCAGCCGTCGGCGTACCGGGCCGCCATCGGGATCGTCCGCCGCTCGCCGACCCCGCCGAGCCACAGCGGCAGACCGCCTTGGACCGGCGCCGGCAGGTTCGAGGCATCGGCCAGGCGGTAGTGGTCGCCGGCGAAGCTGAATCGCGCCGGTCGGCCGTCGACGCCCGGGTCCTCGGTTGGCGCGCCGTCGGCGAAGCGGCTGGCGCCGACGAGCGGGCCGATCACCTGGGCCGCCTCGTCGAGCATGTCGAGGCGGGTCCCGACGCCGGGGAAGTCGTAGCCGTAGGCCTCGGCCTCCCACTGGTGCCAGCCGCCGCCGATGCCCAGCTCGAACCGCCCGCCGGACAGGTGATCGATGGTGACCGCGGCCTTGGCCAGCAGCCCCGGGTTGCGGTAGCCGACGTAGAACACGAGGCAGCCGAGACGGGCGTTCGTCGTCTCGACGGCGAGCGCAGCCAGCGTGGCCACGGCCTCGAAGTGGGGCACGGTGCCGGGCCCCCCGGCCAGGTCCGGTGGGGCCTCGTAGATGTGGTCCCAGGCCGAGATCCAGTCGAAGCCGTTGTCGTCGAGCCAGCGCCACAGCGCCCGCATCTCGTCCATGCCCAGGTTCTGCTGACCGACGTGGGCGCCGAGCTGGACCGTCATGTCGACACCACCGAACCGCCGCCGGCCACCCGGACCGGTGTAGCCGCACCCCCGGTGCTCGGCGTGTCTGTCGTCGGTGCCCCGTTGCCGTCCATCCGGCGAACCTAGCCGGCCGGCCGATGGCCGTCAGGTCCCATCGCCCGGCGCATCCGCCCCCCGAATGGTCGGTCACGAGCGGTCGGGCGAGCGACTGGCTTCGAGCGGCCGTCCCGGATGGCGACGCCGGGCGACGGTGCCAGGCGATCGCCGCCGGCCCGACCCGGGCCCGGGCGGGGCCGTCGACCTCCGGTAGGGTGCGGGCATGCAGCCGACGGTCCGGAGCGGTGTCGCTCCCTTCTACGTGATGGAGGTCATGCGGGCGGCCGAGGCCCGCGAGGCGGCCGGCCTGCCGGTGCTGCACCTCGAGGTCGGTCAGCCGTCGACGCCCGCCCCGGCCGGCGCCAGGCGGGCGGCCATCGAGGCCATCGAATCGCAGACGCTCGGCTACACCGGCGCCGCCGGCCTCCCGGCCCTCCGCCGGGGCCTGAGCGACTGGTACCGGCGGCGCCACGACCTCGACGTCGCGCCCGAGCGCATCGTGGTCACCACCGGCGCATCGGGGAGCTGCGTGCTCGGCTTCCTCGCCCTGTTCGAGGCCGGCGACCGGGTGGCCGTGCTGGAGCCCGGCTACCCGTGCTACCGCAACGACCTGGAGGTGCTCGGCATCGACGTCGTGCCCGTCCCGGTCGGCCACGAGACCGGTTTCCGACCGACGATCGAGCAGCTCGAGGGGCTCGGACCGCTGGCCGGGCTGATCGTGGCCAGCCCGTCGAACCCGACCGGCACCGTGCTGGGGACCGACCTGCTCGGCCCGCTGACCGCCTGGGCCAGGGCCGGCGGCGTCCGGCTGATCGTCGACGAGATCTACCACGGCATCACCTACGGCGAGCCGACGCCGACGGCGCTGGCCAACGGCGACGACGTCATCGTGTTCAACAGCTTCTCCAAGTACTTCTCGATGACCGGCTGGCGGGTTGGCTGGATCGTGGCCCCGCCGGCCGTGGCCGCAGCGGTCGAGAAGCTGGCCCAGAGCCTGACGGTGGCACCGCCGACCGTTGGCCAGATCGCGGCCATCGCCGCCCTCGACTGCGTCGACGAGCTGGAGACCAACGTCGCCCGCTACCGGACCAACCGGGACATCGTGCTCGACGGGCTGGTCGCCGCCGGCCTCGATCGCAGCGCCCCGGCCGACGGCGCCTTCTACGTCTGGACCGACGTGTCCGCCGTCGGCGTCGACAGCCAGGAGCTGTGCCGGCGCTGGCTCGACGAGACCGGCGTCGCCGTCACCCCCGGCATCGACTTCGACCGTCCCCGCGGCCACGACTTCGTCCGGTTCTCCTACGCCGGCGCCGGCGCCGACCTCCGCGAGGCCATGGACCGGTTGGCCGATTGGCTCGGCCGCCATGGCTGACGGGAACGGTGACGGGGGCGAGGCCGCCGACACCCCCTCACGGCCGGCCGACCCGACCCCGGTCGATCCCGGTGACCAGGCGCCGGGCCCCGACGCATCGGTCCCGGCCGAGTCGGTGACCGGCGGTCGGGCGGTGCCGCTCGGCCGGCTGCTGGCCCGCGGCGCCACCCTGGCCTGCCCCGCCTGCGGTGCCCGCGGTCACTTCCGGCAGTGGGTGCGGATGGCCGAGCGATGCCATCGCTGCGGCCTCAGGTTCGAGCGCATCGAGGGCCACTGGATCGGGGCGATCGGCCTCAACACGATCGTCAGCTTCGGCGCGCTGCTGGTGTTCCTGATCGTCGCCCTCGTCCTGACGATCCCCGACATCCCGGTCGGACCGCTCGTGCTCGGGAACATCGTCGTCGCCCTCGTGGTTCCCGTCGTGTTCTACCCGGCCAGCCGCACCCTGTGGACCGCCGTCGACATCGCCATGCGACCGCTGGAGGCCCACGAGGTCGACTGGACCGAGGTCGGATGGGGCGCATCGGACCGCTGAGCCCGAGTCGTCCCCCGGCGGGGGCCGACCCGGTCGGGCCGAGGCACGACCGGCCCCGCTAGCGTGCGGGTTCACCGGGCCGGCACGACCGGACGACGGTCGCACGCCGAGACCAACCCGCACACGAGCGCCAGGCGAGACCGAGACGCAGACCCCGACGGGGACCGAGACAGAGTCGAAAAACTGAGACGAAACAGAGACAGAGCGCGACGACATGGACACCTTCGACCTCATCATCATCGGCAGCGGTTCGGGCAACGCCATCCCGGCCGAGCTCGCCGACTGGCGGATCGCCCTCATCGAGAAGGGCACGTTCGGCGGCACCTGCCTCAACGTCGGCTGCATCCCGTCCAAGATGTTCGTCCTCCCGGCCGACATCGCCGAGGCCGCCCGCCACGGCTCCCGCCTCGGGGTCGACACCAGCTTCAACGGCGTGGACTGGCCGGCCATCCGGGACCGGGTGTTCGGCAAGATCGACCCCATCGCCGCCGGCGGCGAGGAGTACCGGGCCACCGGCACCCCAAACCTCGAGCTGATCCGGGGCACCGCCCGCTTCGTCGACCAGCGGGTGCTCGAGGTCGACGGTCGCCGGCTGACCGCCCCTCGCGTCCTCGTCGCCACCGGTTCAAGGGCCATCGTGCCGGACCACGGCGGCCTGCTCGACGTCCGGCACCACACATCCGACACGATCATGCGCCTCGACCGGCTGCCCGAGCGGCTCGGCATCCTCGGCGGCGGGTTCATCGCAACCGAGATGGGCCACGTGTTCTCCGGGTTCGGCAGCCGGGTCACGCTGTTCAGCCGTTCGGCGCCGCTGCTGCGGGCCGAAGACGCCGAGATCGCGGAGCGCTTCACCGAGGTCTTCGGCCGCCGGGTCGACCTCCGCCTCGGCCGCGTCCCCGACCGGTTCGAGACCGCGGGCGACGCCATCCGCATCCACTCGGGCGACGAGGTGACCGAGGTCGACGAGCTGCTCGTCGCCATCGGCCGCCAGCCCAACTCCGACCTGATCGACGCCAGGGCCGGCGGGCTCGAGGTCGACGAGTGGGGCGTGATCAAGGTCGACGCCACGATGGCGACCACCGTCGAGGGCGTCTGGGCCATCGGCGACGTGGCCAACGAGCACCAGCTCAAGCACCTGGCCAACGCCGAGGCCAAGGTGGCGTTCTGGAACATGGCCAACCCGGACGAGCCGAGGACCGTCGACTACCGGGCCGTGCCCCACGCGGTGTTCAGCGACCCGCAGGTCGGGGCCGTCGGCCTCACCGAGCAGCAGGCGACCGATGCCGGCATCGACCACGTCGTCGGCCGGCGCGACTACGCCGGCACCGCCTTCGGCTGGGCGCTCGAGGACGGCGACTCGTTCGCCAAGGTCCTCATCGCCCGTGACACCGGGCTGATCATCGGCGCCCACGTGCTCGGGCCCCAGGCCGCCACCCTCGTCCAGCCGCTGATCCAGGCGATGCAGTTCGAGCGGCCGGCGGCCGAGTTGGCCAACGACGTCTTCTACATCCACCCGGCCCTCACCGAGGTGGTCGAGAACGCCCTGCTCGACGGCCTGGAGAAGCTGGGCGCGTAGCGGGGCACCGCCCGGGGCTGGCGAGCGGGTCGGATGGCCCGGTCGCCCTAGCCCCGTGGGTGAGGTGGCTCTTCATGGCCGCGGACGGCTGCCGGTACAACGGAACCACATGAGGTGCCGGCATGTCTGCTGAGATCGAACGTTACGAGGCCGTCCTGTCGTCGACGCCCCTCGGTTGCCTGCTGCTGGATTCGGGGGTGATCCAGCTGGTCAACCCGGAGGCGGTCGAGACCCTGGGGATCCCGGTCGACCGGCTGGTCGGCGTTCCCCTGACCGAGCTGCTGGTACCGGACGACGAGGCCGGCTGCCGCGAGCTGCTGACCCGGGCGGTCGACGAACCGCTGATCCGGGCCAGGACGACGTCGGTCCGCCTGGCCAGAGGCCTGGCCCCCATGGAGCTGCTGGCCCGCTCCGTCGGCGACGGCCTGGTGATGGTCGGCGTCCGCTCGATGGCGGCCGAGCACCAGTACTCGGCCCAGGCCGGCGGCGCCCTGACCCACGACCTGGTGACCGGCTTCCCCGACCACTACCACGTGCTGTCCCAGCTCAACGACCGGCTGGCCATCCCCAACCGCAAGCCGCTCGCGCTGCTCGGCCTCTGGATCGACGACCTGCCGTCGATCGCCGACGTCAACGGCCGCCGGGCCCTCAACCGGGTCATGCGGGAGACGGGGCTCCGGCTCCAGGACCGCCTCCGTGGCCCCGACGTGCTCGGACGGTTCGACGAGACCGGCTTCCTGGTGCTGATGTCCAGCGAGGCCAGCGCAGACGAGCTCACCGCAGTGGCCGAGCGGCTGCGGTCGGAGGTGGCGTTTCCCGTCGAGCTCGACCAGGGCCTCGTGTCGTTCTCGGCCAGCGTCGTCGTCGGGTCGATCACGAGCGCCCGGGTCTCGATCGAGCGGGTCCTGGCCCTGCTCGAGGCGGCGGCGAACCGGGCCGCCTCCAGCAAGGGCAACCGCACCGACTTCCTGTCGATCTGACCCGGGTCCGCCCGTTCGCCCGGCGTTGGCTGGTCGCCACCGGTCGGCCCGGGTAACGTCACGACACGCCCAAGACCTGCGGCGAGACTGATCTCCAGGGCACCGGACCGGAGCCGACGACGGAGGAACGAGGTTGTCCAACGACGCGCCGATCGGCACCCCCTACGAGAAGGGCCTGTTCGAGGTGGCCGACGGGGTCCACGCCTACCTCCAGCCGGACGGTGGCTGGGGGTGGAGCAACGCCGGCCTGGTCGCCGGCGACGAGGGCTCGCTGCTGGTCGACACGCTGTTCGACCTCCGGCTGACCGCCGAGATGCTGGCGGCGATGTCGGCGGTGACGGACACCAGGCCGATCCAGACGCTCGTCAACACGCACGCAAACGGCGACCACTGCTACGGCAACCAGCTCGTCGAGGGGGCCACCGTCATCGCATCGGCGGCCTCGGCGGCGGAGATGGAGCAGCTGCCACCGGCCGCGCTGGCGGCGATGATGCGGGCCGACTTCGGTGAGACGACCAACGCCTACCTCCGGGAGGCCTTCGGGCCCTTCGAGTTCGACGGCATCGCCGCCCCGACCGTCGACCGCACGTTCAGCGGGCGGCTGACCGTCGAGACCGGTGGCCGGTCGATCGAGCTGATCGAGGTCGGGCCGGCCCACACCGCCGGCGACGTGCTCGTCCACCTGCCCGACCAGCGGGTGATCTTCACCGGCGACATCCTCTTCATCGACGGCACCCCGATCGTGTGGGACGGCCCGATCCAGAACTGGATCGATGCCTGCCGGGCGATCATCGACCTCGACTGCCAGACGATCGTGCCCGGTCACGGACCGCTGACCGATGCCGCCGGCGTCCAGGCCGTCGCCGACTACCTGAGCTACATCCGGGCCGAGGCCACCGCCCGCCACGAGGCCGGGATGCAGGCCGACGATGCGGCCCGAGACATCGAGCTCGGACCGTACGCCGACTGGCTCGACTGGGAGCGGGTGGTGATCAACGTCGAGGCGGTCTACCGGGAGCTGGAACCGGATCGCCCGCCGGCCGACGTGATGAACCTCTTCCGGGGCATGGCCGAGCTCAAGCTGCACAAGTGACGGCACGAGCGATGGCGCGGTGACCGAGCTCCGGGTCGGTTTCGTCGGCTGCGGCCTGATCGCCCGGCACCACGCCGCCAACCTCGCGGCCGACCCGAGGGCGGAGATTGTCGCCGTCACCGACCTCGACCGGTCGAGAGCCGAGCGGTTCTCGGCGGACGTGGCCCCCTCAGGCGCAGCCGCCGTGCTGGACGACGCCGAGTCGGTGATCCGGGCGAGCGACGCCGTCTACGTGTGCACCTGGACCAGCGCCCACCCCGAGGTGGTCGTCGCCGCGGCCGGGGCCGGTCTGGCCGTGTTCTGCGAGAAGCCCCTCGCCACCTCGCTGGCCGAGTCGGAGGCCATGACCGAGGCGGTCGAGCGGGCCGGGGTCACCAACCAGGTCGGCCTCATCCTGCGACGCTCGCCGGCGTTCCGGCTGCTCCACCACGAGCTGCGTCGCCCCGGCACCGGGCCGGTCATGAACCTGGTGTTCCGCGACGACCAGTACCTGCCGACGCAGGGGATGTACGGGTCGACCTGGCGGGCCGATGCGGCCAGGGCCGGCGGCGGCACGCTGCTGGAGCACTCGATCCACGACCTCGACCTGATCGAGTGGCTGCTCGGCCCGATCGCCGAGGTGTCGGCCAGGCTCGGCTCGGTGCACGGCATCGAGGGGATCGACGACCAGGCCACGGTGACGCTGGTGGCCGAGAGCGGGGCCCAGGCGGCGCTGGTCTCGGTGTGGCACGACGTGCTCAGTCGACCGTCGCAGCGCCGGGTCGAGGTCTTCGCCAGCAACGCCCACCTGTCGCTCGAGGGCGACTGGAGCGGTCCGGTCCGCTTCGACCGGTCGACCACCTTCGAACCGGACCCGGCGGCGACCGGGGAGCTGGCCGGGGCCGAGCTGGCGGCCGAGGCGGCCGCCATCGACGGCCTCGTCGACGACCCGGACCGGGCGTTCGTCACCGCCGTGCTCGATGGCGGTCGGGCCAGCCCGTCGTTCCGCGTCGCCCTGCGGGCCCACGAGCTGGCCGACGCCGCCTACCGCTCGACCGCAGACGGCGGCCGGGTCGTCGACGTCCGGACCTGAGCCGTCTGGACCGACGCGGGGAACCGGCGCGGCGATCCCGACCAGTCAGCGCTCCAGCAGGGGGGCCAGGTCGTCGAGCGCCTTCAGCACCTCGTCGCGCGGGCCCTGGGGCAGGGCGAACACGGCCTCGACGACGCCCTGGCCGGCCAGCTTGTCGAGCACGGCCGGGTCGGGCTTGCAGCCGAACACGCCGAGCCACAGCGACGCCGGATCCCGGTCGACCGCCTCGCAGGCGGTGACGATCTGGTCCCAGCCGGCGTCGAGCGGGTAGCGACCGCCGATCGGCATCCAGCCGTCGCAGAACTCGGCGATGTGGGCGGCGGTCTTCGGGCCGACGGCGCCGCCGAGGATGACCGGCGGGTGGGGCTGCTGGGTCGGCTTCGGCCAGGCCCAGCTCGGCGACAGGGTGACCTGCTCGCCGTCGAAGGCCGCCTCCTCCTCGGTCCACAGCGCCTTCATGGCCAGGATGCTCTCCCGGAGCCGGGCCCGCCTCGTCCCGTAGGGTCGGCCGTGGTCCTCCATCTCCTCGACGTTCCAGCCGTAGCCGACGCCGAACCGGAACCGGCCCCCCGACAACCGGTCGACCGATGCCACCTCCTTGGCCGTCCAGATCGGGTCGCGCTGGGAGACCAGGCAGATGCCGGTGCCGAGCCGGATCCGCTCGGTGGTCGCGGCAACGGCGCCGAGGGCGACGAACTGGTCGTAGGTCCGCCAGTAGAACTCGGGGAGCGGAGGTGCGCCCTCCCGGCCGCCCCATGGCGTGGTGCGATCGGTCGGGATGTGGGAGTGCTCGGGGAACCACAGCGAGGCGAACCCCATCTCCTCCGCCAACCGCCCGAGCTCGACCGGTTCGATCGTCTGGTCGGTCGGGAAGATCGTCAGTCCCAGGTCCATGTCTGCCTCCGAGCGGCCGTCGAGTGCGCTCATCTCACCACATCGCTCCGGCACCGTCGAATGCCGGCGGCGCCCCTCAGCGGCGGGCGATCGCCTGGGCGACGTGGGGATTGCCGCCGAGCGAGGCGGTCAGCTGGGCGGGGAGCTCGTGGGCCAGGACGTCCCACATCCGGTCGAGCAGCTCGGCCGCCATCAGGTCCTCGACCTCGACCCCGAGGGGGGCCTGTCGCCGGAGCCCGTCGGCCACCGAGCGGATGCCGACCAGGGTGGCGGCGACGCCGAGATCGAGCGGGGCGGCGCCGGCGGCCCTGGCCGCCCTCACCCGCGACTCGGCGTCACGGGCCAGCTGGCCGACCAGGCGGTCGACGACGGCGTCGTACTCGGCCCTGGCGCCGCGGGGGTGGCGGATCAGCAGGGTCTGGGTGGCGCTGCGGCCGGCCTGACGACTGAGCCGGGCCATCTGGGCCTGGACCCCGGCGACCCAGGCCTGCCGGCGGGAGCCGGTGCCCGGACGGGACGGCGGGACGACGATGCGCGGCGGCAGCTCGGGCACCCGGACCGTGACGTCGTAGAGGCGGCGGAGCCGGGCGTCGGACAGCACCCGCCACGCCTCGTTGACCGCCGCCATCGACCTCGACCCGTCGCTCCTCGACCGCTCGCCGGCGACGTCCGGGTGGTGCTCCCTGGCCATGCGACGGTAGGCGGCCCGCAGCTCGTCGAAGGAGCAGTCGGGGCGGACACCGAGGACCTCGTAGTGGGTCGGGTCCCGGATCGGCGACATCACCCCATTGTGGCCCGCGACGCGCCGGCCAACGACCCGGCTCCGCGAACATCTGCGGTCGCGCCCGGCCCCCCGCTCGGCCGACCCGGCCCACAGCCTGTCGTCACCCGGCCCGGATCCCTAAGCTCACGCCATGGCAGACGAGACGAGCGACGTGTCGGCAGGGGAGCGGGTGGCCGAGGCCGTCGCCATCCCCGTCCTCGAGTACGGCCGGGCGTGGATGGCGGCGCCGGGAACGGCGGCCCGGGCCGGCGAGCTCGGCTTCGAGCACCCGATGGGGTTCTGGGTCAACGGCCGGGCCGGGGTGCTCGGCGCCGTCGACGGCGACGTCGCCGCGGCGGCGATCGGGTTCATGGCCCCGGACCTGACCGGACGGCTCTGGGAGGCGAGGCCGGCCGGCCTGTCGCCGATGGCGGCGACCGTCGCCTACGCCGAGGCGGCTGCGGCCTGGGGCCGGGAGACCCTGACCGGCGTCGCCGACGACGATCTGACCCGCCTGGCCGACCTCGCCGACCGGGTGTGCGCGGCGGCGCTGCCGTCGGTCGGGATCCTCTTCGCCGGCTGGCGGGCCCTCCCGACCCCGTCCGATCCGGCCGGAAGGGCCACCGTCGTGCTCAACGTCCTCCGGGAGCTGCGGGGTGGCGCCCACCTGAGTGCGGTCGACGCCGTCGGGATCGGGCCGCACGGCGCGATCCTGGCCGCCCCCGACCCGGTGCGGGGCGGCCAGGCCGGAGCCGAGCGGTTCGGTTGGCCCGAGCCCCACCCGCAGCCGGACCACGACCGCCGGGCCGAGGCCGAGCGGCTGACGACGGCGATCTGCGGGCCGGCGTTCGCCGCCCTCACCGAGGCGGAGGGCGCCGAGCTGATCGGGTTGGTCGGGGCCGCCCGGGCGGCGATGGACGGCTGACCGGGGGACACGGCTCCGGCTGACCGGCGGCCCCTCGGCGGCTCCTCAGCGCCCCTTCCACTGCGGCGCACGCTTCTCGGCGAACGCCTTCGGACCCTCGATGTAGTCCTCGCTCTTGACCATGGCCCGCACGCCCTCGTATCGGGCGTCCTGGGCCGCCTCGACACCGGCGTGGGCCAGCCCCTGGTAGACCGCCTGCTTCGAGGCCCGGATCGACATCGGCGAGCACTCGAGGATCTGCCCGGCCCAGCGCCGGGCGGCGTCCATCAGCTGTCCGTCCGGCACGACCTCGTTCACGAACCCGAGCGCCTGACCCTCGGCCGCCGGCACGTGGCGGCCGGTCAGGATCATCCCGAGGGCCTGCTTGGTCCCGATCTCGCGCGGGAGGCGATGGATCCCGCCGGCCAGCGCGGCCAGGCCGACCCGGGGCTCGGGCAGGGCGAAGGTCGCGCTCTCGGCGGCGATGATCAGGTCGCAGGCCAGCGCGATCTCGAAGCCGCCGCCCATGGCCACCCCGTTGACGGCGGCGATGACCGGCTTGTCGAGGTCGTAGCGGGCGGTCAGCCCGGCGAACCCGCTGCTCGGCTGGGCCGAGCGGTCACCACCCTCGGCCTGGTACTTCAGGTCGTTGCCGGCGCTGAAACCGCGGCCGGCGCCGGTGATGATGGCCACCCACGCCTCGTCATCGGCCGCGAACCGGTCGAAGACCTCGGCCAGCTCGGCGTTGGCCGGCGGGTGGAGGGCGTTGAGCCGCTCGGGCCGGTTGAGCGTGACGATCAGCAGGTTGCCGTCCATCTCGGTCGTGCAGAACTCACCCACGGGACACCTCCAGGGTCTCGGGTCTCGGTTTCGCAGCGCAGCCGTGGCCGCCCCGGAGCGGCCATCGGTCACCACAGGACAGCACTCGCCGCAGCACGAGGCCAATCTCGATCGGGCCGACCGGTGGCCGGCACCCGGACGGGCCGCCGTCAGTGGCGGCGCTCCCGCAGGAGCACCTCCTGGGCGATCGTGGCCACGTGGGTGCCGTCCGGTGCGAACAGGTTGCCGACCGTCATGCCCCTCGCCCCGGTCAACCCGTGGCAGTCCCAGTCGTAGAGGTGCCAGCGATCGGCCCTGGTCGGGTGGTGGAACCACATGGCGTGGTCGAGGCTGGCCCCCATGAACGCGTCGCGGTACTGCTCGCGGGGCACCTGGAGCGGGTGGATGCTCCTGGCCGAGTCGAACTGGACGGTGTCGGAGGTGAAGGCCAGCCCGCAGGTGTGCAGGCGGGGATCGTCGGGCAGGTCGTCGAGGAGGCGGACCCACCCCATCGACTGCCCGGCACCGGGATAGGACCGCATCGAGCGGCGCTCCATGATCCAGGGCCAGTTCTCCTCGGGGTGGGGTCGGATGTCCTCGGGCAGCGGGGCAAGGGGCATGCGGGCGGTCTGGACCTCGGCGTCCTCCTCCCGGCGGTGGAACGAGCACGAGAGGTGGAGGATCGCCCCGCCGGACTGGCGGGCGACCACGGCTCGGGTGCAGAAGCTGCGACCGTCGCGGAGCCGGTCGACCTCGAACCGGACCGGCTCGGTCGGATCGCCGCCCCGGATGAAGTAGGCGTGCAGCGAGTGGGGGGCGACCTCGGGGTCGACGGTCTGGAGCCCGGCCCAGAGAGCCTGGGCCACCACCTGGCCGCCGTAGATCCGGCCCCAGGCGTAGGCCGCGCTGACCCCGACCCAGGTGTCGGGCCCGTGCTGTTGCAGGGCGATCAGCGTCTCGAAGTCGGTCGGGGCCTGGTCCACCCGGGACAGACTAGGCCCGGCCGTCGGCCCGGCGCTGATGGTCGTCGTGGAGCACGGTCAGAGCAGCCGCAGCTGGGAGGCCGGACGGCCCGGCTCGGGCAGCGGGGCCAGATCCGGCCGCAGCGCCGCCACCTCGGCGTGGAAGCGGCGGGCCAGCTCCGGGGCGACCAGGTTGTCCGGCGTGTGGACGAACACCAGCGGCGTCCGGCCCTCGTCGAGCCACGTGGCCACCTTCGGCACCCACTTGCTCCACCAGCCGGGGTTGGCCTCGGCGTCGGTCTGGCCGATGAAGCGGACGACCGGGTGGCGGCCGATGGCGACCGGACGCACGGGCAGACGGGGCTTGCGCTCGTGGGCCTCCTGCTCGGCCGGGGTGTCGCGGGGTCCGGCGAAGACCGCCCTGGTGTCGATGATGATCCGATCGGCCCCCCGTTCGGCCAGCAGGTCGTTGAGCCGTCGCTCGGTCGACCCGCCCTCGGCGAAGTCCGGATGGCGGACCTCGACCGCCCACGAGTGCTCGACCGGGAGCCCGGTCAGGAACCGGTCGAGCACCGGGAGGTCATCGGGACCGAACGATGCCGGCAGCTGGATCGAGTGGGGCGCGGCCCGAGGGCCGAGCGGGGACAGGCGATCGAGGAACTCGGCGACCTCCCGGTCGGCGTTGCGGAGCCGCCGGTCGTGGGTGACCGTGCGCGGTAGCTTGAACAGGAAGCGGAAGTCGGGTGGTGCGTCCCCGGCCCAGCGCTCGACGGTGGCCGGCTCGGGCAGCCCGTAGAACGTGGTGTTGCCCTCGGCCGCCGTGCACCACGTGCCGTAGGCCCGGAGCTCACGGCCGGGTGGCGTGTCCGGCGGGAAGTAGCGCCCGACCCAGTCCCGCAGGGCCCACATGGCGCAGCCGACCAGCAGAACCGGCCGGTCGGCGGCCCCACCGTCGCTCGCTCCAGCGGACACGGGCGCAACCTACCACGGCGAGACCGACCGCCGAGCACCGAAGATGCTCGAATCTTCGCGAATCCACAGCGAAGGCCTCCTTTTCTGCCCGAAGACTCTGGAAACCTCACCCCGCGATCGGACACGCTCATCTGACCGCACCCGGCGATGGGTTCACGAGGAGAAGCATCACGATGGAAACCGGCTACGGCTTCAACGACGAGGACAGCCACGATCTCCACTGGATGGAGGACTTCGACGATCTGACGGTCGACGACCTCCGCGAGCTGCCCCACTCGATGCAGCTCGGCATGGACCTCTCGGTCTTCGACTAGGCCCCGCCGGGTCGCCCCTTCGCCGCCCGGCCGATCGGGCGGGGGGACCTCGGCGCCCTCGACCGAGCCGGGCGATCCGATCGACCGGTCGCCCGCCGCCGCACGGATCAGCGGCACCCCCGTCGCCAACCATGGCGAATCATGGCAGACTACCTGGACCACCTCGGCGGCAACGGCGGCGATCGTCGGCGATCGGCCGCTCGGGCAGGAACGGACCATGACAGCGAACACCCTCGCCCAGCAGATCGAGTCGTCTGCGGTCTCCTTCTCCGACCTGGAGAAGGACTACCGGCCGATGCTGAAGCTCGTCGAGCAGATGATCGGCGTCGTGCCGAACTGCGACCCGTACCTCGAGATCTGGCCGACCGGCTTCCGGACCTACAACCTGCTGGTCCCCAACCTGCTCAACGTGCCCCAGGCGATCCTCGGCCAGGGCGCACCGAAGGACCTCGTCGGCCTGTCGATGTACGTGGCCAGCCGGGCCGCCGAGTGCATGTACTGCTCGGCCCACACCTGCTCGTTCGCGCTTCGCCGGGGCACGTCGCCCGAGGCGCTGGTCGGCGACTACTCACCGGTCGAGGCCGCCGTCGCCCGGGTGGCCGAGGGCATGTCCCGGGTGCCGGCCAACCTGAAGAAGTCCGACATCGAGGTGCTGCGCGAGCACCTCGACGACGGCGACATCGAGTGGGTGATCCTCGGGGCGGCCATGATGGGCTTCCTCAACAAGTTCATGGACACGATGGGCATCGAGCTCGAGCAGTCCGCCATCAACGACGTGTCCGACCTGATCACCTCGACCGGCTGGCGGGCGGGCAAGCACAACTGGTCGGAGAACGTCTACGACGACTTCGGGCTGACCGAGGGCCGGCCGCTGCCGGCCCCCGACCGGTCGACGAACGGCGACCAGCCGACCGGCTCGTACCGTGACGTGCCGAAGGACGGGATGGGGACCTACTTCAAGGTGCTCAAGTCGACCCCGGCGGCCCTGCGCAAGGACATCCAGTGGAGCCGGGGCATGTCGAACCGGCCAGGCATGGCGCTGCTCCGGCTCGAAGAGCAGATCGGTCACGCCTACACCACGCTCGCCAGCCTGAACCACACCCGTGCGGTCCGGGCGATCGCCACGACGGTCCGCGACAACCTCGACCACGAGACCACCGAGCTCGGCCTCGGCAGCAAGTGCCTGATCGCCCTGGTCTACGCCAGGGTCGTCGGCAACGACGTGCTGACCGCCGAGGCCGTGCAGATGGCCGAGCGCCTGGCGCCCGAGATCGGTCACCGCAAGCTGACGGCGATCGGTCGCTTCGCCTCGGCCGACATGACCACGGCCACCCTGCCCCCCGGCCTGTCGACCGTCGAGGCGGCGTCGGTCATGCTGGCCAAGGCGGCGGCCCCGAGCCCGTCGGCGGTGAACGGCATCACGATCGCCACCGTCGCCGACTCGCTCACGCCGGCCCAGATCGTCGAGGCGGTCGTGTGGCTGTCGGTGCAACAGTTGCTGCACCGGCTCTACGTCTTCTACGACGCCGACAACGACTTCGTCGACTTCGACTAGGGCCGAGCCACCCGGTCGGCCACTCGCCGGCTACTCGCTCCAGGCCTTGATCTTCTCGATGACCTCGAGCGGGTTCTCGCCCCGGGGGTCGATGTTGAGGTGGGTCACGCCGACCTCCTTGTAGACCTCGAGCCGCTCGCGCACGTAGCCCTCGTCGCCGCACAGCATCGACAGGTCCAGGTACTCGTCCGGCACGGCCGCCGTTGCCTCCGCCCGCTTGCCCGACAGGAAGAGGTCCTGGATGGTCTCGGCCTCCTCGACCCAGCCGTAGCGCTTGAACAGGTCGTTGTAGAAGTTCTTCGACTTGGCCCCCATGCCGCCGACGTAGAAGGCGATGTGGGCCCTGGCGTCCTCCCTGGCCTCGGCGACGTGGGCCCCCGAACCGAGGGCGACCGGGCCGCCGGCCATGATCTCCAGCGGACCGAGCTCGGCGCTGCGGCGCGACCGTCCCGCGGCGAGGGCGTCGCCCCACACCTGCTCGAAGCGGTCGGGCACGAAGTGGATCGGCTGCCAACCGTCGGCCAGCTCGGCGGTCAACTCGACGTTCTTCGGCCCGATCGAGGCGACGACGATCGGGATGTCCCGGCGATGGGGCCGGCCGACGAACTTGAGCGGCTTGCCCAGTCCGGTGCCCCGCTCCTCGGGCAGGGGCAGCTGGTAGGCCGGGCCGTCGTGGGTCACCCGGTCGCCGCTCCACACCTTGCGGCAGATCTCGATCGTGTCACGGGTCCGACCGAGCGGCTTCTCGAAGGGGACGCCGTGCCAGCCCTCGATCACCTGGGGGCCGGAGGTGCCGAGGCCGAGCACGAACCGCCCCTGCGAGAGCGTGTCGATCGTCGCTGCGGTCTGGGCGATCAGGGCCGGGCTGCGGGAGTAGACGGGCAGGATGCCGGTCATCAGCTCCAACCGCTCCGTCCGGCCGGCGAGGTAGGCGAGCACCGAGACGAGGTCGAACCCGTAGATCTCGCCGCCCCAGACCCGGTCGATGCCGGCCGACTCGAGATCGCGGGCCCGCCGGGCCAGCGCCTCCGGGTCGCCGTTGAATCCGATGGCGGTACCGAGTTTCATCGCTCGCTCCTTCGACCGTTGCGCTGCCCGCAGTATGGCCGGCTCGGCCAGCAGCCTCCATTCGATGGGCGGCTCGGCAGCGGGCGGCGCCGGCCGGCCGGGCGCCGCGATCGACTTTCGGGCCCCATCGGCCGGCACTAGCGTCGAGCCCCCGGGCCTCGACCCGGCGAAGGGGAACCAGAAGCGCTGTCAAGGAGCCTGTCGACATGAGTACCTCGCCCCACCTCCCGGGACGCCTCGGCGACCCGTCCATGAGCCTGGCCACCGATCCCCGGGCCGACCCCCGGATGGTGGCGGTCATGGCCCAGTTCGAGCTGGACGGCCACACGCCACCGTCCGCGGTTGGTCCCGACGACTCGATGGACGCCATCCACGAGGTGCTCAGCGCCACCGAGGAGGGCTACGGCGCCATCTGGCAGATCCTGTTCGGCGACCTGCCGCCGGTCGAGGGCGTCACGTCGCGGACCGAGGTCATCCCCGGGCCGGACGGCAACGACGTCAGCCTCTACATCCACGAGCCGGCCGATCGCTCTGGTCCGGTGCCGGCGATCGTCCACACCCACGGCGGGGGCATGGTGGTGGCCGCCGCGGCCGACGCCAACTACGTGCGGTGGCGCGACGAGCTCGCCGCCACCGGCCTGGTGGTGGTCGGGACCGAGTTCCGCAACGGCGGCGGCAAGCTCGGCCCCCACCCGTTCCCGGCGGGGCTGAACGACTGCGCGGCGGGTGCCAGGTGGGTGACCGACAACGCCGAGCAGCTCGGGGTGTCCGCGGTCGTGCTCTCCGGTGAGTCGGGTGGCGGCAACCTGGCGCTGGCCACCGCACTCAAGGCCAAGCAGGACGGCTGGATCGACCGGATCGCCGGCGTCTACGCCCAGTGCCCCTACATCTCGGGCGTGTACACCGAGCCGCCGTCCGAGCTGACCTCGCTCCACGAGAACGACGGCTACTTCCTGTCGAACGACATGATGGCGCCGCTGGCCCGGGCCTACGACCCGGCCGGCGACCACGCCACCAATCCGCTGGCCTGGCCCTACCACGCCGCGGTCGACGAGCTGGCCGGGCTGCCGCCCCACGTCATCTCGGTCAACGAGCTCGATCCGCTGCGCGACGAGGGCCTGGCCTACTACCGCAAGCTCCTGGCGGCCGGGGTCGACGCCTGGAGCCGCACGGTCAACGGCACCTGCCACGCCGGCGACTGCATCTTCCGGGGGGCGATGCCCGAGGTCTACGCCGCCACCGTGCGGGACATCTCGGCCTTCGCCACCTCGCGCTGAGCCGCCGAGGCCCGGGTCGCCGCCCCCGGGCCTCGCTCAGCCGACCGTGACCGCCATCCGACCGATGCCCCGACCGAGCTCGTTGCCCGACCAGGGCTGGTCCGGCACGGCCGGGCGCAGTCCCGGCCTGGCCCGGTAGAGGGCTCGGAGGGCGACGGTCAGCTCGAGGCGGGCCAGGGGCGCGCCGAGGCAGTGGTGCAGCCCCCACCCGAACCCGAGGTGAGGATTCGGGTCGCGACCGAGGTCGAGCCGCTCGGGGTGCTCGAACACCGACGGGTCGTGGTTGGCGGTCAGGATGACGAGGAAGACCCTGTCGCCTGGCTGGAGGCGATGGCCGTCGAGGTCGAAGGCCTCCGGTCCGACGCGCCGCACCATCGTCTTGGCCGGCCCACCGACCCGGAGCAGCTCGTCGGCGGCCGTCGGGGTCACGTCCTCGCCGTCGACGAGCCGCCGTCGCTGATCGGGATGGTCGTGCAGCAGCTTCACCGCGCTGACCAGCATGTTGGTCGTCGTCTCGTGGCCGGCGAACAGCAGCAGCGTGCAGGCCCCCACCAGCTCCATCGCCGTCAGGTTGTCGGCCCCGCCGGCGACCATCGTGCTCACGAGGTCGTCGCCCGGGTGGCGGCGGCGCAGGTCGATCAGCTCGGTGAAGAAGGTCGTGAACTCGTCGACGGCGCCGGCCACCGTGTCGCCGTCGACCGCGTCGGGCCTGACGGAGAAGACGATCTCGGCCAGGCCGTCCGACCACGACTTGAACCGGTGACGCTCCGACGCCGGAACACCGAGGAAGGCGGCGATGACCTGCGCCGGCAACGGCTCGGCGAAGACGCGTCTGAAGTCGACCTCACCCCGGGCGGGCAACCGGTCGATCAGCTCGTCGACCAACTCGACGACGTCGGTCCGAACCCCGTCGACCACCCGCGGGGTCATGGCCCGACGTACCGGATCGCGCAGGTGGGTGTGAGCCGGGGGATCGCGGAAGATCATCCATCCGGACAGCAGCTCGACCGCCCGACCGAACTGCTCGGGCCGCTCCCGGGCCAGGCGCTGGAGCGGCTGGATCCGGTCGGCCGACAGGCGGCCGTCGCGGAACCCGGAGCCGACCGCGTCGTGGGACAGCAGGAGCCAGGCCCGGTGGCGGTCGCTCCACTGCACGCCGCCCCGCTCGAGCACCAGGCGGGTGAACATCGCCGGGTCCTGGTTGAGTGCGGGTGCGGTGAGATCGAGCTCGGGGTCCATGGCCAGTCGGCGGCCGGCCGGTTCATCGGACGCCGGGCTGCCCCGGCCGGACCGGCCGCTGCGACGAGGCTAACCCTCGGCGGTCGGCCGGGCGAGCTGGCTGTCGCCCCAGCTCCAGCCGCCGCTACCCTCCACGCTGTGGTCGTCGCCGGGCCATCCCACCTGTTCCGCCTCGATGCTCGCGCCGATGGCGATGTGCTGGTCCCGACCGACCTGGTCCGGGGTCCGTGGGACCCGACGCTGCTCCACGGCGGTGCCGTGAGCGGGGCGCTGGCGTGGTCGATCGTCCGCCATCGCGAGCGCCTCGGTGCCACCGCCCCGGCGCCGGGTCCCACCGACGCCGGGCCGCACCGCAACGCCGGGGATCCGGAGCTCGACCCGTTCCGGCTGTGCCGGCTGACGGTCGAGATCCTCCGACCGGTCCCGGTCGGGCCCCTCTTCGTCAGGGCCGAGACGGTCCGGGCCGGACGCCGATCCCAGGTCCTGGCGGCCGAGCTCCGCCGTGGCGAGGGCGCCGACAGGCCGCCGGTTGCCCGGGCCTCGAGCCTGTGGTCCCGGGTGCGCCCGCCCGAGGACGGAACCGACGCCGACGGCGGGACCAACGGCGACGGCGGCGGCAACGGTGACCTCGCCGCCGCGCCGATCCAGGTCCCGGCCGACGTCGCCGTGCCGAGGCGGCCGACCACCGCAACCGACCCCGGCGCCGCCGATGGCGTCGGCTACCCCCGCCCCGGCTTCAACTGCGACGTCTTCGAGCTGCGCTGCCTCGTCGGCAGCACCGAGGACCCCGGGCCCGGGATCGTGTGGACCAGGCCGAAGACCGGCCTCGTCGAGGGTCAGCCGACCGGTCCCGTCGAGCTGCTGGCCACCGTGGCCGACCTCGCCAACGCCGTCGGGTGGGACCGCTCGCCGAACGAGCAGCCGATGATCAACCCCGACCTGACGCTGCAGGTGCTGCGCTACCCCAGGGGCGAGTGGGTGTGTCTCGACGCACGACCGGCGGCAACGGCGGAGGGAATTGGCATGATGGAGACCACACTGTGGGATGGAGACGGCCGGTTCGGACGGGTGCTGAGCACCACCGTCGAGTCACCGGTCTCCCTGGCGGTCGATCTCTGAGCGGTGAAGCCGATGGGAAGCGAAGAACGGAGAGCGTAGATGGGTTCGTTGGATGGACGGGTGGCGATCATCACCGGGGCGGGCCGTGGCATCGGCCGCGAGCACGCCCTGCTGATGGCTTCCGAGGGAGCCAGGATCGTGGTCAACGACCTCGGCGGTGCCACCGACGGCACGGGGGCCGACGCCGGGCCGGCCCAGGAGGTCGTTGCCGAGATCGAGGCCATGGGCGGCGAGGCGATCGCCAACGACGCCAACGTGACCGACTGGGAGGGCGTCCAGGGGATGATCAACCAGGCCGTCGAGCACTTCGGCGACCTGCACATCCTGATCAACAACGCCGGCATCCTCCGCGACCGGGTGATCGTCAACATGACCGAGGAGGAGTGGGACGGCGTGATCGCCGTGCACATGAAGGGCCACTTCGTACCGACCCGCTGGGCCGCCGCCTACTGGCGTGAGCAGTCGAAGGCCGGCAACGATGCGCCCCGCTCGGTGGTCAACACGGCGTCCGGGGCCATGCTTGGCAACCTCGGGCAGTACAACTACTCGGGGGCGAAGGCGGCGATCGCGGCGATGACGCTGGTCGCGGCCGGCGAGCTCGGCCGCTACGGCGTGAAGGTCAACTGCCTGGCCCCGATCGCCAGGACCCGCATGACGCTGGCCACCCCCGGCCTCGAAGACGTCGTCAAGGCGCCAGAGGACGGGAGCTTCGACATCTGGGATCCGGCCAACATCTCGCCGCTCGTCGCCTACCTGTCGACCGCCGACTGCCCCTTCACCGGCGGCGTGTTCCACGTCGGCGGCAACGAGGTCGGCCTCTACGGTGGCTGGTCGCTCGACAACGACGACATCATCGCCACCGAGGGCCGCTGGTCGGTCGCCGACCTCCAGGCCAAGGCCGGGAAGCTGGCCGAGGGCCGCAAGGACCTGGCCTCGGTCACCACCAGCATCGGCGACACGTTCAAGCTGTTCGGGCAGCGGGGCCCGACCGGCTGAGATCTACCCGGTCCGCTACCACCGGTCGGGGGGTCGGTGGTACGGACCGGGTATCCCCGCATCGCCGGCCCCACCCGGCCACCGCGCCGGCGGTGCTACACGTGCTGTCCGCCGTTGATCTCGATCTCGACGCCGGACACGTAGGCGCTGGCGTCGGTGCACAGGAAGTAGATCGTCCTGGCCACCTCCTCGGGCGTGCCGAGGCGGCGCATCGGGATGTCGGCGACCAGGTCCTCGGTGCCGGGCGAGAGGATGTCGGTCTCGATCTCGCCCGGGGCGATGGCGTTGACCCGGATGCCGAGCGGCCCGAAGTCGTTGGCCATCTCCCGGGTCAGGGCGGCGAGCGCCGCCTTCGAGGTGGCGTAGGCGGCCCCCGCGAACGGGTGGACCCGGCTGCCGGCGATCGAGGTCACGTTGACGACGGTGCCCCTGGCCGCCGTCAGCTCGTGACGCAGGCCACGGGCCAGCACGACCGAGGCGAAGAAGTTGACGTGGAACACGTGACCCCAGGTCCGCAGGTCGGTGGTGATCGTGTTCAGCCGCTCGCCGTCGTCGCCCTTTGGCGAGATGCCGGCGTTGTTGACCAGGGCCTCCAGGCGACCGCCGGGGAGGCGGCTGCGGATCTCGTCGACGGCGGCGATCGTCGAGTCGGGGCTGGCGAGATCGACCTGGATGTGATCCTCCTCGCCGGCCTCCCACGGGCAGTCCTCGGGGAAGGCCTGGCGTGAGCAGGTGATCACCCGCCACCCGGCCGACGAGAAGCGCTTGACCGTGGCGTGACCGATGCCCCGGCTGGCGCCGGTGAGCAGCAGGGTCCTGCGGTCGTCCGGCATCAGCTGATCCTCCCATCGCCGTCGCCCGGCGCTCGCCGGTGCGCCCATCGCCACCCGGCCATCAGCAGGGTAGTGGTCGCGCCGGGCTGCGGGACCGGGACGACCATCCCGGCGGGTGCCGGGTGGTCCCGATCAACGATCGGGTGGGCGGTGGTGGCGGATCGGGCGATGGGTCCTGGCGAACTCGGGCCAGCGGGAGAACGGGGGACCGGCATCGAAGCCTCCGTCGACCACGAACTCCTGCCCGGTGACCCAGGTGGCGTCGTCCGAGGCGAGGAACAGGGCCATGGCTGCGATGTCGTCGGCCTCGCCGACCCGGCCCATGACCTGGGCGCCGGAGCTGATGTCGCGCATCTTCTGGATCCGCTCGGCGTCGGCATCGGGATGGCCGGCGGCCAGCGGGGTGGCGATGAAGCCGGGGCAAATGGCGTTGACCCGGACCCCGTGCTCACCGAGCTCGAGAGCGACCGAGCGGGTCAGGTGGATCACCGCGCACTTGGCCGTCGAGTACAGGTGGGGGGCGTAGCCGGCCCGGAGCCCGGCGACGCTGGCGGTCGAGATGATCGACCCCGACCCCTGCTCGGTCATCACCGGGGCGGCGTGCTTCATGCCGAGGAACACGCTCTTGACCAGGACGTCCATCGTCAGGTCGTAGTCCTCGACCGACGTCGACGAGATCGGACCGAGGGCCCCGCCGAACCCGGCGTTGTTGAACAGGCAGTCGAGGCGGCCCCACAGGTCGGTGGCCTCGGCCACCATGGCGGCAACGTCCTCCTCCTTCGACACGTCGGTGGCCAGGAAGGCGGCGGCATCGCCGAGCTCGTCGGCCAGGGCGGCGCCCCGCTCGGCGTCGAGGTCGGCGATCAGCACCCTGGCCCCCTCGGCCACGAACCGCCTGACCGTCCCGGCCCCGATGCCGCTGCCTCCACCGGTGATCACCGCCACCTGCCCGTCGAGCCGCCCTCGCGAGGCGGCGCCTCCCTCAGCCTGCGCCATCAGTCGCCTCCCACGGCGTCGTCGATCCTGGTCTTGAGCCGGCCCAGCTCGTCGAGCATGGCCTCGACCGAGCGGGCCCCCGACTGGAAGATGGCGGTGGCGTTGAGCGACACCCACTCGAAGCCCATCCCGGCCAACGCCTCGACCCGCCGGACCACCCGGTCGTGGTCGGCGTACCAGTCCTTGTCCTCCGGCCTGCTCGGAGGCGGCTGCAACATCATCTGCAGGCCGATCTCGGCGGGATTCCGCCCGGCGGCCTCGGCCTCGCGCCGGATCGTGTCGATCGCCCGGGTGATCTTCGACTCGTCGACCATGGCGCTGCCCATCCAGCCGTCGCCGAGCCGGGCGGTGCGGCGCAGGGCCGCCCCCGAGCCACCGCCGATCCAGATCGGCGGCCCGCCCTCCTGGGCCGGCTTCGGCTCCATCGCCATCGCCGTCGACGTGTAGTGCTCACCCCGGTAGTCGATGCGATCGTCCGACCAGTAGGCCCGCAGCAGCTCGATGGCCTCGTCCATCCGCCGCCCCCGGTTCGAGAAGTCCTCCTCCAGGGCGTCGTACTCGGCCTCGTGCCAGCCGACCCCGACGCCGAGCCGGACCCGCCCGCCCGACAGGAGGTCGATGGTCGAGATCTGCTTGGCCACCAGTACCGGCTGGCGCTGGGGGAGCACCAGGACCTCGCTGGAGAGCCCGATCCGCTCGGTCACCGCCGCCAGTTGGGCCAGCAGCACCACGGCTTCGAGGATCGGCATCTGCGGCGGGTAACGGGGGGCCTCCCGGTCGTCGGTGCCGAAGCCCATCACGACGTGGTCGAACACGGCGATCTCGTCGTAGCCGATCTCCTCGAGGCCCCGCCCGAAGTCGAGGACCTTTTCAGGGCCCTCCCGGTAGGCGACGCTCGGGTAGTCGACGGTCAGTTTCACGTTGGCCTCCTCATGGCGACACTCCCGATGCGGCCTGCCTGGGCGCTCACACCCCGCTGGTCAGACGGTCCCGCAGGCCGGCCCAGGCCGCTCGACCTTCGTCCGAGCCGGCCCAGGTCAGGTAGTCGGTCCGCCCTCGCTGGCGAAACACCGGCGACGAGAACACGTCGGCCCACCAGGCGACCGGGCGCAACATGCGGTCGGCCGTCGCCGGCTCGAAGCCGGACCAGGCCCTGGCCGTCTCTTCCGACCGGAAGAGGTTCATGTTGCTTCACCGGAAGGGTCTGGTCGACGGGTCGCCGCCGACCTCGGCGCTCGTGTAGCCGACGAGCGTCTCCGGCTCGACGAGGAGGAGCTCCTCGTCCCGCATCTCGACCACCATCGGCTCACCGGTGGTCAGGTCCGGAGCGTCGACCCGGACCGTCCTGCCGGGTACGAGCCAGCGCACGGCCAGCGACTCGAAGCCTCACTGACCGAACCACCCGTGCTGGCCGTCGATCGAGATGCGGTACTGGGTCGGCTGGGCGTTGAACGGCGGGAACGAGGCGATCCAGTCGGTCCCCGGATGGGTCCAGCCGGGGGTCAGCTCCATTAGCCGGTGGACCAGCGTGCGGCCGTCCTCGACCGCGACCCCGAGCGAGGCGGCGACGTCGGTGAAGTGCAGGGTCTCGCCCCGTTCGACGAGGGCGGCCATGATCGTCGCATAGGCCGCGTCCAGGTGGCGATCCAGGTCGGCGGCCGGACCCGCCGGATCGTCGCTCGAGGTCGACATGGGCCCGAGGTTTCCGCGGTCGACCCGAGCTGTCAACTCCGTCGCTCAACTCGATGCGGTGGCGATCCCGAGCAACTCGGCCGCCCGCTCGACCCGACGCTCGACCGTCTGCCGGTACTGGTCGAGGTCGAGCTCTTCGTCCTGGGCCCCCTGCTGGCCGTTGAGGTAGCGGGCGTACACCCCCTCGCCGATGCACGCCAGGCGCCAGCTGGCCCACGCCCGGTAGTAGTCGACCTGGCCGAGCTCGACGCCGGTGGCGTCGGCGTAGCGCCCGGCCAGCTCCTGCTGGTTGGCGAATCCGGGCAGGCCGGTCGTCTCGTTGTCGCCACCGGCGTCGGGGTCGGCGGGATCGTGCCAGTAGCCGAGCAGTCCGGCCAGGTCGGCCAGCGGGTCGCCGAGCGTGCACAGCTCCCAGTCGAGGACGCCGACGACGGGGCCGTCTGGGTCCATCATGCAGTTCGAGAGTCGGTAGTCGCCGTGGGCGATCGTGGTTCGGGCCGCCACCGGTACCCGCGCCGTCAGGGTGTCGCGGACCCGGTCGATCAGGGGGATGTCTCGGGTCTTCGACTGCTCCCACTGGCCCGACCACCGTCGGATCTGGCGCTCGATGTAGCCGCTCCGCTTGGCCAGGTCGCCGAGACCGACGTCGTCGATGTCGACCTCGTGGAGGGCGACCAGGGTGTCGATCAGATCGTCGGACATGCGGGCCCTGGCCTCGGGGGCGATGGCCCGGCCGATGTCGATGTCGCGGACGATGACCCCGTCGAGGAAGTGCATGACGTAGAAGTCGCGCCCGTTGACCTCCGGGTCCTGGCACAGGCCGATCAGGCGGGGGACGGGCACCGGGCTGTCGCGCAGGGCGTGCATCAGCCGGTGCTCGCGGGCCATGTCGTGGGCGCTCGGGAGGAGCTCGCCCATCGGCGGGCGCCGCAGCACGAAGCGGCGCCCGGCGGCGTCGGTGACGGTGAAGGTCATGTTCGACCGCCCTCCGGCGATCAGGTCGAAGCGGAGCGGGGGCTCGATCTCGGCCCGCTCGGCCAGCCACCGGGTCACGTTCGCCACGTCGATCGCGTCCGGGGCCGTCGGTGAACCGGTCGGGTCGGCGTTGTCGTCGGGAACCGATGCTGCCTGCATGGCCGTCATCTTCGCACCGGGACCAGATCGGGGCGAGCGGGCGGGGCGACCCGGGCCGCGGGCCGGCGCGGCCGACCGACTTGACCGCGGCGAGCCCAGACCGGAGGCTTGGCCAATGCTCGTCACGGCCCCGACCAACGATCCTCCGATGCGACCGACGAACGGCACACGATGAAGGTCCGGATCGGCGTGGCCGCCGGCGCCCGCGTCGCCGAGGACCCGGTGGCGCTGTTCGGCCTCGTCGATTCGCTTGAGGACCTCGGGTACGACTCGCTCTGGGTCCCCGACGTCGTGACCACCCCGACCCTCGATCCCATCGCCGCCCTCGCCGCCGCCGCCGGGCGTCGATCGAAGCTGAAGCTCGGGACCCACCTGATCGTGCCGGGGCGCAACCCGGTGTTGCTGGCCCGCCAGCTCGCGTCCCTCGATCGGCTGTCGGGCGGCCGCCTGCTGCTGATGGCCGTCATCGGGATCCGCCGGCCGGACGAGCTGGCGGCCCAGGGCGTTGCCGCCGAGGACCGCACGTCGATGCTCGAGGAGTCGCTCGAGGTCATGCGGGCGCTCTGGCGGGGTGAACGGGTGACCTTCGACGGCCGTCACGTGCACGTCGACGACGTGGCGCTCGGGATCCGGCCGGTCCAGGACCCGCTCGAGGTGTGGCTCGGCGGCATGGTCCCGGCGGCGCTGCGGCGATGCGGCCGGCTGGGGGAGGGGTGGATGCCGGGACTCTGCACCCCGGCCGAGGCCGAGCGGGCCCGGGCCACGATCGAGGCCGAGGCGGAGCGGATGGGGCGCACCATCGACGCCGAGCACTTCGGGGTCAACCTCACGTTCGTGACCGGGGCCATCGATGCTCGGGTCAGGGCGACGATCCAGGCGAGGCGGACGGACCTGGCGCCCGAGGAGGTCGTCGCCGTCGGCCCCGGCGGACTGGCCCGCCAGGTCCAGGCGTTCCTCGATGTCGGCTTTTCCAAGTTCGTCATACGACCGACCGTCGAGCCCCAGTCGTGGACCGACGCGGTCGAGGCGGTGTCGGAGGTGCTCGAACTCCAGTCCTGAAGGCGGTTCTGGCCCGTCGTCGACGCCGCCGCGGGCCCGCTCGTCGACGAATCTCGACGATTGTCGTGTCATCAGTCCGTAATGTGACTAGAGTTGCGGCGACGCGGTTCGACACGGGTCGCGTGGCGGAGTACGTGCGGAGTACGAGCCCGAGGCACTCGGGCCGAGCAAGGCTGGCAATGGCACCCTCGAGCCGTTCAGGCGACAGCGCATCGAGCCATCCCCGACCGACGTCGGTTCGGCGTTCCCACGCCGGTACCACCGCCGTCGATCGCCAGCCCCCGCCACCGTCCCATCGCTCGCCACCGCCTCGTCGTCCCGTGGCTGCGCCGGCTCCCCGGCCCGCCGGTGGACGACTCCCGGTCCCACCGCCGACCCATCGCGGGCCGAGCCCCGAGCAGCGACCCCAGGGCCGACCCCGGTCGGTCGGGCTGCTCGACCGACCGACCGCACCGGTGCCGATCGCCGGTGACCGGCCGACCGCGCCGGCGCCACGGCCGCAGCTCCCGCCGGCGATCCGGCTGGATCCGGAGCCCCCCGGGCTCGACCAGCCCGCCGGGCCCCGCTCGTGGCCGAGACGGCTCGCCGGCGTCGCCGTCGTCTGCTGCTTGACGGCCGCCGTGGCCGTCGGCGCGCTCAGCCTCGGCGACGATCCTGCCGACGGCGAGCAGACCGGCTCGACCACCCGGGTGGAAACCGCCGACGGTCCTCGGGCGTCGGCCGCCCTGCTGCGGTCCGATGGCGCCATCGAGGTCGACGGGCGCCTGACCGACGCCGGCGAGCTGACGCGGGCCGCGGAGTCGCTGGTGGCCATGCCCGACCCGTCCGGCCCGGTCCTGCTCGACTCGACGACCATGAGCGCCGTGGTCGAGCCGTCGGCCGCCACCCCGGACGGCGCCGACGTCGCCTCGCGCCCGGCCACCACGACCACCACCGTCTGGACCGAGCCCACCCTGCCCCCCGAGAGCGACTGGGTCGATGCGGGTAACGGGGTCGCCGTCCCCGACCTGCTGCTGCGCATCCGCTTCTGCGAGTCGACCAACGACTACCAGGCGGCGAGTCGGTACTCGACCGCCAGGGGTGCCTACCAGTTCCTCATCGGCAGTTGGGAGTGGTACGGCCACGCCGCGCGCTTCGGTGTCGCCGAGGCCCACCTGGCCACGCCGGCCCAGCAGGACCAGGCGGCGCTGGCCACCCTGCGGGCCGAGGGCACCGGCCCCTGGTCCGAGAGCCGTCCCTGCTGGAGCGACCCCGACATCGACCCCCGGTACGCCACCGCTCGCCCGCCGACGCCGACGAACCCGCCGGCCACCACCACCACGACGACCGGCACCTCGTCGACCGGTGGCACCGGTTCGAGCACGACCGCAGGCTCGAGCTCGACCACCACCAGCACCTCGACGCCGAGCACCGACACCACGGCCGCCTCCAGCACCACCTCGTCGACCGCCTCCACCTCGACGACGACGACCGACGGCTCGGCCAGCACCGACTCGACGACCACCACGACCTGAGCCGGGGGACGGTCCTGGAGAGCGCGACCAACCGGGACGGCGGGGTGCCTTGCGCGCCGCCGACGACGATGTGGCACGATACGGCATGCTCGAACTCGTGGCCCTGATGTCGGACGCCGAGGCCGGGCGGCGGCTGGCCGACGAGCTCGGCGGCACGTCGTACCGCAACCACGACGGCGAGAGCGACCGCCGGCCCTACTCGGGGATGGTCCGGGTCGCCACCGACCGGATCGAGCCGCTGCGGGCGGTGGCCGACGTCGGCCTCTTCACCGCGTTCGCCCGGATCGTGAAGGCCCCGCGCGAGCCGTCGCCGCAGCGGGTCGTGTGCTCGTTCGGGCTGGTGGCCAACCCCGACCTGGGGCACGGGCCGGCCGACGATCACTGGCGGGACCGCCACGGGCCGCTGGCGTTACGCAGCCACTCGGCGATGTGCGACTACACACAGCTGTCGATCGTGGCCGTGCACCAGGGGATGGCACTCGACGGCATCGCCCTGTGCGCCTTCGACTCGCGTCAGGACGCCAGGGAGCGCTTCTTCGACGATGACGACGCCAGGGCCGCGATCGCAGCCGACGTGGCCGAGTTCGCCGACCTGCGCAACTCGCCAAGGCGGGTCGTGCTCGTCGAGAACGGTCCCGGCTCGACGACATGAGCGGCGCCGGCCCGGCCACCGATCCCGAGGTCGCCGACCACATCGTCGAGACGGTGGCCCGCTGGGTCGACCGCGAGGTCGTCCCCGCCGCGCCCGACCTGGAGCACGCCGACGCCTATCCGGACGAGCTGGTGGCGCAGATGGCCGACTTCGGCCTCTTCGGGGCCACCATCCCCGAGACCGACGGTGGCCTCGGGCTCGACGTCTCGACCTATGCCAGGGTCGTCGAGGAGCTGGCCCGCGGTTGGATGTCGTTGGCCGGCGTCATCAACAGCCACCTGATCGCCGCCAACCTGATCAGCCGCTTCGGCACCGACGACCAGCGACGGCGCTGGCTGCCGGCCATGGCCAGCGGCGAGCGGCGGGGCTGCTTCTCGCTCTCCGAGCACGACTCGGGCAGCGACGCCGCCGCCCTCCGGTGCCGGGCCACCCGCGACGGCGACGAGTGGGTGATCGACGGCACCAAGATGTGGGTCACGAACGGCCGCCGGGCCGGTCTGGTCGCCCTCCTGGCCCGGGCCAGGGAACCGGACGGCGCCGGCGGTGACCGATCGGAGGGCGACGGCGATCTCGGCATCACGTGCTTCCTCGTCGACAAGGAGCCCGGCGCCACCAGCGGCGGGATCACCGTCGGCGACAACCTCGACAAGCTCGGCTACCGGGGCCTCGAGACCGTCGAGATGACCTACGTCGGCCATCGGGTCCCAGCCGACCGCGTCCTCGGCGGCCCGGACGGGGTCGGCCGGGGCTTCGGCTGGTGCCTCTCGGCGCTCGAGGTCGGGCGGGTCAACGTGGCCGCACGAGGCGTCGGTGTGGCCCGAGCCGCCCTCGACGCCGCCATGGCCTACGCCGGGACCAGGGAGACCTTCGGCCGCCCGATCGGCCACCACCAGGGCATCCAGTTCAAGCTGGCCGAGATGGCGACCAAGGTCGAGGCGGCACGTCTCCTGACCAGGGAGGCCGCGGCCAAGGTCGACGCCGGCCGTCGAGCCGACCTGGCCGCCGGGATGGCCAAGCTGTTCGCCTCCGAGACGGCGGCCGAGGTGGCGCTCGACGCCATGCGGATCCACGGCGGCAACGGCTTCACCACCGCCTACCCGGTGGAGCGCTACTACCGGGACGCACCGCTGATGATCATCGGCGAGGGCACGAGCGAGATCCAGAAGATGGTGATCGGCCGGGCCCTGATGCGGGGGGAGCGCCCGTAGGGCCGGAGCGCCGACCGACGGCGCGGCTGGCCGGGGCGGGCCAGCTCAGAGGTGGTCGACGAACCAGCGGTGCACGTCGGCGCACGCCACCAGTCGCTCGGTGCAGTGATCGACGAACGCGGCGGCGCCGAAGCTGTCGGGAATCGGCTCGAGCCATCGGGCCTGGAGGCCCATCTTGTGCCGCAGCAGGTCGGCTCGCGGGTGGTCCTCGGCGTGGGGCTTCGGCACCTTCTTGTAGCCCTGCCCGTCGATGTCGAGGTCGCGGCCGTGGCCGAGGGCGGCCAGCGCATCGGCCAGCGCTGACCCGGTGGCCTCGTCGGCGACCAGGGCGCGCCAGCGGTCGACATCCATGATCGGGGCCCCCGTCGCATAGCCGATCCCCTCGACGCCGACCCGGAGGAACAGGGTCGGCGCCGACTTTCGCTCCGGTCCCTCCCAGAATCGGAGCAGGACGTGGTCCTTGTACGGGCTCCGATCCGGGTTGAATCGGAGGTCGTTGGTGATCGGGCCGATCGAGCCGTTCGTCTTCGGCTCGGCGACGATCGCCGAACCCATCTCCTCCCGCAGCCGGTCGCCCATGGCCACCACGAACGCCTTCATCGGGTCGGTGACGGCGTCCCGGTAGCGCGTCTTGTTGGCCTGGAACCAGACCTTGTCGGCTCCGCTCAGCTCGGTCAGGAACGGCAGGAAGTCATCGGGGAAGCCGGCGAACGCCGGCTGCTCGGATCGGGAGGTCGGGGCCATGTCGATGCCTTTCGATCGGTTCGGGATCAGGATGGGCGGCGGGATCGCCGGCCCTGACCAGTCGACGAACGGGCGGCGACGATTTCGACCGTCGCGGCGTCGGTCCACCACACCTCCCCGCCGATTCGGGCCGAGGGGTCGACCACCGCCGGTGCGCTACGCTCGGTGGCGACATGGGACGGGACGACGCCGGCGCCGACGAGATCATCGAGGAGCTCGGGCTCGAGCCGCTGACGGCCGAGGGCGGCCAGTGGACGGTCGCCTGGCGGGACGAGGGTCTGACGTCGATCTACTACCTGGTCCGGCCGGGCGACTTCTCGGCCATGCACCGGCTGTCGGTGACCGAGGTCTGGCATCACTACGGCGGCGCGCCGACCAGGATGCTCCTGCTCGACGAGGACGGTTCGATCGAACGACCGGTGCTCGGTCCCGACCTGGCCGCAGGCCAGCGGCCATTGGTCGGTGTCCCCGCCGGGGTGTGGATGGGGGCTGCGACCGATGGGGCGTGGAGCCTGCTCGGCACGACCCTCACCCCGCCGTGGGACGACTCGTTCTTCACCCTCGGCCGCCGCGACGAGCTGGTCGCCCGCTTTCCCGATGCCGCCGAGGAGATCGACGCCCTGACCCGACCGGAGGGCGAGGAGCCGTGACCGATCGCTCGCACGGCCTCGGAACCGCCGGCGCCGACGTGGTGCCCCCACCGGCCGAGCTGCTCGACCTCACCGGTCGGGTCATCGTGGTGACCGGCGCCGGCGGGGGCATCGGGGCCGGGATCGCGGGCCGGCTCATCGCCGCCGGCGCCGACGTGGTGGCCAACACCCGATCGTCACCGGTCACGCTCACGACGCCAAGCGGGGGGCCGGTCCCGGTGGTCACCGCCGACCTCACGGCCGAGGACGGGCCGGGCCGGGTGGTCGACGAGACCCTCCGGCTGCGGGGCCGGATCGACGGCCTGGTCAACAACGCCGCCATCCAACCGGTGGCCGCCCTGGCCGACCTGGCCGACGACGACTGGCGGGCCATGCTCGACACCGACCTGACCGCCGCCCACCGCCTGACCCGACTGGCGGCCGCAGCCATGGTCGACGCCGGTCACGGTGGATCGATCGTGCACATCGCCTCGATCGAGGCCACCCAACCGGCCCCGGCCCATGAGCACTACGGGGTGGCCAAGGCCGGCCTGGTCATGCACGCCCGCGCCGCCGCCTCGGCCTACGGACGGTCCGGCATCCGGGTCAATGCGGTCTCACCAGGGCTCATCGACCGGCCGGGCCTGGCCGACGACTGGCCCGACGGTGTCGGGCGGTGGCTGTCGGCCGTCCCGCTCGGCCGGCTCGGCGCCCCCGACGACATCGGCGACGCCTGCATGTTCCTCTGCTCGGACCTCAGCCGCTGGATCACCGGGGCCAACCTGGTCGTCGACGGCGGGGTCCTGACCCGACCGACCTGGTAGCCGGTTCGATCGGTCGGGCCGCCCGGCGTAGGCTCGCCGCCATGTGGATGCGCCTCCGTCAGATCGCCGTCGTCACCGAGGACCTGCGCCGATCGGCGCTCGACATCGGCGCAGTGCTCGGCGTCGAGGCGTGCCACGTCGATCCGGGCGTCGCCACCTTCGGGCTGAAAAACACGCTCTGGCCGATCGGCACCCAGTTCCTCGAGGTGGTCACCCCGTTCCAGGAGGGCACGGCCGGCGGTCGCTACCTCGAGCGCCGCGGCGGCGACGGCGGCTACATGTGCATCTGCCAGGTCGACGACGTGGAGCGGCGCCGGGAGCGGGCCGCCGAGCTCGGCATCCGGACCGCCTTCGAGCTGTCCGACCGGGAGGGTGGCCACGACGGCTTCCAGCTGCACCCGGGCGATACCGGCGGGACGTTCTGGGAGATGGACCAGATGCTCGGCGATGGCGGCGACGCCGAGGGCGGCCCCTGGTACCCGGCCGGCCCGGCCTGGGAGCCGTTCGTGCGGACCGACCGGGTCGACGGCATCACCGCGGCCGAGATCCAGAGCCCGGAGCCGGAGCCGCTGGCCCAGCGCTGGTCGGCGATGGCCGAGATCGACCTGGAGACCGACGCCGCCGGCCACCCCGTCCTGCCCCTCGACAACGCCACGATCCGCTTCGTCGAGGCCACCGACGGGCGAGGCGAGGGACTCGGGGGGATCGACGTCTCGACCACCGATCGCGGCGCCGTGCTCCAAGCCGCCGACGAGCGCGGGTGCCGCATCGGCGACGACCGGGTCGATCTGCTCGGTCTCCGGGTCAAGCTCGCCTGACCGGTCGGTACCGTGTGCCGATGGCCGACGCCCCCATCGTCACGCTCACCCTCAACCCGGCGCTCGACATCTCGTCGTCGGTTCCGGTCGTCTCGCCGAGCCACAAGCTGCGGTGCACGGCGCCTGTCGTCGAGCCCGGCGGCGGCGGCATCAACGTCAGCCGGGTCTGCCAGCGCCTGGGCGAGCGCAGCGTCGCCGTCGTCCCGGTCGGCGGAGCGGTCGGCAACCGACTCACCGACCTGCTCGCCGCCGAGGGCATCGACGCCCGTGTGGTGCCGCTGGCCGAGGAGACGCGGGAGAGCATCTCGATCACGGAGGAGACGACCGGGCACCAGTACCGGTTCGTGCTCCCCGGCCCGGCCCTCCAGGCCGGTGAGATCGAGGCCTGCCATCGGGCGGTCACCGAGGCCGCGGCCGATGCCCGATGCCTGGTCGTCTCCGGCAGCCTCCCGGAGGGCGTCGACCCGAGGATCATCGCCGACCTGGTGGCCGCCCTGCCGGACGTCGACGTGCTCGTCGACACCTCGGGCTCGGCGCTGCCGGCCGCCCTGCAGTCCGGCGCCTACCTGGTCAAGCCGAGCGCCCGCGAGCTGGCCAGCGTGGTCGGGCGGACGCTCCACACCGAGGCCGAGGTGACCGAGGCTGCGATCGAGGTCCACGGCTCTAGCCGGGTCGAGGTCCTCGTCGCCTCGATCGGCGCCGGCGGCGCGATCGTGGTCGACCATCGTGGCCCGCACCGGCTCCGGGCCCCGTCGGTCCAGGTCCGCTCGACCGTCGGGGCCGGCGACTCGATGGTGGCCGGCCTCGCCGTCGGGCGACAGCGGGGCCTCGACGCCGACCGGGCGGCCGCCCTCGGCGTCGCCGCCGGCACCGCGACCGTCCTGACCGAGGGGACGGGCCTGTGTCGCCGCGACGACGTCGAGCGCCTGCTCGGGGCCGTCGCCGTCGGCTGACGCCCGCTTCGGCTGGCCGGCCGTGAGCCTCGTCAGCGGGGGGCGAAGCGCATCTCCCTGGCCAGCTCGGTGGCCGCCTCGATGCCGGCCCGGTGTCCGGCGGCGGTGACCAGCAGCCGGCCGTGCACGATCCGGGCCGACGACGGTCGGGCCCCCAGGTCGGCGAGGAGATCGGCGGCCAGCCAGTGGCCGGTTGCGTCCCGGTCGGCCAACACGCCGACCGAGGCCAGCAGGAGGCTGCCGGTCGACACCGCCAGGACGCCCCGGGCCGACCGGGCGACCCGACCGAGCCATCGGGCCACCTCGGGTCGATCGGCCTCGAGCTTCCAGGCCAGGCCGCCGGGAACGACGAGACCGAACGGCTCGGGCACGTCGTCGAGCGGCTCGGTCACGATCTGGCGCGCCGGCTCGACCGCCACCACCGGGCCGCCGTCGGCCGAAACCAGTCGGACCTCGGCGGCCAGGGCGCGGGCCAGGGCATCGCCGACCAGCTCGACCTCGGTGCTCGACACCCCGCGGTAGGTGAGGACGGCGACGACGGGCGGCGGCCGATCGCTCGGGCCACGGGCGGTGCCGTGGGACCAGGGCCGCAGCGGCTCGAGCTCGCCAGGGGCTCGACCGAGCTCGGTCCGGGCCCGCCGGGCCGCCGCCAGCTCGACCAGCCGGGCCCGAAGCTGGGTTGCCCATCTGGCTGCCATCGAGCCGTCGACCTCCTCGCGCCGCCGGTTCCATCGTCGCCCGACGGCACCGAGGGGTCAACCGGGGCTCACAGGTGCACCAGCAGGTCGGCGAACACCTCCTCGGGGTCGACGTCGAGCCCACGCCGCCGGAACCATCGGCAGACGTTGGTCACGTCGGCGTGCAGGTAGTTGAGACCCTGGGGGTTGGCGGCCAGGTCGACGGCCTGCGGGAAGTCGATGAACCAGACCCGATCGTCCCACCAGAGCAGGTTGTAGGCCGACAGGTCGCCGTGGGCCAGGCCCTCGCCGACGACGATCCGGAGGCCGTCGACCACCTGGTCGAAGGCGTTGGCGAGCCCAGGCCCGTCGAGCCTGGCCCCGTGCAGCTGGGGGGCGGCGCCGTCGTGGTCGCCGACGTACTCGAGGTCGAACACGTCCTCGGCGTAGGCGATCGGGTAGGGCACCGCGAGCCCGGCCGCCCAGAGCCGGGCCATGACCTGGTGCTCGTGGCCGGTCCAGCGGTCCTGGAGCAGGCGCTTGCCGTAGGCCGACATCCGCTCGACGGCCCGACGGTCGCGGGACTTCCGGAACTGGCGGCCCTCCCGGTACTCGACGTCGTTGCGGAACGACGACGCCTGCTGGACCCCCATGGCCTCGAGCGCGCCCTTGGCCGTGACCTGGCGGGGCAGGTACCGCTTGCGGGCGACCAGCGCGGTCCGACCGTCGTGACCGGTGCGCTCGATGATGTTGATCTGGGCCTCCTTCCCGCTCTTGAGGACGCCGAGATCGACGTCGGTGTAGGGCTCGTCGACGAGCCAGTCCGGTTCGGGACGCATGGTGTGGCACCTCTCGGGTGACCGCCGAGACGCCGCGTCGGTCGGTCTCGGCTGCGACCGTCGGCGACGGTCGCGGGCGATCGGGTTGACGCCGGCCGCCGTCGCCTGGTGCGACGCTGTCGATCCGCAGGGGTGCCGCCCGAGCGGGCGATGCCTAGGAGGCCCTCCGAGGGGCGCGACCGGTTGTGGTGGGCGCTGCAACCGTCATCGTCGGTCCACCTCCTGTGCTCAGGTCCGGCTCGGGGCCGGATCCGGTCGTGACACCGCCGACCCTACTCGCCGTCGCCGGCCGGCGGCGGCGAATTTCGGTCGATGTCGCCGGCTGGTCTACCGACCGTCGTCGGCGTCGCCGTCGCCGTCCGGGTCGACCCGCCACGGCTCGTCGAGCTCCCAGGGGTAGAGGATCTCGTCGTCTGGCGGTGGTGGAGGCGGGGGAGGGGTGAGCCGCAACGCGACGACCGTGCCGACGACGAGCCCGGCGAGGTGGCCCTCCCACGAGATGCCCTCGAGCGGCAGCAGCCCGGCCAGGATCGTGCCGTAGAGGAAGATCGCCACCAGTGCCGGAGCGAGGGCCGCCGGTCGCCTCGACTTCCAGGCGGCGCCCATCAACGCACCGAAGTAGCCGAACACGATGCCGCTGGCCCCGATGTGGTTGAAGCCACCGGCGAACAGCCACACCAGGAAGCCACCGACGAGCACCGAGCCAGCCGTGACCGACCACCAGAACCTCCGACCCCGCAGCGCCACCAACCAGCCCATCACCAGCAGCGGCACGGCGTTCGAGCTCAGGTGGCGGAACCCGGAGTGGAGGAACGGGTGCCACAGCACCCCGTCGAGGGCCTCGATCCGGCGGGGACCGATCCCGTTCCCCTGGAGCCGATCGTCGAGCAGCACCGAATCGACGATCTCGACGGCCACGATGGCCGCCACCAGGGCGACGACCGGGGCGACGGTCGACCAGGCGCCCGAGCCCTCGTCGTCGGTGACGGTCTCAGCCAAGGCGATCGACGAACCGCTGGCGGTCGACCACGACACGGGTCACGACCCCGGAGGCGATCTCGCCGCCGCCGTCGCCTGCGGTCACCGCCAGGGTCACCTGCCTGCCGTCGACCTCGGTCACCTCGGCCCACACGTCGACCTCGCCGCCGACGGCGGTCGGGCGGAGGTGGTCGAGGCGGATCCGGTGACCGACCGAGGTCGAGCCGGCGGCCAGGTGATCGGCCAGCGCCGCCACGGTGGCCGCCTCGCACCAGGCCAACAGGCGGGGCGTGGCCAGGACCGGCACGTCACCGGACCCGAGCGCGGTGGCCGTGTCGTCGTCGCCGACGGCGAAGCGGATCGAGGCCTCGGCACCGAGCGGGATCGTCATCGGGCCGACCCTAGCGGGCGAGGTGCGGTCCCGCCGATCGGACGATCGGCGGGACCGACGGGACCGGGGCCGGCGGCTACGGTCGGGAGATGGCGAACGATGAGATCAAAGGCTTTGCCGGCCTCGACTTCGGGCAGGTCAAGGACGCGGTCGGTGCGGTGGTCGGCTCCGGCGACGACGTGGCCGCCGCCGTCGGGTTCGTGGCCGAGCACGGCGACGACCTGATCGACCTGGTCGGCCGGCTGCCCGAGCTGCTGTCCGCCACAGCGTCGGCGCTGACCGATGCCGGCGACGACGTGGCGTCGGCCGCCGCCTTCCTCACCGGCGGTCGGGGTGCCGGCGACGGGGTGCAGGCGGTGGCCGAGCTGGCCAGCGAGGCCCTCGACGTGTGCCGCGACGAGCTGGGGTCGGCCACCAAGCTGCTGGCCACCGTCGGCAAGCAGTTCGACAAGCTGCCGATTCCCGACGGTGGGATCGGCGAGCGCATCACCGACACCGCGGAGCGCTTCGACACGGTCGGGGACCGACTCGGCGAGGTGGCCGAGCAACTCCGCCGGCTCGGCGAGGCGGTCGACCATGCGGGCCACGGGCTGGCCAGGACGGCACGGAAGCTCGATCAGGGTGGCAAGGCGCTCGGCGCCTTCGGCTCCTGACGCCGGCTGCGGCCCCATCGGCCCGCCCGGGCGGCACCCGAGCCGGCGGTGACGCCGATCAGGCGACGCCGGTCCCGCTGGTGTCGGTGCCGCTTCGCAGCATCCGACCGGGGCGATGGGCGGTGAACTCGCCGTCGCGGACGATCTCAGTGCCGTTGCAGAGCACGTGGTCGTACCCGTCGGCGGTGCCATAGAGCCGCCAGGCGCCGCCAGGCAGGTCGTGGCGGATCTCGTTCGGCCTGACGGCGATGTGCTGCGGGTCGATCACGTTCACGTCGGCGTGGTAGCCCTCGGCCAGGCGGCCCCGGTCGCGGATGCCGTAGGTCCGGGCCGGAGCGTCGGTGAGCAGTTGGACCGCCTCCTCCCAGGAGAGCAGGTCCCGGCGCCGACAGGCGTTCTCCAGCATGGCGGTGGTGGCGTTGAAGGTGGCCAGCAAGTCGAGGTGGGCGCCGGCATCGGTGCCGCCGACGAGGGTCCGCTCGTCTCGCCACACGTCGCGGCGCAGCTCCCACGTCTCGTCGTCGTCGCCCCGCAACGGGCTGTAGAGACCGGTCTGGAGCTCGTCGGCGAGCACGATGTCGCACACAACGTCGAAGGTCGACCGACCGTCCTCGGCTGCGATCTCGCCGATCGTCCGACCGACGTGGGGGGCGTTGTCGTCGGAGAACACCTCGCCGACGGTCAGCAGGTGCCACTTGGCCACGCCGCGAAGCGGGCTCGGACCCTGGGCCAGCTCGTCGAGCTGGCGACGCTGCTCGGGGTCGGCCAGCATGGCCATCTTCTCGGCGTCGGGCAGCGCCATCGGCTCGCGCCAACCGTTGAGGGCGTCGAGCACGAACCCGCTCTGGAACGACAGCCGGGTCTGGATTGCGCACGGGACGGTGAGGGCGATGACCTTCCCGCCGTTGGCCGCGGCGTGGTCGCTGGCGGCGAGGTTGTGGGCCATGACGTCGAGCTGCTTCGGTGACGTCGACACGGCGATCAGGTTCCAGTTGAGGGGCCGGTTGGCCGCTGCCGACATCCGGGCCACCAGATCGATCCGGTCGTCGGGGAACCGCCCGACGGCGGGGATGAACTCGAGGGAGGTGCCGTCGAACTCGCCGCACACCTCGGCCAGCGCCACCATCTCCTCGGGGGACGCGTGGCGGCTCGGCACCGGTTGGCCGTCGGGATCGTTGTGGGTCGTGGCCCACGACGACGAGAACCCGAGGCCGCCCTCGGCGATCGACGTGCGCAGGAGGTCGGCCATCGCCCCGACCTCATCGGGCGAGGCCTCGTTCCCCACCGAGCGGGCGCCCATGACCAGCCGGCGCAGGGCCGAGTGGCCGACCATGAACCCGGTGTTGATCGACAGGGTGCCGTCGAGGCGGTCGAGCCACTCGCCGAACCCGGTCCAGTCCCAGGGCACCCCGGCCTGCAGCGATTCGAGCGGCATCCCCTCGACCCGCGACAGCATCCGCATCAGGTAGTCGCCGTGCTCCGGCCGGAGCGGGGCGATCGTGAACCCGCAGTTGCCGGCGATCACGGTGGTCACCCCGTGCAGCGGCGACGGGCTGAGCGTCGTGTCCCAGTGGGCCTGGGCGTCGTAGTGGGTGTGGATGTCGATGAACCCCGGGGTCACGAGCTTGCCGTCGGCGTCGATGACGGTTGCCGCCTCGACCTCGGCCTCGATGGGGCCGATGGTGGTGATCCGGCCGTCGTCGATGGCCACGTCGGCCCGCCGTCCCGGTGCGCCGGTCCCGTCGATGACCGTGCCGTTGCGGATGATGACGTCGTGCATGGCGCTGTTCCCCCTGCCCGGGTCGACCCCGGCTGCTGCCTCGGCCCATCCTACGTTCGGCCGTCGAGGCGGTCCCAATGGCTGCGATCGTTCGCCGCTCCGGGCCGGGCTGTGCCACGATCGACGCGACGGCACACCGGCCGGACGACGGCCCTGGCCGGAGCGCCGGGCCGGGAGCCGGATCGACGAGCCGGACCGAGGAGGCTGCCATGACGATGACCGACCGGTGGGGCTGCGCGGTGACGGCAGGGGCCGACGAGGTCGCGGTCATCGACGACGCCGTGACCGACTACCTGACGATGGCACCCGGGCTGGAGCGTCATCTCCCGCCCCTCGGCGAGGGAGGGCCCCTGTCGAAGGCGATCCTGGCCCAGTTCTACCTGCAGGCCCATCGCCGCCACCTGGCCGAGCGGGCCCGCGACCTCATCGCCGACGCCGTCGGGGCCGCAGGCGGCGTGTCCGACCGGGAGCGGGCCGTGCTCGGTGCGATCGAGGCGTCCGTCGAGGGTCGGCCCCGGGAGGCCATCGACCGCTTCGACCGCATGCTGCACGATCACCCGACGGATGCGTTCGCCCTCCGGGTCCAGCACCACCTGCTGTTCGCGGCGGGTCGGACCGGCGAGATGGTCGACCTCGTCCGCCGGGTCCGGCCGGCGTGGGGCGACGACCTCCCCCTGATCTCACTGCTCGACGGGCAGGAGGCGTTCGGACTGGAGGAGTCGGGCCGCTACGCCGAGGCCGAGGCGATCGGCCGCCTGGCGGTGGAGCGGGACCCGACCGACCTGTGGGCCATCCACGCCGTCGCCCACGTGTTCCAGATGCAGCGGCGGTGGGAGGAGGGCGCCAACTGGCTCGACGGGCGGGAGGACGTGCTCGACGCCGGCGGCGGCTTCACCGGTCACCTGTGGTGGCACCAGTCGCTGCCGCTGCTGGCCCTCGGCCGCCACGACGAGGTGCTGGCCCTGTTCGACGAGCGGATCCACAAGCCGGGGAGCGAGGAGGGCCTCGACCTGTCGAACGCGGTGTCGCTGCTGGCTCGGTTGGAGATCGCCGGCGTCGACGTCGGCGACCGATGGGGCCCGCTGGCCGAGCCGTGCGCCGTTCGACTCGGGCAACACTCCCACGTGTTCAACGACACCCACTACGCGCTGGCCATGGCCAAGGCCGGCCGCGACGACGACCTCGAGGCCCACCTGGCCGGCATGGCCGCCTGGAGCGAGGGCGACGACGGCGCGGCCGAGGTCATCCGGGTCGTCGGGCTGGCCACGGCCACCGGGCTCGCTGCGTGGGCCCGGGGCCGCTGGCGGGAGGCGGTGGACGAGCTCGAACCGGTGGCCGACCACACCTGGCGACTCGGCGGCAGCCATGCCCAGCGAGACGTGTACACCCAGATCCGGGCCCATGCGGCCAGGATGGCTGCGTGACGATCGGCGACGGCGCCGGGCGGTCGACGACCCCGCTGACCGACGCCCTGACCCGCACGATCTACGCCACCGACAACTCGATCTACCAGGTCGAGCCGGCGGCCGTCGCCCTGCCCCGGTCGGCCGACGAGGTGCGGCGGCTGGTGGCCGCCGAGTGGCGCCGCCCCGATCGGCGCCCGCTCGTCGCCCGCGGCGGGGGAACCGGCACCAACGGCCAGAGCCTGACCGACGGGCTGGTGGTCGACGTCAAGCGCCACCTCGACCGGGTCATCGAGGTCGACCCCGAGGCGAGGACGGCGACCGTCGAGCCGGGCGTGGTGACCGCCGCCCTCAATGCCGAGCTGGCCGGCCACGGGCTGTTCTGGGCCCCGCACACCTCCACGCTCAACCGGGCCACCGTCGGCGGGATGATCGCCACCGACGCCGCCGGCAAGGGATCGTTGGTCCACGGCCGGGCCCATCGCCACGTGCTCGCCCTCGACGTGGTGCTCGACGACGGGACGCCGTGGCGGGCCGAGCCGACACCGGTGGCCGGGGCGGCCGAGCGGGCCCGCGCCGACGACCGGATCGGGCGGCTGTGGCGCGACCTGCTGGCGCTGCCGATCGCGGAGGGCGACCGGTTCGGGCTCCCCGAGCTGGCCCGGGGGTTCAGCGGCTACGGCATCGACCGCTTTCGCCACGACGGGCTCGTCGATCCCGTCGCCCTGCTGTGCGGCGCCGAGGGCACGTTGGCCGTGACCACCGCGGCCACGATCCGGCTCACCCCGACGCCACGGACCACGGTGCTGGTCGTCGCCGGCTACGAGCGCTTCGCCGACGCCCTCGACGACGCCGTCGAGCTGGCCGCCATCGGGCCGAGCGCCATCGAGACCTTCGACGAGACCACGCTCGACCGGGGCCGCTCGTCGCCGGCGTGGCCCGCCCTCGGCTCGCTCGTCGACGGCGACGTCGGCTCGGTCCTGCTGCTCGAGTTCACCAGCGACCGTCCACCGGCCGATGAGCCGATCGACGTCGCCGGAATCGAGCGGGCCATCCGGTCGACGGGGCGGGCTCGCACGGTGCGGGCCGCCCACGACCCGGCCGAGCAGGCCGGGGCCTGGAAGGTGAGGGCCGACGCCGTCGGCCTGCTGGCCAAGGTGGCGACGAGGGGCCCGGGAACGGTGGCCCGGCCGACGGCGTTCGTCGAGGACTGCGCCGTCCCGGTCAGCCGCATGGCCTCGTTCATCGCCGGCTTCCGCCGCATCCTCGACGACGCCGGTCTGACCTACGGGATGTTCGGCCACGCGGATGTCGGCTGCGTGCACGTGCGACCGGCCCTCGACCTGACCGACCCGACCCACGAGACGCTGGTCCGCACGATCACCGAACGGGTCGTCGACCTGGTCGACGACCACGGCGGCGTGCTGTGGGGCGAACACGGCCGCGGCTTCCGGGGGGAATCGGCGGCCACGTTCCTCGACGGGGCGACCGTCTCGATCATGGAGGGGGTCAAGGCCGCCTTCGACCCGGAGGACCGATTCAACCCGGGCAAGCTCTACCGTCCGGCGGGCAGCGACCACCCGCTGGTCGCCGTCGACGAGCCCGGCCTCCGCGGCCAGGCCGACCGCACCGTCCCGGTCGCCATCAGGACCGAGCTCGCCGACGCCTTCGCCTGCAACGGCAACGGTCTGTGCCACCACCACGACGCGGCCGAGGTGATGTGCCCGTCCTACAAGGCCACCGGCGACCCGGCGCTCAGTCCGAGGGGTCGGGCCGATCTGATCCGGGGCTGGGCGGCACGGCGGGCCGCCGGCGCCCCCGACCTCGATGCGTTCGAGGAGGCGCTGGCCGCCAACCTCGACCGGTGCCTGTCGTGCTCGGCCTGCACCGGCCGCTGCCCGGTCGAGGTCGACATCCCCGAGCTCAAGTCCCGGTTCCTCGACGCCTACCACGAGCGGCGGGCTCGGCCCCGCTCGCACCGTCTGCTCGGACGGTTCGAGCACCTGGCGATGGCTGCGGCCCGTATCGGGACGCCGGTGCGGGGGTTGACCGGACCGCCTGGGCGCCTCCTCGGTCTCGTCGACCTGCCGGCGCCGAAGCGCCGCCAAACGGGCGACGTGGCCCGCTTCCGTCCCGGTGGGGCGGGCGATGGGTTCGACGTCGTGGTGCTGCCCGACGTGTTCTCGGCCGCGCTCGATCCGGTCGTCGAGCGGCGGTCGGTCGAGGTGCTGGAGGCGATCGGCCATCGGGTCGCCATCGCCGGGTTCGAGCCGTCCGGCAAGTTCGATCACGTGAAGGGCCGACGAGACCGGTTCGCCCGGACGGTCGAGGCCCAGGAGCGCACCGTTCGTGCGGTGGTCGACGCCGGAGCGGTGCCGGTGGTGATCGAGCCGGCGGTCGCCCTGCTGCACCATCACGAGTACCCGGCGATCCGGGCCGGCTACCCCCGATCGGTCCGACACCTCGTCGAGGTGCTCGACGAGCGTCGCGACCGGCTGCCGGCCGCCGCCCCGGCGGGGGAGGGGCGAGCGGTGACGCTGCTCGGGCACTGCACCGAGCGGGCGACGGCACCGGCGGTGCTGGCCGCCTGGGCCCGGGTGCTCGGGGCGGTCGGCCATCGGGTGGTCACGCCCGACGTCGGCTGTTGTGGCATGGCCGGCATCTTCGGCCACGAGGTCGACAACCAGGAGCTGTCCCGCCGCCTGTGGGACCTCAGCTGGGCCGAGCACCTCGATGTCGGATCGGCACACACGACCGTGGCCACCGGGTTCTCGTGTCGCTCGCAGGCGAAGCGATTCGCCGGCCGGCGGCCGATGCACCCGGTCGAGCTGCTGTGTCCAACCGCCCCGATGTGAGGGCCCGTCGGTGGCCGCGATCCCGATCGGCGGGTCACCGGCCCGCCGCTCCGTCAACCGGTCAGCAGCGCAGCCGCCGCGGGCTTGAGATGGAACAGCTCGAGCTGGATGTTGTCGGGGTCCCGGAAGACGAGCACGTCCCACATCTCGCCGCTGCTGATGGGGGAGTGGTCGATGCCGAGCGCGTCGAGGCGGCGAGCCCAGGCCTGCAGCTCCTCGGGCGATGCCACGTTGAGCGACAGGTGGTCGAGCCCGATGTGGTGCTCGTCGAACCGGACCGGCTCGCCGGGGGACCGGTCACCATCGGCATCGTGGACGACGAGGCCGACGACCAGCAGCGTGTCGGGATGGATCAGGTACCGGGACGCGAAGTGGTGCTCGTCGTTCCGTCCGTCGAGGACCCGCTGCAGTCCGAAGAGCTCGGCGTACCAGAGCTCGCTGCGGTCGAGGTCGGACACCGTGAGATCGATGTGGGCGACGCCGGTGATCGTTGGGATCGCTGCGGCATCGGTCGGATCGAGGTCGGGGGTCGGGGAGGTCGATGACGTGCTCATGGCCATCAGTCTCGATCCCGGACCGGCTCCCGGGCGATGACCTGTCGGGTCAGCACGCGGGCTCCTGGTCGGATGGGTGGGTCCCCCTCGCTCGAGACTGGCGACCTTCGGCACCCTGCTAGCTCTGGATGAAGGCGCCGAGACGGTAGAAGACGGCGGCCGTCGGGTCCTGGGCCTGGATCTGGATCTCGTAGCGGCCATCCGTCGGTGGTGCGGGGGCTCTCCAGGGAACGCAGCTGTCGATGGCCTGGTTGAAGTACTCGACTCCCCGTTGGTCGATGCCTCGGACCTGCAGCGGCGTTTCGGTGGGAGCGTCTGCGTCCGTGCAGTCGAAGGCGAGCAGCAGCCGGTCTCCGGTCGTGAGGACCAGGGTGTAGGCGTGGATCGTCCCGGCGGTCAGCGTGTTGGCAATCGAGTCCGTCGCACGGATCTCGATCTGTGGGAGGACCACTCGACCATCGAAGGTGTCCTCCACCGGTGGGTTGACGAAGCGGGCCACGACGACCACCCGGCTGCCTGCGGGTTCCGAGGCTTCGAGCTGGATGGAGTAGTAGTAGCTGGTACCCGGTACCACCGGTCCCTGCACGAGGTCGGTCGTGCAGTCGGTGATCGGAGTGGGCGGTTGCCAGTAGACGGGCTCCGTGTGGCCGGTGACGATGAGCGCCCCGTCGTGCAACGGGTAGGAGTTGCGTTGGTAGGCACAGTCGAGGTCGAGGACGACCCAACCGGGGCGCGACACCTCGAGTGCAACCACCAGGATCTCGCCCGGCTGGAGATCCTCGCCGAGGCGACTGTCTGGACGGAGGGGCAGGAACAGATCACCGGCTGGCGGGTCGGTTGGTGAAGGGCACTGGGGCTCACCGTCGAGCGGGTCGGACCCGGTCGGCGTGTCGAGGAACACGTCGGTGACGAACCCGTCAGGCCGGTCGGGGGAGCCGGTGGCGATGAGATGCCAGAGGTCGTTGCCCGGATCGCTGTCGTCGAGGGTCACGGTTTCGCCTCGGGTGGAGCAGACAACGGTCACCGAGGACCCGAGCGCTGCGGTGGCGACGATGTCCGATTGCGTCGTCGGTTCGGCCCGGATGTTCAGGTCGACCTCGCCGAGGACGACCGCCGTGGGCGCCGGCTGAGGTGTTGCCGTCGTCGAGGTCGGAGCGGTTGTCGTGGTGGACGACGTCGTGGTCGGCGGTCGGCCGTCCATGAGCTCGAGCACCGACGAGGCCGATCGGCCGGTCGCACGGTCGGTCACCGTGACCTCGTACGGCCCGAGCTCCATCGGCGAGTCCCACCAGTACTGCCAGCGAAAGCTCCCGGTGTCGTCGATCTCCAGTGGCGTGCGGTAGTGGTACTGCGCCTCGGGTCGCCGGTTGGCATCCTCGCCCCCGGGGGTCAGGATCTCGACATCAGCGAAGCCGCCGGGGGTGAACCCCGACACGCTGGCCGCAACCGCACTCGCTTCGTCGTTGCAGGTCCTGGACACGTCGCAGACGTCGACCGACAGCTCGAAGCCGAGCGGATCGGTGCCTGCGTCGGAGTCCGAGCCACGAAAGAAGTCGGTGTACACCGCCAGCAGCAATCCGGCCACGCCGACGACGAGGCTGGCGACACCGATCACGAGGCCGATGCGGAACCGGCGCAAGGACGCATCGGAGTCGCCCGCCGCCGATGCGTCGACGGCTCCCGGGTCGCGCCCCAACAGCACGGCGGCCATGCGGTACACGACCTCATCGCGGACCGCTCTGGCCTTGCCGGCACCAACCAACTGGCCCAGTTCGTCCATGCGGTCGCCGATGGGGCGATGGACAGCCAGGAGGATCCTGGCCACCGATCGGTCGGCGCTGCCCAACCGATCGAGGCGACCTTCCAGCACCCGGATCGCCGTGGCCTTGAGGACCTCGAGATCCGATGGGTCGGCTCCGGAGCCGGCCATCTCGGCTGCGACCGAGGCCACCAGACCGATCGTGGGAACCTCGCTCGCCTCATCACGGTTGCGTCGCCGACGGGGCTGCGTCTTGAGTGCCCACTCCAATCCGGTGGCCACCTCCGCCACGGTCGGCTGACCTTGCCTGCCTTCCGGGGTGGTGTCGCTGGTCGCCACGTCAGAACACTAGTCGGGGAGCGACTTTCGTGAGATGGGGGGAAGGGATGCCCGTACCCGTGTTTGCTGCATAATGACGCTTATGTCTGTTACGCCGGAGCAGATCCCGCCAGCAGCGCCGATTCCTCCGCACTAGCGTCTGATCGTGCATCATCCGGCAAACGAACCTGCGCAGCCCCCGGGTCAGCGTCGCTGGCCGCTCGGCGCCGAGCTCGCCGACCACGAGCGTGACACCGAGTACTCGCCGAGCACCCGACTGCCGGACCGGGATCTGTCCCCCTTCCTCGATCGCTACGCCGCCGAGAGCGCCGAGGCCAGGCGAACGCTGCCGCCGACGACACACGCCTATGCCGGCTCGCCGACCACCACCCTCGACCTCTTCCTCCCGCCAATTCTCCCATCCCGAGAACATTGGGGCGGCGTCGGGCCCCCGACCCCGGCCCACGTCTTCATCCACGGCGGCTACTGGCAACAGCTCTCGAAGCTCGAATCGGCGTTCCTGGCACCGGCGTGCACGGCCGCGGGTCATGCGCTGGCCGCCGTCGACTACACGCTGGCCCCGACGGCGACGCTCGACCAGATCGTCGACGAGTGCACGTCGGCGCTCGGTTGGCTCCGCCGGAACGGCGCCTCACTCGGCCTCGACACCGACCGCCTCGTCGTGTCGGGCTCGTCGGCCGGCGCCCACCTGACGGCGATGGCGACGCTCGGTCTTCCCGAATCCGAACGCCCGTTCGGTTTGATCCTGGTGTCGGGGATCTACCTGCTCGAGCCGCTGATCGCCACGTCGATCAACGACGCCGTCGGACTCGACACACCGGCGGCGCAGCGCAACAGCCCCCTGCTCCGGTCGCTCGACGGCTTCCCGCCGACGGTCGTGGCCTTCGGCGACGACGAGAGCGACGAGTTCAAGGCCCAGAGCCGGGCCCTCGTCGACGCCCTCGATGCGGCGGGGGCTCCGGTGGCCGAGGTCGAGGTGGCGGGCCGCAACCACTTCGACGTCGTGTTCGACATCGTGCCCGAGCTGACCGACGAGCTGGCTCGGCTCACCGGGGCGGAGCCGGACCGCTAGCGTTGCGCCATGCGTCTGGCGAGGTGGACCACCACCCTCTCCCCCGTCGACGACGCCGTACCGGCCACGAGATCGCCGGATGGGTATCGGCTCGCCGATGCCTCCGTCACGGCGGACGACGAGGCCAGCCTGGCCGTCGAGGGCACGATCGACCCCGGCCCCGTCGACCATCCCTAGGCTGGCCGCATGGATCAGCCCCGGATCGTCGATCTGGCCGGCGGAGTCGATCCGGGCGGCGACCTGGCACGCCGGATCGACTTCCTGCTCGAGATCGACCAGCTCAAGACCGTCATGAGGCGGAGCCGCCTGGTCGACGGCAGCCGCTACGAGAACACCGCCGAGCACTCCTGGCACCTGGCCATGGCCGCCCTGGTGCTCGGCCCCTACGCCGGCCCCGAGGTCGACGTGGTCCGGGCGGTCGAGATCCTGCTGGTCCACGACATCGTCGAGATCGACGCCGGCGACACCTACGTCTACGACGACACCGGCGACAAGGCCGAGCGGGAGGAACGGGCGGCCAGGCGCCTGTTCAACCTGCTGCCCGCCGACCAGGCCGGGCACATCGACGAGCTGTGGCGCGAGTACGAGGCCAGGAGCTCGCCGACGGCCCGCTTCGCCTATGCCATCGACCGACTCCAGCCGCTGCTGTTGAACGCAGGGTCCGGCGGGATGAGCTGGCAGCACCACGGCATCCGCCACAGCCAGGCCACGGCGGTCAACGGTGCGATCATCGACGGATCCGCAACGCTGTGGGAGCTGGCCAGCGAGTTGCTGGCGGCCTGCGCCGACGAGGGGTGCCTGATCGACGACCGTCCTGCGCCGGACGGCGCATCGGCCAACGGCGAGGGCCCGGGCTGAGTCACCTGGACCGGGCTCGGGCTGCGGTCGTAGGCTCGGTCCCATGGCGACCGACACGTTGACCATCGAGCCCATCGACGGCGTGACCTTCGGTGCCATCGTGCGCGGCGTTTCGCTGGCCGAGCTCGACGACGCCACCTTCGAGGCGATCTACGCCGCCTGGCTCGAGCACTGCCTGCTGATCTTCCCCGGCCAATTCCTGACCCCCGAGACCCAGAACGACGTGGCCAGGCGCTTCGGCGACCTCGAGTTCCCGGCGATGCCGATCTCGAACGTCGACAAGCAGGGTCGGGTCCACCACGACCCCGGCGACGACCTGGTCAAGTCCCTCCGAGGCAACGAGGGCTGGCACATGGACAGCACCTACATGCCGGTCCAGGCCAAGGGGGCGGTCTTCTCGGCCGAGGTGGTGCCATCGGCCGGGGCGGCCACCGGCTGGGCCGACATGCGGGCCGCCTACGATGCCCTCGATGACGACACCCGCGACCGGATCCAGGACCTCGAGGCGCTCCACTCGCTCTACTACAGCCAGGGTCGGGCGGGCTACCTCCCCACGAAGAACGCCGACGGCGGCTACGACCTCTACGGCTACCACGACCACGACGTCTCGCTCCGACCGCTGGTCAAGGTCCATCCCGAGACGGGCCGGACGATCCTCGTCGCCGGTCGCCACGCCCACGACATCGTCGGCTGGGACCGGGCCGAGTCCGAGCGGTTCCTCGACGAGCTCACCGAGGCGGCGGCCCAGTCGCCCCGGGTCCACCACCACCAGTGGCAGCCGGGCGACGCCGTGATCTGGGACAATCGGGCCCTCATGCATCGAGGCACGCCGTTCGACATGACCGAGCCCCGGGTCATGTGGCACACCCGCATCGCCGGCGACCCGATCAGCGAGGCGGCGAGCAACCACCGCTGACCCGGCACCGGGGCCTGCTCCGAGCGCCCCCGCCGTGCCGCCGGCCCCCGACTCGATCGGCGGGCGAGCGTGCCTAGTCCTCGTTGATGCCGGACACGACGAACTCGACCGAGCGGTTGAGGGCCGCCGTCTGCTCGTCGTCGTCCTCGGATGCATCGGCCTCTCCCCTGGCGTCCACCGTCATCCGCGACGGCTCGACCCCCTTGGAGGCCCAGTAGTCGACGACGGCCTGGCCCCGCTCCCGGGAGATCTCGAGGTTGGTGTCGGCGCGGCCGACGGCGTCGGAGCGGGCGATGATCACCATCTCGGCCGTCGGGTTCTGGAGCATCAGGGCAACGCCGAGGTCGAGGATCGGCAGCGACGCCGGGTCGAGCTCGGTGCTGTTGAAGGCGAACAGCACCTTGTCGTCGACGTAGATCGGTGCGCCGTCCACCTCGGGTGCGTCCGGGTCGACGATCCGCTCGACGACGTAGCCATCGGGGCCCATCACGCCGGCCGTGACGGCGACGGCCTGCTCGAGGAGCTCCTGGCTCCTGGCGAAGCCGTAGAGGTAGACGATGCCACCCCGAACGACGGCGTACTGGGGTGCGTTCTGGATCCGCTGCTCGTAGTTGGGGTCGGACGGGACGAAGCCGTCGGGGAGCAGCAACCGACCGTCGGCGGCGCCGACCGGGGCGCTGCCGGCTCCGGTGTCGGTGGCGGCCGAGATCCCCTCGTCGCCCCCGGCCGCCGGATCGGTCGATCCGCTCTCGTCGTCGTCGGCCGCGGCGCCGACGTCGTCGGGCGCCGGCGCCTCCCCGCCGGTCGAGCCAGGAGCGGCCGGCTCGTCGCCGGCGGCGCCGCTCGCGTCTCCCCCGTCGTCGACGGTGGCGGAGGCGACGGACGTGTCGTCATCGTTCTGGCGGCTGCCGAGCCAGTAGGCACCGACCGCGACGGCGGCCAGCAGCAGACCGCCGAGCAGCCCGAGCAGGAGGCCGACGACGAGTCCGCCCCGTCGCTTCGGCCCATCGGGCCCGTCTGGGCGGGCGGACGGTGTTGCGTCCGGGGTGGCGGTCGGGGTTTGGGCTTTGGCCGCCGGATCGGCGGCCGGCCGGCTCGCCGATGGCACGGCTTCACCCGACCAGCTCGGAAGCTCGCCAACGTCACTCATTCCTGCTGTCCTCCCGCCACTGGCTGAGCCACCCGGCGGCGATTCTATCGCTGTGGGATCAGCGGTTCACAGGTTGTTCCAACTCGAACCATCATCTCTGGTGATGCCGGGATGGAAACCGACCTCACGGGTCGATGAGCACCCCGGGGTTGAGGATCCCGTTCGGGTCGAGGGTCTTCTTCACCGACCGCAGGGCGTCGGCGAAGAGGTCGGGACGCTGCTTGTCGTAGGCGTTGGGACGGTGCATCCGACCGACGGCGTGGTGGTGGGTCGACGTGCCACCGGCGGCCACCACCACCTCGTTGGCTGCGTCCTTGACCTCCTGCCACATCGAGATCTCCGAGCCCTGGCGGCCCATCCCGCTCCACGTGTAGTAGGGCGCCGGCCCGTCGGGGTAGACGTGGGTGAACCGGCAGCTCAGCTCGCCGTGGGTGCAGACCTCACCGAGCACCCGGTTCATCGCCGACCGGACGGTGGCGTCGAAGTCGGGCCACTGGTCCCAGGTGATGGCGGTCTCGAACGTGTCGGCCAGCAGGCCGAGGCTGGTGGCCGTGCCGGGATCCACGCCGATGAAGCTCGACCGCCAGGCGCCGACGGGGCCCTCGTGCCCGGTCGGGGCGCCGGTCCCGTCATCGACGACGATGTTCTCGTCGGGGATGTGGCCGCCGGCGTCGCGGGCGAGGGAGACCGCGGCCTCGATGTTGGCCCGCTGCGGCAGCTCGGCGGACTCGAAGCCGATGATGACCAGCGCCTGCGTGCCGTCGAGCCCGGCCGCCCGCCCGGCCTCGGCCGGGTCGAGGATGCGGAGGTTGGCCGGCCACAGCTTGGCCTGGACGATGGCCCGGACCGCCTCCGTCCCGGCCATCCACGAGTCGAACACCACCCCGGCGGTTGCCCGGAACCTCGGCCGGGCCTGGATGCGCATCCAGGCCTCGGTGATGATCCCCAGGATGCCCTCGGACCCGATCACCATCCGGTCGGGGCTCGGACCGGCACCGCTGCCGGGGAGGCGGCGTGACTCCCACCAGCCGGCCGGCGTCAACATCCGGACCGACTCGACGAGGTCGTCGATGTGGGTGTGGTTGGTGGCGTAGTGGCCGCCCGACCGGGTGGCGATCCATCCGCCGAGGGTCGAGAACCGGAACGACTGGGGGAAGTGGCGGAGCGTGTGACCGGACGGCTTGAGCGCGGCCTCCAGCGCCGGGCCGTAGACACCGGCCTGGATGCGGGCTGCCCGCGAGGTCTCGTCGACCTCGAGCACCCGGTCGAAGCGATCCATGGCGATGGTGACCGACCGGTCGGCCCCGTCCGGCATCGACACGCCCCAGACAACGGTCGAACCGGCACCGAAGGGGACGGCCGGGACCTCGTTGTCGTGACACCAGTCGAGCACCGCCGCCAGCTCTGCATCGGTCGACGGGTGGGCCACGAAGTCGGGTGGGTTCGGGAAGTCGAGGTTGAAGGCCCTGGTCCGATCGGTGAAATGGGCGCCGCCGGCGTGACGGGCCCGCTCCCAGGTGTCGGTCGAACAGAACCCGGCCAGGGCATCCGGCGGCGTGACCCGGGGCGGACGGAGCTCGGCGTCGGCCAGGTCCGGGATCGGTCGGGGCGTCACCGCCACCCCGTAGCGCCGGGAGATGTCCTCGGCCATCGCCCGTCGATCGGCCTCGGTCGGTTCCTCCGATTCGAGGCCCCAGGCCCAGAAGCTCATGCGGTCGGCCATGTCTCCACTCCCCCGTCGGTCGCTGACGGGCTGGACCCTACACCGCCGACCGGCGGCGCAGCCAGGTACCGATCACACCGCTCGGCCGTCGTCGCCGCGCCCGTCGCCGGCTCGGCCGCGACGCACCGAGGCTCGGATCCGAGGTCGACGGCCACCTCACAGACCGAACCACGGGGCGGCGGCGAGATCGCCCTCCAGGATCGCCCGATCCTCGTCGTCGGCGATCGTGGCCACCGCATCGACGGCCCGTCGACGGGCGTCGGCCGCCTCGTCGAGCCGTCCGAGGCAGGCCAGCGCCCGTGCCCGAGCCTCGACGGCATAGACCCGATCGAAGTCGAGCGCGTCATCGCCCGCCCCCTCGGTCAGGCGGCCGCAGGTCTCGGCCAGGCGGAGGGCGGCCGAACCGTCGCCGATGACGGTGTGGGCCCTGGAGCACAGCCAGGCCGCCCTGGCGGCGTTGATCGAGTCACGACCGGCCGCCCGGCGCCAGTGGTAGGCCGCGGCATAGGCCCGGCCGAGCAGGTCGAAGGCTGCGTCGTCGTCGAGCCGGGGACCGCCATGGGGCCCGGTGGCGTCGGCCCCTCCCCCGCCCTCGTCGCCCCCCTGGCCGGGGACGAGGAGCTCCCACGTCGAGTTGTTGGCCGTGACCGCCTGGCTCCGGTGCCACGCCACCCCGACCTCGGCGGTCGACGGTGGTGGTGGCGGCGGCTCGATCGGACCGAGATCGTCGCCGGTCTCCAGCAGCGTCTTGAGCCGGGCCGTCGTCGCGACCCACTGCGGACCGGTCAGCGCCCACGTCACCGGACTGAGACCGAGGTCGTAGTGGCGGACCCGGACCCTGGTCACGCTGCCGTCGGCCGCCGCCGGCTCGATGGACCACTCGACCCGGCTCGGCGGCTCGTCGACCGTGACGTCGGCGAGGGTCCGCCAGGTCATGACGAGGCGCCGCCCTGGCTCGACGGTCTCGACCTCCCCCTCGACGACGGCCACGCCGTCCGGGCCGAGATGGCGGTAACCGGAGCCCGGTTCCATCGAGGCCTCGATCGCGGTCCGGTCGTGGTAGCGCCGGATCCGGTCCGGGTCGGTCAGCGCGGCCCACACCGCGTCCGGGGTGGCCCGGATCAGGATCTCGTTCACGTGCAGGGGGACGGTCATCGTCGCTCCTCTCGTTCGGGGCCCGGCCCGGCCTCGACGGCCGTGGCCAGGTCGAGCAAGGCCTGGCCCGACCGCTCGCCGTACTTCGACAGCCAGCGGCTGTGGATCCGCTGGATCGGGACCGGGTTGAGGTAGTGGTGCTTGGAGCGCCCGACCTTCTCGGAGAGCACGAGGTCGGCCTCCTCCAGCACTCGCAGGTGCTTCATGACCCCGAAGCGGGTCAGGTCGGGCAGCACGGCGCCGAGCTGCGTGAGCGTCAGGCCGTCGTCGGCGTGGAGGGCGTCGAGCAGCCGTCGCCGGCTCGGGTCGGCCAGGGCCCGGAAGACCAGCTCGTCCGCTCCCCCGTCGACCGTCGTGTCGTCGTTCCCCACCGCACCGACAATAGGTGACCAATGGGTCACCTATCAAGGGCTCCTGGTGATCAGTCCGGCAGCAGCGGCATCTCGACCGGATCGCGCCCGGCCAACGTGGCTCGGGTGACGGCGCCGACCCCGAACCGCTCCCGGATCTCGTCCATCGCCCGATCGACCGGGTCCCAGGCCGGGATCGGGAACGGCAGGACCTGCTGGATGGCCCGATCGTCGTCGAGGTTCGACACCGCGACGCCGAGCTTGGTCAATCCCCGCTCGGCCACGATCGACCACGCCTCGTCGAGCAGCGCCTGGGCGGTCTCGAGGATCATCGCCGTCGACCGGGTCGGCTCGGCCAGCGTGCGGGACCGGGTGGCCGAGGCGAAGTCGCCGAACCGCAGCCGCAGCGTGACCGTCCGGGCCACCCGGGCGCCGGTTCGCAGACGACGGGCCACCCGATCGGCCACCTCGACCACGATCTGGCCGGCGCCGTCACGATCGACCGACCCCGCAGGGAACGACCGCTGCGATCCGACCGAGCGGCGCCGCCGGCCGACCTCGACCGTGCGAGGATCGCGATTGGCGGCGAGTGCGGCCAGGTGGGCCCCGGCAGCGACGCCGACCTTGGCCTGCAGCACCGACGGATCGAGCGCCGCCACCTCGCCGACCGTGGTGATGCCGACGTCGGCCAGCCGCTGCTCGGTCGTCGGGCCGACGCCCCACAGCCGACCGACCGGCAGTGGGTGCAGGAACTCCAGCTCGCGGCCCGGTGGCACGATCAGGAGGCCGTCCGGCTTGGCCACGGCGCTGGCCACCTTGGCCAGGAACTTGGTCGACCCGCCGCCGACGCTGAGCGGCAACCCGACCTCGTCGGCCACCCGACGGCGCAGATCGGCCGCGATCAGTGTGTCCGGCCCGACCAGCCGATCGAGCCCACCGACGTCGATGAACGCCTCGTCGATCGACAGCGGCTCGACCAGTGGGGACGTGTCGTCGAAGATGGCGAACACCGCCCGGCTCGCCTCGGCGTAGGCGGCCATCCGGGGCTCGACGATCTGCAACCCGGGGCACAGCGCCCTGGCCTGGCGCTCGTTCATGGCCGTCTTCACGCCGTGGCGCCGCGCCTCGTAGCTCGGCGAGAGGATCACGCCGCCACCGACCGCCATCGCCCGACCGATCAGTTCCGGCCGGTCGCGCTGCTCGACCGAGGCGTAGAAGGCGTCGAGGTCGGCGTGGAGGATCCGAGCCATCGAACACATGTTCGCCCAGATCGGGCACCGTGGCAACCCATCGACGGCACCGGTGCACGACCGGAGGCGAACGATCGGAGGCGTCGGCCGACGGGTGGTGGCCGCGGTCGGCGCTCGAGCCGGCGGCGGCCGGCCCCGGCTCAGGGCTCGAGCACGACCTCGACGGTGGCACCGCCCCACCCGCTGACCTGGTCCCGGCCCTCGACCGTCACGGTCGTCACGCCATCCGGGATCTCGATGCCAGACTGGCTGCGGGTGAAGGGCTGCTCGTTGGCGTGGTCGTGGGCCAGCTCGCGGATGCCGTACACCTCACCGTCCGGACCGAGCACGCGCCAGGCATCGGCGTAGCGCTCCGGCGTGTCGTACGGCGAGCTGAGGGTGGCGCTGAACGTCCAGGACCCGTCGTCGGCCTGCGTTGCCGTTGCGTCGAGCACGTCGGGGAACAGCTCCTCGTTGGCATCGTCGCCCGAGGAGTCCCCGCCCGTCGCCTCGTCGCCAACTCCCCCATCGTCCGGGGCGCCGCCGCCGGCATCGCCATCGGTCGACTCGGCGACATCGGCCGACGGCCCATCGGTCGAGGTCTCACCACCGTCGTCGCTGCAGGCGGCGCCGAGCAGGGCCAGCGCCATCGAGACGGCAAACGTGGCAACGAGACGGGTTCGCACGGACCAAGCGTAGCCAGCGCCCGCTCGGCGCCCGGTTCGCCCACCGGGGGCATCCGGACACGATCGGACAGGGGACCGGGCCGGTCGGGGCCGTACAGTGGTCGGCTATGGCGGACGGCGTTGGTGGGTCGCCCGGCGAGCGCGTGACGATGCCGGACTCGGTTCCGGCGCTGTTCGTCGTCGGGCCGCAGCGGACGGGGACCTCGTGGATCTACGAGTACCTGGCCGCGCAACCGGGCGTGTACCTCGATCGGTCGAGGAAGGAGAACTACTACTTCGACCGGAGCCGAACGGCGTCGGCGGCCGGCGACCGGCGACGCCTCCTCGGGCGCTTCGAAGGCTCGGGTCCGGTGCGGTTGCTGGCCGACGTCAACCCGATCTACCTCGGGCGCCGGTCCGCCCTCACCCGGCTCCTCGCCGCCTTCCCCGACGCCAACCTGGTCGCCATCCACCGTGACGACGCCGATCGACGGCGGTCCTACCGACTCCACCGCGAGTTCAACCGGGCCTCGAGCCGAGCCCTCGGCCTGGCCGGCGCCGACAACCTCTACGTGTCCGAGGCCGACCGCCTGGCCCAACACGACTTCGAGGCCAACCTGGCCGAGCTGGCCGAGCTGGTCGCGGCCGCCCCCGGCGGTGCGGCCAGGCTCCTGCGTCTCGCCTACGACGACCTGGCCGCCGACGGCGGAGCGACCTGGGTCGAGCAGCTGTCGAAGTTCGTCGAGGTCCCGCTGGCTGTCCCCGCCCTCGGGCCGGTCTACGCCACCCGAACAACCCGGGGCCGGGCGACGAAGCTCGCCGTCGTCCCCATCCGGGCCGGCCAGGCCGCCGGTCTGCACCGCCCGATCCACCGGCGACGGCAGCGCCGGGCCGCCCTGGCCGAGGGCCGCGAGCTCCGACCGCTCGCCGACGCCCGGCCGGACCTCCTGGCCAGACCGAGGGCGGGGGGCCGCCGTCGGCTCCTCCTCGTCATCACCCTGGCCGCCATCGGTGGGGCCCAGAACCACGTGCTCGACCTGGCCGAGGAACTGGCCGGCGATCACGAGATCACCCTGGCGGTCGGCGAGGACGGGCCGCTCGTCGATGCCGTCCGGCGGCTCGGCCATCGGGTTGAGGTGGTTCCGGAGCTCGGGCGCTCCATCGACCCGTTCCGCGACGGGCGGGCCGTGGCCGCCCTCGGCCGGCTGATCGACGACGTCGACCCCGATCTCGTGCACGCCCACTCGTCGAAGGCGGGGCTGGTCGCCCGGTTGGCGGCCAGGCGGCGGTCGGTGCCGTGCCTGTTCACCGCCCATGGCTGGGTGTTCGCCCCGAACGTGCCACCGGCCACCCGGGCGGCGGTGTGGGCGAGCGAGCTGACCGGGGCCCGCCTCGGGACGGGGGTCGTCTGCGTCTCGGAACGCGACGCCGACCTCGCTCGCCGCTGGCTCGGCCTCCCGGACGACCGGACGTGGGTCGTTCCCTACGGCATCGTCCCGGACGCCCCGATGGCCCGCCCGGCCGACGGGCCGCCGACGATCCTCATGCCGGCCCGGTTCCAGCAGCAGAAGGACCACCGGACCCTGCTCGAGGCCGTCGCCCGCCTGCGCCACCTCGACTTCGAGGTCCACCTCGCCGGCGACGGTCCGCTCCGGCCCGAGATGGAGGCGCTGGCCCGTTCGCTCGGCATCGAGCGGCGGGTCGTGTTCCTCGGCGACCGCGCCGACGTCCCCGACCTGCTGGCCGGCTCACAGATCTGTGCGTTGTCGACGAACTACGAGGGGCTGCCGATCTCGATCCTCGAGGCGATGCGGGCCGGGCTGCCGGTGGTGGCAACCGACGTCGGCGGGGTGGCCGAGGAGGTCGTCGACGGGGTGACGGGTCGGGTCGTCGCCCACGCCGACGTCGGTGGCCTGGCCGATGCCGTGGCCGAGCTCGTGGCCGACCCGGAGCGGCGGGAACGCATGGGCCGGGCGGGCCGGGACCGGTTCGACGAGCACTTCCGGCGCGACCTGATGATGCGCCGCATCCGGCACGTCTACCGCTGGGCCGTCGGCGATGTCCCGGCCGTGATCGACCTCCGTCGATCCGACCAGGCGACCGGCTCCCGCCGCCATCGGACCCCGATCGAGTCCGAAACGCCGGACCGAGTGAGCCCGGTCCCATGAGCTCGGAGTCGGACCGCCAGTTCGAGTTCTTCGACCGCTTCACCCCGCGCTACGACGACCGGCGCGTCGACTTCATGGTCGAGGAGCTGCGCGAGCTCGGACCCGCTCCCCGGGTGATCGACCTCGGGTGCGGCGACGGCTCGGTGCTCCGGCACCTGGTCGATCGGGTCCCGGGGCTCGCCCCGGTCGGCGTCGATCCGAGCCCCCGGTACGTCGACCTGGCGAACGAGCGCGGGCTCGACGCCCGCGTCGGGTCGATCCTCGACCCCGGCCTCGCCGCCGCCACCGGCGACGGATACGACGCTGCGCTGGTCGTCGCCGTGCTCCATCACCTGGTCGGGCCGACCAGGCGCCGCTCCCGGGCCAACGTCGCCGCCGCCATCGGGGTGGCGGCCGGGCTCGTCCGGCCGGGCGGCAAGCTGCTGATCTACGAGCCGACCTACCGGCCGCGGCTCGGCATGGCCGTGCTCTTCTGGATCAAGGCCATGGTCGTCCGCCTCGCCGGCAACCGCCGGGTCGAGCTCGGCCGACCGGCGCTCAACATCGGCGCCCCGATCGTGAGCTACTACGACGTCGAGGCGATCGAGGCGCTGCTGGCCGGCGCCGGACTCGAGCTGGTCGACACCAGCATCGTGTCAACCGGCTCGGTCGCGGGCATCGCCCGCCGCCAGAGCGTCGGCTTCATCGCCAGGCGACCCTGATCGTGGGCGGTCGATCGGAGCTGCTGCGACGGGCGCTTCGGCCGAGACGGCGGCGCCTGATGACGGCCACCGCCACCGCCCTGGCCGTTCGCCTCGTCGTCGCCGCCGGCACGATCCTGTTGCACCTCGTCCTGGCCCGGTCGCTGCCGATCGACGACGTCGGCCGCCTGACGTTCGGGCTGACGCTGGCCCAGATCGCGGCCATCGCCGGGCGATTCGGGCTGGAGAACGCCGTCCTCCGCTTCGCCGGCGGCGCCAGCGAGACCGGTCGGGGCGACGAGGCCGCAGCCTACGCCGGTCTGGCCCTGCGGCTGGTTGCGGTGTCGGGTGCGGCGGTCACCCTGCTGGTCGGCGCCGGCGTCCTGCTCCTGGCCCCACCGGACGACCGGGCCCACCTGCTCGTCGTGTCGCTCGCCATCACCGCCTGGGCCGCCGTGTTCGTGCTGTCCGCCATCCACAAGGCCGAGCGCCGGCTGGTGCTCGGGGCGCTGTTCGAGTCGGGCGGTCCGAGCCTGGTGGCGGCGGCGGCCGTGCTGGCCCTGACCGGCCCGCTCGGGATCGAGCTGTCGGTGCTCGTCGCCTCGGCGGTGGTCGCCCTGTCGTTCAGCGGCTTCGCCGCCGTCGGAGCCGTCCGTCTCGGCCCCGCCGTGCTCGGCCGAGGGGCGATCGCCGGTCTCGACGACGACCGCCGGCGGATCTTCGCCCGGACGAGCGCCCCGTTCGCCGTGATCGCCACCGTCCAGACGGTCGCGGTGTGGGGCGGCGTGCTGCTGCTCGGCTGGTTCGACGACGACGCCGACGTCGCCGGCTACTCGGTGGCGCTGCGTGCGCTGTCGATCGTGATCCTCTACCGCAACCTCGTGGTCACCGTGGCCTCGCCCCGGCTGGCCGGCCTCCATCAGGGTCCCCAACCCGAGCGGGTCGGGGCTGCCACCCGGCTCCTCGGTGCGGTGCTGCTGGTGACCTGCCTGCCCCCGATCCTGGCGATCGCCCTCGTGCCCGAGCCGTTCCTGGCCCTCTTCGGCGAACCGTACCGGGCCTACGGGGACGTACTGGTCCCCCTGGCCGTCGGGCAGGTCGCCGCCACGATGGCCGCCGCCCCCCAGGCTGCGCTGGCGATGACCGGGTCCGAGCACCGCCTCAAGCGGGTCTACCTGGTGGCCGGGGTGGTCGGCGCGGCGGCCTCGGTGGTGCTCACCGCCCGCTCCGGCCCGGTCGGCACCGCGTGGGGTCAGGCGCTCTACTGGGTGTTGCTGCTCGGGCTCACGGCTGGCCACTACCGTCGGGCGAGCGACGCCGACGTCGAGGCCGGCGGACGGAGGGCCGGCGATCGGGCGGTCCGCGATCGGACCGTGGCGACCGGCGACGCGGGGCTGGCCGGGCCGACTCAGCCGGCCGGCTGATCGACCGGAGCGACCGGCAGGCCGTGCTCGACCAGCAGGGCCGGGTAGTCGGCGTCCAGCTCGGCCAAGCGGGGGTGCCGGCCGGCGACGGAGGCCGCATCGTCGTGGTCGACGTCGGCGACGAACAGCAACCGCTGGGCCGCAGGTGAGCCCTTGACCCGCCCGATGACCCCGAGGAACCCGAGGCGGCGCAGGAGTGCGGCGACGACCCGTCCCGCCCGGGTCACGATCGGCGACCGCGAGCGCTGAGCCGGCAGGACCACCTCCCGCTCGATCCCGGTCAGCGGCCGACGGGGGATGTCGAGGAAGGCGCAGAGCCGGTCGGCGTAGGCCTGGGGGTCGGCGGCGAGCAGTTCGAGGGGGAGCACCAGCACCCGGTCGGCGCCGAAGGCCCGCTGGTAGCGAGCGATGATCGGGCGGTAGTCCGACCGGGCCACGACGTGCTCGGGATCGCCGGCGGCGAGGTAGTCGCCCAGCGGCTGCTCGCCGATCATCCCGCTCCGCTTGAGGAACCGGTAGTGGCTGACGGCCCGACTCGACGGTCGGCGGACGGTCACGACGATCCTGGCGTCGGGGTTGTAGGCGAGGATCTTGGCCGGGTTGTCCGGATCCCAGTAGGAGACGTTGGAGAAGTCCGCGAGCGGGCGATCGTCGCCCCGGTAGAGCCGGCGGAGGATGCGCCGACGGCGCCGGGGGCCGGCGTCGATGAAGTAGGTCTCCTTCAACGTCGGCGTGGCGATCTCGGACCGACCGGACAGGTACCGGTGGATCCAGGACGTTCCGCACTTGCCGACCCCGACGAAGAAGAACCGGATCACGGCGCTCGACTCCCGGCTCCGGCGGGAACGCCGTCGTCAGCGGCCCGGACCCGCCCGCCCCGGGCCGTCGTACCGCCATCGCCGCCATCGCCGCCATCGCCGCCATCGACCGGGTCGGTCGATCGGCTCCAGACCCGGACGGCCAGCAGGCCCCCGAGCACGATGAAGTACGCCGGCATCCGCAGCCGGAACAGGTTGCCGTAGTTGACGGCGAAGAAGGCGATCGAGGCGAGGTAGGCCCCGAGCAGCGAGATGCTGATCCAGTGACGGGTCCTGACGAGGCGGATCACGACCGTGATGAACACGATGCTGTCGACGAAGGCCAGGGCCATCGTCAGCGACCGGATCTCGAACGGCAGGGGCAGCACGAAGACGGTCAGCAGCTGGAGCGGATAGCGGATCGCCAGCGGGAGGTCGACGATGGCGCCGCCGAGGATGTTGCTGCCGCCGCCGTCGTCGCCGCCGTCGAAGCGCTGCCCGCGGCGGACGGCGAACGTGTCGAGCAGCTCGAAGAGCTCGGCGCCGAACGCATTGCGGTTGAAGCCGATGGCCCGGGGGGCGAGGTACAACGCGACGACGAGACCGCCGAGCACGAAGGGGACGGCGATCAGCCGGTACCGGATCAAACGCTGCTGGCGGACCAGCCGACCACACCAGACGGCGGCGACCACGAGCGCCGATTCGGGCCTGGTCACCGCCAGCGCGGCGCCGAGGCCGACGGCGGCCCCCCGGCGAGTCAGCGCCGGCGCACTCATCAGCAGCGTCAAGCCGAGGAAGCAGGCACCGATCAGCGGGTCGCGCAGGGCGAAGATGCTGAAGTTGAGCACGGCCGGGGCCAGCATCAGCAGCGACAGCCGGGCATCGACGCGGTTGACGTAGGCGAACACCGCGGCGACGAGGCCGATGTTGGTGCCGATCGTGGCCTCCCAGCTGTCGACCACCAGGAAGGCCGGCGCCGACAGCAGCGCCAGCACGCCGAAGGTGCTCGTGTCGACGGTCCGCTCCAACCCCTTGAACTGCTGGAAGGCGATCTCGGAGGCGAACTTCTGCTCGAACAGGCCGGTCTCCAGGTTGGCCGCGGCGAGCACGACCAGCGAGGCCGCGAGGGCGAACGACACGGTCAGATCCCGGCCCCCGAGCCGGACGCCGGTGACGGCGCCGACCAGGACCGCAACCAGCAGGTACGCCAGTCCGGCCCCGATGGCGATGGCGATCATCGATCGTCGACCGGTACCGGGTCGGCGTCGGTGGTCGCCTGCCCGTCGGCGACGTCGTCGCCAGGCGGGGCCGGCCACCGGCCGGTGCCGATGAGCGCGGCCAGGTCGAGGTCGATCCCGCTGGCCGGGCCGGACTGCGACGGGGTGAGGATCGTGGTCAGCGTGCGGATCAGGATCCTCAGGTCGAGCAGCATCGACTGCCGGTTGCAGTAGAAGAGGTCGAACCGCAGCTTCTCGGCTGCGCTGGCGTCGTAGCCGCCGCTCACCTGGGCCAGACCGGTCAGCCCCGGACGGACCTGGAAGCGGCGGCGGTAGCCCGGCACGGTCTCGAGGTACTCGGCCACGAACGCCGGGCGCTCGGGCCTTGGCCCGACCAGGCTCATCTCACCCTTCACGACGTTCCACAGCTGCGGCAGCTCGTCGAGCCGGCTGGCCCGCAACAGGCGACCGAAGCGGGTCGAGCGCGGATCGTCGCGGTCGGCGAGCACGGGGCCGGTCTCGGCCTCGGCGTCTTCGCGCATCGTCCGGAGCTTGATGATCGTGAACGTCCGCTGGCCGCGACCGACCCGCTCCTGCCGGAACAGCGCCGGCCCCGGCGAGTCGAGGCGGATCCCGATCGCCAGGACGGCCAGGACGGGGAGGGCAACGATGCCGATGGCGGCGGCGAGGAGCAGGTCGGACACCCGCTTGAGGACCGCCGTCGCCGGCGACGGCCCCTGGCTCGACAGCTCGAGGCCGTCGAGGTCGTGGAACAGGCTCCGGGTTCCGGTGGTGAGTGCCACCTCGAACGCCGTCGGGATCAGCAGGATCGACGTCTCCCGCTCGAGCAGCGCGCTCGACAGATCCGACCGGGCGGCCTGCGGGATCGCCGGCGAGACGATGATCACGTCGGCCTCGTCTGCCTTGGCCAGGATCTCCGACCGGTTGCGGTGATCGAGCACCAGGTCGATCCGAACGTGGCTGGTCGGCATCGTCGCCAGCCGATGGATCAGGGCGTCCTGGTCGCGGTCGTCGGTGAGCTCGGTGTCGGCAACGAGGATCACCCGGTCGGGACCACGCAACCGGTTCTGCATGTTGACCAGCACCAACCGCCAGACGAAGACGAGCCCGAAGCCGAGCAGGAGGCCGCCGAACAGCACCGGGCGGGGCGCGAACCGGGCCTGGGTGGCCGCCATCACCGCCGACAGGATCAGGAGCGTCAGGAACAGCGGGCGGACCAGGAGGCTGACGCTGCGGGCGGCGGTGATCGTGGCCGGGCGATAGAGGTCGAACCCGACGAAGAGGGCGACCAGCAGGACCCCGGTGATCGGCGCCAGCCGGAACATGCCCTCGATCCGGGGCTCGGGGATGTCGGGCCCGAACCTGAGCAACAGCGCAGCGAGGTGGCCGACCTGGAGGACGACGGCGTCGACGAGGGCGATCACCGCAGCCGGCAGGCCACCCCGACGCCTTGCCACCCCACCGGTCATCGGCGCCGGACCTCACGGCCGGCCGGCGCCGGCCGGACGATCCCGGGCTCGACGACGATCCCGAGCGCGGCGGGGTCGGACCCGCCCGTCACCTGATCGACCGATGCTCGCAACTCCGCCACGTGTCCCCGCCGAACGCCTTGGAGGCAATGTAGTGGGCGCCTCAGCCCAGTCAAACGAGCGCCCCGCTCAGTGGAGCCGCTCCCCAACCGCCGAGCCGGCCGGACGGCCCGCGTGACCGTTCTCGCCGGCCCCGGCCCGGGCCCGGTCGCCACCGGAGCCGGGCGAGCCCGTCCGTCGGTCCGACGCGCTGCCGTAGCCGTAGCGGTAGCGCCTGGCCCGGCTCTTCACCTTGGTCACGACGACGCCGAGCAGCGCCCCGCCAGCACGCTCGACGCTGTCGACGGCGGCTCGCAGGTCGTCCCGGGAGGTGGCGCCGGACTCGATCACGATCACGACACCGTCGACGAGGGGGCAGAGCGAGGTCGCGTCGGCGACCGGCAGGATCGGAGGCGCGTCGACGACGGAGATGTAGGACTCGCTGGCGATCTGGTCGATGAAGTCCGCATAGAGCGGCGAGGCGAGGAACGCGGTCGGGTTGGGCGGCTCGGTGCCGGCCGGGAGCGCGGCGAGTGAGGCCCGTTCGGCCGGCGAGGTGGCCACCGCGATCCGCTGGAGCGGTAGGTCGTTGACCAGGGCGTCGGAGACGCCGGGCACGAGGTCGGTCCTGAACACGGCGTGGATGCGGGGGCGACGGAAGTCGGCGTCGACCAGCACCACCCGACGGTCGACACCGGAGAAGGCCAGGGCCAGGCTGACCGCCGTGGTCGTCTTGCCCTCGCCGGCGTTTGGGCTGGTGACGAGGATGCACCTGGCCTCGTTGCCGATGGCGACGAACTGCAGCGCCGATCGGACCTTCTGGTAGGCGTCGGAGACCTTGCTCGGGGCCGCCAGCAGGCCGGCGGCCTCCAGGTCGCGGCGCTCGGCCCGCCCGACGTTCGGGACCACGCCGAGCACGGCGAAGCCGAGCTTCTCGACGTCGTCGGGATCGGTCAGCGACTGATCGAGCTGATCCCGGACCAGGGCGAGGGCGGCGCCGACGATCCCCCCGAGGACGACCGCCATCAGCAGGTTGCGGACGAGCGACCGCCCGATCGGCGACATCGGCGGCACCGCCGTCTGGAACACCCAGGCGGTCTCGCCGGACGACAGGTCACTGGCCAGCTGCAGCTGGGTGACGCCCTGGATGTTGGCCTCGATCTGGACGTCGAGCAGGTTGAGCTCGCCCGAGATGGCGCCGGCCTCCCGGTTGACCTGGGCCTGGAGGTCCGTCCTGGCCTCCTCGGTCGTCGCCGCGGCCAGGCGCTGCTCCAGCACCCGCAGGTCGGCGGTCAAGGCGTCGCGCTCGGACCGCAGCTGGTCGACCTGGCCCCGGAGGCGCTCGACGGCCTCGGTGATGCTGCCGAGCACCTCCTGCTCGTTGAGCGCGACGAACACGTCCGCCCAGGCGTTCGCAGCGGCCGCCGCGTCCTCCGGCGTGTCGCCCCGGAAGGTGAATTCGAGGACGTCGGAGTCGGACTTGGCGTCGATCGAGCCGTCCGGCAGCGGGTCGGTCGGGGCCAGGCCGAGCCGTTCCCGCACGGCGGTGGCGGCCCGATCGCTCTCGGCCAGGTTGATCTGGTTGGCGAGGTCGCGGCTGCGGACGTTGGCGTTCTCGAACCGCTCGTCGACGACGTCCTGGGCGGCGGAGCCGGCGAGCAGCACCCGGGCGGTGGCCTCGTAGGTGACCGGTCGGCTGGTGCTGTACCAGGCGGCGAGCAGCGGAAGCAGGATCAGCGGCGCGACCACCCACGGCCAGCGCCGCCTGAGGGCGCGGACGTAGTCGAGGAGGTCGAGATCCTCGTTGTCGCTGCCGCTCGTCACCTGGTCGTGTCCTCCGCCTGCCGCCGCACCCCGAGGCGACCCGCCGATCGAGGCCGAGCCCGCTCCGGGCCGGTCCGCCGGGTCCGGGCCCAGCCGTCTCCCGAGTCGAGGGTACCCCCGACCCCCCGACCAGGCGCAGTTCGTCGACGACCGTGACCGTCAGCCGGCGAGCCCGGCCTCCACCGTCCTCGCCACCGCCAGCAGCTTGGCGTCGCCCATCGGGTGGCCGGTGAGCATCAACCCGACCGGGCGGCCGTCCGGCAACCCGGCGACGGGAAGCGAGATCGAGCACGTGTCGAGGAAGTTGCCGACGGAGGTGTTGCGCAACGCAAGGAGGTTCTTCTCGCTGTAGAAGGCGGGATCGTCGTCGTCGAACGCCGCGATCGGCGGCGGGAGGATGGCGACGGTCGGTGAGACGAAGGCATCGAGGCCGCAGAGCCGCTCGGCGGTGAGCTCGACGAGTCGGCGGCGGCCCTGGACCACCTCGATGTAGTACTCGGCGCTGGCCTCGGCCCCCGGCTCGATCCTGGTGCGGACCCGCTGGTCGTACTCGTCACCCCGGGTCTCCAGGAGGGGCCGGTGCCAGGCCCACGCCTCGGCTGCGGCCAGGCCACCCAGGCGGTAGAGGTGTGGGATCTCGTGCAGCTCCGGGAACGGCAGCTCGACGAGCGTGATGCCCGAGGCCGCCAGCCGGGTCAGGGCCTCCTCGAACCCGTCGACGACCTCGGGGTCGGCGTCGTCGAGCATCAGATCCCTGACGACGCCGAGGCGCACGTGGCCGACGGGGCGTGGTGTCGGATCGACCAGGCCGGACCCGCCGGCCAGGATGTCGTCGACGATGGCGCAGCAGTCGACGCTGCGGCCGAACGGGCCGACGGAGTCGAGCGAGAACGACAACGGCGTCACGCCGTCCAGGGGGATGCGCCTGGCCGTCGGCTTGAACCCGACGACCCCGCAGAACGCGGCCGGGATGCGGCACGACCCGCCGGTGTCGGTCCCGAGGCCGACGGGCGCCATGCCGTCGGCGACGGCAACGGCGGTGCCCGATGACGAGCCGCCGGGGATGCGTCCGGTCGCCCGATCCCAGGGGCTTCGCGGCGTGCCGTGGTGGGCGTTGAGCCCGAGACCGGAGTAGGCGAACTCGGTCATGTTGGTGCGCCCGATCGGGATGAACCCGGCGGCCCTGGCCCGGGCCACCACCGGGGCGTCGGCGGTGGCGGGGGCCCGGTCGGCCAGGACGACCGAACCGGCGGCGGTGACCTGGCCGGCCACGTCGAACAGGTCCTTGACGGCGATCGGGATCCCGGCGAACGGCGGCAACGCGGCACCGGACCGGCGGATCGCGTCGTAGCCGTCGGCCACGGCCCGAGCGGCCGCGGCGTCGGTTCGCAGGAACGCACGACGGCCCTCGCCCGCCGGATCCTCGATGGCGATCATGGCCCGATCGACGAGCTCGCGGGCGGCGACCCGACCCGATTGCAGCTCGGCCACGAGGTGCCGGATGGTGGTCATCGGGGCGCCAGCACCACGGCCGCCCGGCTCACGAGCCCGTCCACTCCGGCGGTCGCTTCTCGGCGAAGGCCCGCGGCCCCTCCTTGGCGTCATCGGAGCCGAACACGTCGCGCTGCATCGGGGCCTGGAGCTCCCAGAAGTCGGCCTCGGTGATGCCCTGCGTCGCCCGGATCAGCTGCTTGGAGGCGGCGACGGCGAGCGGCGCGTTGCGAGCGACCCGCTCGGCCAGCTCGAGCGCCGTGGCGACGGCCTCGCCCTTCTCGGTGAGCCGGGCGATGAGACCGTACTCGAGACCCTCCTCGGCGGTGATCGGCTCGGCGGTGATCGCCATCTCCATCGCCTTCGAGTAGCCGACCCGACCGGGCAGCCGGAGGAGGCCACCGGCGGCGGCGAACAGCCCGACCCCGGCCTCCGGGATGCCGAGTTTGACGCCCTTCGCCGCGACGAGGAGGTCGCAGCTCAGCGCCAGCTCGAGGCCACCGGCGAGCGCAAACCCCTCGACGGCGCCGATCAGTGGCTTCTTGGCGCCATCGCGGACGAAGGTCATCATCGGCCCGATGTCCTCGCCGCGGGCGAACGCCTTCAGATCCATGCCGGAGCAGAAGCCCCGACCGGCGCCGGTGAGCACGCCGGCCGTGAGCCCCGGGTCGCCGTCCAGCTCCTCGACGGCCGCCACCAGCCCGGCCGAGAGGGCGCCGTTGATGGCGTTCATGGCGTCGGGTCGGTTGAGGGTGATCAGCAGGACGCGGTCTCGCTTCTCGGTGATCACGGCCGGTTCGTCACTCATGGATGCTGCTCCGTTGGTTGGTGTTCGTGCTGTCTCGACCGCAGGCGACCGGTTCGGGCGGTGGCGCGGGCGCGTCACCGTAGCGGACCGGCATCAGCCGCGGTTCGTCACCGCGCGCTCGACGTCGGAGACCTCGCCGCTGGATTGGGCCCGGTCAGGCGGCGGCCTTCTCCAGGATGTGGATCCCGCAGGCCGAGCCGAGGCCGATGACGTGGGCCAGGCCGACGTTGGCGCCCTCGATCTGTCGGTCGCCGCCCTCGTCACGCAGGTGCTGGCAGACCTCCCAGATGTTGGCGATGCCGGTGGCCGAGATCGGGTGGCCCTTCGACTGCAGGCCGCCGGACACGTTCACCGGCTTGTCGCCGTCGCGCCACGGGGCACCCGACTCGAAGAAGTCGACAGCGCCACCTTCCTCGCACAGCATGAGGTTGTCGTAGTGGACGAGCTCGGCGGTGGCGAAGCAGTCGTGGAGCTCGACGAGGTCGAGGTCGTCCGGCCCGACACCGGCCTGCTCGTAGGCCTGGTTGGCGGCGTTGCGGGTGAGGGTGTTGACGTCGGGCAGGACCTGGCAGGCCTCCTGCCAGGGGTCGGTGGTCAGCACCGAGGCCGACACCTTGACCGCCCGCCGCTGCTGCTCGGTCGACAGCGTCTTCAACGTCTCGCCGTTGGTGACCACCGCTGCGGCTGCGCCGTCGCAGTTGGCCGAGCACATCGGGCGCGTGTTCGGGTAGGCGATCATGACGTCGTTCATGATCTGCTCGACCGACATCGCCTTGTTGTAGGCCGCGAGCGGGTTGAGGGTGGAGTGCGAGTGGTTCTTCTCGCTGATCCTGGCGAAGAGCTCGAAGTCGGCGCCGCCGTACTTGTGGCCGTACTCCATGCCGACCTGGGCGAAGACGCCGGGCATCGTGTCGGTGCCGATCCGACCGTCGGTCGGTGCGACGGCACCGTGGCGGCCGGACGGCTCGAACACCTTCGCCTTGTCCTTGGCCTGGCCCCCGCCGCCGAGCAGGCCGGCGCCGGCCAGCTTCTCGACGCCGACGGCGAGGCCCATGTCGCACTCGCCGGCCTTGACCGCCATGATCGCGGTGCGCAGGGCCGTGGCCCCCGTCGCGCAGGCGTTGGACACGTTGTAGACCGGAATGCCGGTCTGGCCGACCTGCTTCTGGAGTTGCTGGCCGATCCCGCCGCGGCCCATCAGGTTGCCGGCGGCCAGGATGCCCATGCGGCCCATGTCGACCCCGGCGTCGTCGAGCGCGCCGCGGATGGCCTTGGCGCCGAGATCGACGGTGTCGAGGTCGGGGTGCTTGCCGAACTTGGTCATGTGGATGCCAAGGATCCAGATGTCGTCACTGGCGCTCATGATGTGGTCCTCCTGGGGTCGGATCGTCGAGAGAGGGGTCGGTGGGGTCAGGCCGGCTCGAAGCCGAAGGCGATCGCCTCGGTGCCGTTGTCGTCGGTACCCATGGAATAGGTGGCGAGCCGGACGGGCATCCCGAGCGACACGTGGTCTGGATCGGGATCGACGTTGATCACGTTGCCCCGAACGCTGGTGCCGCCGCAGTCGACGACGCCGGCGACGAAGGGCACGTCGATGCCGGGCGCGGCGTAGGCGACGATGGTGAACGAGCGCAGCGTGCCCTCGGTCTCGATCGGGACGGTGCGGAACGAGTCGCCGAAGCAGGCCGCACAGGCGTTGCGCCGGTCGAAATAGCGGGCACCGCAGCTCGTGCACTCGTTGGCGACGAGGTGGGGGCTGGGCTCCAGCTCCAGGTAGTCGACGAGCGGGATCTTGTCAGCCAAGACGATGGTCTCCGATCCGGTGGCTTCGAGTCGTTGGGCCTCCGGCGGCCGCGCCGCAGCCGACCGCCTCGGTGAGTCTCCCATAGCGGTGTGACAGCGACCAAAAAGGCGCACCCGGCCGCCGGTCCCTCCGATGTCACAGGGCGTCGTCATGCTGGTCCCATGTCCGAGATCGACACCTCCCGGGGCTCCGCCGAGCCCGGTCAGCCGCCGGAGCGGCCGGATCGTGGTGTCGGACCGGCCACCGTCGGGGCGAGGCCGGTGGTCGACCTCGCCGCCCGCCGTCGCATGGCCGCCGCGCCGGCCACCGGGCCGGCCGGCTCCGGTGACGGTGGCGATGCCCAGACCGAGGCCGAGGACCCGACGCACGACGAGGGGGCGGCGCCGGTGCACGCCGAGCGGTCCGAGGGTCCCGGTGCGGTCGTCCGTCCACTCAACGACGCGGCTGCGATCTACGATGCCCTGGCCGACGAGATCCGTGGCTCGGCGATCGGCTGGTCCGACTCGGCGCTCGCCCAGCTCGAGCGGGGCCTGCTCGAACGCTACGGGCCGCTGATCGGCGGGCGACACCCCGTTCGGCGGCTGGTCCGGCTGGCGGCCCGTCCGCCTGCAGCCTGATGAACCGCTCGGCCCCTCGTGGGGCGACGACCACCACCCGATCCGGAGGGCGCCGGCCGTGACGTTGGTCGAGCGACCGCCCGACCGGCCGGCTGCGCCGCCGCGGCCGGTCGTCCATCAGCCGACCCTCGACGACGGGCTGCCCGGACCGGTCTTCGCCGGCTGCGAGCCCGGCGCGCTCGAGCTCGACGCCGAGCTCGTTCCCGGTGTCCATCTCCATCCGGCCGTGGCCGGCTGGTTCCGGGCCCGGTTCGGCCGGCCGACGCCGCCGCAGGCCGGCGGGTGGCCGGCGATCGCCGGGGGCCGGCACACGCTGATCGCCGCGCCGACCGGCTCGGGAAAGACGCTGGCCGGCTTCCTCATGGCGATCAACCGCCTCTACCTCGACAACGCAGCCGGTCACGAGCGGCCGGGAACCGACGTCGTGTACGTGTCCCCGCTGAAAGCGCTCGCCGTCGACATCGCCGAGAACCTGCAGCGCCCGCTGGCCGAGATCGCCGAGGTGGCGAGGTCGATGGGCCTGGCCCACCCCGACCTCACCGTCGGCGTGCGGACCGGCGACACCCCACCGGCCGAGCGCCAGGCGATGATGCGTCGCCCCCGCACGTTCGTGGTCACCACACCCGAGTCGCTGTACCTGCTGGTCACCGCGGCCAAGGGCCGCCAGGTGCTCAGCGGGGTGCGCACCGTCATCGTCGACGAGATCCACGCCATGGCCCGCGACAAGCGCGGTTCGCACCTCTCGATCACCCTCGAACGACTGGAGCACCTGTGTCGCAGCAGCGGGCGGCCGGCGCCGAGCCGCATCGGGTTGTCGGCCACCCAGCGCCCGATCGAGACCGTGGCCCGGCTGCTGGTCGGAACCCGCACCACGGCCGTCGCCGAGGGGGATGGAGCCGCCCGACCGGCCGGCGATCGAGCGGTCGACTGCGCCATCGTCGACGGCGGTCACGCGCGCCACCTGGATCTCGACCTCGAGCTGCCGGACGGCGAGTTGGAAGCGGTGGCATCGGGCACGCAGCTCGACGGCATGCTCGACAGGATCGCCGAGCTCGTCGCCGAGCACCGGACCACCCTGGTGTTCGTCAACACCCGCAGACTGGCCGAGCGCCTGGCCCACCAGCTCGGCGAGCGGCTCGGGGACGACGAGTCCGGCTCACCGGTCGTCGCCGCCCACCACGGCAGCCTCAGCAAGGACCGGCGACACCTGGTCGAGCGGCGGCTGCGGGCCGGCGAGCTGCGAGCCCTCGTTGCCACCGCCTCCCTGGAGCTCGGGATCGACGTCGGCCCGGTCGAGCTGGTCTGCCAGATCGGCTCACCCCGGTCGATCGCCACCTTCCTGCAGCGGGTCGGCCGGTCAAACCACACGCGACACGGCACCCCCCGGGGCCGGCTGTTCCCGCTCACCCGTGACGAGCTCGTCGAGTGCGTCGCCCTGCTGACTGCGGTCCGTGGCGGACGACTCGACGCGCTCGACCCACCGGTGGCCCCGCTCGACATCCTGGCCCAGCAGCTCGTGGCCGAGACCGGTGCCGACGGGTGGCGAGCCGATGACCTGTACCGCCTGGTGACCACGGCCCACCCGTACCGTGATCTCTCCCGCCACGACTTCGACCGGGTCGTCGGCCTGGTGTGTGACGGCATCCTCACCGGGCGGGGGCGACGTGCCGCGTGGGTCCACCGGGACGCCGAGAACGACGAGCTCCGCGGCCGCCGTGGCGCTCGCTACGTCGCCCTCACCTCCGGTGGCGCCATCCCCGAGATCTACGACATGCGGGTGGTGGTGGAGCCGGACGAGGCCTTCATCGGCACCGTCACCGAGGACTGGGCGATGGAGTCGTCTGCCGGCGACATCTTCCTGCTCGGCACCAACTCGTGGCGCATCCGCCAGGTCACCGGCGGTGAGGTCCGGGTCACCGATGCCGGCGACGCACCGCCGACGGTCCCGTTCTGGGCCGGCGAGGCGCCGGCCCGTACCGCCGAGCTGTCCGAGGAGGTGTCCGAGCTCCGGCGGCTCGTCGGCGACCACCTCGATCGGGGCCGGCCCGCGGGGGCGGTCGACGCACTGGTCGACTCGGCCGGGGTCCCCGAGGCCGCGGCGTCGACCGTCGTCGCCTACCTCGCGGCAGCGCGGGCCAGCCTCGGGCGCCTGCCGACGTCGACCACCCTGGTCATGGAGCGCTTCTTCGACGACGCCGACGGCACGCAGCTGGTGATCCACTCACCGCTCGGCGCCCGCATCAACCGCGCCATGGGCTATGCGCTGCGGAAGAAGTTCTGCGTCGGGTTCAACTTCGAGCTGCAGGCCGCCGCCAGCGACGACGCAGTCGTGATCTCCCTCGGCCCGCACCACTCGTTCCCCCTCGACGACGTGGTCCGGTTCCTCACCCCGGCGACGATCGCCGACACGCTCACCCAGGCGGTGCTCGATCAGCCGGCCTTCCAGTCCCGCTGGCGTTGGAACCTGAACCGCTCGCTGATCGTGCTCCGGATGCGAAACGGGCGCCGCAACCCGCCGCCGATCCAGCGGATGGAGAGCGACGACCTGCTCGCTGCCCTGTTCCCCGACGCCGCAGCGTGCCAGGAGAACGTGTCCGGGCCGATCCGCATCCCCGAGCATCCGGTCGTCGACCAGACGATCCACGACACCCTCACCGAGGGACTCGACGTCGACGGCCTCATCGACCTGTGGCGACGCTTCGAGACGGGCGAGGCCAGGATGATCTGCGTCGAGACGACGGAGCCATCGGTGCTGGCCCACGAGATCCTGACCGCTCGCCCCTACGCGTTCCTCGACGACGACGAGATCCCCGACCGCCGCACCCGGGCGGTCGCCCTCCGGCGCGGCCTCCCGGTCGAGCCGACGGAGCTCGGCGCCCTGCTCCCCGAGGCGATCGAGCAGGTCCGGGCCGAGTGCCGGCCCGACCCCCGCACGGCCGACGAGCTGCACGACCTGCTCGTCGACGCCGTCCTGCTGGCCCCCTGCGAGCGCTGGCGGGCCCTCTACGAGGAGCTGGCTGCCCGGGGGCGAGCGTGCGCCATCGAGTCGCCCGATGGCGGCGAACGGTGGATCGCGTCGGCATCGGCCGTTGCCGTCCGGGTGGTCGTCGACGATCGGCCCATCGACGACCTCTTCCCCGAGCAGGTGGCGGCTCGGGCCCTGCGGGGCCACCTCGATCTGTGCTGTCCGGCGACCGCAGACCAGCTGGCCGCAGCGAGTGGGCTGCGGCCGCCGATGGTCACCGCCGGGTTGGCCGCCCTGGAAGCAGAGGGGTTTGCCATCCAGGGACGCTTCACGCCCCCGGATGGGTCGACGCCGCCTTCCGACGCCGACGGCGGCCTCGACCCCGGCACGGAGCCGGTCGAGTGGTGCTCCCGCCGGTTGCTCGCCCGGATGCACCACCGGTCGCGGTCTGGTCGTCGGCGGTCGGTCGAGGCGGTGTCACCGGAGACCTTCGTCCGCTTCCTCACCCGATGGCAGCACGTGGCCCCCGGCAGCCAGCTGGCCGAGCCGGCCGGGCTCGTCGAGGCGATCGGCCAGCTCCAGGGTTGGGCCGCCGGGGCTGCGGCCTGGGAGCCGGAGCTGCTGATGCGGCGCCTGGACGCCTACGATCCCGCCTGGCTCGATCGACTCTGCGTCGACGGCCACCTCCGATGGCTTCGTCTCCGTCCCCCCGATCGGGCCGACGACGAGCGGCGTGGCATCGGCGCCTCCCGGGTGACCCCGATCTCGCTCGTCCACCGCCAGGACCTGCCGTGGCTGCTCGAGGCGTGGCGCGGGCCTTGCGACCCTGCTGCGCCATCCACCGGGGCGCTGGCCGAGGTCGTCACCACGATCGAAGCCACCGGCCCTCGCTTCGCCGCCGATCTGGCCACCGACGTCGGCCGGCTCCCGACCGACGTCGAGTCCGCACTGTGGGACGGGGTGGCCCGCGGTCTGCTGTCGGCCGACGGCTTCGGTGCCATCCGCTCGCTGACCGAGCGCCCGAGCCGCCGGGCTCGCCATCAACGCTCGCTGTCCCGTCTCCGTCGAGCCGACCGGGCCACGATCCGGTCGGCCGGTCGCTGGTCGCTCGTGGCCCGGCCGCGAGGTGCGCCCGGGGAGCCGCTCGGCCCGAGCGCAACGGGTCGAACCGGCGACGTCACGGCGGCCGACGAGCTGGCCGAGGCCGTCGCCGACCAACTGCTGCAGCGCTGGGGGGTCGTCTGCTACGACCTGGCGGCGGTCGAGAAGCTGCGCCTGCCCTGGCGGCAGCTGCAGTGGGCGCTCCGCCGGTTCGAGGACCGGGGCCTGGTCCGGGGCGGGCGGTTCGTGAAGGGAGTCTCGGGCGAGCAGTTCGCGCTGCCGGAGGCCGCCGACCTGCTGGTCGAGACCGGGAGGCAGCCGGCCACAGGGACGGTCGAGGTCTGTGGGCTCGACCCGCTCAACCTGACCGGCGTGCTCCTTCCCGGTCCGCGGGTGCCGGCCAGACGAGGCACCAGGCTCGAGCTGCCATGCTGAGCCGGGGCTCCGGAACCCGTTGCGCTAGCCCCGGAGCGCGGCGGTCAGGCCCGCTCGCCGTTGCCGGTGGCCACCGGGCGGTCGGGGTCGAGGGCCCACTCCGACCACGAGCCGGCATACAGCCGCCCACCCTGCAAGCCGATCAGGCGGGCGACCAGGAGGTCGTGGCAGCCGGTGACCCCCGACCCGCAGCTCGCCATGACCTCCGAGCCGGGCTCGACGCCAAGCTCCGACAGGTCGGCCCGCAGCACCTCGACCGGCAGCAGCCGCCCGTCGGGTCCGACGTTGTCGGTCCACGGCCGGGAGCGGGCCCCCGGCACGTGCCCGGGGCGAGCGTCGATGTCGTTCGGGGTCCCGATGAAGCGCTCGCGGCTTCGAGCGTCGAGCAGGACGCCTCCGGCCGCGACGGCGTCGAGCACGTCGCCGGCGCCGATGAACCGGTCGGTCGGCCAGGGAACGGGCTCGGGCACCGGCGTCGGCTCGCCGTCGCCGCGCTCGGCCTCGGATGCGGCCTCCCGCGCTCCCGGCTCGGGGCCGGTGGCCGAGGGTTCCTCGTCGACGATCAGCTCACCCGCCCATGCCTGGATGCCGCCGTCGAGGACGGCGGCCGGATGGCCGATGGCGTCGAGCATCCACCAGAGCCGGGCGGCAACCGCCCCGCTCTGGTCGTCGTAGGCCACGACCGGTCGATCGACGAGGCCGAGCCGGCCCCGCACGGCGGCGAAGTCCTCGGGCGTCGGCAGCGGATGCCGACCGCGCTCCCCCGCCGGCGACGAGAGGTCGACGTCGAGATCGGCGAACACCGCCGTCGGGACGTGTCCGGCCAGGAAGTCGTCCCGCTTCGGGCCATCGGTGATCGACCACCGAACGTCGACGACCTGCACCCGGTCGAGATGATCGGCCAACCAGGCAGCCGACACGACGGGACTGGGCAGGAACATACGACCTCCGCTTCGGCGGCGGGCCAGGCGACAACCGGCCGACGAGCGTCCGAGGCTAGCGCTGCGCCCGCCGTTCCGGCCCCAGCGTCAGCGTCCAGGACCGAGCGTCAGCGCTCGAGACGCAGCGTGAGCGTCGCCTGCCGGTCGGGGCCCTCGACGGCGTCGAGCAGGTGGATGTGCTGGCCGACGGCGCTGAACGAGACCGTGATCGAACTGACGCCGTACGCAGCCTCCTCGGCATCGAGGACCTCGAAGCCGTCGTCGAGCGCCAGCACCCCGCCGGTCCGCTCGTACACGAGCTCGCCGGAGACCCCGTCCGACAGGGCGACGGCCCGGATCTCGTTGTGCCACGGGCCATCCGAGCCATCGAGCACCAGCACGCCGGCACCAGCACAGTCGACCGCCTCGTCGAGCGAGCCCGCCATCAGATCGAGCTCGCAGGTCGCCGGCAACAGCTGGTTGTCACCGCCGAATCCCGCCGACGGGCCGACCGGCGCAGGTGCATCGGCCGACGAGCCCGACGGGCTCGCCGACGCCCCATCGCCGTCCTCACCGGCAACCCCGATGCTGCCCGTCCCGCCGCCGCTCTGGCCGGCGCGAAGCGACTCGGTGACGTCGATCAGCTGGACCCTGGCCTCGTCATCACCGCCGCCACCGCCGAGCAACGAGGCGAGGATCACGATCGCCCCGATCAGCGCCATCAGGGCGATGACCCCGATCAGCAGGATCGGCATGAACATGCTGTCGGCCCGGGAGCGCTCGATCGTCGACAGCTTCTGGTGGATCCCACGGTCCGGTTCCCTGGCCGCCACGACGGCGCCCCCCGCTGCACCGGCGGGCACGGCCTGCTGGATCCGCCGCTTGATCTCGTCGATGGCACCGTCGGCCCCACCGGGCGGGAGCCGGAGAATGCCGACCCCGAGATCGGAGCTGAGCCCGGCCACCGAGTCCTCGACCAGCAACACCACCCGGTCCATGCCGAGCCGGCCCTGCATGATCCCGACGTCACGGGCCACCCGCTGGAACGGGCGCACCGGTCCGATGGCGCTCACGTCATCGGCGTCGCGGACCGCCAGGAAGGCCATGTCGACGCCGTCGAGCACGCCGGAGGCGTCGGCCGATGAGCTGTGGGCGCCGATCGGTGACGTCGGCTGCTCACTGACCTGGTAGCCATCCGCCCGCAGGGCGTCGGCCAGCCTTCGATACGAGGGATCTCCCCCCGTACGGCCGAGCAGGATGTTGGCGGTCGCCCTGGTGGTGGAAGCCATGACCACAATCGACAGCCTAGTCACTCCACCGTCGACGCTCGTGCACCGCGGCCAGCCGTCGGCGCCATCGGACGTGCGGGTTGCTGCCGCCGCCGACAACGGGAGCCGTCGATGAGCATGCGTGCGGTCGTCGGTGAATAATGGGGCCATGTCGTCGGCCGAGACCAGGTTGGTCCGCATCGCGATCCTGCTGTCGGTCGTGCTCGTGGCCGCCCTGGCCGTCCTCGCGGTCTACAGCGTCATCGGCCAGGACAGCGCCAACGAAGGCGAGGTGGCCGACCCCGCCCCGAACGGTTCGACCAGCGAGGCCGGCGGCGAGCTCGGCCGGGCCTACCCCGGTCCGGCGGTCGACATCGACGACTCCCGCTTCCCGCTGACCATCGGCTGCGTGCCCGCCACCGACCCCGACAGCGACTTCTCGGTGCTGATCACGAACCGAGCGGCGACCACGGTCGACTACGTCGTCTCGCTCCGGCTCACGGTCGACGAGCGCACGGTCCTGACCTCGACCGAGATCCGCGATCTCAGGCCGGACGAGGCCCGCGAGGTCATCGTCGGACCGGGAGGATCGACCGGACCGGTCAGCGAGTGCTCGGTCGCCGCCATCCAGGCCGACCGCCGCGTCATCCTCAGCGAGACCTGACCCGCCGCCGCGGGCCCCAGCCGGGCCGACGGTGGCACCCTCGCCACCCGATCGGGGCCTACCATGATCGGTCATGGACTTCGCTGACCAGTGGCCGCTCCTGCTCGCGGCGCTCGCCGTCTTCATCATCGTCACCGGCCTGCTGCGCCGTGTGGCCAAGCTGGCGTTCGTCGGGGTGGCCCTCGGTGCCGTTGCCCTCGTCCTGCTCCCCCTGGTCTCCGACTCGCTGTAGCCAGACCCCCGCACGTCCGGTCGTGCCGGTCGAGCGGCCGGATCGGCTCAAGATGGGCCGGCCGACGGTCGATCCCCAGACATGGCCGAGCGGCGCACGAGGAGGACGGGCCTGTCGCGGCTGCGTCCGCTGCTACCGCTGGCTGTGGTCTGGTCGGCCGGCTTCGCCGTCCTGATCGGCCTGGCCCTCCAGCGCCAGGTCCCCTACGACGAGCTCCTCCTCGATCCCAACAACGTCGCCGGCGTGCCGTGGTACACCGGGCTCGTCTCCAACCTGGGGATCCTCGGTTGGACCACCGCGACCGCAACCGGCTTCTTCGGCGCGTGGATCGCCCACTACGGCGGCCGGGGTGCGGCCGGCCGGATGCTGCTCGAGGGGGCCGTGCTCTCCAGCCTGCTGCTGTTCGACGACCTACTGCAGCTGCACGTCATCGTCGAGCCATTGTTCGGCGTTCCCAAGGTGGTGGTCTACGGGCTCTACGCCACCGTGGCCCTCCACTGGGCCCTCACCCAACACCGCGAGCTGCGGCGCACGCCGATCGCACTGCTGGTGGCCGCCGGTGCCGCCTTCGCCGTCTCGGTCGGACTCGACCAGGTCCCGGGGCTGACACCGCTGCTCGGGTCCGACCGCCAGCTCCTGGCCGAGGACGCGGCGAAGTTCCTCGGCGTCCTGGCCTGGGCCGAGTTCTTCGTGCTCACATCGGGCGCCATCGTCACCTCGATCGTCTCCGAGCTCCGGCTCGCCGCCACGCCGGCCGAGCCAGCGGCGGCCGTCGGGACGTTCCCGGCCGAGCCGGAGCTGCGCCGCTGACCCCGGTGGCATCGGCCAACCGATCGGTCGGGTGGCTCCGGCGGGAGATCGGGCGACAATGAGGCCCATGGCGACGCCGCTCCCCCCTCCCCCGACCGGGGGCACACCACCAGGCTGGTATGACGATCCGTGGCACACCGCCACCTGGCGCTGGTGGGACGGGGGTGGCTGGACCCCCCACGTCCACGAGGGCGGCGAGTCCAAGCCCCGGCTGCCGAACTGGCTCAGCGTCCCGGTGCTCCTCGGCGCGATCGCCACCGGACTGTCGATGATCGCCCTGTTCGCCTACCGGACCGAGGCGACGCTCATCGGCTCCGCCCTCGGCCTCGTCCCGCTCGTCATCGTGCTGCCGGTGCTGACCTGGCTCGACCGGGTCGAGCCCGAGCCGTGGTCGTCCAGGATCCACGCCGTGCTGTGGGGCGGCGTCGTCGCCGCGTTCCTGTCGGGGATCGTCAACACCGTCGTCGCCCTCAACGCCGGCGAGGCATGGGCTGCGGTCGTGTCGGCCCCGATCGTCGAGGAGATCACCAAGGGCCTCGGCATCTACTGGGCCCTTCGCCGTCGCGAGGTCGACGGCGTGATGGACGGCATCGTCTACGCCGGCTGGGTCGCCCTCGGATTCGCCGTGATCGAGGACATCCTCTACTTCGCCGACGCCTTCGAGGCCGACGCCCTGGTCCAGGTCTTCGTGCTCCGGGCCCTGTTGACCCCCTTCGCCCACCCGCTTTTCACCGCCTGGACCGGCCTGGCCATCGGCCTCGCCGTGGCCAGACGGCAGTCGGTGGCGGCCAACGCCGTCTGGGGCGTCGGCCTGGCCATCGCCAGCCACGGCGCCTGGAACGGCTCGCTCACCTATGCCGGCGAGACCGGCAACGACGGCGCCATCATCGTCGCCGCCGCCTGTTTCGTCGCCCTCTTCTTCGCTGCGGTGATCACGGTGATCGTCATCCGGCGCCGCGAGCAGCGGCGCTTCATCGAACTGGTCCCGCTCCTGGCCCAGCGCCACGGTCTCACCCCCGAGGAGGTCGGGGTCTTCGGCGACTGGCAGCGCATGCTCGCCACCCGCCGCAACCTGCCCCGTACCAGGCGCCCTGCCTTCGACCAGGTGCACGCCGCGCTCGCCCGGCTGGCCATGTTCTACCGGCGCCCCGGCCAGCCCGATCCGGCGACCGAGCAGCTCCTGGCCGGCCAGCTCCAGCGGGCCAGGGCGGCCCAGCTGGCCGGTACGAACCAGCGCTGACAGGCTGCTGAGCCGGCACTGAGCCGGCGCCGGGTCGGTCGACCGGACCGGCCGGTCGACGGCGACCGGCAAAGAGGTCAGGGTCGGGCCGCAACCGTCCGATGATTATCGACATGGCCCTGGGACCCGACGCCTTCGCCCTCCTCCGTGCCCCGAACCGGATCGCAGACCTGGGCCTGCCGACGGGCCTGGTCGAGGACCTGTTCATGCGCCGGGTGCTGACCGAGCGGGTCACGACGATCAGCGAGGCCTCGGCCGCGCTGTCGGTCTCCCACCCGGTCGGTGGTGAGCTGGCCGAGTCGCTCCGTCAGAAGAACCTGCTCGAGTACCACGGCGCCGAGGGCCGCGACTACCGGATCAGCCTGACCGAGCTGGGCCAGCGGATGACGACCGACCGGATGGCCGCCGGTCGTCACGTCGCCTCGATGCCGGTCCCGCTGGCCGACTACCAGCAGCTGGCCCAGCTGCAGCGAGCGGAGGTGGCGATCACTCGCGAGGGGGCCAAGTCGGCGTTCTCCGACATGGTCCTCGAGGACGGCCTCCTCGACCAGATCGGCCCGGCGTTCCTCAGCGACGGGGCCATCTTCTTCTACGGACCACCCGGCACCGGCAAGACCAGCCTGGCCGAGCGCATGAGCCGCTTCTACGAGGACCAGATCCTGATCCCCCGGGTCCTCGAGGTCGACGGGCAGCTGATCACCGTGTTCGATCCGGCCATCCACACCGAGTACCCGCACCCGCCGCCCGGGCTCGACCCCCGCTACGTGCTGTGCCACCGCCCGCTCGTCATGGTCGGCGGCGAACTGACGCTCGACATGATGGACCTGCAGTACGATCCGATCTCGGGGCTCAACGCCGCCCCGATCCAGCTGCTGGCCAACAACGGCATCCTCGTCGTCGACGACTTCGGGCGGCAGACCGCGAGCCCGGACGAGATCCTCAACCGCTGGATCATCCCGCTCTCGCGGGGGATCGACTACCTGCGACCGAACACCGGAACCAAGTTCACGGTCCCCTTCGAGCTGAAGCTCGTCATCTCGACCAACATCGACCCCCACGCCCTCGGCGACGACGCGTTCCTCCGCCGGCTCCGCAACAAGGTCTTCGTCGGCCCGTGCAGCGAGGCCGCCTTCCACTGGATCCTGGCCAGGGCCGCCCAGCGGACCGGGCTCGAGGTCAACGCCGAGTCGGCCGCCCACCTCACGGCGATCACCCGGGGCGCCCTCGGCGAGCTGCGGCCGTACGTCGCCGTCGACTTCTGTGACCTGGCGGTCGGGATCGGTCGCTACCACGGCTCGCCGGCCGCGCTGGATCGGGCCATGATCGAACGGGTGGCGGCCGTCTACTTCGTCCGCCGGCACGACGCCGAGCCGACCCCCCGGGCCGAGCCGGCGATGGCCCGCACCGCCGGCACCCCGCCGCCGCCCGCTCCCACCGCTCGGGCCGATCGGGCCGATGAGGTCGGCCCGGCGGTCGCCCGCTGACGAACCGGGCCACTGGGCGACCGCAGCCATTCGCCGGCCGGGCAGCCGGGGCGTAAGTTGGCAGCCATGAAGACCAAGATCTGCGAGATGCTGGACATCGAGTTCCCGATCCTCGCCTTCACCCACTGCCGCGACGTCGTCGCCGCGGTCACCCGGGCCGGCGGCTACGGCGTGCTCGGGGCCGCCGCCCACACGCCGGAGCAGCTCGACATCGACCTCGCATGGATCGCCGAGGAGGTCGGCGAGCGCCCGTTCGGGGTCGACATCATCGTGCCGGCCAAGTACGAGGGCAAGGACGAGGGCGGCCTGTCCGTCGGGTCGCTTGTCGACATGATCCCGCCGGGCCATCGGCAGTTCCTCGACGACATGATGGACCGCTACGACGTCCCGCCACTGCCGCCCCGCGACGAGGGTGAGGGCCGCCGGGCCGGCGAGTCCGAGGCGCCGATGACCTACGAGCAGGCCGTGCCGCTGATGGACGTCGCCTTCTCCCACCCGATCTCGTTGATCGTGAACGCCCTCGGCCCGCCGCCGCCCGACATGATCGAGCGGGCCCATGCCAACGGCGTCAAGGTCGGCGCGCTGGCCGGCAAGAAGTCGCACGCGGTCCGCCACGTCGCCGCCGGGGTGGACGTCATCATCGCCCAGGGCCACGAGGCCGGCGGCCACACCGGCGAGATCGGCACGATGGTGCTCGTGCCCGAGATCGTCGACGCCGTGGCCCCGGTGCCCGTCCTGGCCGCCGGCGGCATCGGCACCGGCCGGCAGATGGCGGCGTCGCTCGCCCTGGGGGCCGACGGCGTGTGGTGCGGCTCGGTCTGGCTCACCACCCAGGAGGCCGAGACCCACCCGACGGTCAAGGACAAGTTCCTGGCCGCCACGTCGTCCGACACGCTGCGGTCGCGGTCTCGCACCGGCAAGCCGGCCCGTCAGCTCCGCTCGGCGTGGACCGACGAGTGGGAGAGCCCCGAGTCGCCCGGCACGCTCGGCATGCCGCTGCAGCCGATGCTGATCGCCGAGGCCAGCCGGCGGATCGACCGGGCGGCGATGAACCCCGAGAACGAGGGCGCCGTGAAGCTGGCCAACTACTTCGTCGGCCAGATCGTCGGCTCGATGAACGAGTCGAAGCACGCCGACCGGGTCGTGCTCGACATGGTCGACGAGTTCATCGACGCCGTGCAGCGGGTCAATTCGATGATGGAGTGATCATCAGGAAGCTACGATCCGCAGCAGGATGGTCTCGTTCCTGCTCGCCACCGTCGGCCTCGTCGCCCTGTTCCTCGCCTTCAGCGTGCCTGCGGTCGTGGCGGCCAGGCGGAACCGTCGCCGCTATCCCGAGGCGGAGCGCAAGTTCCTGACCGCGGCCGTCGTCTGCGGGGTCCTGTGTGCGATCCTGCTGGCGATCTCGAACCGCCTGGTCGACCAGTGCCTGGCCGAGGGCAACACCCAGTGCGCCGACGCCGGCGGGATCGGCCCCATCGTGCTGATCGGCGTCGGCTTCCTCGCCGTGTCGCTGTTCCGGACCTACCTGATGATCGTCGACTGACCGACGGGTCTTGCGCTCAGAGCGCGCCCTCGTCACGCAGGGCGATGATGTCGTCCCAGTCGTAGCCGACCTCGAGCAGGACCTCCTCGGTGTGCTGGCCGAGCTCCGGAGCCACGGTGCCCCAGCGGGTCGGGGTGTCCGACATCGTGATCGGGCACCCGATCACCCTGGTCGGCCCCCACTCGGGGTGCTCCACGTCGGCCAGGTAGTCGTTGGCGAGCGTCTGGGGGTCGGCGGCGAGCTCGGCGTGGTTGCGCACCGGGGCGAACCGCTGGTCCTCGGCCGCCAGCCGCTCGGTCCACTCGGCGGTGCTCCTCGTGGCGAAGATCTCGGTGAAGACCTCACGCAGCTCGGCCCGGATCTCGGGGGTCGAGAAGTAGGAGCCGAACCGGGGATTGTCGTGCAACTCGGGCCGCTCCACCGCCCGGACCATGCCAGGCCAGAGGTGCTCGGGGCAGCCGGCGATCGCCACGTAGCCGTCCGAGGTGGCGAAGATGCCGTAGAGCGCGTTGACGAGCGGATGGCCGCCGTTCGCTCGCCCGGCCAGCTCGCCGGTGAGCAGGTAGTGGGTGATCTCGCTCGCCTGGGCCCAGATCTGGCCGCCGAGCAGCGACACGTCGACCCGCTGGCCCCGACCGGTGCGCTCGCGGGCGTAGAGGGCGGCCAGGATCCCGTTCGAGAGGTTCTGGGAGCCGCAGTGATCGGCGATCAGGGCCCCGACCGGCGACAGCTCACCCCCGTCCGACCCCGTTGCGGAGATGATGCCCCCGTAGGCCTGACCGACCATGTCGGCCCCCTCCCGGTCGAACTCGTCGCCCCGTGGCCCGAGGAACGAGCCGGCGGCCCAGATCAGCCGGGGGTTGATGGCCGAGAGCTCCTCCCAGCCGAGGCCCCACTCCTCGAGCGTGCCCGGCTTGAAGTTCGACAACAGGACGTCGGCCTGCTCGACGAGGCGCTCGAGCACCCGCTTGCCGCCGGCCGTGCGGAGGTCGACCGTGATCGACCGCTTGCCCCGGTTGTTGGCGAGGAACACCGCCGACTGGCCCCGCTCGGGGATCGACTCGACGTGCCGTGCGACGTCACCGACCTCGGGCAGCTCGACCTTGACGACCTCGGCGCCGAGGTCGTGCAGCAGCGCGGCCGCCTGCGGACCCTGGACCAGGGTCGACAGATCGAGCACCCGAACCCCGGCCAGTGCGCCCTCGCGCCCAGCCGCATCGTCACCTGCCATCTCGAACCTCCCGTGCCCGGTCGCGTCCCGCTCCGTCCCCATCGGACGGCCCGACCCTAGCAGGGCGCCCATGGCCGCTCGTCGGGGACTGGGCGTCCCTGGCCGGCCGGGAAGTTGTACGGCGGGTGAACCCGTGGGCTACCTTGAGGCATCCCGTCGAACCAAGGAGGAGCGCGGTGCCAGTCAAGCCAGGCGAGAAGGTCCCGTTCGAGGACCTCGGTATCGAGATCATCGTCACCAAGGGCGGTGAGGGCGACATCACCGCCCAGGCCGGCGGTGACGGCCTCATGGTCGGCAAGCGCTACGAGTGCGAGGACACCGGCATCCAGGTGCTGGTGACCAAGAAGGGCGACGCCACCCTGATGTGCAACGGTGCCCCGATGACGCTCCAGGAGCCGAAGAAGACCAAGTCGGCCGACTGATGGCCGCCGCCCCGTCGGCGGCCCCATCGGCGACCCGGGCGACGGCCGGACCGGAGCGGTCGTGCGGCTGACCGAGGTCGAGCTCGACCGGACGGCCGAGGATCGGGTGGCCACCATTCGGCTGCCCGGCGGCGAGCTCGGCTCGACGGCGGCGGTCGAGCTGGCGGACGTCGCCACCGGGCTGATCGAGGACCGGACGGTCCGGGTTGTCGTCGTCGCTGCCCGCGGCGACGACTTCTGCACCGGTCCGGCGACGGACCTCGACGTCTTCGCGCTGCGCCCCGATCCGGCCTCGGCGATCGCCTCGCTCCGGCCGCCGGTGATCGCCGTGCTCGGTGGGGCCTGCCGCGGCGTCGGCCTCGAGATCGCGCTGGCCGCCGACCTGCGGGTCGGCGGACCCGGCACCGTGCTGGCCCTCGACCACGTGCGCCACGGTCGGCTGCCGGCGTGGGGTGGGTCCCAGCGCCTCCCCCGGGCGATCCGTCCTGGCCCGGCCGCCGGCCTCGCCCTGCTCGGGCGCGACGTCGGCGCCGAGGAGGCCAACCGGCTCGGTCTGCTGCACGAGGTCACCGACGACCCGGCCGCCCTGGCCGGCGAGCTGGCGGCGACGTTGGTCGGCCGCGGCCCACTGGCGCTCGAGTTCACCAAGGAGGCGGTCCACCGGGGCAGCGAGCTGCCGCTGCGTGACGGGCTGCGGCTCGAGGGCGACCTCAACCACCAGCTGGCGGCGACCGAGGACCGGGCCGAGGGCCTGCAGGCGTTCTTCGAGAAGCGACCGCCCGACTTCGGCGGACGATGATGCCGGGCCCGCCGACCGCGCCCGACCGGGCCGGGCCGTCGGACGCCATCGGCCAGGCGTCGGAGCGTCGGGCATCGTCGGAGCGATCCGGGCGCCGGGCCGAGCTGCCTCCCGGGCTGCCCGATGGCCTGGTGGCGCTGGCCGCCGCACGCTGGCGCCGGGCCGAGGCATCGACGGCAGCGAGAACGGACGCCAGCGGGCTGGTCGTGCCGTCGCTCGACGACGGGCGGCTGGAGGCGCTGCTGGTCGACGAGCTCACGGCGCCGCTCCGGCTGGAGGCGTGGCCGCCGCCGACCCTACCGACCCCGGTCGGCGACGGTTGGATCAACGACGAGGTCATCGACGACGACCGGGACGTCCTCGACGCGTTGCTGGCCGACCGGGGTGAGGCGGGGCCCGAGGCCGTGGCCGCCGCCGCCCAGGAGCTCCGCCTTCCCATCACGCCGTACCGCCGCCCGACCGGGGCCGCAACGGCGGACGTCGGCTCCCCGACCGACGGGCCGGGCCCGGACCCCGCCAGCGAGGTGCGGCCCCGGCCGGACGACCCGCCTGCGCACGACCGCCGACGGTCAGACCCGGTCGGGCCGACCGAGGGGAGCCGCAACCATCGACCGGTGGTGGTCGACCTGACCAGCCACTGGGCCGGTCCGCTGGCCACCGCACTGCTGGCCCGGTCGGGCGCCGAGGTGATCAAGGTCGACCCCGACTGCCGACCGGACGGTTTCCGGCGCCGGCCCCGGCTCTACGCCCACCTCAACGGGAACAAGGAGATCGTCGACCTCGACCTTCGGGTCGAGGACGATCGGCGACGGTTCGAGCGCCTGCTCGGCGGGGCCGATCTGCTCATCGAGTCGTTCTCCCGCCGGGTCATGCCGAACCTCGGCTACGACCCCGATCGGCTGGCCGAGCTGCGCCCCGGGCTCGGGCTCATCCAGATCCGGGCCTTCGCCGCCGACAGCCCCGAGCGCCACTGGTTGGCCTACGGACCCGGTGTCCACGCCGCCAGCGGCCTCGCCTTCGCCGCCGACCCGACCGGGGCGCCCCGACCGGCCCCGGTCGCCTACGCCGACCTCGTCGCCGCCATCACCGCCTTCGCCGCCGCGACCGAGCTCCTCGCCGACCGGTCGACGCCGGGCCACGGGGCGCCCCGGCATCACCCGAGCGGCCCGATCCGCCCGATAGAGATCAGCCTCGCCGGATCCATCGCCCCACTGGTCGACATCGCCGGCCGCCGCAGGGCAGGGGCGGACGCCGAACCCGCAACCGGAGCGCCGATCGGGGCCGGCACCGAGGACGACCGTGGCTGACCGGGTCCGGCTCGAGCTCGACGGCCCGGTCGCCCGGGTGGTGCTCGACCACCCGCCGCTGAACATCTTCGACCTGGCCATGCGAGACGCTCTGATCGGGGCCCTGCAGGCCGTTCGGGACATCACGGACCTGCGGGCCATGGTGCTCGCCGCCGATGGTCGCCACTTCAGCGCCGGGGCCGACCTCACCGAGTTCGGCTCGGCCGAGTCGATCGTCGAGGCCCGCCGGATCCGCTGGGACCGAGACCCGTGGGCGCTCCTGGCCGACCTGCCCGTCCCGACCGTCGCCGCCCTCAACGGCGTCGCCCTCGGCAGCGGGTTGGAGATGTCGCTGCTGTGTGACCTCCGCATCGCCTCGCCGACCGCCCGTCTCGGCCTCCCCGAAACGAAGCTGGGGATGCTGCCCGCCGCCGGCGGCACCCAGTCGCTGACCAAGGTCGTCGGGCCGGACGCCGCCGTGCCGATCGTCGCCATCGCCGACGAGATCGAGCCGGAGCGGGCGCTCGCCATCGGCCTGGTGACCGAGCTGGCCGACGATCCCGACCGAACGGCCCTCGACCGGGCAGCGGAGCTGGCGGCACTCGATCCGGGCGCGGTCGCGGCGCTCAAGCGGTGCCTGCGAACGGCGGCGGACCTGCCGCTCGAGGCCGGGCTGGCCGTCGAGCGGCGCCTGGCCGTCGCCCATCGTCGAACCTGAGCCGGGCCGACGACCACCTCCCGCCATCGGCATCGGCGCGCCGACGGGCTCGCTCGGGCGGCGACCCACCCCTCGGTCGATGGCGGGCCGGACCGGGTCCGGCCGTGGCCGGCTACTCGATGTCGAGGGCTTCGGAGACGAGGGCGGCGATGGCGCTGCGCTCGCTCCGGTTCAGCGTCACGTGGGCGAAGAGCTCGTGGCCCCGCAGACTGGCCACGACCGAGGCGATGCCGTCGCGGCGACCGACCCGCAGGTTGTCCCGTTGGGCCACGTCGTGGGTCAGGACCACCCGCGAGCCGACGCCAAGTCGGCTGAGGGCCGTCAGCAGGACGCTGCGCTCCAGGTTCTGGGCCTCGTCGATGATGACGAAGACGTCGGTCAGGGTCCGCCCCCGGATGTAGGTCAGCGGGAGGACCTCGATGAGCTCCTGTCGCTTGATCTCCTCGCGGGCCGTCTCGTTGGTGATCGCCTCAAGCGCGTCGCCGACCGCGTCGGTCCACGGCCGCATCTTCTCGTCCTCCGAGCCGGGCAGGAAGCCGAGGTCCTGGCCGCCGACCGAGTACAGGGGCCGGAAGATCATGATCTTGCGGTGGGTCTGGCGCTCGAGCACCGAGTCGAGGCCGGCCGCGAGAGCGAGGACCGACTTGCCGGTGCCGGCGGGTCCGCCGATCGACAGGATGCCGACCGACTCGTCGGCCAGCAGGTCGAGGGCGATCCGTTGCTCGGCGTTGCGGCCACGAACCCCGAACATCGAGCGCTCGGAGACGAGGCGGGCCTTGCCGTCCGACTGGACCCGGGCCAGCGCCGACTGGTTGCCGCCCTCGAGGATCAGTCCGGTGTTGGCCGGGAGGTCCTTGGCGTCGGGGACGTCGACGACGGTGTCCTGATAGAGCCGGTCGATCGTGTCGGCGGTGACCGGCAGCTCGGCGATGCCCCGCCACTCCAGGTCGGCGTCCATGTGGTGGACGAACTCCTCGGCCGACACTCCGACCACACCGGCCCGCAGCCGGAGCGGCAGATCCTGGGTGACGAGGACGACCCGGTTGCCCTCGGCCTGCAGGTTGAGGGCGACGAGCAGGATGCGGTGGTCGTTGCCCTCCCGCATGGCCTCGGGCACGAGGGCGTCGGAGCCGTGGTTCAGCTCGACCCGCACGGTGCCGCCCTCGTGGTTGATCGGATAGGGCTCGGTCAGTCCCCCGTGCTCCTCCCGGACCTGCTCGAGGCGACGGAGCGAGCTCCTGGCCGCCCAGCCCAGCTCGGGATGGTGCCGCTTGGCCTCCAGCTCCGTGAGGACGACGATCGGCAGCACGACGTCGTTGTTGCCGAAGGAATCGAGGGCGGCGGGAGCGCTCAGCAGGACCGACGTATCGAGGACGAAGATGGTTCTCTCGCTGATGAGGCGCACCGTAAACCAGATCGACCGGGGATGTCAGGTCATGAGGCGAAATATCCTTGTCGTCGCGTGGCGCCGGCCGGGGACGGAGCGACGACGGTCCGCAGCCTTTGCACCGACCCGCCCCGAATGGCACTCTTTCTGGCGTTGCGGCCGCCGGAGCCAACCCGATCGGGGTCGGCGATGGCGGCGATCGACCGACCGTATGGGGGATCCGTGAACCTGGGAAGCCTGCTCGACCTGCCCTCGATGATCGTCCCCGAGTCGGTGGTGCTCATCGACACGACGGGCGACGGCGAGGCCAGAACGGTCACCTACGAGGAGCTGAGGGGGGCGGTCTCGCAGACGGCCGGCCTGCTGACCTCGCTCGGCCTCGGCGACGGCGACCGGGTCGGGATCTTCGCCACCAACTCGACGGCCTTCCTCGAGGCGCTGTTCGCCACCTCGGCCATCGGTGCGACCGTCGTGCCGATGAACTACCGGGCGGCCGACGAGGAGGTGGCCCACCTGCTGGCCGACTCGGGGTCCCGGGTCGTGTTCACCGAGACCCGCTACCGGGATCTGATCGAGAGCTGCCGACCCGACTCGCTCGAGCGGGTGATCTACCTCGACGACGATTACGCCGGGCTCCGCGACGGGGCGGACGAGTGGCCGCTGATGAACGAGGTCGACGACGACGATCTGGCGGCGCTGCTCTACACGTCGGGCACGACGTCGCTGCCGAAGGGGGTCAAGCTGACCCACGGATCGCTCTCGGGCTACATCATGGGCGCCAACGACGCCGCCGACGGCAGCGACCTCGGCCGCATGATCCTGGGCGCGCCGCTCTACCACATCGCCGGGCTGACCTCGATGCTCAACGCCCTGTACTCGGGCCGGGTCACCGTCGTCATGCAGCAGTTCGAGGCCGACCGCTGGCTCGAGCTGGTCGACGCCCTCGAGGTCACGCACGCCTTCCTGGTCCCGACCATGCTGGCCCGGGTGCTCGAGTCCGAGCGGCTCGGCTCGGCCTCGCTGGCCAGCCTGGAGGCCGTGACCTACGGCGCCGCTCCGATGCCGCCGGCGGTGATCAAGCGGGCCATCGAGGAGTTCCCCGACACGGTCGGCTTCTCCGGCGCCTACGGCCAGACCGAGACCACGTCGACGGTGGCGGTGCTCGGCCCGGACGATCACGTGCTCGACTCCGACGCCAAGCTGGCCCGGCTCAGCTCGGTCGGCCAGGTCCTCGACGACGTCGAGATCCGCATCGTCGACCCCGAAGGCAACGTGCTCGGCCCCGGTGAGCACGGCGAGGTCCAGCTCCGGACCTACCGGGCGATGGACGGTTACTGGGGCTCGGAGGAGAAGACCCGGGTCACGATCGACGACGATGGCTGGGTCCACACCGGCGACCTCGGCTTCCTCGACGACGAGAACTACCTGTTCCTGAGCGGCCGGTCCGGCGACATGATCATCCGGGGCGGCGAGAACATCGCACCAGAGGAGGTCGAGCGGGTGCTGTACGAGCACGGCGACGTGCTCGACGCCGCCGTCGTCGGCCTGGCCGACGACACCTGGGGCGAGCGGGTCGTCGCGGCCGTCGTGCTCCGAGACGGTGGCTCGCTCGACGCGGTCAACGACCACCTCAAGGAGCACCTGGCCGGCTTCAAGCGGCCGGAGAAGATCCACGTCGCCGAGGACCTGCCCCGGACGTCGACCGGCAAGCTGCTGCGCCGACACCTCGTTCCCGTGCTCGAGGAGCTGGGCCTTTGACCGCTGAGGCGCCACTCGACGGCGTCCGCGTCGTCGAGCTGGCCCAGGGTATCGCCGGGCCCTACGCCGGGAAGCTGCTGGCCGACTACGGGGCCGACGTCGTCAAGGTCGAACCTCCGGCCGGCGACGTGGCCAGGACCCTCGGACCGTTCCCCGACGGGGCCGACGACGACCCCGAGCAGAGCGCGGCGTTCCTGCACCTCAACACCAACAAGCGGTCGGTCGTGCTCGACGGCGACGGGTCGGACGGTCTGCTCGACGACGTGCTGGCCGCCGCCGACGTCGTGATCCAATCGAGCCCCGAGCCCGACCCCGACGAGCTGCGGGCCCGCCATCCCGGCCTCGTCATCGCCTCGGTCACCCCATTCGGCCTGACCGGACCGCTGGCCGGCTACGCCGGCGAGGAGATCGTGCACTACGCCTTCGGCGGGCCGATGTCGGCCACCGGCTCGGCCGAGCGGGAGCCGGTCAAGATGGGCGGTGCCGTCGGCCAGTACCAGTGCGGGTCGGTGGCCGCGGTGTCGATCCTGGCCGCTCTCGCCCTCGCCGAATCGAGCGGCGAGGGCGTCCACATCGATCTGGCCAACGTCGAGACCCAGATCTGCTCGATCGACCGGCGCATGACCTACTTCCTCTACGCCGGCTACCGGGGCGAGGACGTCGAGCGGACCGGCGGCTACCGGGTCTCGCCGCTGCCGAGCGGCTGCCGCCCGACCCTCGACGGCCACATCCAGATATCGACACTGATGAACTGGATCCCCCGGATGCTGGCGGTGGTCGACAACCCCGACCTGGCCGAGATCTACACCGACCCGGGATTCCTGCTCGACGAGGACCTGCCGGACGTCATCGACGCCCACCTCCTCGGATGGACGCTGACCAAGACCAAGCAGCAGGCCATGGAGGAGGCCCAGGCCGGCGGCTGGCCGATCACGGCCGTCAACCGGCCCCTCGACCTGCTCGACGACGCCCACTTCTCCGAGCGGGAGTTCTTCGTCTCGGTCGAGCACCCGGTGGCCGGGACGGTCCGCCAGCCCGGCGCCCCGATCCGGATCGACGACGGGTGGGCGCTGCGCCGCCCCGCTCCCCTGCTCGGTCAGCACACCGACGAGGTCGTGGCCGAGCTGGCCCCCGACCGGGAGGCCGCCGAGACCACGGCCGAGACCGCATCGACGAACGGGGGCCCCTCGGGCCCGTCGAGCGGCTCCGGCCGGGGGGCCCTCCCCCTCGACGGCGTGCGGATCCTCGACATGACCGTGGTGTGGGCCGGGCCGTACGCCACCTGGATCCTGGCCGACCTCGGGGCCGAGATCATCCGCGTCGACAACCCCTGGATCTTCCCCTCGGCCACCCGCGGGGTGTTGCCCCGCCCGACGGCCGAGATGGTGACCGACCTGGGGGGCATCTTCGGCGGCTACCCCGATGCCGACCCGGGCGAGCGCCCGTGGAACCGCATCGCGCTCTTCAACGCCCACGCCCGGGGCAAGCGAAGCGTCACGCTCGACCTGCGCAAGGACGCCGGTCGCGAGACCCTGCTGCGGCTGGCCGAGCAGTGCGATCTGATGATCGAGAACAACTCGGTCGACCTCATCGACAAGCTCGGCATCGGCTGGGACGCCCTGCACGAGCGCAACCCCGGACTCAGCCTGATCCGCATGCCGTCGGTCGGCCTCACCGGGCCGTACCGTGACTACCTCGGCTTCGGGGTCAACTTCGAGGGCCTGTGCGGGCTCACGTCGTTGCGGGGCTATCGGGGCGAGGACCTGAGCGAGTCCGAGACGGTCTTCCACATGGACGCCGCGTCCGGTTCGGCCGGGGCCCTCGCCGCGCTGATGGCGCTGCGACGGACCGAGCGGACCGGCGTCGGCGAGATGATCGAGCTCTCGCAGTCCGAGAACATGATGAACCACATCGGGGAGTTGTTCATCGACGCCGACCGCACCGGCCGCGAGCACGTTCCGCTCGGCAACCGCCACCACCTCCACGCCCCGCAGGGCTGCTACCCGTGCCGCGACGAGCACGGCGACGACGATGCCTGGGCCGTTATCTCGGTGGTCGACGACGATGCCTGGCGAGCGCTGACCGGCGTCATCGGCCGGCCCGAGCTGGCCGACGATCCCCGATTCGCCACCGCTGCCGGCCGGCGGGCCAACCACGACGAGCTCGACGAGCGGCTGGCCGACTGGACCCGTGACCTGACGGCCGACCAGGTCTTCCATGCCTGCCAGGGCGCCGGGGTGGCCGCCGCTCCGGTCCTGCGGGAGCTCGAGGCGCTGGCCGACCCGCACCTGCTGGCCCGCGAGATGTTCGCCGAGACGGGCAGCGACGAGACCGGCACCCATCTCCACCCGACGCACCTGTGGCGCTGGGACGGACCCGACCTGTCGTGGGGACCGCTACCGGTCCTCGGGGGCGACAACGAATCGGTCCTGAAGGAGATCGTCGGCCTGAGCGACGACGAGTACGCCGCGCTTGAGGCCGACGGTCACCTGAGCGCCGACTACCTCGGCCCGGACGGCAACCCGCTGTAGCCGGTCGGATCGGGGCGAGCGGCTCGGCCCGTCAGGAGTACAGGATCGAGGCGGACGGCGTCTTCATGATCGGCTCGCCGGCGACGCCGTAGGCGAAGTTGAGCACGGTCCTGACGCACCCGTCGTGGATCGGCCGTACCCGGTGTGGCATCCGGTCGGCCCGGAGCAGGTACGCGTCACCGGCGTCGTGTGACAGCACCGAGCTGTGGCCGGCCTTGCAGGCGTCGAAGAACTCGAGGTGGCCGCAGCCCTCCTCGCAGGTGGGGCTCTCGAGGAACATCACCAGGGCGAGCGGGTAGTCGTCGGTGTGGAGCCCGTGCGTGTCGCCGCCGCGGTGGAGGCGGTTGAGCACGTGGCGCTCGACCGGGTCGTCGGCCAGCACCAGCTCGAGGCCGATCAACCGGCCGAGGCGGTCGATCAGGTCGGGGCTGCGGTACAGCTCGGTGATCCGGGGGGCCATCCGGGAGATCTCGATCCCACCGAGGGTGGTCATGTGACGGGGTGAGCCGCCCATGCACTCCATGTCGAAGTCGCGCCGTCTGGCCTCGGTGAGGAGGTGGTCGACCTCGGCCCGCAGATCGGCGAGGGAGCCGGCGTTGAGCAACCCGCGGAGAGGTAGGTAGCCGGCGTGGGCGAAGAGCGGCTGCGTCTCGGCCGGATCGATGGCGTCGAGGCCGGCCAGGCCGCGGAGCAGGGTGTCGCCGCCGGCGCCGGTGGCGGACGACGAGCCTCGGGGGGACGCGGCGGCGGTCATCGGTTCGTGTCGACGTAGGGGGGCATCGCCACGCAGGATACTGTCCCCGGGACGGGCGCGGCAGACCACGTCGATGTGCCGGATGTCGCAACGCAGCGGGCTGCGATCCGGGCCCGCGAGCGGGCCGACGTCACCATGGGTGGGGGGCGTCAGAGGGGCGGAGCGGCGGGCGCCGGCCCGGCCCGCAACGGGCTCAGCCGACCCGACGGTCGATCGTCGCCCGGGTCCGCTCGGTACCGATCGCGGCGACCGACGCACCGTTGGTCGTCGGCTCGGAGCCCCGATCGGACCCGGCCGAGCGGCGCCCCAGATCGAGGACGAGCGAGGGTAGGCGGCGCAGGCGGGGGGATGCGCTGTTGGCGGCACTGAACAGCAGGCGGAGCCGGAGCTCCTCGATCCGGGATCGGAGACCGGCCCGGACGAGGGCCGAGCGAGGCACGTCCCAGGTCGACTCCGCGACGAACGTGCGGAGGGCGCTGCGGTGCTGGGCCCCGGTGTCGGACAAGCCGGCGGTGACCGAGCCCTCGCTGATCCGGAACGAGGCCAGCGAGTCCTCGATGCCGTACAGCCCGCCATACGAGAGCAACCGGAGCCACAGATGCAGGTCGATCGGGTGCACCCAACGGTCGTCGAAGCCGCCGACCGCCTCGAAGTCGGCCCGGCGGACCATCACCGACGACGGCCACCCGATCGGGTTGATCCCCGAGGAGACCACCTGCGACACGACGGCGGCGGCCGGTCGGTAGCCGAGCAGGCCATCGAGGCCCCGGCTGCGCAGCACCAGCTCACCCTCCGCGGTGATGAAGTCGCGCCGGGAGGACACGATGGCGACCTCGGGCCGGCTCTCCAGGACCTCGACCTCGTTGGCCAGGCAGGTCGGGGCGATCAGATCGTCGGCGCACAGCACCTTCAGGTAGCGGCCGCGAGCCAACGCCGTGACCCGGTTCCAGTTCTCGGGCAGCGACAGGGTGTGCTCGTTGCGCTCGATCCGGATCCGGGGATCGTCGAACGACCGGGCGATGTCGCCGGTGCGGTCGGTCGAGGCGTTGTCGAGCACGACCAGCTCCCAGTCGACGAACGTCTGGGCCAGCACGCTCTCGATCGTCTCGGCCAGGAACCGCTCGGCCCGGTAGGCCGGCACGCACACCGACACCAGCGGCGTCGACATCGGGTCGCGGCTCGTCGTCGAACCCGCTGAGACGTGGGGGCGAGCCCCGTCGCCCGCGTCACCGCCACAACGCCTGCGCACCGTCGCCGAGTGTAGCCACCCGGATCTGCGGCGGGCATGCCCGCCCGCCGCCGGCTCGCCACCGGCCGATCGACGGCGGCCGGGGTCACGGGCGGTCACCGGGCCACCTCGGGAACGAACGGCAGCGCCCGTACCCGGACCCGACGGTCGCCCCGGACGTCGATCACCGCTTCGTTGCCGGTCACGAAGCGCACGTGGTGCTCGACCCCGAACAGGCCGGAGAGCACGTCGTCGGTGAACGGATCGTCGACGACGACCTCCAGCTCCAGCTGGGGCAGGGCCCAAGCCCTGGACGGATCGGAGCGGGCCAGCTCCCCCCTGGCCGAGCGGACCTGTTTGACCGGGAACGGGATGTCGGCGGCGTCGACCACCGCCTGCTGGGCTCCCGGCTGGTTCCCGTAGAGCTCAAGCCGCCACCGCTGCTGGTCCCGGAGCGGCGAGATCCGGGCCCGGCGGCCGGTCCGGCCGGCCAGGTTCCACTGGATGGCGATCAGCGGGATGACCAGGACCAGCAGCCCGAGCAGCTGCAGGAGGAAGTCAGGCATCGGCGCCCACCCGGTCGACGTCGGCCACCGGGCTCACAGCTCGAGCACCCAGGCCCGGTCGCGGTCGAACACGACCGTGGCCCCGGCCTCCGTGATCAGCCACTCGGCCATCTCGTCGAGGTGACCAGGCTGGCCGGTCCCGTGCAGCCGCCACTGGTGCATGCTCGGGGTGATCACGATCAGCACCCGATCGAGGCCCCGGGCCCTGGCGTCGGCACGCAGGTCGGCCACGAAGTCGCCGTTGGCCTGCAGCGGCTTCACGGCGAACGCATTGCGGCCGACCGTGCGGTCCCAGAAGGCCAGGAAGCCGTTGTCGAGGACGAAGAACGTGTCGTCGTCGGCCCGCTCGTAGGCGGCCTCGGCCGCCTCCCGATCGAGGGCGGTGACCATCTCGAACGACTCGTTGCCGTACCGGGCGAGCAGCAGCAACGGCGTCATCGCCGCCACGACCACCGGCACCAGCACCGGCAGCGCCTGGACCCGGAACGACGCCAGGACCCGGGCGATGAGGATCGCCGCCATCGGCAGGGTGAACAGCAGGACCCGGAAGATGATCTCGCCCCCGTAGCTCTGCAGCGCCAGGGCCAGGGACGGGATGCCGGCGAGCGGGGCCAGCGGGATGGCCGGCCGCAGGTGGCGGAATCGCTCGGTTGCCATCGCCACCCCGATGATGAGCGCGGTGACGAAGGTCGAGAGGCCGACGAGGCTGCGGACGTTGGTGACGAACACCCGCTCGGGCGACGAGTCGACGACCCGCTCGGACGTGGTGCTGCCGAGGTTGGTGAAGAACGCGCCGATCTGGCCGACCAGCGTCTCGATCCGGGTCGAGTACCAGGGCTCGGCCGCGATCAGGAACCAGCCGAGGTAGGCCAGCCCGACGATCAGCAGCAAGCGCCACGCCAGCGTCCGGCCGTAGAGCCCGAGGATCACGAGCCCGGTGCAGATGAAGAACGGGGCCAGCGGGTGGGAGACGATCGCGCCGAGGCTGAGGATGAGCAGCACGACGAAGACCGGGGTGGTGCGGCTGACCGGTCGCTCGCCGCCGGCCGCGGCGAAGCGGGCGAGCACGGGAACCGAGGCGCTCCAGGCCGAGCTGGTGCGCAGCGGCCCGCTCTCGAGCAGCACGAGCATGGCCAGGTAGGCGGTGTAGCCGAAGCTCTGGGGCGAGAAGTAGTCCTGGCCCGTCCACGACAGCAGCACGTAGACGACGGCGGCCAGCGGCCCGATCAGCGGGACCGTCGGATAGGAGCGGGTGGCCAGCAGCGAGACGAGCACGGCGGTGGCGCCGATGATGGCGGCCGGCCACAGGCGGAGCACGAACTCGATGACCGGGTCGTCCAGCCCGGCGAGCGGGGCGACGAACGTGCCGAAGAACCCGGGCCAGGCGAACCGGGCATCGATGAGGATCTCGCCCGTCCGCTGCTCGTCGATGAGGCGGACGAAACCGAGGTGGACCCAGACCGTGTGGAACCGGAGGTGGGGGTGGGCGAGGTGGGGGCCGATGTGGAACGCCGTCAGCCAGACGGTCGGGACCAGCAGGGCGTAGCGGGGACGCTCGACGATGGCGAGGCGCAGGGCGGCGGCGGTGGCCAACAGGCCGATGGCGAGCCCGACCCAGTACAGCGTGGGGAGCGCGGAGATGATGCCGTAGCCGTCGACCTCGTCGCCCGGGGTCAGGCGCCCGCCGACGATGGTCAGCAGCATCGAGGTGGCGGCGAGGCCGATCCCGGCCCAACCGGCCGGACTGTGGCTCAGCAGCGGGGCGCCGGGGCGCTCGCTGGCCTCGACGGTCACCACCGGCTCCCGCTCCCCGTCGAGGCCTCGGCCAGGTCGTCCGAGCCGGTCAGCAGCCGGGCCAGCACGACACCGTAGGCGGTGGCCAGCAGCACGATGGCCGGGCCGGTTGCCCACTCGAACCAGACAAGGGACTGCACGGCGATGGCGGAGATGGCGATCGACAGGACGCCGGCGACGACCACGGTGGCCGCCGTCGATCGGAGGTCGTTTCGCAGCAGCAGCGCGGTCGGCGCCCCAATCAGCCCGCCGAGCTGCACGAGGGCCATCAACGAGCCGATCGTGTCGACGCCGAGCACCAGCAACAAGGCCGTCAGCACCCCGAAGCCGGCCACCGCCCAGATGCGGTTGGCCGCCGTCATGGGCGGGTCGCCCGCTCGGCGCTGGTCGCACCGGCGGCCGGATCGCCGCCGGCCGACCCGTTCGACGTCGGGCCGGGGTGGCCGGGATCGTCGGGGCTCGAGTGGTCGGCGACGGCGCCGTTCCCGGCGGGCCCCGGGCCGACCGGGCCGGCGCGCAACGTCGACCACTCGCGGACAACGGCGACGCCGGCCAGGAGGACCAGACCGACCAACCAGGCGATCCCGACGCCGTCGATGCCGTAGCGGGGCAGCAGCAGCGCGGTCAGGCCGACGACGATGGCCGACAGCAGGGTCTCCAGCCAGACGACGGCTCCCATGCGCCCCTGCGAGCGGAGCCGGCCGACGTAGATCTGGTGGATCACGTTGGGGACCGCGGCGACGAGGAGGATGCGGAGCACGGTACTGGCATTGTCGGCGAAGCCCGAGCCGTAGATGAGCAGCACGAACGGCGCCGCGATCACGCCGACGACGACGATCGGCAAGGTCAGCCCGAGGCTGAGCAGGCCGGCCTGGACCGTGTTGCGCCGCTCCTGGTCACGCTCGTGTGAGTTCTCGGCCAGCAGCGCATGGGCCGCGTTCATGCTCAACGTGAAGATGGTGAACGTGATGAGCCAGGCCACGTTGAAGTAGCCGGCCATGACCTTGCCCTCGCTGCCGAGGACCATGAGCGGGATGGCGACCAGGGTGGCCAGCCGGGCGATCGACGCCACCCAGTCGGCGAGGGAGAACGACAGCATCGCCCCGAACCCCGGGCCGGTGTCGGACCGCGGGTCGGCGAGCCGATCGCGGGCGCCGACCTGACGGGCGACGAGGAGGTTGATGACGATGACGATCGGGAACACCGGCAGGGTCCAGGCCCAGAAGATCCCGAGCTCGGGGGACAGCTCGGCGAACGGGAACAGCAGTGCGATCTTGGCCAGACCGAAGATCCCGTTCTCGATGGGAACCCACGGAGCCTTGCGCTCGGCCACCAGCACGGCGTCCTGGAGGTTGAACAGCGCCCAGCACGCCGTCGAGATCGCGAACAGGCCGAAGACGAGGAGGGTCTCGGTCAGCGCCGACAGGTCGGGCGCCCACCAGTCGAGACCGACGAGGAAGCCGACGCCGGCGAGACCGGCGGAGAGGGCAGCCAACCCGTAGGCCCACACGATCGTGCGGCCGGCGGTCCGCTGGACCAGCGGGAGGTAACGCACGAGCCCGCTCCGGAGACCGAGCACGGCGACGTCGGCCAGCATCATCATCGTGTAAACGGCCGTGGTGGCGACGCCGAAGTCGGCGTCGTCGTACAGGTTGGCGGCGACGATCCAGAAGACGAGCCCGAGGGCGGAGGTCAACAGCGTTCCCGTCATCAGCGAGAGGCTGCTGGTGACGACGGGGACAGCAGCCAGCCCATCCCGTAGCTGTGCCGTTTGCCGTCTCATAGACTCCACCGCCGCGCAGCGGCTCCGGGCGACCCGGGTCGGCTGAGGGGCCGGCGGTCGCAGTCCGCTGCGACGACCAGGGTACCCAGTGGGCTGCCGGGGAGTGGACCGCGCGGGCGGTCAGTCGAGATAGCGCAGGTCGATGATCTCGGCCGCTGGCTCGAACGGGCGGCGACGCTCCTTGACGATCGTCTTCAGCACCCGCCAGCCGTCGGTCACCGTGTTGAGATGGGAGGCGCCGAACAGCCGCTCCGACTCGAAGCTGGGGACCTCGGTGACCTCGAGGCCGGCCCGGAGGGCACGGATGTTCATGAGCGTCTCGATCTCGAAGCCGTCGGCGTCGAGGTCGAGACCGTCGATCGCCCGACGCCAGAATGCGTTGTAGCCGTAGCAGAGATCGGAGTACTTGCCACCGAAGCCGAACCGGACCATGCGGGTGAGCACGGCGTTGCCGAGCCAGCGGTACCACTCCATGTCATCGGTGCCGCCGCCGTGGCAGAAGCGGGAGCCCTTGGCGAAGTCGGCGCCGCCCATGAGCGCGCCGACGAACCGGGGGATCTCACCCGGGTCCATCGAGCCGTCGGCGTCGATCATGACGATGATGTCGCCGGTGGCGGCGTCGAAGCCGCGCCGGAGCGCCGCTCCCTTGCCGGGGGTCAGGTCCTCGATGACGACCACGTCGTCGCGGAGCTCCTTGGCCACGTCGACGGTGCCGTCGGTCGAGCCCCCATCGATGATGAGGACCTCGTGGACCCAGCCGGGGATGGCGGGGAGCACGTGGGGCAGATTGGCCGCCTCGTCGAGGGTCGGGATCACCACCGACACGAGCGGCCGGCTGGCAACCTTGGTCTCAATCGAGTCGAGCGGCACTGGGGCCACAGCTGGCTTCATGGGACTTGCCTCCGATACACCTTCGTCGCCCGGCGGAGCATCACGCGTTGACCGCCAACGGATGTCGTTGCTCGAACGAGAGTAGATCGTTCCGGAGGCAAAACTCCCAGCTCGGGGGCTGGTTGGGTACCTCAACTCATCCCCCCGAACCGCCCATCGCCCCACCCGGAAAGCAGCCGTTCAGGCAGCCGTGATCAGCTGTTCTCGAGCCCGCCTCGACGGCGGCATCGGCGCCCGCCGCCCGGCCCGTTCAGGAGCTGCAGGAGAGCTGCGAGCAGCCCGGCCGCTCGCGTGCCCACTCGGGCCGCTTGGCCGCGTACCGCTCGTTGCCCGGCTGGTCGTCATAGGGGCGGCGAAGCACCTCGAGCAGCCGCTCGACCTCGGTGAAGTCGTCACCCTCGGCGGCGTCGATGGCGAGTTGGGCCAGGTAGTTCCTGAGCACGTAGCGGGGGTTGACCCGATCCATGGCTGCCGCCCGCTCGCCGGCCGGGCGACCATCGGTGGCGGCGAGCGCCCGGTGGCGGCGGAGCCAGTCGGCCGTCGTCGCGGCCACCTCGCCGGCGCCGACCTCGTCGTAATAGGCATCGGTCAGGGGGGCGACGAGCGAGGCGTCGTCGCCACCGTCGCCCGACCCGGCGGGGTCGTCACCCGGCCCGTCGGCCAGCCGGACGACGTCGGACAGGCATCGGAAGAAGATGGTCATGTCGGTCTCGGTGCTGACGAGAAGCTGGAACAGCTCGGTCACCAGCTCGTCGGCCGCGGCCGCGTCGTCGACCAGGCCGAGGCCGACCTTCTCACGCCAGATCCGACGCTCGTCCCACTGGAGATCCGAGCCGTAGCCCTCGATGGCCTCCTGGAGCGGCTCGGTCGCACCGACGAGGGGAACGAGGGCGTTGGCGAGCTGCAGGAGGTTCCAGTGGGCGACCTGCGGTTGCTGGCCGTACCGGTAGCGGCGGTGGGTGGCGTCGGTGGTGTTCGGGGTCCAGCCGGGGTCGAACCCCTCGAGCCAGCCGTAGGGCCCGTAGTCGATCGTGACGCCGTGGATCGACAGGTTGTCGGTGTTCATCACACCGTGGACGAAGCCGACCCGCATCCACCCGAGCACCATCGCCAGGGTCGTCCTGGCGACCTCGGTGAAGAAGGCGGCGTACCGCTCGGGCGTGCCGGCCGGGTGCTCGCCGGCGATCTCGGCGAAGTACTCCTCGATGGTGAAGTCGGCCAGGGCGGCGAGCAGCTCGTCGTCCTGGCGGGAGGCCGGCAGCTGGAACGACCCGAAGCGTATGAACGAGGGGCTGACCCGGCAGACGATCGCCCCGGGCTCGGGGCGAGGGTTGCCGTCGTAGAACATGTCCCGCACCACCTTGTCGCCGGTCACGGCCAGGCTCAGGGCCCGGGTGGTCGGGATGCCGAGGTGGTGCATGGCCTCGCTGCACAGGAACTCCCGGACCGAGGAGCGCAGCACGGCGAAGCCGTCGGCGCCGCGGGAGTAGGGGGTCGGTCCGGCGCCCTTGAGCTGCAGCGTCTGACGACCGCCGCCCGGCGTGACCAGCTCGCCGAGCGCGATCGCCCGCCCGTCGCCGAGCTGGCCGGCCCAGTTGCCGAACTGGTGGCCGCCGTAGTTGGCGGCGCTGGGGTCCATCCCGGGCAGCACCACGTCGCCGGTCAGGACGCGGGCCATCAGGTCGCGGTGGTCGGTCCAGAGCTCGGCGGCGAGGCCGAGCTCGTCGGCCACCTCGCGGGCGTGGGCGACGAGGACCGGAGCCGACGGACGGACCGGCCGGACGCGGGACGAGAGGGCGCCGGTGACCTGGCGTGGCCGGACCTCGGTCGAGGGATCGACGGGGAGCGCATCGACGAACCGGTTGTCCCAGCGGATGCGGGCCAGCGGCTCGGGGATGGCGGAGCCGTCATCGGCTGGCGTTGGCTCGCCGGGCTCGGGGGCGGGCTGGCCGTCGTCCACCTGGTACCTCCGATCGCAGGACGGGGCGACGGCGCCGGCCGCAGCGCCCCGTGGCGGTCAAGATAGCGGACTACGATCGACGCCATGAATCCCGGCCGACCCGATCCCGCCGTCGGCGGGGCCGACGAGACGATCGATGGCCGAGCCGGCCGGGTGGAAGGCGGCGCGGCGGGTGGCGGGGCCGGCGCCCCGGCCACGGGCGAGCTGGCAGTCGCAATCGACGAGTTCTTCCTGGCCCGTGCCCCTCGCAAGCACTCACCCAACACCCTGGCCGCCTACCGCCGCGACCTCGACGCCATCGTCGGCGAGCTGGCGATCGCGACCGGTCGGCCCGCCGGTGAGCTCGCCATCGACGATCTCGGCATCCCCAACCTCCGGCGGGCCTTCGCCGCCATCGCCCACCAGTCCGCGGCCACGATCGCCCGGACCTGGTCGACGTGGAACCAGCTCTTCACGTTCCTGGTCGCGGAGGGGACGGTGGCCGGCAACCCGATGGCCGCGGTCGACAAGCCCCGGGTGCCGAAGAGCCGCCCGAAGGCCATCACCGGCGACGACTCGGTGCAACGACTGCTCCGGGTCGCGGCCAGGGGTCGCAGCGGTGCCCGTGATCCGTGGCCCGAGCGCGATTTCGCCGTGATCACCACGCTGCTGACCTGCGGGCTCCGCCTCTCCGAACTGCTCGACCTGACCGTGCGATCGATCGACGGTCCGTCCGGCGAGCGGGTCATCGGCGTGCGGGGCAAGGGCAACAAGGAGCGGACGGTGCCTCTCGAGCCCGAGGTCGAGGCGGTGATCGAGCGGTACCTGGGGTCCCGGGCCCGCCGGTTTCCCGGCCGGCTCCCTGCGGACGCTCCACTGTTCGTCGCCAACGACGGCGAGGGCATGCGGCGGGGCGCCCTGCACTACCTGGTCGAGCAGCTGTACCGGGAGGCCGGGATCCGGACCCGGGTGCCGGCCGGTGCCCTGGTCCACGCCCTGCGCCACACGTTCGCCACCAGCCTGGCCCGCAACGGCGCCAGCGGCACCGAGCTGCAGATGCTGCTCGGCCACGAGTCGCTGGCCACCACCCAGCGCTATGTCGACGCCACCGCCCGCGAGACCAGGGCTGCGGCCCGGTCGAACGACGCCTATCGGGCCCTGGCCACGATCCGGGTCGACGAGCCGGGCGGTGAGCCAGACGGCGAGCCGCCGGACGATCGCGCCGGCGACCCGGCCGGCGACGCCGGCTGAGCCGATCGCGGCCGCTCGGCGGATCTTCGGTTGACGCTCCGACCGGACCGGGGCGACGAACCCATAGGCTGGTGGGGGGCTTGTGTCACCTGTATTGCACCTGATGACGGGTGCATGACCGGGTGGGAGCGGCCCGTAGGATTTGCGGTCCGGGTCGGGTGGCTCGGATCGACGACGGTCGGTCCCGTGCGTGACCGGCGGTACTCACACGACGTCCGGAGACGCGAAGGTAGGTTCACGGCATGGGCCGCAGAATCGAAGTGGAGCTGACCAGCACGAGGGAGGACGGTTCCTGGACCTGGCGCGCCGCCGGGGCCAAGCAACCGAAGGGTGACCTCCTCGGGTCGCTGCTCTACGAGGGGGCGAAGGTCGGCGACGTGGTGAAGGTCGAGGCCGAGTTCCACCTCGACGGCATCGAGGTGACCGAGGTCTTCGCACCGAAGCAGAAGAAGGAGCGCACCGACCTGCTCGAGCTGAAGTCGCGCCCGTTGCGCGACGACGAGCTGGTCACCACCCAGCGGGTCGCCCGGGGTGACCGTCGGGGCGATCGCCGCGGACGGGGCCGGGCCAGGGGCGAGGGTCGGGGCGAGCGCCGCGACCGCAACGACCGCCAGCGGGGCCCGCGGCCCGAGGCCGAGCGCCGGCCGAAGCCGAAGCGCCTGCGGCCGCGCCGGGTCCACCGCGACGCGCTGCTGGCCGAGATCACCGAGGAGCACCGCCCGATCGTCGAGCAGGTCATGCGCGACGGCATGCCGGGCGTCAGGGCCGCCATCGAGAAGCAGAACGCCGAGGCCAAGGCCGCCGGCAAGCCCGAGGTCGATCCGAGCCCGATCCTGGCCATCGCCGAGAAGAACCTCGGCCCGGCTCGGCTGGCCGAGTGGCGCGACCGGGCCGATGCCGCCATCGCCGACGGGCAGGAGCTCGACATCCGCGACCTCCGGTCGGTGGTGGTCGCCGGCTCCGACGTCGCCCGCGACGACGAGACGCGGGGGCTGGTCGACCAGATCAAGACGCTGCTCGATCAGCGGCTCGAGTCGGACCATGCCACCTGGTTGAAGGACCTCGACGCCGCGGTCGAGGAGGGGCGGGTCGTCCGAGGCCTCCGCCTCAGCTCCCGCCCGGTGAAGGCCGGCGCGCCGTTGCCGACCGAGGTGGCCAGCAAGCTGGCCGAGCAGGCCAGCCAGGCCCTCGCCCCCGACGTCGCCCAGGACCGGTGGGCCACCGTGCTCGACGCCCTGGCCTTCTCCCCCGTTCGGGGCGCCGTCGCCCCGGTCGGTCTCCCGTCCGAGCCGGGCGAGGAACTGCTCGGCGAGGTCAGGCGGCTCTCCGACCGGATCCCGGCGATCGCTGCGCTGTTCGGCATCGACCCGGCCCAGGTGCCGAAGTCGGCCAAGCGCCGTCGCTCGCCCCGACGGGACAACAACGCCAACAACCGGTCCCGCGGTCGCCGATCCGGCGGCGGTCAGGACCGGCCCGTGCCCGGTGCCGAGCCGAAGCCGCAGGCGCAGGCGCAGGCGGAACAGGCTGCACCGGAGGCCGGGGCCGGGCCGAGGGCGGACCAGCCGGCGGCGGACGCCCAGACGACCGAGGCCGCGGCGGACACGCCGGTGACCGACGCCCCATCGACCGAGTCGGCGACCGCCGAGCCGACCACGCCGGCCGAGTCGCCGGAGGCCGCCGAGGCGCCCGGCGGGGCGGAGGTTGCGCCCGAGACGGCCGAGGCCCCGGTCGACGACGCCCCGGGCGCCGAGCCGGCCGACACGCCTGCGGTGGCAGCCGACGCCACCGAGCTGGCGCCCGACGCCGGCGACGCGGCGACTGACACCGCCGACGCGGCGACTGACACCGCCGACGCGGCGACTGGCACCGCGGCTCCGGAGCTGGCGACCGAGACGGCCGACGACGCCCCGGAGGCCGGCGACGCCGATCCGGCCGAGGTCACCGGCGATACCGGCGAGCTCGATCCCGCCCCGGCACCCGCCGCCGAGACCGGAGCCGGTGCACCGGCGCCCGAGGTGTCGGCCGAGGCCGAGGTCGGCCCGGCCAAAGAGACAGCGGCGCCCGAGGAGCCGGCCGAGGCCGTCGGGCCGAGCGAGGCGGACCCGTCGCCGGTGGAGGCCGACGGGTCGGAGGTGTCGGCCGACGATGCCGAGCCGGCTCCCGACCCCACACCGGCCGACGACACCACGTCGGACGAGCCGGCAGCCGAGGTCGTCGAGGCCGTCGCGGATCCGCCGCCCGAGCCCGAGACCGCACCGGTCGCCAACGGCTCGGCCAGCGCCGCCGACGCCGCCGAGGCGGTCGCGGCCGTCACCGAGCAGGACCCGGCCGAGACCGCGGGCTGACGCCGCCCCCACGCCGGCCGCCGTCGAGCCGACGAACCACACCGGGGTCGCCGACGCCCCGCGTCAGCGGATGGGCAGCACCTCGTTCGCCTCGAGGAACTCGAGCAGCCCGTCGACGAGGTCGACGTCTGGCACCCGGTCGAGCGGGATCCATGCCATCTCGCTGGCGTCGTCGCCGGCCCGGCCCTCCGCCGGGCCGACCAGCTCGGCCCAGAAATCGAGGATGACGAAGTGGTGGTCCGGCCCGAACCGCTCGACCCACCCGACGAGCGCCCCGCAGGTGACGTCGAGCGCCGTCTCCTCCCGTACCTCCCGCTCGACCGCGGCGGCGAGGTGCTCTCCCGGCTCCACCCGTCCACCCGGCACGGACCACCGGCCGACCGCAGGACCCCGCCCCCGCCGGATCAGCAGCAATCGCCCGTCGTCGATCACGACGGCGCCGACGGCCACCTCCGGCCGAGGCGACTCGATCGGCTCAGGTCGCCCCATCGACGTCGAACGCCCGATGCACGGTGAGCAACCGAGCCTTGAGACCGAACGACTCGAAGAAGTTCTTGGTCGACCGGTCACCCGGCAGGGCGACCGAGTCGATCCCGATGCAGCCGGCACCCTCGGCCAGCTCGAGCAGCAGGTTCATCATGGCCTCGCCGATGCCCGAGCCCCGGATCTCCTCGTCGACCACGAAGTCGGTGAGGCGGGCCACCGTGGTCCCGTCGAGCAGCTCCTCGTAGACGACGACGCCGTAGCCGAACACGATCCCGTCGTAGCACCCGGCCACGGCGGCGGCCGATCGGCCGTCGACGGCCGCGGTCAGCCGGTCCCGGTCGGGCCACTGTCCGGCCTCGCGTTGCAGGTACATCGGACCGCCCCGCTGATCGACGATCGCCTCCCTGGCCCGATCGGCGATGGCCTCGATCGCCGGTAGGTCGTCATCGGTGGCCAGCCTGGCCGACTCCATGGGGATGTGCACGCCCGCTCCTCTCCGACCGGTGGCCGCCGCCCGGACTGTAGCGGGTTGGCCTACGCTTCGAGCCGATCGAGCTTGCCGAGCACCGTCTTGCGGGCCCGGTTGGCCTCCTCGTGGGCCCGGATCCGGGCCAGCTGGTCGGCGTCGAGCTCGTCGAGCAGGGAGATGATCTCCCTCGCCGTCAGCGTGTCGTAGGAGGCGATCGGGAGCGGACGCTCCTCGTCGACGTCGTCGACGAGCTCGGCGTCGACGGCCTCCAGCTCCTCGTCGTCGTCGGACCCGACCGGGGTCGACGGGCGGGAGCCGGCCTTCGCGTCGTCGTCGGTCGGCGGCGCCAGCCCGATCGAGGCGCCGATCTCGGTGATCCGCTCGGCCAGCATCTTGGCCACCGTCTCCACGACGAGGTTGGCCGGGGCGGACCCGCCGCCCCGCATCGCCATCCTGCCGATGACGCGGGCCAGCTGCACCTGGCTCTTGCCCCGCCGAACCAGGCGGGGAAGCACCTCGTCGTACTCGTACAACAGCCCGACCGGGGCGTAGACGAACAGGTCGATCAGGTCGTCGACCGGGTTGCGCTCCTCGTCAGCCACCGCCGGTCGACTCAGAGCTCGATCGGCTCGCCGCAGTGCGGGCACGGCGGGTTCGGACCTCGGTCGAGCTGGCTGCGGTTGACCAGCAGGAAGCAGCTGGGGCAGACGATCTCCTCGCCGCGACCGGCCCCGGCCCCGCCGCCGGCACCGTCGCCGCCGTCTTCGCCGTCCTCGTCATCGTCCTCGTCCTCGGACGCCGCCAGGCGGTCGCGGAGGATGGCGTCGAGGTCGGCCTCGACGTCGTCGGGGTCCTCGTCCTCCTCTTCCTCGTCGTCGGAGACCTTCCGGGCTCGGGGGCGTTGCTCGGCCTCTTCCTCGTCGTCGTCTTCCTCTTCCTCGGACTCGCCGTCAGCGACCTCTTCGAACTCGTCGATCTCCTCTTCGAGCTCGAGCTCCTCCTCGTCGACATCCTCGTCATCGGGCTCGCCCTCGAAGTCCTCGTCGAGGTCGTCGTCTTCCAGCTCTTCGAGTTCGTCGTCGGTATCGTCACTCATCGACACAGCCTCACTGTCGGGCCCATGGCGGGAACGGCCGGACTCTAGCCCCTCGGGGCTTGAGTTCACCGCACCGCGGCGATTCTTTTTCCCCTGGTGGTCTGCCCCGGTCGCAGCGGTCGGCTCATCATGACATACCCCGGCCGCGGCGCAAGTCGACGGGTCGCCCGGGCGCGCTCGGGCCGGCTGGTGGTGCCGGCGTCCGAGCCTCAGGAGCGGACGAAGAACCGGCGGATCTGGCCGATGTTGGTGATGTAGGCCTGCGTGTCGTCGTAGTACCCGATGGCCCGAACCGAGTTCGGACCCTGGTAGTAGCCGGCGATCGCCGCCTCCTCGCTCCCCATGTAGCCGATGAGCCAGTGGAGGAACCGGGCGCTCATCCGGATGTTGTCGTCCGGGTCGTTGGGGTCGAGGTCGGCCCCGATGAGGTGGTCGGCGATCCACTCGGAGGTGGCCGGCATCAACTGGCCGACGCCGACCGCGCCCTTTGGGCTCACGACCGAGGTCTGCCATCCCGACTCCCGGTAGGCCATGGCCATCAGGAGGTCGGTGGGCACGCCGTAGTGGACCGACCACGTCTCGAACGACGGGATGAGCTGGAGCCGGTCGGGGTTCTCCCGGAGCCGGCCCGGCAGGTTGTCGTAGCCGGCGGCCGGATCGGCCGGCGTCGGAGCCGAGCCGCCGGCCGGGATCCGCAGCTCCTGCCCGACCCGGATGAGGTTCGGATTGGTGATGCCGTTGGCCGATGCGAGGGCGGCGGTCGAGACCCCGGTCCTGGCCGCGATCACGCTCAGCGAGTCGCCCGGCCGGACCTCGTAGGTCAGGCCCGGGATGGTCAGGACCTGGCCGACCCGGATCAGGTGCAGGTTCGAGATCCCGTTGGCCGCCGCCAGCTCGGCGGTGGTGACGCCGTGATCTCGGGCGATGATCGACAGGGAGTCACCCGACTGCACGGTGTACTGCTGGGCCCCGACCGGGGCGACCGGGAGGATCAGCAGCGCGAGGACGCCGCCGACCGCCAGCGCAGCACGGGCGAGCGATCGGGTCGTTCCCGATCTCGACGGGTCGGGCCGGGACCGCACGACGGCCGCCGGAGGATGCTTGATGGGACGAGCTTGCGGGTACGAACGAGTCACGGGTCGCTCCTGGGAGACGAGGCCGGCTCGGGTCACCCGGGCCGGTCACGAACTAGACAGCGCTACCTGTCCGTTTTGCTTCTGCCCGTCGTTCAGCCTCCAACCGCTCCAGCTCCGCCTCCGTGGAGTGGTTGACGTGCGTCATCATAGCCGCAATCGCCCGGTGACCTGCCTTCTGCTCGATCAGTTTGTGCATCGCCTGCACGACCCGGCGGTAGGCGGGGTGCCCCTGGGGGATGCTCCGAAGCTCGATCGTGTGCATCGCCGAGCGGGCGTTGAGGTTGAGATTGAACCGCACCCGGTAGGCCAGGCTGACCGCGTAGGAGGCCTGGGTCTCGAATCCGGCGGCCCGCACGGCGTCGAACAACTCCCCCGAGCGCTCCATCGCCTCGTCGAACTCGTCGGTCAGGCCCGCGTCGTCGACCAGCGGTGGCCGGGTGTAGCCGTGGTACGGGCTGAGCCGCTGCCACTCGACCGTCAACATCCGGTGCCGCTGCAGATCGCGGAACGCCCCGTAGTCGGCCAGGACGTCGAACCGGTAGAACGGCCGCTCCAGGGCCCGACCGGGCCGGTGGCGGCGGTTCTCCCGCTCGCCGACATAGGCCCGGACCACCTGGAGGCGCTCCTCGACCGACATGGCCCTCACCCGGTCCTCGATCTGGAGCTCCGACAGGTGGGTGTGGGGGTAGAGCATCGAGGCGACCATCTTGACCTCGGCGTCGGGGTCGTAGTCGACCAGGTCGACCCGGGCCTCGTCGTCGAAGGGGTCGGCGTCGCCCAGCAGTTCCCCGGCGACGGCGTCCATCGCCTCCCGGTTGCGCTCGAGGTAGTCGCTGGCCACCTGACCCCGGTCGGGCAGGTCGACCCGGCGGACGAACGAGGGGATGACCTTGCGGAGCTCGGCCAGCATCATGTCGGCGTAGGTCCTGGCCTCGGGCAGGGGGTCGGCCCGCATGCGCAGCAACATCTGCTCGTAGGCCTGGCCGGTGGCGTAGATGCCGACGTTCGACTGGGCCGCCGCCGGCAGGATGCCCCGCACGGCATCCAGCGCCTTGGCCTTGACCGCCTGGCGGTAGACGAAGTCGCTGTCGGCCGCGTCCTTAGGGGTGAGGCGGCGGACGTGGTCCTCGATCTGGGGGGCCAGCTCGGCGTAGCAGTCGAACAGGCGGTCGAGATCGCCGACGTAGCGGGTGCCGAGCGACGAGGCGAGCACCTCGGGATCCCGGTAGTAGCGGTAGCGGCCCTGCGGTCTGGCGTCGTAGGCGATGTAGCGGGTCGACTGCTCGAGGTAGGCGGCCAGCCGGCCCCATTCGAGGATCTTGGTCAGGAGGTTCGACGCCTGCTCGCAGGCCAGGTGGATGCCGCCGAGCTGGGCGACGGAGTCGTCGCCGTACTCGAAGAACACCTTCTCGTAGAGCTCCTCGGCCCTGGCCAGGCCGACGGTGGCGTCGATCGAGGCGTCGCCCTCGATGTCGAGCTCGCCGACGAACTCGTCGAGGAAGAGCCGGCGGAGGCTCTTGGACGACCGCGAGTACCGGGCGAAGAGCGCTCCCTTCACCACCTCGGGCAGGTTGACGAGGGCGAACACCGGCTGGTCGAGGTTCGTGAAGTACCGGCGGAGGACGTCCTGCTCGGACTCCGTGTACTGCTCGACCACGTACGCGCTCACGGCGAGAGAGAGTAGGGCCGATCGGGCCCTCATTGGCGGACCTGGGGCAGAAGTCTGTCGCTGGTTCACGAAGCGGCCGGCCACAAGGTGACCATGGTCCCGCCCGGATTCGGCCCCGGCGGCCGACGTTCGTGAGGTGAGCGACGGCCGCCAGCCCGCATCGGATCGTCCCCTGCGGTGCCGCTCGGGCGAGGAGCGACGGGACGTCGCCGTGGCGGGCCCGACGCTCAGACCACGATCGACAGCGCGTCAGGCCGGACCTCGACGCGGACGGCGGCGAACCGGCCCCGCCGGACCCCGTCGAGCCAGACGCCGACCGGCCGCGGCCAGGTGGTCTCCCAGGTGGCGCTTCGCCTCGTTCGCAGCTGCGGATGGGGCAGGTGAGCGCCCGAGGTCGCCCGCCGGTTGGCCTCGAACCGCTGCACCAGGCCGACGGTCCCCTCGGTGACGTCGACGAGCCCGTCGTTCGGGTGGGCCCGGGGCCCGAGACGGAGCGAACCGAGCCAGGCGGCGTTCATGACGGCCAACGACAGGCCAGGCCCGATCCCGGTGAAGGGCCGGTTGCGGACGGTCAGGTGGGCGACGAAGCAGGCCTCGAGCTCGCCGCCGTCCGGTCGCCGCAGCCGGGCCACGACGGCGTCGATCGGGTAGCGGTACCGCTCTCCCAGCGGTCGGGGACGGTCCAGCCCGAGCGTGCGCAACAGGTCGCCGGCGGCGACGGTGGCCACCGGCGAGGAGCCGGCGGTCGGATCGACCAGCGCCGCCAGCCCGGCGTCGTCGTCGACCTCGACGGGGCTCACCCCAGGCTGCGGGTCCCACGGCTCACCCCAGTCCGAGCCCTTCTCGATCGTCACGGCATCGACGCGGCCGATGCGGCCTCGCCGGCGTCGTCGCCGCCATCGGGGTCGAGGTCGTCGGCGTCGACCGTTGCGGCCTCGGATCCGTTCCCCCCGTCACCGGTGTCGGAGTCGTCCGGGTCGGCGCCGTCGATGGCCGAGGAGGCGGCGACCAGATCCCGGTTGACCGCCTCCGCTCCCCGGCGGGCGGCGGCGGCCGTCGCCGGCGTCGGGGCCAGCTTGCCGAGCTGGCGCAACAGGTCGATCAGTTGCTTGGCGGTCCGCACGAAGTCGCCCGCCGTGAACACCTCGTCGCTGAGCACGTCGTCGAGCCCGCCGCCCGAGGCCCAGCCGTGGGCCACCGCCAGGAAGCCGGGGTCGGGGACCCGGGTCTGGGGGAGCCGGAGGTCGTCCTCGTCGGCGGCCAGATCGAGGTGGGCGGCCAGGACCCGACGAACCCGGCGCCGGACCTCGGCCGACGGGTACCACGGGTCGGGCTCGGGTCGGTCGCCGCGCCGCTCCTCGTAGACGAACGTCGAGGCGAGCGCCACCAGCTCGGGCACCGGCAGGTCGTCGAACAGGCCTGCCTCCATCGCCTCGACCACCAGCAGGTCCTGCTCGTGGTAGAGCCGGGCCAATCGCTCCCCGGAGTCGGTCAGCTCCCAGTCGACGAGATGGCCTCGCCGCTCCAGCAGCTCGATGACCCGGTCGAACCGGGCGCCGAGCGAGTCACCCCCGCCCCTCGTCGAGCGAAGCGCCCGCTCCAGGTCCTGCTCGAGGCGATCGAGGCGGCGCAGGCCCTTGATCGCCTTCGGGTCGAGCGTGGCCTGCGACGTCGCCGTTCCGCTCGGGGCCAGGCTGCGACCGCGACGGTCGGACAGCCCGCTCCGCTTGAGGTTCTCCCCCACCTCGTAGGCGAAGGTGATGCTGTCGGGCAGGTAGGGCTCCGGCAGCTCGACGCCGCCGACCTGCTCGGGCGGCTCCAGGAGATCCGGTGGGGTCAGCTCGTAGGTCTGGCCCCGCTGATCGACCACCCGGGCCCGGATCCGGCCGTGGCGACGGAACGCCAGCGAGATCACCGCGACCGGCGACGGGACGTCGGGTGCATCGATGGCGATCACATCACCAGGACCGACGCGGCTGAGGGCGAAGGCGACCGCCTGCTCGTCGCGGTCGTCGACCTCCGGGGTTCGGGCCGCAGCCCGGAGCTCCTCGATCGGCCCGTAGTCGCGCTCGAGCCGGCCCCGGTGCTGGGTCAGCCGCGTCCGGGTCTTCTCGACCCGCTGCTCGGAACGGACCACCCCGGCGTCGGAGCGGAACTGGGCGAACGAGAGGTTCAACAGCTGCCTGGCCCGCTCGGGCCGGTAGCGGCGGACGAGGTTGGCGGCCATGTTGTACGTCGGCCGGAACGACGACGTGAGGGTGAAGCGGCGGGAGCCGGCCAGCTCGGCCACCTGGTCGAACCGGACATACGGCGACCAGAGCACGATGGCGTCGCCGCTGGCGTCGATCCCCCGACGACCGGCCCGGCCGGTGAGCTGGGTGAACTGGGCCGGGGTCAGGAACTCGTGGCGCTCGCCGGTGAACTTCGTCAGCTTCTCGACCACGACCGTGCGGGCCGGCATGTTGATGCCGAGGGCCAGGGTCTCGGTGGCGAACACCACCTTGACCAGCCCCTCGACGAAGCAGGCCTCGACCGCTTCCTTGAACGGCGGCACCATGCCCGCGTGGTGGGCGGCCACCCCGGCCTCCAGGGCGGCCCGGAACCAGTGGAACTCGAGGACCTCGAGGTCCCGCCGGTCGAGGCTGCGGGTGTGGCGATCGATGATGGCGGCGATGCGCTCCCGCTCGGCTGCGTTGGTCAGGGCCAGGCCGGAGGCCAGCACCGAGCGGGCGGCGTCGTCACACGCGGCCCTGGAGAAGATGAAGTGGATGGCGGGCAGCAGGTCACGGCGGGCCAGCAGCTCTATCACCCCAACCCGGTCGGGGGTCCGCCATCTGCGGGGCCGGGGCCGCTTGCCCTTCCCGCCGCCACGGCTGCGACCCCGCCCCCCGCCGCCGCCTCCACCGCCGCCGCGGGGGTCGTGGTCGTAGCGGAAGCCCTTCGGGTTCGGGCGGTTGCCCTGCAGGGTCTTCATGAGATGGAGATGGCTGCCGCCGCGCTCCCCCACCAGGTACTGGCTGGTCAGCTCGACGGGTCGCTGGGTCTCGACGACCAGATCGGTCGGGCCCCGCACGGTCTCGATCCACGACGCCAGCTCGTCGGCGTTGGACACCGTGGCCGACAGGCACAGCAGCTGGACCGATCGAGGCAGGTGGATGATGACCTCCTCCCAGACCGGGCCGCGGTAGGCGTCCTGGAGGTAGTGGACCTCGTCGAGCACGACGGCGGCCAGGCGGTCGATCGAGGTGCCGGTGTAGAGCATGTTGCGCAACACCTCGGTGGTCATGACCACGACCGGGGCATCGCCGTTGATCGTGTTGTCGCCGGTGAGGAGCCCGACCGAGCCGACGCCGTGGGCGGCAACCAGATCGTGGTACTTCTGGTTCGACAGCGCCTTGATCGGCGTCGTGTAGAAGACCCGCAGGCCCTGGCTCAGCCGTCGGTCGATCAGGTACTCGGCGACGACGGTCTTGCCGGCCCCGGTCGGGGCCGCCACGACGGCATGGTGGCCGTCGTCGACGGCCTGGAAGCCCTCGAGCTGGAAGCGATCGGGCTGGAAGCCGAGACCCCGGATGAAGTCGTCCCCGGCCCCGGCGTCGAGTCCGGTCATCCGGCGCCGGTGGTGGCCAGCCCCGTGCCCGAGCCGATCGGCTTCAGCCGCTTGCCGACCAGGATGGCGATCTCGTAGAAGAGGTACATCGGCACCGTGATGACGCCGAGGGTGAACGGGTCACCGGTCGGGGTGATCACGGCGCCGAGGATCACCACGGCGACGATCGCGAGGCGCCGGTTCTTGGCCAGCGTCTCGGGCCGGACGAGACCGATCTTCTGCAGGAAGATGAGGACGAGGGGCAACTCGGCGGCCACGCCGAAGGCGAAGAGCATCTTCACGAAGAAACCGAGGTACTCGCTCGGCGAGAAGAAGGAGATGAAGGTGTCGGAGCCGAAGTCCTCGAGCACGCCGAGCGCCCGCGGCAGCAGCAGGTAGGCGACGACCATGCCACCGGCCAGCAGCAGGATCGAGATGCCGATGAAAGGGATCAGCGCTCGACGCTCGTGCGGGTACAGGCCGGGCATGACGAACCGGCCGAGTTGGTAGAGGATCACCGGGGTGGCCAGGATCAGCCCGCCGTAGCCGGCCAGGGTCAGGCGGACGTTGAACGATTCGAGCGGGGCGGTGACGAGCAGCCCGCACGCCTCCTGGTCGACCCCGGAGCCGCCGCTGCCGAGCCCGAGCTCCTCGAAGCTGGCCCCGTTGTCGGCCTGGAACTGGCAGTAGGGCTCCTGCAGGAAGTCGAAGATCGGGTTGAAGAAGGCGTAGACGACGATGGCGGCGGCCACCACCGCCAGCACCGAGCGGATCAGCCGGGTCCGGAGCTCGGACAGGTGACCGACGAGGGTCATCTCGCCGTCCGGGCCGACCGCCGGTCCCTTCTTCGCTCGCCGGAACGGATTCCTCATGCGTCGCCCTCCACGAGCGGACGAGCCGAATCGGCGCCGGATTCGACGGTCTCGCCGTGACCGGCGCCGGCCCCGTCCGAGGCCGAGTCGTCGTCGGCGGAGGTCTCGACCGCAGCCGTCGACGGCGTGGCGGCGCGGTCACCGTCCGAGGCGCCGTCCGAGTCATGGTCCGACGCAGCTGCGCCGGTCTCGGGTCGGCCGTCGTGCTCCGGCTCGGCGGGCTCGTCGCCCGGCGCCCGGCCCCCATCGATGGTCGGGCCACCGACGGGCCCGCCGTTGCCCCGCTCGGTCCGGTCGGCGGCGGCGGGCGCCTCGTCGGATCCCCCAGCGCCCTCGACCGCCCCATCGGACTCGGTGACGCCCTCGACCGCCCCATCGGACTCGGTGACGCCTTCGACCGCCCCATCGGACTCGGTGACGCCCTCGGCTTCGTCGCCGGACTCGCCAGCGCCGTCGGCCGCCGCCTCCGCCTCCTCGTCGAGTCGGTGCTTTCGCTCGGCGTAGGAATTCGTTCGCTCGAAGGGCCGGTTCTCCGTCGTCCACTCGTCCGGGTCGGTGACCCGCTCGATCTCCTCCAGCCCGGCCATGAACTCGGACCGGAGGCCCTCGGTCATGCTCCTCGCCTGGGCCACCATCGAGCCAACCCGCCGGATCACCCCGGGCAGCTGCTCCGGACCGACGGCGATCAGCAGAACCAGGCCGATGACCATGAGCTCCGCTGGTCCAATGTTGAACACGACGTCAGCGTACCGTCCACGGGGGCGCCACGGGGTTGCGAGCTGGCCCCGCCAGGGGCCCGATGTGGCTCGACGGACCGACGCCGTCGGCCCGCGACGGAGGCCACGGGCCCGGGGAGGGATCCCGAACGCGCCCGTGGCCGGCGAGCGATCGCCGGCGGGGGTCTCGGGGCCGTCAGGCGTCGGCCGGGTCGGCTCGGGTCAGCCGTCGATGAAGGCGTCGAGCGCGGCGGAGAGGCGCGAATCGTCGCTCATCAGGTGGTGGAAGTCGAGCAGATCGTCGTGGGTGATCGGCTCGCCCTCGTGGCGCTCGCTGAGCTCTGCCGGCAGGCGCCAGGTGGTGAACGACACGCCGGAGGCGACCAGCAGATCGATCGTCCTGGTCTCGGCCGGCTTCACGACGGTCATGCGGCAGTGCGGGCAGCGGAAGGAGTAGGTCCCCTCGTTGGTGTCGTCACAGATCCGGACGTGCACGTCCTGGGTGGTCAGTTCCACATCGCCACAATCCGAACAGCTGGCACGAATCGTTGCCATTGGGGTGCGTCCTCCTGCCTGACGATGTCCGGACGGGATCCGGGCTCGAGGCCTTGCTCGTTGGTGCCCTCTTTGGTTCGGCAGCAGGAACCCCGGTCTTGAGCGGAACGTGCCCGAGCGGCGGGAGTTACCAGGTATTTCACCACCGGACCTCGCTCATGGTGACCATTCGTCACTCGGTGCGCTCAGACGGGCCGTCCGGAGCCCATCGGCGGCCCACCTGCGGGCGGACTCGACGCCCGTGCCGGGCAGGATGGTCCGATGGCACCACGGCTTCCCGCCCTCCTCGACCGACCCGTGGTCTTCGGTCGGACCGACCCCGACGCCGCCGACCGTCCCGAGTCCGGACTGGCCGAGCTCGACCAGGTCATCGAGCGTGGGGCCCGGGCCCTCGCGGCCGACGTGTGGCTCACCGCCGATGGCGTCCCCGTGCTCGACCGGACCGGCCGTCTCGGCGGTCGGCTGCGCCGCAAGACGGTGGCCAGGACGCCGGCCGACGAGCTCCCCTCGACCACGACACGGCTCGACGAGTTGCTGGCGACGATCGGGTCGGACCATCCGCTGTCGCTCGACGTGCGGGACCCCGGAGCCTTCGAATCCGTCGTCGGTGCGGCCAGGGCCGTCGGAGCCGAGGAGCGACTGTGGTTGTGCCACCCGTCGGTGGCGACGCTGACGCCGTGGCGGACCGAGACCAGCGCCCGCCTGGTCAACATCGCCAGCTACCGCTCGCTCGACGGCGGCCTCGAGCGGCGGGCGGCCGATCTCGAGCAGCGCGACATCGACGGGCTCCGGCTCGACCACCACGACCTGAGCGGCGGCCGCATCACCCTCCTGCACCGCTTCGGCCGGCTGGCACTGGCCACCGGCGCGGTGTACGAGCGGGAGATGGCGGCGCTGCTCGACGCCGGCATCGATGCGTTCTACGTCACCAGGATCGAGGCCTCGGTTGCCGTCACCGCCCAGTACTACGGCGGCTGAGGCCCGAGACGCGGCCAGCGGCCGCTACAGCGAGCCGAGTCGGTTCAGGGGCCAGAACAGGAAGAAGGCGCGGCCGACCACCCGGTCCTCGGCGATGGGGCCGGTCTCGAACCGGGAGTCGAGCGACAGCTCGCGGTTGTCGCCCATGACGAACACGTGCCCATCGGGCACGGTGGTCGCCTCGAAGTCGCTGGTGACCACCCCGGGATCGAGATAGGGCTCGTCGAGGAGCAGCCCGTCGATGAACACCTGGTTGTCGATGATCTCGATCGTCTCGCCGCCGAGGGCGATGACCCGCTTGATGACGTCGCGGGGCAGCTCGGGGTTCTGCTCGATCTCGGCATCCGTTCGGCGGAAGACGACGATGTCGCCCCGGTCGATGTCGCCGATGCGGTAGCTGACCTTGTTGACGAGCACCCGGTCGCGGATCAGCAGGGTCGTCTCCATCGAGGGGGACGGGATCCAGAAGGCCTGGAGCACGAGCGCCCGCAGGACGAGCGCCAGCAGGAACGCACCGACGAGGACGACGCCCCACTCGATCAGGTTGCGGCGGGTCGCGGCGCCGGCGTCGGGGTCGTCGAGGATCTCCTCGGCCTCGGGGTCGACCTCGTCGAACCCATCGACCGACCAGCCGTCGCCGAAGGTGCGGGGCCGATCGCCCGAGGTGACCGCATCGGCCGATGCGGCGGTGCCGTTGGTCGCGGTCCGCCAGGTCGGGTTCGGCGCGGTCGGTCGGCCCGGCCCGGCCGCTGGCCCCTCGGTGGTCGCCTGGCGGCGGGACTCTGGCGGCGCCACCCGATCGGCACGATCCAGCGGTCGTTCCGGGGCTGGCCTGGCCGGACCACCGGCGAGGCCGGCCTGGCTCCGATCACCCGCCTCGTGGCCGACGGCACCATGACCGCTCGCCTCATGGCCGACGGCTCCATGACCGCTGGCGTCATGGCCCAGGGCACCATGACCGACGGGGTGCGAGCCAACGGGGTCCGGGCCGATGGGGTTCGGGCCGACGGCGGCCCGACCACCGGCGTCGGGGCCGTTGGCGTCGTGACGGCCCGCGCTCGGGCCGGTCGGCCCTCGGTCGGCCCGACCCGGTGTGCCGCTGTCGTAGCCGGCGGCGAGGCGGCCGTCGCCGAAACCCTCGCCGTAGCCGAAGTCCCGGAAGTAGGCGTCGTCGGCGCCGTCGCCGCCGGACAGGGCCTCGTGGTCGGTCGCGGGATCATACGCCCCCAGGCTGGGGGACGTGAAGCGTCCGGTGTGGTGGCGGGCGGCGGAGTCGTCGTCAGGATCCGGTTCGGGATCCGGCGGAGGCCACGACCGCTCGGCGTCGGCGGCGGAGACGCCGTAGGCCCAAGGGTCCTCGCGTTCATCTGACATTGCCGTCAGCGTAGTACCCCGGCCGGGTCGATCCCGACCAGCGGGTCTCCGCCCGCTCGGCGTCAGGGAGATCGGTCGCCAGCGGGACCGTAGCGGGCGAGGATCCGCTCGGCTGCGTCGACGGCCAGCCCGCCGGGGTCGTCGATGCCGTCCGAGGCGACGATCCGGGCCTCCGGCCCGAGTCGGACCAGCAACCGCTCGAGCCACGGCTGGGCGGTGACCACCAGCGTTGCGGTGATCACGCCGTCGTCGCCCTCCCGCACGTCCTCGCAGGGATAGGCGGCGATGACCCACGCCGCCTGGGGCTGGAGCTCGAGGGTGACCCGGGGGTCGTCGTCACGAGGGTGGAAGATCCCGTCGGTGTCCTCGGCGTCGTCCGGCCGCGCGGCGGCCGGACGGTCGAGGTCGGTCAGCGACTCGATCCGGTCGACCCGGAAGATCCGCTCGCCCTCGGCTCGATGGCACCAGGCGTGCACGTACCAGTGGCCGGCGTCGGCGAACACCCGCCACGGGGCGACGGCCCTGGTGGTCATGGCGTCGCGGTTGTAGGAGTAGTAGTCGATCTCGACCTCGGAGCCGGCGCCGGCCGCCCGCCGCAGCTGATCGAGCACCGCCGCCTCGGCCGCCCCGAGGTGGACCTCGATCGGGTCCGAGGCGTTCTCGCTGTCGACGCCGAGGGCCGAGCCCAGCTTCGCCAGGGCCCGGGCCAGGGCTCCGTCCGGGTCGGTGCCGGGGATCGACAGCAGGCCGTCCGACGAGGCCAGCAGGGCCAGGCCCTGACCTGGCGTGAGTCGGAGGGGCCGGGAGAAGAAGTCGGCCAGTCGAATGGTGACGCGGCCCTCGTCGTCGATCTCCACGTCGACGAGGGCATCGGGCGAGTACGGCGGCAGTCCGACCATGTAGACGACGCCGAGGTCGTCGAGCAGCTCGGACTCCTTCAGCCCGAACCGGGAGGCGACCTCCGACACCCTGCGGCCGGGGTTGGCCACGATCCAGGGGACGACGGCCAGGACCCGCCGCATGCGGTCGGAGGCGGTCGTCCGGCTCATCGGCCCGCTCCGCCGGACGCGGCGTCCGACAGCTGCCGCCGGCCGGCGACCACCTCGAGCCAGGCGACCAGATCGCGACGCCAGGCCGCGGGCTCGAGGATCTCGGCGTGGTCGAGCAGGCCGAGCACGAACGACCGGAACGCGTCGTGCCGGGCGACGGGCACGGTGAAGATCGTGCCGCCGTCCCGACCGGGCTCCGTGACCACGTCGGGGCCGAGCTGGCGGGCCGCGGTCTCGGCCCTGGCCGCATCGACCAGCAGGCGGGCCATCACCGTCTCCTCGTCGCCGATCTCCCAGGCCGGCCGGGGCTGGGCCCCCGGTGACGGCGGTGGCGTCGACGTCGCCGGCTCCCCCGTCTGTTCGACCGTGCCGACGATCCGGTCGAGCCGGAAGTTGCGCTCGCCCTCCCGCACCCGATCCCAGCCGGTGAGATACCAGCGGCCCCGCTGGAAATCGAGGCGCCAGGGCTCGACCGTCCGCCTGGCGCTGCCGCCCTGTCGGTCGGCGTAGTCGAACCGGACCACCCGCCGCTCGGCGATGGCCTGGAACAACGGCTCGAGGGCCGGGTCGGTCGGAATGCTGGTGACGGCGCCACTGGCCGGGTCGGGCTGCGGCCGCTCGGGGCCGGGCTCGGGACCGTCGGCCATCCCGCCCAGCTTCCACAGCGCCTCCCGCTCGCCCAGCCCGTCCAGCCGGACCGTCAGCGATGCCAGGTGCAGCGCGGCCAGCTCGTCCGGGTCGAGACCGGGATCGGGCAGGTAGTAGTCGTCGGCCTCGATCCGGTAGCCGTCGATCGGCGGGTCGGTGGCCGGGACCCGCTCGACCCGGAGGGGGATGCCGAGCACCCGCAGGTCGTCCTTGTCCCGCTCGAAGGCCCGGTGGAAGGCGGCGCCGGCCGGCGGGTAGCCGTCGACCTTCTGGCGGAGGTCCTCGGCCGTCAACGGGCGCGGCGTGTCGAGCAGCACCGCCGTGAGGTTCAGCAGCCGTTCGAGCTTGTTCACTCCGGTCAGGATACGCAGCGGAACCGAGCCAGAGGCTCCCCGCCGGGCCGCACCGTCAGAGCGACTCGATCAGCTTGGCCACCCGGTCGTCCTCGCTGCGGAACGGGTCCTTGCACAGCACGGTTCGCTGGGCCTGGTCGTTCAGCTTCAGGTGGACCCAGTCGACCGTGTAGTCGCGCTTCTTCTCCTTGGCCCGACGGATGAAGTCGCCCCGGAGCTTGGCCCTCGTCGACTGGGGGGGCGTGTCGATCGCCTCGAACATCTCGGCGTCGGTGAGGGTCCGCTCGGCCCGCCCGTGATCCTGCAGCTTGTAGAACAGGCCGTTGTCTCGCCGGACGTCGTGGTACTGGAGGTCGAGCAGCGACACCTTGGCGTGGCTCAACGGCAGGTCGTGCTTGGCCCGGTAGGCCTCGATCAGGTTGTGCTTGATGACCCAGTCGAGCTCGGTGTCGAGCTTGAACGGGTCGCTCTCCAGGTGTGTCATCACGTGCTCCCACATGGCGAGCGCCTTGAGCTCGTCGTCGGGGAAGCCGTGGGTGTCCCGGTACCGGAGGGCCCGGTCGAGATACTCGCCCTGGATCTCCAGCGCCGAGGCGTCGCGCCCGTTGGCCAGCCGCACCCGACGGCTCAGCGTCAAGTCGTGGCTGATCTCCCGGATGGCCCGGATCGGGTTCTCCAAGCTGAGATCTCGCAGCAGGCAGCTCGGATCCTCGACCATCCGCAGCAGCACCGCCATCGCCCCCATCTTGAGGAACGTGGTGTACTCGCTCATGTTCGAGTCACCGACGATCACGTGCAGCCGTCGGAAGTGCTCGGCATCGGCGTGCGGCTCGTCGCGGGTGTTGATGATGGGCCGCGACCGTGTGGTGGCCGACGACACCCCCTCCCAGATGTGCTCGGCCCGCTGGCTGATGGCGTACATCGAGCCCCTGGCGGTCTGGAGGACCTTGCCGGCGCCGGCGTAGATCTGCCGGGAGACCAGGAACGGAATGAGGATCTCGCCGTAGTGGCTCAGGTCGTCGGAGCGGCGGGTGAGGTAGTTCTCGTGGCAGCCGTACGAGTTGCCGGCGGAGTCGGTGTTGTTCTTGAACAGGTGGACCGTGCCCCGGATGCCCTCGTCCTGCAGGCGCTCCTCGGCCGAGTCGAGGAGTTGCTCGAGGATCCGCTCGCCCGCCTTGTCGTGGACGACGACCTCGTCGATGGAGTCGCACTCGGCCGTGGCGTACTCGGGGTGGGAGCCGACGTCGAGGTAGAGCCTGGCGCCGTTGACCAGGAACACGTTCGACGAGCGCCCCCATGACACCACCCGGCGGAACAGGTAGCGGGCGACCTCGTCTGGGCTCAGGCGACGTTGACCGCGCAGGGTGCACGTGACCCCGTACTCGGTCTCGATCCCGTAGATGCGGCGAGAGAACACACCCCTAACCTAGTCGGGATCGGCGCCGGGCAAGCATCCGGGGCACGGGTGTCGTTGCTGCCGGCTCAGCCGTCATCGTCGGCGGCAACGCCGAGCAGGTCGGTGATCTGCCCGTTCTCCAACCGCTCGAAGCACCGGCCCCGATCCCGCCTGGCCAGGATCCCGACTTCCAGGTCGTCTGGGGCCAATGTGCGCTCGTCGCCGGCCAGCGCGTCGACCGCGGCCCGGAGGGCGCCGCCGGCGTCGAGATCGGCGTTGTAGCTGGCGGCGAGCCGCTCCCGGATCGAGTCGGCCTCGCCGCCGAGCACCGCGAACCCGTCCTCGTCGGTGACCGAGCCGTCGTAGCGGATGTGGAACATCCGATCGCCGTCGCGCTGGAAGCCGACGGCGGTCACGAGGATCTCGACCTCGAGGGGCTTGGTGTCGTGGGTGAAGATCTGGCCGAGCATCTGGGCGTACTGGTTGGCCAGGGCCTGCGGGTCGACGTCGTCTCGGGAGTAGGTGTAGCCCTTCACGTCGGCGTGGCGGATGCCGGCGATGCGCAGCTGGTCGTACTCGTTGTAGCGACCGACGCCGGCGAAGGCGATCCGGTCGTAGATCTCCGAGACCTTGCGGAGGTTGCGGGACGGGTTCTCGGCGCAGAGCAGGACCCCGTCGTCGAACTCGACGGCGACGAGGCTGCGCCCACGGGCGATGCCCTTCTGGGCGAAATCGGCCCGGTCCTTCATCAACTGCTCGGGAGCGACGTAGAACGGCATGTTCATCGGATCAGACCTCCCTGGCCGGGTCGGTTGGTGCGAGGTGCATGGTGACTACGCCTCCTCGCGCTCGGCGAACTCGGACAGGACCGACCCGAAGCGCTCGGCGATCTCGGGCTCGTCGAGGTCGGCGTAGCCGTCCGCGGTGATGACCGCAACGGTCGGGTAGATGCCCCGCATGCTGTCGGGACCGCCGGTGGCCGAGTCGTCGTCGGCGGCGTTGAACAGCGCCCGGATGAGGAGGTCGACCGCCTCGTCCCGGCTGTTCGAGTTGCGATGCCCGAGCTTGATCACCGTTCGGGCGAACAGGCTGCCGGAACCGGAGGCGACGAAGTCCTCCTCCTCGTACCGGCCGCCGGTGACGTCGTAGGCGAAGAGCCGGCCGAAGCCGCGACGGCGGTCGAACCCGGCGAACAGCGGCACGACGACCATGCCCTGCATCGCCATCGGCAGGTGACCCCGCAGCATCTGCGACAGCTGGTTGGCCTTGCCCTCGAGGGAGAGCGAGCGGCCCTCGACCTTCTCGTAGTGCTCGAGCTGGAGCTGGAACATCTTGACCATCTCGAGCGCCGGGCCGGCGGCGCCGGCGATCGCCACCCCGGACCAGCGATCGGCCGGGAACACCTTGTTCATGGTGCGATGGCTGATCAGGTTGCCGGACGTGGCCCGCCGATCGCCGGCGATCACCACGCCGTCGGCGAAGCGGGCGGCCACGACCGTGGTGCCGTGGGTGATCAGCGAGACGTCGGCGTCGGTGGCGTCGAGTCGCAGATCCCGGTAGTCGGGACCGACCCCGAGCTCGCGGAGCAGTCCGGCGAAGCTCGGCCCCGGATCCTCGGCCGGGCTGAAGTGAGGTAGCGTCATACGCCGGTCAGCCTAGCGTTGCCCGCTTCGGCTGCCGGGACCGGATCCGAGTTTCGACCCGGGCGGAGCGGGCCTGCGGCGGGCGGGGTCGACGCACCTCCCCGGCGATGGTCGGCCGGGGAGGGCGGTGCGGCCCTCTGGTGCGGCTACTGGCCGCCCTTCTGGATGTAGCTCTTGACGAAGTCTTCGGCGTTCGTCTCGAGCACGTCGTCGATCTCGTCCAACAGGTCGTCGAGCTCGGCCTTCAGGGCCTCGCCGGACTCGCTGCTGGCGGGGGCCTCCTCGGCCACCTCTTCGGTTGGCTTCGGAGCATTCCTCCGGACTTGCTCCCGTTCAGCCATTGTTGGTCCTCCTACTAGCAACCGGTGGCGGTGCGCGACCCTGGCGGGGATCAGGCTCCGAGCCGGTCCAACAGATCGGTTACGGTGTCGCTCTCATCGAGAATAGTCCCGACGTGGTCAACGGTACCGCGTCCCGGCTCGAGCATGGGAACTCGCCGGAGCGGGTCGTCGCCAACGTCGAACACGATCGAATCCCAGTTGGCGGCGACGATCGAGTCGGCGTACTTCTGCAGGCAGCGGCCGCGGAAGTAGGCCCGGGTGTCGGGCGGGGGCTCGGTGACGGCGACCGCCGCCTCGTCGTCGTCGACCAGCGCCTCCAGGCCGGCCCTGGCCGCCAGCGACTTCGCCGGTCGCAGGTCGTGGTACTGCAGATCGAGGGCCCGGAGCCGGGGGTCGTCCCAGTCGCAGTCGTGACGGTCCATGAACCCCTCGAGCAACCGCTTCTTGGCCACCCAGTCGATCGAGCCGGCCAGCGAATCGGGGTCGGCCTCGAGACCGGCCAGCGTGCGCTCCCAGCGCTCCAGCACCTGCTTGCCGCACTCCTCGCCGACCGCTTCGAGCCCGAACCGGTCGGCCCACGCCTGGGCCTGGGCCAGCAGGTCCCACTGGATCTCGATCGCCGTTGCGGTACCGCCGTCGATCAGGTCGAGCGGCTTGGAGAGGCCCAGGTCGTGGCTGACGGCGTGCATCGCCTCGACCGGGCTCTCGATCGGCATGGGCCGCTCGTAGGCCCCGTCCTCGAGCATGGCGAACACGATGGCGGACGTCCCGACCTTCATCAGCGTCGAGACCTGGGCCATGTTGGCGTCGCCGACGATCACGTGCAGCCGCCGGTACTTCTGGGAGTCGGCGTGGGGCTCGTCTCGGGTGTTGACGATCGGGCGCTTCAGGGTGGTCTCGAGCCCGACCTCCTCCTCGAAGTGCTCGGCCCGCTGGGTCAGCTGGTACGGCACCTCCTTGCGACCGACGCCGGGCAGCTCGGAGCCGACCTTGCCAGAGCCGGTGTAGATCTGGCGGGTCACGAAGTGGGTGGTGGCGGCGTTGATGATCTGGCCGAACGGCAGGTTGCGGTCGAGCAGGTAGTTCTCGTGGCAGCCGTAGGCGTTGCCCTTGCGGTCGGTGTTGTCCTTGTAGATGACGATCTCCTGCCCATCGGGCAGGGCGTCGGCGGCGGCGACCATCGAGTCGATGAGGATCAGCTCGGCCGCCCGGTCGAACAGCACGACCGAGAGGGCGTCGCGGCACTCGGGGGTCGACAGCTCGGGATGGGCGTGGTCGACGTAGTAGCGGGCGCCGTTGGTCAGCACGGCGTTGACCAGGTGGGTCTCCACCTCGGGCGGCAGGGCGAACTCGGGGGCCATGAGGTCCCTGGCGTCGGCGCCCGGCATCTCGTCGATGAAGTCCCACGCCACCGGGGTGGTGCGGTCGTCCAGGCCACCGACGTCGGTTCCGACGTAGGCGTTGATCAACAGCGACGACGCCGAGACCGGATTCCAGTCGGCGGTGCCCCGCACCATGATCCCGAACTCGGTCTCGATGCCGACGATCTTGGGTACTGCCATCTCCCCTACCGACTCCTGTCCGCTCCGGCCTGCGCCTCCGACGCCCCCGGCTACAGGTACTGGCCGGTGGCCACCTGCTCGATGGCCCGCCCGCCGGTCTTCTCTTCGCCGGATGGACCGACCAGCGTACGGACATAGACGATGCGCTCGCCCTTCTTGCCCGAGATCTTCGCCCAGTCGTCCGGGTTCGTCGTGTTGGGGAGGTCCTCGTGCTCCTTGTACTCCTGGGTGACCGACACCATCAGGTCGTCGGTGACGATGCCCTTCTCGCCCGTGTCGAGGAAGCGCTTGATGGCCAGCTTCTTCGCCCGGCGAACGATGTTCTCGATCATGGCGCCGGAGGCGAAGTCGCGGAAGTAGAGGATCTCCTTGTCGCCGTTCTGGTACGTGACCTCCAGGAACCGGGTGTCGTCGTCGGAGCGGTACATGAACTCGACCGTGCGGTCGATCATGGCCACCAGGGCCGACTCGAGCTCGACGTGGGCCCTGATCTCGTCCTCGTGGATCGGGAGGTCCTTGGTCAGGTAGTTGGCGAAGATCGACTTGGCCGATTCGATGTCGGGCCGCTCGATCTTGATCTTCACGTCGAGGCGACCGGGGCGCAGGATGGCGGGATCGATCAGGTCCTCACGGTTGGAGGCGCCGATCACGATCACGTTCTTCAGCGTCTCGACGCCGTCGATCTCGGCCAGCAGCTGGGGCACGATCGTCGACTCGATGTCGGAGCTGATCCCGGACCCGCGGGTCCGGAACAGCGACTCCATCTCGTCGAAGAAGATGATGACCGGCCAGCCCTCGTCCGACTTCTCCCTGGCCCGCTGGAAGATGAGCCGGATCTGGCGCTCGGTCTCGCCAACGTACTTGTTGAGCAGCTCGGGGCCCTTGATGTTGAGGAAGAAGCTCCTCGCCTCCTGGTCGCCGGACAGCTCGGCCACCTTCTTGGCCAGCGAGTTGGCCACCGCCTTGGCGATGAGGGTCTTGCCGCAACCGGGCGGGCCGTAGAGCAGGATGCCCTTCGGCGCCGGGAGCTGGTGCTCGGCGAACAGGTCGGCGTGCAGGAACGGCAGCTCGACGGCGTCGACGATGGTCTCGATCTGGGTGTCGAGGCCGCCGATGTCGTCGTAGGAGACGTCGGGGACCTCTTCGAGCACGAGCTCCTCGACCTCGGCCTTGGGCAGCTTCTCGATCAACACCGACGAGCGGGAGTCGAGCAGCATCGAGTCGCCGGCCCGGACGCCGGTGCCGATCAGGTGCTCGGCCAGCTCGACGACCTTCTCCTCGTCGGCCCGGCCGACGATGAAGGCCCGGAGACCGTCGGGGAACATCTCCTTGACGGTGACGACCTCGCCCGAGCGCTCGGGCTGGCGGACCTTGACGATGTTGAGCGACTCGTTGAGCACCACCTCGACGCCGCGGACCAGCTCGTCCGCGTCGATGGCCGGGTGGGCTTCGACCCGCATCTTGCGGCCGCTCGAGTAGATGTCGGCGGAGCCGTCCGAATTGATGCCGAGCAGGGTGCCGTAGGCGCTCGGCGGTTGGGTGAGCTTGTCGACCTCTTCGCGAAGCGCGGCGATGTGCTCGCGCGCCTCGCGGAGGGTGTAGGTCAGCTTCTCGTTCTGGCTGACCGCCTGGGCCAGTTGGCCCTTGGTGTCGAGGAGGCGCTCCTCCAGGGTGCGCACCCGCTTTGGTGCGTCCTGCAGGCGGCGACGGAGGTTGACGACCTCCTCTTCCATGGCCTGGAGCTGCGCCTGCAGCTCGGCCACGCCGGCCTCGGAATCGGCCGGACGCTTCTCGAACTCGGGAGTCTTGACGACCACCACCTCCTGGAACGTCTCGTCAGGAACCTCCGCTCCGGACCCTACACCTTCGGCAGGGGCGGAACCGGTTCAAGCGGCGGACCGACGGGACTACGGCGTGTACTCGTTGCGTCGTGCTTGGCGGATGTGCGTTGGCGGATCGGAATCGGGAGGTTCGCCGTTGTGGCGGAACCTCGTGGTAGCGGATGGTGCGACGACGTTGTCGCCTTTACTCATAGCGTAGTTGGTCGGGTGGGTCGAAAGGTGATCGTCGCGTGAACCCGGGACGTGACGGTTGCTACGCCTCGCAGCCGGTCACCCACAGGATGTAGGCCAGGATCCGAGCCTCGTCCGACCACGCCTCGTAGCGACCGGACGGCCCCCCGTGACCGGCCCCCAGGTCGGTCCAGAGCAGGATCGGGCCGTCGCCGGTGCTCGTCGCCCGCAGCTTCTGGACCCACTTCGCCGGCTCCCAGTAGTTGACCCGGGTGTCGTTGAAACCGCCGGTGGCGAGCACCGACGGGTGGTCGATCGGCTCGACGTTGTCATAGGGCGAGTAGGCGGCCATCGCCTCGTAGATCGCCTCGTCCTCGCCCGGGTTGCCCCACTCCTCCCACTCGGTGACCGTGAGCGGCTGGGTCGGGTCGAGAATCGTGGTGAGCGCATCGACGAACGGCACCTGGGCCACGACCCCGGCGAACAGCTCGGGGGCCTGGTTCATCACGGCGCCGGCCATCAGCCCGCCGGCCGAGCCGCCCCGCAGCACCAGCTGTTGCGGGGTGGTCCATCCGGTGTCGATCAGGTGCCGGGCGACGGCGATCACGTCGGTGAACGTGTTCTGCTTGCGCTCGAACTTGCCGTCGAGATACCAGGCCCGCCCCATCTCACCGCCGCCACGCACGTGGGCGATGGCAAACGCGAAGCCGCGGTCGAGCAGCGAGAGCCGCGCCGAGGAGAACACGGGGTCCATCGAGGCCTCGTAGGCCCCGTAGGCATAGAGCAGACACGGCCCCGGGGTGGCCGGCCCATCGGCCCCGTCGCCCTCGCCGTCGGCCCGAGCCCGCCACACGAGGCTGACCGGCACCTCGGCCCCGTCTGGCGAGGTGGCCCACCGCCTGGCCGTCCGGTAGTGCCCGGACTCGAACCCGCCGAGCACCTCCTGCTGCTTGAGCAGCGTGCGCTCGCCGGTGGTGGTGTCGAGCAGGAAGAGGCTCGGTGGCGTGACCATGGACGAGTAGCCGTAGCGCAGCGTCGTGGCCGTCGGGTCCGGGTTGGCCCCGGCCCAGGTGGTCGACGGGTCCTCGGGCTGGTCGACCGTCCGGTAGCCGCCGTCGGCCCAACGCCGGAGGCGGATCCTGGTCGAGCCCTCGGTCCGTTCGAAGAGAACCAGGTTGTCGCTGGCGGCCTCGAAGCCCGAGATCGTCACCGAGTCGGAGCCGGGGATGAGCTCGGTCCAGTTCTCGGGCTCGGGCGCATCGTCCGGGGCGGTGACGACCCGGAAGTTCTCGGCCTCGTCGTTGGTCAGGATGACGAACCGGTCGCCGTGGTGGGCGACGGCGTACTCGACGCCCTGGCGACGGGCCGCGATCAGCCGGGGCTCGGCCTCGGGCCGATCGGCCGGGACGACCCGGACCTCGTCGGTGATCTTGGAGCCGACGCCGATGTGGATGAACGAGTCGTCCTTGTCGACCCCGACACCGACGAAGAACCGCTCGTCGTCCTCCCGGTAGACGAGCACGTCGTCGCTGACCGGCTGGCCGACGACATGGCGCCAGACCTCGTGCGGCCGGTTGGCGGCGTCCGGCCGCACGTAGAAGAAGGTGCGATTGTCGAGCGCCCAGGCTGCGCCGTACGACAGGTCGTTGAGGCCGTCGTCGTGGTCCTCGCCCGTCTCGAGATCGCGGACGACGGCGCGGAACCGCTCGTCGCCCGAGCGGTCCGACCCCCACAGGAGCCATCGATGATCGGGCGAGATCTCGTAGATGCCGATGTCGAAGAACTCGGAGTCGCCCGCCTCGACGTTCTCGTCGAGCAGGATCTGCTCGTCTGGCGGTCCATCGGTCCCGGCCTCGGGCGCCGCCGGGTAGGACCCGTCCGCAGGGACGGGCCGCCGGCAGTGGATGCCGTACTGCTGGCCCTCGACGGTTCGGCCGTAGTAGGCCCACGGCCCGTCCGGAACCGGGACCGACAGGTCGGTCTCCTTGACCCGGCCCTTGATCTCGGCGTAGAGCCGGTCCCGCAGGTCGGCGACCGGGGCAAGCACCGCCTCGGTGTGCTCGTTCTCCGCCTCGAGGTGGGCCCGCACCTCCGGCGAGTCCTTGTCGTGGAGCCAGCGGTACGGGTCGACCCTCGTCCTGCCCCAGACGGTGGTCTCGACCGGATCGACGCGGGCGACGGGCGGCGCCGGCGGTGGTTCGGATGGTGTCGGCATGGATGCCAAGGGTAGGCCCGGCCAGGGACACTCAAGCCCACCGGCGGCGAAGCCCTCTGGCCCGCCGGCGCCGGCCGAACCCCCTTCCCCACCGTGGGATCGGGCGGATAGGGTCGGCTCCATGGTGGCGAACGCCGACGACCAGCGGTCCCCCGAGGACGGGGCCGGACGGCCCGAGACGATGGCCGCGACCTACGGACAGCACTTCTACGAGCCACCGTCCGGCTCGGCCCAGGTGCTCCTGATCCGTCACGGCCAATCGGAGCCCTACCGACCCGGCCAGCCCTTCCCACTGGTCGACGGCCACGGCGACCCGAAGCTGACCGAGCTCGGCCACTACCAGGCCGAGCTGGTCGGCGAGCGCCTCCGCGGCGAGCCGATCGAGGCGATCTACGTGTCGAGCCTCACCCGGACGCAGCAGACCGCGGCGCCGCTGGCCGAGCGGCTCGGCCTCGCGCCGACCGTCGAGCCGGATCTGCGTGAGGTCTTCCTCGGCGACTGGGAAGGCGGGCTGATGCGGGAGATGATGGCCAGGGAGCACCCGGCGGCGCTGGCCCTGCGCAACTCGGGCGAGTGGGGCGACATCCCCGGGGCCGAGACCAACCAGCAGCTGACCGAGCGCACCGTCGGCGCCGTCCGGGCCATCGCCGGGCGCCACACCGGTGGCGGCCTCGTCGCCGCCTTCTGCCACGGCGGGGTGATCGCCGCCGTGGTCGGCTACGCCCTCGACATCGGCGCGACCGGGCTGACCGGGGCCCGCCACACGTCGATTTCCCACCTGGTGATCGAACAACCGGCCGACGATCCGGCACACTGGACGGTACGGCTGTTCAACGATGGCGCCCATGCCGGGACGTTGACCGGCGACCACCAGCCGCCGGGGTGAAGCACCCACCATGAACCGGTCCGCCGTTCCGCTCCGCCTGGGCAATGCGTCCTCGGCAACCAGTCACAGGTCTCACGTAGGGTATTGTTAGCTGCACGGCCGGTGGTCACCAGGTGACGGTGGCCGGGCCGACGAACCGAGGATCGAACGACACGTGTACTGGCGACATCGATACCGGATGGCGGCCACCGCCCTCCTCCTCGGCGTCGCCATGCTCGCCCTGCTCGACTTCGTGGCCCGCAGCGAGGCCGAGCGGGGCCCGTCGATCCTCTACCTCGCGCTCGCCCTCGGACTCGCCGGCGCCTATGCGGCCTTCTCCCCGCTCGACCGGATCGGCGCCATCTGGCGGCTCCTGCCGCCGCTCGTTGCCCTCGGCGCCGTCGCCGCCGCACTGGTGTGGGCCAACAGCGCCGCCACCTCCCACGCCACGATCGGGCTGGCCGCGGCCGCCCTCATGGTGCTGGCCTACGTCGGGTTCGTCCTGCCCCCCGGCACGGCGCTCCTGTTCAGCCCGCTCGTGATCGGCGTGCTGCTCCTGGCCAACCGCCTCGAACCGTTCCGGATCAACCTCGCCCTGCCACTCATCGGGGTGCCGGTGGCGGCCGGGCTCGGCGAGCTGGTGTCGGCCCTGGTCGATCGCAGCACCAGGACCCAGGACCGCTTCTCCTCCCGCTCGGATCGGCTGACCCGGCTCGAGGACGTGCTGCGACGGTTCCGCCGGCCGGCCTCGCTCGAGGAGGCGGCGGAGGAGGTGGCCCTGGCCGCCCTCGAGATCTTCGACGTCGAGCGGGCCACCGTGGTCCTGCGAGACACCGTCGGTGGGCTGATCCCCGTCACCCTCGGCCCGTCGACCAGCGAGGAGCCGGACCCCCGAACCGCCGAGCTGGTCGTCGACACGATCGGGGGTGACGAGCCCCGCCTCGTGCCCAACCTGACCGAGACCCTGCTCGTGCTCCCGCTGCCGGCCACCGACGTGCCGGCCGGTGCGGTCGTGGTCCATCCGGTCAGCCCCGAGGACCCGGCCTTCACGCTCGATCTGGCCCGGCTGTTCGGCACCCAGGTCGGCATCGCCATCGAGCACCTGTTCGAGATCGACAAGCTCGAGCGGGCCACCACCCGAGACGAGCTGACCGGCATCGGCAACCGTCGCCACGCCGACACCCTCCTGAACTCGCTCGAAGACGGCGACGCCCTGATCCTGCTCGACCTCGACGGCTTCAAGGCGGTCAACGACACCCTCGGTCACGCGGCCGGTGACCAGGTCCTGCAGGACCTGAGCCAGCACCTGCGGGACTGCCTGCGAGACTCCGACACCTCGGCCCGCCTCGGCGGCGACGAGTTCCTGGTGGTGGCCAGGCGGGCGTTCAGCGATCCCGTCGCCGTGGCCCAGCGGATCCTCCGGGGCTGGGCGACCTCGGGTCGCTCGACCACGCTCAGCGCCGGTGTGGCGCTGCACGAGGGGACGGTGGCGGTCGACGAGACGTTCGACCGGGCCGATCAGGCCCTCTACCGGGCCAAGGCTGCGGGGAAGAACCGGGCCCAGATGTGGGTCCACCCCGAGGCCGGGCCGTCACTCAACGGGCATTCGGCCAACGGCGATCGCCCGGCCGGCTAGCGGTCTGGCCACGACCGCTCGCCCGGGCTCGTGGTCGCGCCGTTGCGTACGGCCGACGGCTCGGGCCGTTCGACCCGAGTGGATGTCGCCCGCCCCGGCGGGCCCGTCGCTCAGCCGCCGGCGGCGGCCTCGGCACCCCCGGCCGGCTGCTCCTGGCGGGCGGGCTGCAGCTCGACGATCTTGGCGTCGACCTCGTCCTTGATCCCGGCGAGCGGGAGGACGTTGAGCACGCCCTGGCCCTTGCGGACCAGGTCGATCAGCTCCTCACCGCTGCGGGTCAGCACCGACGTGGAGCCGTGGATCACCAGGTTGGCCGAGGCGACGTCCTCGCCGAGCTGGTCGCGCATGTAGTCGAACACCTCGCGAACCGACTCGAGGCGGATCCCGGCGTCGAGCAGCGTCTTGATGACCTTCAGCTCGAGCAGGTCCTTGTACGAGTAGCGGCGACGGCTACCCGAGCCGTTGGCGTCGGCGAGCGACGGGCGGACGAGATCGGTCCGGGCCCAGTAGTCGAGCTGGCGGTAGGTGATGCCGACGATCTCGGCCGTCCGTTTCCCGCTGTAGCTGGCGGCGACCGTGGTGTCCTCGGACCCCCGTCCCCCCTGCAGGCCCGAGGCCTCGATACCCGATGTGTCCGCACCCGACGTCATGCCGCGCTCCTCTGGTGGTGTGGTCTGACCGAAAGACCAGGCGTCCCCGACGGCACCAGCACCACGAACCAGTATCACCAGCGCGTAATTACGTGAGCGGGATTCACCTGGTGCTGATCGTAGTAAGCTGCGCGCTTACCGTCAACGATTCGCGCGCAGCGCGCTCACGGCCCGGTGGTTCGCGCCGGTTGACGGTGCTGCCACGAGCGCCGATACGGGCGTCGAGTCGGCGGCCGACGGCCCTGGGACCCCTTTTCACACGACCGGAGCGAGGCGATGGACAGCGATGACCCTGCGGCCACCGGCGGCCGGACGCGGGCCCAGGTCGAGGAGCTGTGCACCGCCGCGTTCGGGCCGGACGGGCCCGCGATCGGGGATCTGACCGACGTGAACCGGGGCCGGGGGGCGTTCAGCGTCGTGGTCCGGGTCGCACTCGACGGTGGCCCGGCGACGGATGGCTCCCGGGCGGGTCCGACGCCGCCGACCGTGGTGGCCAAGCTCCCCGACCCAGGGGGCAACGGCGTGGCCGCTCGCCGGTCGGGGGCGTACCGCCGGGAGGCCGTCGCCTACCGTGACCTGCTCCCCCGGTCCCCGGTCGCCCACCCCGCATGCCTGGCGCTGCTGACCGACGACGATGACGGCGCCTCCTTCCTGCTCGACGACCTCGGCCGTCACCGCGTCGCCGACCAGCTCGACGGGCTGGCCCCGGACGACGCGGTGGCGGTGGCCGAATCGCTCGTCGACCTGCACCGGGCCTGGGCCGACCCGGCCCGCCTCGCTCCCCTGCCGGTCCGACGCAACACCCTCGCCGCCCTCGCCCCGGACGCCGTGGCCGCCGGTGTCGCCGCTCTCGACGAGCGGTGGGGCGGCGACGTCGACGCCGACCAACGGCGGGCGCTGGCCGACCTGGCCGCGGTCCACACCGGGCTGATCGGTCGATTCGAGGGCGAGCCGCCGACACTCTGCCACGGCGACCCGAGGGCCGACAACCTCGTGTTCGACGAGGCGACGGGCCGCCCGATCCTGTTCGATTGGCAGCAGCTGGCCATCCAGTTCGGCGAGGCCGACCTGGCCTGGCTGGCCGCCACCAGCCTCACGGTCGACGTCCGCCGCCGGATCGAGCGTGACCTGGTGACCGCCGGCGGCGGACGTCACGAGCGGTACCGGCTCGGCCTCGCCCTGCCCGGCCTGGCGGTGCTACTGCTCGCCCAGCGCGAGCTGCCGTCGGCCCGGGCCCGCCGCTTCGTCGCCACGAGCCTGCGGCGGATCGCCACCGCCATCGCCGACAACGACACCGCGGCACTCGGCCGCTGACCGGCCACCGGCGGCCGGCGATCGGCGACGGGAAGCGCACCGATCTGGGCCGGCGGGAACGCCCCGGCTACGTTGACGCCATGAGTGCCACGCCAGACCGGGAACCGGCGTCACCGACGATGTTGTGCCTCCACGCCCACCCGGACGACGAGGCGATGCTCACCGGCGAGCTGCTGGCCAAGGCCGACGCCTGCGGGCTCCGCACCGTCGTCGTGTACGGCACCCGGGGTGAGGCCGGTGAGACCGAGCACGACCTCGGCGACGAGACCCTCGGCCAGCGCCGGGCCAGGGAGGCCCTGGCCGCCTGCGATCGGCTCGGCGTCGACCGGGTCGAGTTCCTCGACCACGTCGACTCGGGCATGGCCGGCACCGACGGCAACGCCGACCCCGCCGCGTTCTCGAACGCCGAGCCGGCGGCCGTGGCCGCGACCCTGAGCGAGCTGCTGGCCGACGAGGCGTTGCTCGCCGTCGTCGGCTACGACGCCAACGGCACCTACGGCCACCCCGATCACGTCCAGGTCAACCGCGTCGCCGCCGCCCTGGCCGAGCGGCTCGGCGTGCCGTGGTTGCTCGACGCCACCTACAACCGGGAGGACCTGGCGAGCCTGCCGGACGGCGACGGGACGCTCGACCCCGGCTTCGCCGCAGCCGAGGCCGACCTGACCCACTTCGTCCAGGGCGAGGACTGGTTCCACGCCAAGATGGAGGCGGTCAAGTGCCACCGCTCCCAGGCACCGAGGACCGAGGCGAGCAAGCGGCGGAGGCGGCGCGGCATCGACGGCTGGCGCCGCCGGTTCGGCACCGAGTGGTTCATCGTGCGGTCGCCGACCGGCAGCACCGATCTCGGGCCGCTTGCCGACGTGCTGGAGCCGAAGGCCGACTGGCCCGGCCCGCTGGTCAGGGAAGGAAGTCCTCCGGGTTGACCTCGTCGAGGAACTTGCGGAGCTCCTCGACCATCTCCTCCTCCTCGCCGGGATCGGGCGACTCGTCGTCGTCCTCCTCGACGCCGGCCTCGTCGATCAACGACTCCTCGGCGAAGATCGGGCTGCCGGTGCGGACGGCGAGGGCGACCGCGTCCGACGGGCGGGCCGAGATCGTCTGGACCCCGCCGCTTGCGTCTCGCAGGTACAGCTCGGCGTAGAAGGTGCCGCCCCGCAGCTCGGTCACGACCACCCGCTCGAGCACCGAGCCGAGGCTGTCGAGGACCTCGGTGAACAGATCGTGGGTCATCGGCCGGGCCATCGGTGTGCCCGACATCGCCAGATCGATGGCGTGGGCCTCGGGGCCGCCGATGTAGATGGGAACGACCCGGCGCTGACCGGCCGTCTCACGGAGGAGGAGGATCGGCGTGTTGGTAGGCAGCTGGACCCGCACGCCCACGAGCTCCATCTCGATCGTCATGGTGACACGCTAGCCGACTTCGCCCGGTCGAGTCTCGGCGGAGCAAGGCTCTCGACAGGTTGGTGACGGGCTCGGACCGGCCCCGCCGGACGAGGCCTACGCCCTCGCCGCGAGGTCGATGTAGACCAGCTTGAACTTGCCGACCTGGACCTCGTCGCCGTCGCTGAGCGTGGCCTGATCGACCCGGGACTGGTTGACGTACGTCCCGTTCAGGCTGCCTGCGTCCTCGACCTGGTAGCCGGCGCCGACCCGGCGAACGAGGGCGTGGCGGCGGGACACGGTGACGTCGTCGAGGAAGATGTCGCTCTCCGGGTGGCGCCCGATCGAGACCTCGTGATCGTCGAGGGCGATGCGGCTACCACGCTTGGGGCCCTGGCGGACGACGAACATCCCGATCGTGCCCTCGGGCATCTCGGCCAGCTCCGCATCGGCCAGCTCCCCCATCTCGTCGGTCACCGGCTCGTGGGCCATGGTGGCCTCGTCGACCGAGGCCGGCCGGAGCTGCGCCCCGCACGAGCTGCAGAAGCGCGCCCCGAGCGGGTTCTCGTAGCCGCAACTGGGGCAGGGCTCGGTCACGGAACCTACCCCGCCGTCAGGCCGACGTAGGCCTCGGCGTCGAGCAGCTCGTCGAGGCCGGCGCCATCGGCCAGCTCGATCACGCAGATCCAGCCATCGCCGTAGGGGTCGCTGTTGAGGCGCTCGGGCTCGTCGCCGAGCTCACCGTTGACCTCGACGACCACGCCGGCGACCGGGGCGTAGATGTCCGACACGGACTTCGTCGACTCGACCTCGCTGATCGACTGGCCGGTGGTCACGGTGGCCCCGACCTCGGGCAGCTCCACGTAGACGACGTCACCGAGCGCGTCCTGGGCGTAGTCGGTGATCCCGATCCGAACCCGGTTGTCGTCCTCGACCTTGATCCACTCGTGGTCCGAGGAATAGCGAAGGTTGTCAGGAGTGAGCATCGACCAGCAATCTAGTGTCTCGACCCGCTCGAACCGAGACATGGTCACAAAAACCCACCTGGGTCGAGAACCCCGCCTCAGCTCGTCGCCGAGGCCGCCGCATCCCGATCGGCCAGGCCGGCGCGGGCCGCCGGCAGGTACTGGAACAGCGCCGAGTACCAGCTGTAGCCGAGGCCCGGCACCACGAACAGCCAGGCGAGCCAGATCAGCGCGGGGGCATAGGACAGCGTGCTCTCGGCCCCGAGGAAGAGCGGAACGGCGAACATCAGCAGGAACGTGCCGGTCTTGCCCTCCCAGGTCACCGGGAACGGGGCGATGCCGATGGCGCCGAGGGCGAGGGCGGCCACGGCGACCAGCACCTCCCGGGACAGGGCCAGGACGGCGACGATCAGCGGGATCGAGCCGTCGATGAGGATGGCGGGGACGGCGACGAGGAACAGCAGCCGATCGACCGTCGGGTCGAACAGGGCGCCGAGCTCGGTTGCCTGGTCGAAGCGGCGAGCCAGCCAGCCGTCGACCCAATCGGTGGCCCCGAGCCCGCCGAGCAGCCAGGCCGCGGCGGCTCGGTTCTCGCGCCCGAAAAGCAGCCACAGGAACAGCGGGATGCAGAGCAAACGGAGGAACGTGAACAGGTTGGGCCAGGTCCAGAGATCGGCGAGCCGGACCCCGGCCAGCGGCCCGGACCCGCCGTCGCCCGCCTCGGGGGCCTGGCCCGGCTCGGGGCCTTGCTCAGCGGGCATAGATCACCACGCCGGACGAGTCGAAGGTCCGCTCGAAGCCCTGGAGCGACATGGTGCGGTCGAACTCCTGGCGCTCGGCCGGCGCCCGCTCCGGCACCTCCCGCTCGACCACCAGCACGGCCCGGGTGAACAGGGGGAAGCCCATGTTGACCGCGGCCGGGGCGGTGTCGGTAGGCAGGGCGAACAGCCACGGGCGCTCCGACAGCTCGGCCAGCGCCGACGGCGAGGCCCGGACGGGCACGTCCGGCGGCAGGGTGGCGATGGCCCGGGCCAACGCCTGGTCGGTGGCATCGCGCTCGTCCCACTGCCACGGTCGCTCGTACGGCGAGGTGGCCGACGAGGCCATGAACAGCAGCACCGTGGCCGCCACCAGGGTGGTCAGCAGGCGGACGTCGAGGAAGACCCGGTCGACGCCCATGTTGCCGAGCCGGTTGAGGGCGAACGTGGCTGCGATCATGACGAAGGCCAACAGCATCGCCGCCCGCTCGGCGAACGGTGACGTCTGGGCCGTGCCGGCCAGCAGGTAGAGCCCGGTCAGCGGCAGCGCCGGCCACAGGTACCGGAGCGACAGCAGCGGCAGGAAGATGACCGGGGCCAACAGGGCCACGAGCAGCGACAGGTTGTCCTGGGCCAGGACCGTCTGCAGCGAGTCGATCGGGTTGCGGAGCGAGTTGAGCACCAGGTCGGCCAGCGACTGGCCGTTGTAGGCGGTGTTGCGACCCGTGGCCCCGGTCTGGCCGAGCAGGGGCTGGCCGACCAGCAGCAGTCCGAGCGAGTAGATCCAACCGATGCCGAGGGTCCACAGCCCGCCCCGGCGCTCGCCGTCGCCGAGCAGGACGAATCCCCACAGGGCGATGGCCAGGCCGAGGTCGGCCTGGCAGAGCAGCGCAAAGGCGACACACAGCCAGTAGGGAACCCAGCGCTTCGTCGCACCGAAGTAGGCGAGACCGATCAGGGCCGGGACCGCCAGCGTCACCGGATGGAAGTCGTCGACGGCGATCCGGTGGGTGGCCGGGTGCAACGCATAGGCGGCCACGAGCGCCGTGGCGGCCCCGATCCGCAGCCGGGCCACCTCCCTGGCCAGCCGCCACAGCGGCAGCACGGCCAGGCCGAGGGCGACGGCCTGGGCCACGATCAGGACCTGGGCCGGCGGGGCGACGATCGCCGGCAGCGCGAGGGGGTAGAGGACGAACGACCAGCGCACCTCGAGCACGTGCACGTCGGTGCCGAACAGCGAGGCCCTCGGCTCGGTCAGCTCGGTGATCAGCCACAGGGCCTGGCTGTAGCTGGCCAGGTCGACGCCGGTGCCGAGCCCGGCCAGGCGATCGAGCCCGACCCTGGCCAGGAACGCGGCGAGGGCGACGGCGACGATCGTCGGGATCCAGCGATCGCCGGGCCCGCCGGCCAGGCGGGCCTGGTACCGGACGATGGCCCGATCGACCCGCCGCTGGAACGGGACCTCGCTCATGGCCGGCGCTCACCCATGCCCAGGACTCACGATCGAGGCTCCGGCCCCGTCACCGGTCCGTCACCCGCCCTGGGCTGGCCGGTCACCGCTGGCGCGGGGAGGCGGCAGCTCGGGCCAGGCCTCGGCCGGGAGCGGGGTCAGCAGTTCCTCGCCCTTGTTGCGGACGTTGTTGACCATCGTCGAGATCGGGACCAACGTCAGCAGGTCGTCCGGGGCCGGGCGGAGCAGCGAGCCGATGTCGTCGAGGTCGGTCTCGCTCGACAGCCAGTCGTCCCAGACCGCCGGTGGCAGCAACACCGGCATCCGGTCGTGGATCGTCGACATCTCGGCGTTCGGCGTCGTGGTCAGGATCGTGCAGGTCTCGATCGGCTCGGCGTCCGGGTCGACGGTCTTGCCGTCGTCGAGCCGGGGCCGCCACCGCTCCCACAGGCCGGCGAACACCACCGGCTCACCGTCGGCCCGCTGGATCAGGTACGGCTGCTTGTTCTTCTGGTCCGGCAGCTTGGCCCACTCGTAGAACCCGTCGGCGGGGATCAGGCAGCGGTGACGCTCGTAGGCCTTGCGGAACGCGGGCTTCTCGGCCACGGTCTCGGCCCTGGCGTTGATCATCCGGGACCCGATCTTCAGGTCCTTGGCCCAGAACGGGACCAGGCCCCAGCGCAGGGCGCTGAGGCGACGCCGCTCGTCGCGGGCCCGGACGACGTAGACCTCGTTGGTCGGGGCGACGTTGAAGCTCGGCTCGAGCTCGTCGTCGTCACGATCGGCGCCGAAGTAGTTCGCCAACTCGTCGGGAGGCGAGGCGGAGACGAACCGTCCACACATGGCTCAGACGGTAGTCGCTCGGCGGGTGGTTCCGGGCCTGGCCGCCGACGGCGGCCGATCAGTCGCCTGACCAGCGGTCGGCCATGGCGTATGCGCCAAGCGGGACCCGGGGCCCGCCGATCCCGGCCGGCGGATCGACCGAGTCGGGCCAGCCGAGCGAGACCAGCATCGGCGCCTCGACGTCGGCCGGGATGTCGAGGATCGCCCTCACCTCGTCCTGGTGGTGGAGGGTGACCGGGCACGACGCCAGGCCCTCGGCGTTGGCCGCCACCATCAGGTTCTGGGCGTGGCGACCGACGTCGAACATCCGGCGCGGCCCGGCGTCCGCGCTGACGGTGAACACCACCAGCACGGGCGGCCGGTCGATCCAGGTGGCGTACTCGCCCCCCGCCTTGAGCGCCTCCCTGGCCGCCGGATCGGTGACGACGACCACCCGGACCGGCTGGACGTTCTTGGCCGAGCCGGCCATCCTGGCGGCGTCGAGAACCCGTTCGAGCACGTCGCCGGGAACCGGCTGGTCGGTGTAGCTGCGGGTGTCGCGTTTCGAGCGGATGGCGGTGAGGGCGTCCATGGACGTCGAGGTTAGGGGATCGGCTCGGCGCCGGTCGTGCCATCGGCCGGAGCGCCGGATCCGGCGCCGCCACCGGCGAGGCGGTCGAGGTAGACCGAGCGGACGGCCAGCGCCTGGCGGACCTCGGCCGTGACCTCGTCGAAGAACTCCTGGCGGTAGGCGCCGTCGGTCACGGCGGCCACGGCGAACTGGAGGGCCGAGAACGCCGACAGGAAGCCGACCACCTGCAACAGCTCGTCGGTCAGGACCAGCTCGGTGCCCCAGAGCGTGCCCCGGGCCACCACGTCGTCCTGGCCGAGCTCGCTCAGCGAGGTCCACAACACGATCGTGTCGCTGCGGACCGCGAACACGCCGAAGGCGACGTAGAACAGCCCGATCGCCACCGAGACCAGCACGATCTGGAGGCCCATGTTGAACAGGACGACGAGCCCGACATTGAACCGGTCGGCCCTGGTCAACGGCGGGTCGCACCGTCCGGTCATCGTCTCGGGGTCGGGCGGGGCCAGCGGCGACCCGGCGCCCCCGGCGAGTGCGCACACCCGGTCCCACGACTCGAAGCGGGCGATCTCGGCGATCTCCCTGGGGATGCGAAGGGCGATGAAGGCCGCGGCCACCGCCAGGAGCAGGCCGACGGTGACGGCGAACGACAGCCCGGTGAAGTCCCTGGCCACCTGCCACAGCTCGGCGTTGAGGAACAGGAAGGCGGAGAACACGAGCACGAACGGGAGGGCCCGGCCCATGAGCGTCAGGACCTGGCTGAGGTGCCGGTAGGTCTGGCGGAGCGCCCAGACCGTTGTCGGCACCAGGCCGTAGCCGACGATCAGGTACACCAGGCCGAGCACGACCAGGTTGAGCACGACGATCCCGACCGCCCCGAGCAGCGGCTCCCCGCCGAACAGCAGGGCCGGGATGGTCGGCGCGATCACGAAGGTCAACAACTCGACCGGTCCGACGTCGTCCGGCAACTGCAGGGCCCGGCGACCGCGGATCACGTTGACGGTGACGGCGACGCCGAGGATCAGCAGAGCGCTCAGCACGGCGACACCGGCCTGTGACCAGCCGGTGAACCGGTCCCCGAAGGCGCCGAACACGTTGAAGAGGAAGACGAGGACCAGGAAGGGCGCGGCCCGGGTGAAGACGTCGGTCGACGCCCGGTACTCGTGGATCAGGTGGGGTAGGCCCTGCCGGAGGAACCAGCGCTCGACCGCATGCCGTTCGTCCACGGCCGGTCAGGCTACTCGATGACCCGACCGAGGTCGGGCTCGCCGGTGCTCACCCGCCGGACAGCGTCGGGAGGAAGTGGATCTCGGCCCCGTCCGGGATGTCCTCGTACAGGGCGTCCGGGAGGATCTCGCCGTTGATCGACACCGACACCCCCTCGGCCAGCCGCTCCCCCATGCCCGGATAGCGCTCGTCGAGGGCGGCGATCAACCGCCGCACCGTCGAGGCGTCGACCTCGACATCGGCAACCCCACCGGTCAGGTCCCGCAGCGACGACGGGAAGTGCACGGTCGCCATCCGGTGCCGGCCTAGTCCCCGCCGTCGCCGGCGGCTCGGTTGATGGCGTCGAGCACGCGGGGCGGCGACATCGGCAGGTCGGTGAGGCGGACGCCGGTCGCGGCGGCGATGGCGTTGCCGACCGCGGCGAGCGGGGGCACGATCCCGACCTCACCGACGCCCCGGACCCCGTAGGGGTGGGCCGGGTTCGGGACCTCGACCACCACCGTGTCGATCATCGGCAGGTCGGAGGCAACGGGCACCCGGTAGTCGAGGAAGCCGGGGTTCTCGAGGTGGCCGTCGTCCGAGTAGATGTACTCCTCGTTGAGGGCCCAGCCGATGCCCTGGACGACGCCGCCCTGCATCTGCCCTTCGACGTAGCTCGGATGGATGGCCGTTCCCGCATCCTGGGCCGTGGTGTAGCGGAGGACCGTGACCTCGCCCGTCTCCGGGTCGACCTCGACGTCGCACACCTGGGTGGAGAAGGCCGGGCCGACGCCGCGGGCGTTGAGCGCCGCCGTTGCCGAGATCGGCCCACCGGTCCGGCCCCACTTGGCGGCCAGCTCGCCGAGCGTCAGCGGGGTCTCGGAGCCATCGACGTGCTGGGCCTGCCCGTCGACCCACTCGACCACGTCGACCTCGACGTCCCACGTCTTGGCCGCCCGGCCCCTGAGGTCGTCCTTGATCTGGCGGCAGGCGTCGACCACGGCGGCCCCGGTCGCCAGGGTGACCCGGCTGCCGCCGGTCACGTCGTTGAAGCCGACGGTCTCGGTGTCGGCGACGATGGCGTTGACCCGCCCGACGTCGATCCCGAGCTCCTCGGCCGCCATCAGGCACATCGACGAGCGGCTGCCGCCGATGTCGGGTGAACCGACGACGACCGTCAGGTTGCCGTCCTCGTTGACGTTGACGGTGGCGGTCGAGTTCATGCCGGCGTTGAACCAGAACCCGGCGGCCACGCCGCGGCCCTGGTTCGGCCCGAGCTCGGTCTGGTAGTGGGGATGGTCGCGGATCGCCTCGAGCGTCTCGACGAAGCCGATGACCGGGAACTTGGGGCCGTAGGCGGCCTGGCTGCCCTCCGTCACGGCGTTGCGCAGCCGCAGCTCGACCGGGTCGATGCCGATGCCGGCGGCCAGCTCGTCGAGCACGCTCTCGACGGCGAAGGCCGCCATCGGCGCCCCCGGAGCCCGGTAGGCGGCGACCCGAGGCTTGTTGACGACGACGTCGAAGCCCTCGACGAAGAAGTTCGGGATGTCATAGGGGGCGAGCACGGTCATGCCGGCGGCCCCGACGGGTGAGCCGGGGTTGGCCCCGGCCTCGAACGCCATCCAGACGTCGGCCGCGGTGAGCTGGCCGTCCTCGGTGACGCCGACCTTGACCCGCAGGCTGGTGCCGGACGCCGGGCCGGAGGCCCGGAACACCTCGTCGCGGTCCATGACCAGCCGGACCGGGCGACCGGAGCGGAGGGACAGCAGCGTGGCCAGCGGCTCCAGGTAGATGACGGTCTTGCCGCCGAAGCCGCCGCCGATCTCGGCCGGGGTGACCTTGATCCTCGTCGGCTCCCAGCCGAGCACCTTGGCGGTCGAGGTCCGCATCGAGAAGTGCCCCTGGGAGGAGCACCACAGGTTGGCCCGCCCATCCTGGGAGGCGTCGGCCACCGCGGCGTGGGGCTCGATGTAGCCCTGGTGCACCGGCTTGGTGGTGAAGCTCCGCTCGACGACCAGGTCGGCGTCGGCGAAGCCCTGGTCGAGGTCGCCCCGCTCGTGGGTGATCCGGGAGGCGATGTTGGAGTCGACCTCGGGGGCCGGGTCCAGGCCACGGGTCCTCATGCCCTCGTGCAGGATCGGGGCGTCGTCGGCCATCGCCTGCTCGACGGTCAGCACGTGGGGCAGGAGCTCGTAGGTGACGTCGATGGCGGCGGCCGCGGCCTTGGCCTGCTTGCGGGTCGCTGCCGCGACGGCGGCGACCGGGTGGCCCTCGTAGAGCACCTTGTCGCGGGCCATGACGTTCTTCGACATCAGCACGTCGTCCGGACGAGCCCCGTTCGCGGCCAGGTCGGGGAAGTCGGCGCCGGTGATCACGGCGTGGACGCCGGGCATGGCCTCGGCTGCGCTGGTGTCGATGGCGACGATCGTGGCGTGCGGGTGCGGTGACCGCAGGACCGCTCCCTCCAGCATCCCGGGGAGGACCAGGTCGGCCCCGAAGCGGGCCTTGCCGGTGACCTTGTCGAGCCCGTCCGGGCGGATCGGGCGGGTCCCGACCTGCTTGTAGCCGGGGTTGGCCGTTGGTTCGTCGGTGACGGTCATGAAACTGCCTCGTTCTGGTGCGGTGCGTTCGGGTTTGGGGCGTTGTCTCGGGTCGGGCCGTTGGCCGGCGACTCGCTCAGTCGGCGGTCAGGGCGCCGTCCGATCGCATGTCGGCCGCAGCGTCGAGCACGGCCCGGACGATCTTGTCGTAGCCGGTGCAGCGGCAGAGGTTGCCGGCCAGCGCGTAGCGGACCTCGGTCTCGGTCGGGTCGGGGTTGTGGTCGAGGAGGGCCTTGGCCGCGACGAGGAAGCCGGGGGTGCAGACGCCGCACTGCAGGGCTGCGCCCTCGAGGAACGTCTGCTGGACCGGGTGGAGGGCCTCGGCCGAGGCCAGGCCCTCGACGGTGACGATCGTCGCGCCGTCAGCCTCGGGGGCGAACACCAGGCAGGCGCAGGTCAGCCGGTTGTTGAGCAGGACCGAGCAGGCGCCACAGTCGCCGGTGCCGCAGCCCTCCTTGACCCCGGTCAGGCCGACGTCGTCGCGCAATGCGTTGAGGAGCGTCTCGTCCTGCTCGCAGAGGAACTCGGTCTCGTCGCCGTTGATCGTGCAGGTCACGTGGGTCCTGGCCATGTCAGCTCACTCCGTTCGCGGCGGCGCCGTCGGTCGCGGCCCCGTTGGTGGCGAGCGCCCGCTCGGTGGCGGCGGTGACCGCCCGCCTGGCCAGGACGCCGGCCACCTGTCGGCGGTAGGCCACGGTGCCCCGCTTGTCGTCGATCGGGTTGCAGGCGGCGGTGGCCGCGGCGGCGACGGCGGCCATGGCGTCGCCGTTGCCGAGAATGTCGCTCGCCGCGGTGCCGACGAGTGCCGATTCGGCATCGGAGACCCGCACCACGGTCGGGGCGACGGCCCCGAGGGCGACGGCGGCCGAGGTGCACACCCCGGCCTCGTCGAAGCTCAGGCGGGCGCCGGCCCCGACGACGGCGATGTCCATCTCGGTCCGGGGGATGAGCCGCAGGTAGGCGTCACCGGTGCGGGCCGGGCGATGGTCGAGCTGGAACTCGACCACGAACTCGCCGGGACCGAGCGACGTCGAACCGGGGCCGGTGGTCACGTCGACGACCGGGATCGTGCGGGTCCCGTCCGGGCCGGCGACGACGGCCCGCATGTCGTTGACGACCATCGCCGGGACCGAGTCGGCGGCCGGGGACGCATTGCAGAGGTTGCCACCGAGGCTGGAGCGGTTCTGGATCTGGTCGGAGCCGATCAACCCGGCGGCCTCGACGAGCCCGGGGAACTCGGCCGACAGCTGGGCGTTGCCGGTCAGGTCGGCCGTCGGCGTCGCCGCCCCGATCGTCCAGCCGGCGTCGTCCGCGCTGACCGAGACCAGGCGCTCGATGCCCTTGAGGTCGACGAGGGCGCCCGGCTCGGCCCGACCGGCCCGCAGCTGCGGGATGACGTCGGTTGCGCCGGCGAACACCTCGGCGTCCGGTCTCGCCGCCAGCAGCTCGCTGGCCTCCTCAACGGTCGTCGGTGACAGATACTCCACCCCGTCTCCTTCCGAGCTCCGGGCCAACGCGGTGCGGACCCGAGGGAGCTGACCCCACAGCCCCCGAGAGGCCGAACATAGCCGGTTCGGGCGGTGAACGGGAACTGCTGGCGTGCGGCCTCCGATGGCGGCGACCTAACGTGCGGGTGACCCGTGACGCCGGTCACGGGCGAACCGATGGGGGACGTCGATGAGGGCCGCAGTGCTGACCGAGCAGCCGGGTGAGCTGGCGATCGAGGAGCTGAGCATCGACAGGCCCGGGCCGGGCGAGGTGCTGATCCAGACCGTCGGGGCCGGCCTCTGCCACAGCGACCTGCACTTCATGGAGGGCCTGTTCCGGACGGCGCTGCCGGTGGTGATGGGTCACGAGTCGGCCGGGATCGTGCAGGCGGTCGGCGACGGCGTCGACTACGTCGAGCCGGGCGATCACGTGGTCGCCTGCCTGTCGATCTTCTGCGGCAGCTGCCCCCAGTGCCTCAGCGGCCACCCGAGTCGCTGCGCGAACCCGCAGGCCACGTCTCGGGCGAAGGGGTCCCCGCCGCGGTTGACCCGGGCCGACGGCTCGCCGGTCGACCAGTTCGCCCGGCTCGGGGGTTTCGCCGAGGAGATGCTCATCCACGAGAACGGCCTCGTGAAGGTGACCGAGGACATGCCGCTCGACCGGGCGTGCCTGATCGGTTGCGGCGTGACGACCGGCTTCGGGGCGGCCGTGCGGACGGCCAACGTGCAGGTCGGGACCACGGTCTGCGTGATCGGGGCCGGTGGGATCGGGCTGTCGGCCATCCAGGGGGCGAGGATCGCCGGCGCCAACCGGATCGTCGCCGTCGACCTGTCGACGGCGAAGCTGGAGACGGCCCAGCGGATGGGCGCCACCCACGTGGTCGACGCCTCGGCCACCGACGACGTCGTCGGCGCCGTCCGGGACCTGACGGGCGGCGGCGTCGACTATGCGTTCGAGGCGATCGGTCGATCGACGACGGTCCGCCAGGCCTTCGACATGCTGGTGCCGGGCGGGGTGGCCACCGTGATCGGGATGGTGCCGTCGAAGGACGAGGTCACCCTCCGGGGCATCGACTTCCTCTCGGAGAAGAAGCTGCAGGGCTCGGCCATGGGCTCCAACCAGTTCCGGACCGACATCCCCCGCATGATCGACATGTACCTGGACGGGCGCCTGCTGCTCGACGAGATGGTGTCGGCCCGCATCGAGCTGGACGCGGTCAACCAGGGCTACGAGATGATGCGAAACGGGGAGGTGGCGCGAACGGTGATCACCTTCGAGTGACCGACGCCGTCGCTCCCCCGACGAGCGCCGCCGCGTGCTCGCCGGCCAGGACCAGGACCTCGGCGTCACGCCGCGTCCGGGCCAGGATGAACGATCCCTCGAGCAGGGCGACGACCGTGGTGGCCACGGCCCGGACCTCGGGCCGGTGGTCGCGCCCCGCCGCCGCCGGCGGTCCACCGGCGATCAGGTCGGCGATGGCGTCGACCCAGTCGACGAACACCGAGTCGGCGGCGTTCCGGAGTCGCTCGTGCTCGCTGGCCACCTCGCGGGCGACGGTGCCGATCGGGCAGATGTCGAGGAAGTCGCCCTCGGCCAGCGTCTCGGCCGCTCCGGCGAAGAAGTCGGCCACCGCTCGAGCGGGGTCGGCGCAGGACTCGGCCGCCATGAGCTCGAAGAGCCGGCGGTAGGCGGCACCGCTCTCCACCAGGACCGCCTCGGCCAGCTCGGCCTTGCCCCCGGGGAAGAAGTGGTAGATCGACCCGGTGGTGGCGTCGGCGACCTGGCCGATGGCGGACAGCGACGTGCCGTGGTAGCCCCGGCGCCGGAACAGCTCGTTGGTCGCGGTCACGATCCGCTGCCGGGTGTCGTCACTCATGCCTTGAGTCTAGAGCGATCGCTCTACTAGGGTGGCTCGAGAGCTGGAGTGATCGTTCTAGACGTCCGCCGGGTACGGCAGGAAGGTGGTCGAGATGTCGGGGTCCGGGTCGGCGGTGAGGACGGCGCTCGGGTGGCCGGCGGTGATCTTCACCGCGACGTGGGTGATCCACACCGCCGACCACGTCCGCCGAGGCACCGAGACCACGCCTGACGGGGTGATCTGGGGTGGCACGCTGGTCGCCGTGCTCGCCTCGGTGGCCCTGACGCTGATCGCGACCGGCCACCCGATCGCCCCGATGGCCACTGCGCTGGTGTTCCCCGCCATCGCCATCGGTGTCGCCGCCTCCCACCTGCTGCCCGACTGGGGTTGGCTCTCCGAACCGTTGCTGATCGAGCCGGTGGCCGACCGCTTGGCCGCGGCCGCCGCCTCGCTTGAGATCGTCGGCGCGGCGTACCTCGGCTGGTGCGGGCTGCGGATCGTCCGGGCCAACGGCTACCGGTTGCTCGTGTCGGCCGGCCAGACGGGCCCGGATGCCGGCCCGGCCGGCGCCTGATCCGATCCGCCGGTGGCCGACCCCGGCGGCCGACCCGATCGCGACCTCGATCGCTCCTGCCTCCGAGCCCCTCGACCGGGCCGTGGCCGTCCTCAGGGTCGGGTCGAGATCCGGCGACGGGCTGCGGCCGGGCGCTCGGCCCCGGCCGCCGCCTCGACCCCCGCGGCCCGATCGATCGGGTGGGGGGCCATGCCGTCCGGGCCCGGCGGGGCCAGCTCGGGCGGGAACATGGCATAGCCGGACTCGTCGCGGGCCGCTCGCCCCAGGTTCAGCTCGCGGGCGTTCGCCCCCTTCGGCGGCTCGACCGGGGTCCCGTCGACCATCTCGATGTCGACCCACCACTTCTTGACCGGGTTGATCGACCCCCGCCCGATCCGATCGTCGAGTCGGGCGATCCACGACCGGGCGAACGGCAGCTTGATCGCCGCCCACTGGAACGGCCGCTCGGACAGCACGCCCTCGACGTTGTAGGGACACGTCTTCATGCAGCGACCACAGGCCGAGCCCCGCATGTTGGTGATCCGGTAGCGGGCACAGCGGTCGACGTCCGGCTTCCACATCTCGTAGCCGTTGAACATCACCTTGTCGCCGAAGCGGATGGCCCCGCACGGGCACTCGCGGGCGCACTTGGTGCACTTCTCACAGAAGTCCTGCAGGCCGAAGTCGATCGGCCGGTCGCCGGTCAGCGGGAGGTCGGTCGTGACCACGCCCGACTTGAACCGCGGGCCGACGAACGGGTTGAGCACCAGCTCGCCGATCCTCGACAGCTCACCGATTCCGGCCTCGAGCAGCAGCGGGATGTGGTTGACCTCGTCGAGGCGGGCGGTGTGGGCGGTGGCGTCGTAGCCGAGCGAGCGGATGTGGGCCGCGAGCGTGCAGGCGATCATCGACGCCCGCAGGTAGGCCCGCATCGACTGCGCCCCACTGACCCAGTCGTCCCCCGAGGCCCCCTCCATCGTCTCGTAGCCCTGGTCGAGCACGAAGACGATGCCGTTGCGGTGGCGTGGCTCGATCTCGGTTCCGTCGGGATGATGGGAGTACCAGGCGTGGGTCGGGACCCGGCAGACGCCGGTCATGTCGGCCCCGAGGAAGTGCCCGAGGGCCTTGACCGCATCGGCGTTGGCGTCCGGATCGTCGGCCCCTTCGGCGACGGCGTCGGCGACCGGGCCGTGCTGCAGGGCGACCAGCCGGTTCAACATCTCGCTCGACGCCATGCCGTGGGGGGCCTTCGGGATGAACCGGGCCACCTCCTTCTGCGGGCGGGGGCCGAGGTCGCCGGCCCTGGCCCGGACGAAGAAGTTGTGGCGGGCCGGGACCCGCTGCACCTCGTCGTCGACGATCAGCGTGGTCGGCCGGTCGACCCGGGCGATCTTCTCCATCGGGTAGCGACCGAGGTGCCAGGGCCGGTGACGGCCATCGAGGCGGTCGAGGCCAGGGCGGGTGCCGCCCCACCCGACGGCGTGGCGGACGCCGACCGACAGCGAGGTGAGCGGGGACCGGTCGGCCAGGGGCTCGTCGGTCGGGACGGTCAGGTCGGTCGTGATCACCGCCAACCCGAACCCGCCGGCCGCCGGGAGCAACGGGTGGCGAATCGCGCCGCCCCGGATCTCGGCCACGCCGGCGTGCAGGGCGACCCGGTCGAGGTCGACGTCGGTCACCGCGTTGGTGTGGGCGGTGGCGGCGTGCCCGAGCGCCCCGAGGTAGCGGGTGACGACGGTGGCGATCTCCATCGCCCGGATCTCGGCCGCCAGCCGCTCGGCCCCGGCAACCCACTCGTGCCCGGGCTCGCCCGGCCGGGCCGGGCGACGATCGGCGACGGCGATGGCCACGGCGGTGGCGTGGCCGTCGATCGGCTCCCCGACCCACAACTCGTCGACCGCCTCGGTCACCCCGACGACGTCGGCGTCGAGGAAGAAGCAGTAGCCCCGCAGGTTGTCGAGGGCGGCCCCGTCGGATGGCATCGGAGCCCGGGCCGGTGCGACCTCGGCGGTCCGGCAGCCGGCGAAGACCTCGACGATGGCGTCGGTGACCGGGGCGTACGACCGGGGCCCCGCCTCGTCCGAGCCCCCGGCCCGTGGCGGCAGCGGCGACGGGAAGCGTCGGCCCGGTCGCCGTGGCAGTCGTTCGGTGCCGAGGGGGCCCGCGGCCGCCGGACGCGTCCGATTGGAGAACAACCGCATCGGGCCAGCCTGTCAGCCGGTGGCCGGGGCCGCCACCCGCCCATCGCCCGGCAACACGTCTGGCCGACCGGGCGCGACGCCGGTCGAGCGTCGCTCAGAGGTTCTGGCCGATGCGGAGGAGGTTGCCGTCCGGGTCCCGCATGGCGAACTCCCGCATCCCCCACGGCCGGTCGGCCACCGCGTCCATGGCGAAGCCGAGCTCGTCCTTCAGGGCCGACCAGGCGGTGTGCCAGGCGTCGACGTCCCGGACGTGCAGGTAGCCGGCGGCCCGATTGGCGGCCGGCCGGAAGTCGTCGACGACGGAGAGGTGGAGCAACTCCTCGCCCCGGTGCCGGACCAAGGCGTAGGTGTCGTCCCAGGCCTGGACCTCGAACCCCATGGCCCGATAGAACGTCGTCGCCGGCGCCAGGTCGGCGACCGGGAAGATGATCTTGGTCACGATCTCCGTGCCGGGATTGCTGCCCATGGCGACGACCGTAGCCGGCGGCCTCCCCGTGGCATCGCCGCACCGGACGGGGACGACGAACTGGCCCGGGCGCGGTCGATCGTCGAAACTGGACGCTGCCCGGCGGGCACCGACCCGGTTCCACGACCGGCCGCCGGGGCGACACGCGAGGGGAACGCCATGACCGACACCCTGCCGACCGACGCAACGGGGGCGCCGGCCGCACCGGAGCTCGACGACAAGTACCGGGCCGAGTCCGGCAGCTTCTTCTTCACCGGCATCCACGCCCTGGTCCGGGTACCGCTCGACCAGATGCGGGCCGATCGCATGGCGGGGCTGAACACCGCCACCTTCGTCTCGGGCTACCAGGGGTCGCCGCTCGGCGGCTTCGACCGGGAGATCCTGGCCAACCAGTCGCTGATGGACGCCCATGACGTGGTCCACAAGGCGGGGCTCAACGAGGAGCTCGGGGCCACGGCGGTGATGGGCAGCCAGGTGGCCACGACGTTTCCCGAGCAGCGCTACGACGGCGTGCTCGGCATCTGGTACGGCAAGGCCCCCGGCCTCGACCGGGCCGGCGACGCCATCCGCCACGCCCAGTACGCCGGGACCCACGCCAACGGCGGCGTGCTGGCCCTGACCGGCGACGACCCGTCGAACAAGTCGTCGACCCTGCCGTCGGCGTCGGAGTTCACGTTGGCCGACCTCCACCTGCCGATCCTGCATCCCGGCAACGTGCAGGAGGTCCTCGACCTCGGTCGCCACGGGGTCCACCTCTCCCGGACCGCCGGGCTGTGGGCGGCCATCAAGATCGTGACGGCCGTGGCCGACGGGTCCGGCACCGCCGAGGTCGGCCCCGAGCGCATCACCCCCGTCGTCCCCACACTCGAGTGGAACGGCAAGCCCTACCGCCCCCGGGTCACCGGCCGTCTCGGCGGCAACGTGGCCAACTCGGTCGAGCGGGAGATCCACGAGGCCAGGATGGAGCTGGCCCGGCTGTACGGGATCGAGAACCGGCTGAACCGGATCACCAGCGACCCCGCCGACGCCTGGCTCGGGATCGTCGCCTCCGGTCGCTGCTACCACGAGATCCTGGCGGCGGCGTCGTCGCTCGGGCTGGCCGAGGAGGACCTGGCGGCCAACGGGATCCGGGTGCTCCAGCTGTCGATGCCGTATCCGTTCGACCGCGACATCGCCAGGACCTTCGCCCGCGGTCTCGAGGAGATCCTCGTCGTCGAGGAGAAGCGGCCGTTCATCGAGGGCCAGCTGCGGGAGGCCCTGTACGGCATGGCCGGCGCCCCACGCATCGTCGGCAAGCGCGACGACGAGGACCGCATGCTCATCCCGGTCCACGGGGCGATCGACGCCGACGCCCTGGTCGAACCGTTGCGATCCCGGCTGCTGACCAGGCTCGACCCGGCCCGCCTCACGCCGCCGCCGTCGGCCGAGGCCGCCCCGCCGGAGCGGCTCATCGGCGGGAAGAAGCTCATCGAGCTGCTCCCGTCCCGCACGCCCTACTTCTGCTCCGGCTGCCCCCACTCCACCGGGACCAAGGTGCCCGATGGCTCCCTGGTCGGCGGCGGGATCGGCTGCCACGGCCTCGTCGGGCTGATGGACTCCGAGCGGGTCGGCACGATCATGGGCAACACCCAGATGGGTGGCGAGGGCGTCCACTGGATCGGCATCGAGCCCTTCATCGGGGTCGACCACTTCACCCAGAACCTCGGCGACGGCACCTTCGCCCACTCGGGCTCGCTGTCGATCCGGGCCGCGGTTGCCGCCGGGAGCCACATCACGTTCAAGATCCTCTACAACGGCGCGGTGGCCATGACCGGCGGCCAGGATGCGGCCGGGGCGATGCCGGTGCCGAAGCTGGCGTCGTGGCTGCTGGCCGAGGGCGTCAGTCGGGTCATCGTCACCACCGACGAGACCGACCGGTACAAGGGCATCACGATGCCGTCCGGGGTCGACGTGTTGGACCGGTCCCGGATCGTCGAGGCCCAGGAGCAGCTGCGGGCCGAGTCCGGGGTGACCGTGCTGATCCATGACCAGCAGTGCGCGGCCGAGAAGCGCCGCGATCGCAAGCGGGGCAAGGTGGCCGACCCGGCGTTGCGGATCGTCATCAACGAACGGGTCTGCGAGGGCTGCGGCGACTGCGGGGCCAAGTCGAACTGCCTCTCGGTCCAGCCGATCGAGACCGAGTTCGGCCGCAAGACCCAGATCCATCAGTCGTCGTGCAACAAGGACTACACGTGCATCGATGGCGACTGCCCATCGTTCCTGTCGGTCATCCCCAAGCAGGGAGCAGGGTCCGGCGGCTCGGGCAAAGCCAGCCGGGACAAGGGCGGGGCCAGGCGGACGCCGACCGTCGACCGCGACCTACTGGTCGACCCGACCCCGATCATCCCGATGGACGACGCCACGATCCGGATGCCCGGCGTCGGCGGCACCGGCGTGGTCACCGTCTCCCAGATCCTGGGAACGGCGGCCACGCTCGACGGCCGCTACGTCGGCGGGCTCGACCAGACCGGGCTCTCGCAGAAGGCCGGCCCGGTGGTCTCCGACCTACGCATCACCGCCGAGCCGGTCGAGGGGACGAACAAGGCCACCGCCGGGTCGGCCGACGTCTACCTGGTCTTCGACCTCCTCGTCGGGCTCAACCCGACCAACCTGGCCGGCGTCTCCCCCGACCGCACGGTGACCGTGGCCTCGCTGACGAAGACGCCGACCGGGCAGATGGTCCGGGACGTCAACGCCGCATTCCCCGACCTCGGCCCGCTGCGGGCCGAGCTCGACACCAACACCCGGGCCGAGCACAACCGCTACCTCGACGCCGTCGCCATCACCGAGGGGCTGTTCGGTGAGTCGACCACGGCCAACACCTTCCAGCTCGGCGTGGCCTACCAGATCGGCGCCCTACCGATCTCGGCCGGGGCGATCGAGCAGGCCATCGAGCTGAACGGTGCGGCGGTCGCCGCCAACAAGGCGGCGTTCGACTGGGGCCGGGTGTGGGCGATCGACCCCGAGCTGGTCCGCCAGGCCTCCGAGCTGCCCGAAGACCACCTGGCCATCCCGTCGCCGAAGCTGGAGAAGGCGATCGTGGCCGCCGGTCTCGGCGACGGCGAGGTCGGCCGGCTGGTCCGGATGCGGGCCGCCGACCTCGTCGAGTACCAGAACGACGCCTACGCCCGTCGCTACCTCGACACGGTGGCCAGGGCGGCCTCGGCCGGCCATCCCGAGCTCACCGAGGCCGTCGCCCGATACGCCTACAAGCTGATGGCCTACAAGGACGAGTACGAGGTGGCCCGGCTGCTGGTCGACCAGGCGGCCGACCTGACGGTGGCCAACGCCGTCGGCACCGACGTGACCGTCCGCTACAACCTGCACCCGCCCATGCTCCGGGCGCTCGGCATGGACTCCAAGATCGAGCTCGGCCCATGGTTCACCCCGGTGCTCAAGAACCTGGCCAGGGGCAAGCGGGTCCGGGGCACCCGGCTCGATCCCTTCGGGCGGGCCGAGGTCCGCCGGGTCGAGCGGGAGCTGGTCGACGAGTACGAGCGGCTGGTGGCCGACCTGGTCCGCCGGCTCGACGGCGAGGCCGACGAGGCGGCCGCCACCGCGGTGGAGCTGGCGGAGCTGCCCGACGCGGTCCGGGGCTACGAGGACATCAAGCTGGCCAACGTCGAGCGCTACCACAGCGAGATGGCCCGCCTCCGGTCCGAGCTGGGCATGTGAGCACCGACCGGCCAGCCCGGTCGGCCCGGTGAACCACCCCGAGCCCTGGCCCCGGGGTCGATCCCGCGACGGCGGGATCGACGAGATCCCCCTGCCCGGCGTGACCGGGCGGCTGTGGCTGTGCGGTCATCGGGTGGTCGGCCCCGATCCGAAGGCGGCGCTGGCCCGGGTCGAGGCCGAGGCGATCGTGTGCCTGTGCCAGCGTCACGAACTGGCCGAGCGCTACCCCGCCTACGTCGACTGGCTCGACGCCGGCGGCCCCGGACGGGCGTCGTGGTTCCCCACCCCGGATCTCGGCGTCCGGCCGCTGGAGGAGTTCGTGGCTGCCGTCGACCACCTCGTCGACGGTCTGCGGTCCGGCACGGGAATGATCGTGCACTGCGCCGCCGGCATCGGCCGTTCCGGCACGATGGCCGCCGGGGTGCTGCTGGCCCTCGGCGTCGACCACGACCGGGCGCTCGCCACCGTGGCGGAGCACCGGCCGACGGCCGGGCCCGAGGTCGGGGCCCAGGCCGAGCTGATCGAGCTGGTGGCGACGCGCTACGCCCGAGGGGGCGAGCCGTTCACCGCTGGGTGACCCGCCGGTACTGGGCCACCGCCAGCGGGGCGAACACGGCGATGATCAGGAACGACCAGATGATCGTGTACACCACCGGGTTCTGGAGCGGCCACGCCGTCGGCTCGGGTGTGCCGGGCGGGATGTTGCCGAACAGCTCCCGCGACGCCTGGGTGATCGCCGACACCGGGTTCCACTCGGCGAAGGTCTTCAGGGGGCCGGGCAGCGTGTCGGAGGGGACGAACGTGTTGGCGATGAACGTCAGCGGGAAGATGACGATGAACGAGGCGTTGTTGACCACCTCGGGGCTCGGCACCAGCAACCCGACGAGGGCCATGATCCAGGAGAACGCGTAGGCGAACAGCAGGAGGATCGCGAACCCGATCACGGCGTCGAGGAAGCTGCCCCGGATCCGCCAGCCGACCAGCAGGCCCGTGAGGGCCATGATGGCCAGCGAGAGCACGTTGTAGATCACGTCGCTCGCCGTCCGGCCGACGATCACCGCCGCCCGAGACATCGGCAGCGACTTGAACCGCTGGATGATGCCCTTCTGCATGTCCTCGGCCAGGCCGGCCCCGGTGAACGTGGCGCCGAAGATGACGGTCTGGGCGAAGATGCCGGCGATCAGGAACTCCCGGTAGGAGCCGCCGGGTATCTCGATGGCGCTGCCGAACACGTAGGCGAACAGCAGCACGAACATGATGGGCGAGATCAGGACGAAGACCAGGACCTCGGGGACGCGCACGATCTTGATCACGTTGCGCCTGGCGATCACCAGCCCGTCGCCGATCGCCGCTCGGAGGCCGTTCATCCCTCGCCCTCCCCGCGCCCGGCGCCCGGTTGGTCCTCGACCACGGCCAGATGACCGGTCAACGTGAGGAACGCATCGTCGAGCGTCGGCCGCCGAAGCATCACGTCACGGATCTCGATGCCGGCGGCGTCGAGGTTGCGGAGGGCCTGGGTCAGCACCGGGGCCCCGCCCGTGATCGGCACCAGCAGCGTCTCGGGGCGGCCGTCCGGCCGGATCTCGCCGCTGGCGAGCGGAGCCAGCACGCTGCGGGCCGACTCGGCGACGGCGGCGTCGGCCACCGTGACCTCGATCCGCTCGCCGCCGACCATCTCCTTCAGCTCGTCCGGGGTGCCCTGGGCGATTGCCCGACCGCCGTCGATGACCATGATGTCGTCGGCCAGCTGGTCGGCCTCGTCGAGGTACTGGGTGGTCAGCAGCAACGTGGTGCCCTGATCGACCATGTCCTCGATGACCGTCCACAGCTCGATCCGGCTGGCCGGGTCGAGGCCGGTGGTCGGCTCGTCGAGGAACAGCACCGGCACGTCGGCCACCATCGCCCCGGCCAGGTCGAGCCGGCGGCGCATGCCCCCCGAGTAGGTCTTGGCCGGCCGGTCGGCGGCGTCCTCCAGGCTGAACCGGGCCAGCAGCTCCCTGGCCCGGGCCCTCGACCGGTCCTTGCCCAGCCGGTAGAGCCGCCCGATCATGTCGAGGTTCTCGAAGCCGGTCAGCGTCTCGTCGACCGCTGCGTTCTGCCCGGCCAGACCGATCCGCTTCCTGACCTCGTGCGGCTCCCGGACGACGTCGGCCCCGGCGACCGTCGCCGTCCCGGCGTCCGGCGTCAGCAGGGTGGTCAGGATGGAGACCGCCGTGGTCTTGCCCGCGCCGTTCGGGCCGAGGAGCCCCAGCACGGTGCCCTCGGGGACAGACAGGTCGAGGCCGTCGAGGGCCACGACCTCCTTGTAGGCCTTCCGCAGGCCGCGGGCTTCGATGACGTTGCCGCCACTGGTAGACACACCGTTCGAGCTCATCACCGACCAGTTAAGCGGCTCCCGGTGACATCGGAGCCCGATTCCGCCCGAGTTCACCCGTCCGGGCGGACGGGAACGGCCTCGGCTAGGCCGGTGGGGCGACGACGGCGGTCCCGACGACGACTGTCCGGCCGTTCTCGTCGACGATCGTCAGGTCGACCTCGACCGTGCCCTCGTCCTCGTCGATGTCGGTGACCGCCCCGCCGACCTCGGCCGTCGTGCCGACGACCAGCGGTCCGCGGAACACCGTGTCGATCGTGCGGACCACGCAACCGGGCGACCAGCGATGCAACAGTGCGAGCAGGAGCCCCTGGCTCATCAGCCCGGGCACCAGGGCCCCGGGGAGCCCCTCGGCCCTGGCCGCCTCGTGGTCGAGGAACCGGGGGAACCGCATCTCGGCCCCCTCGGTGAACCGGGTCACCGCCTCGAGCGACAGGTCCGGCTGCTCGACGGGCAGGTCGTCGCCGAGCTCGATCTCGTCGAAGGAAACCGCCACCTCAGAGCCTCCGGATCATCTTGGAGTCGACGGTCGACACCGACTCGCCGGCGTCGTTGACGAAATCCATCCGGTGGATGATGAAGACCATCGTGCCGGACCGGCCGGTCTTGTCGTAGACGTCGTGCACGCTGGCCCGACCGGTGAGCGTGTCGCCGGGGCGGACCGCACCGTGCACGTTGACCGTCTTGCCCCCGTCGATCCCGAACCCGTCGCCGAAGCGAGGGAAGTCCTCGGGCAGCATGCGCCCGGTGCCGAGGCAGGCGGTGAAGTTGGGGTGGGCCTGGAAGTCGGGATGGTCCGGATCGACGAAACGGGGGTCGGTCTCGCCGCAGGCGGCGGCCCAGTCGACCAGTCGCCCGGCATCGATCTCGAACGTGGCGGTCTCGAACTCGGTGCCGGCCCAGTCGGACCGGATGGCGGCAACGTCGACGTCGGTCATGTCACTCGTCCTCCTGGTCGCGGAACGACACCGGCCGGTAGCGCCCGCTGTGCAGCGCCGCGACCAGGCCGTCGACGTCGTCGATGGGGCCGGCCTCGTCGTCGAAGTCGGTGGCGCAGAAGCCGATCCGGCTGACGATGTGGCTGTCGCTTCCGCCGAAGCCCCGGTAGCCGTGCTCGGCCGCCCGCTCGACCGACAGCTCGTCCTCACCGGGGATGCTGCCGCCGTTGAGCACCTCGACGGTGTGGACCCCGTCGACCGGGCCCTTGCGCTCGTAGTGGGCGAACAGCCCGACGTTCTTGCGGCCGGGGTGGCACGGGGCGGCGAAGGCCCCGCAGCGCTCGGCCGCCTCGAGCACCTCGGGCAGCGGGTTGTCGACCTTGGCGAAGTCGAAGCTGTTGACCAGGTCGTCGTTGACCCCGAACACCAGCACGTGCCCGTAGTCGGTCTCGACCTCGCTCGCCTTCAGGATCAACAGGCCGTAGGTGTCCTCGAGGTGGCGGTAGTCGGACTCGTCGTCGAACTGGCGGTGCTCGGTCAGCACGAACCCGTCGATCGGCAGCTCCTTCTTGCGGATCCACTTGCAGTAGTTCTCGACCTTGGCCCGCCCGTCGTCCGACTTGATGCTGTGGGTGTGCAGGTCCAGGATCATGACGCTCCTGCGCCCGACCCGGAGCCGGTGCCGACCGGCCGGAACCGGGGAACGGCGAACGCCTCGCCGTCGTCCCGCTCGCCGGCGGCGAAGTCGGCCTCGACCGCCATCCCGATCGTCACGTCCTCGGGGTCGCAGCCGACGATGTTGGTCAGCACCCTCACCCCCTCGTCGAGGTCGACGTAGGCCATCACGTAGGGGCAGGCCTCGGCGAAGCCCTTGGCCTGGTTCTGGTGGGTGACGGTGTAGGTGTAGACGGTGCCGGTCCCGGCGGCGACGACGTACTCGATGTCGTCGTCCCACGTTGCGGCGGAGATCCCGCGGGGCTTGTGCTGGAAGGTGCCCGTCGAGGCGCAGCGCTGGAGGACCAGCTCGCCCCGGCCGGCGCCCTCCCACCAGCCCCTGGTCTCCCAGTTGGCGTTCGGGTTCGGGTGTTGGATCTCGCTGGCCATCAGCCCGCTCCCAGGATCAAGGTGGCGCCGGAGTGCTTGTCGCCGATCGTTCCCCCGGTGCCGTGGGCCAGGGCGACCTCGGCCCCGTCGACCTGCCGCTCCCCGCACTCGCCCCGCAGCTGCTTGACGGCCTCGATGATCAGGAAGATGCCCCGCATGCCGGGGTGGTTCGACGAGAGCCCACCGCCGTCCGGGTTGACCGGCAGCTCGCCACCGAGGCCGATCCGGCCGCCGCCGACGAAGTCGCCACCCTCGCCCCGCTTGCAGAACCCGAGGTTCTCCAGCGTGGCCAGCACGGTGATCGTGAACGAGTCGTAGATCATGGCCAGGTCGATGTCGTCGTGGGTGATGCCGGCCATGCCCATCGCCGCCGCGCCCGACTGGGCGGCGGCGATCGTCAGCAGGTCGGACGACCCGGTCTCCTGGTGGGTGACCGCCTCGCCGCAGCCGAGCAGCTGGACCGGCCGCTTGGCCAGGTCACGGGCCCGCTCCATCGAGGTCACCACCACCGCACCGCCGCCGTCGGAGATGATGCAGCAGTCGAGCAGGTGCAGCGGGGACGAGATGACGCGGCTGGCCAGCACGTCGTCGACGGTGATCGGCTGGCGCATCTTGGCGTTCGGGTTGAGCCCGGCGTGGCGTCGCATCGTCACCGCGATCTCGGCCAGCTGCTCCGACGTGGTGCCGAAGTGGTGCATGTGGAGGTTGGCGTACATGGCGTAGCTGCCGACCGTCGTCATGCCGTAGGGGGTGGTGAACGAGGCGGCGGCATCGGCCCCGCCACGGCCGCCGGTGCCGATGGCCACCGAGTTCGAGGCCGCGGTCGAGCCGTAGAGCACGAGGGCGACCGAGCACAGGCCGGCGTTGATGGCCGCCGCCGCATGGTTGACGTGGGCCACGAACGACGAGCCGCCGATGTTGGTGCCGTCGATGTAGCTGGGGTGCAGGTCGAGGTACTCGGCCAGGTCGACGATGCCCATCATGCCCATCGACATCGACGCCCCGAAGAGCCCGTCGACGTCGTCCTTGGCCAGCCCGGCGTCGGCCAGGGCCTCGCGGGCGCACTCGCCCATGATCTGGAACTCGCTCTTGTCCGGCGAGAACCGGCTCTCGTGCTCGTGGACGCCGACGATGGCCGTGTTACCGGGGAAGACACCGTCGGGAACGCCGCCGCTCATGCCGTCGCTCCCGTCGTGGTCAGCGAGCCGATGAGCCGGGCCAGCCCCTCCGGCTGTTCCAGCACGCCTCGACGCCCGGCGCCCGCCAGCGTGGCCGTCGAGCCGCTCGGCAGCGACTCGGCCAGGGCTCGGGCGGCGTCTGCCGAGGCCTCCTCCTCGTGCTCGCCGACGACGACGAGCGCCGGCTGGGTCACGGATGCAGCGCGGTCGCCGAGCGACCAGTTGGCGAGGGCCCGGCGCTCGCCGAGGGTGGCCCGAGGGTCGGTCTTGACCCAGACCCCGAATGCCCGCTGGTAGATCGAGCGGTCGGTGTCGGGGGCGTAGCCCGAGCGGTCGAACTCCCGGCGGGCCCGGCCGGCGGTGATGGCGGCCAGGGCCTCGATCTGGTCGCCGACGTCGTGGGACGAGGCGGCACCGCCGATCAGGACCAGTGCGGCGACGGCGCTCGGGGCCGAGATGGCCAACTCGATGGCGACGGCAGAGCCGATCCCTTCGCCGACGACGACCACGCCGTCGAGCCCGTAGGCGTCGAGCAGGCCGGCGGCGTGCTCGGCCATCGCCGGAACGGTGTCGATGGCGTCGAGGCCGCCCGAGCGACCGTGGCCCGGGCGGTCGAACGCGATGGGGCTGCTGGTCCCGGCGAGGGCGTCGAGCAGGCCGGCGAACGAACCGCCGCCCATCCCGGACTCGTGCAGGCACAGCACCACCGGGCCGCCCGAGGTGTCGGGCGGCGCCCCCGGCAACGTGGTCGGGCCACGGTGCTGCACCAGCGTGGCGACCCCGCCGATCGTCTGGTACTTGGCTGGCACGACGACCGAGGTTAGTTGCCACCGGCGACGGGTCGAAATCCCGGGGCCGGCCCGTCCGGTCGCCCGGCCGATCCGGACCGCCTGGCTCGATCGGCCCGGGACCCTTCGGTACTGTCGGCGCTGGAGGTGGTGCCGACATGAGCTCCGAACCGACTGCGGACCCGACCGGAACCGACCCGGTGCTGGCGTCCCGTGCCGCCGACGGCGTGACCCTGCTGACGCTCAACCGACCCGAGCGGCTCAACGCCCTCACCCACGACCTGGTCGACCACCTGTACCGGGCGCTCGACGCCGTAGCCGCCGATCCCGACTGCCGGGTGGTCGTCATCACCGGCGCCGGGCGTGGCTTCTGCGCCGGGCTCGACCTCAACGGCTTCGGGTTGGTGCCCGGCACCGAGGACCACGGCCGCCCGCAGCAGGGCATGGCCGTGCAGCAGTTCATCGCCGGCCTCGTCCCCCGGCTTCGGGCGCTGCGCCAGCCCGTCATCGCCGCGGTCAACGGCCCCGCCGCCGGCGGCGGCCTGGCGATCGCCCTCGCCTCGGACCTGCGGGTGTGCTCGGCGAGCGCCACGTTCGCCACGTCCTTCGTCCGGCTCGGCATCTCGGGCTGCGACATCGGGGTCTCGTGGCTGCTCCCGCGCCTGATCGGCGCCTCCCGGGCCTGGGAGCTGCTGCTGACCGGACGCCGCTTCGACGCCGCCGAGGCCGACGCCCTCGGTCTGGTCACCCGCGTCGTCGGCGCGGACGGCGACGACGCCGGCGGCGACAACGATGCCGTCGTCGCCGAGGCCCTCCGCTTCGCCGAGCTCATCGCCGCCAACAGCCCGATGGGCGTGTGGATGACCAAGGAGGTGATGTGGTCCAACCTCGAGGTCGGCTCGCTGCAGGCCGGGATCGACCTCGAGAACCGGACCCAGATCCTCACCAGCCAGACCGAGGACTCGCGCCGGGCCATGGCCGGGTTCCTCCGCCGCGAGCCGATCGACTGGCAGAATCGGTGACCGGGCCGGCCGACCACGCCCGACCGGCGGCCAGAAGACGTTCAGCCTGCGGTCACGCTCGTTCATTCCCCCCTGATGGGCCCGACTGCTAGGCTCACCAGCCACCTGGGGCGCCATGTCCCGGGACATGAGTCGGGGGAGGACCACCATGTTGAAGAAGGCCGGCCTGAAGCTGCTGTTGCTGCTCAGTGTCATGGCATTGATCGCCGCAGCCTGCGGCGGTGACGATGACGACGACGCCAGCGGCGACGACGCCACCGCAACCGAGACCGATGACGGCGGCGGCGAGGACTCGTCCGACGACGACGACGGCGGCGGCGACACCGGCGGCGACGACGGCGGCGGCGACGGCGGCGACGATGCGGCATCGAGCGGCGAGCCGGTGGCGGGCGGCACGTTGGTGTACGCGACCAACCAGTCGCCGCGGCACCTGAACGGCACGGTCCAGTCGGGCCTGGCCACCGCCGTGCCCGGCACCCAGGTCAACGCCAGCCCGCTGTTCTTCGACGAGAACTACGAGCCCCAGCCCTACCTGGCCGAGAGCTGGGAGATCGCCGACGACGGCCTCTCGGTGACCCTCAACCTCCGCGACGACGCCGTGTTCCACGACGGTGAGCCGATCACGTCCGAGGACGTCGCCTTCTCGATCCTGACCTCGAAGGAGAACCATCCCTTCTCGGCCATGTTCGCCCCGGTCGAGTCGGTCGACAGCTCCGATCCGCTGGTCGCGGTCATCAACCTGTCGCAGCCCCACCCGGCGATCCTGATGGCCATGACCCCGGGCCTGCTGCCGATCATCCCGGAACACATCTTCAACGACGGCCAGGACATCCAGGCCCACCCCCGCAACGCCGGTTCCGACTTCGTCGGCTCGGGCCCGTTCCAGGTCGTCGAGTACGAGGAGGGCGAGCGGATCGTCCTCGAGCGCTTCGACGACTTCTTCATCGATGGTCGTCCGTACCTCGATGAGATCATCATCGACATCCTGCCGGACCCGAACTCGGTGATCCTCGGCATCGACAACGGCGACTACGACATGGCGGTCTCGCCGAGCCAGGCGGCGACCCAGCAGTTCCTGGACGACGACCGGTTCGTCGTGTCGTCCGACGGCGGTGACGCCATCGGGCAGATCGACTGGTTGAACCTGAACCTGCGGACCGAGGAGCTCTCGTCGGCCGAGGCCCGTCAGGCGATCTCGATCGCCGTCGACCAGGCCGGTTGGCGAGACATCGTCGCCCTGGGCTTCAGCTCGCAGAACATCACCGGCGTCGAGAACGCCAGCCCGTTCTACAACGCCGGGGCCACCAACTACGAAGAGCGTGACCTCGACCGGGCGATGGAGCTGCTCGCCGAGGCCGGCCTCGATGGCGGCTTCGAGCTGGACATGCCGGCCACCGCCGGGATGCTGCCGACCGCCGAGTTCGTGAAGCAGAACCTCGAGGACATCGGGGTCACGGTCAACATCCGTCAGGTCCCCGACTTCCCGACCTGGGCGGCCGAGGTCGCCGGCGGCACCTACGACATCACCTACACCCAGGTGTGGAACTGGGGCGACCCCGTGATCGGCGTCAACCGGAGCTACGACTGCGAGAACCGCATCGACCCGCCCGGCGTCATCTGGTCGAACAACAGCTGGTACTGCAACGACGAGGTCGACGCCCTGCTCGACGAGGCGGCGGTCACCTTCGACACCGAGGCACGGGCCCAGCTGTACTTCGAGGCGACCGAGCTGATCAACCAGGACGCCCCGATCGTCTACCTCGGCAAGCCCGAGGCCTTCCAGATCCGCACGCCGGCGGTCCAGAACCCGCCGGTCGGCATCTGGGGGGTCATGAGCCCCTGGACCGACGTGTGGCTGTCGGAGTAGGTCGGGCGACCGGCTCGCCCGGAGCACTCGCATGAAGGCGATTGCGGCCAGGATCGCTCAGTCACTCGGGCTGATCCTGGCCGTGATCGTCCTCAACTTCTTCCTGATCCAGATCGCGCCTGGCGACGCCGCCACCGCGATCGCCGGCGACCAGTCGGCATCCGATCCCGAGGTGATCGAGCAGATCCGCGAGCAGTACGGGCTCGACCGGCCGCTGCTGGTCCAGCTCGGCATCTACATCGGCAACGTGGCCCGGGGTGACCTCGGCGAGTCGATCTGGTTCAACGAGCCGGTCACCAGCCTCCTGGCCGAGCGGATCGGGCCGACGCTGCTGCTCTCCGCCGCCGCGCTCGGGTTCGCGGTCGTCGTCGGGGTCGCCATCGGCACCGCCGCGGCCCGCAAGCCCGAGAGCCTGCTCAGCCACGCCGTCACCGTGCTTGCCCTCATCGGGTTCGCCATGCCCGCCTTCTGGACGGGCCTGCTGCTCCTGATCCTCATCGGCGTCCGGTTCGACTTCTTCCCCGTCTCCGGCATCCACGACGTCGACTTCGAGGGCAACTGGATCGAGTCCTGGCTCGACATCGGCCAACACCTGATCCTGCCGGCGCTGACCCTCGGCATCATCTACCTGGCCCAGTACAGCCGGCTGTCGCGGGCCTCGATGTTGGAGGTCCTCGAGTCCGACTACGTCCGCACGGCCAGGGCCAAGGGTCTGAGCGAGCGCTCGGTCGTGTTCAAGCACGGGCTCCGCAACGGCGTCATCCCGGTCGTCACCATCCTCGGCCTCCAGTTCGGGGCCGTGCTGTCCGGTGCCATCCTCGTCGAGAGCGTCTTCGCCTGGCCGGGCCTCGGCCGGCTGGCCTTCGAGGCGGTGACCAGGCGAGACACCCCGGTGCTGCTCGGCGTGCTGCTGCTGGTCTCGGTCTCGGTCATCGTGGCCAATCTGCTGACCGACATCCTCTACCGCGTCATCGACCCGAGGATCCGGGTCTCGGGAGGTGACTCATGACGGGCATCTTCGTCGATCAGGGGGCGGTCGACGCCCTCGGCTCCGACGACAGGGAACCGAGCAGCGGCGGCCCGTGGCGGCTGTTCGTGCGCAACCGGGCCGCCGTGTTCGGGCTCTTCCTGCTCATCGGCATCCTCGTGATGACGTTCATCGTGCCCATCTGGTACGTCAAGGACCCCGGCGACCTGGTGGCCAGGCCCCACCTCCGACCGGGGGCCGAGGGGGCACCGCTGCTCGGCACCGACAACCTGGGCCGCGACATCCTGGCCATCATCGTGTACGGCGGGCGCACCACCCTGCGGGTCGCGGCCGGCGCCGCGGTCCTCATCGTCTTCGTCGGGGTCACGATCGGGTCGCTGGCCGGGTACTACGGCGGGCGGGTCGACGCCGCGCTCATGCGCTTCACCGAGTTCTTCCAGGTGCTGCCCGGGCTGCTGTTCGCCATCGTCGTCGTCGCCCTCTTCGAGCCGTCGTTCTGGGTCATCACGTTTGCCATCGGCACGATCGCCTGGCCCGGCATCGCCCGCCTGACCAGAGCCGAGTTCCTCCGGTTGAAGAACCTCGAGTTCGTGAAGGCGGCACGGGCCATCGGCGCAACCGACTTCCGGATCATCACCCGGGTCATCCTGCCGAATGCCATGCCGACGCTGATCGTGTCCACCACGCTGATCATGGGCAGCGCCATCCTCTTCGAGGCCGGCCTCGCCTTCCTCGGCCTGGCCGACGTCAACAGCGCCAGCTGGGGCCTCGCCATCGGCCGGGGCCGGGAGTTCTTCACGATCAACTGGTGGGCGGTGACGTTCCCCGGGCTGGCCATCTTCTTCACCGTGCTCGGCCTCAGCCTGGTCGGCGACGGCCTGCAGGACGCCCTCAACCCACGGCTGCGGGGTCGCTGATGTCGCTCGCCTACGGCGCAGCCGAGCGCTCCGACCCGCTGCTTTCGGTCCGCGACCTGACCGTCGCCTTCGACGACTTCGTCGCCGTCGACGGCGTGAGCTTCGACCTGCACAAGGGCCAGACGTTGGCGGTCGTCGGCGAGTCGGGATCGGGCAAGTCGGTGACGGCGCTGTCGATCATGCGCCTGGTCGAGCTGGGCACCAGGGCGAAGATCGCCCGTGGCGAGATCCTGTTCCGCCGGCCCGGCGCCGCCCCGGACGAGACCGAGATCGACCTGGTGCAGCAGAGCGAACCCGTGATGCGAGACATCCGGGGGAACCACATCTCGATGATCTTCCAGGAGCCCCTGACCAGCCTCAACCCGGTCTACACCGTCGGCAACCAGGTGGCCGAGGCGGTGATGCTGCACCAGCAGGTGTCGCGCACCGAGGCCTGGGGCCGGGCGAGGGAGATGTTCGAGCTGGTCCGCATCCCCGAGGCCGAGCGCCGGTTGAAGGAGTACCCCCACCAGCTGTCGGGCGGGATGCGGCAGCGGGTCATGATCGCCATGGCCCTGTCGTGCGACCCGACCGTGTTGATCGCCGACGAGCCGACCACGGCGCTCGACGTGACGATCCAGGCCCAGATCCTGGGCCTGATGCGCGAGCTGCAGGAACGCACCGAGGCCGCGGTCATCATCATCACCCACGACATGGGCGTCGTGGCCGAGGTGGCCGACGACGTGGTGGTCATGAACCGCTCCAAGCTGGTCGAGCAGGGCTCGGTCTACGACATCTTCGAGCGCCCGGAGGAGCCGTACACCCAGGCCCTGCTGGCCGCCGTGCCCCGCCTCGGCTCGATGGCCGGCACCACCGAGCCGGCCCGCTTCGACCTGGTCGGTGAGTCGTGACCTCCACCACCGATCAGGCCAGCCCGCCAGCCGACGCCCCGGCCGCCACGCCGCTGGTGGCGGTCGACGACCTGTGCAAGCAGTTCAACCTCGGCGACCGGACCAAGATCCACGCCGTCGAGCACGTCTCGCTCGAGGTGGCCAGGGGCGAGACCCTGGCCGTCGTCGGCGAGAGCGGTTGTGGCAAGTCGACGCTGGCCCACCTGATCATCCGGCTGCTCGACCCGACGTCCGGCCGGGTCGAGCTCGACGGGGTCGACATCACCGAGCTGGGGGCCAGGGGCATGCGACCGCACCGCCAGAAGATGCAGATCATCTTCCAGGACCCGTTCGCCAGCCTCGATCCCCGCCGCTCGGTCGGCAAGGCGGTGGCCGAGCCGATGCGGGTCCACGGCACGGCCTCCGGGGCCGACCTCAACCGCCGGGTCGGCGACCTGTTCACCCGGGTCGGGCTCGAGCGCCAGCACGTCGACCAGTTCCCCCACCAGTTCTCCGGCGGGCAGCGGCAGCGGATCTGCATCGCCAGGGCCCTCGCCCTCGAGCCCGAGCTGGTGATCGCCGACGAGGCCGTCTCGGCCCTCGACGTCTCCGTCCAGGCCCAGGTCATCAACCTGATGATGGACCTGCAGGAGGAGATGGGGCTCAGCTACCTCTTCATCAGCCACGACCTCGCCGTCGTCGAGCGGATCAGCCACCGGGTCGCCGTGATGTACCTCGGCCAGATCGTCGAGATCGGCCCGCGGGCTGCGGTGTTCGAGGATCCGCAGCACTCCTACACCAAGCGGCTGCTGTCGGCGGTCCCGATCGCCGATCCCCGCCAGCGCCACGACCGCCCGCTGCTGACCGACGAGATCCCGAGTCCTCGCTGGGGTCCGGGCGAGAGCCCGGAGCGGGTCGAGCTGGTCGAGGTCGAGCCGGGCCACCTCGCCGCGGTCGAGGGCTAGCAGACCGCCGGTCCGAGCCGGTCGTACAACCAGTCGTCGTCGATGGCGCCCCGGCGGCCGATGACGACCAACCTCGAGCTCTCGGCCGCGGCCGCACCGCTCCCGGTCCTGGCCGGCTCCATCGTCCACCGCCGACCGACGCGCTGCACGACCTGCGGTCGGTCGACGCCATCGAGCCGCACGATGCCCTTGGCCCGGACGACCGCATCGGGCAGATCGCTCATCAACCGCTCGACGGCGGCGGCGGCGAGCGGCTGCTCGCTCGTCCAGGTCCAGCTCTGGTAGACCTCGTCGGCCGAGGCGTGGACGGCCGGTCCGTCCCGATCGTCGGCCGTGCGGCCGACCGGGCCGTCGGTCACCCGGCCGAACAGCACGGCGGTGTCGACCCGGCCGCGGGCCGCCTCGACGACCACCGCCCGATCGACGACCTCGTCGAGCCAGCCGGTCACGCTCGCCACCCGCTCCTCGTCGACCAGATCGACCTTGTTGACCACCAGCACGTCGGCCGCCAGGAGCTGGCCCCGAACGGTGTCGCCGATGTACTTGTCGATCGCCTGCTCCCGGACGGTCGCGGCGTCGACCAGCACCACGACGGCGTCGAGCTCGAACCCGGGCCCGTGGCCGTAGGCGGCGACCGACGCCGGATCGGCGACGCCGCTGGCCTCGATCACGAGCCGGTGCGGTCTTGGCTCGAACTCGGCGATCGTCACCAGGGCGGAGGCGAGGCCGTCGACCAGGCTGCAGCAGATGCAGCCGTTGGCCAGTGCGATCACATCGCCGTCGTCCCGCTCGATCAGGTCGGCGTCGACGTCGACGTCGCCGAAGTCGTTGACCAGCACCGCAACCCGCTCGGTCGCCGTGCGCAGCAGGTGGTTGACCAGCGTCGTCTTGCCCGAGCCGAGGTAGCCGCCGACGATCGTGACCGGCATGTCGGCGGGCGGACCGAGCTCGTCGCCGTCGGTTGATGATGCAGCTGCGCTCACGGGGAAGGACCTCCTCGATCGATGCTACGGTCCTGCTCCGGAGGTACGCCATGACCGAGACCACGATCTTCCCCGCCCGCCGGGTCATCACCCTCGATCGGGCGAACCCGTTCGGTGAGGCCGTCGCCGTCCGCGGCGACCGGATCCTCGGGGTCGGCACCGTCGACGAGCTGGCCGGCTGGGGAGCCAACGTGGTCGACGATCGCTTCGCCGACCTGGTGCTGACCCCCGGTTTCGTCGAGGCTCACTGCCACGCCATGACCGGGTCGGTGTGGTTGAACCCCTACGTGGGGTTCTTCGACCGGCGAGCCCCCGACGGTGCGCTGTGGTCGGGCTGCCGGAGCATCGACCAGGTGGTCGAGCGGCTGGTCGACGTCGACGCCGGCATGCGGGCCGACGGCCGCCCGGAGGACGAGCTGCTCGTGGCCTGGGGCCTCGATCCGCTCTACTTCGAGGGCGAGCGGATGTACGCCGAGCACCTCGACCGGGTCTCGACGGTCCGCCCGATCTACGTCGGGCACGTCAGCGGCCACTTGGCCACCGTCAACCAGGCGCTGATGGACCGGGAGGGCATCGACCGCGACACCCGCACCCCCGGGGTTGCCAGGCGGGCCGACGGCGCGCCGAACGGTGAGCTCCAGGAGCCGCCGGCGATGAGCCTGGCCCGCGAGGCGTTCGCCCGGTCGATGGCGCTGCGCAGCAACGCGGACGGCATCGTCAACTACGGGCGCGAGGCCCGCAACGCCGGCCTGACCACGGTGGTCGACCTGGCCAGCGGCCCGCTCGACCAGGAGTCGAACGAGCTGTGGAGCTCGGTCGTCGAGGCCGACGGCTACCCCGTCCGGGTCATGCGGGCGGCCTCGCTGCTCGGCGACCCGAACGGCGACCCGGTTGCGGTGGCCGAGCGGACGGCGGCCCAGTCATCCACCGACAGGCTGCACTACGGGATCGTCAAGCTGTTCCTCGACGGCTCGATCCAGGGCTTCACCGCCCGGCTGAGCTGGCCCTACTACTACGACCCGCCGGAGGGCGCAGCCGAGAACGGCATCTGGCTGACGGCGCCCGAGCACATGGCCGACGTGGTCGAGCCGTTCCATCGGGCCGGCCTGACCGTCCACTGCCACTGCAACGGCGACCAGGCGACCGAGGTGTTCATCGACGCGATCGAGACCGTCCTCGAGCGACATCCCCGGTGGGACCATCGCCACACCGTGCAGCACTGCCAGCTGACCACCCGGGCCCAGTACCGGCGGATGGCGGCGCTCGGGATGTGCGCCAACATCTTCACCAACCACCTGTTCTACTGGGGTGACCAGCACCGCGATTTCACGGTCGGGCCCCAGCGGGCCCGCCACATGGACGCCTGTAACACGGCGCTCCGGGAGGGCGTGTCGTTCTCGATCCACAGCGACGCGCCGGTGACGCCGCTCGGCTCGCTCCACACGGCGTGGTGCGCGGTCAATCGGGTCACCGCCACCGGCGACGTCCTCGGCGAGGAGGAGCGGATCCCGGTCGTCGACGCCCTGGAGGCGGTGACCCTGGGAGCCGCCCACCAGATCAAGCGGGATCACGACATCGGCACGATCGAGACCGGCAAGCTGGCCGACTTCGCCGTGCTGGCCGACGATCCACTGACCGTCGATCCCATGGCCATCAAGGACATCGAGGTCTGGGGAACGGTGCTCGGCGGCCAGCCCCAACCGGCCGAGCGCGGCTGACGGCACCAGACCGGGTGTGGACCATGCCCTCGCTCAGCTCAAGGGCTGGCGCAGGCGACCGACAACACAGACGTGCTCCTGTTCCGGCGAACCCGTGACGACGATGGCGTCGATGACGCGACGCCGACGCCCTACGTCCCGACGCTCGAGGACCACCTGGCGGCCGTCTGCCCGACCCTCGACGCCGTCTCGTCGTGCATCCTGATCGCCGACGACGACCTCACGCTCCGGTGGATCAACCGGGCCGCCGAGGTGGTGCTCCGCCGGATCGAACCGGAGCTCGAGGCCGTGTTCGGCGTCTCGTTCGACGAGATGATCGGCGGGTCGATCCACCGCTTCCACCGCGACCCGGAGCGGGTCGAGCGGGTGCTGGCTCAGCGGGACGGCTTCGAGCTGCCCAACAGCGCCCAGTTCACCTTCGGTCAGGTCACGCTGACCACGACCGCCCAGCGGCTGGTCAGTGGGGACGTGCCGGTCGGTTACATCGTGACGTTCGAGGACGTGAGCGCCCTCAGGGCCGAGGAGCGGCGATCGGACGAGCTCCGCAACCAGCTGGCCAACGCCGGTGCGGCCATCGAGCAGCTCCATCTCTCGATCACCGAGATCTCGATCAACGCCTCGCAGGCGGCCGAGCTGGCCGAGACGGCGATGCTCGACAGCGAGCGGATCTCGAACGACGCGGCGGAGCTCGACTCGCGCCGGGTCGAGATCGACGATGCGATCACGTCGATCGACGCCATCGCCGGCCAGACCAACCTGCTGGCCCTCAACGCCACCATCGAGGCGGCCAGGGCCGGCGACGCGGGCAAGGGCTTCGCCGTCGTGGCCGGCGAGGTCAAGGACCTCGCCACCGAAACCGCCAGGGTCACGGCCGAGATCGGGGCCAAGCTCAACGCCAACGGCGACGCCATCGGCCGGCTTCGGGCCGAGCTCGACACCATGGGCGGCCAGATGGAGCAGATCAGCTCCTACCAGACGGGCATCGCCGGAGCCGTCGAGGAGCAACAGGTGACGGCGACCACCCTGGCCGACGGCATCAACTCCGCCATCGTCTAGCCTCCGGGCCATGAGTCGGCCGGACGACGAGCGCTCACCGCCCCAGCTCCTCCCCCGGGCGCCCCGGGTGCCCGACCTGGTCGTCGACGACAACGGCGTGACGTTCCTGATCGTGTGTGCCGGCGGGCCGATCACCGCCGTCCTGGCCCGGCTCGACCACGAGCTCGGGCTCGGTCGCCGGGTCGCCGTGGTCGCGACCCCGACGGCCGCCGACTGGCTCGAGCGCTACGGTGCCGACACCACCATCGCCGAACGAACGGGTTGGCCGCTCCGGTCGCGGTTGCCGCCACCGACGGTCGCCACCTTCGAACCGCCGGGATCGCGGGTTGTCGTGTTCCCCTGCACGCTCAACACGCTGACCAAGTGGGCGGATGCCCACAGCGACAACCTCGCGATCTCGCTGCTGTGCGAGGCCGTCGGGCGCGGGGTACCGACGGTGGCCGAGATCTCCCTGTCGGCCCCGTACGCCTCGCTGCCCGCCGCAGGCAGGGCACTGGCCCAGCTCGACCAGCTCGGGGTCGAGCTCAGGCGGGTGCCGGGATCGGCCGAGCACGAGCTGCTCCGACCGCTGCCGGTCGACCTGGCCGAGGCGCTGGAGGCTGCGGCGCCGCCGGCCTGACCGAACCGGCCGGCCCCCCGCCGAGCGGATCGACGCTCAGGGCCCGGATTCGGCCTCGGGCTCGATGACGACGGCGGTGCCGAAGGCCAGGAGCTCGGCCCCGCCGCTCATCACCATCGAGGTCGCGAACCGCGTGCCGACGATGGCGTTGGCCCCCAGCTCGCCGGCCTCGGCCACCATGCGATCGAGCGCCTGCTCGCGGGCCTCGGCCAGGAGCTTCGTGTACTCGGCCACCTCGCCACCGACGATCGAGCGGCCGAACGCCTTGAGGTCGCGACCGACGTGCCTGGCCCGGATCGTGTTGCCCCTGACCAGGCCGAGCGTGCGGACCGTGCGGTGGCCGGCGACGTGGCCGGTTGTCGAGATGATCATTTGGTGACCTTCCGGTAGGGATCGTTGGTTCGGGTCTGCAGGCGATCGACGAGGGCGGAGGCGACGATCAGTCCGACGGCGACGAGCGGGCCGAGGCCGAGGAGGGCGTCGAAGCGGGTCGACTCCCCCTCGCCGACGGCCTGCCAGACCAGGAAGGCGACGAGGCCGACGAGCCACAGCCCGCCGATCGACCACCCGAGGATCGTCAGCGCTCTGGACAGGCCGTTGCGTGGTCGCTCGTCCCACTGGGTGTCGGCGGGGGTTCGAAAGGTGGTGCTCATCGTCGTCTCCTTCATCTGGCGCAGGTCGCGTTCGAGTTGCCGGGCCGTCGGCGAGTTCTCCAGGTGGATCCGCACCCGCTGGGCGTCGCCCTGCGTCAGCTCGCCGTCGACGTACCCCGAGATGAGGGCCTCGTCGAACTCGTCGTCTCGATCGCTCATCGGTCGCTCCTGCGGTCGGTCGTCGCTGGTCGCTCGTCTGGTCCCATCAGGGCCCGCAGCCGGGTGCGGGCCGCATGCAGGCGAGACATCACGGTCCCCTCGGGGATCGACAGGGTGTCGGCGATCTCGCGATAGCTCAGCCCGTGGTAGTCGCGCAGCACGAAGATCTCGCGATGGGGCTCGGAGAGCTGGGAAACGGCGCGCCACAGCCGTCGTTGCAGCTCCGTCCGCTCGGCGTCGACCGCCGGATCGTCTGCGGCCGCCAGGTCGACCTGGCGGCCGTCGTCGAGCAGGGCGTCGAGCGATTCGTGGCGGCGGACCCGGTCGCGACGGGCCAGGTCGCGAACCCGGTTTCGCACGATCTGGTAGAGCCACGGCTCGATGCGGCGCTCGGGATCGAAGCGATCGAGCGAGCCGAGGAATCGGACGACGCCGTCCTGGGCCACGTCGAGCGCGAGGTCACGCTCGCCGGTCAGCTGCCAGGCGAAGACGTAGGCGGCCCGCCCCACCCGCCGACCGAGCGCCTCCCGGGCGGCCCGGTCACCGCTGCGGGCGGACAGCACGAGACGACGGTCGTCGGCCGTTGGCGCATCCGGGCCCATCACTGCGCTCATGTGTACTCCTACGCACGGGCCGGCGCGGCATTCGCGTCCGATCCCCGGCCATCGGACGGCCGGCGGCGCGGTCCGGTCCGGAGTCCGCCGCGCCGGCCGGCTAACCGGCGACCAGCAGCACGAACGTCACGGGGCCGTCCGCCTGGGCCCCGCCGTCGTGCTGCGGGGCGATCGTGATCGCCTGGAGACCGTCACCGCCGACCTGTTGGAAGAACACCTGGCCATCGAGCTCGGTCCGAGCCCATCCATCCCGTCCGCCGACCCAGTCCTCGTAGAAGGCCACGATGCGGTCGAAGTCGGCTTCGGGGTAGAACAGCTGGCGTTGGCCGGCCATGGGGACGCCGGCGTCGGCCAGGACGTCGAGCAGGACGCCGTCGGCGATGGGGATCGGGAAGTCGCCGTCGACCGACGCACCGCTGCCGCCCGCCGAGCCATCGGGGTCGGAGCCGTCGTCGCCCGTTTCGGTCGACGATCCGTCGGCGTCGGCCTGGTCGGCGGTCGCCGACGAGCCGATGCCGTCGTCGTCGCCGCCACAGCCGGCCGCCCCGACGGCGATCACCGCCACCACCACCAGCAGCCACCCTCGTCGATCCCTCCGGTTGCGCATCGGCCGACTGTATCCCTGGACCTCGGCGCCCGCTCGGTCGCCGACCGGGCTCGACCCCGACCGGGGTCGGCAGCCGGGCAATCCCTCCGATGGGATTGCCCGGCCGGTCCGGCGTGCTAGGTTTCGCGGGTCCGGCAGTTCCCACTGCGGGATCGACCGGGTGGAACGGCGAGGGGAACGACATGAAGCGTGTGCTGGTGATGGCGATGGTGGCGCTGGCGGCGATGGTCGCCGTGCCAACCGGCTCGGAGGCGGCGGGCGGCCGGGACCTCCCGGTCCAGATCGACCTTCCCGACGGCTTCTTCCCCGAGGGCATCGCCGCCGGGCCCCGGTCGACGTTCTACGTCGGGTCGCTGGCCGACGGGTCCATCGCCAAGGGCAACTTCCGGACCGGCGTGATCGAGTCGTTGACCGATCCGGTAGGTTCCTTCGGGGTGATCGGCATCAACGTCGACCGCTTCGGCCGCATCTGGGCCGCCGGTGGACCGACCGGGCAGGCCCGGGTCTACGACCCCCGATCGGGCGATCTCGTGGCGACTTACCAGCTCACGGCGCCGTTCGAGTCGTTCATCAACGACGTGGTCATCGACGGCAACCACGCCTGGTTCACCGATTCCGGCACGCAGCGCTCGCCCGACCCCGCCAACTTCCAGTTCGCCGGCGAGCCCCGTGTGTTCCGCGTCCCGGTGCGGTTCCGACCGGCCGACCCCGACGAGGTGGTCGAGCTCGACGTCGACATCCCCGACGTCGCGTTCCCCAACTTGAACGGCATCGAGACGAGCCCAGACGGGCGCCGCCTGCTGGTGGCCCACAGCTCGCTGAGCACGGTCTTCAACGTCAACCCGAACACCGGCCGGGCCGCCGAGATGCGGATCGACACCAGCTTCCAGGGCGCCGACGGGCTCCGTCGCGACGGCACGAAGCTCTTCATTGCCAACGGCGGGCCGATCGTGACCGAGCTGCGCCTCAACCAGCGGGGGACGACGGGCACGTTCAGGCGAACCCTCGTGGTGCAGGGCGCAGAGATCACCACCACGATCGCGCTGTTCGCCGACGGCCTGTACCTCCCCGACGCCCGGTTCTTCAGCATGGACGGGCCCTATCGGGTCTACCGGGTGCCGCTGTCCTGTGAGAACGTGCGGACGCGAGGGGCGGGACAGAACGAGCGGTCGCGACCCGGCGACCCGGCCGGCCTGGTGCGGACGGAGGCCACCATCTTCAGCGGTCCGCTCAAGGGCCGGACCGAGGCCTCGCTGACCATCGCCGACCCGACGCCGCCGTTCCTCGGCGTCGCCGGCGAGCTGACGTTCCTCACCGATCGCAACGGCACGCTGACCGTCGCCTACGAGGGCGGCTTCGATCCCGTGACCGGCCGGTTCGACGCCATCATCCCCGTCGTCGACGCCTCGGGTCCGCTGGCCGGATCGAGCGGGACGTTGCACGTCGATGGCACGGTCGACGTGGCCGACCCGGCCGGCAGCTTCACCGAGGTCATCACCGGCGAGCTCTGCTCCGACGTCTTCCGCTAGTTCCGCCCCGGCCGGCCCCGCCGCCGGCCCGCCGATGACCCGACGAAGAGCCTGGCCGCATCGATGGCGGTCTCGGCGGCCAGCGCCAGCGCCTCGGGCGTGGTGGCCTCCGCCGTGTCGGCGGTGGTGTGGAAGACCGTCGATCCACCGAGGAACGACAGCACCGAGGCACCGGCCTCGTACCAGGTCCCACCCTCCCCCGGCCACAGGTCCGCGTCCTGGAGGCGCCAGTTGGCGGCGGCGACGCGGCGACCGATCTCGTCGCGGGTCTCGCCCGTCGCCGTGGTCAAGGCGAGTCGCCGGCCACCGAGACCGGCCGGCCCGGCCGAGTCCGGCTCGACCGAGGCGACCGACGCACCGAGGTGGACCACCGTCTCGTCGACGACGTCCCGGCGTGTGAGATGGTGGCGGAGTCCGAGGTGATCGAGCTCGTGACCGCTGCACGCCGACACCGTGACGTGGTGGTCGATGGCGAGGTCGGCCGCCATCGCCAGCGCAACGGCGAGGCCCGTGCCCCGTTCCCCGCCGGCCGGCGTCCAACCGGTCAGCGGTGTCGTGACGTTCACGGCGGGTGCGTCCGGTCGACCGAGCGAGGCGACGACGTTGGCGCTGCGCCCCGGTTCGAGCTGGGCGGAGAAGGCCAGGTCGGTGTCGCCCCTGGACACCCGCTCCGCCCAGTTGCCCGGGATCACCACGGCGGGCCGTCCGGGCGTCTCCCCCATCACGGGTACCCGGTTGCACTGCACCGGCAGGTCGGCGGGCCCGTCGATGGCGAGGGCAAGCGCTGCCGCCTCGGGATCATGACCGAGGTGGGGGTCGAGGCCCCGTGCGTTGCCGGCCCCGCCGGCCCCGACGTCGGCGACTGCGACCTCACCCGTCCGCCACTCACCGACTGCGCAGTAGAAGACGGGCACGACCGGTACCACCTCGCCGTCGACCCGCAGCGCCGCGGTGCAGACGAACCGGTCGAAGACGAACGGCTCGTGCTCGACGGACGCACCGAGGCCTCGCAGCACGTCGGTCAGCCAGGCGGTGGTCGCGGCATCGACCGACGTGCCGGTGTGATGGTTGCCGAAGCCGGCGTAGGTGGCGACGATCTCGTACAGCTCGGCGGGGCCGAACCGGTCAGCGGTTGACGGATGCATGGACCTCCCGACCGGTCGCAGGACGGCCGACCTCCGGCTCCATCCGATGTCGACGGATGGCACCGGCCGATGCGAGGCCGGCGAGCAACGAGCGTAGCGAAGGCGGGGACGGCCGTCCCCCCGGTCGACCCCTCACCGGACAGCCGTCCCGTCCGATGCACGACGGCACTGGCGGCTCACGCCAGGGCGTCGAGAACGAGGAAGAGGAAGCTGATGAACCGTCGCTTCCCGGACTGGCCCAGCAGCTCGATGGGTGTGTCGTCGGCCACCGGTGGTTCGTGGAGCGACACGATGCGCAGTCCGGCATCGCAGACGAACGTCGAGATGTCGTCGAGCGTGTGGTGCCACATGACCAACGTCGCCTCGTGGCCGGCGAACGTGTGCCGGGCCTCGTACCGCTCGACACCGAAGTACCTGCCTTCGAACAGCGCGTAGGCCAGCGGATGGTTGACGGAGGCGACGAGCCGACCCCCGGGGCGCAACACGCGGCGGATCTCCCGAAGCGGTTCGATCCAATCCTCGAGGTAGTGGAGCACGAGCGAGGCGCAGGCCACGTCGAAGCTGTCGTCGTCGTAGGGCAGGCGGTCGGCGAGATCCGCCACCCGCAGGTCGGCGCCCCCGTCCAGCCGCCGCCGGGCGAGAGCGATCATCCGAGCGCTCACATCGAAGCCCGAGACTCGCGCCCCGCGATCGACCAGCCGCTCGGCGAGCGGGCCGGCACCGCAACCGATGTCGAGCACATCTTTGCCGTCGACCCGTCCCACGAACCGCAGCATCGCCGGTCGCTCGTAGTACGCGTTCAGGAGACTCCCCTCGTTCTCGACCTGATAGGCATCGGCGAAGCCGTCGTAGTCGGTTGGCACCGGGCATGTCCCCTCGATCTCGGCGAGACGTCTGGTGGCACCACGCCGCCAACGCCGATACGGCACGAGCGCCGCACTGCATCTCACCACGGCGCGCCGTCCCCAGGATGCCGCGGCGCGGGCATCCGGCGTTGGACCGACCCGAACTGGCCTTCCCGTCCGCTGTTCGGGTGGGCGAAGCGTCTCAACCGCCGACGTGGCGATCGAGCCGTACCCTTGGGGCGGCGTGCCAGTCGAGGGACCCGATGAGCGACCACCAACGTCACACCTACATCGCATCGGACGGCAGAAGGTACGAGTGGCCGCCGCCACCTGGCTGGACCCAGGGCGGTGACGGCGTCTGGTCCCCGCCGGACGTGCAGCCGCCCTCGTCTCGACCGACGCTGCCTCCTCCCCGCGGCGGGCCGTCCCGTACCGGGAAGCGGCTCGCCACCCGGCTGATCATGGTGACCGTCGGTGTGCTCATCGGTGGTGGCGTGGCCATTGCCGTCGGTGACGACGACTCGGGCTCGGCGCCATCCGGCATGACCACGCCAACCGAGCGTCCAGATGGTGACGGCTGGGCGACGACCTTCCTGCTCTGGCTGCCATCCGGCTCGTTCGAGCACCGGCGGGCGGACACCGGGGCCGATGTCTGCGCTGTCGTCGGTGAGGACTCGTACCGTGTCGAGAACGAGTCTGGGGAGATCGTCGCGTCGGCCGATTCCGGCCAGTCCGACGACGACGACCTCGGAGGCCTGAGCTTCGACCTGACGGGTGTCGACCACCGCGCCCAAGACGACTGGTGCCGAGTTCGCGGTGCGGTCACCGGCGCGTCCATGGAGCGGGTCGGCAGCACCTACACCGTCACCAACGGCCAGCTCGCGGCCGACTTCTCGGCCCGAGAGTTCCTGTCAGGCCAGTTCGACGGCCCCGACAGCGTCAGGACCCTGGAGCCGATCGGGTAGCGCCAGACGTCGACGAGCGTGCCCGTGTCGCTCCTCCGCCGCAGCCACGGCGACTCGAGCTCCCGACCGGCCGCCCCCCTGCTGCCCACCCGGAGCGCCGGCCCGCTCGGCGATCCCGGGTCGCCGTTCGTCACCCGCCGTCCATCGACGTCCATCGCCGTTGGCTTCTGGTTCGAGGCCGTTCCGGGACCAGGCGATGCAGAGGAGGCCGGCGCCGCCTCACGATGCTCGTTGCTGATCCGCTGGAGCTGTTCGGTCGTCTGTGGCTCTCCCCATGTGACGGGTTCGGGGTTCCTGGTACCCCTCGCCGAGGTCTGGGATCTTGTCGAGCTTCGACTCACCACATCCAGGTCGAGCGCATGAGCTCCGTGTCGACGCTCAACCACTGGTACCAATAGAGGGCCACGCGGAGCGCCATGATTGCGACAGCGAGAACGAAACCTCTCGGTCCCGCTGCCATGAAGCAGCCGGCGGCAACGATGGAGCCCAGGAACAGGTTCAGCCCGAGCGTGGTAGCCCGACTTCGGTCCATGTCGGGCCGCAGGGGCGACAGCTCCATCGCACGCAGCCGCCGAGCCAGGAGACCGGGCGATGGCAGGGGATCCAACTCAGGGAGTCGGCGGCGAGAGCCCCTCATCAGCCTCAGCTGAAGGAGCGCAACCCGCATGACAAAAAGCACGAGGACGGCGGCGATCATGACCAGGTTGCCGGTTTCCACGTCAGTCAGCGAGCTTCAACCGAGGGCTGAGGTCTGGGTACGTGAACCGAGCGACCATCGGGAAGCCGCTCTGGGAGACACCGGCGAACGGCAGGGCGCCGGTCGTCACAGCGACCGAACGGCGACGGCACCGGACGAGAGCCTCGTGTTTCAGGGTCGGGCTGGGGAGATTCGAACTCCCGACCTCTTGACCCCCAGGAGAATTCGAACCGTCCAGCCCGTCTGCCTCCGTCCGGTGAAGCCCAAATATTCGCTGAATCAAGGGCCTGACTGTCCCGGCAGTCCGGGCCAGTCCGGGGGTACGCGAGGATTCTGCATACATTCTGCATACATCGATCTTGTCCGGCAGGCAGGCTCCGTGCCGCCAATGTCGCTGGTCGAAGCGCCACCGGTGGCCAATATGGGGCTCGGACCGCGTCGGTCGCTGGGTACCCTTCAACTCTCGATCTGCAGTGTTGCCTCATAGCCCGACCCGCCGGTGTGCTCGTACACGGTCGCTGCAGGAAGCGCGTTCCAGCGGTGCCCGATGAGTCCAGCGAGCGCGCCGGGCCCGGCGAAGAAGAGATGCACGGCCTCAGTGGGTCGTTCGCGCAGATGGTTGCGTACCGCCTCGATCGCGCTTACCGAGATTCCGGCCGCGTGCTCCGGAGAGATGATTGCTGACTGACTTGGCCCGGTGGCGGCTGCAATCGTGAGTAAGTCGCGGATCGGGAGACCAGCTTCGCGGACAAAGCGAACTACATCGTTCGTGATGTCCTGGGAGAAGCCGAACACGATGGCCGAGTCCGTCGCCGACTTGTCAGCCTCCAAGAGGTCGGTCGAGATTGGCGTTGCACCGGCGTCTGCATCGATCGAGGACCACAGTGAGCCGTGCTGGGCAAAGGAGATTGTGAACCCGGAGGCTCGGCGGAGGTAGAAGCCGACGAGGAACGTCACCGCTTGTCGTGCAAGAAACCGCACCACGGCCCGGTCGACCCCGGCGTCCCGGAGCGCCTGCCGTACCTCCACAAGATCTGGTCGTACGCGGTCCTCCCAGGTGCTGCTGGTGCTCATCGTCCGCTTGGCGTCGGCGTCGGGGCCTGCGAACAGGTCGACCCAGTCCACCTCGGCTATGGCATCGGCATCCTCCGGCAGGCGAGCGATCGCATGAATCTGAACGAGCGCTCGCCGGTCGGCCAGACCCATCTCCGCACTCAGTTCCGACTTCAGTCTGTCGAGTCGGCGATCGCGGTCTCGGTCCTTGATCCAGTTGCGGACGTACTCGGTGGCGCGGAGGATCGCGTCGTCGTCTGTGGCAAGGCCCAGCGCCGCAGCGATTGTCCTAACGTCCTCGTCCAGTAGCGGACTGACACGGTCCGTCACGACTCGAAGATGCTGAAGCATCGTCGCTAGCTCGTCGATGTCGCAGTCGAGATGCTCGAGCCATTCTGCGCGCTTCTTGCCGAGTTCGGATTGCGGGCCCTTCGCTAGTACTTCTGGAACGAGCAACAAGGTCTGCTGGTCACGGCAAGCCATCATCGGGTCATTCGGGTCGAGCGGCCTATCGGTGAAGATCTCCATCAACGGTAGTTGATCTGATTCGCGACCGAGTTCTGTGAAGCTTTGGTGCAGCCTGCGTAGCATGGTCGACGTGCCGGACACCTCGGTCAGGTAGTCGGTGTTGAGTGCCGATCCTGCCAACATGGCGTGCTTGACCTGCAGCATTCGCGGCGGGCCAGACGCGTGGCGGATCACGATGTCGTCGACCCATCCTGCGTCTCGCACTTCGAGACCGATCTCGACGACGTCGCGCTCGGTCAGCAGGATTGCCCGCAGGGTCTCGGTGAGGGCGACGAGGATCTGGTAGTCGATGCCCGATGCGACGGCGGCTATCGGTGCGCGAGTGTTGGGGTCAGTCATCAGCGTCCTTGGGCTCCTCAGGTCGTATGTCGCCGCAGAGTTCGACACTGATCGAGCGGGTCGCGTCGGGCGACGCCATGATCGCCTCGACGTTCCACGCCGGCTCGCTCGGTGAGGCAACGACAAGGATTGGGTTGTCGACGTCGGGATGAGTGGCGATTGTCATCATCGTGGCTCGGTCGGTAGTGCTCACTCCGCCGCCGTTGGGGTGAGAGTGCCACTCACCCACGTAGCCCAACCGTTGGTCATGGAGTCGCGCCGACGCCACCGCTTCGGCGACGCGCCCCTCCGCGATGGTGAACGCCTCCGGTGTCGCCCCGACATCGAATAACTCGATCGCCATGGCGACGACGGTTCGCTCGCTGATTGTTGTGCCAATCAGCACTCCGCCGGTCTCTTGTGGCGCTGCGGCCGCGGAGGCGGCGCTGATCGCGGCGAGTGCCGACTCGGCGATGTCGATGACGACCTCGAGGTCACTGGGCCGTAGTCTGCCGACTCGCTCGAAGGGATGCTCGCTACTGCTCTGGAGGACGTCAATGATCTCGTCGGGGTAGTCGTGGCAGCCCATGAGTGTGTCGATCGCAACCTGCGTAGCGGTTGATGCGGCAGACGCGACGGAAGATGGAGGTGCGTTGTGTACCCGCGACAGACAGCCCGTTTCGGTTCCTACGTACTCAAGCTCGTCTGGCAGCGGGGGGATCGCTGGGTACCGGTCGAGGTGTGGTCGGGCGAGGACCGGAGTATCGTCGGCATGGGCTTGGCGTCGGATCCGGGCGACGGAGCCTGCACGAAAGAGTGCGACCGAGACGTACGGGCAGTTCTCGGTGTGCGCGATGCGCCCGGCGAGCTCGCTGAATCCTGCGTGGCCGGTCGCGTCGATCAGCAGGTCTGCTGACTGGGCAAGGTTAGTGATCTCAACTGGACTCCAGATCGAACCGGAGTGACCCTCCGGAGGTGCGGCCACGGTCGCCCACTCGTACTGGCTCAGTTGCTCGCTGAGTGCGCGGGTCTTGGCGATGCCCGGGACGGTGTCGGCAGCCGCGGCGTGGCGGATCAGGTTCGCCGGCCAGAGCCGGTCGTGGTCGTAGAGCGAGATACGGCCGACTCCTGCTCGCGTGAGCAACTCTGCGATGTGGGAACCGATGGCGCCGGCCCCTACTAGCACCACGTGTCTCGACTGGAGGTCCCTCGCCTCGGGGCCAGCGCGAAGCAGCAGCTCATCTCGACCCTTTGGTCGGAGGTAGATGACGCCGAAGCGCCGGTCACCGTCGTCGCCGCTGCGAGACGAGAGAACCATCGTGCAGACGAGCCCAGCGGCGTTGGGCCAGATCAGTCCGAACATGACGAAGTCGTGGGCCCGCAGGTCCCTATCGAGGCGTTGGCGTTGCTTGTCGGTCAGCAGTGATTGCAGCTCGTCGAGGCTTCGCGGCGGGCCGTCGACGACGTCGCGGTAGTACCAGCGTGCACGGAAGTCGCGGTGATTGCCGATGGCGTTGGGGCCGGGGCGCATCGGGCTGAAGCCCCCGGCGCGGATGTCGTAGACCTCGACTTCAGCGGCCTCTGACGCTTCGTTCAGCCGTAGGAAGTGAAACTCGCCGTGTTGTCCGTCGGCTCCGGCGTTGCCGACGAGGCTCTCGATGTCGATGAGTCCGAAGCCAGCGGCGCGGCCTCGCCAGTAGATTTCGGGGTTGCGGGCGGTCTCGGTTCCGGTGAATCCATCGGAGGCTGCAGCAACCCAGTCGGCGATTCGTGCATTCATCCCGGCGAGAGTGATCCAGCGTTGTGTGTTGTCCTCGGCCTCCCAGATGCAGAGCAGGTCGCGGTCAGCGTGCCAAGCATCTAGATCGGGGATGTAGAGCAGGGGCGGTTGGTAAGGCCAGGCTGCGACGATGACGACGGTCATCGTCTCCGACTCGGTGAACCCGGCTTCGGTGAGCGCGGGGGCGACGGGACCGCGCCACTGGTTCTCCTCGGTGCGCTCGAAGCCAGCGTCTTCAAGTTCCGCGAGGAAGCGAATCAGCGAATCGGGCTCGATCGCTGTTGCCAGAATCGGATCATCGGCGTCCAAAGGACCGTTCCTCCGTGCCGCCCGACGAGAGATTCGTAGCAGCAGCCCCCTGTGCAACACCGCTGCCGCGGCAGCCGTCCGGCAGTGGGAAGACCTCGCGGTCGCCTCGGTTGGTTCCGAGGATCTGGCGCCAAGTGATCGCCGCTTGGCAGCGGTCGCGAGTGTTCACTGCGAAAGTGGCCTTCGCCACTAGATCGCTCCACAGCATGCGGCTCGCATCCAGTGTGGCGAGGTCTGGAGCCGGCGCGTACGGCTCGCCCAAGATCGGATCGCAGACGGGATTGGTCAACGCTGTACCGAGGCGGGTCGCCACGTAGGACAATGCGCTCGCCGTGATGTCTGCCCAGGTCTCGCCTTCGATGTGGCTATCGGTGAAGCCCTCATGGAGCATGAACTCGTAGAAGAGGAAGCTCGGCTTCACATCGGTGAGATGATGGGTCTTGATCTGCTTGAGCGCCTTGACGGTCGGAACAAAGGCGCCCTGGCCCGAGATCGTCGGCTTTCGATTTCGCTCGACCGTCTCGTCGTTGAGCGCCACCGGGTTGGTGCGCTTCCAGGCCTGGGAGAGGGACCGAGTGCCGTCTGCGGCGATGTCGACTTCGGGGATGCCGTAGTGCGGTTCCCATCCAACCCCGGGAACCACGTCGACGGAGAACTCGAAGTCCAAAGAAGTCGCCTTCGCCACGAGGTCTCGGATCTCGGCCATCGACCAGCCTTGCGCCTCGCCCGCAGCACGGATCGAGCGCTCCGGCACGGGGTGCTCGGGACTGAAGCTGACTTTGAGCGAACGGGGTTGCCGGGTAAGGCGTCCTTGATCGTCGAACGGGGCGAGGGCGGCTGCGAACAGCTCGTACGCCCCCGATGGCGTGATGGTATCGACGGTGTGTTCAGCGAGGCGGCCAAACACATCGACGTCCTTCCCTGGCCAGATCGACAGGGAACGGGCATAGCTGCCGACCAGCACGTCCGCCAGGCCCGCCTCGCGGAGCGCTGGGTTAGCGGCGAGCACGGTGCGTACCTCGATGTGCGCAGCGATCGCAATCTTCGTGCGGTCGCCGAGGTTGATGTTGTTCTGAGCCTTGCCGAACTCAGTGTTGAAGGAATAGACGGCCATGGGCCCACGCTCCACGAAGTAGTGACGTCGGTTCCCCGCGAATCGGAAGAGCCACACGACCAGGGCGACCGACGTGGTGACCCGGTCGCCGACCCCATCTTGGCGATGGGGTGTGACAGCCGTCCTCGACGAGGTTTCAGTTTCGCCTCGAAAGACGATTAGCGAGATTTTTCCTCACTCAAGAGCCTATGATAGCAGCCGATACAAGCGTCAAGTTGCACACTGCGAGGATTTTTCACGAGGATGGGCGCATGAGCACCCGAGAGGCACAGTCTCACCCAAGCGCGCTGCTGTCGTTCAGCGCCAGCAACGTCCGCTCGTACCGCGACGAAGTCCAGTTCTCGCTTCTGGCCACTCGCCTCGCCCGGGAGGGCGTCACGCGCGAGCTCCACACCGCATCATCGAAGGCACCAACCTCGGTCCTGCCAGCCGCGGGACTCTTCGGCGCCAACGCCTCCGGGAAATCGACACTGCTGTTCGCCATGGCCGACATGCGCGCCATCGTCGCCAACTCGTTTCGAGGCGGCACCCGCTCAAGTGGAATCTTCCGGCAACCCTTCGCGCTCGACGACGCCTACCAGGACGTGCCAACCCGGTTCGAGGTCGAGCTGATCCTGCACGGGGTGCACTGGCAGTACGGGTTCGAGGTAACCGACGACCGAGTTGTCGGCGAGTACGCCTACCACTACCCAAAGGGCCGACAAGCACTCGTCTATGACCGCACCGGCGCCGAGGTCACCTTCGGGCCACCGTTCCGCCCGATCGGACGACGGTTGTCTCCGCTCTTGCGCGACAACGCCCTCCTACTCTCCGTCGCCGGTGCCGCAGACGACGAACAGCTCAGACCGCTCTTCAACTGGTTCCTCCACAACCTCCGCCTCGCCCAAGCCGCCAACCGCGGCGGCCGCGCCGCCCGTACCGCTGAACTCGTCAAGGACCCCGACGCGAAGGAGCGCGTCATGGCCCTGGTGCGTGCGGCAGACCTCGGCGTCTGTGACATCGAACGCGCCACTGTCGACCCCGAAGTCGCCGAACGACTCCAACGAGCCATCCGCATCCTGAACGGCGAAGAAGGCGACCCCGACGCTTCAGACGACGACGTCGACATCGTCTTCTCCGACACCGTCCGGCTCAAGCACCGCGGCGTTAGCGGCGATGTCGACCTCGACCCCGAACTCGAGTCGGAAGGAACCATGGTTTGGGTCGGCCTCATCGGCCCAGTCCTCGACGCCCTCGACGGCGGACACGTACTGCTCGCCGACGAACTCGACGCCAGCCTCCACCCCCACCTCGTCTCCATGCTCGTCGAGATGTTCCAAGACCAGCGCCTCAACCCTCGCTGCGCGCAGCTAGTCTTCAACGCCCACGACGTCAACGTCCTCGGAGACTCCGAACAAGGAATACTCGGCCGCGACCAGATCTGGTTCGCCGACAAGAACTCCGACGGCGCCACCGTCATCTTCCCCCTCGCCGACTTCCGACCTCGACGCGACGAAGCCCTCGCACGCCGCTACCTCCAAGGGCGCTTCGGCGCCGTGCCTCTCGTTGATCGCGGCGAGATCAGAGGCAGTCTCGAACTCGTCGATACATGAAGCGCCCTAATCGTGGCGCGCCCCGCCGGGTACCAGGACAACGCAAACCTCGTCGCGTCATCCGCGTCCTAACCGAAGGCGCAGTCACCGAACCCGCCTACCTCGTCCAGTGGGGACGTCGAAGCCACAACACCCACATCGACTTCGCCGAGTCCGGCATGGCACCACTCAGCCTCGTCCAACACGCCCGCGAACATCAACGAACGAACGAGACACGCGGAAGCAAGCGACGCGGCGACTTTGACGAGATTTGGTGCATCTTCGATGTCGACGAACACCCCAACCTCAACCGAGCCATCACCGAAGCCCGCCAAAGCGGAATCCAAGTCGCCCTCTCCAATCCCTGCTTCGAGCTCTGGCTCATCCTCCACCACCAAGACCAAACTGCGCCGATCGATCGCCATCGGGCCCAACGACTCGCATCCGACCTCGGCATCACCAATTCCAAGCGCCTCAACCCACGCTCGATCGATGCACTCCTCGCCGGCTACGCAGATGCAAGGGCTCGAGCTAAGGCACTGCGTATGCGACACGCCGCGAACGACTCACGCCCCGACGCGAATCCAAGCTCCAACGCCTGGGAACTCATCGAACGCCTCACATAACAGTCCTCTCGAACAGCGCGGCCAACCGCTTGCGATCCGACGACGACCACGCGCCCCCTTACACTTCGACCCGGTCCGCCCCCAAATGCATCGATGACCGGCGGCACACCAGCCACAGCGGGCTGGAGCCAATCGAGACCTAGTACCGGCGGCAACAAGCGCACGCCAAGTTGTCGCGTGATCAACTTCAGCGTCGCAGGACTCCGCTCCGCGAGGCCAGGGAAGTGGTCAGTGGTACGGCTGGCGTAGCACCTGCGGCTCATCCACGGCCGTTGACGTCGCGGCCGCCGAGCGCAGCGGACTCCAGGGCCTACAGCCGACTGGCAACGAGACACTTCCTGACTCAGCAACGAGATGGGCCTGCGATGTGCTTCTCGGCCCGACCTAGCTGAGGCTTTCGAGGGTGCGGAGGGGGAGCAACGACCCACCTCAGGGCTCCGACACGATGACAAACTGTAGGTCCCGCCGCTGGTGGTCGCTTGGCAGCGGGCGTGCGGCGGTCCGATCGTCGGAGCAGACGTTGACGACCGGTCAAGCGCGCACCGTCCGACCGGTCCAGGGCGGCCCAGCGAACTCAGCACGCACGCCAGGGCTGACCAGGTCGAACAGTCCCCGCTGATCGCCGCGCAGACAGAGAAACGCGCTTAGAAAAGGTCAAACGCGCATCGTCCGACCGGTCCAGCCACGCCAGCTGACTCGATCCCGTCCGCCTCAGTCCAGCCAGTCACCCTCGCCAGCCGCCCCGCAGGGCCATCGCCAGGGCCCCCTGCATACGATTTACATACATGCATGCAGTCATCGTCCTTCGACAAAGACGTCGGCATACCCTCTGACCTGGGAAAACTTGTCGGGCTGGGGAGATTCGAACTCCCGACCTCTTGACCCCCAGTCAAGCGCGCTAACCAAGCTGCGCCACAGCCCGTGGGACGACCGATCCTAGCGGACGGCGAACCCCGTGCGGCGCGCTGCGGGCCGGCCGTACGACCCGCTACAACCGCTCGACCAACCAGACGACGCCGGCCACGGCGCGCCAACCGAGATAGCCGATCAGGGCCACCAGCACGACCCAGAAGTGCCACGGCACGTCGGCCTCCTCTGGCGCGGGGACCTGCAGGTCGGCGGCGTCGACCTCGTCGTGGCACGTCGGGCACGTGCCATCGACGTCGACGGTGTTCGGGGCCAGGTAGACGTCACACGTGTCACACCACGGCACGGGGGGCTCTCATCCATCGGCGCCAGCACCAACGCTCGATCATCTCGACCGAGGATATCGGTCGCAGCGATCAGGTCCGGCGCAGGACGAGCACCGCCAGGTCGTCGGTGATGGGCCCGCCGGCGAAGTCCCGGGCGGCCTCGACCAGGGCCTTGGTGAGCACGTCGGGCGAGGCCGTCGGATCGCGGCGGATCATGCTGGCGACCCCGTCCTCGCCGAACAGGGCGTCGCCGTTGCGGGCCTCGGCCAGACCGTCGGTGTAGAGCACGGCGACGTCGTCGACGTCCCATGCCATCTCCCTCGAGTGGTACGTGGCACTCTGCGTCAGCATCAGCAGCGGCCCGGTCGCCCCGAGCGGCCTCACCTCCCGCTGATGCCAGACGAAGGCCGCCGGGTGCCCGGCCGACGCATAGCGGATCGTCTCGGCGTCGGTGTCGAACACCAGCACGCAGAGCGAGATGAACTCCTCGCCCCGCTCCAGCACCGACATCTGGGCGTTGAGCTGCTCCAGCGCCTGGCCGGGATCTCGGAACTGCAGCAGGAAGGCCCGCAACAGGTACTTGGCCTGGAGGGCGGTGATCGACGGCTCGATGCCGTGGCCGGTGACATCACCGATCACGGCCGCCACCCGGTCACCGCCCGCCTTGAACACGTCGTAGAAGTCGCCGGCCATGGCCCCACTCGAGGCCTGGTAGGCCTGGCCGATGTCGAAGCCGGGGAAATCGGGCAGGTCGGACGGGGCCAAGCGGGCCGCCCACTGCAGCGGGGCCAGCTCCTCCTGGGTCAACACCTCGCGCACCCGCTTCTCGACCTCGGCCCGGTCGCCGGCGACCCGGGCCAGCTCGTCGAGCTCACGCCGCCGGATCAGGGACACGACGGCCGGGACGGCCAGCAACGAGACGGCCACCGCCGGCCAGAAGCCGATGCGGACCAGGGCAACGACGGCCAACGCAACGGCGCTGAGGACCATGGAGGTCGCCGTCTGGACGTCACGCCGGTAGTCGCCGTCGGCCAGTCGCCAGATGTCGGGGTCGATCTTCTCCCCCGCCAGCCGCCTGGCCACCCGCTGCTGGTTCACGGCGGAACGGATCCAGTAGACCGCGGCGGTGCCACACACGATGGCGGCCAGGGCGGGGAGGAGCCGGTCCATCCATCTAGGTTACCGTCCACCCAAGGGCCGGTGCTGGCGAACCGGTTTCGGGGCGGTTCCAGGCCCGTCTCGCCCCGGGGGCCGATCGCGGGTCGAGATCTACTCGCTGCGGCGCCGGACCCGGATCTTGATCGGCGTCGCCCCGAGATCGAACGCCTCCCGCAGCTTGCGCTCGAGGTAGCGGAGGTAGTGGTCCGGCAGGGCGCGGTTGGCGAACAGCGTGAACGTCGGCGGGTCGGTCGCCCCCTGGGTGGCGTACAGCACCCGGGCGCCCCCCGGTGCCGGCTGGGCCTGCTGGGCCCGCCGGATGACCTCGTTGACCCGCCGCGTCGGGGCCCGGGTCTGGTAGGCCTCCAGCGCCTCCCGCAACGACGGCAGCAGCCGGGACACGCCCTTGCCGCTCAGGGCCGAGATCCGATGGGTGCCGGCGTCAGGCAGGAAGCTGAGCTTGCGGGCCAACTGATCCGACAGGTCCTCGCGCTGGGCGGTGGTCAACAGGTCCGTCTTGTTCAGCACCACGATCGTCGGGCAGCCGGCGGCGTCGATCCGCTCGGCCAGGCGCTGGTCCTGTTGCGTCACACCCTCGGAGGCGTCGATCACCAGGAGCGCCACGTCGGCGGAGTCGACCGCCTTGAGCGAGCGGACGACCGAGTAGTACTCGGTGTCGTCGTCGACCCGGCTCCGGCGCCGCATCCCGGCGGTGTCGAGGAAGCGGACGGTGCCGAGATCGGTCTCGACCAGGGTGTCGATCGTGTCCCTGGTGGTGCCGGGCATGTCGTGGACGACCGATCGCTCCTCGCCGGTGAGCCGGTTGAACAGCGTGGACTTGCCGACGTTCGGGCGGCCGACCAGCGCCACGCTGAAGACCCGATCGTCGTCGGTCCCGGCCCCGTCGGCGGTGGCATCGGCCCCGTCCGGCAGGTCGTCGAACCGGGTCACGATGTGGTCGAGCAGATCGGCCACGCCGCGCCCGTGGATGGAGCTCACGGGCCACGGCTCCCCGAGCCCGAGGCGGACGAGGTCCCAGATGCGATCCTGATGGCTGTCGTCGTCGACCTTGTTGGCCACCAACACCACCGGCCGGTCGACCGATCGCATCATCCGGGCGGCCTGGCTGTCCTCCTCGGTCACGCCGACCGCGGCGTCGACGACGAAGAGCACGACGTCGGCCCGGGCCAGCGCGGCCTCGGCCTGGCGGGAGACCTTGTCGTCGAGCGTGGTGCCCCGGGCCAGCCAGCCGCCGGTGTCGACGAGGCGGAAGGGCCGGCCCTGCCAGTCGGCCTCGACCTCCTTGCGGTCACGGGTGACGCCCGGCTTCTCCTCGACGATGGCCTCGCGGCGGCCGAGGATCCGGTTCAGCAGCGTCGACTTGCCGACGTTCGGCCGGCCGACGATCACGACCTCGGGCAGCGCGGCCGGGGCCAGGGAGCTCATCGGACGGCCAACCGAGCGGCGGCGCGGACGACGGGCCCGATCGCCGGGTCGAGGGCGGGGCCGATCACGACGCCACCTTGACCGTGAGGGTCACCGGCGTCGCCCCCGCTCCATCGCCACCGGCGGGTGCGCAGCTGTCGCCGACCGACTCCCCGTCGATGGCCCGGCGAAGGGCCGCACCGTCGGTCGGCACGATCTCGACCGGGTGGGGCAGGTCCTCCGGACCCGTGCCGTCGAGGAACCGACCGCCGGAGAGGCAGACGTCGGGCAACAGGTAGCGGTGCCCGGCCGGCTCGCCGGCCAGGTGGCGGGCGATGTCCTCACCGACGAGCAACCCGGTGACGGCGATGTTGCCACCGAAGAAGCGGTTGTCGATCGGGATCAACCGGACGTCCGGCCGACCGAGCGACTCGACGAGGGGGGCGAGCACCTCGGCCCCGTAGCGACCGGTGAGGATCCCGACCGGTGACCGGCCGCCGCCGCCAGCACCGGCAGGCGAGGCGGCTTCGGCGCCGTCGGCGAGCCTCGGGGCCCGGTAGCCGATGGCCGGTGCGCCGTCGACCCAGGAGAAGAACCCGCCGGTCCGCCCCTCGGGGCGGCCCCGGTCACGCCCGTCCGGCCCGGCGGCCGGGCTGGTGAACTCCCGCTCGAAGGCCCTGGCCATGCCGATCCCGTCCTCGTACATCTCGAAGTCGCCGTAGGTCTCGGCCGCCGGGAACGGCCGACCGGCGAGCAGGTGGTACTCGTCGGCGGCGTGGACCAGTCGACGGCCGAGGGCGGCCAGGTAGACCTCCTGCCACTCGGCGACCAGGTCGACGACGGCCTCGGCCTCGGCCCGGGTGTGGGGCCGCATGTCGGGCTCGTTCGAGTGATCGCTGACGCCGAGCGGCACGACGGCGAGCGAGGCCAGCTCGGGGTACCGGTCGAGCACGCCGAGGAGCGTGTCGGCGAGCACCTCGCCGTCGTTCACCCCCGGGCAGACCACGACCTGACCGTGCACCTCGACACCGTGGTCGAGCAGCGCCCGCAGCCACCGGAGACTGGTGGCGCCACGGCGGTTGCGCAGCAGCTCGGACCGGACCCGGCGGTCGGTGGCATGGATGCTCACGTACAGCGGCGACAGACCCTCGGTGACGACCCGCTCGAGGTCGGCCTCGGTGAAGCGGGTCAGCGTGGTGAAGTTGCCGTAGAGGAACGACAGCCGATAGTCGTCGTCCTTCAGGTAGAGGCTGCGGCGCATCCCCTTCGGCAGCTGGTAGATGAAGCAGAAGCTGCAGTGGTTGTCGCAGGTGCGGACCTGGTCGAAGACGGCCGAGTCGACTTCGACGCCGAGCGGCTCCCCCTCGCCCTTGACCACGTCGACCGTGCGGGCCAGCCCGCCCCGGCTGATCTCGAGCGACACCTCGCGCTCGTCGACCAGCAGTTGGTACTGGATCACGTCGCGTGGGCGCTCGCCGTTGATCGTCTCGATGGCGTCGCCGACCAGCACCCCGGCCAGACCGGCCGGGGAGTCCGGATCGACGGCGACGACCTGCGGAATCTCCACCCCACCAAGGATAGGCCCGGGCCGAGCGGCCACCGCCGGTGCCATCGTCGGGGGCGGCTGTGACCGATGGCGAGACCGTCCGGTTGGGCCAGGCACGGCGCCGGCTGCATAGGTTGTGACATGCGGTGGAACGGGTCGACGACCCTCGGCGTCCCCTCGACGGGCCGATGACCGGCCGGGCGGTGGCGTCGACGTCGATCGACGGACCGGCACCGCGGTTCGGTCGGCGGATCGCCGTCGTCGGATCGGGCGTCGCCGGTCTGGCCTGCGCCCACCTGCTCGACGAGTTCAACGAGGTGACCCTGTTCGAGGCCGATGGGCGGCTCGGCGGCCATGCCAACACCGTCGAGGTCGACGACCCCGAGGTCGGACCGCTCGGCATCGACACCGGCTTCATCGTGCACAACGATCGCAACTATCCGAACCTCGTTCGCCTGCTGCACCGACTCGGCGTCGCCACCAAGCCGTCCGAGATGAGCTTCGGGGTCGAGGACCGGGCGACCGGCTTCGCCTACCGGGCCACCAACCCCGCCACCCTCCTGGCCCGCCCGGCCAACGCGATCGATCCCCGCTTCTGGCGGATGCTGATCGACATCACCCGCTTCTTCCGCCACGGCCGCCGCTTCCTGGCGAACCCCGACCCCGACGTCACGATCGGCGAGTTCCTCGACCGGCACCGCTACTCAGACGCCTTCCTCCAGCTGCACCTGCTCCCGATGGGAGCCGCCGTCTGGTCGACCGGGCTCGACGACTTCACCCGCTTCCCCGCCCTGTCGCTGCTCCGGTTCCTGGACAACCACGGGCTGCTCGGCGTCGGCGATCGCCCGGAGTGGCGGACCGTTCGCGGCGGCAGCGCCCGCTACGTCGACGCCATCGCCGAGCGGTTCGGCGGAGTGATCGAGCTCGGCTGCCCGGTCACCGCCGTCGAGGGCAGGCCGGACGCAGCCGGCGATCGACCGGAGGGTCGGGTCACGCTGCGATCGGCTCGGGGCGAGGACCGCTTCGACGCCGTCATCCTCGCCTGCCACAGCGACCAGGCCCGCAAGCTGGTCGCCGGGCCGGCGACGACGGCCGAGGACCGGATCCTCGGGGCCATCGGCTACCGACCGAACGAGGCGGTCCTCCATCACGACACCGACTTCCTGCCCCGGCCGCCCCGGGCCCGTGCGGCCTGGAACTACCACGCAGCCGGCGACCGGGCTCGACCGACCCTGACCTACGACCTGACCACCCTGCAGCGGTTGCCCGGCTCCCGCCGCTACCTGGTGACGATCAACCCGGACCGTCGACCCGAGCACGAGATCGCCCGCTTCACGTACGCCCACCCGCAGTTCAACCGGGCCGCCATCGAGGCCCAGCAGCGGTGGGCGGAGATCGACGGCCGATTCGGCGTCCACTACTGCGGCGCCTACTGGGGCTACGGGTTCCACGAGGACGGTCTGGTCTCGGCGCTGCGGGTTTGCCGCAAACTGGGGGTCGACTGGTGACCGTCGCCGATGGCCGCTGGCCGACCGAGCACGGCGGCGGCCCGGGCCCGGCCGCGGTCGCCGTCGGGCGGGTGGTCCATCACCGCCACCATCCGGAGGTCCACCGCTTCGCCTACCCGATGACCCAGATCTGGATCGACCCGGACGACCCGGGCGAGCTCTTCCGCCATCATCGGTTGTGGTCGCACCGGCGACCGGCCCCCGTCCGGTTCCGCCGGCGCGACTACCTCGACGGCGACGGGCGCCACCTCGGCCCGGCGGTCCGCCGACGCCTCGCCGAGCACCTCGGCCGGCCCGTCGACGGCCCGCTGCGGATGCTGACCCAGCCCCGCGTCTGGGGGTGGCTGTTCAACCCGTTGACCATCTATCTGGCCTGGGAGCGTGAGGGGTCGGGCCAGAGCGACCATCGGACGGGCGCGGGACCACAGGCCGCGCTGCTGGAGGTCACCAACACGCCCTGGAAGGAGCGGCACACCTATGCGCTACCGCTCGAACCGACCGGCGGTGCCGTCGAGGCCCGGTTCCCCAAGCGGCTCCACGTGTCGCCCTTCCTCGATCTCGATCTCGCCTATCACCTTCGACTGGTCTGGAGGAGCGATCACATGCTCGACCTGTCGCTCGACACCGTGCCCGAACCCGTCGCCGTCGACCGAGCGGGGGCTGCACCGATCGACGCCGACGGCCAGGACCGACCACCGTCACCGGTCGTGTCGACCCGCCTCGTGACCCGCCTCGAGCCGGCCGGCACCCGGTCGGCCAGACGAGCCATGACCGCGGCCGTGCGGCCCGACCGGTTGCCGACCCATCGGGTGAGCCTGGGGATCCATCGCCAGGCCCTCGCCCTGTGGCGCAAGCGGGTGCCGTTCGTGCCCCACCCGGGAGGAGCGCGGTGACCGCCCCGGCCAGCGACGAGCCGACGGCGACGCCGCCGTCGGAGCCCGATCGCACCGTCACCGGCGTCGACGCCGCCGAGCCCGAACCGGGGCGGGCCGGTCGGCTGCTCGAACGGGCCGCCGGCTCCCGCTTCGGTCCGCTCCGCCTGGCCCAGACTCGCACCGGCGTCTCGGTGGCCCGATCGGCCGTGCTCGCCCTGGCCGGTCGGATCCGCGACGGTGACCTCGTCGTGGCCGACCTCGACGGACGGGTGCACCACTTCGGCGGCTCCTCGGTCCCGACGCGGGAGCTGGCGGCCCGGGTGGAGATCCGCGACGAGCGGGCCTGGCTGGCGCTCGCCACCGAGGGATCGATCGGCCTCGGTCGGGGCTACATCGAGGGGTGGTGGCACAGCGACGACCCGACCTCCGTCGTGCAGATCCTGATCCGCAACGTCAGCGGGCTCGATGAGCTGCGGAACCGGGTGAACCGGGTGACCGGGCGGCTCAACGACACCGCCAGGCGGGCGCTCCCGCGGGTCTCCCGCCAGCGCAACCGGGAGGACATCGGCGCCCACTACGACCTCAGCAACGACTTCTTCCGCCTGTTCCTCGACCCGACGATGACCTATTCCTCCGGCGTCTTCACCGAGCCGGACGCCGACCTCGAGCAGGCCAGCCTGGCCAAGTACGACCGCCTGCTGGCCAAGCTGGGGCTCGCCCGCGGGCACCGGGTGCTCGAGATCGGAACCGGGTGGGGCGGCCTGGCTCTCCGCGCCGCCGAGCGCTGGGGAGCGCAGGTCACCAGCACCACGGTCTCGGACCGACAGCTCGACGAGGCCACCGTGCGGGCCGGGGCATCGACCGCCGCCGACCGGATCGAGATCATCGGCCGAGACTGGCGCGACCTCGACGGCCGCTACGACCGGATCGTCTCGATCGAGATGATCGAGGCGGTCGACTGGCGTGACTACGACCGCTTCTTCGCCACGATCGAGCGCTGCCTCACCCCGGACGGGCTCGTCGGCCTCCAGGCCATCTGCGTGCCGGACCGACGCTGGTCGAGGACGAAGAACACCGAGGACTTCATCCGCCGCTTCGTGTTCCCCGGTGGCTTCCTCCCCTCGATCGGGTCGATGCTGACCTCCATCGCCAGGACGACCCGGCTCCAGGTGCTCGATGTCGAGGACTTCTCGGCCCACTACGCCGAGACGCTCCAGCGGTGGCGGGCCCGGTTCGACGCCCGGGGCCCCGACGTCGAGAAGCTCGGCCTCGACGACCGGTTCCGGCGGCTGTGGCGGTTCTACCTCGCCTACTGCGAGGCGGGCTTCCTGGAGCGGCACTGCACCGTGAACCAGCTGGTGCTGACCGGCCCCGAGTGGCGCCCGGACGGTCTCACCCTCCGCCCCGCGTAGGGCCGGACGTCCGGCCCGCAACCCCGGTCCCCGATCCCCCGATCGAGCGGCCACGACCGTAGTCTTGACGGCATGGTCGAACGGGTTCTCCTCTGCTCGCCCCGGGGCTTCTGCGCCGGGGTCGAGATGGCGATCAAGGCCCTGGCGTGGATGGTCCGGGCCTTCGAGCCGCCGGTCTACTGCTACCACGAGATCGTGCACAACAAGCTGGTCGTCGACCGGTTCCAGGCCCGCGGGGTGGTCTTCGTCGACGACATCGACGAGGTCCCGCAGGGGCGGCCCATCATGCTGTCGGCCCACGGCTCGGCCCCCGAGGTGGTGACCGCAGCCAGGGAGCGGGGCAGCTACGTCGTCGACGCCGTGTGCCCGCTGGTCACGAAGGTCCACCACGAGGTCAAGGTCAGGGCCGGCAAGGGCTACCAGATCATCTACATCGGCCACGAGGGCCACGAGGAGGCGGCCGGCACGATGGCCGTCGCCCCCGACGCCATCCACCGGGTCGAGACCGTGGCCGAGGTCGAGGCGCTCCCGACCTTCGACCAGCCGACGGCCCTGCTGGCCCAGACGACGCTGAGCCACCGCGACTGGGCCGACGTGGCCGAGGCCGCCACCGAGCGCTACCCCGACCTCTTCACCCCGAGCCGCTCCGACCTGTGTTTCGCTACCACCAACCGCCAGTCGGCGCTGATGGCGGTGGCCGACCGCTGCGACGCCTTCGTGGTGATCGGCTCGGCCAACTCGTCCAACACCAACGCCCTGGCCAAGCTGGCGGCCGAGGCCGGCTGCGAGCGGGTGTTCCGGGTCAACGGCCCTGACGAGCTGCCCGACGACCTGTCCGGCGTCGTCGGCGTGACCGCCGGCGCGTCGGCCCCCGAGGATGTCGTCCAGGCCGTCGTGTCCTTCCTCGACCCGAGCGGCGGGGTCGAGGAGGTCAACATCACCGACGAGGACGAGTACTTCCCGCCGCCCCGCAACCTTCGTGAGCTGCTCGGGGCCGTCGACGTCGTGGCCACGCTTGCCCTCGGCGGGCCGACCGACGACCGCCCGGCGCTGAACGACCGTCAGATCGGCGCATCGGCCGTGCTCAACACGCTCTGAGTCCTCGCCGCCGACCGGCCCGGCCCGAGCTCGCCCGCCGGGCGGACGCGGCTCGACCCCGGGTGCCCCGGAGATCGGCACCGCGGCAGGGCGTGAGCCGTTCGCCGCCGGCGGACCCGGGTCGGCGCCGCGGCGCTCAGACGCCGGCCCGGATCTGGGCCTCGTCGAAGAGCTCCTGGAGGCGCTCGTGCAGCTCGTCGCTGACGGCCCGTACCGTCGATCGCTTGACCCGTTCGCCATCGGCCCGTTGCGGCGGGTGGATCGGCTCCCCGACGATCAGCACGACCTTGGTCGGCCGGATCCACCGGGCCCCCTTCGGCATGGCCCTGGCGGCGCCGCCGATCCCGACCGGCACGATCGGCACACCGGCCCGGCAGGCCAGGAAGGCCGCCCCCTCCTTCAGTGGTCGGACGATCGGGCCCTCCTGCCTCGTGCCCTCCGGGAAGACGACGAGCGGCTCGCCGTTGCGCAGCACCTCCTCCGAGAGCCGCAGCGCCAGCCGGTCCGTCATCGACCGCTCGACCGGGAAGCCGCCCATCGCCCGCAGGAACAGGCCGAGCCCGGGGATGGCAAAATACGTCTCGGCCCCCATGTAGCGGAGCACCCGCGACCCGGCCTGGGACGCCAGCGGCGTGTCGAGGATCGAGCGGTGACCGCCGGGAGCGAGCACGAAGCCGCCCGTTGCGGGCACGTGCTCCTGGCCGATCACCGTGAGCCGGAGCAGGATCCGGAGGACGCCGCTCAGCGCCGATCGCAGCCCTCGATAGACCAGCCGAGCGGCCGGCCCCATGGTGGCGGCGGCCAGCGCATCGGCGAGCGGGTCGGCGGCCGAAGAGCCGGGGCCGTCGACGGGTGCGCCCCCGCCGGACCGGTCCGCCGCCTGCCCGCTAGCGGCCACCGTCGACCTTCTCGACCAGGAGCGCCACCACCTCGTCGATCGTCAACTGGGACGTGTCGACGATGATGGCGTCGTCGGCCTGACGCAGCGGATCGTGTCGGCGGCTCGAGTCGACCTGGTCCCGGCGGGCGAGGTCGGCGGCCACGGCGCCGTAGTCGAGGTCGGTCACCTCGCGGGCCCGCCGGCTGGCCCGCACCTCGGGATCCGCGGTGAGGTAGACCTTCAGCCGGGCCGACGGGAACACGACCGTGCCGATGTCGCGTCCCTCGAGCACCCCTCCCCCGCGGCGCCGGGCCCACTCCCGCTGGCGCGAGACCAGCTCGGAGCGGACGGCCTGGTTGGCGGCGACGGCCGACACCGAGCGCGACACCTCGGGACCACGGATCTGGGTCGTGGCGTCGACCCCGTCGACCACGACCGAGCCGTCCGGGTCGAGGTCGATCCTGACCTCCCGGGCCACGGCAGCCACCTTGTCCTCGTCGTCCGGGTCGATGCCGTTGGCCAGGGCCGCGAACGTCACCGACCGGTACATCGCCCCGGTGTCGAGGTACTCGAGCTCGAGCGCCTCGGCCAGCTTGCGGGCGACGGTCGACTTGCCCGACCCGGCCGGTCCGTCGATGGCCACCACCGTCAGTTCGTCATCCACCGATCGCCGGCCTCCTTCGTGTGCGGGCGGCCACTCGGGTCGACTGCGGCGCCGACGACGTCGTCATCGCTCAGTCCAGCTCCCGGAGCGTCGGGCGGTAGCCGCGGGCCATCAGCCCACCGAGCAGGCGCTCGGCCTTGGCCGCGTCGACCACCAGCGTCATCACGCCCTGATGGCCCTCGCCGGAGTGGGAGATCTCCAGGTCGAGGATGTTGACGTCGAGCTCGGCCGCCAGGGTGGCGATGGCGGCGATCTCACCGGGCCGGTCGGGGATCGGGACGGCAAGCTGCGACGCCTTCTCGACGTGCTCGTAGCCGACCGGCAGGTTGAGGCGCGCCGTCCTGGCCGAGTCGAGCAGCCCGTAGAGCCCGGCCCGGTCCTCGCTGGCCACCAGCGAACGGGTGTGGCTGATCGTCGCCACCAGCCGGTCGAGGCCGGCGACGATCGCATCGCGGTTGGCCAGGCAGATGTCGGGCCAGATCGCCGGCCGGCCGGCCGAGATCCTGGTCATGTCCCGGAAGCCGCCGGCGGCGAGGCGGAGCAGGGCCCGGTGCTCGACCGACGTCGAGTCGGCCAGGTTCATCAGCGCGGCGGAGGTCAGGTGGGGCACATGGCTGACGAGGGCGACCATCTCGTCGTGGGTGGTCGCCGGCAGGGCGATCGACTCGGCACCGAGGACCCGGATCAGGGCCCGCACGGTCGAGAACGCCGTCTCCGAGGTCGACTCGGTCGGGGTGAGCACCCACATGGCGTCGGTGAACAGGTCCTGGCGGGCGCCGGCGATGCCGTCCTGGTCTGAGCCGGCCATCGGGTGGCCGCCGATGAAGCGAGGATCGTCGATCTGGGCGCAGATCGCGGCCTTGGCCGAGCCGACGTCGGTGACCACCCCGGCGGTCTCGGCCAGGGCCCGGACCACCAGTTCGGGGATGACGCCGACCGGTGCGGCCACCACCGTGACGGCCGCCTCCGGCTCGAGGCCGACCCGGTCGGCCACCCCTCGGTTGATCGCCTCCTGCTCGGTTGCCGGATCGGCGTCGACGACCCCGACCCGCCAGCCGTTGGCCCGCAGCGCCAGACCGATGGACCCGCCGATCAACCCGGCGCCCACGACGTTGGCCCAGCCGGGCTCGGGATCGCCCATCAGGTTCATGCCAGCACCTCGTCGCCCGGCTCGGCAAGATCGGGGCGCAGCACGGTGGCGCCCCGCAGGAAGACGTGGCGGAGGTCAGCGCGACGTCGATCGGTGTCGACGTGGGCCAGCAGCCGGACACAGCGGTCGAGGCTGCCGTCGACCGGCATCTCGGTGGCGCAGAGCAGCGGGACGTCGGTGAGCCCGAAGCTCCTGGCCCCGGCAGCCGGGGCGAGGCTGCGGAGGTCGGGGGTTGCGGTGAAGAAGACGCTGATCACGTCGTCGGCCTCCAGGCCGTTTCGCTCGAACAGCGCCGTCAACAGGTCGACCGTGCGGGCCGTGATCTCCGTCGCCTCGTCGGCATCGACCGTGATGGCCCCACGGAGCGCTCGAACTGCCATCAGCCGGAGGCTATCGGGGCGACCCGATCGCCCGTTGCAGGCCGAGGACTTCGTCATCGGTCAGCCGCCGGGACTGGCCCGGCCGCAAGGTACGGTCGGCCAGCGGGCCGATCCTGGTCCGCACGAGTCGTCTGACCGGGTGCCCGATCGCCTCGCACATCCGCCTGACCTGCCGGTTCCGCCCCTCGTGGATGGTGATCCGCACCGCCCCCGGCTCGATCTGGGAGACCTTGGCCGGGGCGGTCCGGCCGTCGTCGAGCTCGATGCCCTCCCGGAGCCGCCGCAGGGCCTGTCGCGACGGCGAGCCCTCCACCTCGGCCAGGTACTCCTTCTCGACCCCGAAGCTGGGGTGGGTCAGCCGGTGGGTCAACGTGCCGTCGTTGGTGAGGAGCAGCAGGCCCTCGGTCTCGAGGTCGAGGCGCCCGACCGGGACGACCCGGGGCTCCGGCGGCACGAGCCCGACCACGGTCGGCCGCCCCTCCGGGTCGGACGCGGTGGTCACCACTCCGGCCGGCTTGTTCAGCAGGTAGACCACGACGTCCGGGCGGGTGGTGTAGACCACGCCATCGACCGCCAGCTCGTCGCCCGGTCCGATGCGGTCGCCGAGGGTGGCGACGGTGCCGTTGACGACGACCCGCCCCTCGGCGATCAGGATCTCACTCGCCCGGCGACTGCCGATGCCGAGGCGGGACAGGACCTTCTGGAGCCGCTCGGGCTCGTCACCCTCGGTGAGCGATGGTCCGGTGGTCATGCATCCCCGGGCTCCGGTGGTTTGCCGTCGCCGTTGGTCACCGGGTCCGGTCCCGCCGGGGACGGCCCATCCGTCGTCGGATCCGGTCGGCCAATCGGGCCAGGACCGGACGCTGCTCCAGCAACGACGCCACCCGGTTCCGCAGGCGGGCGAACCGCCGGGGCGGCGACGTCGTCGGCGTGAGCCGGGTGGGGCCAGCGGTGGTCGCCCGCACCCGGAAACCGGGCATCATCGACGCCGTCGGCGCCGGTTGTGGTCGGATCGGAGGTCTCCTCGACCTCCGGGTCCGCCACGACCTCCGGTTGGGGCTCGTTTGTGAGCACGGTCGCCTCGGGTTCGCGCCGGTCGGTGGAGCCCGCCGGCGGGGGCTCGAGATCGACGTCGATCTCGGTCTCGGTCTCGGCGACGACCTCGGCGTGCGCCCCGGGCTCGGTCGCGGCCGGCTCGACGTCGTCGACGCCCACCGGCTCGCCCGGCGCCGGGTGAAGCTCGACCGGCTCCGCCGGTGGCGTCGTCGTCAGGTCGACGTCGCGGCCCGGCGTGACCACCTCGAAGAGGTCCTCGGCGTCGGCCCCCGGACCATCACCGTCGGCGGCGATCACCTCGGTGGAGCGCTCGACGTCGTGGTCGGGATGCTCGTGGTCGGCGGTCGGCTCGAACGGGACGTCGACGACCGGCTCGGGGGCGACGCGGTCGTCGCTCGTGCCGTTGCCCGAGCCGTTGACGTGCCCGTTGCCGTTGCTGGAGCCGTTGGTGCGGTTCGGGTGGCCGTTGGTCCGGAGATCGACCACCTCGGTGGCGGACGGATCGGTGCCCGCCGACGCCGAGTCCGGCCCGGCCGCACCGGCCTCGGCGGTCTCGATCGTGGCCGCAGGATCGGGCTCGCCGTCGACCCGGAGCGTGTGCTCCAGCGCCTCCAGCACCTGGGCCGACGGCACGAAGTCGCCGAGCGGGGGCAGGTCGTCGAGCGACATCAGCCCGACCTGCTCCAGGAAGAACGGGGTGGTGCCGAACAGCGTCGCCTGACCGGGGCCGTCGTCGCGCCCCTGCTCCTCGACGTAGCCCCGTTGCACCAGCGTCCGCAGCACGCCGTCGACGTTGACGCCGCGGATGGCGCCGATCTGGGCCCGGGAGATCGGCTGCTTGTAGGCGACGATGGCCATCGTCTCCAGGGCTGCGCTCGACAGCCGGTTCGGCACGCCCTCGAGCGCGAACCGCTCGACGTAGGCGTGCGTGTCCGGGTGGGTCTGGTAGCGCCAGCCGCCGGCGATCTCGACCAGCTGGAAGCCACGGCCATCGGCCTCGTAGCCGGTGGCCAGCTCCTCACACATGGCCTGGACCAGGTCGACCGGCAGCTCGACGAGCTGGGCCAGGAGCTGGACGGGCGTCGGGTCGTTGGCCACCAGGAGCATGGCCTCGATGGCTCGCCTGGCCTCGGTCAGGTTGTCGACCGATGGCGGTTGGGCACGCCCGTTTCGCTCGCCTGTCACGTCGCCGAACCCCTAGCCCTCGTACACGTCGGCGCCGGTCACGGCCAGCTCCCGATCGCGCTCGTCGCCGATCCACACCACGGTCAGGTCGCCGAAGCTGGTGACCTGCTCGAGGTCGACCATCCCCTGCTTGAACAGCTCGAGCACGGCGAGGAACCGGACGACGATCTCCAACCGCTCATCGAGGCCGTCGGTCAGCGCCCGGAACGTCATCTTGCCAGACGACGGCAACAGGTCGAGGAAGGTCTCGATGGCGTCGGTGACGCTGGCCCGGACGACCGACACGTGGGCCAGCGACACCTCGGGCTTCGGTCGCTCGGTCGCCACCCGCAGGAAGGCCCGCCTGAGCCGATCGGCGGTCATGCCGGCCAGCGGGTCGGGGCTGAGGGCCAGGAACTGCTCTTCGAGCCCGGCCTGGCGGGGGTGGGACCTCGAGGCCCGCTCCATCATCCCGACCAGCACGTTCGAGGCGTCCTTGAACGTCTTGCACTCCAGCAGCCGGGCGAGCAGCAGGTCCCGCTCCTCCCAGAGGCCGAGCTCCTCGTCGAGGTCGATGTCGTCGTCGACCGGCAGCAGGCGGCGGCACTTCAGCTCGACCAGCGTGGCCGCGATCAGCAGGAACTCGGTCGACAGCTCCAGGTCGCAGGCCTCGAGGCGGGCCACCTCGTCGAGGTAGGCGTCGACGATCTCGCCGAGCCGGATCTCGTACAGGTCGACGTCGTCCTTCAGGATCAGCTGCAGCAGCAGATCGAACGGACCGGAGAAGCTCTCGGTCTTCACCTGGAATGACATCGGTGTGATTCTAGCCGAATTCGGGGGCAACCTCGGTTCGCCGCTCCTAGGGTACGGTTCCATGGCCACCAACCATGCGAACGGCCGGGCCGGCGGAGCGGCGGAGCGCCCCCGGGCGTTCTCCGGGATCCAGCCGACCGGCACCATTCACCTCGGGAACTACCTGGGTGCGCTGATGAACTGGTCGGCCATGCAGGACACCACCGACGGGATCTACTGCATCGTCGACCTGCACGCCCTGTCGGTTCCCCGGGAGCAGGGTGAGATCCGCCTGGCCACCATCGAGGCGGCCAAGGACCTCCTGGCCATCGGCATCGACCCGGAGCGGTCGATCCTCTTCGTGCAGTCCCACGTTCGCGAGCACACCGAGCTGGCCTGGTTGATCCAGTGTGTCACCGGCTTCGGTGAGCTGCGCCGGATGACGCAGTTCAAGGACAAGAGCGAGTCGAACGACTTCGTGTCATCGGCGCTGTTCACCTACCCGGCGCTGCAGGCGGCCGACATCCTGCTCTACGACACCGACGTTGTGCCGGTCGGCGACGACCAGCGCCAGCACGTCGAGCTGACTCGCGACGTCGCCATCCGCTTCAACAACCGCTACGGCAACGACGACGAGCCGGTCCTCGTCGTCCCCGAGCACCGGATCCCGCCGGCCGGGGCCAGGGTGATGGACCTCCAGAACCCCGAGGCCAAGATGTCGAAGTCGCTCGACTCCCCAGCCGGCACCGTCAACCTGCTCGACACCGAGGGTGAGATCGCCAAGAAGTTCAAGCGGGCCGTGACCGACTCGGACGGCGAGGTCCGCTTCGACCCCGAGACCAAGCCAGGCGTGTCGAACCTGCTGACGATCCTGGCCTCGGCCACCGGCGGCGAGCCCGAGCAGCTGGCGGCCGATTACACCCAGTACGGGCCACTGAAGGCCGATGCGGCCGAGGCGGTGCTCGAGCTGTTGCGGCCGGTCCAGAAGCGGCGGAGCGAGTTGGACGACGACCAGGTGAAGGCCATCCTGGCCGACGGGGCCGACCGGGCCCGGGCGGTGGCCGCCGGCGTCATGGACCGGGTCCGCGACGCCGTCGACCTGCTCCGGTGAGCCCCGCCGTCAACCCTCGTCGGCCGGCTTCAGACCGAGGTCGAAGCTGAGGTCGGCGTTGCCGGGCCAGAAGTTGTGGACCTCGACCGTGACCGTGTTGGTCCCGGCCACCAGGGCGGCGCCGGACACCGCGTAGTCGGCGACCAGCTCCTCGGCTCCGTTCCGCCAGGTCAGCGGTCTGGTGTTCCAGGCGATGTCACCGTCCGGCATGTTGCCCCGGTGGATCTCGACGCCGTTGAGGTACACGACGGCACCGTCGTCGGCGGCGAGGCTGAGGGTCAGGGCGTCGAGCCCGGCGGGGTCGTCGAGCTCGAACGTGTTGGCGAAGTAGTAGGTCTCCTGGCCGCCGGTCAGGGCGGTCACCTCGCCGTTGCCCCCGAAGCCGAACTGGGCCGGGTCGGGCCCGGCGACCCCATCGCCGATGTCGATCGGCCAGCCGGCCGGGGCGGCCCCGCCGGACGAGTCGGTGTGGCGCCACGCCGAGCCGAGCTCGACGAGGGGCTGGGGCGGCAGCTCGACGACGACATCGGACGGACGGAGCTGGAGGTCGAAGCCGAGGTCGTTGTTGCCGGACCAGACATTGCGCACGCTGACCGCGACCGTGTTCTCGCCGGCGACCAACGCGGTGGCCGGGACGGTGAACGAGCGGAAGTCCTCGTCGGCGCCGGCTCGCCATCCGAGGGCGCTCGTCGACGGACCGATCGTGCCGTCCGGCAGGTTGTCGCGCAGGACCTCGACCCCGTTGAGGTAGACCACGGCCCCGTCGTCGGCCTTGAGGAACACCTCGAGCGACGTCGGCAGCGGCCCCTCGACGGTGAAGGTGGTCCTGGCGTGGTACGCCACGCGGCCCGGGGTCAGCACGGTGTTCTCGTCGCCGTCGCCGAAGCCGAGCTCGGCCCGGCCGGTCGACCAGGCGGCGTCGTCGAACCCGGGCTCGGCCCAGCCGGCCGGGGCGTCGTCGCCGTCGAGGTAGCGCCAGTCGCTCTCCGCCTCCAGGTAGAGGCCGTCGAGGCGGGGACCGTCGCCGCACAGCTTGGCGAACCCGCCGAGCCAGCGTGGGGCGCCCGCATCGACGCCGCCGACATGCAGGTCGCCACCGATGTAGAGACAGCCGTTGGTGTCGCTGGCCACCGACCACATGCCGTCGCGGGGGCTGTGGATGTCGGGCAGGAACGACTCGATCAGGCGACCGGTGTCGGCCTCGTAGGCCATGACCACCCGGTGCGGGGTCCGCCGTCCGGTGAACGACGAGTAGTGGTTCACGTAGCCGTTCCGCTCCGAGTACGTGCAGTGACAGCCGGCGTAGATGACGTTGCCGATCCGCTCGCCGGCCTGGTACGCGCCGCCGGCGAAGCCGCCGGTCCAGTCGAAGCCGTCGTTGATCTGGCCGGTGTGGTGGTAGCCGAGCATCCGGTGGTCGCCGGCGTCGAGGACCTGGACGATGTGCTGCTCGCCGATCGTGAACACCAGCCCGTCGCCGGCGGCGACGTCGTAGATCTCGGGCTGGCTGGCCGTGTAGTTGCGGGGCAGGTCGATCTTGCCGGGCGAGGTGGCACCGGTGACCGCGTCGACGGTGTGGAAGTAGCCGGTGTTGGCCTCACCGTTGACGGCGCTGAAGAAGCCGCTGAGGTGGACCTCGCCCCTGGCCGGGTCGATGTCCATGCCCCACACGCCCGAGCCCGTGACCTCCGGTCGCCAGGTGTCGTCGATCCGGCCGGTGTCGTCGGCGAACCGGCCGGCCTTGTACACCCGGGTCCGGGAGCCGTTGGCCCCGTCGAGGTGGGAGAAGTTGCCGGCGACGTAGATGTCCGAGCCGTCGATCTCGATCTCGCGGACCATGGCCCGCAGCTGCGACCAGGGCCGGTCGACCGCGCCGGCGAACGACGGATCGATGGCCCCGGTGATCGGGTCGAGGGCGACGAGGCCACGGCGGGCCTGGCCGTTGACCGTCTCGAACTCGCCGCCGACGAGCAGCGAACCGTTCGGGAGGGCGTCGATGGCGTAGACCACCCGGTCGAGCTCGGGGGTCCAGGTCGAGATCCACTCGCCGGTATCGAGATCGAAGGCGGCGACGTAGGCCTGCGGGATCGGCGCCGCGTCGCGGGACTCCTGCACGTTGAGGAACCCGCCGGCGACGAACATGCGGTCGCCGATCTGGACGAAGTCCCACACCAGCACGTCGAGGGTCGGGGTCTGGGTCGACCCCGGATCCTGGCCGGACACGCCCCAGGTCCGCTCGGGCACGAGGTCGATGGCGTCGAGGTCGATCGTGTCGGGATTGGTGGCGGCGGCCGGGGCGACGGGCCCGACCAGCAGGCTGGCAACGGCCCCGAGCAGGCCGAACGCCATCGTCGCCAGGATCGTGGCCGTGGTCGGCCGGCCCTTGCTCATCTCGCTCACAGCTCGTAGCCCCCGATGGTGCAGACGGACAGGAAGGCGACCAACGGGGTCGCATCGGTCAGCGAGCCGTCGGCGACGGCCGCCGCCAGCGGCTCGGCCCAGCTCTGGACGTCGGCAACGCCGGACTCGCCGGCCCACTCGGCGCCGGACAGGACCCGCTCGGTCGCGGCGGCCGGCAGGCCCTCGTCGAGGTGCCCGATGGCGATCTCGATCTGGGCGCAGGCCAGGTTGGCCGGGTCGTCGAGCGTCACCAACTCGCCAACCTCGTTGCGGGTGCGGCCGTCGTCGGCCGGCTCGGCCGGCACGTCGGCCGTGTCGATCGGCTCGATCCCGTCGAGCACCTCGCCGCCCTGGCCAGACGGCTCGTCGAGACGCCCGTCGATGTCGTCGATGACCGCCTCGGGCTCGTCGACCACCAGATCGACCGTGCCGGCCTCGGGTGGCTCGGCCGGCTCGACGTCGTCGGCCTCGACCGGTTCGAAGCCGGCCTCCTCGGGGTCGCCGAGGGTGAGCGCCAGCTGGTCCGGGTCGGTCACCGCATCGTCGGACCGACCGTCGGCGCCGGGGTCGGCGAGGTCGTCGGCCGTCGGCTCCGAACCGGAGCAGCCGGCGGCAACGAGCACCAGCGCCAGCAGGAGGCCGAGGGCGACCGAGCGGGGCCGGGGCCGGGCGACGGGGCCGTCGGCGATCTCGATCGTGGCGTCGCCGATGGCACGACGGGGCCTGCGGGCGCGGGCGGGCGGCGGGTGGTGGGGCATGTCTCCACCGGTACCAGGACCGCCCCGGTGCGCCCATGGGCCATCGGGCTCGACTTGCGGACCGGCGTGGGTCGTCCGGCCCAGGCCGCCGTCCCGGCCCCCTTCGCCGGCGCCTCCGAGACCGGCGTCGCCGGGGCATCAACCCTGGTCGGCGTGACAATCGACCGCTATGGTGCTCCGATCAGGGAGAGGACCAGGTATGGGGAGAGCGCGCGTTTGAGAGGCTTGGCCAAACTTGCTGCTGCGTTGGCGAGCCTTGCAATCGTCCTGTTGGGCACGGCCGTCACGGCCTCGGCCCAGGACGGTGAGCAGGCGATCATCGGACAGCTGCGGGTCGAAGACGACAGCGGCGAGCGGGTCCCGGTCGAAGGGGTGACCATCGTCGTCGACGGCCAGGGCGAGGCGGTCACCGACGCCGATGGCCAGTGGTCGGTCCCCGTCGAGGCGGCCGGCACCTACACCGTGACCCTCGATGCGGCCACGCTGCCGGACGGGGTCGTGCTGCGAGACGCCGACCGGAGCTCGCTCGAGGTGCTCGTCGAGGCGGGCCAGGACAAGCGGGCGCTGTTCGGCCTCGTCTCGGGCACGGCCGAGGAGGCGGCGGCCGCCGCAGCCGACGACGGCTCCGGCATCAGCGGGCGCCGGGTGGCCCAGCTCTCGGTCGAGGGCCTCAAGCAGGGCCTGTACCTGGCGATGGCCGCCATCGGCCTGTCCTTGATCTTCGGCACGACGGGCCTCGTCAACTTCGCCCACGCCGAGCTGGTGACCTGGGGCCAGCTCTCCACCTTCCTGTTCAACTACTACGGCCTGGCCGGCTTCATCGGCTTCCTCGCCCCCCTGCCGGGCCCGTTCGGCGACGGGGTCAACCTCGTGTTCGCCGCGGTGTTCGGCATGCTGTCCGGGGCGCTACTCGGCTACGCCCTCGACCGGGGCCTGTTCCGGGGGATGCGACGCAACGGCATCAGCCTGATCGCCCAGATGGTCATCACCATCGGGTTGTCGATCCTGCTGCGCTACCTCTTCCTCTACAACTTCGGCGGCAACCCCCGCTTCTTCCGTGACTACTCGGCCCAGACGGCGCTGTCGATCGGGCCGGTCGAGATCACGCCGAAGGACCTGATCGCCATGATCATCTCGGTGGTCGTGCTGCTGCTGGTCGGGGCGCTGCTGCAGCTGACCCGCATCGGCAAGGCCATGCGGGCCGTGGCCGACAACCGTGACCTGGCCGAGTCGTCCGGCATCGACGTCCAGCGGGTCATCAGCGTCGTGTGGATCGCCGGCGGCGCCCTCGCCGCCCTCGGCGGGGTCTTCTTCGGCCTCGACCAGATCAAGTGGGACTTCGGGTTCCGGATCCTGCTGCTGATCTTCGCCTCGGTCACGCTCGGCGGCCTCGGCACCGCCTACGGGGCGCTGGTCGGTGCGGTCGTCGTCGGGCTCGTCATCAACCTCTCGACGCTGTTCATCGACGCCGAGCTGAAGAACATGGTGGCGCTGCTGGTGCTGGTGCTGATCCTGCTCTTCCGGCCACAGGGCATCCTCGGTCGACCGGAGAGGATCGGCTGATGCTCCTCGCCATCGACTGGGACATCATCTTCACCCAGATCTTCTCGCAGGCCTTCGGCACCCAGGCCATGGTCTTCGCCCTCGCCGCCATCGGGCTCAACATCCACTACGGGTACACCGGCCTGCTGAACTTCGGTCAGGTCGGGTTCATGGCCGCCGGGGCCTACGGCGTCGGCATGTCGGTGCTGTGGCTCGACATCGGCTTCTGGGCCGGGCTGCTCGTCGGGATCCTCTACTGCCTCGGACTGGCCCTGATCCTCGGTATCCCGACCCTGCGGCTCCGGGCCGACTATCTCGCGATCACCACGATCGCGGCGTCGGAGACGATCCGGCTCTTCGTCCGCTGGCGGGGCAACCGCGAGCGGACCGGCGCAGCGGAGGGCATCAACGACTTCGCCGACCCCTTCTTCGAGCTCCGTGACGACCTCGGGATCCTCCAGCGGTCCGGCAGCGTGCCGTACGAGTTCCTCGGCGTGTTCGAGTACCGGGCCGACGACCTGTGGGTCATGCTGGTGGGATGGAGCGTCGTCGGTCTCTGCCTGCTGCTGACCTGGCAGCTGATGCGCAGCCCGTGGGGCCGGGTGCTCAAGGCGATCCGCGAGGACGAGGACGCAGCCAGGGCCCTCGGCAAGAACGCCTACGCCTACAAGCTGCAGGCCCTCGCCCTCGGTGGCGTCGTCGGTGGCCTCGCCGGCATGCTGCAGGCGATCGACAAGCAGTCCGTCCAGCCCGACACCTACAACCCGGTGATCACCTTCATGATCTGGACCGTGCTGATCATCGGTGGTGCGGCCCGGGTCTGGTCGCCGGTCGTCGGCGCCATGATCTTCTGGGGACTGATCTCGGGCCTGGAGGCCCTGATGCGGGAGCTGATCGACTCGAGCCTCGACGACGTGCTGGCCCAGTTCCTCAACCTCGACGTCCAGAACGTCAGCCAGGTCCGGTTCATGGTGTTCGGCCTGGTCCTGATGTTGCTGATGCGGTACCGCCCGCAGGGCATCTTCGGCTCCCGGGAGGAGATGGCGCTCGATGACCGATAGCCCCGATCCAGTGGTCGACCCGGACGACGGCGATGCGGGCGGCGCCGTCGCCACCGAGCCCCACAACCCGATCGCCGGCGTGTTCGACGGCGTCGAGCACACCTCCGGTGTCGCCAAGCCCGACCCCATCCTCAAGGCCAAGGGCGTGACCAGGCGCTTCGGCGGCCTGGTTGCGGTCGACGTCGACGAGCTGGAGATCCAGCGGGGAGCCATCACGGCGCTCATCGGGCCGAACGGCGCCGGCAAGACGACGTTCTTCAACCTGCTGACCGGCTTCGACAGCCCGGACAGCGGTCACGTCGAGCTCAACGGCCAGTCGATCGACGGGGTCGCCTCGCACAAGCTGGCGGCCCGGGGCATGGTCCGCACCTTCCAGCTGACCAAGGCCCTTTCCCGCCTCACCGTGCTCCAGAACATGATGCTCGGGGCCAAGGACCAGGGCGGCGAGAACCTGCTCCGGGCGCTGGTGTCGCCGCTGTGGCGGCAGCGGGAACAGGAGGTCGAGGCCCAGGCCCGAGCGCTCCTCGACCGGTTCAACCTGACCCACATGACCGACCAGTTCGCCGGCACGCTCTCGGGCGGGCAACGCAAGCTGGTCGAGATGGCCCGCTCGCTGATGACCGAGCCCGAGCTGGTCATGCTCGACGAGCCGATGGCCGGGGTCAACCCGGCGCTGACCCAGTCGCTGCTCGGCCACGTCAAGCAGCTCCGGGCCGAGGGCCGCACCGTCATCTTCGTCGAACACGACATGGACGTCGTCCAGGACATCAGCGACTGGGTGGTGGTCATGGCCGAGGGCCGGATCATCGCCGAGGGCCCACCCGGCTCGATCGCCGAGAACCAGCAGGTGGTCGACGCCTACCTCGGGTCCAGCCACGGGACCGAGCTCGACTTCGACTCGGTCCAGGACCTGGAGGCCGCCGACGACGGCGACGCCGGCGAGGCCGATGGGCAGACCGACCAGGAGGCCACCGATGGCTGACGACGAGCTGATCATCAAGGTCGACAACATCGAGGCCGGCTACATCCCGGGGGTCAACATCCTCCAGGGCTGCTCGCTCGACGTGGCGCCAGGCGAGCTCGTCGGCATCATCGGCCCGAACGGCGCCGGCAAGTCGACGCTGGTCAAGGCCCTGTTCGGCCTGGTCAACATCCGCAGCGGCACGGTCACCTACCGGGGCGACGACATCACCGGCAAGACCGCACACGAGCTGGTGTCGCGTGGCATCGGCTACGTGCCCCAGACCGAGAACGTGTTCCCGTCACTGACCGTGAGCGAGAACCTGGAGATGGGCTCGTATCTGGCCCCGGCGCGGTTCAGGGAGCGTCTCGGCTTCGTGTCGGACATGTTCCCCCGGCTGGCCGAGCGCATCAATCAGCGAGCCGGCTCGCTCTCCGGTGGCGAGCGCCAGATGCTGGCCATGGGTCGGGCCCTGATGATGGAGCCCCAGGTCCTGCTGCTCGACGAGCCGTCGGCGGGCCTCTCCCCCGTGCTCCAGGACCAGGTGTTCATCCGGACCAAGCAGATCAACGACTCGGGCGTCGCCGTGGTGATGGTCGAGCAGAACGCGGCCCGGTGCCTCCAGATCTGCGACCGGGGCTACGTGCTCGACCAGGGCCGCAACGCCTACACCGACACCGGCCGCAACCTGCTCAACGACCCCAAGGTCATCGAGCTGTACCTCGGCACCCTGGCCCGCAAGGGCTGATCGAGCCACCGATACCGAACCCGGCCGGCCGGGCGTCGCGCCTACCGTGGGGCGATGGCCACCGTCGAAACCGACCGGCTGCTGCTCCGACCCGCCGTCGAGGCCGACCGGCCTCGGATGCTCGAGCTGTTCACCGACCCCGCATTCACCGTGTACTCGGACGAGGCGAACGACCTGGCGTCGGCCAACACCCGCTTCGATCGGCTGGTGGCCCTGGCCGACGCCGTGCCCTACGCCAAGCAGCCGGTGATCGAGAAGGCATCGGGGCTGATCCTCGGCTACACCGGGGTCGGCACGGTGCTGTTCGACGGAATCGACCGGCTCGAGTGGGGCTGGCGCCTCGACACCGCAGCCCGAGGCAAGGGCTACGCGACCGAGGCCACGGCGGCCCTCCTCGGGGTGGCCGACGCCGTCGACGACGGCGAGATGCTGTGCCTCATCGATCCCGCCAACTCGCCGTCCCGTCGGGTGGCCGACAAGGTCGGGTTCCGCTACTGGCAACGGTACGTCTGGCCGGGCGGCGAGGATGGGCCGACCGACCTGCTGCTGCGGCCGATCGGCGCCGGCGGTGGACCACTGCTCGCACCGGACCTCGGCTGAGGCCCGGGTGGCCCGGGGCACCGCCGCGGCCGGCGCGATCGCCGACGCGACGGGGCCCCGGCTCCTCGGGAGGAACCGGGGCCCCGCTCAGATCACGTGGATCTGCGGATCAGTCGATCACGAAGCGAAGACGTACTCGTCGAGCGCCTCGTCGCGACCGTCGGTGCCGTAGGTCTGGATCCGGAACGAGGCCGCCGCCGGCTCACCGGCTTCGACGAACTCGTAGGGACCACCCAGACCGTCGTAGTCGGGGTCGCCCCCGGCGTCGATGATGTCCTTGCACTCGGCGAAGGTGGTGCACTTCTCGCCACCACCGGTGACGCCGTTGATCTCGGCGGCGACCGCCGTGCCCTGGTCGGTCCCGGCCAGCTGGGCGGCCAGAGCGACGATGACGATGGAGTCGTAGGTCTCGGCGCCGTAGGCCGAGGTGGAGTCGGCCGGCATGGCCTCCTCGAGGCGGGAGACGAAGTCCGAGATCGTGCCGAGGTCGACAGACGGGATGGTCTGCTTCATGCCCTCGAGGATCGTGGCGTCTGCCATCTCGCTGTTGATGTTGTCGTTGCCGTCGACGCCCCACACGTTGGTGTCGCTGGTCGGGCCGATCCCACGCTCGTGCATCGTGGTCAGGATGTTCGCCGACTCGGCGAAACCGATGACGATGACGGCGTCGCTGCCGGCCTCGACGATGGTGTCGATCTCGGCGTCGAAGCTCTCGACGTCGATGGCGTAGGGCAGGAACTCGTCGATGACGCCGCCGGCGCCCTCGAAGTTCTCCATGAAGGCGTCAGCCAGCCCCTGGCCGTAGGACTCCTGCCGGAACAGGACCGAGGCGGTCTCGTTGCCCTGCTCGAGCACGGCGTTGGCCAGCACCCGACCCTGGAGGAGGTCGGACGGAGCGGTCCGGAAGTACAGGCCGTTGTCGTCGTAGGTGGTGAAGTCCGGCGAGGTGTTGGCCGGCGAGAACTGGATGACCCCAGCCCCGGTGATCTTGTCGATCACAGTCTTCGAAACGGCCGAGGAGGCGGCGCCCATGATGGCGTCGGCTCCGAGGGCCAGCAGACGGTCGACCTCGGTGTTGGCGATGTCGGTGGTGGTGTCGCCGGAGTCGCCCTGCTCGAGGACCACGTCGGCGCCGAGCACACCGCCGGCCGCGTTGATGTCGGCAACGGCCAGCTCAGCGCCCTGGATCTCGGCCGGGCCGAGGAAGGCGAGGTCGCCGGTGACGGGGAAGATGGTGCCGATGGTGAGGATGCCGTCGCCCTCGGCCATCGCGTCGCCCTCCTCCTCCATGGCGTCGTCTTCCTCCTCCATGGCGTCGTCTTCTTCTTCCATGGCGTCGTCTTCGTCGGCCGGCTCGCTTGCGCTGGCGCTGGCCTCCTCATCGGAGGACTCGCCGGCCTCGGTCTCGTCGGCAGCGTCGTCATCGTCGTCACTACCGCATGCGGCGGCGACGAGACCGAACGCCATCAACAAAGCCAAGAGCTTTGTCAACCAGTTCTTGCCCATGTCTGTGCTTCTCCCCTGACGGATTTGCAGTGTCGTGTGCCAAGCCGGCCGGAGACCCGCCCCGCTCAGCTGGCCCGATCTGGACCAAGGGGTTACGGTAGCTCAAACTCCGCCGCGAAACGGCGCGATCGGTCGCGTTCACGTCTTCGCAATCGAGGCGAAACAGGGCGACACTCCCACCATTTTCTCAGAATGGTGACAAACGTCACCCTGCATGTCGGCCGGTCGCCGGCGGTGATCGAGGCCGGATCAGTCGTCGTCGCAGGCCTTGAGCAGCTGCCCGACCCGGCGGTCGACCGTCCAGGCGGCTTCGGGCCGGTGGTGCTCCTCGGCCCAGGCCGCCGTCAGCGGATCGGCGCCGGCGGCCCTGAGCAACTCACCGCCGATCTCGGGGTGGCGCCGGTAGCGGCCGTAGCGGGCCAGCACCGGCGAGCCGGCGGCGGCCCACCGCTCGGCCACGGCGTCGTCGAGCACCGACCACAGGAGCGTGGCCGCCACCCGCTCGGGGGTCCGCAACCCCGACTCGACCTTGCCGACGTCGTGCAGCAGCGCGGCGGCGATGACCGCCCGGGGTGGCCGGCCGGCGTCGACCTCGGGCCAGCGCCGGGCCACGTCTCGGGCGACCGTGACCGCATGGCGCCGATCGGGGTTCGACATCCGGGCCCACAGGTCCCGCTCGCCGTCGTCGAGCGAGTCGCGGGCCCAGGCCTCGTCGATCGGCGTCGGGGCTCCGGGGCGCAGCGAGCCGGCGAAGCGACGGGCCAGGTGCAGCGACCGGGCGACGAACCCGCCAACGGCCGAGGCGGCGCCGGACGACCCGGCGTGGCTCACCGACCGAGCCGGCGGGCCGCCGCCAGGAGCCCGGCGATCGATTTGGCGTCGGTGATCGTGCCCGTGAGGCAGAGCTCCACCGCCTCGACCAGTGCGACGCGGTGCACGGTCATGGCCTGCTCCTCGGGGCCCATGCGGTCCTGAGGTACCGGCTCGAGGTCGGTGGCCAGGAAGAGGTGGCCGTACTCGTCGCAGAACCCGGGCGAGTGATGGATGTTGATCAGCGGCTCGATCGATCCGGCCCGCATCCCGATCTCCTCGACCAGTTCCCGCTTGGCCGTCTCGATCGGTGGCTCGCCGTCGACGTCGCGCTTGCCCGCCGGCAGCTCGAGCAGGTCGGCGTCGAGCGCCGCCCGGTACTGCCGGACCAGGAAGACGTGGTCGCCGTCGACCGGCACGACCGAGACGGCGCCCGGATGGCGGATGACGTCGCGAGCGAACCGACCCCCCGAGCCGTCCTCGATCTCGGCTTCCCAGAAGCCGACGACCGCACCCTGGTGGATCAATCGCTGCCCCCGGGTGCGGAAGTGGTCGCTGGCCAACCGGCCTCGCTCGACGGGCTCGCCGACGGGTGGGGCCGGCGCGAAGTCGGCGGCCGACGCGGCGGCGACCGCCTCGCCGTCTCCAGCCCCGGTCATCGGGCGCGGTCGAGGGTGCCGGCCGCCGCCGGCTCGGTCGCCGGGGCGCCGTTGCCGGCGGTGTCGGGCGCGGCCGGCTCGCCGGCCCGGCCGCCGGACCGGTGCGCATCCGCTCCCTCGGGCCGAGCCGCCAGGAACCGCCCGGGATCGTCGGCCTCGGCCCTGGCCAGGCTGGCGGCGACGAAGGCGTCGAACAGCGGGGCCGGCCGGTTGGGACGGCTCTTCAGCTCGGGGTGGGCCTGGGTGCCGACCCAGAACGGATGGCCGTCGAGCTCGATGAACTCGACGAGCTGCCCGTCCGGCGACGTGCCCGAGCAGCGGAATCCCGCATCCTCGAAGCGGGTCCGGAACCGGGGGTTGAACTCGTAGCGGTGACGGTGGCGCTCACTGACCACGGTGTCGTCGTAGATCGTGGCCACCTGCGAGCCCTCGGCCAGCACGGCGACGTAGGCGCCGAGCCTCATCGTGCCACCGAGGTCGGTGACCCCTCGCTGGGTGTCCATCAGGTCGATCACCGGGTAGGGGGTGGTCGCGTCCTGGGTGTCGAACTCGCTCGAGTTGGCGCCGGTGAGGCCGAGCACGTTGCGGGCGTACTCGATCGTCATCACCTGCATGCCGAGGCACAGACCGAGGCACGGCATGCCGGTGTCGCGGGCGAACGTGGCCGCCTCGATCTTGCCCTCGACGCCGCGCTCCCCGAACCCTCCGGGCAGCACGACGCCGTCGAGGTGGCCGAGCTTCTCGGCGACCAGGAGCCCCTCGACGTGATCGGACGGGATCCACTCGATCGACAGGTCGACCTCGTGGCGGAACGAGGCGTGACGCAGGGCCTCGACGACGGACAGGTAGGCGTCCGGCAGGCTGACGTACTTGCCGACCAGCCCGATCCGCAGCGGCTTCCAGACCCGCTCGACCCGCTCGACCAGCTCCTGCCACTCGCCCAGATCGGGCTCGTCCGGCTCGAGGCCGAGCAGCTCGCAGACGTACCCGTCGAAGCCGGCCTCGTGCATGGTCAGCGGGATCTCGTACAGGCTGGAGGCGTCGGGGGCGTTGATCACCCCGTCGAGCGGGACGTCGCACAGGTCGGAGATCTTCTGGCGGAGGCCATCGGAGATCCGGCGGTCGGAGCGGCACACGATCACGTCCGGCTGGACGCCCCGGCTGCGGAGCTCGGTGACCGAGTGCTGGGTCGGCTTCGTCTTCTGCTCACCCGCCGGGCCGATGAACGGCACGAGGGTGACGTGGATGTAGCAGACGTTCTGGCGGCCGACGTCGAGCCGGAACTGCCGGATGGCCTCGAGGAACGGCAGGATCTCGATGTCGCCGACCGTGCCGCCGACCTCGGTGATGACGACATCGACCCCGTCCCCGGCGCCGCTGTCCTCGGCCAGCAGCGAGATCCGCCGCTTGATCTCGTCGGTGATGTGGGGGATGACCTGGACGGTCTTGCCCAGGTAGTCGCCGCGGCGCTCCGCGGCGATGACCGAGGAGTAGATCGAGCCGGTGGTGGCGTTCGAGGCCCGGGAGAGGTTCTCGTCGATGAAGCGCTCGTAGTGACCGAGGTCGAGGTCGGTCTCGCCACCGTCGTCGGTGACGTAGACCTCGCCGTGCTCGAACGGGTTCATCGTGCCCGGGTCGACGTTGAGGTACGGGTCGAGCTTCTGCATCGTGACCTTGAGGCCACGCGACTTCAGCAACCGCCCCAGCGACGAGGCCGTCGCCCCCTTTCCCAGAGAGCTCACGACGCCGCCGGTGACGAATATGTGCTTGGTCATGCCCAACCTTCGGTCTCGCTCACCAAGACCTGCCCCGATCCCCGGCTGGTGCGAGACCCTCGTCGCCCCGTCACTCGCCAACACCACGGAACCTGCCCCGGGTGGCCACTGCGGCCCAACCCAACCTAGCGCGGCGGGCGGGCGGAGTGGGCCACTCCCGCCCAAGTCGATCGACCCGGCCGCCGACAGATTCGGCCCCCTGGCCCGAGTTCGCTACCTTGTCCGGCCATGGTGTTCACCGCTCTCCTCCTCGACCGCGACGACGACAAGAAGGTGACGGCGTCGCTGACCGAGCTCGACGACGACCGGCTCCCCGACGGCGACGTGACCGTCGACGTCGAGTGGTCGTCGCTCAACTACAAGGACGGCATGATCCTGCAGGGCATCGGGGGCCTCGTCCGGAACTATCCCCACGTTCCCGGGATCGACCTGGCCGGCACGGTGGCCGCGTCCGACGACGACCGCTTCGCCGCCGGCGACCGGGTTGCGCTGACCGGGTGGCGGGTGGGCGAGGTCCACTGGGGCGGGTACGCCGGGCGGGCCCGGGTGTCGGGCGACTGGTTGGTCGCCCTGCCTGACCAGGTCTCGACCCGCCAGGCCATGGCGGTCGGAACCGCCGGCTTCACCGCCATGCAGGCCCTGACCGCCCTCGAGGATCATGGCGTCGCCCCCGGCGCCGACCGGCCGGTGCTCGTCACCGGCGCCTCGGGCGGCGTCGGCTCGTCCGCCCTGCTGTGGGGCGGCGCGATGGGCCACCACCTGGTGGCCTCGACCGGCCGGCCGGAGAACGCCGACGACCTCTTGACGCTCGGTGCCGCCGACGTCATCGACCGGGCGGAGCTGGCCGAGAACCCGGCCCGGCCGCTGCTGTCCGAGCGCTGGCACGGCTGCGTCGACGCGGTCGGTGGCGACACCCTGGCCCACGTGCTGGCCGAGATGGCCTACGGCGGCAGCGTCGCCGCGTGCGGGCTGGCCGGTGGCAACGGGCTGTCGACCACGGTCATCCCGTTCCTCCTGCGGGGTGTGAACCTGCTCGGGATCGACTCGGTGATGTGCCCGCCCGAGCCCCGCCAACGGGTCTGGGGTCGGGTGGCCGAGGTGTTGGCCGACGAGGCCATCGCCGCCCGGTTGGGGGCGATGACGACCGACGTCGCCCTCGGCGAGGTGGCGTCGCTGGCGCCCGAGATCCTGGCCGGCCAGGTCAAGGGGCGGGTGGTCGTCGCCTGCAGCTGAGACGGCCGGACGGGTCGAGCGCCGCCGCCGGCGTCGGTCGCCTGCCGGTTTTGCCGCTCCGGGCGGGGCTGCGAAGATGAAGCCCATGTCCGCTCCCCTCCCCGACCCGCTCGCCCCGGTCGACGACCCGACCAGCCTCGGCCTCGACCCCGCTCGCCTGGCCCGGATCGATCGGTTCGTGGCCGAGCGCTACCTCGACAGCGGCCGGTTCCCCGGCTTCTCGCTCCTGATCAGCCGCCACGGCCAGATCGCCCACCTCTCGTTCCAGGGCCAGGCCAGCGAGGGCGACCGGGCCGGGCCGATGGCCGCCGACACCCTGATCCGCATCTACTCGATGAGCAAGCCGATCACGTCGCTGGCCCTGCTCTCGCTGTACGAGGAGGGGCTGTTCCGGCTCGACGATCCGGTCAGCGACATGATCCCCTCGTTCGCCGACCTGCGGGTCTGGCAGGACGGCACGGCGGCCAGCTACACCACGACCTTCCCCGAGCGGGAGATGACGATCCGGGACCTGCTGACCCACACCTCCGGGCTGACCTACGGGTTCATGGGCCGGCACCCCGTCGATTCGCTGTACCGGCGGGCGGGGCTCGACAGCGGCCAGCACAAGCTGGAGACCTGGGTCGAGGCCCTGGCCGAGCTGCCGCTGCTGTTCTCGCCCGGGACCCGCTGGTCCTACAGCGTGGCCACCGACGTGCTCGGCCGCCTCTGCGAGGTCATCAGCGGCCGGCCGTTCGACGCCTTCCTGGCCGAGCGGATCTTCGAGCCGCTCGGCATGGTCGACACCGGCTTCTGGGTCGACGATGACCGGGCCGATCGCCTGGCGGCCAACTATGCGGTGCCCGCCCTGTCACCGTTCGGCATACCCGAGGGGGCCGAGGGCTCGGCCCGGGTGGTCATCGACGCCGGCGACGAGGCCAGCCCCTACCGGCGCCAGCCCGAGTTCCTGTCCGGCGGTGGCGGGCTGGTCTCGACGATCGGGGACTACCACCGGTTCACCCAGATGCTGCTCAACAAGGGCGAGCTCGACGGCAACCGGGTCATCGGGCGCCGGACGATCGAGTACGCGACCATGAACCATCTCCCGGGCGGGCGGGACCTGGCGGCGATGGGCCAGCCGGTGTTCTCGGAGACCCGCTACGACGGGGTCGGGTTCGGGCTCGGGTTCTCGGTCATCGTCGACCCGGCGGAGACGCAGGTGCTCTGCTCCCCGGGCGAGTTCGCCTGGGGTGGGGCCGCTTCGACGTTGTTCTGGGTCGACCCGGTCGAGGACCTCGCGGTCGTCGGGTTGACCCAGTTGATGCCGTCGTCGGCCTATCCGATCCGCCAGGAGCTCAAGGCCCTGGTCTACGCCGCCCTCACGTGAGCCGGATCTGAGCGGGACACCGGTGCCCGGAGTCCGACCGTGAACTTCGCCGGACACGTCGAGGTGGCCCGCAACGGGTCCCGGCCAGACGGTGGCGACGAGGCCCGCTTCCATCTCGGGGCGGTCCTGCCCGACCTGGCGGCGATGGGCCGGTTCCGCCTGCTCGGCCGACCGGACGACCCGGACATCACCGCCGGGATCGACATCCACCACCGGACCGACGACGCCTTCCACCGCCATCGCTGGTTCCGGGAGACGAGCGGTGCGGTCGTCCGTCACCTCGACGGGGCGGGCCTGCCCCGGGGGGCGGCCCGAGCGGTCGGCCACGTCGGGGTCGAGCTGCTCCTCGACGGCCACCTGCTCCGCCAGCCCGGTGGGCTCGGCGGTGCGGTCGGCGGGGCGATCGAGGCCGTCGTGACCGAGATCGACGAGCTCGCCCCCCTGGTCGACCAGGATCAGCGGGACCGCTGGCGCCTGCACCTTGAGCAGGTCGCGGCCTGGAGCGTGCCGGACGACTACCACCGCCCGGAGGCGGTGGCCAGGCGGCTGGAACGCATCCTTCGCTGGCGGCCTCGCCTGGCGCTGCCACCCGAGGCGGTCGGCGCGGTGGCCGAGGCCCTGGAGATCCAGCAGGACGCCGTCCGGAGCGGCGCCGCACCGTTGATCGCCGAGCTCCGGCGGGACGTCGGCACCTCGTCGGGCGGGTGAGCGCCGGCCCGATCGAACGGGCCGGGAGCGCGGCGGCGCCGCTGGCGCGGCCCGGACCGCTCAGGCGGCGTTTCGGTGGGCGGCGGCCTCGGCCAACAGCTCGCTGGCATGCTGGCGGGCGGTCGACGAGTCCGGCTGACCCGACAGCATCCGAGCCAGCTCGGTCAGCCGACCGTCGTCGTCGAGGAAGCGGACCTCCGAGATGGTCTCGTCGTCGCCCTGGCGCTTCTCGACCGCCAGGTGGGCGTCGGCGAAGGCCGCCACCTGCGGGAGGTGGGTCACGACCAGAACCTGATGGCGGTCGCCGAGGTCGGTCAACGACCGTCCGACGGCAAAGCCGGCCTGGCCCCCGATGCCGGCGTCGACCTCGTCGAAGACCAGGACCGGCGGGGCCTCCGACAGGACGCTCCGGAGGGCGAGCATGGCCCGGGCCAGCTCGCCCCCGGACGCCACCTTGGCCAGCGGCTGGAGGGGTGAGCCGGGGTTGGCGGCCAGCTCGAACGACACCTCGCCGCCGTCGTCACCGCCGACCTCGATCCCGACCCGGGCCCGGGGCATCGCCAGCTCGGGCAGGTTGGCCTCGATCGCCCCGGCGAGATCGGGGGCCGCCGCCCGGCGGGCGGCCAGCACCGCGGCCCTGGCCTCGCTCAGCTCGTCGATCGCCTCCTGGCGCCGCCGGTCGAGGTCGGCGGCCAACACGTCGTGGTCCTCGAGCTCCTTCAGGCGGAGGTGCAGGGCGTCACGCTCGGCCATGACGGCGGTCAGGTCGTCGCCGTACTTGCGGCACAGCTCCCGGAGCATGCGGCGCCTGGCCAGGAGGTGCTCCAGCTCCTCGGGGTCGTCCTCGATGCCGTCACCGACCTCGCGGACGGCATCGGCGATGTCGTCGAGCTCGGCCAGCAGGTTCTTGAGCCGGGTTGCGGCCTCGGCGAACGGCGCCGGCCCGTCGAGGGCGGTCAGCCCCTGCGACAGCAGGTCGCGGGCGCCGCCGTCCTCGACGAGGACCTCCAGGGCGGCGCCGGCCGCCTCCTGATGGGCGGCCGCGTTGGCCAGGAGCTCCTCGCGGCCGGCCAGCTGCTCGTCCTCGTCGGGATCCTGGAGGTCGGCCTCGACGAGCTCCCCGACCTGGTAGCGGACCAGGTCGAGCTCGCGGGCCCTGGCCCGCTCGTCGCCGCCGAGCTCGCCGAGGGCACCGTCGATCTCCGCCAGCACGCGCTGAGCGTGGACGAGCGCCGACCGGTCGACCCGACCGAACACGTCGAGGGCATCCCGCTGGGCGTCGACGCCGAGCAGCGACTGGTGGGCGTGCTGGCCGTGCAGATCGACCAGCCTGGCCCCGAGCTCGGCCAGTGCGGACGCCGTCGACGGGCGACCGTTCACGTAGGCCCGCGACCGGCCATCGGCCGGCACGACCCGGGTCAGCACGTACTCCTCCCCGTCGAGCAGGAAGCGCCCGTCGATCGTGGCCTCGGTGGCTCCCGGTCGAACCAGACCGGGGTCGGACCGGCCGCCGACGAGGAGGTTGATGGCGTCGACCAGGAGGGTCTTGCCGGCCCCGGTCTCGCCGGTGAGGGCGATCATGCCGGGGGGGATGTCGAGCGTCACCTGCTCGATGACGCCGAGGTTTGCCACTGCCAGTTCTACGAGCATGGATCGTCCACCAACCCGAACTTCTCCTTCAGGACCGTGTGGAAGTCACGGTCGCCCTTCACGAGGAACCTGGCGGTTCGATCGGCGGCCCGGCAGATGACCGACTGGCCGGGCTGGAGCTCGACGACGTTGCGGCCGTCGAGCGACACCACCCCGGGGCGGTAGCCGAGGACGGTGAGGCGGATCTCGGTTGTCGGCGCCAGCACCATCGACCGGTCGAAGACCACGTGGGCCGCCACCGGCGTGAGGAGCAGGGCCTCGAAGTCGGGCTCGACGATCGGGCCGCCGGCCGACAGCGAGTAGGCGGTGCTGCCGGTCGGGGTCGACACGATGAGACCGTCGGCGAGGTAGTCGCTGAACGGCTCGCCGCCGATCCAGACCAGCACCTCGACCGAGCGGCCGCTCTCGGATCGGGAGACCACGGCGTCGTTGAGGGCGTAGCCGAGGAACGTCTCCTCGCCGTGGTCGGCGGCCACGAGGCTGGCCGCCTCGACGTCGCCGGGATTGTCGACGGTGGCCGTGGTCGAGCTGACCTCGATCATCATCCGTTGCTCGATCGCCAGCTCGCCCCGCTGCCAGGCGTCGAGGGCGCCGATCAGGTCCTCGGGGTCGAACTCGGTCAGATAGCCGAGCGACCCGCCGTTCACCCCGAGCAGGGGGACGTCGTGGCCCGACACCAGGTGGCAGGACCGGAGCATCGTGCCGTCGCCGCCGAGGCTGAGGCAGGCGCTCAGGCCGGGCCCGAAGTCGTCGTCGGCCACGCCCAGATCGGGCCGGTCGAGCAGCTCGGCGTCCGCGCTGGGCAGCACGGGCTGGAGGGCCTCGCCACACCACTGGATCGCCTGCCGGGCCAGGTCCCGGACCTCCGGCCGGTAGAGGTGCATGACGAGGCCGAGTCGGTCAGTCACGAGGCCACCGCCTCGGCGACGGCGTGGTCGACGGCCCGCTCACGCTCTCGCATGGTAGGGCGCCCTCGCCGGAGCCAGGCGACGAACTCGACATTCCCGCTCGCCCCGGTGATCGGTGACGGGACGAGACCGACGAGCCCGGCGCCGGCATCGTCGGCCCAGCCGGTGGCGTCGAGCAGCACCCGACGCCAGATGTCCGGGTCGGCGATGACCCCCCGGCCCCTCGCCGCCTCCTGCCGGCCGGCCTCGAATTGCGGCTTGACCAGCAGCAGCAGCGATCCATCGTCGACCACGAGCGGGACCAGTGCGGGGAGCACGAGGCGGAGCGAGATGAACGACAGGTCACCGACGACGAGGTCGACGGGGAAGGCGGGATCGTCGGGCTCGAGCGAGCGCACGTCTGTCTGCTCGCGAACATCGACCCGGGGGTCGTGGCGGAGCCGCTCGTGGAGCTGGTTGGTGCCGACGTCGACCGCCACGACCGACGCCGCGCCCCGCTGCAGGAGGCAGTCGGTGAAGCCGCCGGTCGACGAGCCGGCGTCGAGGCATCGCAGGCCGACCGGGTCGACGCCGAAGGCGTCGAGCGCGCCGTCGAGCTTCTCACCGCCACGGCCGACGAACCGGGCCCCCGGTCCCGTCAGTCTGACGCTCTGACCGGCGTCGACCATCCGGGCCGGCTTGTCGGCGAACGCGCCGTCGACCAGCACACGACCGGCGACGATCTCGCGCCTCGCCGTCTCCCGGCTGGGGACCAGACCCCGCCGGACCAGCTCGGCATCGAGACGACGTCGGGCCGCCACCGCTCGATCGGAGGACCGGCTCGGGCCCTAGCGGGCCTTCTTGGCCGTCGACTTCTTGGCGGAGGACTTCTTGGCCGTCGACTTCTTGGCGGAGGACTTCTTGGCCGTCGACTTCTTGGCCCCGGCCTTCTTGGTCCCCTTCTTCGCTGCCGACTTCTTGGTCGACGCCTTCTTCGAGGCGCTGGCCTTCTTCGTCGACGTCTTCGCCGCCGACTTCTTGGCCGTCGACTTCTTCGAGGCGCTGGCCTTCTTGGCCCCCTTCTTCGCTGCCGACTTCTTGGTCGACGCCTTCTTCGAGGCGCTGGCCTTCTTGGCCCCCTTCTTCGCTGCCGACTTCTTGGCGGTTGCCTTCTTCGTGGACGAGCCTGCGCCCTCGACCGCAACCGCCGTCGCAGCCGCAGTGGCCGTCGACGCCACCTCGGGCGCCGCATCGGCCGCCGGCGACCCGTCGCCCTGGCCCGGACCGGTGTCGGCCCAGCCCGGCATCGTGGCCTCGACCAGGCGACGGAACTGCTCGAGCATCTCACCCATGCCCTCGGACAGCTGACCGGCGGCCCTGGCCGCCTCGTCCCGCAGCGCATCGACCAGATCCCTGAGTTGGTCGTTGCCGGCCCGCATCCGGTCGGCGCCGACGGCCTGGTCGATCCCGGCGGCGTCGGCGAATCGGCGGAATTCGCTCTCGAGGCGTTCGGCCGCCTCCCCCATCGCCGTGCGCATCTCCGCCATGCTCTTGTTCACCGCGTCGGCGAACTCGTCCGAGTTCATCATGCTGACAGGCTAGTGCGTCGCCGTGACAAGACCGGCGAGGGCATCGTCATGGTGCGTCGGTGGCGACCCCGACCCGGCCTCGGCGCCGGACGGTGGTCGGCACCACCGCCGGCACGAGCGCGCCGGCGCCGCGGTGGCGTTGGCGGCGCAGGCATCGCGACGGCAGCGCGACGACGATGCGTCGACCCGGCCGGACTCCGGCGCATCGACCGTCGGCGGCGCTCGGCTCAGCTCGTGGATGCGTCGAAGATGCTCTGGATGGTGGCGTCGAGCGTCGAGTCGAACTGGTCGTCGCTCTGCTGGGCCGACAAGCCCTCGGTGAGCGCACGGGAGAAGCTGGCGATCATGCCGTTGTTGCGGGCCAGCCTGGCGTTGGCCTCGTCACGGCTGTAGCCGCCGGACAGCGCGACCACGCGGACGATGTTGTCGTGGGCGATCAGATCGGCGTAGAAGTTGTCCGCATCGGGCAGCGTCAGCTTGAGCATGATCTTCTGGTCGGGGCCGAGCTGATCGGCATGGGCTGCGATCGCGTCCCGCAGCAACTCCTCGGCCTCCGCCTTCTCCGGGCTGTGGATGTCGACCTCTGGCTCGATGATCGGGACGAGCCCGGCGGCCACGATCTGGTGACCGATCTCGAACTGCTGGTCGACGACCGCCTTCACCCCGTCCGGGTCGGCCATCTTGATCACGGACCGCATCTTGGTGCCGAACACACCCTTCTCGTTCGCCCGGGCCAGCAGCTCGTCGAGGCCGGGCATCGGCTTCATGACCTGGGCCGAGTTCTCCTCGTCGGCCAGGCCCTTGTCGACCTTCAGGAAGGGGACGACCTGCTTCTGCTCCCACAGGTAGGCGGCCGTGTCGTGGCCCTCGACCTGGCGGTCCATCGTCATCTCGAAGAGGATGGCGCCGAGCACCCGGGTGCCGTCGAAGGCCGAGCTGGTCATGATGCGGGTCCGCATGGCGTGGATGAGATCGAACATCTCCTCCTCGCCGTCGTAGGCGGACTCCTCGACCCCGTACAGCGCAAGCGCCTTCGGGGTGCTGCCGCCGCTCTGGTCGAGCGCGGCGACGAACCCGTCGGCGCTGGTGACCTTGTGCAGTTGCTGCTCGTTCATCGTCGGTGCTGACCTCGGTGGTGTCGTCCGTGCAGGGGCGAGACCGAGGATAACCCGGGGCGGATGCGATCGCCGTCTCTCCCGCTCGCCCGCCCGTCGCTGCGTCCCCGCACCCGGTCGCCGGGGATCGATCGGCCGGCGTCGGCCGCCGATGTGGCCCTTGGAGGGCTACAGCGCCGCGGCCCGCTCGGCCGCATCGCCGAACGCCGGGTCGGCCCTGACGACGTCGCCGAAGAGGCGACGGGCGCGCGCCTGGTCGCCGGCCCGCTCGTACAGATCGGCGAGCATGTACCATCGCCGGAGGTGGTGGACGCCGGGCTTGCCCCTGACCCGGGGCGACCGCTCCATGAACCGGATGGCGTCGTCGAGGCGGCCGCGGTCGGCCAGGGCGCCGGCCTGGACGATGCGGCCCTCCTCGATCAGCTCGGGGGCCGGGGAGGCGTCGCCGAGCTCCAGCCAGTACCGCTCGGCTGCGTCCCAGCGCTTCAAGGCCCGGTTGCAGTCGGCGATGACCGGATGTTGCTCGACCGAGCCGGTGAGCTCGGCGAAGCGCTCGAGGTCGTCGAGGGCTCGCTTCCAGCGCCCCAAGCGGTAGTTGGTCAGCCCGGAGAGCTCGAGGACCTCGGGCACGCCCGGGGCCAGGCGCTCGATCGACGACAGCAGGCGGGCGACCTCCGTGAACCGCTCGGCCTCGAAGGCGACGGCCGCCTCGGCCAGCCGGTTCCGGAGCTTGCTGGCGGTCGCCGGGGCGACTCCGCCGAAGTCGACGCCGCCGACGTCGACCCGGTTGGACCGACGCCGGTTCCGCCTCTTCTGGCCCCCGGTGGCCGGCGGCGCATCGTCGACCCGCTCGATCACGAGCTCGTCGGACGGGTCGTGGCGATCGGCCCGGTCATCGGGGTCGGTCGAGCGATCCTCGGGCGGCGGGGGTGGCGGCGGGATGCGCTTCTTGGCCGAACCGGGGCGAGCGTCGTGGCGTGATCGGGCGCCACCAGAGCGAGGCCCGCCGGATCCACTCGACTTGGCGCCGCCGGAGCGCCCGCCGGATCGGCCGGGCGGACCGGCACCGCCGCTGCCCGCGCGTCGGCCCGGAGCGCCGGAGCGACCTCCCGATCCGGGCGAGCGGCCCGAGGAGCCACCCGAACGCCCTCCCGAGCCAGCCGAGCGGCCCGAGGAGCCACCCGAACGCCCTCCCGATCCGGGCGAGCGGTTCGACGAGCCGGGCGAACGGCCTGACGGACCTCCGGTGCGATCCGATCCGTCCCGAGGGCGGCCACGGCCGTCGCCAGCCGAGCCGCCGGACCGACCACCGCTCCGCTGGCCCTTGCCCGAGCGACGCGGCCGATCACCGCCCGCTCCACCTCGCCCTTGACTCATCTCGAACCTCCCCGGCGCACGCCGGGCACCTGGGGCGCCGTCATCCGCTCCATCATGCGGGACCGCCGACCATCCAACACAACCACGCTAGTGGCGCCCGCCGGCATGGCCGAGGGGTCACCGGCCCGCTGGCGGAGCTCGTCCGAATCGGGCCAAAACGGACTGGTGGGCTGCGACGACATCGCAGCCCACCAGTGAAAGAAATCCGGCGGCGTCCTACTCTCCCAGGCCGTCTCCGACCAAGTACCATCGGCGCAGGAGGGCTTAACTTCCGTGTTCGGGATGGGAACGGGTGTGACCCCTCCGCAATAGCCACCGAAACTCTGCACATCGGCCGCCGTCGAGGGGGCCGACTATGTCGAACTCGGAGCCACGCTCCTGAGAACTGTATAGCGAGCACAAGCCAGAACCGAAGCTCTGTCGTCGTTCTGCGAACTTGTGTGGTAATGACAAAGAAAACACAAGCCCTCGGCCTATTAGTACCAGTCAGCTGAACACATTGCTGTGCTTACACGCCTGGCCTATCAACCTAGTCACCTACTAGGGGCCTTACCCGGTTACCCGGTGGGAGATCTCATCTTGGAACGGGTTTCCCACTTAGATGCCTTCAGCGGTTATCCCTTCCGCAGGTAGCCAACCAGCCATGCTCCTGGCGGAACAACTGGCACACCAGAGCTGCGTCCATCCCGGTCCTCTCGTACTAGGGACAGCCTTCCTCAAATCTCCTTCGGCTGCAGAGGATAGGGACCGAACTGTCTCACGACGTTCTAAACCCAGCTCGCGTACCGCTTTAATGGGCGAACAGCCCAACCCTTGGGACCTGCTTCAGCCCCAGGATGCGATGAGCCGACATCGAGGTGCCAAACCTT
>JANQPB010000023.1 GCA_028285495.1 Acidimicrobiales bacterium
TTGATCAACCCGATCGCCATGGACGAGGGTCTGCGGTTCGCCATCCGTGAGGGTGGTCGCACCGTCGGCGCCGGCCGGGTCACCAAGATCATCAAGTAGTCGGCGCTCGCCCCTCCGCGGGGCACGCCGCGATCATCATGTCGAGCCTGCGGCCGGTGCCCGGCCCCGAGCCGGTGCCGCCGCTCGCCGAGATCGTCGACCGCCGCCGACGGTAACCGAGCGCCCGCCCCAGACCCGGGGCGGGCGTTCGGCGTTTCGGGCCGGCCAGCCGGCCATGGGTACGATGCCGGCCATGGCCGATCTCGACCTGGACACCACCGTTGACACCGACACGCCGTACATGCTGGCCTCGATCCGGGGCCGCGTCGGCTTGATGACGTTCAACAACCCCGAGCGTCGCAACGCCATGAAGATGGAGATGAACCGGGCGATCGTGGACATCCTCGACCGCTTCCAGGCCGACGACGCGGTCCGCGTCGTCGTCATGCAGGGGGCCGGCGACCGGGCCTTCGTCTCCGGGGCCGACATCTCCGAATTCGAGACCAACCGGTCGAGCCCCGAGGCCCGAGCCGAGTTCGACGCCGTGGCCGCCGCCGCCGGGCGGGCCATGGACGCACTCGACAAGCCCCTCATCGCCAAGATCCGAGGCTTCTGCATGGGTGGGGGACTGGCCACCGCCCTCCGGGCCGACATCCGCATCGCCGCCGACGACGGTCAGTTCGCGATCCCCGCCGCTCGCCTCGGCCTCGGCTATGGCTTCGCCGGGATCCGGTCGCTCGTCGGCCTCGTCGGCCCGGCCATGGCCTCGGAGATCCTGCTCTCGGCCAGGCGGTTCAGCGCCGCCGAGGCCGCGGCGATGGGGCTGGTCAACCGGGTGGTGCCGGTGGCCGAGCTCGACGGCGTCGTCGACGAGCTGGCCGCCACCATCGGGGCCAATGCGCCGCTGACCCTGCGAGCGGCCAAGGCCGCCATCGGCGAGGCCATGCGGGATCCCGATCGCCGCGATCTCGACCGGGTGGCGGAACTGGTCGAGGCGTGCTTCACCAGCGCCGACTACGTCGAGGGCCGCCGGGCGTTCATGGAGAAGCGAACCCCCCGTTTCGAAGGTCGCTGAACGGGTTCCGCCGCAGCGCCGGCCGCCGGATGGCGGCACGGGCGACGGGTCGAAGCTCCCACCGGGAGATTACGGATCGGTGTCGGGGGCCACTACGATGACGGACGCGTGCCCGGGTCGGTCGAACCTCGAGGCGAGCGACGTAACCCCTCCGGTCGAGGTGAGGTCAGATCAGGTGGAATCGAAACAAGTAGAGGAGCTTGTCGAGGACGCCAAGCAAGGTGACCATCGGGCCTTCGAGGCCCTCGTCCGTCACACCTATGCCGACACCTACACGCTGGCCTACCGGCTGGTAGGCAACGAGGAGGACGCTCGGGACGTGGTTCAGGAAACCTACCTCCGGGCCCACAAGGGATTGAAGAAGTTCCGGGGCGACGCCCAGCTGTCGACCTGGCTCCACCGGATCACCGCCAACTGCGCCAGCAGCTATCTCGGGCGCAAGATCCGCCATCGCCACGAACCGCTCGAGGACGGTGACGACATCGTCGACCACCACCCCTCCGGTGACCCGGTCCACCGCGCCGACCTCGGCGTGCTGCGGAGCCAGCTCAGCGAGGCGCTGATGCAGCTCCCACCGAAGCTCCGGGCCGTCGTGGTGTTGCGAGACATCTACGACCTGCCCCACGAGGCCATCGCCGAGCAGCTCGACATCACCGAGTCTGCGGCCAAGGTCCGGCTCCACCGGGCCCGCAAGCGGCTCCGCGAGCGGCTGTATCCGCTCGGAGAGGACGAAGCCCATGCTGTGTGACTCCGTCAGCCTGCAGCTGGCCGGTGCCGCCGACGGCGACATCGTGCTGGCGCCCGACGTCCGCCGCCACGTCGACGAGTGCCTCCGGTGCCAAGCCGAGCTGGCCCAGTACCGCAAGCTGCTGCGGGCCCTGACCGCCATGCGCGACCATCGGCTCTTCGTCGACGCCGGCCTGCTCGACGAGGTGCTCGACGCCATCCGACCGCCGGCCCCGGTCCATCGGATCCACCGGATCGGCGATCGTGGTCGCCGGGCCGCCTATCTGGCCGGTGCCGCCGCGGCCGCCACCGCCGCCGGGGCCGCCGGCGCGCTGGTCATCGCCTCGCGCCTGTCGGGCAAGGCCCGCCTGGCCAGCTGATCGGCCGCCGGCATCGGCCGCCGCCCACCCCTGCCCGAGGCGGTTCCGCTGCTCGGCGCTGCTAGCCTCGTTGTGTCGGCCTCGGAGCTTCTGCCGCGAGGTGGAGCCTCCCGTTACACCGTGCCGACTATCGGCTCCCCGAGTCGAGATCCATACGTGGCGCAGCACGTGGGCGATCCACGGGCTGAACCCCGTAGGGCAGTAGCTCAATTGGTAGAGCACCGGTCTCCAAAACCGAAGGTTGGGGGTTCAAGTCCCTCCTGCCCTGCAACGCCCACCCGGTCCCGGTCCCCCCGGTGTCCGGCACCTCCGCGAGTCGAACCCGTTCGATCCGGCCGAAGTAAGGAACACCCAGAACCATGGCGATGAACCGGGAGCAGCGCCGCTACCTCCAGCGACAGGGCCAGATGGACGGCGAGGGCAACCCGATTGCCACCCGCCGAGACAATCGACCGGCTCGCTCCGAGCGGGTCACTCCGATGGAGTACCTGTCGGAGGTCCGGTCCGAGCTCGGCCGGGTCATGTGGCCGACCCGCCGCGAGGTCATCAACTACACGATCGTTGTCCTCGTCACGCTGGCCGTGGTCACCGGTCTGGTGGCCCTGCTCGACTACCTGTTCGCCGAGGGCCTGATCGCCCTGCTCGAGGCCGGCGACAGCTGATCGAACGCCGAGCGTCCGCCGCCCGGCCCCCGACAACACCAACCGCAACCACAGGGTCCAACCCATGAGCGACATCACCGACAACACCACGGCCGAGGTCGAGCCCGACGGCGAGACCATGCTGACCGAGACCGCCCCGTCGGTCGAGGCCGAGCCGACCATCGAGGCCGTCGCCGAGGCGACCACCGATGGTCTGACCGATGCCGTGGACGCCCCGGCCGCCGAGACGGCCGACGAGGGCGACCCGGCAGCCGCGGCCGCGCCGGCCCCCGTCGACGAGCCGGCCGACACCGCAGACACGGCGGACACACCGGCCGCCGCCGACGCCGAGGTGGCCGCGGCGAGCGACGCAACCGATCAGGGTGAAGGTGAGGGTGAGGTCGCGGTCGAGGAGGCCGTACCCCGGCGGCGCCGCTCGCCGTACGATCGTCCGGGCCGCTGGTACGTGATCCACACCCAGTCGGGCTACGAGAACAAGGTGCGCAACAACCTGATGGCCCGCACCCAGTCGATGAACATGGAGGAGCGGATCTTCGAGGTCGTCATCCCGATGGAAGACGTCGTCGAGTTCAAGAACGGCAAGAAGGTCGTCGTCCAGAAGAAGGTGTTCCCCGGGTACCTGCTGACCAGGATGCACCTCGACGACGACTCGTGGTTCGTCGTCCGCAACACCCCGGGCGTCACCGGCTTCATCGGCGCCGGCAACAAGCCGTCGCCGCTGCCCCGCAAGGACGTCGAGAACTTCCTGGCGGTCAAGGAGGAGGGTGACGAGCCGAGCCGCAAGGGGAGGCCCCGCTTGGAATACCAGATGGGCGAGACCGTGCGGGTCAAGGAAGGCCCGTTCGCCGACTTCCAGGGCGAGATCGTCGAGATCAACGAGGATCAGCTCAAGCTCAAGGTGCTCGTCAACATCTTCGGCCGGGAAACACCGGTGGAGCTCCAATTCGCCGAGGTCGGCAAGATCTAGGCAGCCCGGCGCCGACGGCGCCGGCCGGCGATAGCCTGGTCCGTTGGCCGCTGGCCGGCACAACCTTTCGATTCCTTCGAGCCCCCCGATACGCGGAAAGAACATCCGATGGCCAAGAAGCAAGTCCTCGCAGTGGTGAAGATCCAGATCCCGGCAGGCCAGGCCTCGCCGGCGCCACCCGTCGGTACCGCGCTCGGTCCGTACGGCCTGCAGATCATGGACTTCTGCAAGGAGTACAACGCCCGCACCGAGTCCCAGCGGGGCCAGGTGGTGCCGGTCGAGATCACCGTGTTCGAGGACCGGACCTTCAGCTTCATCCTGAAGACCCCGCCGACCTCGGAGCTGATCAAGAAGGCGGCCAAGCTGGCCAAGGGCGCCGGCGACCCGCTGCGCGAGCCGGCCGGCACGATCACCGACGCCCAGCTCACCGAGATCGCCGAGATCAAGATGCCCGACCTCAACGCCTACGACATCGAGGCGGCCAAGAAGCAGGTCGCCGGCACCGCCCGCCAGATGGGCGTCTCCGTCTCCGGTTGACCACGGTCAACACCTGATCGCCTGCGGCGATCAGCTTCGAGTTCTCGCCTCCGGCGACGATTCGGGCACCGTTCGGACAACACACACACACCGGCTGGAGGAAGAGGACCTCGCTTCCCCGCCCTGACCACGAGGGAGCTGTCGAGAGATGGCGAAAGGCAAGAAGTACAGCGATGCGTCGAAGCGCTACGACCGGGAGCACCTGCACGGGCCCTCGGAGGCGCTCGACCTGGTGAAGAGCCTGGCCTCGGCCAAGTTCGACGAGTCGATCGACGTGGCCCTGGTGCTCGGCGTCGACCCCCGCAAGGCCGACCAGATCGTGCGCGGCACCGTTGCCCTCCCGGCCGGCACCGGCAAGGACGTCCGGGTGGCCGTCTTCGCCACCGGCGACGCGGCCACGGCGGCCGAGGCCGCCGGTGCCGACTTCGTCGGGGCCGAGGACCTGGTGGCCGAGGTCGAGGGCGGCATGCTCGACTTCGACCTCACGATCGCCACGCCCGACATGATGCCCCAGGTCGGCAAGCTCGGTCGGGTGCTCGGGCCCCGCGGCCTGATGCCGAACCCGAAGACCGGCACCGTCACCCCCGACCCGGCCAAGGCCGTCGAAGAGTTCAAGGGCGGCACCGTCGAATACCGGACCGACCGCTACGGCAACGTGCACGTCTCGGTCGGTAAGGCCAGCTTCGAGACCGACGGCCTCACGTCCAACCTCGGCACGCTCCTCGACGAGATCAACCGGGCCAAGCCGGCCTCGGCCAAGGGTCGCTACATCAAGAAGGTCACCGTCTCCTCGACGATGGGCCCGGCCGTCAAGGTCGACCCGGCCCGCCTCGACGAGGTCACGACGGTCTAGATCCCTCGGTCGACGGCCGGTCGCCTTCGGGCGCCGACGCCGTAGACTGACGGCACAATCGATTCTCTCGCCAGAGACCTCAGGTGAATGCCGGCTTCCCCATCGGGCAGCGCCCCGGGCACGGCCGGCCGTAAATCCTGGATGAGGCGATCTCCTCCAAGCGGTCCATCACCCCTTCCGTGGGTGCCCGGTCGGTTGCGGACGATCGGCGAACGAGTCGATCGAAACCAACCAACAACCCGGACACGCACGAGAAGGAGGTGACAATGGAGAACCAGCGAACGGGCGAGCCCCGGGCCGACAAGGTGGCGATCGTCGCCGAGGTCAAGGAGCGCATCGAGCAGTCCTCGGCCGTGATGGTCACCGAGTATCGGGGCCTGACCGTGAAGGACCTGGCCGAGCTTCGGCGGGCCCTTCGCCCGGTCGGCGGTGCCTACAAGGTCTACAAGAACAGCCTGGTCCGCCGGGCGGCCGACGACGCCGGCGTCGAGCTGGGTGAGCACCTGGTCGGCCCGACGGCGCTGACGTTCACCGAGCAGACCCCCGAGGGGGAGCCCGGTGACGTGGTCACGGTGGCCAAGGTCCTCCGGGACTTCGCCAAGACCAACCCGGCCCTGCTGATCAAGGGCGGCTACTTCGACGGTCAGCCGATCGACGCCGACGGTGTCAAGGCCTTGGCCGACGTCGAGCCCCGCGAGGTGCTGCTGGCCAAGTTGGCCGGCCTCATGGCCGCACCGATGCAGCAGCTGGCCGGCCTGCTCCAGGCTCTGCCCCGCGACTTCGCCTACGGCCTCAAGGCCCTCATCGACGAGGGTGGCGCCCCCGGCGCTCCCGCCGATGTGGCCCCGGCCGCCGACGCAGCCGAGGACACCGCCGAAGACGCAGCCGACGAGGCCCCCGCTGACGAGGCGTCCGACGACGCCCCCGCCGACGAGGCGTCCGACGACGCCGGCGACAACCAGACCGACGAGACCGAGACGGCCGACGAGGCCTGATCAACCCAACCAGAAGCCCCGGCCTCGAAGGGCCGGACCAGATCGAGGAGAAGCGAGACCATGTCCAAGGAAGAGATTCTCGACGCCATCGCCAACATGAGCGTCCTGGAGCTGTCCGAGCTCCTGACCGAGTTCGAGGAGAAGTTCGGCGTGACTGCGGCGGCCCCGGTGGCCGTCGCCGCCGCCGGCGCCCCGGCGGGTGGCGGCGAGGCCGCCGCCGAGGAGGAGAAGGACGAGTTCGATGTCGTCCTGACCGCCGCCGGCGACAAGAAGATCCAGGTCATCAAGGCCGTCCGTGAGCTCACCAGCCTCGGCCTCAAGGAGGCGAAGGAGCTGGTCGAGGGTGCCCCCAAGCCCGTGCTCGAGGGTGCCAACAAGGATGACGCCGAGGCCGCCAAGACCAAGATCGAGGAGGCCGGCGGCTCCGTCGAACTCAAGTAGGAATCGATCTCCAGGCTTCGGCTCGAAGCAACGAGTTCGGCTCCGCCGAACTCCGGGCGTCGTCCTCCGGCCGACGCACTCGAGCTCAAGCAGATTCCAACGTTGCGAGTTCGGCTCCGCCGAACCCGAGGTGACGGGCGTAGCCAGTCACACGTCGACCCCTGGTGGCTCCGGCCGCCGGGGGTCGAGATCTTTTTGGCCCGATGCCACCGCACCGGGGGGTGCCTGGTGTACCGTTTGCGCCGCTCAGACGTCGACGTCCGAGCGGCTGACCGGCCCGGTGCCGGGTGACAACAACCTTGACCTTGGAGCGCAAAACTTCTAGCATTCGCCGCGCAAAGAGGTTGGCGGAGGCCCGCGCACGGCTATCCTAGTAAGGCCGTGCTAGCTCGCTCGTTCCCCACCACCGAAAACACTTCGGTCGAGGGTTTCTCGCGCCCCAGCACTGGTACTGCGGTGCCTCGCACCGTGTCCTGCTCCCCGTAGCCCTGCTCGTGCTCGAAATCCGCCGGCCTGGGCTCGGGTCGGCGGCAAGAATTGGTGGTGCCCGTTGCCTGCACGTACTGTCGCCCGCGATCGCTATTCCTTCGGCAATCTCGACGAAGCGCTCGAGCTTCCCGACCTCATCGCCGTCCAGCGTGACTCGTTCCGCTGGTTCCTCGAGCAGGGTCTGGCCGACGCCTTCGCCGATATCAGCCCGATCAAGGACTTCACCGAGACGCTGCAGCTCGAGCTGGAGTTCGATCCCCACGACGAGGACCTGAAGCCCTATCCGAAGTTCTCCGTCGAGGAGTGCAAAGAGAAGGACATGACGTACTCGGCCCCGATCTTCGTCCGGGCCCGGTTCATCAACGCCAACACCGGCGAGATCAAGGAGCAGACGGTCTTCATGGGCGACTTCCCCATGATGACCGACAACGGCACGTTCGTGATCAACGGCACCGAGCGGGTCGTCGTGTCCCAGCTCGTCCGGTCGCCCGGCGTGATCTTCCAGCCGGGTGAGCGGTTCCGTCTCCGCAACCTGGCCAAGCACCAGATGGTGACCGGCACCGTCCACCCGTACCGGGGCGAGTGGATCGAGTTCGACGTCGAGCAGAAGCCGGGCAAGGACCCGACCGCGGGGGTCCGGGTGGCCCGCAAGCGCCGCCTGTCGCTGTTCACCATGCTGCGGGCCCTCGGCTACGACGAGGAGAACGCCCCCGGCTTCCTCGAGGCCTTCGTCCGCCACTTCGAGTTCCTCGAGGGCCAGTGGGAGAAGGACCGGGAGATCGCCCCCACGCAGGACGAGGCACTCATCGAGATCTACAAGCGGGCCCGTCCGGGTGAGCCGCCCACGCTGGAGGCCGCCCGCACCTACCTGCGCAACGCCTTCTTCGAGTCCCGCCGCTACGACCTGAGCCGGGTCGGTCGCTACAAGTTGAACCGCAAGCTCGGTCCCGAGCTCGAGAAGCTCGAGAAGCTGTTCCCGATGCTCGACCTCGACCGCCCCGAGATCGACCAGCCGGTCCTCAGCCGCTGCGAGGTCCTGGCCTCGGCCACGTACCTGCTGCACCTGATGATCGCCGAGCCCGGCTACCGGCTCGACGACCAGGACCACTTCGCCAACCGCCGGGTCCGCTCGGTCGGCGAGCTGATCCAGAACCAGGTCCGCATCGGCCTGTCCCGCATGGAGCGGGTGGTCCGCGAGCGCATGACCACCCAGGACGTCGAGGCCATCACGCCGCAGACCCTGATCAACATCCGCCCGGTGGTGGCGGCGATCAAGGAGTTCTTCGGCACCTCGCAGCTGTCGCAGTTCATGGACCAGGTCAACCCCCTGTCCGGCCTGACCCACCGCCGGCGCCTCTCGGCCCTCGGCCCGGGTGGCCTCAGCCGGGAGCGGGCCGGGTTCGAGGTCCGTGACGTCCACTTCTCCCACTACGGCCGTATGTGCCCGATCGAGACCCCCGAGGGTCCGAACATCGGCCTCATCGGCTACCTGTCGAGCTACGCCAGGGTCAACGACTTCGGCTTCCTCGAGACGCCGTACCGCAAGGTGGTCGACGGCAAGGTCACCGACGAGATCGTCTTCCTCACCGCGGACGAGGAGGAGGAGTACGTCGTCGCCCAGGCCAACGCCAAGCTCGATCAGGACGGCACGTTCCGCGAGGACCGGGTCCTGGCCCGGCGCTCGCCCCAGGCCGCGTCGCTGCGTGACCTGAAGCTGCAGCTCGAGCGTGACGTCTTCTTCGGCGCCACCACCGAGATCAGCCAGGTCCCGGCCGACGAGGTCCAGATGATGGACGTCTCGCCGAAGCAGATCGTGTCGATCGGCACCGGCCTGATCCCGTTCCTGGAGCACGACGACGCCAACCGGGCCCTGATGGGCGCCAACATGCAGCGTCAGGCCGTCCCCCTCCTCACCGCCGAGGCCCCCTACATCGGCACCGGCATCGAGGGTCGGGCCGCGGCCGACGCGGCCGACACGATCATGGCCGAGGAGGACGGCATCGTCACCGAGGCCGACGGTCGCTCGCTGACCGTCGAGTACAAGTCGGGCAAGAAGATCTACCGCCTGTTGAAGTTCGACCGCTCGAACCAGGACACCTGCATCAACCAGAAGCCGCGGGTCTCCGCCGGCGACCGGGTGAAGAAGGGTGACCTCCTGGCCGACGGTCCGTCGACCGACAACGGCGAGCTGGCCCTCGGCAAGAACCTCGTCGTCGCCTTCATGCCATGGGAGGGCTACAACTTCGAGGACGCGATCATCCTCTCGGAGCGCCTGGCCAAGGACGACGTGCTCACGTCGATCCACATCAAGGAGCACGAGATCGATGCCCGCGACACCAAGCTCGGCCCCGAGGAGATCACCCGGGACATTCCGAACCTGAGCGAGGACATCCTGGCCGACCTCGACGAGCGAGGCATCGTCCGGGTCGGGGCCGACGTCGGCCCCGGCGACGTGCTGGTCGGCAAGGTCACGCCGAAGGGCGAGACCGAGCTCACGCCGGAGGAGCGGCTCCTGCGGGCCATCTTCGGCGAGAAGGCACGCGAGGTCCGAGACACGTCGCTCAAGGTCCCGCACGGCGAGACCGGCAAGGTCATCGAGGTCAAGGTCTTCAACCGTGACGACAGCCACGAGCTGCCGCCGGGCGTCAACCAGCTCGTCCGGGTCTACGTGGCCCAGAAGCGGAAGATCTCGGTCGGCGACAAGCTGGCCGGCCGCCACGGCAACAAGGGCGTGATCTCCCGGATCATGCCCGTCGAGGACATGCCCTACCTGGCCGACGGCACCCCCGTCGACATCATCCTCAACCCGCTTGGCGTCCCCTCCCGGATGAACGTCGGCCAGGTGCTCGAGTCGCACCTCGGCTACGCCGCCCGCTGGGGCTGGAACGTCGACGGCGAAGAGGTCGGCGAGGCGCCGATCCGTGGCACCGAGAACAAGACCCGCCCGTTCACCACGCCGTCGACCCTGGTCTCCACGCCCGTGTTCGACGGGGCCAAGTGGGACGAGCAGGAGATGGCCGGCTCCAAGCCGACGATCCAGACCATCTTCGAGAACCTCAACCCGGAGTCGGTCGACGGCGAGCGCCTCATCCAGCCGGACGGCAAGGCCGTGCTCTACGACGGCCGCACGGGTGAGCCCTTCGACAACCCGATCATGGTCGGGATCATGTACATCCTGAAGCTCTCGCACCTGGTCGACGACAAGATCCACGCCCGGTCGACCGGCCCGTACTCGATGATCACCCAGCAGCCGCTCGGCGGTAAGGCCCAGTTCGGCGGCCAGCGCTTCGGTGAGATGGAGGTGTGGGCGCTGGAGGCCTACGGCGCCGCCTACTGCCTGCAGGAGCTGCTCACCATCAAGTCGGACGACGTCCTCGGCCGGGTCAAGGTCTACGAGGCGATCGTCAAGGGCGAGAACATCCCGGAGCCGGGCATCCCCGAGTCCTTCAAGGTGCTCATCAAGGAGATGCAGGCCCTGTGCCTCAACGTCGAGGTGCTGGCCGAGGACGGCAACGAGATCGAGATGCGGGAGCTCGACGACGAGCTGTTCCGCACCGCCGAGGAACTGGGGATCGACCTGAGTCGCCCCGAACGAGGATCAGATGAAGACGACGCGGCCCGCGCCGCCGGCACCCGCAACTAGGCCAGAGGAGAGCGACACACATGCTTGACGTCAACGATTTCGATCAGCTCAAGATCTCCCTGGCCACCGCCGGCTCCATCCGGATGTGGTCGAACGGTGAGGTGAAGAAGCCCGAGACCATCAACTACCGGACCCTCAAGCCGGAGAAGGACGGTCTGTTCTGCGAGAAGATCTTCGGCCCGCAGAAGGACTGGGAGTGCGCCTGCGGCAAGTACAAGCGGGTGCGGTTCAAGGGCATCATCTGTGAGCGCTGCGGGGTCGAGGTCACCCGCTCGAAGGTCCGCCGCGAGCGGATGGGCCACATCGAGCTGGCCGCCCCCTGCGTCCACATCTGGTACCTGCGTGGCACCCGGTCGTGGCTGGCCTACCTCCTCATGGGCACCGAGCCCCGAGAGGAGCTGAAGGCCAAGCAGCTGGAGAAGGTCATCTACTTCGCCGCCAACCTCGTGACCTGGGTCGACGAGGAGAAGCGCGACGCCGATCTCGCCAACCTCGAGGCCGAAGTGCTGGCCGAGAAGGAGCAGATCAACAAGGAGATGGAGCTCCGCCTCGCCGAGCAGCACGAGGAGCTCGAGGACGAGCTGAAGCAGATGGAGGCCGACGGAGCGAAGGACACCGAGCTCCGGGCCCGTCAGCGCTCGTTCGAGAAGGAGCTCGCGATGACCCGCGAGCAGTACGAGATGGAGGTCGACGTCCTCGACCGGGCGTGGGAGGAGTTCAAGGAGCTGTTCCCCCGCAAGATCATCGAGGACGAGCTCCTCTGGCGGGAGATGGCCGACCGCTTCGGCGACTACTTCGAGGGCGGCATGGGCGCCGATGCCATCGCCCAGCTCATCGAGCGGATCGACTTCGACGAGGAGGAGGAGAAGCTCCGCAACGCCATCGACCCGACCGACGGGGCCAAGCCGCTGTCGGCCCAGCGCAAGCAGAAGGCGATCAAGCGGCTGAAGATCGTCGCCGCCTTCAACCGGCGTGACGACAACGGCAACCGTCAGAACGACCCGCGGGCCATGATCCTCGACGTCGTCCCGGTGATCCCGCCGGAGCTGCGGCCGATGGTCCAGCTCGACGGTGGTCGCTTCGCCACCTCGGATCTGAACGACCTGTACCGCCGGGTCATCAACCGGAACAACCGACTCAAGCGCCTGCTCGATCTCGGCGCCCCCGAGATCATCGTCAACAACGAGAAGCGGATGCTGCAGGAGGCCGTCGACGCCCTGTTCGACAACGGCCGGCGCGGCCGCCCGGTCACCGGGCCGGGCTCCCGTCCGCTCAAGTCGCTGTCCGACATGCTCAAGGGCAAGCAGGGCCGCTTCCGCCAGAACCTCCTGGGCAAGCGGGTGGACTACTCCGGTCGTTCCGTGATCGTGGTGGGCCCCACCCTCAAGCTGCACCAGTGCGGCCTGCCCAAGCTGATGGCGCTGGAGCTCTTCAAGCCCTTCGTCATGAAGAAGCTGGTCGACGCCGAGCTGGCCCAGAACATCAAGTCGGCCAAGCGCATGGTCGAGCGACGCCGGGCCCAGGTGTGGGATGTCCTCGAGGACGTCATCAAGGAGCACCCGGTCCTTCTCAACCGGGCGCCCACCCTCCACCGTCTCGGCATCCAGGCCTTCGAGCCGGTGCTGGTCGAGGGCAAGGCCATCCAGATCCACCCGCTGGTCTGCACCGCGTTCAACGCCGACTTCGACGGCGACCAGATGGCGGTCCACCTGCCACTGTCGGCGGAGGCCCAGGCCGAGGCCCGGGTGCTCATGCTGTCGGCCAACAACGTGTTGAGCCCGGCCCACGGGCGTCCGCTGGTCACCCCCACCCAGGACATGATCATCGGTGCCCACTACCTCACCGAGGTGGTCGAGGACGCGCACGGCTCCGGCCGGG
>JANQPB010000030.1 GCA_028285495.1 Acidimicrobiales bacterium
GCCGCTCGGGCCCGGGCCATCGGCGGCCGGCGGTCGGGTGCCAGGGCGCCCGTCGGCGCTACCGGTTGCGGTAGGGCTTCTTCGACGAGCGGGCCAGGAGCAGCTGGCCGGGTGCCGGCGGCGGGAGATGGTCGTGGTCGACCGACCACTCGTTGAGGAGCTCGGCGTGGGTCGGCGCAGCCCGGCGCCGCTCGGTTCGGGCCCGGTGCCGCAGGCGACCGAGTTCGGTCTGCAGCTCCTCGTCGTGGGCGATCAGCCGGTGCCAGTGGCCGCCGCCGACCTCGGCCCGTTCGAGGGCCACCGCCACCGTGTCCCGCTGGCGCAGGAGGGCCCGGATCTCCCCGATGGTGCGGTCGAGGGCCGCCTGCTCGACCACCTGCCGGGCGACGCCTTTGGCGTGCTCGCGGGCGAAGTGGAGATCTCGGCGTTGGCCCCATGGGCCGATTCCCGTGTCGTCGCTCATGCTCGATCGAAGCGGCCGTGTGCTCGTCGGCGACATCGACGGTCGGCCGCCGAGCCGGCTCCGTCGGCCGAACGGCCAATGTAGTCCCGGTGGCGATTGTCCGGCGAGCGGGGCGCCGGGCAGGCCGCTCGGCGAGATCGACGGCTCCGCCGGCCGGGGCCCGGCGTCGACGGGGAGGCCGACCACCGCCCGCCGCCAGGCCGATGGCGATGGCGATGGCGATGGCGGGGATCACGCCGGTGGCGTCCGATCCGGCCCGATGGCGGCGAGACTCGGCGCCATGGCAGCAACGTCACTGGTCGGCCTGGTCCGCAACGGCGACTACGAGCGGGCGTGGCTCCGCCCGGATGTGCTGGCCGGTCTGACCGTCGCCGCCATGCTGGTCCCCCAGGCCATGGCCTACGCCGAGCTCGGCGGGCTGCCGCCGTCGGCCGGCTTCCGGGCCGCGCTGATCGCCCTGCCGGTCTATGCCGTGATCGGCACGAGCCGGCACCTCGGTGTCGGACCCGAGCCGGGGACGGCGATCCTCGCCGCCGCGGCCGCCAGCCAGCTCGCCGGAGGCGATCCGACCCGCTATGCGGCGCTGATGGCCGCCATCGCCGGCCTGGTCGGCGTGATCGCACTGGTCGCCGGGCTGTTCCGGCTCGGCTTCGTCGCCGACCTGCTGTCGAAGCCGGTGCTCGTTGGCTACATCACGGGCGTCGGGCTGGCCCTGCTCAGCAGCCAGCTGGCCGCGATCTCCGGCGTGGCCATCGACGCCGACCACCCGTTCGCCCGAGTCGGCCAGTTCGTGACGCGGCTCGACCAGATCGACCGGGCGACGCTGGCGATCGGACTGGCCACGCTGGCGGTCATCCTCGTCCTTCGCCGCCTCCGCCCGACCTGGCCGGGAGCGCTGATCGGCCTCGGCGGCTCGATGGTCGCCGTCGCCCTGCTCGATCTCGACGTCGGCGTGATCGGCGACATAGAGACGGCGCTGCCGACCCCCGGCCTGCCGGACGTGACCTGGAGCGACGTCACGACGTTGTTCCCGGCGGCGGCCGGGGTCGCCCTGATCGGCTACACCGACAACATCCTCACCGCCCGGTCGATCTCGGCCCGCGAGGGCTACGACGTCGACGCCGACCGGGAGCTCCTCGCCCTCGGTGCGATCAACGCCGCCGGATCGGCCGTCGGTGGCTTCCCGATGTCGTCGAGCGCCTCTCGGTCGTTCGTGCCGACGACGATCGGGAGCAAGTCGCAGCTGTCCGGCCTGGTGACGTTCGCGGCGGTGATCCTGTTCCTCGCCGCGGGTCAGTCGATCCTGGCCGAGATCCCGAGGGCCAGCCTGGCCGCCGTCATCGTCGCTGCGGCCTTCGCCGTGATCGACCTCGACGGCTTCCGCCGGATCGCTGCGCTCAGCCGAGCCGAGGCGGCGTTGGCCGGGGTCACCTGCCTCGCGGTCGTCGGCGTCGACCTGCTGACCGGCGTCCTCGTTGCGGTCGGGCTGTCGATCCTGCTCACGCTCGCCCGCGTCGCCCGCCCGCACGACGCCATCCTGGGCGCCGGTGCCGGGCTCGACGGCTGGATCGACGTCGACGACGGCCGGGCCGAGCCGCTCCCCGGGCTGCTCGTCTACCGCTTCGACGCACCGCTGTTCTTCGCCAACGGCGAGTACTACTCGACCCGGGTCCGGGCCGCGCTCGACGCCAACCCGGGGCGTGAGACCAGCGTCGTGCTCGACATGGAGGGCATCGGCTCGATCGACACGACCGCCGTCGACCACCTCGCGGAGCTGATCGAGGAGCTGGGGGGCCGCGGGATGTCGGTCGGCATCGCCAGAGCCAACCAGGACGTGCTCGAACTGCTGACCGACGCCGGGATCGTCGAGCACCTCGGGCCCGATCGGGTCTTCCCGACGATCAACGCCGCCGTCGACGACCATCGCCGCACACCCGACGCCGGGCGATGACGGGCGGAGGTCAGAGCCGGCGGACGAGGACCGGGTAGCCGACGACGAGACGGTCGGGACCCAGCGCCCGAGCGTGCGGGACTCCGGGGTTCCCGTCGATTTTCGCGAGTCGCTACTCCGATTGGACGAGCAGGGGTTGGCTGCTTCCCGAGGTCAACTCAAGGGGGACCGCGTAGAGCGTGTAGGTGTCGAGGTCGACGACGACGTACGTTTCCAACTGATCCTTGAAGGTCGCCGTCACGTAACGCCCGCTCGCCGACACGTCGTCGCGGAGTGAGGGATCCGGCTGGAGGTGGATCGCTTCTCCGGTGGCGACCTCGATGTAGGCCACGCCCTCGTGTGAGCGGAGTCGGAGCACGCGAGAGCCGGCCGAGAGATCGGCACTCGTCACCGGTGCCGGCGGGGAGGGCCAGGCGACAGGGCGCCAGTCATCGCGGTCATGCCAAGCAAGTTCGCAGCGCCCTGGCGCTTGGCACGACTCGACGAGGACGTGCGTATCCGAGACAGCCTTCAGCGTGCCGGCGAGCACCTGCTCATAGCCAGCTCCGGTGAACTCGAAGACGCCACCCGACTCGGAGGTCTGGACGTCATCATCCAGCCCGGTGAGGGCAGTGTGCCGATGCCACCAAGCCGACGGGAGCGTCCTCAACAGTTCTTCGGCTTCGAGATCGATGAGCCGCCATGCTGAGCCGGGCTGGTCGTCGGCGATGGTCCGGAGCCAGACCCGACCCGGCTTCTGTGCGCCCCGTGTGAGCGTGTCGGAAGGACCGAGGTCGAAGTAGATCGGCTCCGCGATCAGTTCCTTGACGTTGCTCGGGTCTGTCGCTCTCGACGCCTTGACGGTCCCTTCGCCGGAGAACACCAGCCAGTTGCCGGCCTGGTGCATCGGCACCCCGACGCCGTCCCAGCGCTCGACCACGCCGGAGCCCAGGTCGAGCCGGAGCAGCTCGTTCCGATCACCGCTCACCAGCGAGAGGTCTGCCTCCAAGTTCGGCAACGGTTGACCTGGACCCAGAGGTCGCGCTGTCCAGATCGAAGGGTCGTAGATGGAGTCCACGGAGACGTACGGGCTTGCGGAAGCCGGAGCGGAGCCTTCGAAGTCGGAGAGGGCAGGGCGAGCTGCCCCGGCAACCCCCACCGTGGAGAACGTCAACAGAACGGTCTCCGGTCGCCCCATTCCCGGAGCACGGTCGATGGTGGTCTGCTCGCCGGTGTCGACGGAGTGGAGCACGACCTGGTCGCCGATCACGAGCGCGATCGTGGAGCCATCCGGAGCCAGCGAGAACGAGCTACCGCGAGCTTCGGCGTACACGTCGAGGTCTTCGAGGATGTAGGTCCCGGTCTCCGTGTCGAAGACCCAGGAAGACCCTCCCGGTCCGATTCCGGCTACGAGTCGGCCGTCCGCAGAGAGCACGTAGTCGTCGGCCTGCCGTTCTGGCGTCGAGCGGGAGACCTCCGATCCCGTCGACCGTTCATGCCAACGCGTTTCGCACACAGACGGCCTCACACAGGTGCGACTCAACAAGACGTCGGTGCCGACGGCGAGCAGTCGATCGTCGTTGAGCTTGACCATCTCACGGCCGTCCCACCTGAAGATGCCGCTCACCGGTTCGCCCGCTATCCGTGGGTCGAAGGCGCCTTGCGGCGCCCGGCCGGCAGAGGTGGGCAGGGCGAACACCTCGTCGCCAGTTGCGATCTCTCGAAGCCGATACCGCGGTTCTCGTGTCTCGTCGATACTCCGCTGCCAGACGTGACCGATCGGCGCTGCGCCACCCCACGCCACGTCGCCGAACCCGAGCTCGACGGGTTCTCCATCGGGATCGTCGAGTCGGATCGCACGGGCTCCGGGCCCGACGGTGGTGAAGGTGACCAACCAGTCCTGGTCGACGGCGACGGGTGAACCGCCGATCGGGTACGTCGTCCAGCTCCCCCTCTCGATGTCGAGCCGGAAGACCTTCGGGCCGGCCCCGACGAAGAGCTCCAGACCCTCGTCCGCGCCCCCGTCGTTGCTCGAATCGGCGGTACCAGGGTCGTCGTCGCCATCTGCCGCTGGCATTGTGGACGATGCAGGCAGTTCTCGACGCTCTGCCTCTTGGGCTCCCGAGCTGCACGAGGTGATCGACGCGAGGAAGACCAGGCCGAGGGCTGCGGGGAACACCCTCTGACGGAACGCCGATGTGGGCCTGCGTGCCAACGAACCTCTCACCTCTTCCGAAGCTGCGGCACTGAGCGAATCGACCTCCGGCTCGTGCCATGCGACCGACCAGAGCGTCGGATCCGGCCAGCAATCGTAGTGGCCCATCGGGGCCCGAATCGCTCCACGGCGTAGGCCAACCGTCTTGCTGACAGGGGTCGATGGTGCGCTTCAACGACCGTCGGCCTGAGCCGCCCCCGGTGCGCATGGGCCACGGAAGTGCCACGTCCCGTCCCGAAGCGCCTGCCGCGGCACCGACTGAACACGGCCAGTCTGACCTGTTGGTTTGTTGGTGGGCGCTGAGGGGCTCGAACCCCCGACCCCCTCCTTGTAAGGGAGGTGCTCTAGCCAGCTGAGCTAAGCGCCCGCGTTCCGGACGCCGGGCGGGTCAACCTCCCGTCTGGGCCGGAGGAACCAGTCTAGCCAGCGGGCTCCTGGCGGCCTGACGCTATCTTCACCGCCTTGTCACGGAAGCAGAACACTCGCTCGGTCTCCACTCCGTAGCATCGAAGAGCCGCAGCTTTCTCTCATCGGTGGACCCTCCATGCTCACCCATCGCGACCGAGTCTCGACTCGCCTGCTGACCGCCATCGGGGTCGTGGTCGCCGCGGCCATCGTCGGCTTCGCCGTTCGCAACACGATGGTCGGGGCGGTCGAGCCGGCGGCCGAGTTCGAGGTCGACGGGGTCGCCTACCGCTTCACCCCCTCGACCTGCACGATCACCGACTCCGGCTTCGTCACCGCGGGCTCCGGTCGACTCGACGGTGAGGAATTCTGGGTCGCGATCTCGCCGGACGGGGCCGAGCTGGCCCTCGGCACCAGCGACGAGATGACCCGCTCGGACGACGAGAGCGATCTCTGGCTCGTCGCCATCGACCAGGTCACCTGGGAGGCCGTCGACGCCAACACCGTCGAGGCCGACGTCATGATGGGCGACGCCCGCGCCGTCCAGGCCCCCGAGCTACCCGGTCACGCCTCGGTCACCTGCGCCTCGCGCTGACCGACCGGTCGGCCGGCGGCCGGCACGACGAGGCATCGGCCGAGCCGGCGCCGACTCGAGCACGGCCGGGCCGGGCCGGGCACCACGGCACGGCCCCGCTCAGTCGGCCGTCGTCTGGCCCGAGCCGACCAGCGCCACCAGCTCGTCCCGGAGACCGACCGTCGCCGCCGCCACCGGGCCCCGTCGCGCCCCCGGATCGAGCGCCAGCAGCTCCTCACCACCCGAGTCGACCAGCTCGACCCCGGCCTCCCGGCAAACCAGCAGGGCGCCGAGGTAGTCCCACACGCCGTGGGCCCGATCGACGTCGGCGTAGCCGTCGAGCGTGCCGTCGGCCACGGCGCAAAGGTCGAGTGCCGCCGCCCCGAGCACCCGGAACTGGCGGAAGCCTCCCCGAACCGGCGGGGGCCCGGAGAAGGCGACGATCGCGTCGGCCAGTCGCCCACAGCGCGACGGGCCGATCACGTCGGCCTCGGCGAACGAGCGGCCGACCTGGCCATCGCGGCCAACCGATCCGGACCCGGGCCGAGGTCCAGGGTCAACTCCAGGGCCGGGCCTGGATCCAACCCCGGCGTCGGTGACCGGAGCCGAGCCGATCATCAGCGGCGACCGGTCCCGGCGGGCGCCTCGGCCCCGAACCGCCCGGTACCGCACGCCGGAGGCCAGGTTGGCGACCAGCGCCGCCAGGGGACCATCGGCGTCGACTGCGCACAGGCTGGCTGCGAACCAGGGCAGACCGAGCGAGGCGTTGGTCGAGCCGTCGACCGGATCGACCACGACGGTCACCCCACCGTCGCCGACCGGCGGGGCCATCGCCGACTCCTCGCTGAGCACCCCCAACCCGGCGTCCCGCAGGCCGCCGGCGATGATCTCGTCGGCCACGACGTCGTGCCGGTACTGGGTCTCCCGCAACCCCGAGAGGCCCCAATCGTCCAGCTCGCCGAGGGCGCCGACGGTGTCGGCGACCAATCGGTCGAACAGATCGAGCAGCTCGTCGGCATCCATGGCGACCCCACTGTAGGCGGACCGGAACGACGAGGTTCGAAGGCGGTCAGCAGGTAGCTTGAGGCTCAAGGGAGACGCCGTGGCCATCATCGACATTCCCGGTTTCGTGGCCGACATCAAGGAACACGCAACCGACCACCAGTTCCACATCCACGACGAGCGCCACTTCGTCGAGACCTATTCGATGAACCAGGCGTGGGAGGTGGACCTGCATCCCGAGCACGCCTGCGGCGGGCCGCTCGATCTCCGCCTCTCGATCGACCTCGACCCCCGCGTCGCCCTCGCCTTCGAGGACCAGGTCATGTCCCTCCCCGAGGACGCCGAACCGGAGACCGGCCTCACCATCCCGCTCGTCTTCACCTGGGCCCTCCCCCCGCTGACCGACGCCCCCGACCTCCTGGTGCTGGCCACCGAGCTGGCCGGCGTCGGCGGGGCCGACCTCCCGCTCAAGGTCGCCGCCATCGACTCGACCGCCGAGGTCACCGACGCCTCCGAGCGCACCCTGTCGATCTCGGCCCTCATCGAGATCAGCCTCGACGACCTGTTCATGCGCCGAGAGTCGCTGTGCGAGCTGTTCGACCGCTCCTACGAGGTCAGCGAGTTCCTGCTCGACCGGGCTCCCGCCTGGCTCGGCGAGCTCTAGCCAACGCCGATGGCCGCCCCCGAGCCGGCCCCGTCCAGCACACCGCAGGACTCCCGCAAGCCCCCGGTCGACGTCGCGATCGACCGGCTGCTGGCCGACCTGTCGTACCCCGACCAGCTCCCGATCACCGACCATCGGCGGGAGCTGGTCGAGGCCATCGCCGGCCACCAGGTCGTGATCGTCGCCGGCGAGACCGGTTCCGGCAAGAGCACCCAGCTGCCGAAGCTCTGCCTGGAGGCGGGCCGGGGTCGTGACGGCCTGATCGGACACACCCAGCCCCGGCGCGTCGCCGCCCGGTCGATCGCCGAGCGGGTGGCCGAGGAGCTCGGCGTCGACGTCGGCCGTGAGGTCGGGTTCAGTTTCCGCTTCAACGACCGCACCGCCCCCGCGACCCGGATCAAGCTGATGACCGACGGGATCCTGCTGGCCGAGCTGCAGCGGGACCGCGACCTGCGCCGCTACGACACGATCATCGTCGACGAGGCCCACGAGCGCAGTCTCAACATCGACTTCATCCTCGGCTACCTCCGCCAGCTCCTCCCCCGCCGCCCCGACCTCCGGGTCATCGTCACCTCGGCCACGATCGACACCGAGCGCTTCGCCGCCCACTTCGCCGGACCGGACGGCGAACCGGCGCCGATCATCGAGGTGTCGGGCCGGACCTACCCGGTCGAGGTCCGTTACCGCCCGACCGACGGGCCCGACGTCGACGAGCCCAGGAGCCAGCCCGAGGCCATCGTCGCCGCCGTCGACGAGCTGGCCCGCGAGGGACCGGGCGACATGCTCGTCTTCCTGGCCGGCGAGCGCGACATCCGGGAGGCGGCCGACGCCCTCGGCGACCGGAACCTGCCCGACACCGAGATCTTCCCCCTCTTCGCCCGGCTGTCGGCGGCCGAGCAACACCGGGTCTTCGCCCCCCACCGGGGCCGGCGGATCGTGCTGGCCACCAACGTGGCCGAGACGTCGCTCACCGTCCCCGGCATCCGCTACGTGATCGACCCCGGCACCGCCAGGATCTCCCGCTTCAACCGCCGGACCAAGGTCCAGCGGCTGCCGATCGAGGCGGTGTCGCAGGCCTCGGCCGACCAGCGGGCCGGGCGCTGCGGCCGGATCGGCCCCGGCATCTGCATCCGCCTCTACGCCGAGGACGACTACGACGCCAGAGACGAGTTCACCGAGCCCGAGATCCTGAGGACCAACCTGGCGTCGGTCATCCTCCAGATGGCGTCGCTCGGCCTCGGCGACATCGCCTCGTTCCCCTTCGTCGAGGCCCCGGACGCTCGCTCGATCAACGACGGCGTCCAGCTGTTGGAGGAGCTCGACGCCCTCGACCCCGAGCACCACGGCACGAAGCGCTGGCTGACCCCCATGGGCCGCGAGCTGGCCCGCATCCCGGTCGATCCCCGGTTCGGGCGGATGCTGATCGAGGCGACCGACCACGGCGTCCTGGAGGATGTCACCGTCATCGTCGCCGCCCTCTCGATCCTCGACCCCCGGGAGCGGCCGTCAGACGACCGCAGCGCCGCCGACCAGGCCCACGCCCGCTTCGTCGACGAGCGCTCCGACTTCCTGACCCTGCTCAACCTGTGGGACCACGTCCGCCTGGAGCGCAAGAACCGCTCGGCCAGCAGCTTCCGCCGGATGTGCCGACGGGAGTTCCTCAACCACAACCGGGTGCGGGAGTGGCAGGACCTGCACCGCCAGCTGACCGAGACGGCCAAGGACCTCGGCTACCGCCGGTCGGGCAACCGGCTCGACGACACCGCCAGAGCCGATGCGATCCACCGGTCGGTCCTGGCCGGCCTGCTGTCGCACATCGGGCTGAAGGACCCGAAGCACCAGCGCAAGCCGAGCCGGGGCGACGACCGGGCCCGTGACCGGAACCGGCGCCGCCCCCGGGTCGAGTTCCTGGGGGCCCGCCAGTCACGGTTCACGATCGCCCCCGGCTCGGCCCTGACCCGGCGGAGCCCCCAGTGGGTGATGGCGGCCGAGCTGGTCGAGACCGACCAGCTCCGGGCCCGGATGGTCGGCCCGATCGACCCCGGCTGGGCCGAAGACCTCGGCCACTACCTGGTGACCCGGTCCTACGCCGACCCGACCTGGGATCCGGCCAAGGGCCTGGCCCACACCAGCGAGCGGGTCACCCTCTACGGGTTGCCGCTGGTCGAGAACCGGCGGCTCACGCTCGGGCGGGTCGACCCCCAGCTGGCCCGCGAGCTGTTCATCCACCACGCGCTCGTCGAGGGCGAGTGGGAGACCCGCCACGACTTCGTCGAGCACAACCGCCGGATCGTCGCCCAGCTCGAGGAGCTGGAGACCAGGGCCCGGCGCCGGGACCTGCTGGTCGAGCGGCAGCGGCGCCACGACTTCTTCGACGAGCGCCTCCCGGACCACATCGTCTCCGGCCGTCACTTCGACCGGTGGTGGAAGAAGGCGAAGAACGACCAGCCGGACCTGCTGTCGTTCGCCCTCGACGACCTGCTGGCCGACGAGCGGGCCCCGATCGACCACCGGGGCTTCCCCGACTCGATCCGCATCGGTGACCTCGAGCTCGACCTGGCCTACGAGTTCGATGCCGCCAGCCACGTCGACGGGGTCAGCGTGCACGTCCCGCTCGAGTTGCTCAACCAGCTGGAGCCGGCCCCGTTCGAGTGGGCGGTGCCGGGCCTGCGGGGCGAGCTCGTCTCGGCCCTCGCCCGGTCCCTGCCCAAGGCGACCCGCAAGTCGCTGCTGCCGATCGCCGACTCGGTCGACACCATCGTCCCGATGCTCGACCCCGACGCCGGAGGCCTGATCGAGCAGGTGGCCGACCTCCTCGGCCGCCGGGCCGGTCAGGTCATCCGGGCCGACGCCTTCGACCTGGAGCGGATCCCGCCTCACCTCCGACCGACGTTCCGGATCATCAACGAGCGGTTCGAGGTCCTGGCCGATGGCAAGGACCTGGCCGCGCTGCAGACCCTGATGCTCGACCAGGTCAAGACGGCGCTGTCCGACGCTGCGGCGACGTCGTCCGGCCTGGAGCGGACCGGGCTGACCGCCTGGGATCTCGACGACCTGCCGGCCGAGTTGGAGACCGCGGGCCCGACCCACGCCATCCGGGCCTACCCGGCCCTGGTCGACGAGGGCGACTCCGTCGCCATCCGGCTCTTCGCCGACCCGGACGAGCAGCACGAGGCGATGTGGCTCGGGACCCGCCGCCTGATCCGCCTCCAACTCCCCTCCCCGGTCCGAGCCCTCGACCGCCTGGTCGACGACCGGACCAAGCTCCGCCTGGCCACCGCCCCGATCCAGTCGCGGGCGCAGTGGTACAACGACTGCATCGACGCCGCCATCGACGACGCCGTCGCCAGCGGCGGCGGACCGGCCAGGACCAGGGCCGGCTTCGAGGCCCTCGTCGACCGGACCCGCTCCTCGCTCGACGAGTCCCTCCCGGTGCTGGCCGAGGCGATGGCCCGGATGGTGACCACGCTGGTCGGCCTCCTCCCCCGCCTGGACGAGCTCACGGGATCGAGCGTCGACGTCTCGGCACGCGACGCCAGGGCCCACCTCGACCGCCTGGCCTACCCGGGTTTCATCGCCGGCGTCGGGCTCGACCGGGTCGACGACGTGGCCCGCTACCTCGAGGCGATCGACCATCGTGTGACCCACCTGACCGAGGCACCGCAACGGGACGTGCAGGGGGCGGCGACGTGCGTCGAGGTCGAGGGTCGACACCGGGAGCTCGTGGCCCGGCTCGGTCTCACCCCGGAGCTGGAGGACGTGACGTGGCAGCTCGAGGAGTTGCGGGTCGCCACCTTCGCCCAGCATCTCAAGGCCCCCGGCAAGATCAGCGCCACCCGCATCCACCGCAGACTCGACGAGATCGCCCGGGCCGCCTGATCCAGGCCGGCGGGTGGATCAGCGGGCGCCGTCCTCGTTCCAACCGAGGATGGCGGCCCCCCACCGGTTGCCCTTCACGTAGACCGGCACGGCCAGCACGGTGACGATGGCGCCGGTGTCGCGGGCGTACGTCTGCACGAGGAATCGGCGGTCACCACCGGCCGGCTCCCGGAGGTCGAGGCCGGCCTGCTCGAGGTCCGACCGGGTGGCCCGGGTCGGCAGCCGCTCGGCCGCCAGCCCGACCCGGGAGCCCCGCAGCAGCACGGACTCGGCGAAGAACCGCTTCGCCCGGTTGCCGACGAGGTCGAGCTCGGGGTCGCCCGTCCAGTCCTTGCAGTACGTGCGGTTGTGGATCGGGGCGTACGAGTTCAGGTCCATGACCAGGGCGAAGATCAGCTGCGGCTCGCGGGCCATGACGTCGTCCTCGATCGTCTGGAGCTCGGCGTCGATCAAGGCGTCGTAGGCGGTGGCGTACTTCGGCGGGTCGAAGCCGGAGCTCGGGACCCGCGAGACGTCGAAGAGCGGCGACAGCGACCGGATGGCCGAGCCCTCGATCGCCCGGTAATCGAGGGCCAGCACCTGGTCCAGCCGGCACCGACCCCGGTCGACGGGCTCGGCCAGCAGCACCCCGGTCCGGTCGGCCAGCTCCCGGGCCAGGGCGATGGACCGGTGGAAGATGGTGTCGAGCCGGACCGCCTCGAGCGACTGGAAGGCCAGCTCGACGCTGGTCGACAGGTCGCGGGTGTCGGTGGCGATGCTCGCCGCCTCGCCGGTGGCCGAACCGAGGGCGACGACCGTCTCCTCCAGCGCGTCGCGGACGGTGTCGACCTCGCTGGCCTGGGTCTGCACCGCCGCCGCGATCTCACGCATGTGCTCGGTCCCCTGACGGGAGCTGTCGGCGATCTGGTGGAGCGCCCGCCCGGTTCCGGCGGCCCGGTTCGACACGTCGGCCACCAGCCCGACCGCCGCCTCACCGCCGGCGGCCACCGCCTCGATGTCGGCGACGACCGACTGCACCAGACCGGTGATCTGGGACGTCTGCTCGGCGGTGTTGCCGGCCAGCGAGCCGACCTCCTCGGCCACGACGGCGAAGCCTCGCCCGTGCTCGCCGGCCCTGGCCGCCTCGATCGAGGCGTTGAGGGCCAACAGGCGGGTCTGGTTGGCGATCCCGTCGATGACCGACGTCATCTCGGTGATGTCGGACATGCTGGCCTCCAGCGACTGGAGGCGCTGCTCGACCGTTCCCATGATCTCGGCCAGCTCGGAGACGGCGGCCAGCATCTCGTCGCTGTCGCCGATGGCCGATGACGCGGCGTCGTCGACGGCGACGGCCAGTTCCCTGGTGGTGGCGGCCCGCTCGCTGATGGCGTGCACGGCATCGGCGATGGTGGCGATCGAGTCGCTGGCGTCGGCGGTCCGGCCGTGGCTCTCCGTGAGTCGCTGGCCGAGCGAGTCGAGTGAGACCGAGCTGCGGGCGGCGCCGACGGCCGTCCGGGTGATGGCGAGCTGGAGGTCGGCGAGCAGAGCGGCGTTCGACGCCCCCTGGCGCTGATTCGATCGCAGACCCATGTCGACCACCCGAGCGTGTCGCGGCTACCTCAACCACCTCGCGATCGGCGGGGGCGGACGCGAGTTGAGCCCTCGTCGCCCGTTCAGACGACGGACCGGTGCACGAAGTCGAGCTTGGCCACGACGTCGGTCGACAGCACGAACGGGTACAGGTCGTCGCGGCCGATCGAGCGGGACATGGCGTTCATGGCGACGGTGAGGCCGAGCCAACGGTCGACGAGCGGGCCGACGGTGGTGTGCTCGCCGACGGACGGCAGCCCGTTCCCACTGGCGAACGAGCGGGCCGGCTCGTCGATGACGACCCCGAAGTCGGCTGCGGTCTCGAGGCCGTCGCGGATGTGCAGGTAGTGGGCGAACGTCTCCGCCCAGTCCTCCCAGGGGTGCACGGTGGCGTAGCGGCTGACGTGCAGACCGGACCAGGCGTCGTCGCCCTCCGGTCGGCCGCCCTCGTAGTGGTCGCGCAACGCCGCCTGGTAGTCCTGGCGCTCGTCGCCGAACCGGGCCCGGAACTCGTCGAGACGGCCGGCGGCGACCACCAGGTGGGGCCAGAAGTAGTGGCCGATCTCGTGGCGCAGGTGACCGAGGACGGTCCGGTAGGGCTCGCCGAGCTGCTGGCGGACGAACTCCCGGTAGGCGTCGTCCGACTCCGAGAGGTCGAGGGTCACCACCCCGCCCTGATGCCCGGTGGTGACCGAGTGGTTCCTGGCCGACAGCAGCTCGAAGGTGAGCCCGTCGTCCGGATCGGTGACCCGGTCGATGATGGGGAGGCCGAGCCCGGCGAGCTGATCGAGCAGGCGCCGCTTGGCCGCCTCGGCGGTGACGAAGGCGCCCATGGCCGCCGTGTCATCGTCGGCCGGACGGACGGAGGTCAGGCGGCAGCTGCGACAAAGCGAGCCCGGTTGGCCGTCGGCCGGCACGAGCCAGTTGCAGCCGGCGGTGACGTCGTTGCCGCAGCGTCGCCATCGCTGCGGCGCCTGGCCGCCATCGACGGTTGCGAGCCCATCCGGCCCGTCGGCCAGGGTCAGCAGCTCACGCCGCACGGGCTCGTAGCCGAGCGGCGACGAGCAGCGCAGGCAGACCGAGTTGTCGAAGAAGATCAGCTGACCGCAGGTCCCGCAACGGAACGACCGCATCGCCCCACCGTAGTCCCGCTCGGACGACCGTCAGCGGGGTCGGCCGGCGGCCGGCGTCAGCGGGCGACGACGTCGACCGTGACGGTCAACTCGTTCTCCTCGGCCTCGGTGAAGATCACACCCTTGAGCGGGGGCACGTCCCGGTAGTCGCGGCCATGCGCCGTCGTCAGGTACCGGCGACCGGCCAGCTGGTCGTTGGTCGGGTCGACACCGATCCACCGACCGTCGCCGAGATGGAGGTCGACCCAGGCGTGGGTGCGGTCGGCGCCGACCAGGCGGGGCCGACCAGGCGGCGGGTCGGTCTCCAGGTAGCCGCTGACGTAGCAGGCGGCCAGGCCGACCGAGCGCAGGCAGCCGATCAGCACGTGGGCGAAGTCCTGGCAGACGCCCCGCCGGGTGGCCATGACCTCATCGAGCGGGGTGTCGACGTCGGTCGCCTCCGGGTCGAAGGCGAAGTCGGCGTGCACCCGCCGGCAGAGGTCGGCCATCGCCTCACCGATCGGCCGACCGGGGTCCAGCGATGGTCTGGCGTAGGCGGCGAGATCGGCCGAACGACGGATCAGCGGCGAGTCGACGCTCATCTCGACCACCTCGAGGGGGGCGGCGACGTCGACGACGAGCGACTCCCACGGCTGCTCGCCGGCCGGACCGGTCCGCTCGGGTCGCCGTGAGGTGTCGATGGTGGAGGTGGCCGTGACGTGGAGCTCCGTGTGGGGCTGGCGGACCGAGAAGTGGGCCACCCGGTTGCCGTAGAGGTCGAGCCGCTCCCGGGAGTGCTGGGGCTCCGGGTCGACCTGGAGCTGGCCGGCGAGGCAGCGCTGGCCGTCGAGGTCGCCGGGCAGCAGGTGGGCCTCGCCGACGCTGAGGGTGACCGGCGCGTCGTAGGCGTAGCTGGTCCGGTGGACGACGTCGTAGATCACGAGAGCCGACCCGGTGGTTCGATCGGCGTCTGCACCGAGCGCTGCGGGAGCCGGCGGACGAAGAAGTCGCGTTCGATCCCGTCCGAGGCTCGGGCCAGGAGGTCGCGCACCGAGCCGCTCAGCTCGACGAGCTCGGGCCGCCGGCCGGACGAGACCTCGACGATGTCGTCGACCGACACGTCCTGCACGAGGCGGGCCACGTCGAGCACCAGCGGCGTGGCCGACAGGGCGCTGCCCGATGGTCGGGCGGCCCGGAGGAAGGCGAGGTCGTCGGCCAACCGATCGACCTGGAACCGCAGCGACCGGGGGTTGCCGGCGTCGGTCAGTACCAGGTCGAGCAGGGCGACCAGGCCGGGGCGGCCCCGCTGGCGGCGCCGGTGGGTGACGATGCTCTCGGTTGCGGCGGCAACCGACTCGACGAGCAGGCCCTCGACCGCCGACGGGTGCGCCCGCCCGAGCACCTCGCCGGCGAGGGCGGCGACGTGGAGCGATCGCTCGACGCGGCGCCCGGCGTCCATGAAGTGCCAGCCCTGGTCCCGCACCATCGATTCGGTGGCCAGGCCCGACAGCGACAGCAGCCCGTGGAGGAGCTGGTCGAGCAACCCGAGCACGGCCTCGTCGCCGTCGCCGTCGACGCCGAGGCCAGCACCGGCCGCAGGACCTCCGCCGCCGGCCACGGCGGGCTGGCCCGCCCGAGCCTCGCGTGGCCGGCCGCCCGCCTCGACGAGCCGCTGCAGCGAGCCGACCACCAGCCACGTGTCGACCGACAGCTGATCCCGCACCTCACCCATGGCGGCGAACATCCGGTCGACCGCATGGGCCACCGTGCCCGGTCGCGATCGGTCGACGACCAGGCCGACCAGCTCCCGGTCCGGGTCGGCCATCGCCGCTTCGGCGTCGTCGCCGACGAAACCGGGCCACGTGCCGGTGATCCGGGTGACGGCGGTGAGCAGGCTGCGGAGCGCCGCCGCCTCGGCGCCGTCGCCGTCGACCCGCACGTCGCTGCGTCGCTGCTCGATGGCCCGCAGCAGCCGGGCGGTGGCCTCGGCCCGTTCGGCGTAGCGACCGAGCCAGAAGAGGTTCTCGGCCGCCCGGGCTGCGGTCGAACCGACCGCAGCCTCGGCGCCGGCGATCCGGATCGGCGTGACCTCGCCGAACCCCTCGTCGTCGCCGAGCACCCAGACGTCCTTGGCGATGGCGCCGGCCCGGTTGGCGATGGGGCCGCCGTCGTCGCCGGCCGTCCGGGCCAGGCCGCCCGGCAGCACGGCGTAGCCCCCGGCCGAGGCGACGGCGAACGTGCGCAGGACGGTTGGCCGGGGTTCGAGGCGCCCGCCGGTGAGGACCGGCGAGGTCGACGGCTCGACCCGCTCCTGGCCGACCCAGGCCGCCGGGTCGGCGTCGATCCTGGCCGCGAGCTCGTCGAGCTCGCGGCGGCTCGACCGGGTGGTGTCGATCGAGTGGGCCAGCGTGGCCCGGGACAGCGGCCGGACGACGAGGCGCCCGAGGTTGGCCAGCACGTGCGACCGGCCGGCCTCGTCGCCGCACCACCAGGCCTCCACCCCCGGCAGGGCGAGGTCTGCGCCGAGCAGCGCCCTGGCCAGGCGGGGCAGGATCGGCAACAGACCGGCGTTCTCCAGCACGCCGGCACCGAGGGGGTTGAGGATGGTGACGGCCCCCGTCCGGCAGGCGTCGACCAGGCCGGGAACCCCGAGCGTCGAGCCGGGCCGGAGCTCGAGGGGATCGCAGAAGGTTGCGTCGACCCGGCGGAGGACGACGTGGACCGGGACCAGGTCGCTCACCGTCTTCAGCCATACCCGTCCGTCGCGGACCCGGAGGTCGCTGCCCTCGACCAGCGGATAGCCGAGCCGGGTGGCGAGCGAGGCGTGCTCGAACGCCGTCTCCGACAGTGCGCCGGGGCTGAGGACGACCACCGTCGGGCCGTCGACACCGGGCGGCGCTGCGGCCTCGATGGCGGCCCGGTACACCTGCAGGAACGGGCCGAGTCGACGGGCCCGGGCGCTGCGGAACAGGGCCGGGAACACCCGGGCCAGGACTCGCCGGTTCTCCAGCGCATAGGCCAGGCCGGACGGGGCCTGGGTCCGGTCGCTGAGCACCCGCCAGGTGCCATCCGGGTCACGGTGGAGGTCGCAGGCGGTGAGGGCCAGCTGGCGGTGGCCGGCGGTGACCACGCCGTGCCAGGGACGCAGGTACTGGGGATCGCCGAGGATCATCGCCGGTGGGACGAGGCGGTCGCGGAGGAGGCGCCGCGGCCCGTAGAGGTCCCGGACGACGGCGTCGAGCAGCTCGGCCCGTTGCTGCAGGCCCCGTTCGAGCGCCCGCCACTCGGTCTCGGGGACCAGCATCGGGAGCGGGTCGAGGACCCAGGGGCGGGGCCGGGCGGGCTCGCCGACAGCCGGCTCGGCATCGGCCACCGGCTGCGGGGCCGGCGTGTACCGAACGCCCTCCTGTTCCAGGACCAGCTCGATCTCGGCCGCCCGCCTGAGCAGCTCGTCGTCGCCCATCCGCCGGTAGCGCTCGAGCACCGGCGACCAGTGGGCCCTCGGCGAGCCGTCCGGCGCCACCAGCTCGTCGTTGCCCGGTCCCGATCGGGCGGCCCCGGCCGGGCCGTCACCGACGTAGCGGGTCGTGAGGTCGGCGCCGGTCGAGACCGTCAACGACCCTCCCTGGCCTCGGGGAAGCGCCGGAGGTCGAGGGTCCGCCGGTTGTCCCGGTCGGCCGTCGTGGCCAGCCGGCTGTCGAGGCGGGCGATGTCGACCCGGCCGGGGGTGTGCCCGTGACGGAAGAACCGGGCGGCCCGGCGGGCCTCCGCCTCGGCGGCGTTGACCGGCCTGGTGTCGTAGGCCCGACCGCCCGGATGGGCGACCCGGTAGGTGCAGCCGCCGACCGAGCGCTCGCTCCAGCGGTCGACCAGGTCGAAGACCAGCGGATCGTGCACTCCGATGGTCGGGTGCAGGGACGAGTGGGGCGCCCACGCCTTGTAGCGGACGCCGGCCACCGCGACCGAGGGCACGCCGGTCGGCTGCAGCGGCACCGGCACGCCGTTGCAGGTCACGAGGTGGCGGGCCTCGTTGAAACCCTCGACGAGGAGCTGGAGCCGTTCGACCGAGGAGTCGACGTAGCGGGCGGTCCCGGTGGCGCCGACCTCCTCGCCGAGCACGTGCCACGGCTCGATGGCCGAGCGCAGCTCGATCCTGGTGTCGTCGAGCTCCAGCTCGCCGATCAGCGGGAACCGGAACTCGAGGAACGGCTCGAGCCAGGCAACGTCGAACTCGATCCCATTGGCCGCCAGGTCGAGCACGACGTCGTTGATGTCGAGCCGGACGAACCACGGGAGCAGGAACCGGTCGTAGAGGTCGGTCCCCCAGCGCACGAGCCGACCCCGGTACGGGCTCGACCAGAACCGGGCGACCAGCGACCGGACCAGCAGGGCCTGGACGAGCGCCATGCGGGGGTGGGGTGGCATCTCGAACGCCCGCAGCTCCAGCAATCCGAGCCGACCGCGCTCCGAGTCGGGGCTGTGCAGCTTGTCGATGCAGAACTCGGCCCGGTGGGTGTTGCCGGTCAGGTCGACCAGCAGGTGGCGGAGGAGCCGGTCGACCATCCACGGTCTGGCATCGTCGCCCCGGCGGTCGAGCTCGCCGAGCGCGATCTCCAGCTCGTAGAGGGTGTCGGCCCTGCCCTCGTCGACCCGGGGGGCCTGGCTGGTCGGGCCGATGAACTGGCCGGAGAACAGGTAGGACAGCGACGGGTGGTGCTGCCAGTAGGTCAGCATGCTCGGCAGCAGGTCGGGGCGGCGGAGCAGCGGGCTGTCGACCGGCGTGGCCCCGCCGAGGGTCAGGTGGTTGCCGCCCCCGGTGCCGGTGTGGCCGCCGTCGATGCCGAACTTCTCGGTGCCGAGGCCGGTCAGCCTGGCCTCGGCGTACAAGCCCTCGACGACGTCGGTCAGCTGCGGCCAGTCGGCGGTCGGCTGCAGGTTGACCTCGACCACGCCCGGGTCAGGGGTCACGACCACGGTCTGGAGCCGGGGATCCCGGGGAACCGGGTAGCCCTCGACGACGACCGGCTGGTTCAGCTCGGCCGCCACGGCCTCGACGACCGTGATGAGCTCGACCGCGTGCTCGGCGTGCCCGAGCGGGGGCAGGAACACCCGGACGTGGCCATCGGCCACCTCGACGGTGAGGGCCGTCGGCGGGATGCGGTTGACGGCGATCTCGCGGGCTGCGCCCGGGTTCGGGCCGGGCGGCGTCTCCGGAGACGGCTGGGGCAGCTCGTCGAGCGGCTCGAAGGCGGAGCGCTCGAAGGTCGGCGGGGCGTCCGACCACGTCAGCGAGTCGAGGGGGAGGCGGAGCCCGACCGGCGAGTCGCCGGGGATGAGGAACAGGCCCGAGCGGCGGAGGCGCCAACGAGCGGTGGCCCAGCCGTCGCCGTCCGGATGGGGGTGCAGCGGGAGGACGAACCCGACGGGATCGGCCGGCTGGCCCTCGAGGCGGCGGAACAGGGCGGCGCGGGCGTCCGGCTCGTCGATCTCGTCGGTCTCGGCCTCGGTGACGTCATCGGTCGGCGGGTCACCGGCCGGGAGCCGCGCCTCCCGCCACACCAGGTCGACCGGGTCCTCGTTGGCTGCCAGCACGACGTCCGGCTCCAGCCCGAACCGGGCGGCGACACGCTCCAGGAAGCGCCGGCCGTCGTCGATCGTGGCCGGGCCGGGCTCGTCTGGCCGGGCCAGCAGCTCCGCTCGCCGCCACAGGGGGTGGCCATCGAGCCGCCAGACCACGGCCATCTGCCATCGGGGCAGCGGCTCGCCGGGGTACCACTTGCCCTGCCCGTGCTGCACGAGCCCCCCGGGCCCGAATCGGCGGTGGAGCCGATCGACGAGGTCCGCGGCCAGGCGGCGCTTGGCCGGCCCGTCGGCCGCCGTGTTCCACTCGTCGCCGTCCGGGTCGTCGATGGCGACGAACGTCGGCTCCCCGCCCATGGTCAGCCGGACGTCGTCGGCGGCGAGGCGGGCGTCGACCTCACGACCGAGCTCGTCGATCCGCTCCCACTGGGCCTCGGCGTACGGCCGGGTGACCCGGGGGTCCTCCCGGACCCGGTGCACGACGTTGCGGAACGAGAAGCTGACCTCGGTCGGCCCGGTCGCCCCGGTCACCGGCGCGGCCGAGACCGGGTGCGGGGTGCAGGCCAGCGGGATGTGGCCCTCGCCCGCCAGCAGACCGGACGTCGGGTCGAGACCGACCCAGCCCGCCCCGGGCACGTACACCTCGGCCCAGGCGTGCAGGTCGGTGAAGTCGGCCGACGGGCCCTGCGGGCCGTCGACGGCGGCCCGGTCGAGGCCGGGCAACGGGTCCGGAGCCAGCTGCACCAGATAGCCGGACACGAACCGGGCGGCCAGGCCGAGGCGACGGAGCGCCTCGACGAGGAGCCAGCCCGAGTCGCGGCACGAGCCGACGGCCCGGCCGAGCGTCTCCTCGGGGTCCTGGACGCCGGGCTCCATGCGGATCGAGTACTCGACGGCGTCGTAGAGGCGCCGGTTGAGCTCGACGAGGTAGTCGACGGTCCCCTGCCCGCCCGCGGCGTCCCTGGCCCCATCGACGAACGACGACAGCAGCGGGCCGGGCGGGTTGTCGATCCGGCGATAGGGCTCGAGGTCGGCCGCCAGCTGTGGTTCGTAGCTGAACGGGAACGTCTCGGCCGATTCCTCGATGAAGAAGTCGAACGGGTTGACCACCGTCAGGTCGGCGACGAGGTCGACGGTGAGGCTCAGGTGGTCGGCGGGCTCCGGGAACACCACCCGGGCGAGGTGGTTGCCGAACGGGTCCTGCTGCCAGTTGATGAAGTGGCCGGGCGGGTCGACCGTCAGGCTGTACGACTCGATCGGGGTCCGGCAGTGCGGAGCCGGGCGGAGACGGAGCACGTGAGGGTGGATCTCGACGGTGCGATCGAAGCGGTAGCTCGTGTGGTGCTCGATCCCGACGTGTATGCCCATTCGCCACTCCGTGGCCGCCCGCCTGGCGGCTCGCTTGGCGCATGCTAGCCCGACCTCCGGCGCCACGACCGGGCCGATGACGTCCGGCCGGACCCTGGCACGCCCGTTCGCCACTCGTTCACGGGCTGGTAACCGGGCGGAAACGACCCTGAGCGGAAGGGGCCCTAAACCGGACGGCATGGCCTGGCCCTCGGCCGAGTACGACGCCCGCTCGTTCCACGACGAGATGGTCACCGCCGACGGCGGGGCACGGCCCGGCTGCGAGGCGGTCGTGGCCCGGCTCCAGTCGCTCGGCCGGGATCTGTTCCAGCGCCAGCAGGCCGGCGAGGCCGCCATTCGCTCGATGGGCGTCACGTTCTCGCTGTCGGGGCCGGAGGGCAACATCGATCGGAGCTGGCCGGTCGATCTGATTCCCCGGATCATCGCCGCGTCGGAGTGGGAGCGGGTGTCGGATGGGTTGATCCAACGGCTTCGGGCCCTCAACCACTTCATCGACGACCTGTACGACGAGCGGCAGGTGATCGGCGACGGGATCGTCCCAGGCGAGCTGATCGACGACTCGCCCAACTATCGGACCGAGTGCCGGGGCGCCAAGGTCGACGGTGGGGTGTGGGCCCACATCTGCGGGACCGACCTGGTGCGGGACGGGTCGGGTCGGTTCCTCGTGCTGGAGGACAACCTGCGGATCCCGTCCGGCGTGTCGTACATGCTGGAGAACCGGCAGGTGGCCAAGCGGGTCTTCGGCGACCTGTTCCGGGACCTCGACATCCTCCCCGTCGAGGGCTACGTCGATCGGCTGAGCCAGATGCTCCGTGGCCTGTCGCCCCGCACCGGCGACCCGGTGGTCGTCGTGCTGACCCCGGGCATCCACAACTCGGCGTACTACGAGCACGCCTTCCTGGCCTCCCGGATCGGCGCCCACCTGGTCGAGGGGTCCGACCTCGCCGTCGACGACGACCGGGTGTTCATGCGGACCGTCGGCGGGCCGGTCCAGGTCGACGTGATCTACCGGCGGGTCGACGACGAGTTCCTCGACCCGGCCGTGTTCCGCCCCGACTCGCTGCTCGGTGCGCCCGGGCTGCTCGGGGCCTGGGTGGCGGGCAACGTGGCCCTGGTCAATGCCCCCGGTGCCGGCGTGGCCGACGACAAGGTCGTGTACTCCTACGTGCCCGAGCTGGTCCGCTACTACCTGGGCGAGGAGGCGATCCTCCCCAACGTCGAGACGATGCGCCTCGTCGAGCCCGACCAGCGGGCCGAGGTGCTCGCCGACCTGTCGGCCTGGGTGTGCAAGCCGGCGAACGAGGCCGGCGGCAAGGGGGTGACGATCGGGTCGAAGGCGACCGAGGCGGAGCTCGTCGAGCTCCGCCGCCAGATCGAGGCCGATCCGCGGAACTGGATCGCCCAGCCGATCCTCGAGCTGTCGACCGCGCCGACGATCGCCGGCGACGACGTCGTCCCCCGCCACGTCGACCTGCGGCCGTTCGTGCTCAGCGCGGGCGAGCCGTACGTGACGGCCGGTGGTCTGACCAGGGTGGCCCTCCGGGAGGGCTCGCTCGTCGTCAACAGCTCCCAGGGCGGCGGGAGCAAGGACACCTGGATCGTCGGGCCGTCGGCTCCTGCGATCGACCTGACCGACGGCCGGGCCAACGGCCACCACCCGACCCCGGCCGGGCGGACGCCCGCCGATCCGAACCAGGAGGACCGCTCGCCATGAGCTACCAGACCCCATCGCCGCTGCTGCTGTCTCGGGTGGCCGAGGGCGCCTACTGGGCCGGCCGCTACCTCGAGCGGGCCGAGGGGACCGCCAGGCTCATCCGCTCCCACTCCGACCTCATCATCGACCTCCCCCGCACCGCCACGCTCGGCTGGCAGCCGCTGCTCACCGTGCTCGGGCTCGAGGCCGAGCACGGCACGCCGATGGAGGCCGCCGGCGAGGAGGACGTCGTGCACCGGCTGAGCGCCGATCCCGATGAGCCCAGCTCGATCCTGTCGTCGGTCGAGGCCCTGCACCACAACCTGCGGGTGACCCGGGCGGTGCTGCCGATGGACGCCGCCGAGGTGCTGACCGAGCTGCACTCGTTCACGCTGGCCACGGCGGACCGGGCGGTCGACCGCCGGACCCGGTCGGCCTGGCTCACCGCCATCGTCCGCCGCTGCCAGACCCTGACCGGGATCCTCGGCGACACGATGAGCCACGACGACGCCTACTGCTTCCTGACGATCGGCCGCCAGCTCGAACGGGCCGACCTGACGTCGCGGGTGCTCGACGTGCAGGCCAACCTGCTGACGACCGGCCGGGGTGAGGCGCTGGAGCCCTATCTCGACATCTCCTGGTTCGCTGCGCTTCGCTCGGTCAGCGCGCTGCAGGCGTTCCGCCGCAGCGGCCTCCCGGCGACCCCGGAGGCCCAGATCTCGTTCCTGTTGCGTGACAACAAATGTCCGAGGAGCGTCGAGGCGTGCCTGATCGAGACCGGCCGCTGGCTGCTCGAGATCCCGGGCAACGGCGACGCGATGAGCCGGTGCGCAGCCGCCCAGGCCCTGCTCGAGGAGGCCGACGGCGGGCCGCTGCTCGGGGCCGACCTGCACCGCTTCAGCGACGCCATCCAGCGGGCGATCGCGGAGGTCAACGACGCCATCGAGGCGACGTGGTTCACCAGCGGCTTCGCCACGGAGGTACGGGTCACCCCCTGAGCGTTGCTGCGCCACCGGGGTGACGGGCGACGGGGCGACCGGGCGACGGGGTGACGGGCCGCCCGGACGCGCAACGGCCCCCGACCGGAAGCCGGGGGCCGTCAGCGACGATCAGTCGATCTGCAGGCGAGCGAAGAGCTCGACCTTGGCCTCCTCGAAGTCGTCCTCGCTGATGAGGCCGGCCTCTCGGCGCTTGTGCAGGTCTTCGACCAGTTGGAGGAGCTCCTGGGGCGACGGCTCACCGTCGCCGCTCACGAGGCTGACGGCGTCGTCGTTGACCTCGGTCTCGTCCGGCGTGGCGTCGAGCCCGGAGCGACGCTCCTGGCGATTCGCCCGCTTCCGGGCCGCTCTCTCCTTCTTGGCCTTGTCGCGCTGGAGCTTGGCGAAGCTCGATCGTTGTTTGGCCATGGCGGCGCCTCCCGTTCTGTCACCTTGCTCCCCGGGCACCTAGCAGCCGCACGGGGGCCGTCACTGAGGGTGGCGGACGAGCCTTTTCCGGCCACCCAACGTGACATCTTGCCTGTTCCTGTGGCCCGGGCGTGAGCGCCGCGCCACAGCGGCTCACCCCGAGTCTACCGCCCGGTAGGGGCGATTCCGAGTCATGGCTCGGTTCGAGCGCCCCAGGGTCACCCGGCGAGCACGCCCCGGCCGAGCAGCGACTCGACGGCGTCGCTCAGCGCCTCGACGACCGCGTCGAGATCGGCGGGCGTCACGGCGAGCGACAGCGCGATGAAGCCCCTGGTCGCCATGTAGACCTCGCGCTCGAGCAGCTCGTGGAACAGCAGCTCGATGCGGCGGGAATCGGCGTCGGCGAGGTCGGCCGGACCCTCGACGGGGCCGGGGACCGCATGCAGGCCGATGAGCGAGCCCCAGCCCGTTGCCGACAGCCCCGCCGGAGCCAGGATCGGTCCGATCCGCTCGCGGAGCTCCTCGCCCTCGGCGAACAGCCGGTCGAGCGCCTCGGCGGTCAGGATCCGCTCGACGGCGGCCACACCGGCGGTCATCGTCATCGAGTTGTTGTTGAACGTTCCGCCGTGGGTCAGCTGGCCGCCCCTCGCCGGGTCGAACGCCCCCATCAGCTCGCTCGAGCCCCCGAAGGCCCCGAACGTCATCCCCCCGCCGAGGTACTTGCCGAGCGTGGTCATGTCCGGCACGACCCCGAGCCGCTGCTGGGCCCCGCCGGTCGACATCCGCGAGGTCATGACCTCGTCGAAGATCAGGATCACGCCGTGCTCGGCGCAGAGCCGTCGCATGCCGGCCAGGAAGTCCGGGCGGCCGGGAAGGCAGCCGCCGGCGCCCATCATCGGCTCGACCAGCAGGCAGGCCACGTCGTGGCCGTGCTCGGCCAGCGCCTCGGCAACCGAGTCGAGGTCGTTGTACCGGGCCCGCACGTAGTCGAACGGGGCCTGGAGTGCGGCGCCGGCGGCGCCGAAGTACAGCAGCCCGCCGTGGTAGGCGCCGTCGAAGATCAGCACCCGGTTGCGCCCGGTTGCGTGGCGAGCCAGGTTGATCGCCATCAGATTGGCCTCGGTCCCCGAGTTGGTGAACCGCATCTGATCCATCGACGGGAAGCGGTCGGTCAGCAGCTCGGCCAGGCGGTGCTCGCCGTCGGCGACGGCGCCGAGCGACCAGCCCCGGTCGAGCACCGCCCGCACCGCGTCGGCCACCTCGGGTGGGTTGTGGCCGAGCAGGCCGGCGGTGTAGTCGCCGAGCAGATCGAGGTAGCGGTGACCGTCGACGTCGATCAGCTCCGCACCGTCGGCCCTGGCCACCCGGAACGGGAACGGTGCGAAGTCGAGCACCGAGCGGGTCGAGCCGGCCGGCAGCACCTCGGCCGCGGCGCGGGCCTGTTCGGCGCTGCGGGGTCGTCGATCGGCGTAGCGGGCCCTGGCGTCGTCGAGCGCGGCGTCGAGAGCGGCCCCGGCGGGATCCTCCGAGATCATGGACCGAGTCTCCCACTGCGTCGACGGGTGCGGCCAGCGGCCGGTGGTCGCCGCCGGCGGCGACCGAGATCCGGTGCCCTTGCTCGCCCCCCACCGGTGCGGGGTAGGCTCGGCCACCCGCCCCAGGAGGACGACCATGTTGCCGACCGCCCCGTTCGGATCAACCGGCCACGACAGCAGCCGTGTCATCTTCGGTGCTGCGGCCCTCGGCGCCATGAGCCAGGACCGGGCCGACGCCACCCTCGCCCTCCTGGCCCCGGCCGGTGTCAACCACATCGACACCGCCGCCTCCTACAGCGACTCCGAGCTCCGCCTGGCCCCGTTCCTGGGTGAGCACCGCGGCGAGTTCTTCCTGGCGACCAAGACCGGCGACCGGACCGGCGACGCGGCCAGGGCCAGCCTCGAGCGGAGCCTCGAGCGGATGGGGGTGGACCAGGTCGACCTGATCCAGCTCCACAACCTGGTCGAGCCGGACGAGTGGGAGACGGCGCACGGACCCGGCGGCGCCGTCGAGGCGATGGCCAGGGCCCGTGACGAGGGCCTGTGCCGGTTCGTCGGCATCACCGGCCACGGCACCCGCATCTGCGGGATGCACCTCCGCAGCCTCGAGCGATTCCCGTTCGACAGCGTGCTGTTCCCCTACAACCACAGCCTGCTCGGCGACCCCGCCTACCGGGCCGATGCCGAGGACCTCATCGCCCGCTGCACCGAGCAAGGGGTGGCGATGCAGACGATCAAGTCGGTGGCCCGCGGCCGCTGGCCCGACCCCCCGCCCGAGCGCCGGTTCTCCTGGTACGAGCCGATCGATGACGTCGACGCCATCACCCGAGCCGTGAACTGGGTCCTGGCCAGACCCGAGCTGTTCCTCAACTCCTCGAGCGACGCCCGCCTGCTGCCGGCGACGCTGGAGGCGGCGGCCGCCCCGACCGGGGCCCCGACCGACGCCGAGATGGAGGCCGATGCCACCCGTCTCGGGATCACGCCCCTGTTCGACGGGGCCGAGCTCGAGAGGATCTGACCGTGCTGATCGTCGCCGGAACCCTGCAGGTCGACCCCGACCACCGTGACGCCATGTTCGCGTCCCTCGTCCCGATGATCGAGGCGACCAGGGCCGAGCCCGGCTGCCAGGCCTACGTGTTCAGCCCCGACCCGGACGACCCGGGGCTCGTGCACGTCTTCGAGCGCTGGGACGACCAGGCCGCCCTCGACGCCCACTTCGCCTCCGAGCACATGGCCGCGTGGATGAAACAGGCCGCCGACCTGCCCATCCGGGGCCGCGACATCGCCAAGTACCTCATCTCGGGCATCGGCACCCTCCCCTGACCCTCCCTCGCCCCGCCGGCCCGGGTCCGTTCGCCCGGCCAGGACGGCCGTCGCTAACGTTGTGCGATGGCAGCCGTTGAGACCACGCTTCCCAACCCGATCCTGCACGAGTTCTGGGTCCGTCCGGCCGAAGACATCGACGCCGACCTCGCCCTCCTCCGATCGACCAACGGTGGGGTCAACTTCCTGGCCGAGCCCGAGATCCCGCCGGAGATCCCGCTGCCGCAAGGTCCGGGCGGCTGGGTCCTGACCCGCCATCAGGACATCCTGCAGGTGTCCAAGACACCGGAGATCTTCAGCTCCGCCTCGGGCATCACGATCGGCGACAGCCCGCCGGAGTTCAACGAGTTCTTCGGATCGATGATCTCGATGGACGACCCCCGCCACGCCCGTCTCCGGCGGATCGTGTCGGCCGGCTTCACGCCCCGGATGCTGAGGAAGCTGGAGGGCTCGGTGCAGACGATCGCCACGTCGATCGTCGACGACATCGCCGACAAGGGCGAGGTCGACTTCGTCGTCGACGTGGCAGCCGCCCTCCCGCTCAAGATCGTCTGTGACCTGATGGGCATCCCCGACTCGGAGTACCAGTTCGTCTTCGACCGGACCAACACCATCCTCGGGGCCTCCGACCCCGAGTACGTGGCCAACGAGGCCGACGTCATCACCGCCCTGCTGACCGCGGGTGGCGAGCTGGCCAACCTGATGAGCGAGGTGGCCGAGGCCAAGAAGGGCGGTGACGGGACCGACCTCACCAGCCAGCTGGTCAACGCCGACCTCGGCGACGACGAGCTGACGTCGGCCGACCTGGCCAGCTTCTTCATCCTCCTGGTGGTGGCCGGCAACGAGACCACCCGCAACGCGATCAGCTGGGGCCTCAAGTACCTCACCGACCATCCCCAGCAGAAGGCGGCCTGGGCCGCCGACTTCGAGGGGCTCGCCCAGACCGCGGTCGAGGAGATCGTGCGGCTGGCCTCGCCGGTGACCTACATGCGCCGCACGGCGCTGGCCGCCACCGAGATCAACGGCCAGGCGATCGCCGAGGGCGAGAAGGTCTGCATGTTCTACCTGGCCGCCAACCGCGACCCCGAGGTGTTCGCCGACCCGCTGACGTTCGACATCCGGCGCGAGCCGAACAACCATGTCGGCTTCGGCGGCCCCGGCCCCCACTTCTGCCTCGGCGCCCACCTGGCCAGGCGGGAGATCACGGTCATGTTCCGGGAGGTGCTCACCCGCCTGCCCGACATCGAGGCCAGCGGACCGCCGGCCCTGCTGCAGTCGAGCTTCATCCACGGCATCAAGCGCCTGCCGGCCACCTTCACCCCGGCCGGCTAGCTGGCGCAGACGCGAGACGACGGCGGGACCCGATCGAGACGGGTTCCCACCGTCGCCACCCGCTCGTCGTCGGCACCTCTACGCGCCCTGGCGGCTCCGCAGTGCGTCGAGCGCCCGGTCGGCATGAGCCGTCATGTTGGTCTCCGACGTGATGACGTCGAGCACGGTGCGGTCGGTGCCGATCACGAACGTCGCCCGCTTGCTCGGCAGCGGGCCGAACCGCTTGACCCCGAACTGGGCCTGGACCTGCTTGTCCGGGTCGGCCAGGAGGGGGAACCCGAGCTCGTTGGCCTCATCGAACTGGCGCTGCCGATCGGACCGATCGGCCGACACCCCCACGATCGTCGCCCCGAGCTCGGTGAACTCGGCGTGCAGGTCGCGGAAGTGCTTGCTCTCGATCGTTCAACCGGGCGTCATCGCCTTGATGTAGAAGTAGACCACCAGGGGCCCGGTCTCGAGCAGACCCGACAGCGTCACCGGGTTGCCGTGCTGGTCTTCGAGCGTGAACTCCTCGACCGTGTCGCCGACCTTCACCGTCGACTCCTCTCCGTCGTGATGGGTTGTGTTGCCAGGGGCTGTCAGTGTGGCCGACCTCGGCGCCGGGCGCCGTACCAGGACGACCGCCGGCTCAGGACTCGAGGGCGGCCATGGCGGCCTCGGCAGCGTCGAGATCGCTGCGGGCCCCCGCCAGCAGCTCCCGGGTCTCGGCCACCAGCTCGGCCGGCGCGTTGTTGACGTAGCCGGGGTTGGCCAGCTTCTTCTCGAAGCCGTTCACCTGGCCGCGCTTGGCCTCGATCAGCTTCTGCAGCCTGGTCCGCTCGGTGTCGAGGTCGAGCTCGTCGACCAGGCCGGACACGTGGACCTCCGCGCCCTCGAAGGCCAGGGTGCTGGCGACGGCGGGCCGGCCGCCGTTCTCGCTGGCCACGACCTCGCCGACCCCGGCCAGGGTCTCGACCGTGCCCTCGGCGCTGTCGATCAGGGCCCGGACCGGGGCCGGGGCGTGGACGGTGACGAGTTGGCGTGGCTTGAGGTTGCGCTCGGCCCGCAGGGCCCGGATGTCGGCCACCAGGCGGTCGGCGCGCTCGAAGGTCTCGATGACGGCGCCGTCGGTCAGGCGCTCGATCAGCTCGTCGTCGATCCGGGGCCAGGCGGCGGTGGCGACCTGATCCGAGTCGGGCAGGTGCAGGCCGTCGACGTCGGCGGTGCGGACCGCCCGGACGTGGGGCCACAGGGCCTCGGTGACGAACGGGCAGACCGGGTGCAGCACCCGGAGGACGGCATCGAGGACGGCGGCCAGGATCGCCTGCTGGTCGGCGTTGTCGTCGATCGTCGGCTTGATGGCCTCGAGGTAGCGGTCGCAGACGTCGCGCCAGATGAAGTCGTACAGCGTGTCGGCGTAGACGTTGAACTGGTACCGCTCGAGCGCGTCCTCGGCTGCGACCATGGCCTGGCCGAGCCGGGCGACGATCCAGCGGTCGGCCATGGTCGCCCCGCCGAGGTCGACGACGCCGGCGACCGGAGTTGCGTCGACCCGGTCGGTCGGGATCCGCCCGATGACGAACCGGGTGGCGTTCCAGACCTTGTTGGCGAAGTTGCGACCGGCGTCGAAGCGCGACGACGTGTTGCGGGCGAGCGGCCGCTCGGGGGACGGTTGGGCGGTTCCGGTGGCGTCGCCGTAGGCGCTGACCATCTCGCGGCTCGGGTCGGCCGGTGAGGTCTGGACCGGGGCGGCGACGAGGTGGCCGGCCGCGGTGGTGATCATCTCGGGGGTGAACGTCTCGCCGCTGTGGGGGCAGATCATGTCGACCGGCATCCGGACGTCCTGGGTGTCGGTCGTCATCTGGACCAGTGTGTAGCGCAGGGCGTCGGCCCCGTGGCTGTGGATGATGTCTCGAGGATCGACCCCGTTGCCGAGGCTCTTGGACATCTTCTGGCCATGGCCGTCCTGGATCATGGCGTGGATGAAGACGTCGTCGAAGGGGAGCTGGCCGCCGAGGAAGTAGCGGTTGAACATCGTCATCCGGCTGACCCACAGGGTGATGATCTCGCGGGCCGTCATCAGGACCGACGTCGGGTTGTACGAGTCGAGCAGGCCGACGGTCTCGGGGTGGTCCTCGGGCCACGGCCAGCCCATGGTCGACAGCGGCCACAACCCCGAGGAGAACCACGTGTCGAGGACGTCGGGATCGCGTGCGAATCCCTCGTCTTCCAGCGCCGCGATCAGACCGGCCTCGTCGAGGGTGGTGTCGGCGCGGTCGGCCCGGGCCAGGGTCGGCCCTGGCGGGACGCAGACGGCTTCCTCGATCTCGGTCTCGGTGACCCGGCGGACCAGGTGGGCGCCGCCGGCCTCGGTCCACCGGCTGGTGACCGGCCTGGGCTCGTCGATGCCGACGCCGTCGAGCGCGGCCTCGATCTCGGGGCCGGCCCGACCGGCGGGGACCAGCCGCATCCAGACCGGGATCCGGTGACCCCACCAGAGCTGGCGGGAGATGCACCAGTCTCGGATGCCGTCGTGCCAGGCGTGGTAGGTCCTGGCATAGCGGTCGGGGTGGAACGTCAGCTCGCCGTCGCCCGGCCGGTCCGACCGGGCCGGGACCCCGTCGGGAAGCGGCGGCGACTGGCTCGGCTCCTGGGCCCGGAGGGCCTCGCCCCGCAGGCGGTCGTCGGTGACGGCGACGAACCACTGATCGGACAGCCACGGCTCGATCGGGACGTGGCTCCGGTACGAGTGGCCGACCGAGTGCTCGTAGTGGCGGACCTCCTCGAGGAGGCCGCGCTCGTCGAACCAGGCGACGATGGCCGCCCTGGCGTCCTCGCGGCTCAAGCCGACGAGGGCCCTGGCCTCGTCGGACACGTCGTCCCAGCCGTACTGGTCGCTGATGCCGCCGTCCGGACCCATGACGTTGATCACCGGCAGCTCGTGTCGGACGCCGATGTCCCAGTCGTTGGGGTCGTGGGCCGGGGTGACCTTGAGGAACCCGGAGGCGTACTGGGCCTTGGCGTCGGCGGACTCGGGATCGGCCATGACGACGTAGTCGTCCTCGACCAGGGGGATGGTCCTCCCGACGATCGGCAGCAGGACCTGGCGACCGCGGAGGGCCTCGGCCCGCTGATCGGCGGGATTGATGGCGACCGCGGTGTCGCCGAGCATCGTCTCGGGGCGGGTGGTGGCGACGGTGACGAACTCGGTGCTGCTGGCGGTTCCGTCGGCGTCGAGCAGCGGGTACCGGAGGTACCACATGTGGCCGGCGACGGTCTCCATCTCGACCTCGTCGTCCGACAGGGCCGTCCGGGTCGCCGGGTCCCAGTTGACGAGGCGCTTTCCCCGGTAGATCAGCCCATCGCGGAACAACTCGAAGAACGCATGGCGGACGGCGGTGACGCACATCTCGTCCATCGTGAACCGGGTGCGATCCCAGTCACACGAGGCACCCATCGCCTTGAGCTGCTCGATGATGACCGCCTCGTACTCGTCCTTCCACTCCTGGGTCTTGGCCACGAAGGCCTCACGACCCATCTCGAGCCGCTTGACCCCGTCGGCCAGCAGGCGCTTCTCGACCACCGTCTGGGTGGCGATGCCGGCGTGGTCGGTGCCCGGCATCCACAGGGTCCGGTGGCCCAGCATGCGGTGGTAGCGGATGAGGACGTCCTGCAGCGTGTTGTTGAGCGCATGGCCGAGGTGGAGGGCGGCGGTGACGTTGGGCGGCGGGATGACGATCGAGTAGGTGGGCCGCTCGGGGTCCCCCGTCGCCTCGGCCGCCGACATCCGGCTGTCGTTCCAGCGCTTGGTCACCTCGACCTCGGCTGCGGCCGGGTCGTAGGCCTTGGCCATCGGCTGGGAGGCCGGGCGCGGGCCCGAAGTGGCATCGGAGGGCTCGGTGGTCGACGTGCTCATCCCAGCCAAGGCTAACGCCCGATCCTGGCCCTCTCCCCGCCCTTTCCCGGCCGGATCGGCGGCACCGGCGGGAATGGTTTCGATTGGCCGGGGTTGAACTGGCGAATAACCTGAGGGAAACAGCGGGAGGTGTGTGGGATGTCTCTGCAGGCGGTGACCGAGGACTTCCTCGGGCGGGACAGCAATGTCCGCTTCGAGGACTGGCGGGGGCGCGCATGGGGCCCGACCGACGCGCCCGTGCTCGTCCGCTTCAACAACATCGAGGCCATCAAGCACTTCGTTCGGAACCCGGGCGAGCTCGGTTTCGGGCGGGCCTACGTGTCGGGGGCGATGGACATCGAGGGTGACATCTGGACCCTGCTCGACCTCCAGCGCAACCTCGGCGGTCTCCGCTTCAGTCCCTCCCAGATCCGCAACCTCGTGTCGGAGATCGGGGTCCAGAACCTCCGCCACGGGCCGCCGATCCCGCCGGAGGAGATCGACGTCGGCAGCCGCTTCCGGGCCCACACCCGGCGGCGGGACAAGCGGGCGATCAGCCACCACTACGACGTCTCCAACGAGTTCTACCGGATGGTGCTCGGCCCGTCGTGGACCTATTCGTGTGCCGTGTTCCAGCACCCGGGCGACAGCCTCGAGCAGGCCCAGGCCAACAAGTACGAGCTGATCTGTCGGAAGCTCGGGCTGGCGCCGGGGATGCGGCTGCTCGACGTCGGCTGCGGCTGGGGCGGGATGGCGATCCACGCCGCCAGCCACTACGGCGTCGAGGTCGTCGGGATCACCATCTCGGACAACCAGGCCGAGCTGGCCCGCAAGCGGGTGGCCGAGGCCGGGCTGGCCGGGCGGGTGGAGATCCGGCTCCAGGACTACCGGGACCTGACCGACGGGCCGTTCGACGCCATCAGCTCGATCGGGATGTTCGAGCACGTCGGCCTGGCCCACCTGCGGCGCTACTTCGAGATCCTGCACGGCCTCCTCACGCCGTCTGGACGGCTCCTGAACCACCAGATCGGCCGAACCCCGAGCCCGGCCCCCCGGTGGCGTCGGCGGGAGGCCGCCGCCGTCGACCGCAACGGGTTCATCCACCGCTACGTGTTCCCCGACGGCGAGCTGCACGAGATCGGCGACGTCGTCGGCGCCATGCAGCGGACCGGATTCGAGGCCAGGCACATGGAGACACTGCGGGAGCACTATGCGCTGACGCTGCGACGGTGGGTCGGCAACCTCGAGGACAACTGGGACGCCGCGGTCGCCGAGGTCGGCGAGGGCCGGGCCCGTGTGTGGCGACTCTACATGGCGGCGACGTCGGTGAACTTCGCCATCGGTTCGACCCAGGTCCACCAGGTGCTCGGGGTGAAGACCCCGACGGCGGGGGCGGCGATCGGCCACAGCGGGCTCCCGCTTCGCTACCGCTGGGAGTACGACCTGTCCGAGGCGGGGGGTGGCGGCGGCTCGGCTACGGCGTGACGAGGCGCCACTCGCTCGACCGGCGGACGATCGTCATGCCGCGGGCCTGGTAGTTCCCGAGCGCGGCCGGGCCGTCGAGCGAGCAGGTGTGCAGCCAGACCCGGTCGACACCGTCGAGATCGAGCGCCCGACCGAGGGCATCGGTCAGCAGCCAGCCACCGAGCCCGCAGCCGAAGAACGGCTCGGCCAGGCCGAAGTAGACGATCTCGACCGACGTCCCCTGCTGCTCCAGCTCGTAGTAGCCGGCGGGAACGCCGTCGACCCAGCAGGTCACGAGGTGGAGCTCGGGTCGGTCGCTCCAGGCCGACCACTGCTCGGGCGACCAACCGAGCCGGTCGACCCAGTTCCACGGTCCGCCGACCAGCTCGTAGAAGAAGCGGGACAGCTCGGGGGCCGGACGACCGGCGACGAGGAGCACCGGCTCGACGTCGGGCTCACGACCGGGCCGCACGGCGTCCGGGCCGGGCAACTCAAGGTCCCACACCGTGACCTCGGTCGCCCCCGGACGCGGCCCGTCGACCAGGGTCACGTTCGGGGTCGCTCGGGTCGACGTCCGGCCAAGCGCATGGTGCGACCCTACTGCGCCGGCCGCCGGACTCGCCGTGCCCGGCGGCCGGTGGCAGAGTGGCTCTGATGGAATTCGATGAGCTGACGAGCGATCGGCGCTCGGTCCGGGGCTTCCGGACGGACCCGATCCCCCGCGAGGTCATGACCGAGATCGTCGAGGTGGCGACCCGGGCACCGTCGTCGATGAACTCCCAGCCGTGGCACTTCCACGTGATCAGCGGCGACGCGCTCGAGCGGATCCGCGACGGCAACACCGAGCGGATGATGGCCGGCGCCGCCCCCGACCGCGAGATCACCAGCCACGGCGGCTACGAGGGCGTGCATCGGGAGCGGCAGAAGGAGGTGGCGCTGCAGCTGTTCGATGCGATGGACATCGCATGGGAGGACAAGGGGCGCCGCAAGGACTGGGCCATGCGGGGGTTCCGCCAGTTCGATGCGCCGGTCTCGGTCGTCGGCACGATCGACCGGAACCTGACCCACAGCACGGTCGCCTACTTCGACCTCGGGGCGGCCGTGTACGGCATGGTCCTGGCGGCCTGGGAGCGAGGCGTCGGGTCGGTCATCAACGGGCAGGGCATCAGCCAGTCATCGGTCGTCCGGGCCAACGGCAACATCCCGGAGGACCAGATCATCGTGATCACGGTGGCGATGGGGTACCCGGCCGACGGCTTCGCGGCCAACGACGTGAAGTCCCGTCGTCGGCCGGTCGACGACGTCGTGACATTCACCGACTGACACCTCTGGTCTGGCCAGGCCGAGGTGCGGGCACACTGCTGGCCCTACGATGGCGGCACGGGCCTGTAGCTCAGTTGGTTAGAGCAAGCGACTCATAATCGCTCGGTCGCGGGTTCGAGCCCCGCCGGGCCCACCAACGATCGGGTACGGCGAGGCGGCGGCGTCGGCCGTGTCGACGCCCCTGATCCCGATCGGCGCAGGTGCAACGGGACCGGCCTGGCGACGCCGGTGTCACGCTCGTCGATCCCCGGCGTCGCCCGGGTCCAGGTAGTGGAGCATGGTGAGGAGGCCGACGGCCGTGCCGTCCGGGTCGTTCGGTCGCGCTGCGAACTCCTGGACGAGCGCCTGGAGTCGGTCGGTGAGCTCGGCGACGTCGGCGGGGCTCAGCCGGAGGCCGGCTCGGGTGTTGGTGATGACGCTGTCCGGGCCTGCGGCCACGATCTCGTCGCGAGCGGCGTCCAACCCGGCCAGGAGGGCCGACAGGTGGTCGTCCGGCCGGGGAAAGGACAGGGACCACGACTTGCCCGTCGCCCGGTAGGGCTTCTCGAGCGCGCCGCGCCTGCCCGTGCGGGCCGGCTCGGCCGCGAGGAACCCGTTCTGCGCGAGTTGCCGCACGTGATAGAGCGACGTCGCCGGGTCGAGATCGAGCCGATCTGCGATCTCCTTGTTCGTGACGGCGTCGTGGAGGCAGAGGCGGAGGATCCGCATCCGCAGCGGGTGGGCCAGCGCCTTGAGATCGGCCGGTGACGCCTCGTTCGGTCCCGATGCAGAAGCCATTGACAACATTGTAACTGATTGGGAAACTTCAATCAGTTATGGACCGGGTCCTTCGTCGTCTCATCACCGCCTCCGGCGCATCGAATCTCGCCGACGGAGCGTTCACGATCGCCCTCCCCCTCGTGGCGCTGAGCATCACGAGATCGCCGGCCGCCTTCGCCGGGGTGACCGTCGTCGGTCGACTCCCGTGGTTGCTCGTCGCCCTGCCCGCCGGTGCCCTCGCCGACCGGCTCGACCGACGAGCCACGATGATCTCGGTCAACCTGGCCCGCGCCGTCGTGATCGGCGTGCTCGCCATCATCGTCGGCGTCGGGTGGACCGAGCTCTGGATGCTCTACGTGCTCGCCTTCGCGTTGGGGACGGGTGAGACGCTGTTCGACACCGCCGCTCAATCCGTGATGCCGAGCATCGTGGAACCCGATCGACTCGACCACGCCAACGGCCGGCTCTACGCCGTCGAGCTCACCGCCAACCAGTTCATCGGCCCACCGCTGGCCGCAGTCGTCGCAGGAGCGACACTGGCCGGTGCCGTGGCGATGAGCTCGGGGCTGTACCTCGTCGCCGGCGTGGTGCTCATGACGGTGTCCGGGTCGTTCCGGGCCAAGGGAACCGGCCGTTCGACGACCATTGGCCGCGACATCGCCGACGGCGTCCGCTACCTGGCCAGGCATCGACTCCTGCGAGTGCTCGCCGTGTGCGTCGGGGTCTCCAACCTGGCCTCGACTGCAACGATGGCGATCCTGCCCCTCCACGCCATCGCGCCAGGGCCCCTCGGTCTCGACGAAGCCGGCTACGGGCTCCTCATCACCACCATCGCCGTCGGCTCGATCCTCGGGACGCTCGCCGTCGACCGACTCCATACCCGACTCGGCACACGTCGACTCCTGATCCTCGCAACCCTCGGCTTCCCGCTCTTCAGCGTCGCTCCGGTCGCCTCCGACTCCCCCTGGCTCGTCGGGGCCGGTCTCTTCGTCGCCGGGACGGTCGCCGTCGGGTGGAACATCGTCACCGTCTCGATCCGGCAGCGAATCGTCCCCGACCACCTCCTCGGCCGGGTCAACGCCGGATACCGGCTCGTCGCCTGGGGCACGATGCCACTCGGGGCCGCCATCGGCGGGATCATCGCCAACACCTTCGGCGTCCCGATTGCGCTCATCGCGGCCGCGGTCATCAGCGGCGCCTGCACCCCGATCGTCGTCGGCGGCGTCACGTCCGATCTGCTCGATACCCACTCGCCGACCGCCGACGAATCGATGACCGGTGACTCCGACGACCTGCCGCCCGTCCGATGAACCCGGACGCGCTCCTAGGCTGATCGGGATGGCAAACCGAACCCCGGTCGAGATCCTCCGCCAGTCCCGGACGGTGGCCTCGGTCGGGATCTCCACCGACCCGGCGAAAGAGGCTCATCGGGTTCCCGCCGCTCTGGTCACGATCGGGTTCCGCATCGTGCCCGTGCACCCGACCGCCGAGCAGATCCTGGGCGTGCCGGCGTACCCGACCCTCCTCGACGTCCCGGACGACATCGAGATCGACGTGGTGCAGGTCTTCCGCCCGTCGGCCGAGATCCCGGCGATCGCCCGGGACGCCGTGACGGTCGGGGCGAAGGCGCTCTGGATGCAGATCGGGCTGATGTCCGGCGACGGGCGCACCATCGCCGAGGCCGGCGGCCTCGACGTGGTCGAGTCCCAGTGCATGGCCACCCTCAGCGGCATGCACGGCATCGACCACCGGTCCGACTGAGCCGCCTCGGCCAACGCCGCCCGCAACACGGCACGCCCGTCGACCGCCCGTCGGTGGCCGAGGCCGACGGCGCCCTCAGGCCGACGTCGGGGCGGTGGCGTCCGGACGCTTCGACGGGGCCCGCGGATACCGGAGTGCGAGCAGGATCGGGCCGATGGCCATGACGGCGACCATCGTCCACCAACCGGTTCGGAAGGCGTCGAGCCGGCTCCCCACCGGCGTGTCGCCGATGATGGCGGCCATGAGCGCCACCCCAAGAGCGGCGGCCGACATGCGTGCCGTGTTGTAGGCGGCGTTGGCCGAGGCCAGCTGATCGCCGGGCACCTCCTGCAGGGCCGCGGCGTTCGCCGGGCCGAGCATGAACGCCATCCCGGAACCGATGGCCAGGGTGCCCGGCAGGAAGGCCCGGAGATAGATCTCGCCCGGCAGCAGCCGCCACGCCATCCACGCGGTGCCGATCGTGGCCAGGGTCGCGCCGACGATCAACAGGTGCCGGTAGCCGTACCTGTCCGCCAGCCGTCCGGCGATCGGAGCCAACACGATGAGCGCCACCGGGCCCGGGGTCATGGCCAGGCCGACCTGCAGCACCGAGTAGTCCCACACCTCGACGACGAACAGGGGGTAGAGGAACCACGTCGCCGAGGTCGACATCGACACGAGCGCGCCGGCGGTGGTGACCACCGAGAACGAGCGGACCCGCAGGATCTCGAGGTCGAGCAGGGGCTCGGGGTGGGTCCGCGACCGGTGCACGAAGAGCAGGAGGCTGGCCACGGCGACGACGGTCGTCGCCACGATCCTGGGGTCGAGCCAGCCCCAGACCCGGCCCTGCACCGTCACGAGGGTCAGGCCCCCGATCGCCGCCGTGCCGGCGGCTGCGCCCCAGAGGTCGATCGGGGCGGGATTCGCCACGACGACGCCCTCGTCGAGCACGCGCCGGCCGGCGGCGTAGGCGACGAGCGCGATCGGGACGGCCGCCAGGAACACCGCCCGCCAGCCCGAGACCTGCAGCAGACCGGCGGCGATGGTCGGGGCCGCCGCAGCGCCGAGCACGCCCATCGACGACCACAGCGAGACGATCGTGGCGTGGCGCTCCCGGGGAAAGGCCGGCAGGACGCAGGCCAGCGACGATGGCAGCATCGCCGAGACGCCGATCGCCTGGCCGATGCGGGCGGCGATCACGAGCTCGATCGTCGGGGCGATGCCGGACAGGGCGGCGCCGACGGCGAAGACCAGGAGCCCGGAGAGGAAGACCCGCCGCCGACCGAGCCGGTCGGCCAGCCGCCCGGCGAGCAGCATGAAGGTCACCTGGGCGACGTTGAACGCCGAGATCACCCAGGAGACCGTGGCCAGCCCGGCACCGGCGAACTCCTCTTCGAGAATGGGGATGGCGATGTTCGACGCGGTGCCGACGAAGGCCGCCAACAACATGGCGGTGGCCGCAGTCGCCAACGCATAGGAGCTGCGTGTAGGTATGCCCGCAACATACTGAGGACGGAGCGCGCATGCGTACGCCGGAAGGCCCGGCGACACGGCGGCCAGAGCCACGGAGCGTCCCGCCCCGGAGGTCGGTGGCCACGACGGGGCGCCGCCGTGCAGGGACCGGCGATTCCGGACCCGGCCCCGATCTCGCCGATCGGATCGGTCCGGTCGGTCGGACTGGCGGGATGTCCGGCACCGTCATCGCCGTCGGCGGTCTCTCCGCAGACCACGACGACAGCCCGCTCCGCCACGTGCCGGTGAGCTCCCCGGTCTGGCACTTGGGATCGAGGACGGTGCTGCGGTCGCCGTGCGCAACGGTGGTCGAGCCCTCGATCGTCGAGCCGGCCGAGGCACACGAACGAGCCCTCCGGCCCGTCGAGCGGGTGCGCCCGCCGGCGGCTCCCGACGCCGGACCGGAGCCGTCGGCGGGAGCCGGTCAGCCCTTCCAAACGGTGACGGTCACACCGTGCGGGCGGGCGGCAGCCGAGGCCGGTGGCTCGACCGCGGTGCCCGCCGTTCGCTGGTCGCGGGTCCGAGCCTGACCGACCGCCGGCGACTGGTAGGATTCTTCCGATCGATGTGCGCCGAGCGTGCTGGGGTAGGTCATGGCTCTGCTTCGGAAGATGGGATCACGCATCAAGCGGTGGTTGACGGGGCGGGGGCGTGGCGGCGGGCCTCCGGGCCCCGGTGGCCCGCCGTCCCACGCCCACAACCAGGCCGACGTGCAGTCGTGGGTGGCGAGGCAGACCCAGTGGGGCGGCGGCTAGCTGTAGATCCCAGGAGGGTTGGTCAGGTTTCGCCGGGCTGGTTGAGTCGGACGGTGGGTGTCTTGTGGCCGAGGGCGCTGTGGGGTCGTTGGTGGTTGTAGTAGTTCAGCCAGGGCCCGAGTGCCGTGTGGCGGTGAGC